>CAWITY010000006.1:0-309856 GCA_963839155.1 uncultured Acidobacteriaceae bacterium
ATGCTGACAACCACTCGAGGCTGCGATTCATCGCACGGCACTCCATTGCAGTCGGCTTTCCCCGAGGGGCCACCCGCACCCAGAGGAGCGGTGGCGGAAGCTGCCGAATTTGGCGGAACGGGGCGGCTCGCGCCGGGAATGTTGGTTGCCTGAGCGAAGAGGGGCGCTTGCGGCATCGCCAGCAGCACCGCGAATATCGCCAATCCCTTGAAGATCATGGCGCAAATGTATCACACGCATACGGGGCCGGCCTGCGCACCGCCAAGCCAGCCTGCAAGGCAGGCGGCGCCACCTTCCTGTGACGCGTCGCCGCGAGCCGGGAGCTGCCTTTCAAGGGTCAAAAGAACTTCCAGTGTTCACAGATGTTCACACTCCCAACCCTGGAGTGAAGCAAGTCATATACACCTGACGAGGCCGGGCCCCAGCCGCGGCAGAACGGCGCGTGTGAAGGCGTGTTCAAGATAAGCCTCTATGGAGTGAACACGATAAGGGCGCTTCTCCCGGCCGATCGAGCGCTGCGCGGGCCTTTTACCGCCCTGCTCTCCGGTTACCAAAGTTCGAATTGACGGCTGGAGAGCTAAATAATTTTCCACATCGGTCGTTAGGCCAATTGAGGGCTTCAGACCACATGCGGGTATCACCGGCAAGAGCGGACCGGCTTCTATGACCAAGGTGCTGTTGTATTCCGAAGATCGCGCACTACAGGTCCTCCTGAACTCCGCATTGGGGAAGGAATTCAGCGTCTCCATGACGGCCAAGGGCGAGGAAATTGACGACCTGCTTTCGACCGGAGAATCCGATGTGGTGTTGCTGGACCTGAACGCGAATCATCCGGCGGTCAAGGAGCGAATCGGCTGCGCCAGGCGGCTGATCGGATCGGAAGCGCGCTGGGTGGTGATGGCCGACGACACCTTACGGTTGACGGCTCTGGAACTGGTTCGCCTGGGCGCATTCAGCTTTTGCCGCAGGCCTCCGTCCATTCGCGATTTGAGAATCATGCTGCGCCGGGCCCACGGCGAGTCCTCGCTGGAGAGGCAACTCCAGGGCGCGCAGCAGAAGCCAGAGATCCCTGCCGGTTGCGATCGCATGATCGGGTCCAGCCCGCAGATGCAGAAGATTTACCAGTTGGTCCAGTCGGTGAAAGACATCAATGTCTCCGTGCTGGTCACCGGCCAGAGCGGCACGGGAAAAGAGCTGGTAGCCCGCGCGATTCACAACCTGGGAACTCGCTCCAGCCGCCCCTTTGTAGCGGTGGCCTGCGGCGCCATTCCCGAGACCTTGATCGAGGCCGAACTGTTCGGTCATGAAAAGGGTGCTTACACCGGCACGGTGGGAGCGCGGGAAGGCTACTTCGAACAGGCAGCGGACGGCACCATCTTTCTCGACGAAATCGGCGAACTGAGCCTGTTTACCCAGGTCAAACTCCTGCGCGTGCTCCAGGAGCGCCAGTTCAACCGTCTGGGCAGCACGCGGCTGATTCCCTTGCGCGCGCGACTCATCTTCGCCACCAACCAGAATTTGCCCGAGATGGTCGCGCAAGGCAAGCTCCGCGAGGACCTCTATTACCGAATGAACGTGGTGAGCATCGAAACGCCCGCGCTTCAAGAACATGGAGACGACATTCCGCAGATTGCGAGGCACTTTCTGCGCCACTATTCGCAGATGTTTCAAAAGCCCATGGGGGGCTTCGAGCCCGCTGCGCTGGCCCTGTTGCAGAATTACCCCTGGCCGGGAAATGTGCGCGAGTTGGAGAATGTGATCCAGCGGGCCATCGTCACCGCGTGCGGAGAGTCGATCTCCGCGGCGGATTTGCCGCTACACATTCAGGAAGAGAATGTCATTGCCATCGGCAGCGGCCTTCCAGCCGGTTCTTTCGAGCAGCAGCTACGCGATTTCAAACTCAACGTGGCCGAGACCGCCATTCGGGAGAACAACGGAAACAAGACTCTGGCCGCCCGCAGCCTGTGCATTTCCAGGGCCTATCTGCATCGCCTGATCCGGCCCGCCGAATCGGACACTCCATTCGAAATGGAAGACCAGATGATGGAGACAGGCTGAGCGGGGTGAAGTTGGCCCGTTGAATCGGACCAGACAACGCGGGCGGCAAGAGCGGCGCTCTTCCGCTTCCTTCCCGGCGCCGGGGGCCTTTGTCCACGGGCAGAATGCCCATCTACCCCCGCGCTTCCCTTCCGCTTGTGATCAGTGAACTGGCTCGCACCCCTGTCAGGGTGTACACTGCCTTTCGTTACCCCTAAAAAAAGAACTATGCCTTTCGAAGAGAATCTCTCAGCGTTGAGCTACACACGAGGCCCCAGCCGCCCCCTGCTGGAACTGACCATTGGCGATCTATTGCACCGCACAGCCGCCAGCTTCGGCGACCGGTTGGCCGTGGCTTCATGCCACCAGGAGCGGCGCTTGACTTGGGCCGAGCTGAGCGACATGGCCGACCGCGTGGCCCGCGGCCTGTGGTCGCTGGGCGTCCGCAGGGGCGACCGCGTGGGCCTGTGGTCCACCAACTGCATCGAGTGGCTCATGTTGCACATGGGCTGCGCTCGTGCAGGAGCCGCTCTGGTCAACGTGAACCCGGCTTACCGCTCCCACGAGTTGCAGTTCACGCTGCTGCGCTCGCGCATGAAGGTTCTCTTCCTGTGGCACAAAGACAAGCGCGCCGACTACGAGGAGATCCTCGGCCGCGCGCGCCATGGGCTGACGCTCGAACTGGCGCATACCATCTACTTCGACTCGCCTGAATGGACGGCGCTGCTGGACACGCCCGGCGAGCTCCCCGCCCAGGTGTCGGTGGACGATGTGGCCAACATCCAATACACCAGCGGCACCACCGGCATGCCCAAGGGAGTGATGCTGACCCATCACAACGTGGTCAACGACAGCCAATTCCTCGCGCAAGGCTTTCACTACACCGAGTTGGACAAGATCGTTGTGCCCGTGCCGCTGTTTCACTGTTACGGCTGCGTCATCGGCACCATGACCGCGCTCAATACCGGCGCCGCGCTCATCCTGCCCAACTGGACCTTCGAGGCCCGCGCCACGCTCAAGGCTGTCCACAACGAGCGGGCCACCTCGGTCTACGGAGTTCCTGCCATGTACGTGGCGGAGTTCGCTCTGCCCGAGTTCGCCACCTACGACTTGACCAGCCTGCGCACCGGCATGATGAGCGGCGCTCCCTGCCCCATCGAGCTCATGAAGCGCGTCCTCAACGAGATGCATATCGGCGAGTTGGTGATTGCCTACGGACAAACCGAAACCTCGCCCGTGGTGACCATGAGCGACGCCGGCGATTCGATCGAGGTGCGCGTCAACACCGTGGGCCGCGCCATGCCACAAACTGAAATCCAGGTCGTCTCCACCATCACCGGGGAAACCGCCCCGGTCGGCGAGCAAGGCGAGATCTGCGCCCGCGGCTTCGTGGTGATGAAGGGCTACGATGGCGACCCCGAGGGCACGGCGCAAGTCATTCACGCCGATGGCTGGCTGCACACAGGGGACCTGGGAATCATGCGCGAAGACGGCTGTCTCCGCATCACTGGCCGCTCCCGCGACGTGATCATTCGCGGCGGCGAGAACATCTACCCGCGCGAGGTGGAGGAGTTCCTCTACACCCACCCCAAGGTAGGAGAAGCGCAGGTCGTTGGCCTTCCCAACGCGCGGCTGGGCGAAATCGTAGTCGCCTGGGTTCGCCTGCGTCCCGGCGTGGAAGCTACGGAAGAGGAGATCAAGAGCTTCTGCCAGGGCCAGATCGCCTACTACAAGATCCCGGAACATGTGCGCTTTGTCGACGAGTTCCCTGCCACGCTCAGCGGGAAGATCCAAAAGTACAAGATCCGCGAATTTGAGATTGAAGCCCGCGGCTTGCAGTCGGTGGCCAACGCGGCAACGGCGTAAGACAAGCGTGCCGCCACCTGGTTGCTCTTCGAGTCAAAATCCATGCTGCGGCGCGGAGGCCGTTGTCCTGCATCCGCGCCGCAGCTTCGGTTTTACGATCCGCCTTCGAACTCCTCGTTCAGCCACTTGCTGAAAGCCGCGAACTCCTCGTCGCGGCCGAGAAAATCGCGGACCATCTGGCGGCCTGGCTTGGATCCGCCTTGTTCCAGCACGGCCTTGCGGTAGCGAACGCCGGCATCGCAGCCCAGCAAGTCCGCCGCATCGAACTGGGCAAAAAAGTCCAGCGCAATGACCTTGTCGTAGGCATAAGTGTAGTAATTCGACGAGTAACCGGTCAGGTGCCCGAAGCTGGTATACATGCGGTTGCCTTCGAGCCACGTCCAGGGTTGCAGGCTGGCATGAACGGTTTCTACCATGCTGTCCAGATCCAGGCCCTTGGGCGCCCGGTCGTGCAGGTCGAGCGAGAGGGTGGTGTAGTAGAGTTGCGAACGCACCCAATCGGCCCTTCCAAAAGCGCCTGCCTGCTTCATCTTCTTGATGGTCTCTGAAGGAAGCGTCTCTCCTGTTTGATAGTGCCTGGCAAAAGCCTGCAGCAGCTTCTCGTCGCGGAAGAACTCCTCCAGCATCTGCGAGGGCACCTCGATAAAATCGCCTTCCGTGGCAAAGCCTGAAATCCCCGCCCATTCTGTCTGACCACCGAGGATCGCGTGCATGAGGTGGCCGAACTCGTGAAAATAGGTGACCACGTCGTTGTATTGCATCAGGCCGGGATCGTCTTCAGTGCCGCCAGGAAAGTTGCAGATGAGGGCAGCCTCGGGCATGGACCGTCCCCGGACGCCGGTCACGATGGGCGCGGCGGAAAACCACTTGTCCTTGCCCTCGCGGGGATGCATGTCCAGGTAAAAACGGCCCACGGGCCGGCCCGCGTCCAAAACCTCGAAGACCGAAACCGTCGGATCCCAGCCACGCGCCGTGGAACGCCGGAATTCGATCTTGAAGAGGCGCGCCGCGGTTTCAAGCACTCCGGCTTCGACCTGATCATATGGAAAATAAGGGCGCACGGACTGGGAGTCGAAGTCAAAGGCGGAGCGGCGGAATTGCTCGTACCAGTAGGCCCGGCTGGCCATGTCGATGGAAGCCAGACCCGGTTGGCGCTGGCGGGCAAACTCGAAAATCAGCTCGAACTCACGCATGGCGCCGGCGTCGCTGGCTTCGTTCAGCTTCGACAGAAAAGTGCGCGCGTTCGCCGCCGAACCCATCATCTGGTCGGCGGTAGCCAGGTCAGCCCAACTGCGGAAGCCCAGTACATGAGCGATCTCCTGCCGGATGGCCAGCAGGTCGAGGAGAACCTGTTTGTTGGCCGGATGAGCGCGTGTATTGTACGCCAGGAACATGCGCTCGCGAAGTGCGGCGTTTGAAGCAAAAGTCATCACCGGCTGCATGTCGGGCTGGTCGGTGGAGAGCGTAATGCGGCCTTCCGCGCCGGGCTGATGGCGGGCCAGGTAGTCCTCCGGCAGCCCCTCCAGTTCGGCAGCCGTAGCCTCGATGGTCTTTCCGCCTTCCTGGATATTGCGGCTGAATTCCAGCGAGAGGTGCGTGGCCTTTTCGTGCAGAACCTGCAGTCGCTCGCGCGTAGCCTCATCCTTGTCCACGCCGGCCAGACGGTAGCTGAGCAGGGTGCGTTCGACAAAGTGCCGGGTTGCCGCGCTGGCGCCTTCCAGATCGATGGCCGCCAGCGCCTCATAGACCTGGCGGTTCAGGCTCAACGCGCTGCCGGCCTGCGCCACTCGCTGCGCTTCCTGCTGCGCCTGATCGCGGACCGCCTTGTCAATCGCCACGGAATTCAAGACCCCGGCCTGCGCGCCGGCCAGGTTGAGATGCTCAATCGCCACATCGAAAAACAGCAGGGAGTTCTCCGGGGTGCGCGGCCCTTGAACGGCCAGTAGAGCAGCCAGCGCCTCTTGGTGCGCCGTCAGCCGCGCGCTCACCCAGCCGGAGAGTTCCTCGGCGGATACGGCGCCTCCTGCCTCCCAGGCGTGAAGGTCTTCGGCAGCGGCGACGGAAATCTGAGCAGACATGATGAGCAAATTCCTCCAAACATCTAGGTTGCCACAGCGAAGCGGGTTAGAGCGCACCATACTCCCAATAACATAGAACTATTGCACTTGGATTCCCTGGATGAGGGCGGAAATAGCGCGGACTTTCAAAACTACTCAACAGCCCAAATGCGATTGCCCTGCCCAATAACATCGCATGGAGTCCCAAAGACCGCCCTGGAATGAAACCAGAATGACTGTGCCCTCTTGGATTCTGTGCCGGGTCCCGCTCACGGGAGCCGCGCCGGCTTGGATTCCGAGGCTTCCGGTTACACCCATTCCGGTTCCGCTCTATTTGCATCCTGGCCTGAACACCATTAAGATGCGTCAATTGATGGCTATGTCGAAGCACACTCCCAACGCGTCTCATTCAGCACCCGCGCCGCCCCCTCCCAGGTTCCGGGTGGGCAAGCTGTGCGTGGCCATTCAGGCCGGATCGCCATCCGAATTGATCGACCGGGCCGAGGCCGCGCTCTCCGATTCGAGGTTTCTTGAGCTGCGCCTGGACTCGCTGCCCAAGCCCGTGGCGGCAATGAGCAAGCTGAGGGAGTTCCTGGCCGGGCGTCGCGATGTAACGGCCATTGCCACCTGCCGGCGCAAATCCTCGGGCGGCAACTTCGCCGGGTCCTTGGACGATGAGCTTGCCGCACTCACGGCAGCCGCCCAGGCCGGCTGCCAGATCGCCGATCTTGGAGTTGAGTCGGCCGAGGAAGCAAGCCCGGAGCAACTGGAGAAGTTTCGCGCGGGCCTGCGGGACGCCGGCACGGCGCTGCTGGTCAGCTTCCACGATTTCAAAGGCACCCATAACCTGGAGCAGGCGGCAAAACGCATCGAAGCCTTCGCGCCGGAGTTTGTCAAAGTGGTTTCAACTGCACAATCCCTGGCCGACAACCTGGCTGTCCTCAAGCTCATTGAAGAACGGTCGCTCTCCGCGCACGTGGTGGGGATCGCGATGGGCGAGGAGGGCATTGTGAGCCGTGTCCTGGGACCGCGGGCCGGCGGTGCATTTACCTTCGCCTCCTCTGGCGGCGGCGTGGAGACAGCTCCCGGCCAGGTGACTGCGCGCACCCTGCGCGACCTTTACCGCATGGAACAATTGGACCATGCAACGCGCATCTTCGGCGTGGCCGGCAATCCCATCGCACATTCGCTCTCTCCGCTGATGCAGAACACCGCCTTCCGCCGCGAGGGCGTGAATGCCGTCCTGCTGCCCCTCAGGACCACCGCCCTGGCCGACCTGCTGACCCTGGTGCGTGAGTTGCCGCTCGCCGGCGTGGCCGTGACCATGCCCCTCAAGCAGGAGATTCTGCCTCACCTGGCCAACAGCGACCCGCTGACCGCCCGCATCGGCGCTTGCAATACCCTGCGGGTGGCCAGAGACGGCACAATCGTAGGCTTTAACACCGACGCGGCGGGCGTGGTGAGGCCTCTTGAAAAGCGCCTCAAGCTGAAAGGCGCGCGCATCGCGGTGCTAGGCGCAGGAGGTGCGGCTCGGGCCGCGGTCTTTGCCCTGGTAGACCAGGGAGTGGAGGTTCTGGTGGTGAATCGCACCCACGAGACCGCTCTAGCGCTTGCCAAAGATGCCGGAGCCCAGGCGCTTACCCATGAACAGTTTGCGCGCGGCCGGTTTGACGTACTGATCAACACCACGCCCTGCGGCATGGAAGGATCCAAGCAGGCGCTGCCCATTGCAACCAGCGAACTGAATGCCGCACTGGTCTTCGACATGGTCTACAACCCACTGGAGACGCCTCTGCTCAAACTGGCCGCGGAGCGGGGCATCCCGGCCATCAGCGGGGTGGAGATGTTCGTCCAGCAAGGCGCGCGCCAGTTCGAGATTTGGACCGGCAAGCCCGCGCCCGAAGCCGAGATGCAGCGCGTAGTGGAACTGGCGCTCCGCAAACAGGGGTGAGATGAAGCTGGCGCTGAACCGCTGCCGGCAAGAGCGATCCCCTCAGTCTCCCCACCGTTCGCCATCCGCTATGATGGAGCCGCGATGAAGAAGACAGAGGATTTCAAGGGCAAATGGGCTCTGGTGACTGGAGCCAGTGCGGGAATCGGCGCCGCATTGGCGCGGGAACTGGCTGGTCGCGGAGCCAAGCTCATACTCACGGCGCGGCGCAAAGACAGGCTTGAAACCCTGGCTGCTGAGCTTGAGGCGATGGGCGCGGAAGTGCGCATTGTCGCCGCGGACCTGAACGATCCCACCGCACCGCAACAGCTCTACGACGCCACTGAAGGCGCAGGGCTCACGGTCGATATCCTGGTCAACAATGCCGGCCTGGGGCAGTATGGCGCTTTCCACCTGAGCCCGGTCGAGCAGGAACTGAGCCAGGTTCGCGTGAATTGCGAGGCCGTCGTTCGTTTGTCACGACTGTTCGTTCCTCGCATGGTGGAGCGCCGCCGGGGCTGGGTGCTGGTGCTGGCTTCGACGGCCAGTTTCCAGCCCGTGCCGTACCTCACCACTTATGCGGCGAGCAAGGCCTTCGACCGCTTCTTTGCGCTGGGTCTGGCGGCGGAAGTGGCCCGCCACGGCGTGAAAGTGACGGCGCTTTGCCCAGGGCCGACGGAGAGCGAGTTCTTCGCTGTGGCCCGCTCCCAGGACTTTCTGGCGGGACGCAAACAGCCGGCGTCGGAAGTGGCCCGCCTGGCAATCGCCGCATTGGCGCGCGGCCAGCGGACCATCGTCCCGTACTTTGGCGGCCGGTTCACGGCGCTGATGGTTCGTTTTCTGCCCGTGGGCTTGATTACCTGCTTTGTCGAAAGGGCGGCGCGACCGGCCTGAGATAGCGAGTCGAGGCTCAATCTTTCTAGATGATCTCGCCGATCTCGGGATTGAACACCGCAAAGCAGTTTCTCCCGCGCGCCTTGGCCTGGTAGAGTGCCGCATCCACATCTTTCAGCACCTCCTCGGCATCCAGATTCTCCGCGGAGAAGGTGCAGACCCCGACACTGGCTGTGACCAGCACAAGGTGTTTCTCGAACGAAATGGGAGCCGACAGCGCTGCCACCAACTTTCCGGCAATGTTCTCCACCGCAGGCCTGTCGTCCAATTCGGGAAGCAGGATCACAAACTCGTCGCCGCCGATCCTGGCCACCGTATCGCTCTTGCGCAGCCCCTCCAGGAGGCGGTGCGCGGTCACCCGCAGCACCTCGTCGCCGGCGCTGTGACCGAACTTGTCGTTGATTTCCTTGAACTTGTCCAGATCAAGCATCAGGAGCGCCAGCCCGGTTTTATGGCGCTTGGCAGTTTCCAATGCGATATTGAGGCGGTCTTGCAGTACCAAACGCGTGGCCAGGCCGGTCAAGGCATCGTGCTGAGCCATGTGGCGAAACCGTTCTTCGCTTTCACGGATGCGCTTTCTGAGCACCACTGCCCAGCCCAGCGCGGCCAGCGTGGCGGCCAGCGCCAACGCAAGAAGAATCACCATATGCGCGGGCGTCCACCAGGAGGGCTTGCCGACAATGGTCACGTCCGCCGGCGTGCGCATCAGAACCTGGAAGGTCGTTGGCACCGCTGTTCCAGCCCCCAACACGCTTCTGTGAAGGTCCAGTTGGACGGAACAGATTCCCGTAACGCGCAGAACGCTGCCATTCTTCCATGCGTCGGTTTCAGGCGTGCGAAACTCTTTGGGCAAGATGGCTTTGAAGATGTATCGCTGGGAAGAGAGAAGTAAGGTGGTATCCCCGGAGGCCAGGTCGCGGGAGATGAGTTGGCCTTCAACCTGGATAAGGTTGGACCGATGCCCTCCCGCCAAGGCTTGTTCTGCTGTGAGCGGCAGGGCGGTTACCGGCATTGCTGCGGAGTTGTCGCGTTTGAATACCGCATCGGTCAGAACGGGCGCGGCGCCCTCCGCCTTGGCAAATCCCGCAATGTCAATCAGATCGCCGGCGGCGAGGGGCGTGTTCTGTTCAGTTTGCGCGCATATCCCTTGCGTGGCATCCTGGATGCAGACCGACGAGCCTGGCCACTGAAATGTCACCCTGCCCCGCAAATGCACACGGTGAGCCAGAAGCGGCGCCATGTCCCACCGCAACAGCCTGTCTATGGAGACGATCGGAAGTTTGAACGGGTCGTCCGGTGCGGGGTCCAGGATCTCCACCGCCGCGTGACCGGGGGAATCGATCTTTGCGCCGATCATCTGGGTGCGGCTGGGGTCCATGAGCGGGCCTGCGTTGCCGCGGATGCGGACCCTTGCGTCGACCAGCGCGGCGTAGGCCGCAAATGCATGGTCCCCCATCAAAATGGTGATTGGGCCGTCCGCCATGACCAACTGCATGTTGGTGTGGCCATTATGCTCCACGGCCGAATGAACGACACCCTCGACCTCGATCCATTGGCCGTCTTCGGCTCCAGACAAGAGGCGGGTCAGGCTTGGCCGATCTGGGTTTGACGGGAGGCCAGGACGTCCAATGAGCTGGATTTGCGATTCGACAACGATGGGAGCAAAGTCACCAGGTGCGGTGACGCCCAGCAACTCCACCAGCGATCCGGCAGGCAGCGACTGGTATGCGCCGTGCGCCACGAAAACAAAGATGCACCCCGTCGCATCGTGAACGAACATGGGAGCCGACCCGTCAGCATAGAGAGACGGATCGAAGTAAGTCACCACAGCCTTCAAATGAACCGGATAGCCCCGCGCTGCTTCTTTCGAGGAGAGGCTGTGCACAGCATGAGTCGTGCGCAGCGTGGCGAGCCCCTCATGTGCCGCCGTCCCCGCAAACCCGGGCGCAACCAGCAGCAAACCCGCAATAAAAAGCAAGGTTGTCCAGCGAAGAAAGCCGAGGCGGCGTTCCGTAAAGCTGGCCATCACTGGTGGCTCCTCCGGAGTTTTGCTCTTGCACAACAATGCCATGCTCGATTCCCGCTGGGTTCTTCCAGCCATTCAACCCGCTCCAGATGCCTCCAGCCTCAATTTCCAAAGCAGTCTTTACACCGGCAGACACTTCCCTGGCTCGCGATTGGCGCCATCTTCGCACGCATTATATCGGCAATTGCGGCAAAGGCGGTCACTTTGCCGCGAGTCCCCACGAAAAGGCAGACTTGCGTCCCGCGCCAGCAGAAGGCGAGAATGGCTGGCGACAGGAGATCAATCGATGGGATTGCATAAAATCGGTAAGCAGACGGCTTTTTTGCTCTTCGCTGGATTGGCTTGCGCGACTTTCGGCTGGGCGCAGGCGAAAGACATTCCGAAACATGGGCCGGCGGTGGTGCTGTTCGATGGCAAGGACCTGAGCCAATTCGACACCTTTCTGCCCAGCACCGGTCTCAACGCCGATCCCGGCCATGTTTTCACGGTCGAGAAGGGGCTCATCCATATCTCCGGCAAGGAGATGGGCTACATCGTCACCCGGAAGGAATACAAGAACTACTATCTGCGCGCCGAGTTCAAGTGGGGCGAGGGCACTTTCGCGCCGCGCGCAGGGCAGGCGCGCGACAGCGGAATCCTCTACAACATCCAGGGTCCTGACAAGGTCTGGCCGCGGTCGATTGAGTTCCAGATCAACGAGGGTTGCACAGGAGATTTCTGGATGACCGACGGCGCGGCACTGACCGGCAAGGACGGAGCCCGGCAGACCGGCCCCGCCGGGGGTGGATTGAAGTTCGACCGATTCAACAAGGGCGAATTCAAAAACGTAACCGGCTGGCGCGACCCCACCAACGAGTTGGAGAAGCCGCACGGCCAGTGGAATGTAGTGGAACTGGTGAACCATGACGGCCACCTGTGGCAATACGTGAACGGCAAGCTGGCCAACGAGGGAACAGATGCCTTCCCGGCGAGCGGGAGGATTCTCTTCCAGTCCGAAGGCGCTGAGGTCTTCTTCCGCAACATCAAGCTCTTTCCGCTCAAGTAAAGCCCGCGAAAGCTGCGGGCTTTGCACGCGGCGGAGAGACTCCTGACAGCCTGCGGTGAAAGCAGGTTTTGAAAGGGCACGGCTTCACAGGTTGCGGAAAAACCCCGAATGCAAGGCGAAGCCCCCAAAAAACATCCCGCAGGGGCTGAAGCCCGTCCCTTTATCATCAGCATTTTGCGGCACGACTGAAGTCGTGCCCTTTCAAAAAATGGACCATACCAGAATTTTTTCGCGGCCTATGCAGCCGCATCGAGAGAAACAGGGGGATTTTACGGTGAAGATAAGTCGTTCCATCGCATTGGCATGTCTGGTATTTGTCGCTGCTTCACTATCCGCGCAACAACCCGCTGCGCCCAAACCTGAAGATACAGAAGTATGGGGACCCGTGCCGGCCATCGTCACGCCGGGCGCAACCGATGCGGCGGCTCCGTCCGACGCAATCGTTCTCTTCGATGGGAAGAACCTCGACGAATGGGTGTCGGCGCAGGACCATTCGCCCGCCCAGTGGGTCGTACACGACGGCATCCTGACTGTGGCTAAGGCGCCGGGGGTAGGAAATATTGAAACCAAGCGAAGATTCAGGGATTATCAACTCCACATTGAGTGGAGAATCCCTGAGAACATCACCGGGAGTGGCCAGGCGCGCGGAAACAGCGGCGTTTTCCTCGCTTCAACCGGCCCCGGCGATGCAGGGTATGAGTTGCAGGTCCTCGACTCCTACAACAACAAGACCTACGTCAACGGCCAGGCGGCCAGTATGTACAAGCAGAGCCCTCCGCTGGTAAACCCTAGCCGCAAGCCGGGCGAATGGCAAAGCTACGACGTGATCTGGATCGCTCCCGGATTCAACGCGGACGGCTCGCTGAAAACACCGGCCTGCGTTACGGTGTTTTTCAATGGCGTACTGGTGCAGAATCACTTTGAGTTGAAGGGAGAAACTCTCTACATTGGCAAGCCATTCTATAGAAAGTTCGAGAGCGCGCCGATCAAGCTCCAGGCCCATGGCGACAAGAGCGAGCCGCTGAGTTTCAGAAATATCTGGGTCAGGCCGCTGGATTAGGGCACCTCTGAATGAGCGCTTATCCGTGAATTGCCTTCCTCTAGTGTCCTGAGTCTGAAATTCGAATCAGAAATAGGGGGCGAGAAAAAGCAGGTTCTTCGCTCACCACCCCCGAACTGAGATACGTTCAGGGCCCCGTTCGCTCAGAATGACAGTGTTTTTGTTCAGCGAACTATGGTCTCAGGACACCAGCCTGGGGCTCCAGAGTCGCACACATCGCATCCGGCGGCTTGCAAGCCGCCAGTACAGCCGGCCCGGAGACCGGCTCCACAATTTGCGGATAAGCTCTAAGTCGCCGTATTGAAGGGCGCGGCTCTAAACAAATACGCTGCCATCCCGGCAGGTCCTTCCGCTCGCTACACTCGCAACGAATGAGAGATCTTTTCTGGAATCAACTTCTGACTCATCATACGATCGGTCAGTCTCAATCGTTGCGTGCGTTCTCAGTGCCAAAGTTCGAGAGCAAACATACCGTTTTGTTACAGGGCACGAATAACGTCGTGCCTTGCAACAAATCTCCTTAAGTTCAATTAGTTTGGCCGGCCGCCGGAGTTGGAGCGGCGGCGGAAGCGCTCGTCCACCGGCTGGCGGTCATTGAAACCGGTTTCGGTGGTATGCCAGTGCTCGATGGCCGGTTCGCCTATGCGCCAGCAGAGCAGCACCACCTGGTCGTCCACCCGGCAGGGGAAATCAAGCAGCCCGGCTTCGAGATCTTTCACCTGCACGCCGATCGAGTCGATCTCGGCAATGCTCTCGCGGACTCGCTGGAGGTGACTCTCCATTTCAGCGCGCTGCTTTGAAACCTTGCTTACGTCTACCCTCATGCCGCCTGAAATGTAGATGCGCCGCATCAGGTCGGTGAGGCCCGTATCCACCTCTTCGGCGGACTTCTTGCCTTCGATGGCGCGCTTCAGCAGAGCTTCCAGTACCGGGAGCAACGATTGCGCTTCGTCGAGAGTGAAAGTCTTCATGGAGCGCCGCCTTTGAGTAATAGGATACGACGAAAAAGGGACTAGGGACTAGGGACTGAGGGACAGAGGGACTGGGATTCTGCCATGCTTCGCCACTCAGAAGCAATACTCCGAGCCTGTCAGAAACGCCCCATTGCTTTTCGTATCGTTCGAATCGCATCCCCTACTGATTCCAGTTCCGAGCCGGTGAGTTCATTCCGCGCGAAAGCCCTCACGTTGGCAAGCGCGATCTCCAACTCTCCCCAACTGTCCGTAAGGCCAGAAGGCATTGGGTATGCGGGAAGGATGAGACGAAGCGCGCCCAAGCACCGGCGGTCGCACCATGCCTCGATCAGTGATCGGAGCAGGTCAAAGAACTGCTTGTCGTTCTCGATCATTTGTCTCTCGCGCGCGTTCCGTTTTTCTTCGGCTTTCTGCTCTCCGGTCCCCAGTCCCTATTCCCTCAGTCCCTTAGTCCCTAGTCCCTCAGTCCCTGCTTCTTCACACTTCCAGCATTCGGTCCAGGGCCACCTTGGCCCAGCGCTTCACGCTCGGGCGCACCTGAATGCGGTTGACCACCCGCCCCTCGGCCAGGTTTTCGAGCGCCCAGCAAAGGTGCTGCGGAGTGATGCGGTACATGGTGGTGCACAGGCAACCGGTGTCGTCCAGAGTGATGACGCGCTTGCCCTGCGCGGCAAAGCGCTTGGCCATGCGGTTGACCAGGTGAATCTCAGTGCCCACGGCGAACATCTGGCCCTCAGGGGCCTGCTCTACCAAAGCAATGAGGCGCTCGGTCGATCCCATGGCGTCAGCCTTCTGGCAGACCTCCCAGCGGCACTCGGGATGCACAATCACCTGGATGCCGGGGTACTTGGTGCGCACCTGGTCCACATGGCTGGGCAAAAAGCGCTGGTGTACCGCGCAATGGCCCTTCCACAAGAGCACGCGGCTGTCCGTCAGGCTCTGCCTGGTTTGCCCGCCTTGCAGCCCCCAGGGGTCCCAGACCACCATTTGGTCCAGCGGGATGCCCATCGCATAGCCGGTGTTGCGGCCCAAGTGCTGGTCGGGCAGAAAGAGGATGCGCTTGCCGCGCGCGAAGGCCCACCGGAAAGCGGCATCGGCGTTCGACGAAGTGCATACCAGCCCGCCGTGTTCTCCGCAGAAGGCCTTGATGGCGGCGGTCGAGTTCATGTAGGTCAGCGGGATCGTCTCTTCCGCCAGACCGAGGCGCTCGAGCGCTTCCCAGCAGGCCTCAACCTGCGAGATTTCTGCCATGTCGGCCATGGAGCAGCCTGCGTTCAGGTCGGGCAAGATGACCTGCTGACCGTCATGCCCCAGGATGTCCGCGCTCTCGGCCATGAAGTGCACGCCGCAGAAAACAATGTATTTAGCTTCGGTTTCGGCGGCGATGCGGGAGAGCTTGTAGCTGTCGCCCGTGGCGTCGGCAAAGCGGATCACTTCGTCGCGTTGGTAGTGGTGGCCGAGCAAGATGGTTGTGGTGCCGAGTTTGGCACGCGCCTCTGCGATGCGCGCGTCCATGGAGTGGTCGGGAAGCGCAAGATAATCTTCGAGGCTGCAACTGCTGCCAGCCTCCGGCGAGGCCGCCGTTAGTTCGTCAAGGACCAGGTTCACCGTATTCCGCCTTCAGCCCTGCCTGCTCCAAGTGTGGAACAGCGGACGGGGATGTTGAAAGCTAACGCGGCTGCAGTGGATGCACTGGCCTGCCCAAAGTCTCCGGCGCTCTTGCCGATTTCCTCGGGAGGGCCCCCACCCACGGGGTTGTTGCAGCCCTTTCACATAATTGGACGCGACTCAAAGCCGAAGGACTGAAAAAAACGTCCTGGCAAGAATCGCTTCCAGTTCTCAATATTGTAACAAAACTGCAATCTTGCTCCCAATCGGCATGGAGCGGTTCGCTTGGCAGCTGTCGCCATAGGGGATTGTCCGCGCACCACGGTATGATTCGATCCATGGGAGTCGTGCTGCGGCGCTACAGAACCTGGAGAGAAAGCGGCCGCTTGCGCTGGCTTGCATTTGTCTTTCTCTATGCCGTTCTCGCCAACCTCCCTTTCTGGGTCGCCAGCCGCAGCTTCGGCCTGGTCTTCGACGGCTGCTTCTGCATGGAGTTTGTCGCCATTGGGCTGCTTGCCCTTATCCTGCCGTCTTTTTCGGCTTCTCCTTTGCTGCTTCTGGCCATCGCGGCGGACCTGATGAGCGGCATCTGCCGGACTTTTTTTCTGTCAATCCGGGAATGTGCAACGAATGTCAGCTTCGTTCACTCGCTTTCCTGGCCCCGGCTGCTTGCGTTTTGCCTGGTGGTGGTACTCACGCTGCTGATTGCATGCCTGGCGGCGCTGTTGCCGGCCTCGGCCATTGGACGCCATCGCGGGCGCGCGGCGGTCTGCCTGATCGCTTTTGCCGCCATCTGCATCACTGCGGATTGCGTGACGTACGTCCGCAACACCGGGGGCTTTCCCAACCCGCTGCAATTCATGCAGACGCGGTTATTGGACGCGGTGAAGCCGGGCTACTTCAGCCAGGTGCGGGTTTGCCGCATTCCCTTGCTGCGGCTGGCCCGCACCCAGCGCGCCTACTTTCACATGATCGCCGTGGAAACAGCCCGGCACGCAATTCCAGTCCCCGTTCCCAACGCCACCGGGCCGGCCATTCGCGCCGCGGGCATCTCCATGGGCAAGAGCGCACAGCAGATGCCCAATCTAGTGGTAGTCCTGGCCGAGTCCTGGGGTGTTGCCGCAGACCCGGAGGTCGCCACTGCGCTGGTCCGGCCCTACGTCCAGCCAGATCTTCAAGGGCGCTACCAGGTCCTCCAGGGCCAAGTGCCTTTCTACGGTGGAACGTTGGAAGGCGAGGCGAGGGAATTGTGCGGCACCAGCATCGGCTATAACCTGCTGAAGGCCACCCCGCGTGAGCTGGAAAGCTGCCTTCCCCATCGCATGGCGGCGCTGGGCTATCGCAACATCGCCCTGCACGGCATGGATGGACACATGTTCAGCCGCTGGAGCTGGTATGCCACCATTGGATTCCAGGAGCAGTGGTTTCACCAGCAATTCACGCAGCAGGGGCTGCCGGATTGCCTGGGCGCATTTATCGGCACCTGCGACGCGTCCATTGCCAATTGGATTGGACGCCGCCTTGCCACAGATCGCGGCGGTCCGGATTTCGTCCACTGGGTGACGCTCAACTCGCATCTGCCCGTGCCTTCGCCCTCTCCGTTCGCCTCCAATTTCCCCTGCTCCTTTGCCCCATTGCTCGCTGAGCATGAGTCGGCCTGCGCCTGGTATCAACTGGTTTCGGAATTGCATCATTCCGTTGCCGCACTGGCAATGAGCAAGCTGGCCCGTCCCACGGTCTTCGTCATCGTGGGAGATCATGCTCCCCCATTTGCCGATCCCGCATTGCGCAGCCGGTTTTCAAGCACGGACGTTCCCTACGTGCTGCTGGTGCCCCGCCCGGGATCGTCCGCTAATTAAGGAAACGGGGGGGAATTGGCGAAAATTCAGTGCGTGCACAGCGCACGCACAATTGCCGGGCAGTCGAATGAAGATCGTGAATCGCCAAAGACAACTGGCTTGAAAGGGAACGGCTTTACAGGCTGCGGAAAAACCCCGAATGCAAGGCGAAGCCCCCAAAACATCCCGCAGGGGCTAAAGCCCGTCCCTTTATGATCAGCATTTTGCGGCACGACTGAAGTCGTGCCCTTTCAACATCCACCTTCCCTTGCTCGGAATCTCCATGGGATTGCCTATGCCCGTTTGTGACCGGCGCGCGCGGGCAGGTATGATTACCCTTCATGGGAATACCACCGACAATTGAATTTGCCAGCCTGGGCATGGCAGACTCGCTGATCCTCATGGTGATGGCGCTGGTGGTCTTCGGGCCACGCCGCCTGCCGCAGATCGGCCGCCAGATTGGCAAGCTGATGTACGAGTTCCGCAAAGCCTCAAACGACTTCAAGTTCCAGATGGAAGAGGAGTTGCGCAGCGTCGAGGAGGCCGACCGCCGACAGAAGGAAGAAGAGCGGATGCGCACCATGGCGCTTGCCCCGCCGGTTCCAGCGCCCGCGGAGTTGCCCGCGGAAGTTCCCGCGCAAGTCATTGACGCGCAGTTTCCGATGCCAGGCGCCGAGAGTCCCTATCCCGGAGAAGCACTCTATCCGGTACAGCCATCGGCTGCTTTTGAAACTCAGCCGGAAGAGATATCTCTCAGCGTCCAACCGCCCTCCACGGGCGAACAGGTAAGCGCAACGCCGCCCAACCGCATGGCAGCTCAGGTGCAGGCTTCGGGCGAGACCGCTCTGGCGATTGCTCCGGATGCGAGCCAAGCGGCTCTTCCCGCAGCAGATCCGCCAGCGAAGCCCAAAAGGAAACGCACGCGCACCAAACCCGCCCCTGAACCCGCCGTTGAAACGGAGCCTGTGAACCCCAATGGTTGATCCCGCAGACGCAATTGGCAAGGCGCGCGAGGCGGTGGGCAAGCGCGTGGAACTCCCCGGCATGAGCCTGATGGAGCATCTGGACGAGTTGCGCCGCCGCATCGTCCGCTCCGCGCTATTTCTTTTCGCCGGCTTCATCGTGGCCTACATCTTTCACGAGAGGCTATTCGCCCTCGTCCAGGCTCCGCTTACCCACATTGGCAAGACGCTGGTCTTCACCCACCCCATGGACCCGCTGAATGTGTACCTGCAGGTCTCGCTGATCGGCGGAGCGATCCTGGCCTCGCCCTTCATCCTTTTTCAAGTCTGGCTGTTCATTGCGCCGGGGCTCTACCAGAAGGAGCGCCGGTTTGTGATTCCGTTCATGGCGGCCACGGTGGGGCTGTTCCTGACTGGTGCGTCCTTTGGCTATTTTTTTGTGCTGCCCGGTGCGCTCAAGATCCTGATTGTGGACTTCGGCCACAACTTCACCTCCATGGTCACCATTGAGGAGTACTCGGGATTCTTTCTGTCGATCATCCTGGGACTGGGCATCAGCTTCGAGATGCCCATTTTGATCTTCTTTCTGGCCCTGTTCGGCATCGTCAGCCCGAAGTTCCTGTGGAAGAACATTCGCTATGCGATTCTGGCGGTCTTTTTGGTGGCGGCCATCATCACCCCCAGCCCCGATCCCTGGACCATGTGTATCTACGCCATTCCCATGCTCTGCCTTTACCTGGTGGGCATCGGCGTGGCCTGGTGGGTCCATCCCTCGCGGCGCAAGAAGAAGCAAGCCAAGGAGGCCGCGCTGTGATTCTTTCCTCATTCTGGAATAAGGCCGTTACAGGGCTGCTCCTGCTTACTCCGCTGGCCGCCCCCGCCCAAACCCACTTCAACGGGGCGAAGGCCTACGAATATGCCCGCCAGTTCGTCTCCATCGGCCCACGCTGGCCCACCAGCCAGGGGCATTTGAAGGCCGAGACGTACCTGCGCGACCAGTTCAAGCACGACTAGCTCGAAGAGGATGCCTTCACCGCCAACACGCCCATCGGGCCGGTTGCCATGCGCAACTTCATCGTGCGCTTTCCCGGCAAGAAGGACGGCGTCATCGTCCTCTGCACCCACTACGAGACCAACTACCCGCTGCGCAATATCAACTTTGTCGGCGCCAACGACGGCGGCTCGACGACCGGGCTGCTGCTGGCGATTGCCGACGTGTTGCGCCCCCAGACGGCAGGCGGCAAAAAGCTGGACGGGTACTCGGTCTGGCTGGTCTTCGACGACGGCGAAGAGGCGTTCCAGCAGTGGACCGACTCCGACTCCACCTATGGCACGCGCCACCTGGCCGCCAAGTGGGGACGCGACGGGACCCTGGGCAAGGTCAAGGCCTTCATCGTTGCCGACATGATCGGTGACAAGGACCTGGACATTCTGCATGAAACCCAGTCCACGGATTGGCTGGTGGCGCTGGTCCGGCAGGCCGCTCACAAGTTTGGCTACGACCGCTACTTCTTTCAGCGCGACTCCGCGGTCTCAGACGACCATCTGCCCTTTGTCAAGCGCGGTGTGCCGTCGATTGACATCATCGACCTGGACTACGGCCCCAACAACAGCTACCACCACACCGCCCAGGATACCCTGGACAAGATCAGCCCCCACAGCCTGACCATTGACGGCGACGTCTTCCTTGAGACCATCCGGCTGATCAATCAGCGGTAAGAACAGGGAATATATCTTTGTGCCCCAGGCCCCAGAATCAGGACCTGGGGCACACCGCGTTGGTACAAGAACAAGCGGCCAGAGACCAACAGCGGTTCCACAATTGCTGTACCCCGAACCCACCGCGATCAAGTGGCATTTTCCTCAAGAAAATGCCACCCTGCTCGATGCCGGAAAGGGCATGTGAATTGTGGAACCGCTCTAGTGGATGTTTCTGTGGACTGTATCTACCTGCTTGCCATAGAGACCGCGAAGAGCTCTCCAGCGGATGATGGCAATTTCCTGCAGCATCTTCATGCCGTCTTTCAGGTAGCTCATGCGGGTGCGTTCGTCGTGGGCCCAGCTCACCGGGACCTCCACAATCCAGAAACCGCGCTTGAGGGCGATAAACAGCATCTCCGGATCGAAGCCCCAGCGCTCGATGGTCTGGAGCTGGAAGACAGTCTGAGCGGCCTCCCGCGTAAAGGCTTTGAATCCGCACTGGGTATCGGCGAACTTGAGCCCCATCACGGCGCGGATGACGGTATTGAAACAGCGGCCGAAGAACTGCCGGTAGAGTGGCTGCCGGTGGGTCTGGCGACCGCTCTCAAGCCAGCGAGAGCCGATGGCTATGTCAGCGCCAGCGGCGATGGCGGCAAACAGCCGTTCGGCCTCTTCAATGGGCGCCGAGAGATCGGCGTCAGTGAAAAGAACGACCTCGCCCTGGGCGGCCAACATGCCGGCGCGCACGCTGTAGCCTTTGCCGCGGTTGCTGGGGTTTTCCAGCAGCCGGACCTCGGGCGTCTGGCGGGCAAAATCCCGCACCACGCCGGCCGTCCCGTCCGTTGAGCCGTCGTTGACTACGATGACCTCCGCGGACCAGTTGCGTGCGCGAATGCACTCCACGACCGACTGAAGCGTGGCAGGGATGCGTGCGCTCTCGTTATAGGCCGGAATCACGATACTGTACTTCGGATAATGCGTCACGCCAGAAACCACCCCTCCTGTATCCCAGCTCGAACCTGGCCCAGGCTTTCAGGGAGAAACTCAGCACATCATATACGCCGCCGGGCGAAATTGGCCCATCAATCTGCGGCGGCCAGGAGATTTTCCGCCAACTTGCTGATGCCAAAAGGCTCAAATCCACAATGGACCTTTCTTTTTCGCCCCTTCGGAGGCAGAATCCGGTTATGCTGTGAGCGGAGGCCTCATGGGCATGACAAAGGCAGACTTGGTGGAAAAGGTGACCCGGCTGGGCGACCTGACTCGCCACGACGGCGAAGTGATCGTCGAGACCATTTTCGATTCAGTGATTGGGGCGCTGCAAAGCGGTGACAAGATCGAGATTCGCGGCTTCGGGTCTTTCCGTATTCGGCAGCGTAATCCTCGCATCGGGCGCAATCCCAAGACGGGAGAGCGTGTGGACGTTCCGGCCAAGCGTGTCCCCTACTTCAAACCCTCAAAGGAACTGCGCGACCTGGTCAACCCCGGTGAGGCGGCCAAGGCCTCCTGACCGGAGCCGACTCTTCCGATCGAATCCGCACGGGCTGTTCCCGCTTTCACCTGAAAGCCGGAAATAGCCCGCGTATCTTCTCTGCGTCCTCCCGCAGGCATTTTTCTGCCGCGCTTAGAGCGGTTCCACAATTCACGTGCCATTTCCGGCATCGTGCTAGGTGGCATTTTCTTGAGAAAATGCCACTTGATAGCGGTGGGTTCGGGGTACAGCAATTGAGGAACCGCTTAACTTGAAGCGAGCGGGCCGGGCTCGGGCGCAGTTTGCCCCGATTGCAGCCAATCCAGAACGAACAACCCGGCGAGCAGCGGAACCAGCCAGATCACGCGGCATCCGTAACGGTCGTCCACCACCGAGAGAATGCCGGTGACCGCGGAGTTGGCTACTACCACCGCGGCAATCATCAGGCTCAGCGCGCCGAGCCGCGGCGAGCCCCGCCACCGGAGCCGCACAATGCCCACGACGATGACTCCCAGGGAAAGAACAATGGCCCACCACTGAACCTCTTGCATCTGGTCGAGGGGAAGGGCTTCCCGCGCTTGCCGGCTGCGGAGATAACTGGGCCGCGCCCCTGGCAGCACATGATCGAATTGCGCGCGTATCCAGGGGCTGGCATCGAATCCAAAGGGGCCGAAGGCCAGGAGCTGGTCGCGCAGATTCTCAGCGGACTTGAGGAATTGCTCGCGCGGATAGGCCCGCACCGTGGCCAGAACGAAGGGCATCTCCTCCCTCACCTCGCGATCCCGGGCTTCCTCTGAAGCGTCGTTGTTGACGCTCTCGTCTCCCCACAGCAGGTCGTCCGGGTTGTTTGACAGGCGGCGGAAGCGGTCGCAGATCGCCCATTGGCCCTTGTCGCAGTGTTTTTCGAGATACCAGCGCCCAGGGCCATCGGAGATGATGCGGGCCATCAGGTAAGGCGGCCGCTCGCCGTTGAGCGAAGGCTTGCCATACAGGTATCCGTGCAGCGCCATCTGCGCCGCTGCCGCCAGGGCTATGACGGCCGCGAGTTCGCCCAGGCTCCGCAGGCGGCTCACGAAGGTCCGCGGCTGACATGCGGCAATCATGGCCATCAAAACGCAGAGCCCGCCCGCCAGCACAAAGTGAGAGGCATGGCTGGTAATCCCCCACAAAGCGGCAAGATAAAGGGCCCCGCGCTCGGCCCTGGTAAGCGTCTCGCTGGCAAACACCAGCAGATAGAAGCTGAGATAGACCAGGGGGCCCAGAATGTCGGGCATGACGAAGGAGCAATACCAACTGACGCTGCTGAGCAGACTGAGCAGAAGCAGCAGCGCCAGGTAGCGCGCCGCCAGTTGCCGCCTTGCGATGGAGCGCACCAACAGCCACACTACCCAGGCCACCAGCAGGCATTGCAGCCCGACGATCGGCCAGGCGGTGACGTTCCAATGAAAAGGCAGAATGCCCAGGCTATAAAAGAACGATCGCACCCCGTAATACCCTGAAAACCGATGCAGAAAGACAGCGCGGGCCACGGTAGGTCCGTCGTCAAGATACGTCATCGAATCCGGATAGAGCAGAGGAAATCCGTTCAAGAACGCCGGCCATGCCAGGAACAGCGCTCCCAGCAATACTGCGGCGCCGCGCCAGCGAGGAAAAGAGCTTTTCAGGTTCTGCACGAGCTTTCGCCCGCCAGCCCAGGTACATGCCATGGCTTCCAGGTCCTTCAGGAGTGTCTGTCGAGATCGCACCCCATCCTATCACCGGGAACGCGCGGCGGGCTTTGCGAAGAGAATTGCGGCTTTGCCGTCGAAGCGAGCCGATTCGCCGCCAGGCAGGGGCTCCAGCGGTCCCACAATTGCTGTACCCCGAACCCACCGCTATCAAGTGGCATTTTTCTCAAGAAAATGCCACCTCGCTCGATGCCGGAAAGGGCTTGTCAATTGTGGAACCGCTCTAACGGGAAGCAGCCGGTCGAATGCCGATCACGCTCAACATGCGTCCTGCGTGTCCCTGCGAGGCGCGGTGGGAAAAGAACAGGTCCGTCTGGCAGTTGGTGCAACCGCCCACCAGCTTGATGGAGCGCGGCTTGAGGCCGGCATCCATCAACTGCCGGCGATTGGCTTCAGTCAGGTCCAGGTGCAGGCTGGGGCCCAAGGGCGAGTGGCCCGGCGCACGCTGGGTAAGAAACAGCATGGGGTACCTGCTCCGCACCGCGTCTGTATCGCAGACCTCTCGGAAGAGGTCGTTGGCATAAACGAACTGGGATTCGAAGCTGGAAAGCACTTCTTCGCCCACGGCGTAACAGCAGGCGCCAATGCCGGGACCGATGGCGGCAATCAGATCTTCGGGCCGGGAGCCGAATTCGAGACGCATTCGTCCGATACCGGCTTCCACGATGCGCTTGACGGTTCCGCGCCATCCCGCATGGAAGGCGGCCACGGCGCGGCGCTTGCGGTCTGCAACCAGCACCGGAATGCAGTCGGCGGTCTGCACTCCCAAGAGCAGGCCCGGCTGATCGGTCATCAGGCCGTCGCCTTTGCACGCCAGCGGCGAAGACTGATCGCTGGGGACCCCGTCCTTCCAGGGCCTTATGCGGGCGGCGTCCTGCTGGCCGACCATCACCAGCAGATTCGAGTGGATCTGCCGGATGGTCACCAGCGGTGTGGCTGCGTCGCCGCTGACCGCTTCGGCAAGCGAGCGGCGATTCCTCTCCACGGTTGCGCGATCGTCATCGGCCGTGAAGCCCAGGTTCAATTCGCCCGGCGCGTCATCGGGGCAATAGGCCCGGCTGGCTCCTCCACGCCGTGTGCTGAACCCGTGCCAGAGCCAGGGCAGCTTTTCCCAGCCAGGAGCGGCTAACCACTGCACACCATTCGATGCCATCCGGGGGGCAGGTGCGGAAAAACGGATCTCCTCCGGCTCGGCTCGCTGAAAATGTACGCGCGTTGTGGCGCTGGCACCGCGCGGGCTGCGCACCAGCCCTGCCTGCTCGAAAAGAGCGTCGATGGCCTGCACGTCTGCTCGGGGAGGGGGAATCTTGGGGGCGGTCATCTCACTCCGATTCTATCTGGCAGCGGGACGAAGTCTTGCGCACAAAAGAACTGGGCCTGCCTTCCGGCAGGCCCTATTGAGAGGCGTCAGGGGGAGGGGGTCCAGGAGGGAAGTGAGAGAAGAGGTCCATAAAGGACCTTCAAGAAGGAGTGGGTACCTTTCTTGGTAGGAGTGTGTTTCGGGGAAGCCTCTGCTAATTACCTGGTTAGATGCAAGAGCTCGAAAAAGGTTTCACGTGCTGTTTTTTCTTCCGCGGGATCCTGTTTGAAGCCGCTCGCCGCAGTGCGCTGGGCGTTACCGCAGGGGCACCCCCGTGTATAGGGTGACAATAATCAAGTTGCATATTCGAGTGGGAGTTGGCACTCTTTAAGTTGTGAAACGGTGGCATTACATCGTCCTGCTGGGACTCGTATTCGTGATCGTTGCCTACCTCTACCTGCATCGCCAGGAGTTCGGACTCGTTCTTCCGCAACCTCTCATTGGCGCAGATAGTGCTGGCTCCGACGCAGCCTTGTCTTCCGAGCCGGCCCATATCACCTGGCAGACCGTAAACCGTACCGACGACGGCTTCAGGGTGGATATGCCAATCGATGTCAAATACGTCCAGGTTCCGGATACCAACGAATCCGGGGGCACGGAACAGGTCAACATGATCATTGCCTACCCTAACTCGGAGACCACGTTTTCGGTGGCCTGGGCGGACAATCCGCCGGTGTATCGGGTCACCGGCAGGTCGCCGGACCGGGAACTGGACATGGCGCGGGATGGCACCCTGGCTCGCACACAAACCTCTCTTATGACCGAGTCGCGCGATCCCGCGGGTGGGCTGCCCGCGCGGGAGATCGTGGCCCGCAACGGGGGCGGCGGCATGATGGACGCACGGCTGATCTTCGCCGGCGAACGCCTGTACATGCTCACCTGCGCTTTTCCTTCGGCCAACGCGCGCCGGGAGCAGGATGTGACCCGTTTCTTCAACTCCTTCAAGACCTCCCAAACCTCGCGCATCCCAGAGACACTGCCACTCGCTCCGGCGCCCTTCCGGCGCAACTAAGGGCTCTTTTTCCTCACGAGGCTGAAGCGGCAAGGCCAGGCCGAATTACTTTGGTTCTGCGCGATGCGGTTTCTTTCCCCTTTCTTTCTCAGAAAAGCCGATAAAGAGAGGTGCAGGGGTGCAACTGCCGCTCCGGGAAAGGCAGAAAATGACCATCGCCGCGCTTTCCACGGGAGGGGCTTCCCAGTACGTTCTCGCTTCCAGCAATCTGACCGGATCGCAGCAGGCATGGCAAACGCTGCAGCAGAGCCTGGCTTCAGGGAATCTCTCCGCAGCCCAGACGGCGTTCAATACCTATCAGAAGATCAACCAGAATCTGACCGCCATGAGCGGCGGAGTCTCGTCGACCAGCTCGCAGGTCACGACGGATTTGACCGCACTGGGCAGCGCGCTGAGTTCTGGCGACCTCTCCTCGGCCCAGCAGGCGTTTACCACCCTCCAAACCGATATGAAGGGCACGCAGTCGCAGGCCTTGAGCAGCGCCATGACGGCCATGGCCCAGACTGTGCAGTGGGTAAACGATCTGGTTGACACATCAGCCAGCTCTTCCTCGACCAGCACCGACCCAGGGACCGCAGCTCTTGAGGCCGCGTACGGCGGCACGAATACAGGGAGCACAAGCATCGATCCTGCGACCCAGATGCTCAACAGCGCGTATGGCACCGCCTCCACAGGGAGCATTGGCAGCACCTCAAACACCAGCGGCGCGACCGGCAGCAGCATTGGCAGCACCATCAACGCCTACGCGTAGGCGACTTCAGGGCCCCAAGATGAAGGGTCGAGTTGAGGATATCGGTTTCCCACCCCAAAGGAACCGCTGATCAGATGTCAGAGCCTCCTCCGTCCCGCTCTGCGGGATCCTGTTAGAAATAGACCAATAAAGTCCAGAATCCTCGAAGGTAACCGGGCATCTCTTAGACAGAGCCTCATTCCAACCCGAGATTTCCGTGTTCCTGCTCGTTCTATGAGCGGATCGTTATCAGATTCCCGTGTTCGCGAGCGGTCACTGCAGCACGTTCGCAAGTGCAGTCAAACTATTCACCCTGAAGGAGTTATCAATGCTTACTGTTGGAGAGAAATTCCCCGCCTTTGAATTGACCGGCGTCGTCGATCTAGACCCCAGCAAGGCTTTCGAGACCATCACCGAAACCAGCTACGCAGGCAAG
The DNA here is from genome assembly GCA_963839155.1 of uncultured Acidobacteriaceae bacterium. Taxonomy (GTDB): domain Bacteria; phylum Acidobacteriota; class Terriglobia; order Terriglobales; family Acidobacteriaceae; genus Telmatobacter. The sequence goes on from CAWITY010000006.1 coordinate 26,735, forward strand.
TGGAAGCTCTACTTCTTCTGGCCCAAGGACTTCACCTTCGTCTGTCCGACCGAGATTTCTGCTTTTGGCAAGCTGAACCAGGAGTTTGCCGACCGCGATACACAGGTTCTGGGAGCCAGCATCGATTCCGAGTTTGTCCACCTTGCCTGGCGCAACAGCCACCCCGGCCTCAAGAATCTGCCCTTCCCCATGCTTTCTGACATCAAGCGCGATCTATCTGAGCAGTTGGGCATTCTGGACATCAAGGCAGGCGTCAGCCAGCGCGCCACCTTCCTGGTGGACCCCGAGAATACGATCCGCTTCGTCTACGTCACCGACCTCTCGGTGGGCCGCAACCCGCAGGAGGTTCTGCGCGTGCTCGATGCCTTGCAGACCGGCGAACTCTGCCCCTGCGATTGGCACGCAGGCGAAGAGACAATCCACGTCTAAGTACAGTGAACATGTGAATGAGTGAAGAAGTGAACAGTGAACGACTGTCAGTAGTCTTCAGCTTCTGTTCTCTTCTTCACCATTCCCCTTCTTCACTCATTCACTTCTGTCCTGGTTCTAGAGCATCTCTCTCGATCGTATAGAGGAGATTCGCGGGAAATTGACGGGGGGAGCGTGGGGCTTCAGCCCCACGAAACCAACGCGAGTTTTGCTGGCCTTCAGGCCCAGTAACTCTATCGCGTATTCAGGGACTGAAGTCCCCCTGCTCCCTCCGTTCTATTCCTCCCTCTACACAAATTGGAGAGCCGCCTTAAACTTCGCTCAACAAATACGCCGGATTCCTGAGCGCCAAACGCAGTCGAAGGACCCGCTCTACGGGATGCGGATTACTGGTCTGAATCCTCGGCTCAGGCCTCCGGTCCCAGCGGATTCGCCGAGCCTTGCTTTGCGGTTAACCCGCACTCCTCACCCAGGCGCGTCTACGAGTTTGACTGCGCGCTGCCTCATGGCGCCATGATCCGAGAGCCGCTGTGAGCGGAATGCCGCTGAAAGGCGTCCTTTGGTACACAGCCGGCTGAGGCTCCTGGCGTCCAACCGGGAGACAGGATTCGCAGGGAAACGATACCCTGGGAATAGAAGGCGCCTGCAACCGGTGGGCAAGGAGCGGGGATGAAGATGGGGACGTGGGCACGGTGGATGCTTCTGGCAGCGCCGATGATGGCAGGGTGTGCAAATTTCTGGCAAGCGCCCAGCACCAGCAGCGGCAGCGGAGGTTGCACCACCAGCTGCACCACCGCGAACAGCGGCGACTTCTACATTCTGAACTCCGGCAGCACTTCGCAGATCGCTGGTTATTCTTTCGCCTCTGGCGTTCTAACCAAACTTACAGGGAGTCCTTACGCGGTGACGGGTACGCCTTACGCCATGGCCATCGCACCCAGCGACGGATTCTTCTACCTGAGCTCCAATGCCGGCATTTACGTTTTCCCCATTGGCACTGGCGGCGCGCTGGGAACGGTAGCGACCGTGTCGTCGGATGTGACGGCCTATGCCATCCAGGTGGACCGGAGCGGATCGTGGCTGGTGGAGGCCCTGCCGGTGACCGGCGGTGTGGAACTGAACGCCATCCCGCTGAATTCCTCTGGCGCCTATGCCGGAACTACGGTGCATTCGGCGAGTTTTTCTATCACCGGGGCTGCCGTGGAACCGGGTCAGTTGGTGATATCGAATGACAACGCCAATGTTTTCCTCGCTCTGGGCTCCGGCGGAACCCTTGTGGTTCCCTTCAGCGCGAGCAACCCATTCCCGAGCGGAGTCAATGGCAAAACCATCCCGGTAGCAAGCGCCGGGGGCGCAGCTCTTTCAGTGGCTGTGGACCCTAGCCTGACTCCGCGCTTGTTCTACATTGGCGAGACACTGGCCAATTCCGCCGCCAATTCGGGCGGATTGCGCGCTTTCTATTACAGTTCTCTGGGAAGCTCCACACTGACCCAGGCAGGCAACTCCCCACTGGCCAGTGGAGGATTGGCGCCCAGTTCCATCCTTGCCCTGGCCAGCGGGGACTACGTCTATGTGGCCAATGGGCAAGGGGGCAATTCGGCCGGCAACATCGCCGAATTTGCCGTCAGCGCGTCGGGAACCTCCACGGCGCCTGTCTATTCCCTGACTGCGGGCAGCACGACCACCGCCGGGACCTTGCCGGTGAGCCTGGCCGAAGACAACACCGGCGTCTTCCTGTTGGCCGTCAATTCCAGCGGCGCGCCGTATTTCGATTCCTATACCTTCGACACCACCACGGCGGGCAAGCTGGACGTGCAGGTTGTCTCCAACACCGGCGCGTCTCCGGTGGCCATTGTTGCCGTGCCGTAGCTGAAGAGAAGAAACCATTGATGGTTGTGGGCTTCGCGATCAGTTGCCCGCTCGTCTGGTGCCGTAGGCCTTGTATCCGGTTCTTGTCCATCGGCTCGCGTCTTTGCCCTACGCTTCCTTCAGACCCCACCTAGCGATCATGCCCTTGCGCTTCGCGACCACTTCTCCCCACCTGCATGTGAAGAGGACTTGCACCTCCAAGCTGTCAAACATGCACGGCGTACAACAGTGTCCAGCGTGGGTGGAGACCCACGCTACAGCCGGCCAAGAGGCGCTACAAGCAGGCTGGCATCCTTTTGAAAAGTGCGAGTTAGTCGTGTCGCAAATGCACCTGAATAAGTGTGGGCCTCACAGGCTGCGGAAAACCCCAAATGCAAGGCGAAGCCCCCCAAAACTTCCCGCAGGGGCTAAAGCCCGTCCCTTTTCCATCAGCATTTTGCGGCACGACTGAAGTCGTGCCCTTTCAAGAAATGGGCCATACCAGAGTTGTTCCGCAGCCTGTTCAGCCCCTGGAAGGCTTTGCCCGAAAAGCTGGCAAGAGCGGCCTTGTTGCCCAAGAATTCTTCATTTTGGCCGAAAAGCCTGAGTCTCCTGGACGATGCCTCCAGGGCAAAGCCCGATACATCGCGAGGGTTCGCATTGAGTTGCCCTGCAGCTTTCCTGCAAGGCCGCCTATTCCGCCGCACGCACCAGCAGGCAGGTGATGTTGTCGTTGCCGCCGGCCTTTTTTGCGGCATCCACCAGGCGTGCACACTTGTCCTCGAGCAGCCATGCGCGGCCCAGCAGGGACTCGATCTGCAGGTTGGAGAGTTCGCGGGTAAGACCGTCGGAACAAAGCAGAAAGAGGTCGCCAGGTTCGGCCTCCAGCGCAAAGATGTCGGGGGTGACGTGACTCTGGGTGCCCAGAGCGCGGGTAATCACGTTGCGGAGCGGGGAACGCAACGCCTCCGAAGGCGTCATACGGCCCAGGCGAACCTGTTCCTCGACCAGCGAATGATCCAGGGTGAGCTGCTCCAGGTGGCCGCCGCGCAGGCGATAGCAGCGGCTGTCACCGACGTTGAGCACCCACACATGCTGCTCCTCGGTCACCAGGCCAACCAGCGTCGTGCCCATGCCGTTGAGCTTGTAGTTGCGTTCCGAACGGGAAAAGATGGCCTGATTGGCGGCGCAAATGGCCTGCTCGGCCGCCAGGGGCATGGGCACGGCCTCGGTGCGGGCAGTAAGCAGGCGAAGCACCTCCTCCACGGCCAGGGAGCTGGCGATCTCTCCCGCGGCGGCGCCGCCCATGCCGTCGCAGACAACATAGACTCCGTGCTCGACTGAGAACCCGAATGCGTCTTCATTGGAAGGGCGCTTGCGGCCGCGATCGGTGACCGCGACGGCCGCGTAGTGGACTGAAACCGTAGCCAAGAGAACTCCCCCGCAGCCAAGTTTACACGCGCCGGCAATCGCTGAATATGGAGGAAAACGCCTCAGCGGCCTGGCGTATTCCCGGCCTGGGCCGGCGGCGCAGCCGGAGCAGGCAACTCGAAGACTTGAATGGCTCCCTCACTGAGCACGGCCACTCGCCGCCCGGAGGGGGAAATAGCGACATTACCGCCGGCGTCAAGCACCGGGCTGGCCATGGTTTTCAACGCCACCTGGCCGTTGGCGGCGTCGAGAACCTCCACCAACTGCCCTTTGATGTTCTCCGGATCGAGCGGCGAAGAGGCGCTGATCGGATAGTTGACCGCCAGGGTTTCCCAGGCCAGGCGGGAACCGTCCGGGGCCATCACCACCAGCGGCCAAACCGGCACGCCGGAGGGGGAATCCTCCCATAAGCGCTTGCCGTCGACCCCCATGGCCACCAGTTTGCGGCCGCCCGAGGCAGGGCAGGTGGCCGCAAGTACCTCGCGCTGCGATACAAAGTCGATCACCGGATAGCAGGTGGAATCCAGTTTGCCCACCACCGCGCTTCCCCCGCGGAAATAGTTCAGATTGAGCAGGAACTCCGCGCCACTGGCCCGCAGACTCTCCAGGTAGCCGTCTGCATTGATGGGCAGGTGAACGGTGGAGCGGGCATGGCTGAAGAGCATGACCTGTCCGGAATCCCGGCGCAGGATGCGAACCACAGTATCCTGCGCCGCCGCGGGGTCCTGGTTGTCCACGCTCATGGCCGCGGCGGCTGTGGGCGGACCGGCCACCTCACCCGGCTTCCGGGATGAGGCTGCGGGCTCCCGGGAGTCGGTGACTAGAAACTGCTGTCCGGGGTCCAGTTCCAACCACAAGAGCGGGCCGGGAAAATGCAGAAAGGGCTTCAACTCCAGCGAGGCATCTCCCTGTTCGAGGCCGTCCCGGTCGCGCAGCAGAAAGTGGCCATCCTTGAGCATCCACAGGTAACGAACCCGGTCATGCACAGACCAAAGCGCCTCGGCCTCAATGGTTCCGCTGGGCAGTTCGAGAACCAGGGCGCGAATCTGGCGTTCGTCGCTCTCGTCGCTGTCGGGGTTTTCCCGGCGGATCAGTCCCGGCACGCGGAAGGTGAAAAGCAGCCGGCTCTCGTCGAGAAAGTCGAGAGAGGCAAAGCTGTTGCGCTGGCCCAGATAGAGGGCGCCGGGAGCGGTAAAACCCAGAGGCGCCACAGGAACCGTAAACGCGGGCGGCAAAGAGGGCTTGTCGGTTGGATGGACGGGAAGAACGTGTCCCTTGACCTTGTGTGGCTGGTTTTCCACCAGAGGACTGTTCTGCTGGCCCCAAACGGCCGAAGGAATGCAGAGTGTGACTGTAGCGAGGGCTAGGCACAGGCCCGCGCGCCGCCATATCCGTGCCTGAAGTAGCTGTTTCAACATTCAGCTTGTATTTTCGCCGATGCGAGTGGTTTTCGGCAGTGATACGGCCCACGCCATCAGTGTGCGACAGTTAAGGAGGGATGGGAAAAGACTCAATCGGCGGTGGACGGCTCGCGTTTCTTGGTTACGGGGCTTGTGCGCTGGCCGGATGCCTGTGGGGCACGGGCTTCTATTTTGGCCGCCTGGCCCTGAACGAGATGAGCGTGGAGCACATGGTGCTCTACCGCTTCCTCTTTGCCTGCGTGGGCATGGTGCCGGTGCTGCTGTTGAACCGGGTGCGCCTGACCGGAAGCGAAGTCCGTCTCATGCTGATCTGCGCGGCGCTGGGCGTCCCCATCCAGTTCCTTATTCAATTTCATGGCCTGGCCCTCACCACGGTGAGCCATGCGTCGCTGATGGTGGGGGCTATGCCGGTGCTGCTGGCCGCCGCCGCCGCGCTCTTTGCCGGCGAACACCTCGACTGGATCGGCTGGCTGGCCCTGTGCGGTTCCACGGTGGGCGCGGCGCTGATCGTGCTGGGCGGCAGCCGCGGCCCGGCGGCGCACGGCCAACCCTCGCTGATCGGCGACCTGATGGTGCTGGCCTCGCTCTGCACCGCCCTGGCCTGGATTCTGCTCAGCAAGAAGCTGATGGAAACCCATAGCCCTCCGGTCGTGACGGCCTACACCATCCTCTCCGGCACGGTGATGCTGGCCGTGTGGATTCTGGGCCCCTTGCTGCTGAATCCCTGGTTGCACAACAAGGTACAGCCGCCTCCGTTTGCCCATGTCAGCGCCACTGCCTGGGCGGCTCTGGCCATCAGCGGCCTGTTTTGCACGGCTACCACGACCCTGCTGTGGAACTGGGGCATTCACCATGTGCCGGCCTCCCGCGCTGGAGTCTTCCTGAATATCGAACCGGCGCTGGGTTCCTGGTTGGGCGTCCAGTTGCTCGGCGAACATCTGGGACCGTATGCCTGGGCGGGCGGGGGAATGATTCTGGCTGCGGCCATCACACTCACCACCCGGGGGCATGAACCGGAGCCAGCCGTCATTCTGGAGTAAGTTCCTTCAGGCAGTGGGGTACAGACCGATGGTCAGGACAGCCAGGAAAGGGTCAACCCAGGTTTTGCCCCTACAATATCGCCGGAGTCCCGTAGGGACGGCGACCAAGTTCCGCGCCCCTCAAATGCTCTTGCCAAAAGGCCGTAAGAACACAAACCGCCAGCCACTTCCAGAAATATCGGAACTTCTACTGCCCCCCCCTGCAAAGCCGGAGGTCCTCCTTGTCGCGAATAGCCTGCTCATTTACATCGAACGCTATTTCTTCCAGCCGCTTGGTCTACTATCTCCAGCATGGCGGAGAAAAGCGCGGCAATGTCCAATCGCGGCAACACGGCGGCACGGCAGAGTAAACGGCGCGACACGCTTGAGCTTGCCGTTGCTTATGGGCTGATCCTGCTGGTGATCTGGACGCCCAGGCCCTGGCAGAGAGTGCTCTGGTTGGTGGCTGCCGCAGCCCTCGCGTCCATCCTGTGCCTCTCGTTCGACGGCCTGAAGCCGATGGGAATGCGAACGGCAAACTTCTTCCGTTCCCTCTGGGTGGCGGGCGCGGCGCTTGCGGCCGCAGCGGTGGCTGTCGCCATCGCATCAAGCCTTCATACTCTGCGCGCCCCGAGCACTCTCCTTTTGTTCATCGAGACCTATTGCGCCTATGCGATCTGGTCGTTTGTGCAGCAGTTCCTGCTCCAGTGCTTCTTTCTGTCGCGGCTGCTGCATCTCTTGCCAAGCAAGGAATCCGCGGCGTTGGCGGCAGCCTGCCTCTTTTCCGCTGCCCACCTGCCCAATCCCCTGCTCACGCCCGTTACCTTGCTGTGGGGCTTTGCCGCCTGCCTGCTGTTTCTCCGCTACCGCAACCTCTACCCGCTGGCCCTGGCGCACGCGATTCTTGGCATCGCCATTGCGATCACCATTCCAGGACCGGTCGACCACAACATGCGGGTGGGGCTTGGCTACCTCACCTACGGTCATGCGCATAAGACGAGTCGATGAGACGTCCCCTGTATTCCGGAACCAGAGTCGATGTATCCTGAAGCCGCTCGATTCAGGTCGGCGTAGCCCTCAGGGTGCGGCGATCCTGCACAGGACTGGAGCACCTTTGCTTTTGCTGCAAACCGCTCCGAGCCCCATCCTTGCGGCTTTTTTCTGCTGCAAGGGCGGCAAACCGCTACCCTCAACTGGCCTTGTTTCTATGGGAGCTGCAAACGATGGGATTGAACGAAGATATGGAACGGATTGCGTTGCAGGAGCGGGAACTTGTACTTCCTCGCCTGGATGCGCAGGTGGCTTGGGAACTGGGCGTCAGACTGCGCTCACTTGCCGAGGTGCATGGCCATGCCGTGGTCATCGATGTGCGGCGCTTCGGGCAGCCGCTCTTCTATACCGCGCTGGAAGGCACAACCCCGGACAACGTGGAGTGGGTGCGGCGCAAGATCAATGTGGTTGCGAGATTCCACAGCAGCTCTTATGCCGTGGGCTTGAAGCTGAAAACCAGAAACGAGACCCTCACTGAGACACAGGGCCTGCCCCTGGCCGACTATGCCACCCATGGCGGGTGCTTTCCGCTCACCGTTGCCGGCGCTGGAATGGTGGGCTGCGCGACCGTCTCCGGATTGCCGCAGCGGGCAGATCATGAGCTGGTGGTCGAGGCGCTGTGCGGCTTGCTGGAGCGGGATTACGCGGAGTTGAAGCTGGCGGCGGAGTAAGGCTGGATATCTCCCAAATCTCGCAGCGCCCCTAGAGGGCGCAGGACATTTTTTTTGGGGGGCTAACTCCGGCTTCGTCGTTCCCTGGTCTCAGAATCAAGACCAGGGGCACCCAGGGTTGTCGAGTTTCAAACAGCTTTTTCGATCAAGGCGATGAAGAATCCGTCGGTGTGAAACACGCCGGGCAGCAGGCGCAGCGCTCCTGTGGGCGTGAGCGAGGCTAACAGCCGTTCCGCACCAGAGGGAATGAGAATGCCTTCTGTTTGCATGGCTTGGATGCGGGATTCCAGTGAAACAGCTCGGGCGTTGGTGGTAGCAGCCAGCACCGCCTCGAGGACCTGCTCGTTCTCTTCCGGCTCCAGGGAACACGTGGAGTAGACCACGCCGCCGCCGGGGCGGACGGCGCGCAGGGCGGCAGCGAGAATCGCGCGTTGGCGTTCCGCCTGGCGGGCCAGGTCCTCGGGGCGCAGGCGGTGGCGAATCTCCGGGTTGCGGCCCAGCGTGCCGGTGCCGCTACAGGGGACGTCAGCCAGCGCCAGGTCGAAGAGCGAATCTTCAGTGAGGGTGGCGGCGTCGGCATGGCGGCAGGAAACGCGATCACCGAGCGGGGCGAGGCGCTTGACCAGTAGCTCCTCGCGCGCTGCGCTGGACTCGCAGGCGAGGATGCGGGCCTGCGGGTTGCGCTCGGCAAGGATAAGCGTCTTGCCGCCGGGCGCCGCGCAGCAATCGAGAATCGCACTTCCCTGCCCGGCGATCTCGGCCACCAATTGTGAGCCCTCGTCCTGAAGACGCACGCGGCCCTCCTGAGAGGCGGGCGTTGCCGTCACGTCACCGGAGACGACGGTGCGGGCGGCGGTGAGCAGTTCGCCGGGTTCGAGTGCAACGCCGGTCTGCGCGAGTTCAGTTTCTGCTGCTGGGTTCTGGATGCGAATCGTCAGCACGGGTTGCGTCTGCCCGTGGCGGCAGAGGGCACGAGCCGCCTCCAGACCGAAGTTGTTTACCCAACGCTCGACCAACCAGACCGGATGCGCCTGGGCCATGGCCAGTTCTGCCGCCGTCCCCTCGGAAAAGTCGAAGGACGAACTGCCCAGCTTGCGCAGCACCGCGTTGACCATGCCGGAGGCGAATTTATGCCCGGCCTGCTTGGCCAACTCCACGCTTTCGGCAATTGCAGCGCGGGCGGGAATACGATCCATATGGAGCAGTTGGAAGGCACCCAGGCGCAGTGCGATGCGCACCTCGGGATCGAGTTTGGCGTTAGGCCGCTTGAGCAGGATTTGCAGTTGGTGGTCGAGCTGAATCTGCCAGCGAAGCACACCCAGCACCAGCGCCGTGGCCAGGTTGCGGTCGGGAGCCGAGAGGGAGTTGACCCCCTTGGCGCGCAACAGATCGTCGGAGTGCGATTGGCCGCGTTCGACGGCCATGAGAATCGCAAAGGCCGCCTTGCGGGCCGCGGAGATGACGGGCTTGATGGGGCGCTGAGCCTTCGCCGATTGTGCTGCGGAGGTCTTCGGACTGGTGCCCATCCCCTTCGACCTGCCTGAGTCCTTCCGCATGAGCCTTAACCTAACCGCGCGCTGGGGCCGAGCTGCGTTCCGCGCAGGAACTCGGCTGCCGTGAGGCGCTTCTTGCCTTCGAGCTGGATTTCAAGCAGTTCCAGCCAGGTTTGGTGGGCGCAGGCGACGAAAAGGCGGTGATTCTCAACGTAGACGCAGCCGGGTTCGGCGCCGGCCGGAGCAGAAGAAGTTGATGCGGCCACGACGCGCATGGTGTGAACGATGAGCTTTTTGCCCTCGAGCGCGGTAAATGCGCCGGGCCAGGGCTGGAATCCGCGCCAGCGATCGCTCAGCTCGACCGCCGTGCGGGCGGCAAAATCCATGCGGCCCTCTTCGCGGGTGAGGATGGGAGCAAGCGTGGCCTGGGAGTTGTCCTGGCGGCGGGAATGAAGTGTGCCTTCCGCCAGGCCGGACAGGGTTTCCACCACCAGCGGCGCACCGGTTTGGGCGAGCAGGTCGAAGATGTCGGAGGCGTCCTGATCCGTGGAGATGGGGAGGGTCTGCTGCAGCAGGATAGGGCCGGTGTCCAAGCCTTCTTCAAGCAGCATGGTGGTGTTGCCGGTAAACGTCTCGCCCAGGGCCACCGCCCACTGGATGGGCGCGGCGCCGCGGTACTTGGGCAGCAACGATCCGTGCAAATTGATGCAGCCCAGCCGGGGCAGAGTCAGCATCCAGGCGGGAACGATGCGCCCATAGGCCACCACGACGATGGCGTCCGGAGCAATGGCCTCCAGTTGTGCGCGAAACTCGGCGTTGTTGCGAATCTTTTCAGGCTGCGTCACACGCAGGCCAGCGGCCAGCGCGGCCAGCTTGACTGGCGGAGCGGTGAGCTGCTGTTTGCGGCCCGCGGGACGGTCGGGTTGCGTGACCACCAGCGGGATTTCGTGGCCGGCCGCCAGAAGCGCTTCCAATGTGGGAACGGCGAACTGGGGGGTGCCGCAGAAGACGAGTTTCACGGGTTTACCACTCGCCGTCGCGCTGCATCTTGCGGATCTTGCGCAGAGTCAGGTCGCGCTTGAGGGCGCTCATCCGGAAGATGAACAACATGCCGTCGGTGTGGTCGATCTCATGTTGGAAGCAGCGCGCCAGCAGGTCGTCGCCTTCCATCTCAAACCACTTGCCGTACTCATCCTGAGCGCGCACGCGCACCTTGGCGTGGCGGACAACCTTCTCGCGAATCTCGGGAAAGCTGAGGCAACCCTCTTCCTCATAGAGCCGGCCCTCGGTGTAGATGATTTCGGGATTGATGAGCACCAGCTTGTCTTTGGGGTCTTTGCCCATGCTCAGGTCGATCACCGCCAGGCGCTTTGACACGGCCACCTGCGGGGCGGCCAGGCCCACGCCCTGCGAGGCATAGGTGGTCTCAAACATGTCGGCAACGAACTTGCGCAACTCGGCGTTGAACTCGGTGACGGGTTCGCCGGGCTGTGAGAGGACCGGCTCGGGATATTTGACAATCTTCAGAATCATCTCTTGTTTCAATAGCTCCGTATCTGTTCGATGTATCCACGGAAATTCCGTTGCATTTCAAGAGCGGAGTCGCCGCCGAACTTCTGCTGGGCCAGGTCCGCAATGGTGAGCGCGACCATGGCCTCGGCTACCACGCCCGCCGCCGGCACGACGCAAATATCTGAGCGTTCATAACTTGCGCTGGTGGCTTCGCGGGTGTCAAAGCGAACCGACTCCAGGGGGCGACGCAGCGTGGAAATCGGCTTCAGGTAGCCGCGCACCACAATATCTTCACCGTTGGAGACGCCGCCCTCAATGCCGCCGGCGTTGTTCTGTTGGCGGGTGAAGCGGGTTGGCCGGGCGGTCTCTGCCGGGCCCCAGTGGATGGGGTCGTGAACCTTTGAGCCGAAGGACTCGGCAGCCGTCACGCCGCGGCCGATTTCAACCGCCTTGACCGCCTGAATGCTCATCACCGACCAAGCCAGCAGGCCGTCCAGCTTCTCATCCCAGTTGGCATAGGTGCCCAGACCCGCAGGAACACCATGCACCACAACCTCGAAGACACCGCCCACGGTATCGCCGGTGCGGGAGACTTCCTCGACCTCTTCTTTCATGCGGGCTTCCGTCTCCGGGTCAACGCAACCCAGGACGATTTCATCCTGTGCGGAGACAGCAGCGATCTCTTCCCAGTCAGCCGCGCGCTCCAGCTCCACGCGGCCCACGCGAATGACATGGCTGGCCACCTCGATCCCCAAGGTGCGAAGCATCAGCTTGGCAAAGGCCCCGGCCGCCACGCGAGAGGTCGATTCGCGGGCCGACGCACGCTCCAACACGTAGCGCGCATCGGGAAAGTTGTACTTGAGAGCGCCCGCCAGGTCGGCGTGGCCGGGACGCGGCGATGCTACGGCCTGGTGCAGGGCGGGATCGCCAGCCTCGACCGGCAGTTTCGCTTCCCAGTTCTTCCAGTCGCGATTGAGAATCTCTATCGCCACCGGCGCGCCGATGGTCTTGCCGTGGCGAACGCCGGAGAGCACGTGAGCCTTGTCGGTTTCGATCTTCATGCGGCCGCCGCGGCCATAGCCCTGCTGGCGGCGCCACAACTCGCGGTTCACAAACTCCAGATCGATGGGCACTCCGGCAGGAAGGCCGGAGACCAGGGCTATGAGAGCCTCTCCGTGGGACTCACCGGCGGTTGAGAAACGAATCATCTTCTCTTGATTGTAACGGAGCGAAAGTGAACCGTGGTCAGTGAACAGGGAACAGTGGACAGGGGGCGGGGATGGACCAGGCCTTGGATCGGCCGGAGGGCTCGTGTATTCTTCTGGCGTAGTCATTGGGCATGTTGTTTGGGGCTGTTCACGGTCCTCTGTTCACTGACCACTGACCGCTGACCTCTGAAAGATGCCGACTTGACATGCCCTACTTCCTTTTCAAGACCGAGCCCGATGTCTACTCCTTCGACGATTTTCTGAACGACCAGGAAACCGTCTGGGACAACGTGACCAACACAACCGCCGTGAAGCACCTCCGCGAAATGCAGGCCGGAACCGAGTGGATCTTCTACCATACCGGCGACGAGCGTGCCGCCGTCGGCACCGGGACAGTGCTCAGCGTGGACCCCAACGATCCCAAAGTTCCCATTGTGCGCGTCAAAGTGGGCGAGCGGCTCAAGCAGCCCAAGACCCTGGCCGACATCAAGGACGAGCCGATGTTTGACGACTCGCCGCTAGTCCTCATCGGGCGGCTCTCCGTGGTGCCGCTGACCCCTGAGCAGTGGGAGTGGTTCTTGTCAGAGGACGAAGGGAAATAGGGAATTGATCCTCTACCCACATCCTCCTGCGATCTCGTGGTATTCGGCACACAGATGGTTGTTTATTTTTTGAAAGGGCTCAACTTCAGTTCTGCCGGAAACGGCCCTAAAATCATCCTGGGGTTTACGGGCTGCGGAAAAACCCCGAATGCAAGGCGAAGCCCCCAAAAACATCCCCCGAAGGCTAAGTCCGGCACGTTTTGAGCCTCGAAATCGGCACGGCGCCCAGAGGGCACCCGGCCATGCCCGATCAAAACCGTTGTTCTCTGTGGTTCAGGACCTTCATGCGATCGCCTTGGTTCCCAATTCCCTGCCCCGCTGCCCCACAGTGCTATCCTCAAGAAGATCGCCACCGGCTGTGTTCACGCTATCTTCAATCTCACTCGTCCGTTTCGTCAGGCGCCTTGGGGCCTCCGTCCTCTTGTTGCTCGTTGTGTGCTTTCTGGCCTGTACTTGCGGTTGTGAGCGATTCCACCCCAAGCATCACGAGACGGTGTATGTCTCTGCCCGTCAGATGTACCTGCATGACCGGGTAGCCGCCGTCTCCAATCGCATTGCCCAAGTAGCCAATGGCCAGCCCCTGGAAGTGCTGGAACATGGCCGCCGCTTTTTGAAAGTGAAAACGGAGAAGAACGAGATTGGCTGGATTGAAGAGCGCGCGGTGATCGACGGCAAAGCCTATGATTCGTTTACCCAATTGGCCAGCCAGCACAAACAGGACCCCGTAGTTGCCAGCGGCACCCTGCGCGACGACATTTACTTGCACCTTCTGCCCGGCCGGGAAACAGAACACTTCTACTTGCTGGCAGCCAATGCCAAGATCCAGATGCTGGCCCGCGCCTCGGTTCCCAAGACACTGCCCAATGCGCATCCCGCAGCCAAGCCTGCGGCCCCGGCGGCTCCGGAGGCGGTTCCCGGCCAACCGGAGGCCGAACCCGCGCCGCTGGAAGACTGGTGGCTGGCGCGCGACGGGCAAGGCCATACCGGATGGCTGCTCGCCGGACGGCTGGATGTGGATGTGCCGGACGAGATCGGAACCTATGCCGAAGGCCAGCGGATCGTGGGCGCTTATGTGCTGAAAAAGGTGACCGACCCGGCCCCCTCCCTCTCAATTCACGAGGTGCCGGAGTACGTGACCGTGCTGAGTCCCGCCAAGGCCGGGCTGCCCTACGATTTCGACCAGGTACGTGTCTTCACCTGGAGCCTGAAGCACCATCGCTATGAGACCGCGTTCCGGCTGCACCCGATCCAGGGCTACCTGCCGGTGAGGACGGGGTTCACTCCCCTCGCAGGAGGCAGCGTGCCGGTGTTCAGCTTCCAGATCGCCAACGGGCCGAACCTGACCACCGATCCCAAAACGGGCATCGTCCGGCCGGCCTCCACGCGGACCATCAGCTACATGATGATCGATACGCAGCTCAAGCGCACCGGCTCCGACATGGGCCCCATCCCCCTCACGCACTCGGCGGATGACAAGCCAAAGCAAGCCAAGCCGGCAAAAAGGAGAGCCAAGTAGCGGAAACGCCCGCGCCGAAGATGCCGAACCCTTTGCACAAGCCAGACTTCTTCCCTTCCGCGGCGGGTGTTGACCGCCCCGTCTGCTGTAGCATCCAGCTATGATTGCGGGAGTTTCGTGGGTCTGGTGGCTTGGCTTTCACGCGGCGGTTGCGGCGCTGCTGGTGGCCGACTCGCTGCTGCCCGGCCACCGGCGGCAGACGCGCCACCCTCAGCTCTTCGCCTGGCTTTGGACGGCATTGCTCGTGCTGGTTGCCGCCGGCTTTGCCGCCTGGGTAGCCATCGCACAGGGCCGCCAGCCAGCGCTGGAATTTGTGGCCGGCTACGCCATTGAAACTTCGCTGAGCATCGATAATCTTTTCGTCTTTCTGATCATCTTCCAGGGCTTCCGCATCAGCCCCCACCGCCAGCACAGCGCCTTGCTTTGGGGCGTCGCGGGAGCGGTGGTGCTGCGCGCTGCGTTCATTGCCGCGGGCATCGCGCTGCTGCGCCGATTTGACTGGATTACTTGGATCTTCGGCCTGGTGCTGCTCTATGCTGCCTGGCGGCTGGTGCGGGGCGGTTCGGCCAAGGCGGCGGTTCCTGCGTGGATTCGCAAACTGCAACCGGCCCGCGGCTCGCTGCTGCCGGTGATCCTGGCTGTCGAGTTCACCGATGTGTTGTTTGCCGTGGACTCGATTCCCGCGGTGCTGGCCATCTCGCACAATCCTTTCGTGGTTTACACCTCGAATATCGCCGCCATTCTGGGGCTGCGTTCGCTTTACTCTGCGCTGGCCTCACTCTTGGACCGCTTCCGCACCCTCCACTACGGGCTAGGGGCTCTGCTGGCATTCGTGGCCTTGAAAATGCTTGCCGCCCGCTGGATCGAGGTCCCCATCACCCTGTCGCTGGCGACGATGGGGGCGATTCTGGCGGTGTGCGCGGCGGTGTCGATGGTTGCGCAGAACAGGGAATAGGGAATAAGGAATAGGGAATAGGGAATAGAAACTGTTCGGCAATTGCGCTGATTTGGCTGCCGCCCGGCTCGGGAGGCGACGGCCGGCGATGGCTTCTGCACGGTCCCACCCATAGATCAGAAAAGTCGTATGGATGCGGCCCGGGACCCTGTCACCGGTCGAATGCCAGAAGCTGACGCCCCCTTCTCTTTCTCCGGCTTTCCGGTTCACCATTTCTCAAAGAGGACGTGGTCTTCGCGGCCGAAAATCGAGTGTTTGAGGAAACGCTCGTCGTCGTGCTGGGGAAAATCGTTGCGGAAGTGAGCGCCACGGCTCTCGGTGCGCGCCAAAGCGGAGTGCAGAATGGCGTGGGCTACGCGGCACATGGCTTGCGCCTCGGCAAGCCGGCGGCTTCCCTTGCCCCGCTCAGACAACCTTGCCAGGCCGGCCATCGTGTCCTCTTGCGCCGCGAGGCCTTCCCGAAGCGTGGACGCCTGACGCAATAGGCCGGCGTAGGCCCACATGGACGCTTGCAGGCTCGCGATGATCTCTTCCACGCGCTCACCCTCGCGCTCCGAAAGCGGCTTGGGCACTTCTAGAGGCGCGTCGGCAACGATGATCGGCAGATTGTCGGCCAGCATGGCCTGGGCGGCGCGCGCGCCGAAGACCAGTCCCTCAAGCAAGGAGTTGGAGGCCAGGCGGTTGGCGCCGTGAACTCCGGTGCAGGCAGCCTCGCCGGCGGCATAGAGCGCGGGCAGGCTGGTGCGGCCCTCCAGGTCAGTCTTGATGCCGCCCATCAGGTAGTGCGCCGCCGGGCGGACAGGGATCAAGTCCCGTCGAAGGTCAAGCCCATGCTCGGCAAGGAAGGCACTGATGCCGGGAAAGCGCTGGTGCAGGTCGATCTGCACAATGTGGCGCATATCGAGATGCACGAGCCGGGTTTCGCCCGGCGCGCCGCCCATTCCCTCGCGGGTGATGGCGCGGGCCACCACATCGCGCGGAGCAAGTTCGAACATGGGGTGATAGCGCTCCATGAAACGCTCGCCGCGATCGTTGCGCAAGTAGGCGCCCTCGCCGCGCAGGGCCTCAGAAAGCAGAAAGCGGGGCACGCCGGGCAAGGACAGGGCCGTGGGATGAAACTGGTAGAACTCCATGTCAGCCAGTTCGGCGCCTGCCTGGATTGCCAATGCGATGCCGTCGCCGGTGGCCACGCTGGGGTTGGTGGTGTCGGAATAGACCTGCCCGGCGCCTCCGGCAGCGATGAGAACGGCGCGAGCGCCGACGCGATGGGGGGTGTTCTCGCTATCCAGAAAATCCACGGCAATCACGCGGCCGTCTGCCACAACCAGGCCAGTGACCATGGTCCACTCCGCGAAGTGAATGCGCTTGTGGACACGGGCAAAGGCCACCAGCGAGCGACTGATTTCAGCCCCGGTAGCGTCGCCATTGGCGTGCAGGATGCGAGCCAGGGAGTGTGCGCCTTCGCGGGTGCGGAGCAGTTCCCCGCCCTCGCTGTCGAAGTTGGCGCCCCACTCGATCAGCTCCGCCACGCGGATCGGCCCCTCAGAGACGAGAACCTGCGCCGCGGGGCGGCAAACGATTCCATCACCGGCGCTAACGGTGTCTTCCAGGTGGAGCGCGACGTCCACCTTGCCCTCCATGGCGACCGCAATCCCACCCTGCGCATAGTGAGTGTTGGACTCGGCCACCGATTCCTTGGTGACGACCAGGACATCGCCGAAACGGGCCAGTTCCACCGCCGCTCGCAGGCCGGCCACGCCCGCACCCATAACTAGAAAATCTACCTGTGACGAGATTGCCATAAGGTTTCAGGCTACCACCGCAGGGGGGGAGGCAGGTTGAATCGGCCGGCCCTTGGCAGGGCAAACGCACCATGAAATGGAAAGCGTAGGGACATTATCTTTGAAAGGGCACGGCTTCAGAAGCCTGCCCTGAGCGAAGCCGAAGGGTGCCGCCCAAAGCCGCATCGAATGGCGGCCTTTAGGCCCTGAGGAACGGTCTTCTCCTTGATAAATCTTCCCTCCGGGGCTGAAGCCCATCCGATTGAAGCCAATTCCATAGGCACGGCTGAAGCCGAGCCCTTTCAAAGCCATTCCTTTGAGATGGTGCGTTTGCCCTGCGGCCCTTGGCACTCCGCCGGCGGGCCCGAGCCGAGCGGAAAAAGCCGGGACTGCGCGGCCAGCAGAGAGGGAGGGCCCTCCTCCCTGGCGAAGAAACCCGCGCCAATTCCCGTGGAATTGCCGCGAGACAAGATTCACGTGCTGTGCTTCCTATTGCTCAGACCCAGCACCGGCGCGCCGCTAGATTGGGAGATGTAAGGGTGGATATGTGACCGGCCCTCGTTGGGCTGGCAATCCTGAACCAACCTGACCCCTTATGGCGGCTGCTGTTGCCGGGTTGATCTATACGGCAGCGGAGCACCCAACGCAACAAAAAGCACCGCAGACGCCTCAAGGGGGGGCACATATGCGCGGAATCAAGTCTCTACTCTCAACAACAGCATTGCTTGCCGGTCTGGCCCTGGCGCCATCGGCTCAGGCGCAAATCTCGGTCAGCATCGGTGAGCCGCCGGTCTGTTCCTACGGCTACTACAACTACGCGCCATATTCCTGCGCGCCCATGGGATTTTATGGTTCCGGGTACTTCTACAACGGCATCTTCCTGGGAATCGGCCCATGGGGCGGTTGGGGCTATAGCCACGGCTGGGGCGGCCATCGCTTCAGCGGCGAAGGCGGGGGCAGCTACCATGGCGGGCCCGGCGCCATGTCCTATCACAATCGTGCGGGCGGCGGAGCCGCTGTGCGCGGCGGCGGCGGAGTCCACAATACTGCGGCGGCTGCTCATCCAGGCGGAGCGCGCGCCAGCGCAGCCCACGCAGCAGCGCCCAGGGCTAGCGCTGCTCACGCAGCGCCTCAACACAGCGGCGGGGGAGCACCCCACGGCGGCGGCGGTGCGGCTCACGGCGGTGGCGGCGGTGAGCATGGTGGCGGCGGACACCGGTAACCAGTAGCTGCCACATCCGGCAGCAGATCGTGTAACAGGCGGTGGAGCTGTAAGTATCCACCGGCAGAGCAGGTGGCTTTACGGTTGCTGGCGCCTCAAAGGGGCATGATCGTAACCGGTGAAAAGCAAAAGTAAGAACAAAAGCAAGTGCCCGATCATCTTGCTGCCCTGCAACAACATTTACGGGAGCCTGCTAAAAGGCAGACTCCCGTAAATGTCAATCGGCTGCTGCCACCCTGGCAGTGGGGGATATCCTCACCCTTCAGCCCCTGCGGCCATCTTTTCAGGACATTCACCTGTCTTTCGAGGCTTTTCCGAAATCTGTATAGCCCGTCCCCGCTGATCTGCGATGAGCGGCACGCTGCCACGCCCCCGACCCAAAGGGTTCCCCGGCTCCCCGGTGCGCCGCTCGTGCACTGGCAGAGGGCGGGCTTTTGAAACCCTCTCCTGCGGCGCGACGTCTTCTCACTTGCGCAACCGGGAAGGTTGCTGGCCGCCGCAGGAGTTGAAGGGAAATCCCTCTCTCCGGTTCGCGCCAAGGGTCAGAGGCCGGCCTCGGAGAACATGCCGCCCACTGCGGTCCGCCAGCGCTGCAATTCCACGCGATCACCAAGCTTGGACTGCTGCGAAGCTTCAACGAGAGTGGTGCGCTTGCTGTAGAGTTCATCGGTCACGCGGTCCGCCAGATCCGGCAAAAAGAGGGTCTTGCCCCCCAGCGTGGAAAGCGTCTCCCGGATGCTGCTATTGCGGTAGAGCTCGAATTTCCGCTCCTCGCCAAAGTAGCCATTGCACACCACGTGGATAACTCCGCTGTTGACCTGCGCCATGTAATCGTTGAGCAGTTCCAGGCTGTCGCGCTGGCGATTGATCACCCAGAGCGTGATCAGGGGGCGCGCCAGTTCGCGCAGCGAGTTCATCAGGATGGCCGCGTGCTTGCCGACCGCCACGTTGCTCTGCGCGGGGGTATTGATCACCACCGTCTTGAACGGCGACGCGTCGCAGATATTCACCAACTGAATCCAGTCTTCCACGTCGTCCAGATTCAGCACTTCGCCGTCGGTATTGCGGCCATAGCAGCGGAAAACGTCGGGGTTGTTCACGTCCGCGTCAATCAGTTTCAGAAATCTGTGATTTGCCGAGAAATAATCGAGCAAGGCCATCGTCGTCAGGGATTTTCCGACGCCGCCCTTGCTCCCGCTCACGATAATAATGGGCTCGTTCATCCCAGAATCCTAACAAATGGAAACGCCGCTAGGGAATTTGTTTAGACGGCCGGGAAGCGCACGGCCTGCCCTCTGAGCGAATCGGCGGCGAGCCGCTTCCTGCTGGTCCAGAACTGGTGGCGGAAGCCGTCCTGGTCTCATGGGCACATTCGCTGCTCCAGAACAGGAAGGAGCAGGGGGTCGGGAGGGAGAAAGCCTCGCAAGCTTTCACCGCATTCTCGTGGATCGCCCTTTGGCAGGACCGGCCGGAAGGAAGCCGGGGATGTTTCCTGCATGGGCAGAAACCAATGTTATCGTGGATAGACCGATGGGAGATGGCTTCCGCCAGGCATGAATTCTCATGATTGCGCAGGATCTTGAACCTCTGCCCCAGGTGCGGGCGAGCCCCGGCCAGAAAGACTCCGCAAAGGAGATTTGCATGTGGCGCAATGTGACGGTGAACCTCTCCGACCTTCTGTTTTCAGTTTCTGAAGTGATGGACCTCTCGGACGTGTCGCTGGTCGACCATCAGGTCAGGACCGCGTTTGTGGCTTCGAAACTGGCCTGCGCCGCCAAGCTGGATCATCTCCAATCGGAGCGGCTTTTTGTGGCGGCCCTGCTGCACGACATCGGAGCGCTTTCGCCGGAAGAGAAGATTGGCGCCCACATCTACGAGGATCTGCGGCCGGAACCCCACTGCCAGCGTGGAGCGAAGCTGTTTCGCGAAGCATTCTGGCTGGAGCCCGCAGCGCAGCTTGTGGAGTGGCATCACACCCCCATGGCGGCGCACGAGGCCGCAGGACGATCCCTGGCCGAAGTCGATGTACTGGGCGCACAGATCCTCTATCTGGCGGATCATCTTGAGCGATTCCTCCACCGGGAAAGTTACATTCTGCACCAGAGAGGCGCCTTGCAACGCCGGGTTCACGACCTGGCCGGCAACGGACTGCACCCCGACGTCGCCGGCCTGTTCGACGAGGTATGCGCAGCCGAGGATTTCTGGCTGGAACTGGTCTCCAAGAGCCTGAGCCGCGGGCTGCAGGAACATAACCTGCTGCGCTCAATCGAACTGGACTACGAGACCGCGTGTTCAATTGCCTGCGTCTTCAAGGACATGACCGACTTCCGCTCGCGCTTCACGGCTACTCACTCGGCCAGGGTAGCGGTCTGTTCCGAAGGGCTCGGGCAGGCGTTGGCCTTTACCGGCAAGGACCTGCAACAGATTTACCTTGCCGGGTTGATGCACGACATCGGCAAGCTGGTGGTTCCCAACGCCATTTTGTGCAAGCCCGCCAAGCTGACGGCTGAGGAATTTGCCATTGTGCGGCAACACCCCTATTACACCCATCACATTCTGGCGAGAGTGCGCGGCTTTGAGCAGATTGCCGAATGGGCGGCCTTCCATCATGAGCGCCACGACGGGAGCGGCTATTGCAAGCACCTGGACAGCCGCGATCTGGAAATGGGCGCGAAGGTGGTCGCGGTAGCAGACGTGGCGGCGGCCATTGCCGAAGACAGACCGTATCGTCCCTCGCGCGGCAAACCGGTGGTTCTCAAGGAACTGCGCAAGATGGCCTCAAAAAACCTTCTGGAGCCCAGCATTGTAGAGGTTCTGGCGGACCACTACGACCGCATCATGGAGCGCCTGGGACACGCCCAGGCCGCGGACGAGGCCCGCTACCGGGAACGGTACGCGATGTTCGAATAAGAGCTTATCCGTGAATTGCGTTCTTGTAGCGCCGCTCTCCAGAGCGGCTGTCGTGCGGGTCTCCAGAACCCGCACACGTCGCTTCTGGCGGCTTGGAAGCCGCCAGTACAACCGGTCTGGAGACCGGCGCTGCAGTTTGCGGATAAGCTCTAAAGGGAACCGGCGGCAAGGCGGCCGTTGGACAGCGCATCCATTCCCGCCCCTCATCGAGGGGTGCATTTAGGATGGAAGCAGCGTGCAGACGATACGAGTAGAGACACCTTCGGCGAAGTACAACGTGGTGGCGGGCAGCGGGCTCATCGAGTCTCTTGCCCCGCGCATCGAGCAGGCCGTGGGCAAGTTGCCGCGGCGGGTTTTTGTGCTCACCTCCGCGCCCATCTGGGCGCTCTGGGGCGAGGCCTTTCTGGCTTCCTTCGCCGAGCCGCCGGTGGTGCTGTTTCTTGAGCCCGGCGAGAAGTACAAGACCCTGGCCAGCGTAGAAAAGTTGGTGCGGCAGATGGCCCAGGCGGGCGGCGACCGCGGCAGCCTGCTGATCGCCTTTGGCGGCGGCATTGTGGGCGATGTGGGCGGTTTTCTGGCCGCGATCTACATGCGCGGCATCTCCTACGTGCAGGTGCCGACCACGTTTCTGTCTCAGGTGGACTCGTCGGTGGGCGGCAAGACGGGCGTGAACCTGCCCGAGGGCAAGAATCTGGTCGGCAGCTTCCACCATCCGCGGGCGGTTTTTGCCGACATCGGCGTGCTGGGCACACTGCCCGACCGCGAACTGCGCGCGGGGCTGATGGAGAGCGTCAAGGCAGGCATTATCCGCGACCGCGCTCTGGTGCGCTTCATGGAAGAGCACGCGACCGAAGTGCTGGGGCGCGACGAAAAGGCTCTGGAAAAGGTGATTGCCGCGTCGATTCGCATGAAAGCCGGGGTCGTGAACCTGGACGAGCGCGAGAGCGGCCTGCGCATGATTCTCAACTTCGGCCATACGGTGGGCCATGCGCTGGAGCAGGCTACCGGCTACAAAGCTCTGCTGCACGGCGAGGCCGTGGGCTGGGGCATGGTGGCCGCGCTCCATCTTGCCAAGGAGCGGGGAACGATCACCGCGCGGCAATTCGAGCGGCTGGGGAATCTGGTGCATCTGTATGGGCCGCTACCCGCCCTGAAGCTGAAGTCCGCCAAGGTGGCCGCGGCAACCGGCGGCGACAAGAAGAACGTGGGCGGAGTCAGGCGGTTTGTGCTGCCGGTGGGGATTGGCGACGCCGGAGTGGTCGAGGACGTGACGCCCGCCGAACTGGAAGCGGCGGTGAAATATATGCTGGCGAAGGCGGCGGAAAAGCTGGTTTAGCGGAGTTCGCTCTTGCGGGTTTGGGTTCGTGCTTTCCCACCCATGGCGCGAATCTCTTGGAGCGGGTTGAGAACCGAAAAGCTGAAAAGCGAGGATGAATGACCAGTACCGGAGCAAAGCCTGCGGGCGCGGAGAACGAGGCCGAGGCGGCGCAAAGCGTGCGGCAGATGTTCGACGCCATTGCGCCGCGCTACGACCTGCTGAATCACCTGCTCTCGGCCAACGTGGACCGGCTGTGGTGGCGGCGGACGGCGCGACGGTTCCGCGCGGTGCTGGCCGATCCCGACGCCGCGATTCTCGACATCTGCTGCGGCACGGGCGACATGACCATGGCGCTGCTCAAGCACCGGCCAGCCGGCGCACGGCCCATCCTTGCGGCGGATTTTGCGCGCGGAATGTTGAGCCGCGGAGCGCGCAAATTCAGCGGGCGAGAGCCGGGCGCGGTGGCCTTGGAGGCCGATGCGCTGCACCTGCCGCTGCGCTCCGGGTCGCTGGACCTGATTGTGACGGCTTTTGGCTTCCGCAACCTGGCCAACTACGAAGCCGGGCTGCGGGAATTCAACCGGGTGTTGAAGCCGGGCGGGCAATTGGGCATTCTGGACTTCAGCGAGCCGGGCGGCCTGCTGGGCAAGGCCTATGCGCTCTACTTCCGGCGCGTGCTGCCGGCCATCGGCCGTTTGGTCTGCGGCAAGGAGGGGCCGTACAATTACCTTCCCACCTCGGTGGGCAACTTTCCCCCGCCTGCGGAGATGCTCGAGCTGATGGCCGCGACTGGGTACGAAGAGTGCGCCTGGCAGCCCTATACCTTTGGCATCGCCGGGTTGTACACCGCCCGGCGCACCGCTGTAGCCTAGGAGGGCGATGACCTTCGCCGCCTCCAATCCGCCCCGTTCTGACCCGGCTATCGTGAGTTCGTCTGCCTCGGCCGGTTTCTCCGCGGAAAAGCAACGCGTGGCGCTGCACTCCATGCTGGCGGCGGCAGCCATGACCCTGCTGAAGCTGGCTGCGGGCTTGCTATCGGGATCGCTGGGCGTACTGTCGGATGCGGCCCACTCCGGGCTCGATCTGGTGGCGGCTGGCCTGACCTTCTTCTCTGTGAAGGTGAGCGATAAACCCGCCGACGAAGACCACACCTACGGGCACGCCAAATTCGAAAACCTCTCCTCGTTCGGCGAAGTGATCCTGATGGCCGCATCCAGCGGCTGGATTATCTGGGAAGCGATTCAGCGGATGCTCTACCACTCGGTGGAGATACGCAGTTCGATTTGGCCCGTGCTGGTGGTGCTCAGCTCGATCGGCGTGGACTTCTGGCGTTCGCGGCGCTTGCAGGCAGTGGCCGATCGCACCGGCTCGTCGGCGCTGGCCACCGACGCCTTCCACTTCGCCAGCGATATTTATTCCTCCATCGCCGTGCTGCTGGGGCTGGGCGCCAGTTGGGCCGGTTCGTATTTCGGCATCGCCGCGCTGCGCTATGCCGACCCGCTGGCGGCCATCGTTGTTTCATTGATGATTCTGCGCCTGACAGTGCGCATTGGCCACGAGGCGGTTGGGGTGCTGCTGGACGAGATCCCCGCCCAGACGCGGCATCAGATTCTGGCGGAAGTGGAGCGGGTGCCGGGGGTGATCGCCGTCGAGCAGGCGCGCGTGCGCCGCGCCGGAGCCGCCTACTTTGCCGACCTCACGCTGGCTCTTCCCCGGCGCTTTACCTTCGAGCACACCGGCGAACTGGTGCGGGCGGCCACCGAGGCGGTGCACCGCGCGCTGCCCGAGGCCGACGTGGTCATCCACACCGTGCCGCGCCAGGCCAGGGCGGAGAGCATCTTCGACCGGGTCCGGGCCGTGGCCGCGCGGAACAACGTCAGCGTCCACGAGCTGAGCGTGCAGTCGCACCAAGGAAAACTGCGGGTGGAGCAGCACCTGGAACTGGACGAGACCATGCCGCTCTTGGAAGCGCACGAGTTTGTCACCGCCATGGAGGCGGAGATCCTGCGCGACGTGCCGGAGATCGACGCCGTGCTGACCCACATCGAGAGCGAGCCGGCCACCATCGAGCCGCCGCAGACCATGGTGGAAGAAGACCGCCGCATCGAAAGCGCAATGAAGGCCACGGCCACGCAGATCGCAGAGATTGTGGATGTGCACGAGATCATGGTGGGCCGCTCCGGCGATCACATCTCGCTCTCCTGCCACTGCACCCTGCCCGACGATCTATCCATGCTGCGCGTGCACGAAGTGATTACCTCGCTCGAAGACCGCTTCAAGCTGGAGTGCCCGGAGGTGTATCGCGTGACCATTCACCCCGAACCAGCGACGGATAACTTGCGGTAGCGACCACGAAGGAATGAGACAAAATGATTGCACACAGCGAATGGAAGCAAGGCGACATCTTCGAGGGGATCGCGGAGAACGGCAACACCGTCCGGTTTGACGCGGGCGACGCGCACGCCCAGGGGCCCAGCCCCATGGAAGCGGTGCTGATGGCGCTGTGCAGTTGCACCAGCGTGGATGTGGTGTCGATCCTCAAGAAGAAGCGGCAGGAGCTGACCGGGCTGCGGGTTTCGGCCACGGCCGAGCGGGCCGAGAGCGCGCCGCGCGTCTTTACCCGCATCCTGTTGACCTACGCGGTGCGCGGCAAGCTGAGCCGCAAGGCGGTCGAGGACGCGGTGGCGCTGTCGAAGGACAAGTACTGCTCGGTCTCGAAGATGCTCGAGAAGGCGGCGGTGGTCGAATACGAGATCGTCTATCCCGACGGAGAGCCCGAGCCATGACCGGCCGCCCGGTACTCAATTTTTTTCAAGTCGCGTCGCTGGTGCTGCTGCTGCTGGTGGTGGCGCTGCTATCTGCCGTGGTTACCATGCACTTCGCCATTCACGGCGCGGAGGTGCAGATTCCCGTGCTCAAAGGGATGACCGTCGCCGATGCGCGCAGCCAGACCTCCGGCCTGGGCCTCAATTTGGATGTGGACAACCGCTACTACTCCGGGGACGTTGCCGCCGGACACATTCTTTCGCAGTCGCCCCCGCCGGGCACCGTGGTGCGGCGGGAGTGGAGGGTGCGCGTGGCCGAAAGCCTGGGGCCGCAAAAGGTGGAAGTGCCGGACACGGTGGGCACGGACGAGCGTGTGGCAGCGCTGCGCCTGCGGCGCCTAGGCCTGGAAGTGGGCGTGACCGCGCGATTGCCCTACGCCAATGCCCCCGAGGGATTGGTGCTGGCTCAGGAGCCGCCGCCACACGCCCAGGGGATTGCCCGGCCCAGCGTCAACCTGCTGGTCGCCGCGCCGGACGAAGAACCGGCGGACGGATTTGCGATGGCTGACCTCACCGGCCTGCCAGTGGCCAGCGCGCAGGCAGCGCTGGCCAAAGTAGGCATCAAGACAGCCGCCACGAGTTTTGTGAGCGCGGCAGTGGCGCCGGTGGGCAGCGCCGGAGTTCCGCCAAAGCTGCCTGTAAAGCCGGGCACGGTGACGGCACAGCAGCCACAAGCCGGCACGCGCATTGAACAGAATGCGGCGGTAAAGCTGACAGTGGCGAAGTAGGGATCAGGGATCAGGGCAAACGCACCATCTCAAAGGAATGGCTTTGAAAGGGCTCGGCTTCAGCCGTGCCTATGGAAATGGCTTCAATCGGATGGGCTTCAGCCCCCGAGGGAAGATTTATCAAGGAGAAGACCGTCCCTCAGGGCCTAAAGGCCGCCATTCGATGCGGCTTTGGGCGGCACCCTTCGGCTTCGCTCAGGGCAGGGTTCTGAAGCCGTGCCCTTTCAAAGATAATGTCCCTACGCTTTCCATTGCATGATGCGTTTGCCGTGGGGTCAGAGATCAGAGGTCAGCCCTCGTGCTGCATTTAGATTAGGAACAATGGCGCCCGAATCGACCGCAGCACAAAACGAGGAGAAGACCCCGCCCAAAGGGCTCGACATCTCCCACGCCTGGCGGGCGATGCGCCATCGCAACTTTCGTCTCTTTTTTGGCGGGCAGAGCATCTCGCTGATCGGCACATGGATGACGCGCGTCGCCACGTCCTGGCTGGTCTACCGGCTGACCAAATCGCCCATGCTGCTGGGCACGGTGGGTTTTTGCGGTCAGATTCCGGCGTTTCTGCTGGCTCCGCTGGCGGGCGTCGTCGTGGACCGGATCGACCGCCGCACATTGCTGGTGTGGACGCAGAGTCTGGCCATGGTGCAGTCGCTGCTGCTGGCCTGGCTAGCGCTCTCCCATCGCATCACCATTCCCGAATTGCTGGTTTTGAGCGTGGTGCAAGGCTTCATCAATGCCTTCGACATGCCCGGCCGGCAGTCCTTCATGGTGAGGATGGTCGAGAACAAGGCCGATCTTTCCAACGCCATCGCCATCAACTCCTCGATGGTGAACGCGGCGCGGCTGATCGGCCCGGCGCTGGCCGGGATGTTGATTGCCGCCACCAGCGAGGGCTGGTGCTTTCTGGCCGATGGCATCAGCTATACCGCTGTCATCGCTTCATTGCTCATGATGCGCATTCCGAAAGCGACCATGGCGCGCGCCGCCACGACCATGCTGGAACAGTTGCGCGAGGGCTGGAGCTACGTTGCCGGCTTCGCGCCCATCCGCACGATTCTGACCCTATTTGCAATTCTCAGCCTGATGGGCTGGCCGTTCATGGTGCTGATGCCCATCTTTGCCGCGCAGATGCCGCACGGCGGCCCGCACATTCTCGGGTTCCTGATGGGCTCGGTCGGCGTGGGTTCGCTCATCTGCGCGCTGAGCATGGTGATGCGCAAAACAGTGCGGGGCCTGACGAAAATGCTTCCTCTTGGTGCGGCGATCTTCGGCACGGGGCTGGTCTGCTTTGGGCTCTCCCGTGTCCTGTGGTTCTCGATGCTCATGATGCTGGTGACCGGCTTTGGCATGATGCAGGGCATGACGGCCAGCAACACCATTCTGCAAACCATTGTGGAGGAGAAAATGCGCGGCCGGGTGATGAGCTACTACACCATGGCCTTTGTGGGCATGGCTCCGTTCGGCAGCCTGCTGGCGGGTGCGCTGGCGCACGCCATGGGCGCCCCGAACGCGGTGATCGTCAGCGGCATCGCCTGCATCTTGGGAGCGCTGTGGTTCTGGGCGCACCTCCGTAAGATTCGCGAACAGATGCGACCGATCTACGAGCGGCTGGGAATCGTCCAGCAGGCCGCGATCGAGATCGAAGAGGGCACGGAAGGCTGAAACCGGAACTCCCTCGGGCCGAACTTCTTATGATGGCAGGGACACCTCAGAGTCGACCCTACAGGAACTGTGAAGATGTGCGAGTGTCCTGACTTTTACAGCCTGTGGCGAAAGCAAGTTTTGAAAGAGCACGGTTTTCAACATCCTCGACTCTCACCACAGACTGTTAGCGCACGACCTTCTGCTTTTTTTTGAAACGACCCCCAATACCACAGGTCCTGCGTGTAACTGATTTCAAGAGCAGTATTGGTCCTGTACCCGCCGTCTTGCATGCTACAAACCGGGTGCGAACGCAGGGGGAATGCCGGCCTCGTCTGAGCGGAACATCGGCCACCTATTCAATCCTTCCCAGTCTGACTCCCAGCCGCCTGCGGCGAGGCCGATCGTTGCTGGGGCGCGGTGGTGTCCAGCGGAGTTTGTCATCGTGGCGGGCTTTCGAGCGTAAACTGGAGCCGATCCTCCTCTGTAGGGATAGACGATGACTCATGAATCAATACGGGATATCGGCGCAATCCTGGAGTGTGCCCAGGGCCCGTTGACTGTCAGCCAAGTACAAGCGGCGGTCGCGGGCCGCGTAAATGCCGCGGGCGCCAGGCGCTTTGCCGGTGAGCTGAGGAAGTTGCTGGCCGAGCAGCCGGCCTTGCCGGGAATCCACGCATGGCCCAAATATGGAGTCTCTCAGGTGTATTGCAGCCGGCCGTTGCGCGTCTGCGTAGTTGAGGCGCTGCTGCGCGCCCTCGAACGTGAGCCGCTGACCGTCCCCAAGGGGGCCAAGGCGGTACGCAAAGCGCTGCGGCTGATCAGCGAGACGCGCGCCTTAAGCGAGGTGCGGGCTGCGGGCCGGGATCTGGCCGCGACAAAACAACTCCTGGTGTTTGCGGCGACTCGTCAGTCGCCGATTTTCGTGTCCTGGGCCTGGCTCAAGGAGCAAGCTCCGGCAGATTCTCCCACTGCGGCGCTGGAGAGCGTCTTGCCCGCAGTTGTGCAAAGGCTCCAGCCGGGAGCGGGCAACTACGTCCGGGTCGATCGCCTGAGAAACACGCCGGAGGTCCGGGCGGTTCTCGACCGGGCGGTCATTCGCCTCGCCGACACACGCCAGTTGGTCCTGGCCCGCTACGATGGACCGCGTCCGGTGGCGAACGGCGAAGAATCGGATTATGTGGAGGACGAACGCGGCGAGTTGTTCGCCGGTGTCGCTCTGCCGCGCACGGAGAGAGTGGATCAGCAATGAAAGGCAAGGCGGTTTCAAATCCATTCGGCGGCGATGTCGTTTCCAGTCCCGAACAGGCCCTGGGAGCGGACGTGCCCCAAATCCATCGCACCGCTTTCGATGCGTGCAGGAGCGCCTACGAGCGGGTTGCCACGCAAGGGCAGTCGCATTCTGTTCTTCTTTACGGCGAGGCTGGGTGCGGCAAAACCCACCTGCTGAGCCGCTTCCGCAGGTGGTTGACGGGAGAGTTGGAGACGGCGCCATCCACTTCGCCCGCGCTGTTTGTCGCCGTGCGCGTGGAGACTGCGCCCAGCCAGGTGTGGCGGCATCTCAGGCGGCGGGTTGGCGAAGAGCTGACCGTGAAAAAGGCGGACGGGAGCTTTCGTCTCGACGAGATCCTGCGGCGCTTTGCGGCGCAAAACGGGGGAAACCTGGCTGAGGCCTTCGACGAACGGCCAGTGAAGGACCTGGACCTGGGACTGATGCGCGTGCTGGAGCATTTCGCCCTGGGACAGCATCGCCGTCTGTGCCGTGCCTGGCTTGCGGGCGACGGCTTATCGGATGGCGACCTCAAGACTCTTTCGCTTTCTTCATCTCCCCAGGAGGAGGTCGAAGAAGACTACGCGGAGACCAGCGCGCGCCGCGTTGTTCTGGCGCTCATTCGCTTGTGCTCCCCGTTGCCGGTGGTGCTGTGCTTCGATCAGTTGGAGGCACTGGATATCGCGCAGCAAGCACATAGCTTTGCCCCTTTCGACCGTATGGGCGCCAGCCTGGTGGACGATACCGGGAACGCGTTGATCGTTTCGACCGTGCTTGGATGGTTTCTCAAGAGGCTGGAGGACGATTCCCCTACCGACTTTGTGCGCATCGCCAAAGAGCTGGCAGACCTGCAACCGCTGGACTGGGAGCAATGCAAAGCGTTGGTGGCGGCGCGGCTCTCGCTCGCGCCGGAACTGGCCGGTGAAACGCCCATCGCGGAGAGCAGTCTGCGCGCGTTCTTTGACACTCAGCATGGGAGCTGCAATCCCAGGCGGCTGATTCACCACGCGCGCCAGCTTTTTGCTGCCTGGCAAGACAAATGCGGGCAGGAACCTGGATCTGCAGGAAGCGAAGAGAAGCTGGCGGCAAGCATGGACGAGTTTCTCCGCGGCGAACTCGACCAGCTTTGGGACACGGCGCGGGTTAAAGGCGGCGCCGATGCGGATCGGATATTGGCCCACGGTTTGCCTGTAGCGCTGCACCTGCTGGGTCAGGCGACGGAAGAGACACCGTCTGGCCTGATTGCGGGTTCGGGAAATGCGCGCATCCACGTCGTACTAGCCAATCAGACCGACATGCGAAGCCTCGTCCCTAGGTTGAAAAGGCTGCTTGCTCAAAATCGGCCCGGCATGAGGCTCTGCGTTTTGCGCGATGCCCGGCTTGCGATCTCGGCAGGGGCAACCAAGACGCGCGAGCGCCTGGAGCAGATCGAGCGCGAGGGGGGACGCGTCATCCGCGTGGAGCCCGAGGCCCTGGCCGCACTGGACGCCATGCGCCGGCTGGTTGCCGACGCCACCAGCGGCGATCTGAGCCGCAACGGCGACACCGTGGAGCCAGCCACCGTGCGCGAGTGGCTGGCGCGCAATCTGCCGGCGCAAGTGGCCAAACTGGCCGGGGAAATTCTCTGCGAGGAACCTGCGGTTCCCGCCGATCCGCGCAAGGATGCCCTGTTTGACCTTGTATCGAGAATCAAAGTCGTCCCGGCCGGCGAAGCGGCTGGTGAAACCGGGTGTACCCTGGAGCAACTGGAAGCCTATGCGCGCGCGTACCCGCTTCATCTACGCTGGTTTGGGGGCTCTTGCCCTGTACTCTGCCAGGCTGTGGTTCAAACGCCGGCGGGAGATGCAAATGACTCCCGATAAGCCGGTTCGCCTCACCGTCAGCGCAATTCGCCAGCGGATCTTTGAGGTCTCCGGCGTTCCGTCTCTGGGCGCGGGGAGCGCCGCTGGACAACTATTTCACCGCGTGGCCGAGCAGGCGCTCGAGGGCGGCCACCCGGCCTGCTGGAGATCGGTCCTCACCGACGACTTGAATGTCGACGAGTGGATCGACGCCTTGTATGAGCACTCTCTGGGGCCGGAACTGACGCGTCAGCACGCCCTCTTGCGCGAAAACGGTGCGGAGGTGCTGACGCTTTGGCGCGGAGTGCGGTCCTTCGCCCGCTGGTTCTGCGACCTTCTCGCCCAAGCTGTGCGTAGCGGAGTGCTTCGTTACGACGGCCAGACGGAACATTGGGTGGGAGGGGAGTCGCTCTTCCAGCCCGAGTGCGAATTGGAGGCCACGTTCTGCCTCCCCGATTGGACCCGCCCAGTGGTGGTCTCCGGCCGTCTCGATCAGGTGATCCGGATTGCTCCGGCCCGCTGCTGTGTCATCGAGTTCAAGCTCGGCGGAGGCCACTCGGAAGCCGATGCCGCTCAGGCTTGCCTCTACCACGAGCTGCTGGGTGGTGAATCCGCCTCCGCAGCGATTGTCCGCTTTGGCGCCGAACCCGAAGCCCATGAAATCCTGATGGCCGAAACCGCGATGCAGCAGGCCCGGCCCACGCTGCTGGCGCTGATCGGAGCCTTGGCAGGCGTTGCCCCGCTCTCCGGCGACATGGATCATCCAGCGCCAAGCGCCATCGCCGCGAAAACCGCGCAATCCCAGTGGCCCAGGAAGCCCTCCGCCGCTGAGTTGGAGATTGAAAAGAAGTTGTTGAGGGCGTTGCGGGAGTTCGGCGCGGAAGCCCGTTCCGCGGGTGAGCCGCTGGTTGGTCCGGCTTTCGTGCGCTATCTGCTGGAGCCGGGGCGCGGCGTGCCCGCCAGCAGGATCGAACGACAAGGGCCGAACCTGCAAGTGCGCTTGCAACTCCAAGAAGAGCCCCTCATCGGGCGGGTTGGAGGAAGAATTGCGGTGGATGTGCGCCGGCCCGAGCGGGAGTTTGTCTCCTTTGGCAGCATTTGGCCTGCAATCGACGCCCACAAGACAGACACCGGGAATTCGAGCACCGTAGCCGGCGTGGACATCGACGGCCAGATTCACTTCATCGACCTGGCCGGCGATTGCCCCCATCTGCTGGTAGGGGGAACCACGGGCAGCGGCAAATCGGAGTGGTTGCGATCGGCTGTGGCAAGTCTGCTGCTCACCAACAATCCCGATCACTTGCGCCTTGTGCTGGTCGACCCCAAGAAGAATGCTTTCTCCGAATTGGCCGGATCGCCCTTTCTCTGGCGTCCGGACTCTCTCGTGGATTCTCCTGACGGTGCTGCCCTTTCCTGGATTGAAGAAATCGCGGAAGAGATGTCGCGGCGCTATGAGCTCTTCAAACAGGCCGGGGCGGACGACCTGGCGCGCTACCGCAAAAAGACCGACACCGTCCTGCCTCGCGTGGTCTGCGTAGTAGACGAATTCGCCGATCTGTTGCTGGCCGGGGGCCGGCGGCAGCGGGACGACCTGGAACGCGGCTTCGTGCGCATCGCACAGATCGGACGTGCGGCCGGCATCCATCTCATCCTGGCAACGCAGCGGCCAAGCCGCCAGGTGGTTAGCGGCGTGCTGAAGGCCAACCTGCCGGGACAGATCGCATTGAAAGTCGCCAATCGCACCGACTCCGGCGTGCTGCTCGATCGAGGGGGAGCGCAGAATCTGCTTGGCAAAGGAGACCTGCTGCTCTCCATCGGCGGCGATCCTGTGCGCCTGCAATCGCCATGGCTCAGCGAAGAAGAACGGCTTCTCGTCTTTCGCGGGCTATCGCCGCGGCCCAGTGAGTAGGGAGTGTGCAAGGTTGTGGGCTGCTTCAATCGATGGGGATGAACTGGACCATCAGTCGGTTCGTTGAGCCGGTCCCAGACAGCTTCGTCAAACACAAGGGGGATATGATCGATCGGGCCGCGTCATGACCGGGCCACAACTTTGCATACTTTCTCAGCAGAGCATTTTCCTGCGTCCCCGCGTCATCTTAAAGCGCTTTCGTAAACTGTGTAGACCGGAAATTTGTTGGTCTCCCACCCATTCCGCTGGAAAACGCGGAATGGATGTGGCACGGAAGTCTATGGCAAAAGCAAAAATGCTCTAGTCATTCCGATTTAACTGCTGCGTAACAGTCCGGCACCAGTGCATCTGACCCGCGATGGACGAAACAGCCCGATGTGGACCTCGCCTTGCGGAGGGAGCAGGGGCCTTCAGGCCCCTGGACCGAGTTCAATCTGTTCTGGCCTTTAGGCCCGGGCTTTTGCATCTTCACACGGGTTTGCGCCTTGTCTTTGTTTTGTTGGACTTGATTCTTTCTTATTAGTGGATTTCGGCGTGTTACCAATACGAGGTTGCGGCCACATGCACGGCGACCGGGAGATAGTCCACGACCTTGACGTTCAGCACGGCTTGCATGTTCTTGTTCTCCCAGCCGCGTGGTGCGGTTCTCAGCAAATCTCTCATGCTGTCAGGGTTTACGACAAACTCCGCCGCGGCCTGCGTCCCGTACTCCCCGATTCCTGCAACGATGATCACGGGGCCCCCGGTCTTGGACGACAGCAGACGGGTGATCAGCGCGTAGTCATCTGTTGTACCGCTAAGCGAGTCGGTTGGTATCGTCCAACCTTGGCCTGGATGCTCTCTGTTCTCGATTCGCACCCCATCCCGAAAGCTGTAGGGAAGGTCCTTCGTCAATTCAAGCGACCAGGAGTTGTTGAATGCGCCGATCATGATGCTCGGCTTGCTCCTCAGGTCGCCGAAGGACAGGTCGCGACCGGACCGGAGGACGAAGGGCTTCTTCCAGCTCCCCAAGAGCGTCGTGATCTGCACGGTAGCCGCCAGATCGGCCGTGGTCTCAAAAGTGTCCTTGACCGGAACGAGGTCGTCTGCCCGAACCGTAGCGTCATGCGGGAGATCCACAAATGTATCCAACCCGGTATAGGGAATGCCATGCGCGGCACGGTACTTGACCATAAACTCCGTGCTGAAAACATAGGCCGCATTTGAACCCAGATAGATCAGCACCGGCTGATTGCCTGTCGTCAAGGGCGCCCAGAAACGCTTTTGCGGGCTGACCCAATTCAACTGCGCCAAACGGGAGAAGGCGCCAATCGTTGCCAGTAGCAGAGCGAGCGCGACAATTCTGACCGCCAAGGATGACAACCAACTTCGCTTCGAAGCTGCAAGAAGGGGGCTCAACTCCGGGTCCTGGTTGCACTCCTCTGATGCGCCTTCCATGGGAAACAACTCTTCGTGAACGGGCCGATCCTGGCTGAAGTGCAACCGGTAGGAACCAGGTTGGAGATCGAGCCGCAACAGATGCGTTTCCGATCCGGTCGCCTGATAGTACTGGGCAAGCCTCTTGCGGACGTCCGCCGCGCGCACTCTGACCACCGGATCATCGTTCGTGTTGTATGCAGGCTGGCGCCCAAACACTCTCGCGCCAATGACCCTCTCCTTCAAGGCAGTGTCATCGTCGCTAAAGGAATGGTTCACCATATACCGGAGCAGATCCTGGCACTGTTTGCTGGTCCGAAACGGTTGGCTCTCCAGAATCGACGAAAGCGTCTCTTTCACCATGGACGCTGAAGGTTGATCCTTCTGCGCCATGGCTTCTGGTTCTCCAGTCTTCAAAATCGAAGCCATCTTCCCTCCGTGCCCCAGGCCGACCCGTAGCCAACAGTATGCTACGTAGGCTGTAAGCTAATGTAAACAAAAGAATAAAGGGTGGCTACTAGGAGGCACCTACCGTAATCCACCTAGCCCGCTGTTCGGCACTTCAATATTCATGGACAGCGTAATACCTCACTGCTGTATGCGGCAATGGAATGGCCACGGGCATTCCGCCGCGGGTGGGCTTTTTTTTGAGAGGAGGCTCTCGATGAGACGATTTCACCATCCGGGAGGTATCTGCCTTCCTGGCATCCTAATCTGGGCGCTAATGGCTGTTTCACTGGCCCTGCACGCTCAAGATCTCAACATCTCCGCTAATCTCACCGGCACGGTTACCGACAGCACGGGCGCTGTTGTCACCAAAGCCACGGTCATCGTTTCCGGTCAGGACAACGGAATATCCCGAACCGTAAGAACAGACGCAACCGGCGGGTTCACTGTCCCATTTCTTCCCCCCGCCAACTACAGTTTGCGGGTCCAGTCAAAAGGTTTCAAATCGTTTGAACAGAACGGCATAAGCCTGCTTCCGGGCCACACCACCAGGCAAGATGTGCAACTGGCGGTCGGCGCGGACACCGAGGTGGTGGTTGTCACCGGCCAAGCCCCGCTGGTGAACACCAGCGACGCCAATCTCTCTGCTGAAATCAGCTCGAATCAGGTGGTCGATCTTCCCTTGGACTTTCGCAACGTCTACGGCTTGGCCATCTTGAATTCGTCCGTGCAGAACTCCTCAGAGAGTCAGGTGGTGAATGGAGGCGGCACGCAAGATACCGCGGACCAGGACATTTCCTTCCTGAATTTCGGCGGAGGCTTCTTTGGCACCACGGCCTTCCTGCTGGACGGCATCTGGGATACGGATTCCGATTGGGGCGCGGTCGTTTACATTCCCTCTGTCGAAGCCACGGCTGAGTTCAAGATCCAGACCAACTCGTTTACCGCCCAGACAGGATTCAGCACCGGCAACGTCATCAACGTAGAGACCAAGTCCGGCACCAGCGATTTCCATGGCGACTTGTTTGAGTTCATGCGCAACGACAAGCTGGATGCGAACGCCTATTTCAACGACTTTTACAAGAATCCCAAACCCTCCTTCCATCGCAATCAGTTCGGCGGCTCCGCGGGCGGCCCGCTCTATCTCCCCGGAATTTACAAACAGCGCCAGAAGACATTCATCTTCGGCGTGTATGAGGGATTGCGTCAGGGCACACCTGGGACTTTTACGGCAACCGTACCCACACAGAATTTTCTCTCAGGCAATTTTTCAGCCCTACTGGGGAACCAGGAAGGAACGGATGCCCTGGGAGTGCCCATTCTGAGCGGGCAAATCTATAATCCGTTTTCTGAACGTACGCTGACCAGCGGCGGCGTCGACGCTAAGACCGGCAGAACCGTCTCTTGCCCCGGCGGCGCGGCGACCTGCCATTATCGCGACCCCTTCGCAAACAATAATATTGCGAGTTCCATCAATGCCGTAGGCGCAGCATTGGCCAAGTACTACCCGACACCGTCCAATAGTGCGTTGGCGAACAACTTCTCGGCCAGCGCGTCGGCCCCTGCAACCTCGGACGAATACATCATCCGTGTCGACCACAACGTAAGCGATGCGACTCGCATTTATGGCAGATGGGCGCAAAAGTGGGAACAGAAGACGAAATCGCCCGCGTATTACGGGGCCAAAGACCCTGGCGGCCCCGGCAGTGAGGCGCCCAACAATCGCTTCAGCTTTGCGACCGGAGTCAGCCACATCTTTAGCCCGACGACCGCATTGAGTTTCAATGCGGGCATGTCCCGCTGGGTCCAGGGCACGAATATCCAGGGGTATCCGTTCGATGTAACTGCGGTCGGACTGCCGGCATCGCTGAATGCCGCTACACCGATGTTCCCGTTGGTTGGTGTCGAGGCCGAAGCGTCTGTCGGCCCGGATCAGGGCTTCCAGGGAAGCGCCCCCGTGAATGTGGGCAGCCTGAGTGCCGACCTGACCAAGTCAGCCACCAAGCATGATTTCTCCTTCGGTTTCATGGGCGCGGTCATGCAGGATAACGGCAAGAATATACCCGATACCCAATTCAACTTCGACCACAACTTCACAGCAGGCCCAGACCCCAGCGCAACCTCAGTGGGAACCGGCTTCGGCTTTGCCTCGCTTCTGCTCGGCACGGCCTCCGGCGGCTCAACGGCCAACAACTTCAATCCGGCGGTCGAGAAGCGTTACTGGGGCATTTATGGCCAGGACACCTGGAAGGCCGCAAAGAACCTTACTGTCAATCTGGGCTTGCGGTATGAGTTACAAAATCCACCAACCGAGCGGGAAAACCGGCAAGCATACTTCGACTACAACGCAGTGAATCCGATTAGCTCTGCAGTCGGAATTGCCTTTCCCGGCGAGCTTGTCTACAACGGTGGCGGCAATCGCCGCGGCCTGTACGGGGAATCGCACAGTAACGTTGCGCCGCGCATCGGCTTCACCGATCAGATCACCCGGAAACTGGTGGCGCGGGGCGGATACGGAGTGTTCTTCTCGCCCCAGTATTTCGGTGGCGGATATAACCCAGGGTTCAGTCAGAGTACGCCCTATGTCGCCAGCGTAGATGGAGGAATCACGCCCTATACCACCCTCAGCAATCCGTTTCCAAATGGCCTGATACCGGCCGTTGGCAGGTCGCTGGGAGGGATGCAGGACGTTGGATACAGCACCACCGGCATTCCGACATCGCGGCACTCGCCCTACGTGCAGCAGTATTCGCTGGGAATTGAATATGCCTTCACTACCGACGATGTGGTCACCGCAAGCTTTGTTGGCAACCGCGGAACCCACTTGTTGCTGGGAGGCTTCAACCACAGCGAAGTCAACCCTTCTCTTGTCACTGCACAGAACGACCTCACGCAGTTGGTCACCAATCCTTTTTACGGCTCCATCCAGTCCAGCGGATGCGGTCTGAATCAGCCGACCGTTCCGAAGGGCCAACTGCTACAGCCCTTTCCGCAGTATTGCGGCGTGAATGAGCCCGACGCTCCCATGGGTGACTCGCTCTACAACGCACTCCTGGTCGACTACAACCACCGCTTCCACGGCGGTCTCAACGTACTGGTCTCCTACACCTATTCGAAATTCCTGGATGACGTGTTGGGAACCAACAACTGGGCCTATGTTGGGAATCAAGGTGTCAGAAACTACTACGACCTGAAGGCAGAAAGGTCAGTGGATGGCAGCGATATACCCAACAGCCTGGTAGCCAATTACATTTACCAGTTGCCCATTGGCAGAAAGGGCAAGTTCGCCACTCACGTAAACAAGGCAACCGACGCGGTAATCGGGGGATGGCAGTTGGCCGGCATCACCAGTATCAAGTCTGGCATCCCGCTTGGCTTTGGAGGCGGGGGCAACACCAATATGTGGGGCGGAAACCAGCGGCCAAACCTGATTGGCAATCCGCATCTCGCCAACCGCAGCATCAATGAATGGTTCAACACGGCAGCGTTTGCGGCTCCTGCGCCTTACACGTTTGGCAATATTCCGAACTTCCTTTCCAGCGTTCGCGCACCCGGCTACAACCGTTGGGACGCGTCGCTTCAGAAGTCTTGGAATCTATCCGACAAGGCGCGCCTGCAAGGCAGGGCGGAGTTCTTCAACCTTCCCAATCACCCCAGCTTCTACGCTCCAGATACGGGTATCACAGACGGCGCCTTTGGCACCATTCGTGCTGCCTTTGGCGCGAGAGACATTCAGTTCGCAATGAAGTTGTACTGGTAATCCCAATGCCTTTACTTGTTCCAATTCTCCGGCGCGCCGCACTCTGGCTTTCGCTATTCAGCTGTTTCCTAGTGTCCTGCCCACTCCGCGGGCAGGCGCAGGATCTGGATGAATTGCTTGAGAGTGCGCGCGCCGCACAATCCGCAGGGCACTATCGCGACGCGGCAGACCTCTATGCCCAGGCAACTTTGCTTTCTCCCAGCACCCCCGAATTGTGGTCCAATCGCGGAGTCATGGAATTCCTTGGCGGCCAGTTAGACGCAGCCACGGTCAGCTTGAAGCATGCCTTGCAGTTGAATCCCAGTTTGTTTGCTCCGATGTTCTTTCTTGGCAAGTCGTATGTGCAGGCCGGCAAGCCCGGACTTGCGCTGCCCTATCTCACCCGCGCCCATGATTTGCGGAAAAACGACGCCGAGGTTCTTCTTGCCCTCGGCAAAGCCAATGCGGATTCCAACCGGCAGCGGCAGGCAGCGGCCTTCTATGCCGATGCGGCGCGTCTTGCTCCGGAAAATGCAGCGGCATGGTTCGGGCTTGGCGTTGCTTCGCTTGGGGTCATCACCGCCAATGGCCGCGCCCTTGCGGCTGCGCAGCCGCAATCCATCTGGGCGCAAGCGCTCTATGCGGATGAACTTCTCGCGCAGGGAAGGCCGGTTGAGGCTCTCGACAAGTACGAGGCCGTTCTTGCGGGAGCTTCGCTCGCACAAAAAGCCACTTTGGCCCGTACCTTGGAGTGGATGCAAAACCACCCGGATTTATTTCCGCTACAGCCCAACTCGCAGGACGCATTGAATCGCCTTCATGCAAAGCTGGTGGCAGAGCAGAATGTGACTGCTCTGCCCTCATGCGCCACAGGCGGCCAGGACCATCGGCAGTCTTCAAAAGTTGCGGGTAAACCGGCTTCTGCGCTTTCAAGCGCCGCTTGCGCTTACTGGGCTGGCAACTACGAGCTAAGTGTCTCGAACGCTTGGCAAGCCTTGCTCCATAACCCGCAAAGCGCCGAGGCTCTCTATTGGTCGGTCAAGGCCAATGAGCGCGTGGGAGTTGAAGCGCTCTCCAGATTCGAGGATCTGGCTCCGCGGTCCGCGGCAAACTACGTCCTGATTGGGGATCTCTTCCGGCACCAGCAAGACGCGGACAGCGCATTGGGCGAATACAAAAAGGCGCTGGCAATCGACGCGCACGATCCAGCCGCTTTGATGGGCGCGGCTGCCGCCTATCTGTCGAGCGGGAAGATGGCAGAAGCTGCCTTGATGGACAAGGCCGCTCTTGCCGGCCGCCCGCTCGATCCGCAATTGAACCTGCTCATGGCGGAGATACTGGCGGCGACAAACCAGTTCGAAGAGGCAAAAATGTACTTGGCGAAGTGCGATGCGGCTCCGCCTGAACTTCAGCCGCGTGTACATTACTTGCTGGGTCGAGCTGACGCAGAAGCTGGGGAGACGCAAGAGGCGATTCGGCAATTTGAGCAAGCGCTGCCGGGCGACGATGACGGCAGCATCCATTACCAACTGTCGCGCCTTTACCGCAAAATGAGCAATCGAGTCCAAGCCGAGAAATCCGAGGCCGAAGCCAAGACTCTGGTCCGGCGGCGCGACGCAAATGCCGCTGTCGCGGTTCGTGAAGCAATCAACAAGAACACGCAATAAGAATCTCCAGCGCGCGGCGTCATCCAAAGCGGCGCATACGCCATTTCTATGCTTTGTCGGCTCATGGGGCGGACCAAGTGCCGAGAAAGTGATGTTTCGCAAGCTGCATGCCAAGGGGAATCGGGGGCAGAGAGACGCTGCGGGGGCAACGAACCGTAGTCCACCCAGTTCGCAATTGCAGGTACCGCTCATGAACACTCACACGCATCAACGGTGCGGGAATACTGAAGCGTCGAGTTACCGGAGTTGAAGAATACGCAGACGCGCAGGAGGGCTATTGATGTCGATGCCGCCTGGGCAGGAGAATCTGGAATGATACATCGAGGCTTCATTTGTTCAGGCATCGTTTTGTCCCTAAGCGCGTGGTGTGCAACGAATGCGGAAGATTTACAGCGGGCAGCGTCTCATCCCGATGAACCGGCTCAGACAATGGTGTCGCTGCCGAGTCTCACCCCGCTTGAAAATCGCGTCAAGCCGATGTCTTTGCGAGAGCGCCAGCTTCTGGGCGCCGTTCCCAGACGTGGAAT
Source organism: uncultured Acidobacteriaceae bacterium (assembly GCA_963839155.1). Taxonomy (GTDB): domain Bacteria; phylum Acidobacteriota; class Terriglobia; order Terriglobales; family Acidobacteriaceae; genus Telmatobacter. The sequence goes on from CAWITY010000006.1 coordinate 67,131, forward strand.
CTGCAGCACCATCCCTGGAGTGAGGGCGTCGGACGGTTTGATCAGCGGAAACGGGAAAATGTATATCGAAGTTCTCGGGAATCCGTTTGCCGAGCAGATCGTCTTCCACCAGGAGCGCCTTGTCGTGCCCTGGAAAAACGAGAGTTTGGAAGCCCCCAAAATCGCGAACGTGCTGCCTGAAGTCCGCCGCCTGATAATCGACAAGCAATACAGAAAGGCGAACGAACTTGCTTTGGCAACCGCATCCGAAGGGCAAACCAAACCGGATACGCGCGTCCTCATGGAATATCCCGCCTTCAGAATGCGGATCGACACTCCGGGACAACATGCCGTGCACGACTACCTTCGAACCATCGATTTTGAAAGCGGAGAGGTCAAGGTCCGGTGGGCCGACAGCGCGGGAACCTGGGAGCGCCGCGCCTTTGCCTCCCGGTCGGAAAACGTTGTAGCGCAGTTGCTAACCGCCCCGGCGGGAGCTTCCATCCACACCCGCCTTTCCTTGGATACCTCGAACCTCATCTCTGGCCCTCTGGATGAGTGGCCCCGGGTGGTCACTGAGAGAGTGGTCATGTCGCCGACTCTGCGCGATCCGGGAGCGACCGCCATTCGCTTCGAACAAAGGCTTGACTCGCGGCACATCCTCTTACAGAGCCACTATGTCGTGGACCACGGCAATCCCGGTTACGCAAGCGTCACGCGGGCCATTGCCGATGGAGGTTCGGTTCGAATCGATGGCAATACTCTAGTAGTGGACGGGGCTAGTTCACTTACTCTCATGACGCGAATTCAAGCGTACGACGATTTGAAGCAGTTGGATGCGGATGCGCTCGGGGATGACGTCAACCGGATTGCGCTGAGCTACGACGAACTGCTGCGCCGTGATCGACCTGGGCAGGCCAACGTAATCGACCGCGTCTCGCTGAACCTCGGCGGAGGCGCTCTGCACTCGATGAGTGGAGAGGAGATGCTCTCTGACCAACGGACGCGGCAAGGATACAATCCCGCGCTGCTTGAGAACATCTTCGATATGGGCCGGTATTGGCTCTATCTGCGTACCGGCGATTTCCCGCCAATGTGGGGCGATGTCAACATCAATGTGAACCTTCAGATGTCCGGAGCCGTGATGGGCAATCTACCTGAAGCCATCGCAGCCTACACGCGCTGGACGGAGGGCCTTTTGCCTGACTCCCGAGTGAACGCCCGCAACATCTTCGGGGCAAGAGGCGCCCTGTTCCCGGTTCATCCCACGCAAAGGGGAGGACAGGCCACACATTTTGCTTTTGGCTGGCCGCACGAATATTGGATCTCGGCTGGGGGATGGATGTACAGCCCGATGTGGGACTACTACCTGGCCACCGGAGACAAAGAATACCTGAGCCAGGATGTGATGCCCGGCCTCAAGGAAATCGCATTGTTCTACGAAGATTTTCTGACGGAAAAAGACAAGAATGGAAAGTTCATTTTTGTTCCGTCGTATTCTCCTGAGAACTGGCCCTCGAATACCGACTCCTCGCCAACAGTGATCAACGCGGATATGGACATCATGGTCTGCCGGGAAGTCTTCAGGCGCCTGATCGCGGGATCTGAGATCTTGGGTACGAACAGTGATGATATTCCTCGATGGGAAGCCATGCTGGCCAAGCTGCCCCCCTATGTGATCGACGCCGATGGATCGTTGAAGGAGTGGGCCTGGCCGGACCTGGAAGAGAGAACGTCCCTCGATCATCGCCACTTGTCGCACATGTATGGCGTTTGGCCGGGAGATGAAATCACAGTGGACGAGACGCCGGCGCTTGCCAGCGCTGCATGGCTGGCCGCCCGCAAGAGAGCCCAGGGCAATGCCGCGTCGCATGGCCTGCTGCATCGTGCCTTGACCGCCGCGCGGCTAAAAGATCCGTACCTGTTGAACATGGATCTGAAGCAGTTACTCGAACAAGGCTACGTGAACCCAAGCCTGACCACATTGAGTAATCCCTATTCCTACGCGTCACCCGACGCGCAAGGGGCGCTCCCCACCATCTTGATGGAAATGCTCGTCTACTCGCGTCCCGGCGTGATCGGGCTGCTTCCGGCGCTGCCCGCCACACTGTCTGAAGGCTCTGTCAAGGGGGTCGTCTGCCGCACGGAGGCGAAGATCGATGACCTCACCTGGAACCTCAATACCGGAACACTGAGTGTGACCATCAGTTCCTTGAGGGACCAAGACGTCAAACTATTTGTTGGCGGAGGAATCGAAGGCCTTGACGCCCCGAGAGGGGTCTTGTTGAGCGAAGCGGTTGCGGGATCGGAGGAAGTTGACGTGAGGCTTTCACGACTTCATCCCATTACCTTGCATCTGACCTTAGGCAGGGCTGGAACTGCAGAAGAGTTGAGGGCGGGACAACATCGGTAGTGCTCGCGCATAGCCGTTTCCCTGAGGATTGAATCGAGATGGGAGTTTCCGATTTGGGTCGAAACGCGCCTCGACGACGGTATCCTGGAACGAGGCGGTGAGCATTCGCAACCTGAATGAGAACATCGGAGGTGGGCCCCCCACAACCTCGCACACTCTCGCGGTCCGCGTTCCGAGAAGCACTTGCCAGCCTGTGGTGAAAGTCGATTATTGAAAGGGCACGACTTCAGTCGTGCCCTAAGTGATTCAGAAAAACCATGGCCTTTAGAGCGAAACCAGAGTTCCTGTGGCCTCGTTCGCCCTGTGCAGGATCGCCGCTCCCTGGGGGTCGCGTCGACTTGAATGCGGCGGCTTCGGGATACACCGACTCTGGTTCCGCTATAGCCCTTGAGGAACGGTCATTCCACATTCTCGACTTTCACCATAGACAGTTAAAATGTGATAGCCAAGACTTGATGCACACGCGTTTGAGAGAATGCGCCGGAAATATCCGACTCAGGCCAAAACGCAATTCGGTTTACAAATGCTGTCCTCTTCAATTCAGGCTTCGGCAACCATCCTCACTGGCCCAATCAATCCGGAGGGCGAAAGCGGAGAGTCTTTGGTGAAGTAGTTCCAGGTTGTGAAGGTGTAGCGCCCTTGCGAGGGGCGCTTCTCATGCTTCAGGAACCAGTCTGGGAACTCCTTCAGGAAATGTCCGCTCTTGAAATTCGGGTCGCCCTCGATCCACTGCAGATCCGCGGGCTCTTGTTCGTCGCCAATGAGCCGGTTGGCCCACACGTTAGTGACGGCGATCTCGATCTGGTTTTCGCCGGCCCTCAATGCGCTTCCGATTTCGATGCGCCAGGGCGAAGTCCACAACACGCCGATCTTCTTTCCATTCACGGTAACCGTAGCCAGGTGGTTGACGGTTCCGAGATCGAGGTAGACTTTGCGTGTCCTGGGTATCGCCGCCAGATGAACTATTTTCTTGTAGACAGCGGTGCCGGAGTAGTACTTGATCCCGTGCTCCGGACGGCTGGTCCAGTCTTCGAGCTTGTCGAAAATAACGGCGGCGGGACCGCCCCAGGCGGGGTCGAAATGCACATCCCAGCTTCCATCGAATTCAGCCACGGTTGTGAGTGTTGGAAAATTTCCGGCTCCGGTTTTGACCGGGCTCGCCGCCCTGCGGAAGACAACGAAAAAGCTCTGCGCGGAGTCAAACTCGATTTGCAGGCTGGTTCTCCCGTTTTCCTCCTCGAAGGCGGGCAGGTCGCGCATCGTGCCCCAAACCGGATCCCATAGTTCAGGCTGCTTGCCCTCGACAGGGAAACTGCACAGCGCGGTCCCTGTTGCTCTTGAGATGTTCGCTACGAAATAGATCTCCGCTCCTTTGTGGCGGCGATGAATGCTCTGCACGTCAACAGTTCCGGCGGCCACTTTGAAAGTTGCGCTGGTGCTGTCAGAGGCGGGGACGATGCTGCCGGCTTGCAGCAGTGTCTGGCAGCGCCAGAGATAGCTGAACCACGCCTTTCCCGGATCCCACCAGGTCTGGTTGCGGCCAAAGTGGACGCCCCACTGGCCCATCGCATTGCCTGGCTTGTACTCGGGGCCCCACGGCTGCTGTACAAAATGATGCACGTTCATTCTGTTGACACCGGCGCAAAAAGCCGAATCGCCGATGGGCTTGAGCCATGCCGGATGCTCGTTCCAGCGCGCGAATTCGGGAGCGGTAGTGAAGGCCTCGGAGCCAATGATTCGCTGGTCGAGTTCATGCGAGCAGGAGATGATCGGATCGGCGGCGACAGGACTCCACTTGTCGGCGCTAGTCCAGAATTCCATATTTGGATGGTCTAGAAACTTGACCACCTCTTCGATCTCCCATGGGCCAGTGTAAGGTTCCGCAACGAACTGCAAGCCGGCTTTATGGCAGAGCGGGCGCGGCGTGGCCCAATAGCAATCGCGAAAGAGATCCTTCACCGTGCGCTGAAAATCGGCGTTGAATGCATCGGTGTCGCGCTTGCTGCCCAGAGTACGCCCTGCGAAGACGGGCAGCCAGGGAAGAATGTCGTAGCCACGACGGTTCTTGAATTCCTCGGCCATTTTAGGCGTCCACGTTGGGTCGCCCGCTTCATAGCTGTCGAAGTAGAGCGTGCTGAGGCCTGTGCCTACCAGATCGCCAAGGTGCTTCTTGATCTCGCCCAGCACATGCTGCACATGGAAGGTCACCGCTTCCTTGCTCAACTTGTCGCATTCCATGCCGATGGCATCCCACTGCGCGGGCTGGATCATCGCCCCGGTCGTTGTGTGCCCAAAGCGATAGATGGACCACTCGCCCTCAGGCGCATCCCAGGTGAGTTGCCCGTCGGCACTCATCATCGCGGAGAGGTCGTAGATCTGATCGGTTGTGGGAATTCCTTTTGACGGCAACGCAAGCACTGCGATGTCGCGATAGTACGTCTTTCTTCCTTCCACCTCAGGCGCGGCGATCTTTCCCAGCGATGGAATGTAAAGCTCAGGGAACTGCGAGTGTGGATGCGGGTCGACCACGGCCTTGTTCAGCTTGATTGCGACCCTTTTGCCGCCTTGTACCTTCTGCTCAGACCAGATCACTTCCTGCATGGCCAGTTCGGGAGTGATCCAGGTGCCGCCGCTGCTCTCATAGCCGGCGCAGTTGTGCAGCAGAAGGTCGAGCCCTAAGCGTCGGCACTCGCTGGCCGCGTGGCGAATCATCTCCCACCACGGTTCAGTCCAGGTGACGATCTCAGGCGTGGGACTCTTGAGGATGACTCCAGACCATGGAATCAGTGTGTCGGCGAGGCTGTAGATCGTGGCTCCGCCAATTCCCGCATCCCTCATCGCTTCAAGGTCGCGCGTAATCCCGTCTTTGCTGATGTTGCTGCCCATCCACATCCAGAGGGCATAGGGGCGTGTGGCATCGGGTGGATTCTTGAACGCAGCAGCCAGGTCGCTTACCGGTTCTGGCATCTCCCAGGGCGCGACAGTGGCGCCCATGGCATGCAAATAAAGCGGAAATCCTGCCGAGAGGGCGAGGAAGTCTCTTCTTGAAGTCTTCATCTGACCAAACTCCTTCTCGTTGCACGGCGAACCTGCATGGGAACGCCGGTGAACCATGCCCATGGTCGGCCAATGGGACTGCGGCCTGACCACACTACCCGATCATGCTTTTCAACTCTTCTCCCCCCTCACTCAGCTCGAAGGCCTCACGCATCACGCGCGAGCGCTCAACAACGTCGTCCTGGCTCGCGCAGTTCCTCTCCTGGATTGACAGCTGCATACAAAGGCCGCGTTGCTTTCATGCCCCCGACTGCCGCTCGATGAATTCCGCCTATTTCCGGGCCGTAGCCTTCCCCGAGCGCCAACTCCGCGGCCAGAACATTTGGAACGTACCGTAATTGTAAGACAACATCCACAACTATGACAGTTAACTTGTCTGACACGTTGGCCAAGCCACCGGTGACGCGCGATACTGCCGCTGTCCAAACACCCGCCTCGTTGGCCACGTCTCTTTTCACCAGGGGCGGTTAGGGTGCAAGATTGTGTGGTGCGTCTCACGCACATGGTTACTCCTCAGCATTGGAGAGTGCGGGCTTCTCCCTTTGCTCGCCCCCCCCGCTTCGTAGCATGGCACGATCTCACTCTTGCCCTAATAGGGAACAAAAGATCAAGTCCAACAAAACAAAGACAAGACGCAAACCGGTGTGAAAATGCAAAAGCCAGTGCCTAAAGGCCGGAACAGATTGAACTCGATCCAGGGACCTGAAGGCCCCTGCTCCCTCCGCAAGGCCATGACCACATCGGGCTGTTTCATCCATCGCGGGTCAGATGATTTGGTGCCAGACTGCTACAAAGCGATACGTTTCCTCTCGAAGCATTGCTCTGAAAACGAACGCAAAGTTTGAGACACACTTGTGGTTAAGCGGACCGCCGCAGCGATATGGAGCAACAGACAGCAACAGGCCATCGGTATCGATGGCCTGTTGGCGGCTTTTGATTTGGTCTACTGGCGGATTTTGCAATCCACCGTTGCTTACTTCACTGTAACTGATACGACCGACCCATGACCCAGTGGACCCGAGGTCGCGTTAACCGTCGCATTGGCTGTCCCAGTGATGGTTTGGTTGAGCACGGCAGACGCCGATGCCGCGGTGTAAGTGTCGCCGCTATACTTCGCAACGATCTTGTGGGTGCCGACGCTCAGGTTATCCACACTGATTTGCACTTGGTTTCCGATAAAGCCTTCCGGCTGGCCGATGATCGAATTCGTGGTCTGATCGAAGAAGGTCACCGACCCTGAATAGGGAGCGGCATGGCTGCTGGTAAGGATTGCCGAAAGAGTGAGAATAGCTCCCGAAGGGGCCTTCACCGCCGTGGTGCTCAAGGAAAGGGTGGTGGAGGAGATGCCCGCTTGTCCGCATCCGCTGAAGGCGATGCTCACGATCCAGGCCAGCATTACGCCGCACACCAGTTTCCGCCAACTGCCGGGAGGCACGGCAAACAGAAGCAGGCACGCGAGCACAGATCCACCAGCCAAGGACGCGGCAAGCGAAGGACTGGCATGAGGATCGATCGAGGCTGCTGTTGCGGAGGATGAAGGCGCCGTAGTAGCGATTGAAACAACGGTCGCACCTGCGCCGGTAACGGTGGCGGGGCTGAAAGAACACGAGGCGCCGGCCGGGAGGCCGCTGCAAGAGAAGCTCGTGGCGCCGCTGTATCCCAGTATGGAGGAGATGGTCATAGTGTCCGTTCCCGTATCTCCGGAATCAATCGACAAGGTTGGAGAAGCAGCCGTAAGCAGAAAGTCGGGAGCAGTAGCAACAATGGTTGCCGGGTTCGCCGTGACTGCCGTTGTGTAATTCGGATTGCCCAGGAATTTCGCGGTGAGGCTGTGTGTCCCAACAGGCAGTGCTACCTGCACGATCGCGATACTGCTGTCGTGCTGGTTGAGATCGCCTTGTCCTGTTACGGTTTGAGCTGGCAGGCCCAGGGGGGAAGTAACTCCATTGACTGTATCGAACAACTGGATTTGGCCCATCAATTGGTTCCGGCCGTACAAGACGGGGGCTCCGGTCATAATCGCCGAGGAGACTTGCACGGTGACCGTCGTAGCGGCGTTCGGCAGCACATAGGGAGTTGCCGCGGATATAGTCACGGTTGGGGTTGCTTGCGTGATGACGTCGGTGATTACGTTGCTGGTTGCAGGCGCGTAATTCGCGTCGCCGGAATATACAGCAACAATCTGAACGCTGGGCTCGGCCTCCATCCAGGCATAGTTGATGTTGGCGCCGCCATACGGGTCCAGCATGACGGGATACGGTTGGTTGTCATAGAGGCCAAAGTAAGTGAGTTGAGGCGTCAGAGTTACTGTTCCCGTGGGAGTGGGCCCATTGCCCGAGACAATCGCCGTGTACCGGGCTCCCGTCCCGACGGGAACTGTTTTGGCAAAGTCGTAGAGCTGCACCTTTGGCACGGGCAAAGTCGCGTCGGTCACAGTGAGTGTTGTCGTATTGACATAGGCCGGCGTGACGGCTAGGAAATTCGCGTCTCCCGCGTAGGTCAGGCCAATTACGTGCGTGCCCGAAGATGTGAAGGCGTAGGAGGCGACGGCCTGCGAGCCACCGCTGGTAACTTGCAACCCTGCGTCCGCGACAAGCGGCAAGGTCGCAATGGACGAGCCGTTGTCTGTAATCGTGACGTTGCCGGTCGGTGTGAGCGCTTGGGAGTTAGAGCCAAGAACCACTTGGATCAGCACGGTCTGATTCGTTTGTATCGACGGGCCAGGCTGAACATTCACACCGGCCGTAGGAGACTCTTTGGCAATGGTCAAAGTGTCCGCTGCCGTCGAACTATTGAAGCTGGAGTCGCCGGAGTACTTTGCGGTCAGGGAATGTGTGCCAGGGGTGAGATAAATGCTCAGGGGATTGTTCTGGAAATTCGGCCCAATCTCCAGCATGGCTGTACCCGACTGATCGACCTTGACAGTGCCCAGATCAGTTGTCCCATCGTAGAAGGTCATGGTCCCGGTCGGGTTGCCCTGGCCGGATTTTCCGGCGGCCACAGCGGTGATGAAGAAGGGAGATCCGTAGGTCACGGAAGAGACGGGGGCCGTCGGATCGTTGGCGTATGGGTCGGTGACGTTGAGCGAAAGCGTGCTAGCCTCTGGAGTTACCGTCAAAGCCACTGGGTTGGAGGTGCTCGTGGCATAAGTCCCGTCGCCGGCATAGCGCGCAAAGAGGTTATAACTCCCGCCGGGCAGATCGGGAACTGACTCGGAAACCGTGCCTTTGACCAGGGTCGCGGCATCAAGGGCGCCCTGGGGAACCAGCGCACCATTGGATTGCGCCAGGAGCACGATGTCGCCGGAGGGCGTCCCTTTACCCGATCCGGGCGCCACTGTAACCGTTGCGGTAATGGCAGTGCCGTGGACAAACGAGGCGGGACTGGCGGCCAGCGTAGTTGAAGTTGTCACGCCCGTTGCGGTGGGCCAGTTTTCGATCAGGTTCGTTACATCGGGAGAACCGAGGCCGGTGGCCAGATCGAAGCCCGCGCCGGAAGAGAATCCCGTCAGTTCCCCGTCGGTATTGGGGTCGCTGGAGTCGCAGTTAACCGTACCGCCGACGCAGGGTACGGCGTTGCTGCCGCCCGTCACATCGTGAAAAATGCAAGCGGTAGCAGTCCCCGGCGAGGTCATATTCGAGGAGTTGCAAGCAGAAGCCGATTGCTTGGCTGCGAGCTGGTACAGGATCGGGGCCACCTGCCCGAGATACTGCCCATTCTTCTGCTCGACCAACGCCATGATGCTGGCCATCACGGGTGTCGCAGCGGACGTGCCTCCTACCGAATACATGGATGTAACGGTGGTGCTGCCATCGCTGTTGACCGTGAACTGGCAGGCCCCATCAAAGCAGAGCGGAAAAGGATCGTGCTGGGCAGAGGCGGCCAGCGCAACATCGGGGATATCGCGCACCCCATCGTCGGGGACGCCAACGCCGCTTTGCCAGGCCGGCTTGGCATAACCTCCGGCGGTGCAAGTTATTGTATAGGGATAGGTGGTTGTGTCAACCGTGCTGCTCAAGCAGCTGCTGGGGCCGCCGCCGCTAGCCCCAATCGAGTAATCGTATGTATCGTAATTGCAATTGGAGAGTGTTACGGGAAGATTGCTGTCGCAACTATCGTTCCATGCAATTTCTGGAATATATCCCTTGGCCGATTCGAGAGTTCCGTTTGCATTGGTGGAATTCCAATAGATGCTGTTATCGGCGCCTTCCAGAAACGCTGTTCCACCGACGGCGACGTTATATGGCGTTGTCGCCATGCCGCTAACGGACAATCCCATCAAGGTAGGAAAGTCGCCGAAGGCCTGGTCGCAACCGGCCGAGCCATTGTCACCGGTAGAAACCAGTGCGGTTATGCCCTCGGCGGCCGCCTGTTCCCAGAGGGCATTGAAGAAAGCATTGCCATCGGTTCCCATGAGGCCTTCGCAAGTGCCAAAGCTCGTCGACATAATCGGAGCAATCGCATTGTCCACGATGTAGAGGGCCGAAAGAAGAATCCCATCCGTGGCGTTGGTAGAGGCGACAGGGACAAAGTCGATGGTGACCTGAGGTGCAATCGAGCCGGCGTATTGCAGATCGAGATCGGCCTCTGCCTCATCGTCGTAGCTCGATCCGGTCTCGGCAATCCCTGGGTCGGGTCCATCGAGGATGACCTGCGGCAGGTTGGCGGGCAGGCCGAAGATGGTGCGAAATGAGGCGACATCGGAGAGCGCCACATTGGACCGGCCAACAATGGCAATCGAAATCCCCGCTCCGGTAATGCCGTTCTGCAATGCGGGGGTCGCATCGTAGATGGTGGCCAGATCGCCGGGCGAGACAAAATTGCCGCCGTAATCCTGATTGAGATACTGCGGATTGCCGGCCGCGTTATTCTGGCCGGCCGGTGGCGCCGCGGGCGTCAGAATCCCCGCCTTGTTGCGCTTGACCAAAGTCAGGCCGCGCATCTGGCTGGGACTGCGAAAATCGTTCAGAGAAACGATTCCCTTCAGAACCGGCGCCAAGGCATTGGGAATTGAAATCTGCGTCGCGTTGGCTATGTGCTTTTCGCCATTCACTGCGTAGCGATGCATTTCGGTCTGAAAGGCGCCCTCGACCTGGCCCGCGGCGCCTGAGATCTCCACGTACTGACCTCCGCGCCCGGTGCGAGTGACGGTCAGGCCTTTCGAATGAACCCAGTTGGCAATGGCCGTGAGATCTTCGCCGGCCGGCCCAAACTGCGCTGCAAATTGCTCGGGAGTGAGCCACTTGTGGTACTTCGCCGAGCTCGGATTGTGCAAATCTTGAATCAGTTTGGTCAAGGCCGCTTTCTGCTGCTCACTGGGTTCCAGCCTCAGCAGAATCCGCTGCATCGGTTCGCCCGCTTCCAATCGGCCCAAATCCGTGGCATGGGCCAACCGGGGTGAAACGCTCCCCTCGATCCGCAACACCTCTTTGTCATCGATGTTGCCTGTGATTCTGGCCTTGATTTGCGCCTGGGCACAAGGAATCTGTACGCCAACAAGCACAAGAAGAGAGAACAACTTCAATGTAGCCAGCCAACTTTTTCTGCACCAAGCCATAAGCGGCCTCCTGGAGGGATGGTCCTTCGTGGAATACCCAGGCGACCAATCGAGCAGGTGGGTCAGCGCTCGATTGTCGTATCTGGGCTGACGGCTATTGCAATTCGCGTCGGAGGGGAGCGCAATAACGGAAAGCTGAAATCCGCATATCAAAAAACTAACCAAATAAAGCACGCAGTATGAAATAGATAAGCAATTTAGTGTCCGCTCCGATGGAAAGCGAGGACGATAAGATGCAAAGATTGCGCTTGTTCCGCGGCCTGGCCCTCTGCAAAAATGATCTATGCGCCAGGCACGCGGGCACCGATTTGTCTTTTCCGGCTATTGTTTTGACGGCAAGACCGGCGATCTGACGAAGAACGGTCTTCGCTTGCGGATCGCCAAACAAGCGGCCGACATTCTGCGCATTCTCCTCGAGCATCGCGGAGAGTTGGTGAGCCGTGAAGATCTGCGCGCGGCGTTGTGGCCCGACGAATATCTGATCGACTTTGAACAGATCATCAACAACCGGATCAGCCACCTGCGGTATGTGCTGCGCGACGACCCCAAAAAGCCTACTTTCATTGAGACTATCCCCAAGCGGGGGTACCGATTGATTGCCGCTGTCGAGGAACAGCCGGGGCCAGAGTCCGGGCTTCGGCAGCCGGTCTTGAAATCCGGAGAAGGAAAGCAAATCTCCGCCGGGGAAGCTCTGCAGCCCATCGGTTCACAGGATCTTGGAGTGGCTGCGCCGCCACCTGATCGAGCCGGCCTCCGTGTGTTGCGCGCATTCCGGGCGCCGATGCGCCGCCGCTGGATCGCCGTCGCACTTTCTACGTCGGTGGTAGCCATCCTTGCCGTGGTTTCGCTTTCAAGTTACCGGGATTACCAAACCCGCGCCTCACAGCAGATTCGGATGGGAATCGCTCCCTTTGAATTTTCGGACCCAGAAACGCAGCAGATTGCCGAGAGCTTCCGGCTCGAATTGAGCGATGCGCTTTCAGAGCTGCCGCAGGTTCAGGTCAGATCGGCCCACTCGCTCTCCGAGTCCTCCCCGATTCACACCAACCTCCTTCAGGAAGCCAGCCATCTTCAGTTGGACGCCATTCTCTTTGGCCGCTTGGAAGCGCACGACGGCAGGCTCACTCTTCGCTTTGAACTGGTCCGCGGAGTCGATGCCCTGCACCTGGCCTCATTCGAGTACACGGGAACCAAGGCTGAGTTGGCCTCCATCCGGAGCCGCGTGCAGGGGGATGTCTACACGAGCCTTCGCCTGACACGCGCCGCCGGCCATCCCGGACACGGGGGCACAACCAACCCCGAAGCCTACGACGACTACCTTCGTGCCCGCGCGTATCAGTTGCAGGCCGGAGACACCGGAGCAACCAATGCGCTTGAGGCCTATCAATCCGCTATCGGGAAAGATCCGAATTTTGCCAAGGCCTACGCGGGAATGGCGACGGCGCAACTGACCCTGGCCAGACACGGCCTGGTTCCCCAACGGGAAGGAATCGCCAAGGCCAAGGATGACGCCTATCGTGCGATTCAGATCGATCCTCTTTCGGCGGAGGGGCACGCCACCCTGGGCACCATCCTGTACCGGGACGACTGGAAGCCCGCCGAGGGCGAGGCCGAGTTGCGCCAGGCCATTGCCATGGAGCCGAACGAGGCCCTCTATCGGGCCCGGCTTGCATCGCTGCTCACCGACAGAGGCCAATTCGATGCTGCCTTGCAGGAGATAGAAAAGGCCCGGAAGAGCGATCCGTCCTATCCGGCGGTCTACATGTACGAGATGTATGTGGAAGACAGCGCCCGGCTCGTTCAACAATCGATCGCCACCGGAGAGAAACTCGTACAGCTGGATCCGAGAGCCGCACGCTCCCATAATCAGTTAGCCGCGGCATTCTGGGATGGCGGAATGTATCTCGATGCCATCAAGGAGTGGCGGCAGATGGCGGTTCTCGAGGGCGATGAAGAACGTGTCGACCTGGAGGACCGAGGCCGCGCCGCCTTTTTGAAAGGCGGCACGCAGGGTTACGCTCGCTTGCGCCTGGATGCCATTCTGCATGGCAAGACAACCGGCAGTCATCGCAACGACTTTGACCGGGCCGAGTGGTATTTGGCGGCCGGAGACAAGGATAAGGCGATGGCGGCGCTCGAATACGAAGTTGCGCGCCATGGCCCCGATGTGATGATGTTTGCCGTGACGCCAGCCTACGAAGGGCTGCACAAGGATCAACGCTTTCTGCGGCTGCTCGCTCAGATTGGCCTGGAGGTTCCATCCGCCTACCCAAGCCTGCATCTCTCGCAAGGTCAGCGTTGAAGGTAGAGATCGCAACCCGTTGTCAACCGCGCCGAAGGCGCAATGGTTGTTAGGCCGGCGCTTGAGCGTTGCGGAGGACGCCAACGGAAGTTGACCGGGTGCCTGTAGAGACGGCGGCATGCTCTGCCCTTTCTAACTTCTTGACGAAGGGAATGAAAGACACCAACCCGGAGTGACTGCCGAAATTGCCGAACTTCTACAGCCATACCGCAAAGCCCTGGGCTCTCCCAATCGAGCAGGCGGGTTCTTCTTAGACCATCTCTCTCGATCGCATAGAGGAGATTTGGGGGGAATTAACGGAGGGAGCGTGGGGCTTCAGCCCAACGAAACCGACGCGAGTTTTGCCGGCCCTCAGGCCCGGGCCTGAAGGCCGAATGATTCTATCGCTTATTCAGAGGACTGAAGTCCCCTGCTCCCTCCGTTCTACTCCTCCCCCTGCACAAATTGGAGAGCTGCCTCTGAATATGTGTGGAGCGCGCGAACGCGAATGGTCGCCCACGCATGAACGGCCAGCAAGAAGCCGCAGAGAGAGAGACGACTCTCTGCGGCCTGTTGAATTCCGAAGTGCATCTGCCTTGCGAACAGCGCCTATTCCGGCTTGGTCTGCCCCAGCGCGCTTTCCTGTTTGGCCAGTTTCACGCGGGCATTATCCAGCTTGTGCTGCACTTTGGCCACATCGCCTGGCTCCACGTCGGCAGCCGCCGACCGCGCGTACTCCTTCAGAGAAAGCTCCCACTGCGCCGCCGCCAGCCGGATGCGCCCCGTCTTCTCGTACAGGTCGCCCAGGTGCTCATGAACCGTCGGATCGGTCTGGTCACGCTCCACGGCTTGCCTCAGGTTGTCTTCCGCCAGTTCGTACTGGCCCAGCTTGAAATAGGCCCAGCCCAGCGAATCCAGATAGGCGCCGTTCATGGGATCTAGTTCCACCGCCTTGCGAATCAGCTTGAGGGCCTCATCCAGCCGGGTTCCCTTGTCCGCCAGCATGTAGCCCAGGTAGTTCAGAATCATCGAGCTGGTGGGGTCCAGTTCCAGCGCCTGCCGGAAAAGTTGTTCGGCCGGTTCGTAGTGCTTCTGGCGCTCCGCCAGTTCCCCGCGCAGAAACAGGAGGTAGGTGCGGTCTTCCGTCTTGGTGGTCAGCGCCCCGGCCTTGTTGAAGGCATCCTCGGCCTCTTTCCAGCGGTGCACGCGAATGTACATCTGCCCCAGCGCCAGCAGAGTCGTGCGATCTTCCGGAGAGTTGTTCAGCAGTCCCTTGGCCAGTGTCAACCCCTCCTCGGTCTTGCCCAGGTCCATGAGCTCGCCAGCCAGCATGAGCTTCAAATCCCGGTCCTTGGGGTTGGCCTCCACTGCCTTGCGCGAAACCTCAACCGCCTTGTCGAACTGCTTGGCGTCCCGGTAAGTGTCAACTTGACCCTGGAAACCCCGAAGCGCAGAGTCGCTCCCCATGTCAATCAGCTTCTGGTAGGTGGCGATCGCTTCAGCGGTTTTGTTCTGCTCGTGGTACACCGCGCCCAGCCGCTCCAGGAAGATGCCCCGGTTGTTCTTCTCCTCCGTGGTGTACGCGCCGTTGGCGTGAGAAGTCAGGTCCACCATCTTTTCGTAGACTTGGGCCGATTCATCGTAGTGCCCCAGTACGTCCAGAAGAAGCCCCTCGTTGTATCCGGCTTCCAGATTCTCCGGTTCCTTCTTGCGCGCCTTGCGGATGGTCGCCAGCGCATCCTCGTATTTCTGCTGGCGCCGCTCAATCTCCGCGATATGCACCAGCGCGCCCACATCCTCGGGATCGATCTCCGACATCTCCCTGAATTGCTTCAGCGCCTCGTCGAGCTGGTTGTTGTTCAGCAATGCCTGCGCCAACGCGCCTATGGTGTGCACATCTCCCGGCTCCATGTCGGCCGCGCGCTGATAGGCCGCAATCGCATCCTTGGGTTGCTTCAACTGCTCGTAGGCCGCGCCCAGCGCAAACTCCATCTTGGCCGAGCGGTCGCTCAATGAAACCGCCTCGATCACCTTCACCGCATGGGCAACGTCGCCGTTTTCGGCGTACAGACGGGCCAGATTGAGCACCACTTCCTCTGACTCGGGCTCAATGCCTTGGGCAGTCTTGAACTCCTCTTCAGCCTTCTTGCCGTCGTGCTTCACTGTGTACAGCTGGCCCAGAACCAGGCGATCTTCCACGCTTTTCGGCTGTAAGGCGACAATCTTCTCGTATTCCGCAATCGCCTGGTCCAGCACGTTGCCCGCCGGCGAGGCCGAGGAGACCGGGTTCTGTCCGTCGCCCAACTGGCGCAGGTAAAGGCGGCCCAACAGCTTGTGCGCATCCAGATTGTCGGGCCCGCTCTTGAGCAACTCGCGGGCCGTTGCCTCAGCTTCCCGCAACTTTCCCATGCGGAAGTAAAGCTCGGCCAGCCCATTGTGCAACTGGGCAGAGTCCGGGTCGGCATTCAGCGCCTTTTTGTACTCCTCCACGGCAAAGCTGACGAACTCCGGCCGGCCCGTCGTTGCCGCTTCGTCCTCGTAAATGTCGGCCAGCCCCAGGTGATAGTAGGCCTGGCTGCGGTCAACGGGCGCGGCATTCGCCGGCTCGGTCGGGACAGCTTTGGCCTGTGCGGCGCTGCCCTTGGCCGGAGTGTCCGGCCCATCCTCGGCGCGCGCGCACAAGCCTGGCAACAGTACAAACAAGACGGCGGCAACCAACAGCCGGAGGGGCAGCAAACGATTTTCTGGCTTTTTCATCCTGGGAATTCCATGCCTCTTGAGCCTTGCCCTCTGGAAAAGCCGCCAATTGCGGCATTCCCAAGGCAATGCAGGCAGCCGGTAGGGGCAGCTCTGCCTACTATAGAGACGATTTTAACCGTCATTGGTCGCAGCGTCTCTGCCGAATGCGGCATTTTGCCGGATGATGAACGCAAAAAGAAGCCAAGACGACCTCCGCGATTTGCCGGACCAGCAGATCAACCCAGCTTCGCGCCCGGCAACCAGCCTTTTTCGCGAAGCGAAACCAGTTGCCGGTAAAGGACCTCGGCCTGCCGCTCCAGCCGCTCCAGTTGCCGCTCGCCGGGATGGTCCTGGGGCGGAATTGCCCCCTGCAATTGCCTCACGCCAGGTTCCGGCCACCGGGCCGCCAAGGAAGCTCGCTTCGCTCCGGTCTGCTCCTCCATCCACTCCAGCCGCCGGTCAAGCAGTTCCAGCCGGCTCTGCACCGCTCCCGACTGCTTCCATTCCCACTCTCCTTCCAGGCTGGCCAGGGTCGTCACGCTCTGGGCATAGCGGCGCAAATACGTAACAAAGGCAGCCACAAACTGCGCGAAGGGCCGGCGGCGCGGCCAGCTCTCGGCCAGCAGCCGCTCCAGAGATTCCTCGGTGTCGTTGTGCGCCAGACCGGCAGCGCGGCGCGCATTGGCCAGCAGCCGCGTGGATGGGGTACGGTCGCGCCAAGCCCCCGCCAATTGCCCCAGATAGTTCCGATCGGCGCCCAGGCTGGCGCGCAGAAACTCGGGAGCCCGGTCCCGCTCGTAGGCCGGGAAAAACACTTTCATCGCCGCCAGCGAAATCAGCGCCCCAGCCACGGTGTTGGCAATGCGCACCACGGCGAACTGCCAATCGCCTGAGTAGGGTAGCCAGGCCAGGACAAACGTGGGCGTCAGAAAAAAAGCGAAGGCCGCGTAGCTGACCGGCAGAATGGCCAGCGCCATCAGGGCCAGCGGGAACAGCGCCGCCGCCGTGGCCAGTTGGGTATGCAGCAAGGCGGCCAGAACCGACGCCAGCACCCCGCCGGCAACCGTGCCGCCAATGCGCTCCAATCCGCGCCGCATGGTGCCGGAGACGTGGGGTTGCAAGACGATCAGCGAGGTCATCAGCAGCCAGTAGCCGTGGTCGATATGCAACAGAAGAATCAGCGCCACGTCCAGCCCGCACACCAGCGCCACCCGTGCCGCATGGCGCAGTAAAAGCGACTTGGGCGTAAAACTGCCCACCAACTGGTCAAGCACCCGGCCCAGACTCCACCCCTGGCGCAGTTCGCCCAGGCGCGCATACACATAACCAAAATGTCCCCTGGAATGAGCCGCTTGCCGGGCTGGTTCCGGGTGGTAGGCCAGGACTTCAGCCCTGGCATCGTGCGCGGCAAGGTCGATGGGGGCTTTGGCCCCAGAGGTATGCCCCTCAGCCATTTGTTCCGCTGTCCAGTCATCCAAAGTCGGCGCTTTGCCCAGCCGCAGCAGCGTCACGCTTTCGATGGCCGTCTCCAGTTGCCCGGCGGCCTCGGTCATCTGCGCCAAAAGAAATCGCCCGCTTGCATCCGCCGGGTCCAGGCAGCCTTCGAGATACTGCGGCAGGCGATCCATCTCGCGGCGCTTGGCGCGGGCATGGGCCACGGTCAACCCGCGCCGCCGCACCAGCAGCGACGCCACCCACAGCTCGGCAGAGCGCAGATCGGCCAGTCCGGAGATGCTGCGATCAAAGCACGGCGACCCCTCATCAGCGCCCGTCTCGGCCTCAAAATGCTCGGCCATCGCCACTGTGCGCGCAATCAGCAAGTCCGCATTCTCCAGCAGGACCACCAGATGATGCCCTTGTGCCGTCTCCGCCTGGTGCTCGGCGCGAATCGCCGCAACCGCCGCCCAACCCTGCTCCACGGCCCGGCGCACGCGGTACTGGTGATGCTGCGCCAAGCGGTGCCACAGCACGGCGCGCTGTTGCTCCCGCCCGGCCAACTCGGCCACCGAACCCAGAAACGAGGCCAGTTCCTCATAGCAGGCGCTCACCGCGCCGCGGGCTGGACGGTAGGCGTCCAGCGGCCACAGAATCAGCGAGAGCAGCGCCGCCCATGCCCCGCCGGCCATCAGGAGCGATGCGCGGATGAGGGCCTCATGCCACGAAGAAGTCGGCGCGCCGATGCCACAGATGTAAATCACCTGCACCAACACCCCGGCTGAGCTAAACGGCTGCCCCAGTACGGCCAGGTAGCTCCACAAAAAGCACCAAAGCAGCGTGATGGGCAGCGCCCACCCCAAACTTCCGCCAACAAGCGAGCCCAGAAACAGCCCCGCCGCACCGCCCAGGGAAAGTGTCACAAGGCTGCCTAGCCGCGTGCGGTAAGGCCCGCCGGTGTCGGAGACAATGGCCTCAAAGCCGCCCAGCGCCGCCCAGCCCAGATTGGCGATCCCGGCCACATCGCCCAACACCAGCGGCGTGCAAAGCGCCACTCCGGCCCGCAGCCCGCGAAACCAGTCCATCTGGCGGGCAAGGGCGACGGTCTGCGCGCGGAGGCTCGTCCGCGGTTGTGTCTGCGAGGTCATGAGTCAATTACATCATTTGGCGGTGGTTTCGTGCGCCCGGCACACTGAGGCACCATTGGCCTATTGCGGTCCTGACGCGATGCTTCAATCTTGGCACAGTGACGTATGGCCGCTTCGGGAGAGGCTGATCCACCCAAGTACCGCGACAAGCACACGGAGCGTTTTGCCGCAGGAGAGCGCATCCGGGAATTCGAATCCTTCAAGGACCACGCCGAACGGCCTCTGGATATTCTGGAAGCGGCGGTCAGCCGAAACAACCTGATGCTCTTGCCCGGCAATCGTTTTGAAGCGTTGGGCGGCGACAGGAAGGGACAGTTCAGCGCCCGCATCAACCAGCAGTGGCGGGTGTGTTTCGAGTGGCCGGACGAGTCTGTTCGGCCTTTCAACATTGAGATTTGCGACTACCATTCATGAGGAGACGGCTTTGGCGCGCGATCCAATCCATCCGGGCAGGTTTCTAGCCGACGAAGTCGAAGCCCTGGGCATGAGCGTTACCCAAGTGGCCAAGGTATTGCACGTTCCGGCCAATCGGATCTATCAATTGCTCAAGGGACAACGAGCCTTGACCGCCGATACGGCTTTGCGCCTGAGCCAGTGGCTAGGCACCTCGGCGGAGATGTGGCTCAATCTGCAAAAGCTCTACGAATTGCGCCACGCCGCGTAGGAAGTCGGCAAGAAGATCAAGAGCACAATCGTTCGCCGGCAACCCGCGCAAGCTGCGTCGAGAGTTCTTGCCGATTTCGGAACGCAGTGCTTTCTCACCCTTACCGCAAAGAACGCGTCAAGGATGGGGTGCCCAGCATTCTTTGACAGGACCGTGAACCAACACAAGCCCTCAGCGAGCGAAGAGCGAGCAGTTGGCCCCACCGCAGGTGGTCAGTGCCGGAAGTGCCGTATCCCGGTAAAGACCATGGCCATGCCCAGCTTGTCGGCGGCAGTGATTACCTCATTGTCGCGCACCGATCCTCCGGGCTGAATGACCGCCGTCGCTCCCGCGGCAGCCACGGCTTCCAGCCCGTCGGAGAAGGGAAAGAACGCGTCCGAAGCGGCCACGCATCCGACCAGGGGCAGCACGGCTTTCATTGCGCCAAAGCGGGCGGCGTCCACGCGGCTCATCTGGCCTGCACCCACACCCAACGTCTGCCCGTCCCTGGCATAGACAATGGCGTTCGACTTCACATGTTTGCAGACCCGCCAGGCAAAGAGCAGGCTGCGCAGTTCGTCGGCGGTCGGCGGACGCCACGAGGCCACCTTCAGCTCGCTCTCAGTCACGCGGCCGGTATCGGCATCTTGCAAGAGCAGCCCGCCCGACACGTGTTTCACCACTGGCCGCGCCGCGGCCGTGTGCACCTCGACCAACCGCAGATTCTTCTTGACGGCGAAGCGTTCGCGGGCCTCGGCCGTGAAGCTGGGCGCCGCAATAGCCTCAACAAACAGCTTGGCGATTTCCGCCGCGGCCTCGGCATCCACTTGGCGGTTGATGCCGACCACCCCGCCAAAGGCCGAAACCGGGTCGCAGGCCAGCGCCTTTTGGTAGGCCTCGACAATGGTGCTTCCTGTGGCAACACCACAGGGGTTCGTGTGCTTGACGATGACCACCGCTGGCTCGTCGAACTCCTGCGCCAGTTCCCAGCAGGCGTCCAGATCCACCAAGTTGTTAAAGCTCAGCTCCTTGCCCTGCCATTGCATGGAGCCGGCGATCCCCAACCCCGTGCCGTCGCTATAGAGCGCGGCCCGCTGGTGGGGATTTTCGCCGTAGCGCAGCGATTGCGCCAGCGGCAAGTTGACCCGCAGGGTGGCAGGGAGCGTCTTCGCATCCGGCTCGACGGGGCTGGCTGGCGCGGGCGCCTCTTCAATCTTCTCCAGTGTGTTGGCAATGGCCGTGTCGTAGGCCGCCGTGGTGGCAAAAGCCTGTTTGGCCAGCTTCCAGCGCGTCTCGCGGCCTAATGCGCCGCCGTTGGCCTTCAGCTCTTCAATCAGAGCTGGGTAGTCCGAAACGCGGGTCACGATGGCCACGTCTTCGAAGTTCTTGGCTGCCGAACGCACCATCGACGGACCGCCTATGTCGATGTTCTCAATCAGGTGGCCAAAGGCGACGCCCGGCTGGGCCGCCGTCTTCTCAAAGGCATAGAGATTCACCACAACCATGTCGATGGGCTCAATGCCATGGGCGGCCACAGCGGCCTCGTGTTCGGGATTGCCGCGAATGTAGAGCAGCCCGCCATGCACCTTCGGATGGAGGGTTTTTACGCGGCCGTCCAGCATCTCCGGGAACCCTGTCAATTTGCTGATGTCCTTGACCGAAAGGCCCGCCGCGCGCAGTGCAGCGGCCGTACCGCCGGTGGACACCAGTTCCACGCCAAAACCAGCCAGGGCCTGGGCAAACTCCACCAGGCCGGTTTTGTCCGTCACGCTCAGCAACGCTCGCCGAATCTGCTTTTCCTTGCTCACTGTTTCGCTCCTGAAACCGCACATGCGGGTGTCGTTTTTGAAGGCTACGGGCTCCGGCCGATATATAAGTCCAGCAAAATCAGCGGAGGTTCTCCCAACGAGGGGTGCCTGCCGGGAGTCTTCCGTGAAAGCAGAGGGTTTCTCCGACTTGCAGCGCCGCGCCCGCCAAGCGAGTTCCAAACTCCAGATTACATGCAATGGCGCCGCCTTATACCAAACCACATGTTGGTACGGCAGGCTGCGCTGGTCTCACCGTCACCCGCTCGGGCCAGCGGGGTATCAAGAAATGCTTTAAAGTTATCTCATGGGAAGTTCTCCCCTTATTCCCGAACCGGAGGTTCTTCCTCCGGATTCCGGTCCAACTCCGGCGCCGCAACCGGTTCGCCGGCCTCGGCCATCCTGGGCTGTAGCGCCCGCCACCTATCTGCTGGTGGGCATCAACGTTCTTGTCTTTCTGGTCATGGTGATGCGCGGGGTCAGCATCTTCACCCCAACCCCCGGCCAGCTTCTCAACTTCGGGGCCGACAACGCCAGCGCAGTCCTCAACAACGGCGAATGGCTGCGCATCGTCACCGCCATGTTCGTCCATGTGGGCATCATCCACTTAGGCTGCAATATGTGGTGCCTGTGGAATCTGGGCCTGCTGGCGGAGCCGTTGCTGGGCTCGGCGGGCTTGCTCGCTGCCTACATCCTCAGCGGCGCTGCCGGCAACCTGCTCTCCACATTCATCAACTGGTGGTCCTACTCCGGATCTGGCGGACAATCCGGCGGCCTGGTCTACGGCCCGGTGGGAGCCGGTGCCTCCGGAGCAGTCTTCGGACTGGCCGGAGTCTTAATCGTGCTGCTCAAGTCTCCGCGACTGCCCGTGCCTCCGGATGAGCTGAAAAAGCTGCGCAAGTCCGTCATCTACTTTGCCGCCATCAACCTGCTCATCGGCGTCGGGACTATGGCGCCCGGCTTCGGCGTGCATATCGACAACATGGCCCACCTGGGCGGCTTCGGCTGCGGACTGCTCTTCGCGGCTCCGCTGGTGCCCCGGCTCGGATCGCCCCGCAAGCTCTTTCAGGTGCGCCGCCGCATTGCCGTGGTGATGATTGTGGCAGTTCTGGTGCTTTTCGGGTTCTTCCTGGCCCAATTGCCGGGATAAGCTGCCGCCCCCGGCAGCCCTACTGCACGGTTCCCTTGGGCCGCAAGCGGCGCAAATCCAGCGCGCACTCCACGGCATTCTGCGCATGCAACCTTAAATTGTCCGACGCAGCCCACAGCCAGATTCGCGAGGCCTCGTTCGTATTGCGGCTGCCAGCGAACTCCGGCCGCAGGCGCACCAGCACATCGTTCTGCCCCGTGGCGGCCAGGTTCGACGGAGAGTCGGTATCTTCCAGGACCAGGTCGACGTGCTCCCCGCTCAGCGCCTCTTCCAGGACTGAGATCTCCACCGGCCGCTCCAACTCAATCGCAATTGAAAACGTGTGGCCGTGAAAGACCGGGGCATGAACCACCTGCAAGGCCAGAAAAGGCCAGCGCCCGGCTGAAAGCGCCTCATAGTGCCGGCGCACCCGCGCCTCGGTCGAACTCAGGCTGGCCTTGGCGCCTTCGCCCAGGCCGCTCAGCAGGTTATAGGTCACCTGCGCATCGTAGATGGCGCGCGGAAGCGTTTGAAAGCTGAGCAGGTTCACCGTCTGCTGGTGCATTTCGTCCATCGCCGCGCGGCCAAATTCGCTGGCCGGCTCAAGCAGCGTGGCCGCGGCAAAGCGCACCCCCACAGCCTGTTGCAGCCGTTCCAGCAGCAGCGCCAACGCCAGGGCCGCCGGGTGCGCCGGAACCACCGCGGGTGTAAACAGATCGACCGCAGCCGCCTCGGCCCCCAGCCACGGAGCACGCACCAGCACCCCCGTCTCCTGGTCCAATGCGCCAGAAAGATCCAACACCGTGGAACCGGCGCGCAGAGCCTGCCGCCAGTGCCTGCGCGTCAAATCCTCCGAGCCGCAAAAGAACGTGAAGTCCACCCGCTCAAAGGTATCCGCTTCAATGGGCTGGACAAAGGTGATCTCGTCGCCCACCTGGTCCAACTGTCCCTGCGCCGTTTCCTCGTCCAGCAGCACAAATCTGGCCGCCGCCAGCGGAGACTCCGACAGCGCTTCTTTCAGTTCCCGGCCCAGCAACGATGAGGCCCCGGCAATCGCAATTTTGTACACAGACGTCCTTCTCTTGGTTTGGGGATTGACGAGAGCCTGCCGCAAAAACCCGCCCTGTGTCAGGGCACGACCTTAGCAGCGCCTAAAAAGATGCTGGATAACATGAAGTTCCTGAGCGCTTTTGCTTTTGCTGTAGACTTCTGCGCCCCACCCATTCCGCGTTCTCCTGCGGAATGAATGGAAGACCAACAGAATGAGGGCCTACACAACTCACGAAAGCGCTCTAGCCCCTGCGAAACTGCGGAAAGTATCCAAAAAGCTAAGCCTGGGACGCACTCTACCGATTCGTCGAGCCAGGTTCGGCTGGGGTTGCTTCCGCCTCCACAGCCGGCGCGGCCGGTCGCCAGCGCCTTCGCCGCGACCAGCCATACGCAGCCCTTGCCCAGATGCCAGAGAACATATACGCCAGCGCCCACAGGAAGAGAGCTACCTGGGAGAAGCGGCCGATGATGTAAATGAACGGAATGATGATGAACAGCAACTGGAACGGATGACTGCGGGAAAGATTGATCTCCTTGGCTGACCAGAAGCGCCACGTGCTGACCATCAGGAACCCGCTCAGCCCGACCAGGACAATCCAGAGACTGGCAATCCACCAAGCCCGCACCGGATACCCGTAGCAAAGATGTACCGTGGCCGCCAGCAGACCGGCTGCCGCTGGGATGGGCATGCCCACAAAGTATTTGCGGTCTGCCCGGCCAGGGTTCCGCGGCTGCGGGTCGTGGCTGATGTTGAATCGCGCCAGCCGCGAAACGCCTCCAATCAAAAAGAGAAAGCAGATGAAGGCCCCAGCGTGTTGCAGGTCAAGCCGCAACTGCGGATTGATGGACTCGGGCAAGAAATAGAATCCCCAGATCAGCGCCAGCAAGCTGGGAGCCACGCCAAAGGTGATCGCGTCGGCCAGCGAATCCAGTTCCTTGCCGAACTCGCTGCAGGTATTCGTCATGCGGGCGATCCGGCCATCCAGCGAGTCCAGCGGAATGGCGATGATAATAGCCAAGGCCGCCCAGTCCAGATGAGATTGCACGCTGCCCACGCCGCTGATCGCCTTGATCGTCTCGGTGATGGAGAAGTAGCCAGCCGCGATGTTCCCACAGGTAAACAGCGAGGGCAGCAGGAACATGCCGCGGCGCAACCGGGCCTTGTTTCTGGCTTTGGCCAATGCGAAATCTTGGCTGTTCACAGGCTTTCTCCGTCTGGCATGGCCGCCAGCACGCTGGCCCCACCCTGCACTCGATCTCCCACCTTCACACGCAAAACCGCCTCGACCGGCAGCAGCACATCCACCCTGGAACCGAATTTGATCAGGCCGACTCGCTGCCCGCGCTCCACTGTGTCTCCTTCTTTGAGGTTGAACACAATGCGCCGCGCCAGCAGGCCGGCAATCTGCTTGAAAGTCACTTCAATCCCTTCCCCGCGCACCGTGGCAATATTCTGCTCGTTGCGGTCCGCCGAGGCCGGATTCATGGCGTTCAAATACTGCCCCTTCTGATAGCGCACCGCCGTGAGCACGCCGCCAATCGGCGAGCGGTTCACATGCACATTGAATACGCTGAGAAAGATGCTGATGCGCTGACGCGGCCCCTCGGGCGTTGCCAAGGTCGCCGTCTCGGTGACCCGCCCGTCTCCAGGCGACACAATCAGGCCCGGTCCAGAGGGAATCGTCCGCCGGG
This sequence comes from uncultured Acidobacteriaceae bacterium, assembly GCA_963839155.1. Taxonomy (GTDB): domain Bacteria; phylum Acidobacteriota; class Terriglobia; order Terriglobales; family Acidobacteriaceae; genus Telmatobacter. The sequence continues at coordinate 92,058 of CAWITY010000006.1, forward strand.
GATCGCGGAAAAACCAGAGAAAAAACGCCGCCAACAGCACAGGCGCAATGCTCAACCACCAGCAGCCGGTCAGCAGCCCGAGAGCCGCCGCAACCGCCAGAAAGACAAATCCGTAGTAGTAACCGTCGCGAACCATGATCCCAACGATTATACGGTGATTTAGCCCATCTACCGGAACCGCGCTTCAATATCTGCCGCGCACACCTGCCCTCATCGAGCCGCGCGCGGTCGGCAATCCGCCGTTTCTTTGCTTCTGCCCAACTGCTCGGAGCCCTACGCGATGGCCGGCGATCGATGCTCCAGAGCGAAGATCAGGTCCTTGGCGTGCAGCTTCAGCTTCTTCAGCTTCACTTCCTCGAGCTGTTCATCGTCTGACAGATAGGGTTTTTCAAGCAGTTCTTCCAGCCGCTGAGCGTAGCGATGATGTTCGGCCTTAAGGCGGTATAATTCTTCGCTCAGCGTGGGATCCTGTATTTCATCCATCAAGCACCTCCGTGATTATCAGAACATTTACATATATCGCCGCATCTGCGCAAACGGCAAGACCGAAAATTGCCCAAAGCCATTCGATTCTGTGGAATTCCCGGCATGAACGTTGGCCTGTATCCGGCATCACCCTTGTTTCGCCCTTCCCGGCCCACAAAAACACACCTGTGCCTTACCCCATCTGAAGGTTCAGCAGAATCGCATCTTCCTGAGGATCAACGTAGTAGCGCGAGCGACGACCGGTTTCGCTGAATCCCAGCGAGCGGTAGAGCCTCAGCGCCGGCAGGTTTGAGGCACGTGCCTCCAGAATGACTTCCGTAATCTGCTCTCTGCGAAATTCCTCTGCCAGTGCGGCCATGAGACTGCGGGCCACGCCGCGGCGCTGGCTCTCCACAGCCACCGCGACGGTCTCCACTTCAGCTTGCGGCTCCACCAGGCAGGCCACCGCAAAGCCAGCCACGTATCTCTCTGGACCTTCTGCCACCAGTGCAACCCGGCGCGGTGTGCCCTGCGGGTCAAGAGCCGCCATGAAGGCTGAGCGCGCCCACCTTGGCGCGGCCTTCAAGCTTGCCGCGATCTCTAGCACCCGGTCCAGATCCGCTGCGGTCATGCGCCGGACTTTTGCCTCTGAAGCCGTCATACGCCCGTCGGCACCGCGCCAATCGGATCGCCAAAGATCTCCGCGTCCGACCGGCGAAGATAGTGGCCGTCCAACTGCGCCAGGTCCACAAACTCGCCGGTCGCGATTCGCGCCACGGCCAACTCCAGGGCGTCAGAGGCGGCGGGCGCTGCCAGCCGTATCTGCTCCACTGCAGGCCAGGCCGCTTTGAGCAGCGCGGCAGCCTCATCGTCGCCCACCGCAACGGTCTTTGGCGCGGCTGCGATGGCGGCCAGTTCGGCAACCCCAGCCAACATTTCCTCTGCCCCCTCCTCCGGCCCTTCCACCCGCAGGTACACCTCATGGCGGTGGGCATCCAGCGCCACGGCCAGCACGCCTCCGATTACCCCCGGCGGTGAGCAACTCCGCCTGGCCAGCATCGCCAGCACCTCAAGCCGCGACACGGCCACCACCGGAATCTCTGCCGGCTCCGCCAGCCCCTTCACTGCGGCCAGCCCCACGCGCACTCCGGTGAAACTGCCCGGCCCGTTGACGGCGACAATGGCCCGCAGTTGCGGCAGTTGCGTCCCTGCCATGCGCAAAAGCTCGCGAACCGATGCCACCAGCGTCATGGAATAGCTGCGTCCCTCCAGAACCGATTCGCCCAGGATGTGGAGTTGCCCCTTGACCAACTGCCCCAACGCCACCGAGCCCGAAGGCCCGCAGGTATCGATGGCCAGCAACAGCCCGTCTTGCGGCGCGTGCAACTTTGAGTTCGAATTGGATATGCCGTCCGTCATGCTTCCCTCAGCATGACACAGCCGCAGCCGGGGCTTCCACTCTGGCAAGCCGCGACCCCTTATCTGTCACTGCGGGCGCGCCTCCTGGCCCTGCCCGCGGCCTGGCAGATTCTCTTCCCCCGCGGGGTGCCGTTTTTTTTTGCATATTGATGAAATAGAACCCCCTCGATTCCGATAAGCACCCAGTGAGCCGCTCCGTTGACGCGCCTGCAACCGGCTCGCAACGGGATCCGGTCATTCTGGCCAGCCCTGCCGCTTGCAGGCCGGCAGAGCGCGAATTTACCCTTGAAAGACGGCCCATGATCCAACCGTCTTGCCAGATTTTGCTTCACTGACCTATTGGAGGGGACATGGCGGTTGAGTTCGACATAGCGTATGCGCAAGAGCTGTGTGATTTGGTTTTGAACGATCTGGGATACGGTTGTTCCTTCATGGGCGAAGACGGGTCCATCATTGCATCCAGTGCTCGCGAGCGCATTGGTATCGTCCACGTGGGCGCCGCCAAAATCATGAGGCACGAGGTGAATCAATTTGCGGTCACCGTAGCAGATTCCGAGGCCTCCCACGGAAAATTCAAGGAGGGTGTCACCGTTGCCATTGATTTCGACGGCAAGCGCGTGGCCGCTGTTGGCATCGCAGGCCCCCTAGACCGCGTCTTGCCCCTGGCTCAGGTGCTAAGCCTTTTCATCCGCTCCATGATGCGCCGCGAGCAGGACGACAAGGTGCATCTCGCCGAAATGAATGCCCAGAAGGCCAGGGCGGCAAGGATCTCTGCTTTGGTCGGCAAGGCCACGGGGATCGTCGCCGCCACCGCTGACGCATCCAAAAGGACCGACGCCTCAGTCGACTCGCTGACCGCGGCCACCAAGCGCATTGGCCAAATGGCAGGATTCATCAAGCAGATCGCCAGCCAGACCAACATGCTCTCGCTCAACGCCACCATTGAAGCAGCGCGGGCGGGCGAAGCCGGAAGAGGCTTTGCCGTAGTCGCCAACGAGGTCAAGAACCTGGCCACTCAGACCGCCAAGGCCACCGCCGACATCACCGGACAAATCAGCGAGGTGCAAAGCGCCACAGCAGACGTGAAACGCTCCACTTCAGCCATCGCAATCAATGTGACGGAGGTCAATTCCATCATCGCCAGCGTCGCGGAGACCGTGGCGGGCGACAGCTACGACTGAGACCCAGGCGGACCACTTAGCAGCCTGTGGTGAAAGTCGAAAATGCCGAAAGACCGTCTCCCAGGGGCTAAAGCCCATGTTTATTTTGAATCACTTACGGCACGACTGAAGTCGTGCCCTTTCAAAACTTGACTTTCACCACAGGCTGTTAGAGCGGTTGCACAATTCACATGCCCTTTCCGGTTTCGGGCAAGGTGGCATTATCTTGAGAAAAATGCCACTTGAGCGCGGTGGGTTCGGGGTACAGCAATTGTGGAACCGCTGTGGGAAGCAGGAGCATCGTACCCCATCCTTGGCCCTTTTTCTGGGCCAAGGACGGGAGGCCAAAGACCTCCTGCGAGCGAACAGCGAGCGACTGCCGCACCGCAGGTGTTATACCGCCGCCAGCGCCTGCCCCAGATCCTCGATCAGGTCTTCTTTGTCCTCGATGCCGATCGAGAGGCGGATGCGTCCCTGGTTGATTCCCATGGATTCGCGCTGCGCATCGGTCACCGAGGCGTGGGTCGTTGTGGCCGAGTGCGAGGCCAGCGACTCTACCCCGCCGAGCGACTCCGCGCACAAGAATATCTTGATCGCCTTCAGGAACCGGGCGGCCGCGTCGCGATCCGCCACCTCAAAGCTCAGCATTGAGCCGAAGCCCTTTTGCTGTTTCACTGCCAGCTCGTACTGCGGATGGCTCTTCAGCCCCGGATAGGCCAGCTTGCTCACCTTGGGGTGCGTGGAAAGATACTCGGCGATGGCCCGCCCGTTCTCCTCGTGCTGCCTGACGCGCAGGGGTAGCGTCTTGATGCCGCGCAGCACCAGGAAGCACTCGAAGGGCGACATCACCCCGCCGGCCGCCTTCTGCACCAGCAGAAACCGTTCTTTGTGCTCCGGCGTGGAGCCGATCAGCGCCCCGCCCAGTCCGTCAGAGTGGCCGTTGAGATATTTGGTGGTCGAGTGCATCACGATGTCCGCGCCCAACGCTAGCGGGCTCTGCAACACCGGAGACATGAAGGTGTTGTCAACGCTCACTTCCGCGCCGTGCGCGTGGGCAAGAGCGCTCACCCCGGCAATGTCGGTGAGCACCATCAGCGGATTGCTGGGCGTCTCGATGTGCACCAGTTTGGTGTTGGGCCGGATGGCCGCTTCCACCGCCTTGAGATCGCTGGTGTCAACATACTCGATCTCGATGCCATAACCCGAGACGATCCGGTCGAGCAGGCGCACCGTCCCGGCATACACGTCTTTGGAACAGATCAGGTGGTCGCCAGCCTTCAGCATGGCGAACAGCGCGGAGATCGCCGCCATGCCAGTAGTGAAGGCGTGGGCGCTATGCCCGCCTTCGAGAGCCGCCAGCGCCTCCTCCAGCCGGTCGCGCGTGGGGTTGCCGGCGCGCGAGTAGTCCCAGCCGCGGTCCGTGCCGATGCCGGTCAGTTCAAAGGTCGAGGAAAGGTAAACCGGCACATTCACGGCGCCGGTCTGCGGGTCCGGATACTGCCCGGCATGGACGGCAAGGGTCGAGTATTTGCAGTGGGGAATGCTCATCGTTCGCGCTTGATCTCCTGGCATCTAGCTTATCGCGGTCGAGCGCCCCCTGTCCGTCGGCAACCAAGCCTGGGTGCCCCACCCTTGCCGCGTCGTTGTCTTTGCGGCAAGGGTGGGAAGCCACTGAATTCAACCAGCCCCGTTCAATGGGGCACGACACCGTCGAGCCCTACTTCGCGCTCACCCGCAGCAGCAGCACTCCATGCGAAGGCACCGTCGCCGTATACGCGCCCGCGGCAAACTTCACCTCCTGATGCGCCCACAGATCGCGCGCCGTCTTCACCGGCCCTGCGAGTCCGAGATCGGCGGCCTTCACCGTGGCCTGCGCCGCGGCGGAGCCCAGGTTGACCACGCCCACCGCTACGCTGCCGTCGGCCAGCGGCTTGATCCAGGTTTCCAGATCGCCGTTCTTCACCGGCGAGGCCTGCTTGCCCAGCGCGTCCTGGTCGATGGCGATCACTTCCTTGTTCAGCAGGATCGACTTGGTCGCGTCGCGTCATGGTGCGGATGTCGTTGCCGGCCAGCAGCGGCGCGGCCACCAGCGCCCACAGGCTCATGTGGGTGCGGTACTCGTCGTCGGTCATGTGGCCGTTGCCGATCTCCAGCATGTCGGGGTCGTTCCAGTGGCCCGGGCCGGCGTAGGGCGCAGTCGGAACCTGCTTCTCGACATTGCCGATCATGCTCTCCCACGAGTCGCGGATGTCGCCGGTGGTGCGCCACAGATTGCCGCCCACCTGCGGTCCCCACTTCTCCACGCCGCCCATGCCGTACTCGCAGAGGCTGTAGACGATGGGGCGTCCCGTCGCTTGCAGCGCGTCGCCCATCTTCTGGTAGACCGGCTGCAGCTCGTCGTTCTTGTAGATGTTGCTCGCGCTGCACCAGTCGTACTTCAAGATAGTCGATGCCCCAGGCCGCGAACGTCTTGGCGTCCTGCTCCTCGTGCCCATAGCTGGCGGGATAGCCCGCGCAGGTGCGCGGCCCCGGTCCGGAATAGATGCCCAGCTTCAGCCCCTTGGAGTGAACATAATCGGCCAGCGCCTTCATGTCAGGGAATTTGTGGTTCGCGGGCAGGTTGCCCTGCGCGTCGCGCACGCCTTCCCAAGTGTCGTCGATGTTCACGTAGATGTAGCCCGCATCGCGCATTCCGCTGGTGACCATGGCATCGGCCATCGTCCGCACCGTCTGGTCGTCGATCCTGCCCTGCGAAGAGATTCCAACTGTTCCAGCCCATGGGCGGCGTCTTGGCCAGGCCGTTCTCCGGCACTGCGTGCAGCGGCGGCGGCTCAATGTAGGCCACCGTGGGAATATCGTCTCCCGGAGCGGCAGGCTTGGCAACAATCGGACGCCGCCCTCCCTGAATGGCATGGAGTTCGCCGTTCACCAAGTCGCCCACTAGGACAGGTTTGCTCGGGTTCCACTCCTCGATAAACAGCTCAAAGTGGCTGCCCGTGGCCGTTCCCTTCACTTCTACCTCGAATCCCAGCGTCTTCAGCGTCCCTGTCAGTTCGTTGCCATTCTGCTTCAGTTCTAGAATCGACTTCTCCTGCTCGCCGTTGTCCAGCTTCCGGCCCTCGGCCGTCCAGCGCCCCGCCAGGCTCTGTGCAAACGCCGGTGCAGCCAGCAACACCAGACAGAGAAACAGCCCGGCGCCAGCCACGCCCGCTCGCAGCCCACTCATTCCACTCCGCTCATCGCTCATTCCTTCGATCCTCCATTTTGCGGCCAGGCATTGCCTTGCCGGCCGTAGCAAGCCGCGCCAGGCGCTCTGCTCACCGCGCAGGAATTGTAAGCGATTACAGGCTCAGCCCGGCTTTCTGCCCCAGTTGCCGGATCTCCACGACACGATTCCCGGATATGGAAAGCCACGGCGCTCTACCGGCTGCGCCTTTTCACTTAGTCTCCCGGCCACAAGGGCTAGAGCGGTGGGTTCGGGGTACAGCAATTGTGGAATCACTGTAGGCGCTCCGCCTTCGTGGCGCTCCTGTTCTTGCAAGGTGGGAGCGCACAGAGCCCAACCCACCAGATCACACCGCAGGAGGCATCAGAATCTTGCCTCGATCTTTGCCCCGCTGTATCGGATGACCTTGTCGGGCAGCGCGGTTGCCTCTCCGCCGACTCCGTGGCCAGTTGACACAATCACCACGTTGAAGGTGTGGCCGGCTGCCATTCCAGGGAATTCTCCTTGCCGGGCGCCGATGGTCAGGGTCCTGCCTGCATCCTCCCAGTGGATGGGAATCACGGCGTAGGCGCCCTTTTCATAGCGGTAGCTGTCGCCTTCATCCTGGTACAGGCTAAAGCTGCCATTCGTTCCGGGGTAGATGCGCAGTTCGATTGGATCGGCCGCCTGACCGGCGTATTCGATTGCAGGCCCCAGGGGCAAGATCGACCCGGCCCGCACGTCAATGGGGATTCTTTCGAGTGGCGCGGCCTCCTGCTTCTCCATGCCGCCCTCCGCCCTTTTTCCAGTCCAGAAGTCGAACCAGGCCGTCCCAGCGGGAAGATAAACCGTGCGGCTCGTAGCGTGTTCCTTGATCACTGGGCTGACCAAAAGGGCCGGCCCGAAGAGGAATTCGTCGGCTATCTCCCAGGTGGCCGGGTCCTCGCGGAAATCCATGACCAAGGGGCGCTGAATTGTGGAGTCCTCGTGGGTCACCTTCCATGCCAGGGAGTAGACATAAGGCAGCATCCGGTAGCGCAGGCGGTCCGTGGCCAGCAGCGCTGGAAAGACCTGATCGTAAGTCCAGAGTTCGTTGTGCTCCCGGTGACCGTGGGTGCGGAACACCGGGCAGAAGGCCCCGTATTCGAACCAGCGGGCGTACAACTCCTGGTAGGCCGGATCGTTTGGCGGGCGATCGGAGGGCTGCCAGTAGCCACCGATGTCCGTGGTCCAGTAGGGGTAGCCTGACAGGGCAAAATTCAGGCCTGCCGCGATTTGGTGACGCAGCCCCCACCAGGTGCTGTAGACATCCCCGGACCACACCGTGGCTCCGTTGCGCTGCTGCCCGAGGAAGGCGGACCGCGTCAGGAGAAACACCCTCTTTTCTTCGCTGGCCTGCCTCCAGTGCTGCTGGACGCCCCCGGTGTGCGCCAGGGGGAAGATGTTGGTGAATTCCGCGCCGCTGCCGATCTGCAGCTGCTTATAGCGCAGAATGGCGTCGCCCATGTGCGGCCAATACTCCTCCGGTTCCGCGCTGTCGAGCCAGAACGCGTCCCATCCCTGGGCAAATAGCTTCCCCACCAACTGGTTCCAGAAGAAGTCCCGCGCGGCCGCGTTGGTCGGGTCGTAAACATGGGTCCCAGCGATCTCAAAACCCTGCCGCTCGATCTCCTTGAAGCTCTTTGAGTTCGGGTCCATGAGGCCCCACACCGAAATCATGGCGTGGACATGCTCGTCATGCAAGGTCTTGAGCTCAGCGGGCACATCAGTAAACCCGGCGTTGAACTCCGGGTCGCCTTCCCCGCCCGGCTTCCACCAGAACCAATCCTGTACGATCGCATCCAGGGGAATATGCCGCTCGCGGTACTGTCCGGCAACCTCAAGAATCTCAGCCTGTGTCTTGTATCGGTCCTTTGACTGGAAGAGGCCGTAGGCCCATTCTGGAAACATGGGCGCGGACCCCGTCATGGAGCGATATTCGTGAATGATCTGGTCCATCCCAGGACCAAACAGAACGTAGTAGTCCATTTGGTCCGAGGCCATTGCCTCAATGTTAAGTTCCAGCGGGAACCGGTTGTCCACGTAGGTGAAGGACGCCGTGTTCCACAGAATGCCGTACCCCTTGCTGGAGACCAGCAGCGGAAGGGCCACATCGGTGTTGTTCTGTCCTAGTTCGACGGTGCTTCCGCGGTAGTTGAACAATCCGCTCTGGTGCTGCCCAAGCCCATAGATTGCCTCGGTAGCGTCCGGCGAGAACCGCTCTTTGATCTGGTACAAGCCGGGAGACTGACCGGGTACTGGGAGATAGGTACGGGGCAGGCTGCCGTTCTCGCGCAGGAAAGTCTCCCCGTGAAGGGTCTTGAAACTCAGCCTTCCCTCCTTTCCTGATAGCGTGACGGCCAGGCGCAGCGTGGTCAGGGTAGCCATGTCTCCCGACTGGCTGAGTTTGAAGGTTGCTCCGGGACAGGAGATCGCCGGAGAAAGCAGCCACGGGCGAGATGCCGTAGAGGGCGGTGCGGTCGCCGGCCGCGCCGTGACGTGAATCCGCGATTCGCCGCAGATCGTCACCTCGAGCACCTCCTGGTCGTTGTGCGCCGTCAAGCCTGTAGCCGACGGCGCCACCTGCATCGCGGAGGGTCGAGGGACGTCCCCGGTGACCACCTGTCCGCGGGCTCTCAGAGTCTGCCAGGAGAGCAACAAGGGAATGGAGAAAAGGAGAGCCAGGAGACGGCGGGAGCGGGCGCTGTAACAGTCCAAAGGACACCTCTTGAAGATGATTGATCCCCCAAACGAAAAGCGGCCCCCGCTGGTGGCGGAGGCCGCTGGTATCTCTCTTCCGAGCGCGTGTTACTTCAGGTTGCCGCTCGAATCCATGGTGATGCCGCCCGGTTGCTTGCCCTTCTTGGCTTCGTTCTCCTTGCGGGTTCCCATGGCCTTTGAACTCCAGTCCTTCGCCGCCGCGACGTCGGCCTTCACCGCATCCGCATTGCCAAAGTCCACGTCCGCCTTGCGGCGGTAGATCAGGTTCAGGTAGGACATGGCATCGTCGTAGTTTGCCCGGTTGGAAACAGCCTGATTCAGATACTGGAGACCCTCTTCGACTAGCGGAGCATTCTCCTGCTTCAGGACGTCCATCACCTTCTTGGGCGCCTTCACGTTGCCCTCGCCGTCATCGTTGACATTGGCGGGAACCAGTTCCTTCAGCGCGTTCTGGTGAGCCAGCGTCCAGTCAATGACGCCTACGGTGTAGGCAGCTTCAGGGTCCTTGGGGTCCTCGGCCAGAACTTTCTTCTGCCAGGCCTTGGCCTCTTCAAACTTCTTGATGCTGAATTCAATGCCCGCGATCTGCTTCATGCTGTTCACATCGTGCGGGTCCTTGGAGAGAACATCCTCGAACATGCCGATGGCGTCTTGGGCGGTCTTCAGGTTGTCCGGCGTGTCCAGTCCGGGTACCACGTTCTGGGCAAGCGCAGTGGCCAGATAACTCTTGGCCATGGGCAGACTGGGATCAAGCTGCGTAGCTTTCTGGAAGTGTCCGATCGCCTCTTCAAATCGGGCGCTCTTGTACGCATCCACTCCCTTGTTCAACTGATCACGCGCGGCGAGTTTGTCGCACCCGCTCATGGAAATCACCATGCCGGCCAAGGCAACCGCGAGCGCCGTAATACGTGCGGGTCCATTCATGTTCGTATCCTTCTCCTTCAGGTCGTGCCTATCAGTTGCGCGCCTGGAATTTTATGCAGCTGGCCACGGGCGGGAGTAACCGAAACCAGGTTAGAAAAATTGTACTCCTGTTTCCGCCCAACTAAGTCGATGAACCGTCTCGGACGGGGCTGGCAAGCCGGAAACGAACCGAAGCATTTGGAATGCCCCATTCTTCCGACGGCCAGCCTGAAAATCCTTCGTCATCTGACGGGTGCACCCGCAACTGCCACATGACCTCTGCCGGTTGCTCGCGCCGCCCGCCCTCTTCGGACCAGCAGCGCGCGCTTGCCAATCCCTACTGACCCGCCATGATCTTGGGCGTCATCAGACCGATGTGATCCACGTTCGCGGCCCGGCCAATGTCGATGACCTCTGCCACGTACGAGAAGTTCAGATCGTCGTCGCCCTTCACGAACATGATGCGTTCTGCGCGGTTGGCATAGATCTCGGTGAGACGGGGCAGCAACTCGCCCTTGAGCACGTCAGTTTCGTTGATCTTGTACGCCGGCAACTGGCCCGGACGATGCAGGATCTGCACCACGATGGTGCGGTCGGTCTTGTTTTGTGGCTGATTGGGATCCTTGGGCGGCTGGGGCACCAGCGCATCCAGGCCCTTGGGGGTAACCGGCACGATGACCATGAAGATGATCAACAATACCAGAAGAATGTCGATCATCGGCGTCATATTGATGTCGGCCGAGTAGCCACCTGCGTTTCCACCCGTGGTCATTGACATGGCTTAAAACTCCTCGATTCCTCGAAATCGTTAAAAAGACGGCACAGGCAAAAATTTACCGGCCGTCTGTGTTACTGGCCGCCCGCGAGGTTGCCTTCTTTTTTCTGGGTCAGCAAACCCACGTCGTCCACGCCGGCGGTGCGCACGGCGTCGATTGCGTCTTCTACTGCCCGGAACTGCGCACGCGCATCTGCGCGAATATAGATGGTCTTGCCGGGCTTGTCGGACAGCTTCTCGCGAACCTGCGCTCCGAGCTCGCTCGTGGCGATCTTGTTCTGCCCCAGGAATACACCGCCGTCCCGCGTAATCGCGACGACAATGGCGTCTTCTTTATCGGCATCCGGCATATTCGTCGGATTGTCGACCTTGGCCATATCGACCTGGACCTTGTTCTGGAGCATGGGGGTGATGACCATGAAGATGATCAACAGCACGAGCATCACATCCACCATGGGGGTGACGTTGATGTTGGCGCTGATGTTACTGCCTTCTTTGCGAACCGCGATTCCCATTGTCAGGGCTCCGTTGCCTAAGAGATTTTTATTCCGGATGGCTTCCGGCGTTGCGCGAGAACCACCTGGGGACGCGAGGGCAAATCCGGCGGGCGGGAGAGAGTTGAGCCTCTCCCACCCTCCGCAGTTTCCCGCTCTCGCCTACAGACGCCTCGCTTAGCGCTTGTGGCTCTGCTTGATGAAGTAGTCGAGCAGTTCGCTGGAGGAGTTATCCATCTCCACGTCGAAAGACTCAACGCGACCAGTGAAGTAGTTGAAAGCCATAACCGCCGGGATGGCCACGAGCAGGCCGAACGCGGTGGTTACCAGGGCTTCCGAGATGCCGCCGGCAACCGCGCCGATGCCCGAAGTCTTCTGGGTGGCGATCTGCTGGAAGGCGTTCAGAATGCCGACGACGGTGCCGAACAGGCCGACGAAGGGAGCCGTGGCGCCGATGGTGGCCAGTACGGACAGGCCCCTCTTCAGCTTGGCGTGAACGATGGCCTCGGCCCGCTCCAGAGCGCGCTCGGAGCTGGCAATGGTCTCTTCGTTCGCTACGCCGGCAGAGGCGCGGAACTCCTGCAAACCAGCCGTGACAACTTCAGCAAGATGCGACTTCTTGTTGCGGTCGGCGATCTTGATGGCTTCTTCCAGCTTGCTGTCCTTCAGCGCGCCGGCAACCTTGGGCGCGAACTCGCGCGACTGCTTGCGGGCGGCCGAGAAGTAGATGTAGCGATCGATCATCACGGCCAAAGACCAGATGGATTCGATGAAAAGCAGAATGGCGACGCAGCGTGCCAACCATCCCATGTGTTCCCACAGCCCCATGGGGCTGAAGCTGACTGTCTGCTCTTCCTGAAAAAGTGCCAGGCTGCTGACCGTGTGCGAAGCGAAATGTGCGAGCTGAGCGAGAATCACTGAATCGTTCCTCCTAAGGAGTTTCTTTTGGATTGCGACTGTGTTGCGGTTGCTGGGAATGCGGCTCTTTCCGGATTCGCATTCAGGTCAAAAGCAGGGCTCTTTCCTATAAAGCTGGAAAGAGCCAAAGGATTTATCAGCCACCCAGCGTGAAGATCACGTTCACTGTGGTCTCCACTTCCACCGGCTCGTTGTTCAGCAGGTAGGGCCTGTAGCGCCACGACTTCACGGCATCCAGAGCGGCCTGTTGCAACATGGCCGGACCGCTGACAACGCGAAGGTTGGTGATCGATCCCGCCTTGGAAATCGTGGCTTGCAGCACCACGGTTCCAGAGACGCGAGCGGCCTTGGCAATGGGAGGATAAATTGGCGTGGTCTTCTGCAGAAGCATACCGACTGCCACGCCGGCTGAAATGTTGACTTTCTTGGGAACTGCTGCCTGCACCTTGGGCTTGCTGCTATCGCCAAAGATGCTGCCCATCATGCCGTTTGCGCTTCCGCCCATATCCGCACCGGCTACGCCAAACGAGGTCGGCGGAGCTTCCTTTTCAGCCACGATCTTGATGTCGTGCGGAATGCGGGTAGGTGCCGTCAGCTGGTTGTTCATCATTTCAGACTGTACATGAACGACATGCACTGCCTCCGGCGGCGGGGGTGGCGGCGGCGGTGGCGGCGGCGGCGGCGGCGCAACTAATTGAGTCAGCATGGCGGCCTTGGGCAGCGCCTCGGGATAGATCAGCGGAATGAGAATCAGAAGCAGAATGATGGAACCGTTGGTGATGAATGTCACCATCATCCAATATTTGCTCTTGCTCTTGATCCTACCCGCGGATTCAAACGTGGAATCTTCAAACATGGCCAGCCTCGAATCGGGTGTTGGTTACTTCTAATTAGACACCGCGGGAACCAGAAATGTTCCCGTGCAGGAAATCGGTCTCATAGAAGCGTGTCCACATTATCAGAACCACGCTTCCCTTGCAAAGCATACCGCGCATTTCCCGCGGTTTCCGGGGAAATCCACCTATCCCCGGGGACGTTTTGCCGCCGGCAACGCGGCGGCCTTGCCGCGCTCCCCGCGCCATTGCTGCCAGGCCACCAGCATGGGAGCCGCCACGGCGATCGAAGAATAGGTGCCGATCAGGATTCCGACCACCAGGGCAAACGAGAAACCGTGCAGCACCCGGCCGCCAAAAATGAACAGCGAGAGCACCGTCAGGAAGGTAAGGCCCGAGGTGAGCACGGTCCGGCTCAGCGTCTGGTTGATGCTGCGGTTGACCACGTCCGGAAGGGACTCACGCCGGCTCAGGCGCAGGTTTTCCCGGATTCGGTCGAATACCACGATGGTGTCGTTCATCGAGTAACCTACCAGCGTCAGAATGGCCGCAATGACGGTCAAGCTGATCTCCTGGCTGGTCAAGGCGAAGAATCCTACCGTGATCAGGGTGTCGTGGAAGCAGGCTACCACCGCGGCCACGCCGTAGATGAGCTGAAAGCGGAACCAGAGGTAAACCAGCATGCCCAGCATGGAGTAGAGCGTGGCCAGTCCGGCCTGCTTCTCAAGCTGCTTGCCCACCGTGGGACCCACCACTTGCACATTGCGCACCGTGAAGGGGTTGTCGTAGTGCGACTGCAAGGCATTGACGATCTGCTGCCGGCCCTGATCGAGCGAAGTTTCGTCGCTCTGCTCCGGCAAGCTAATCAGCACCTCGTTGTTGCTGGCCTCGTCGTAATTCTGGATGCTCGCATCCTTGATGCCGGCCGCGGTGGTGGCGCTGCGGATCTTGTTAGTGTCAGGGGTGTTGGCAAACTTCACCTGCACCTGCGTGCCGCCCTTGAAATCCACGCCCAGAATCACCGGGCTGCCGATATGCGCCCAGTTAAAGACCATCATGGCAACACCGGCCACGCTGAAGAGCATTGAAAAGGCGAGGAAATACCACTTCTTCCCGAGCCAGTCCACATTTACGCTGCGAAAGAATTCCACTGATTCTCTGCCTTCCTGGAGGGCTGGGACTCCAAAGAGCCCCAGCATTCAATGTTTTCTGCCGCCGGTCAGATTTACCAACCGGTAGCCCATGTGCCAAAACCTAGATCGACACCATTTCGCCGGGCTGCATCTTGTTCAAGTGGGCATCGAAGATGACCCGCGAGACATAGACCGCCGTGAACAGGTTGGCCGCCAGACCAAAGGTCAGGGTGACCGCGAATCCCTTCACCGGGCCGGTTCCGAACAGGAACAGAATAGCCGCCGAGACGATGGTGGTGACGTGGGTGTCAACGATGGTGACCCATGCGTGGGCAAACCCCTGGTCAACCGCTGCGGAGGGCGCCTTGCCGGCGCGCACCTCTTCGCGGATGCGCTCAAAGATCAGCACGTTGGAGTCTACGCCCATGCCTATGGTTAAAATCACTCCGGCAATGCCTGGCAGGGTCAGGGTTGAGCTGGTAAAGCCCATGAAGCCAAGCAGAATCACCAGGTTCAGGAACAGCGCCAGGTTGGCGTTGATGCCCGAGCCGCGATAGTAGATGAGCATGAAGGCCATCACTACCAGCACGCCCACAACGGCAGCCGTAACGCCCTGGCGGATCGAATCCGCTCCCAACGAGGCGCCCACAGTGCGGTCCTCTAAATAATTCAGCGACGCCGGCAGTGCGCCGGTCCTGAGCATCTTCGAGAGGATGGTGACTTCGTCCGCCGTGAAGCTGCCATTGATTTCGCCGGTATCGCGAATCTTGTCCTTGATGGTAGCGACTTCGCGCACCCGACCGCCCATGACCACGGCCATGCTGCGTCCCACATTGGCGCTGGTGTAATCGTAGAAGCGGTCGCCCGCTTCGTTGGTCAGGGTAAAGCGAACGTTGCGCAGCCCGTTCTGATCCGTACTCGGATCGGCGGAGCGGAAATCGCTGCCTGCCACTACGGAGACACGTTGCAGCACATACACGCTATCCGCTTCAGAGCCCGTAGCCAGTGCGCCGGAGCCATGAATTATAACTTCGTCGGGCGGGATCGCGCCGCCGGTGCTGGCCAGCGCCGCCGCTTCGTCGGGATAGGGACCGCCCACCACGGCATGAATCTCAAGCCGCGCGGTGGACTGGATGATGCTCTTCACCCGATCCAGGTCGTCGATGCCCGGCAGCTCCACCAGAATCTGGTTGGCGCCCAGGCCGTACTCCTGAATCACCGGCTCGCTGACGCCCAGCGTGTCCACGCGGTCGCGAATGGTTTCGATCGCCTGCTGGTCGGTCTTCTTTTCCAGTGCCGTGACCACCGGCGGCTTCATGGTCAGCGTCCAGGTGTTGTCCGCGCCGCCGCCGCTCAGGTCGTACTCGTTGGAGTACTTGGTGTCCAGCGCGGAACGCACCGCGTTGGCCTTGGCCGGCAGCCGTGCCTTCAACCCGGATAATCTGAGGCTTGGTTGGGTCGGGCTTGTACACCTGGGTGAAGCTCAGGTTGGCCGTCTTCAGATCCTGCTGGATGCGCCCTACCGTGTTGTCCGTTTCGGCGTTGACCGCTTCCGACACTACCACCTGCAAAATCAGGTGAGCGCCGCCGCGCAGATCCAGGCCGAGGTGAATCCGCTTGGTCAGGGCTTCCGTCAGGGCCTTGCCGGTGACGCCCGAAGGCACCCCGAAGATGCCGTAGACGAAAATCACCAGGACCGCAATAATCAGGGCAATTTTACCGTTGAGATTCTTCTTCATTGTTCCGTTTCTCTAGTTCGAAAAAACAGTTGTCAGTGATCGGCGGTCTGTGATCAGTCTTCAGCTTTCTCCACTGTCCACTGTTCACTGCTCACTGTTCACTTCTAGGAGCCCGAAGCCGTGTCCTGCGTGGTGACCGAGGCAATCGCATTCTTGGCCACTTCCAGCTTGATGCCGTCCGGCGCAACACGAATGATGATGCCATCGTCCTTGATGGAGAGGATGATGCCGCGAATGCCTCCCGCGGTGGTTACCCGGTCGCCGGCCTTGATCGAGCTCAGCATCGCCTGCCACTGCTTCTGGCGCTTCTGCTGCGGGCGGATCATGACCAGATAAAGTACCGGAATCAACAGCAGGGGCAGAAGCATGGGAAGGCTGCTCTGGCCTCCCGCAGCCTGCAGAATCACAAACAATGCAAAACTCGTCGCCACACTCATCCTTTACTCGCCCGGCCGCAGACTTTCGCTTCCGCTCGGGCGCAGGCACAACCCGGCTTTGAACCGGGGTCCTCAAAAAATTTGTCTCCGGGAAAGGTCCTGGCCCCCCTATACTCCGGGCCAGACTCTGAGATGGAGGGCCCGGTTGCCGCACGCTGAAGGTAAACATCCTTCCGCGCCTGCATCCATACCTGTGACCCAACCGCCCGTCTGCTTCCTGTTCGACACAGCTTTCTCCCGAAAATCCCAATCTGCCAGGCACGCGGTTCTCCCGCTGCCCGGACCGGCCGGTTTCCAAAAAAGAAAGCCTAGTGAGATAAGATACGCGCCCCCGGTAGCGTGTCAAGGCGGAGCCCGGCCAGAGATGGGCGAATCTGCGGCCCGCACGCCTCGACTGGGGTTTGCCACGGCCCTTACAAACCTTTTATGGAAGCTGCATTCCTTCTTCACCGCTGGTGATTTCTGCTGGAACCGTAACGCTTTCCGCGCACGGCGCGCCCTGAAAAGACCCGCACCGCACCGTGGGAAGCGGAAAGAGGCTTCCCGTATGATGCACGCCATTGATCTGACCGGCCTCTTGCTTGTTCCCGCAGGGTTGGCCGTAACTTTCCTGCTCTGGGTGCTTTGGAATTTCCACAAGGCCGCCCGCAGACCATAGACCCTGGCCGGCCTCTCCGCGAACCCGCCCAAAAAAGCTCCGCGCACCGTCCATGGCGCTGCTTTATCGCGCCATGGGTGGGAAGCCGGAACTCTCGACCCGCCGCTTCTCCACGAACCGGCTACTTGGTTTTCCCTTCCCCGGGCGTCTCCGCCTCATCCCCGGAATCCTCCACCAGCACCGCCGACCCAGGCGCAACGTCGAAGCTCACCGCACCGCTGCCGCCGGGGTGAAAGGTAATTCGGAGCGGCTCGCGCTGCCACTCCGCCGTCCCGCAGACCGGCTCGGTGTGACTCTCCGCGTCGAAGGCCGACAGCTTCTTGGCCAGCACCGGCTTGCGCCCGGCCACCTGGGCCACCACGGCGTACAGGCTCTTGCCGCTGGCGGTCACACCACAATAGGCCCCGTAGTCACGAAACCAGCTCACCTGGCTCACCCCGGGATCGTAGTCCGGCAGTTTGAGGGCGGTCACCCGGCCAGTTACCCGGTCCACCAGCAGCCATGGGCCGCGCTGCCACACCCACCTGCCACCTGCGATGGGTCCCGCCTTTGCAGAACTGTCGCCAGGTAAGGCGTCATTCAGGCGCAGCACCCGCCGCACCACGAAGCTGCGGTCGGTCACGTCGTGGGCCTCGCCGGTGGTCCACTCCTTCAGCACGCCATCCACCAGCAGGGCGCGAATCCTGAGCCCATCCTCGCCCGCCGCCGCTCCGGCCGGGTCGCCGGCCTTTGAGTAGGCC
Source organism: uncultured Acidobacteriaceae bacterium (assembly GCA_963839155.1). Lineage (GTDB taxonomy): Bacteria > Acidobacteriota > Terriglobia > Terriglobales > Acidobacteriaceae > Telmatobacter. The sequence continues at coordinate 109,697 of CAWITY010000006.1, forward strand.
ACGCGCTTGGCCGCGCCCAGTACGACGATATGCGGCTTGCGCGGCGCAGCCTGCGTCGATAAAGCGCCCAGCAGCGCCGCCAGAATTGCCAAAATTGCGATCCGCCCGCCATTGCCCATGGTGTCTTCTCCACGGAAACAGGCGCAAATCTGTCGGGAAGTTGGGTCAACACACGCAAAGAATCGGCCGGAACGTCATCTCTTGAGCCCAGGCTTCACACAACCCGGCGCCTCCGCGGAATCCGGCGATGGAACGAGTGTACGCCCGAATCATGGGATCGAGGGTGCAAACCCAGGTTCCTCCGAGCAAATCCTGCTCCCGTCCGGCATTCCACCGGGAGCATTCGAGATAACTCCAATTTTCGGCAGGTCTCTGACCACTTTGCGCCCTCGATTTCAGCCGTCCCCGCGATGGGGGCGACTCTTTGGCGAATTCCGGATTGGCTTCAATACTCCCGCTGCGTTGGGTTTATACTTTGGCTGGCAAATAGGACGGGAGGGAATTTGTGACGCTCGAACACATCGGTAACAGTGGAATTCGGCCGCCCGTCTTCTGGGTGAAGTTCTATACAGCCATCCTGTTGCTTCTTTTTTTGTTAGGAGCGTTGGAGAGCCTCGGTGATTCAGAGGGCATGGGGTTCCTTCCGCTGATCGTACTTACAACTCCATGGAGCTGGTTTCTGATGTCGACTTGGGATTTTCCCATTTGGGGGAATCAGCTTATCGGTAGGGACTTGATGGTATTCGTTACTTGCAACGCTCTTTCTGGAACGGCAAACGGCTACATTTTGTATGTCCTTGTTAGACGGCGGCAGAAGAGGCTCGCCGTTCAACGGGGATTGCGAGAAGACAAAAGTAGTCTTGATGTTCGTATCCGCCAGTGATGCGCGATCAAAGCGGTGGAGCAACCCGCAAATCGCAGGCGGGTGGCCCTGGTCTCATATATCGTTTTTCAAGTTGAGGGCGCCCCCGGTCCCTCAGTTGCCTGACGATGCGCCACGCGGGACGCCGTGGCCTCATTGTCAGACCGCCCGAATTTCCATTGTCTTTCCCAGAACTTTCAGCGCCGCGGCGATATTATCGATCTTGGTCGCGTGTCGCGGATCGAGCAAACGGGTCACATGCTGTCGCGGGATCGACAACCGCTTGGCAAGATCGGCAGGGCGCACCTTCTGCCCAATCAATTCATTAAAAAGCAGAACTTTGGCCGAAAGGCTTGCCGGAAGTTCAACCAGCCTATGGCCTCGCTTCGGGGCAGAGGGCAAAGGAACCGTCCGCCCATGATCGAAATAGAAATCGAGCGCGGTTTCGAGCGCATCGACAGCTTGGCGAAGCGCCTCCTCTTCCGTGTCGCCCAAGGTCAGCGCCTCGGGAATATCGGGAAACGCGACTGCATAATTGCCCACGGCCTGATGGGTGATTCTGACGGGATAGAGCATGATCCTCCTATTTCAATCCGAGCTGCTTTTTAATGGCGTTGGCAAGGAGTCCAAGGTCCTTCCCGTGCATAGGGAGAACAGAGTATTTTCCATTGACTTCTACATGGAGGTGCGAGCCTTTGCCAGGCGTGAAGATCGCTCCGCGCTTCTCCAGCCAGCGTTTGAGATCCTTGCTCGTCACTGCTGAAATGTAACCGTTTATGGTTACAACATCAAGCGAAATCGTAATTCCTGGGCGTTTTTCTAATGGGTGTAAGGTGCGGCGTGGACCGGGAGGTCCACGCTACAGCCGACCAGGAGGTCGGCGCTACCCGTTCTTTAAGCGGCTGGGAATCCCGTCCATCGCGTTCTTTGTAAGCGGTGGGAAACCACGAACCTCATGCGAGCGAACAGCGAGCAGTTGGCCCCACCGCAGGTGGCCTAGTCCCTGTTTCCTGCTTCTTCCACCGCCCGCGCCACGCGGAAGGCCGTGCCTTCGTTCAAGTGCGCGGCCAGCACCTGCATGCCCACCGGCAGCCCCGCCGGGGTCGCGCCGCAGGGCACATTCACGCCGCAGATGCCCGCCAGGCTGGCCGTCACCGTATAGATGTCGGCCAGATACATGGCGAGCGGGTCGTCGCTCTTCTCGCCCAGCTTGAAGGCCGGCGTGGGCGAGGTGGGCGTGACAATCGCGTCCACCTCGGCAAAGGCGCGCAGAAACTCCTCGGCCAGAAGACGCCGCACCTGCTGCGCCTTCAGGTAATAGGCATCGTAGTAGCCCGCGCTGAGCGCATAGGTGCCCAGCAGAATGCGCCGCTTGACCTCCGCGCCAAAGCCCTCGTCGCGCGAGTGGCGAGTACATGTCCGACAGCGTCGCGGAGTCTGTCGAGCGATAGCCCGTAGCGCACGCCGTCAAAGCGGGCCAGGTTGGCGCTGGCCTCGGCCGTGGCGATCAGGTAATAGGTCGGAACGGCGTACTTGGTATGCGGCAGCGAGACCGGCTTCACCGTGCAGCCGGCGGCCTTGAGCGCGTCGATGCCCCGCTCGATGCAGGCGCGCACCTCGGGGTCGAGCCCCTCGGCAAAGTACTCGGCGGGCACGCCGATGCGCAGGCCCTCCGCGCCTTTGTCGCTCTCGGCGGCGTAATCGGGGACAGGAGCCGTGGAGCTGGTGGCGTCCTTGGGATCGTGCCCGGCAATCACGCCCAGCAGCGTGGCGGCGTCGCGCACATTGGCGGCAAACGGGCCGACGCGGTCCAGCGACGAGGCAAAGGCGATCAGCCCGTAGCGCGAGACGCGCCCATAGGTCGGCAGCACGCCCACCACGCCGCAAAAGCTGGCCGGCTGGCGAATCGAGCCGCCGGTGTCCGAGCCCAGCGTGGCCACGGCCATGTTGGCAGCCACCGCCGCCGCCGAGCCGCCGCTGGAGCCGCCCGGAACCCGCTCCGTGTCCACAGGGTTGCGCACCGGCCCGTAGGCCGAGTTCTCATTCGAGCCGCCCATGGCGAACTCGTCGCAGTTCAGCTTGCCCAGCAGCACCGCGCCCGCCGCTTCGAGCTTCGCGACCGCCGTGGCGTCGTACGGAGGCCGGTAGCCCTCGAGAATCTTCGACCCCGCCGTGGCCGGAGCGCCCTCCATCACCAGCACATCCTTGATGCCCACCGGAATCCCCGCCAGCGGAGCCAGCGGATCGCCCTTGGCCGCCGCCGCATCCACCCGCGCCGCCTGTTCCATGGCGCGCTCTTTGGTCAGGCTCAGGTAGACATTCAGGCGCGGATTTTTCTTCTCGATCTGCTCATAATAGCTGGCGGCAAGATCGACCGCCTTGGTCGCGCCGGCGGCAATCTCCGCGCGCAACGCGGCAAAGGTCTTGGGCTTCTCAACAAAATTCTCGGCTGCTTGGGCTTGGCTGGGCAATGGAACCTTCCTCTTGGTGGACCTGTTTCTTGGCCTTGACGCGGCCTTGTTGCCGTCTAGAGCGATTTCGTAAGTTGGGTAGACCGGAGTGTTATTGGTCTCCCACCCATTCCGCGGGAAAACGCGGAATGGATGGGGCACAGAGGTCCATTGGCCTGTGTTGAAAGTAGGAATTCCCGAAAACCGTCCCTCAGGGGCTAAAGCCCGGCGTTTATTATCAGTCGTTTGCGGCACGCCTGAAGTCGTGCCCTTTCAAATCCTCGCTTTCACCACGGACGGCTGTAGCAAAACGAAAATGCTCTACCGCTCAATCACCTTGGGCACTTTGAAGAAAACTTGGTCGGTCTCCGGCGCTTGTTGCATCACGACGGCGCGATCCAGCGAGGGCAGCACCACGTCGGCGCGCAGCACGCCCTTGCCCGCCGCGTCTACCAGCTCGGTCACCTGGGCCAAAGGCTCCACGCCCGCCGTATCCAGCTCGTTCAGCTCGGCCACGTAGTCGAGAATGGCGTTCAGGTCATGCAACATGCGCGGAGTTTCTTCCGGCATCAGTTCCAGGTGGGCCAGCTCGGCCACGCGGCCCACGTCTTCCACAGTCACTTTGGCGGTCATTGCCTGCTGTTCTCCGTCTCCGGCCCTCTCAAAAGGCTCCCGTTGCGGGCGCTCATTCTCAGTGCCCCGAAGGTAAAGTATAGCCCGTCGGTTTTCTTGGCTCCTCTCTCAATGTGGGTCTGATCACACTACCCTGCTGGCGGCGCGCCGGTGTAGTGTGAACACGCCCTAATCCACTGTGAGCGTAAGCGTCAAAGTGTGCTGCACATTGTTGCAGGTCGCCGTGACAGGTATGGAGAATGTAGACTCCTGCGTGGTTCCGCCACCGGGGCCGGTGCTGAAGCTCCCTCCCGACGCCGCGCAACTACTCAAGCCGCCGGCCACGGCCGCCAGCAAGACCGCCAGCAGCAGAGTCATGCCGCGCCGCCTCAAGGCCAACGGCAGCAGCAGCCCGCAGGCGACCGGAAGAGCGCGCCACCCCACTCCGCCTACCGGCTGTGCCAACGCCGAGTCCGCTCCGGTGGCGATTTGCACCGTCACGTTGCCGCTTGCCCCGGCCGCGATGGTCTCGCTGTTGGAACTGAAGGTGCATTTCAAATTCGAGGGAACCAGAGGGCACTGGAAGACGAACGTTCCCGGCAAGCTGTCCATGGGCGAGATCACCAGCGCGTAGGTCGCCGTCTGGCCGCTGGCCACCGTCTGGCTAGTTGATCCGGAAGATGTCACCGTGAAATCGAAGCCCGTGCCAGACAGCGGCACCGTCACCCCGGCCACATCTGGGGTTGAGGAAGAGACCGTCAGTGTGGCTGTTGCCGCCCCCAATGCCACAGGCGTAAAGGTCACCTGCGCCGTGCAACTGCTGCCACTGGCCAGCAGAGCGCCGCAGGTGGTCGAGCCGAGGGCAAAACTGCTGGCGGACTGCCCGGCAACCTGGAAGCCGATGTTGGCTGCCGGCGTACCGGAACCATTGCTCACAGTCAGCGTCTGCTGCGGACTGGCCACGCCTGGTTGCGCCGCGAACGTCAGGTTCGTGGGACTGACGCTGAGAGTCGGCGGCGCCAGGCCCGTGCCAGAGAGAGCGATCGTCTGAGAGCGCAGCGCGTCGACCACCGTCAGCGTTCCGCTCAGGGGGCCGGTCTGGTTGGGAGCAAAGGCCACGCTGATCGTGCAGCTTGCGTTCGCAGCCAACTGGGCGCCGCAATTGTCCGATTCACCAAAGGCCCCGCTCGCCGAAATGACCACCCCGGTCAGCGCCATGCCTCCGCTGTTGGTCAATGTAACGGTCTGCGCCGCGGAAACTTGCCCCTCAACAATGGGGGAAAAGCTCAGCGAGGAGGCCGAAAGCGCATCGGTGGGCGCAGTAGCCCCGCTGCCGGTCAGGTGCACGGTTTGTGTTCCGTCCGCATCGGTATAGGTCAACGTGCCCACCGCTGCCCCCACCTGCGTGGGCGCGAAGGTGAGCTTCAATTGGCAAGTGGAGTTAGCCGCCAGCGAACTGCCGCAGCCGTTGCCCGCAATCGCAAACGGAGGGCTGATGGCTACGCTGGCAACAGGGGCCGCGAGTGCGCCCGTGTTATTGACCGCGATCTGTAATGCAGCTGAGGTGGTTTGAACCTGCACCGTGCCAAAGTCCACCGTGGGCGGGGTCAGGGTAATCACCCCCGCGGAGACGCCGGTTCCGCTGAGCGCCACGCTCAGCTGGCCGCCGGATATGTTGGCGCTAATGGTCAACTGCCCCGTCCGGCTGCCGGTCTGGCTGGGGATGAATGTAACTTCAACCGTGCAACTGGCGCCCGCAGGCAGAATCGCGTTGAGGCAATTGTCCGTCTCGCTGAAATCTCCGCTTGTCTGCACAGAAGTGGCCATCAGCGCGGTATTGCCCGTGTTCACCAGGGTCACCGGCTGCGCGCTGCTGGCGCTGCCGAACGGCTGGCTTCCGAAGGTCAGCGAGGCAGGCGTCGCGGTCGCGGCCGTCAGATTCTCGCCGGCGGTCCACAGTGGAGTCTGCCACACACCGCGGCCATAGGTTGCCGCCGTCAGAATATGCGCCGAGGCCTCAGCCGGGGCAGCAATGAGTTGAACCACCGGAGCTTGCGGCAGCCCGCTTCCCATTGCGGACCAGCAGGTGGAGGACAGGTCCGCGCACGTTGCGATCTGGCGCGTGGAATAGACTCCCGCGTCGGTGGCGATGTAAACCGTATTGGCGTCCTGCGGGTCCACCACCAGGCTGTTGGCCGGCGCCCAGGGCAAATTGGAGGTCAGTTTCGTCCAATGCGCCCCCCCGTCCGTGGAGCGGTAGACCGTCTCCACATCAATGCGCGGGTTTTCCATGCCCGCAATGGTCACGTACACCGTGTTTCCGGTGGCGTCGTGAGAGTCAATGAAGATACTGGAGATATCCATCCCGTGCGGGTTCAACGCCTGGGTACCGTTGCTCACCGGGCTCAGCGTCAGGTCGTTCCACGCCGGGGCCGCGGCGCCCGAGGGGTTGAAGGTCGCGCTCCACACATGGCCGGCCAGGGTTGCTCCTCCGTCCAACGCGCCGTACATGCCCAGATACACCACCTCCTGGCCGCCGGCCAGCTTCATCGCGGCCATCGAGCGGATGAGCGCATCGCCACTGCAAGAGGAGGCACCGCCCCCGCCGTCGAGAATCGAGCTGATGGCGTTGGCCGAGGTCCAGCCCGCTCCGTTCGCCGGCCCGCGCCATACCCGGCAGGTGCCGATCAGCAATTGCGACGGGTCCAGCGGATCCACCAGAAAGGTTGCCGGCACAGTCATGGTTTGCCCATCCCCGCCCACATCCGCATCCGTAACCGCCGGACTGACGCCGAAATCCGCCGGCGCACAAGCAGCCGTTTGCGAGCAGCCATGGATGGAAACGCCCGCCTGGTTGTTCACATACCAATTCGAACTGGCTGTCGGGTCGATGGCCACTGGCCCGCCCTCCCCGTCCAGAATCTGCGGCCAGGCAGCCGCTGTTGTTGCGCTCAACTTCACTCCCGCGGTTCCGTTCACTCCCAGGCCGGCCATCATGGTGTAGGGCGTCTCGCTGGCCTGCGCAAGGCTCTCAACCTCCGCCAGCGAACCCAGGCTCCCGTTCAGGTTCTGGAAGTGTGAGGCGTCAGAAGACGAGCAGACTGACCCCGTCTCGCCAATCGCATCCATGGAGCGCCAGATGCCGCTGTCATTGCCCAGGAAGACTTCCAGCGGGTTCGCCGCGTTCCAGGCCAGCGCGTGCTGGTAGCCGGCCACCTGCGCGCTCATGCAGGTATTGGCATTGGTGGTATTTCGCCAGGCGCACCCCATGGCCAGGCTGCACTGCCAGAGGTCGTTTGCGCCGACCAGCAGCAGGGTGTCCTGTCCTGATGGAACCGCCGCCAGCGCCAAGTTATAGTCGCCGTTCCCGATGGTCGCCGCTCCCTGACCGGTACTCGTCTCCAGCGGCGCTGTGTTCCACTGCTTGGCAAATGAAATCGTCTGATTGGTGCAATTGCCTCCGCTCAGAGAGCAAAGATCCTGCCACAATCCCTGGTCCTGGTTGTTCAAGTCGACCGTCCAGGCAAAGGTGTCGCCGGTTACCGGGTTCACAGCCAGGGTTCCACGAAAAATGGGGCAATCGGTCGAGCCCGTTGAAGCCGGGTTGGTCGGGCAGAACAGGGTGGTCAGCCCGGAACCGGGCTGCGCTGCCATTCGTGTCCATGTGACCCCATCCGCCGACTGATAGTAGCCGTGAAAGCGCACCGCGGCCACAAACAACCGGCGCCGCGCGTTCCACACCACCGACGTTGCCGCGTTGCCGTCCGGCTGTGCAAACGTGTCGTTTGGCCCTTGAATATCCGACCCGCCTCCGTCCGTGATGGTGGCCAGACTCCAGGTGGCGCCCGCGTCGGAAGAGTAGTACAGCCCCTGGTAGCTTGCGCCGGGTTGGACCGAGCCAACCAGCGTGCCTTCATAGGCCTGCGAGACCGCGGCCACCACCTGCTGCGGATTCGTCGTGCTCCAGGCAAATCCGGCAAAGCCCTCCCCGGCAAAGCTCCATCTGCCGTCAGAGGTGGAGGCGATCACGCTCCAGGTGTTGCCGCCGTTGGCTGAGCGCAGGATTCCCGCCCCATAGTAGGAGTCGAGCGCGTCGTTGGGGTCGCCGGTTCCGGCCAGAATCACACCTGTTCCGCCGGGCTGCACGGTGAGTGCGCCGATGCTGATCGAAGCATCTGGCCCGCTGTTCAGTGCTGCAACGGTGTCGGTCAGGGGCGCAAAGACCACATTGGACGAGGCCGCGCTTTGCGTTGCCCACACCCCGCCCCCGGTTGTGCCAAGAAAAAGGCGATTGCCGGTCGCATCCGAGGGGTCGAGCGCCAGCGCCGTCACGCGGCCCGTCACCAGGCCATACTCCTGCGTCAGCACGGCGTTGGGGCCCATCGGCAGCCAGGTCGCAGAGGGCGATGCGGCAGGCTTTGCCGCAGCCATGGCCGCCCTGCCGCGCAGTCGTCCAGCGTGCGCCTCGACCGGGCTCCAGCCCCGCTGCGCCATAAATCGCTGCGCCTGCCGCACCCTGGGCGGCAGATTGCGGCGCTCAGGCAGCGCTTGCGAAAGGGCAGGCGTGGCTGCCACCCCAAAAAGAGCCACAGCCGCCACAAGGACGCGCAGGTCTCTACCGTGCCTCCGGACCGGCACGACATGCTTTGGCGCAGCCCCGTCCGGGCCCGTTTCGCAGAGTTTCGTTTGAAAATTCCAATTGAGAATGGTCACATGCGCCCGGAATCCGATTCCGGCCTCCCCTCTCTTGCATCTTCCGAGGGGGAGATGAGCAGAATCCAATGAATTAGGAACTTCTAAGCACGCAGATTCCGGGATTGAAATTGGAAGCGATTATAGACCCAAAACGGGAAGGATGGCGCGGCCGTTCTGGCGAATATATTCCTCGGCTTTGAACTTCTTCGCCGTCGATGCACCCGCCATCGTCCGCACGAGCCCGAAGACCGGACGATTGAACCAGGGCCGGTCGTGGCGGCCCACAATGGCCCAGGCAATCCCTGCATAGCCATTGGGGTCGCGCCCGTCCAGTTGGTAGCGGTCGTTCAGCTCGACCGCCCACTCGAAGGCGCGGGCTGGGTCGGGCGCCCATTCGAGAATCTTCTTGGCCCAGTACATGCGCATGTACCCGTGCATCCAGCCGGTCTCTGCCATCTCCCGCTGCGCCGCATTCCAAAGATCGTCTGCGGTCTCGGCGCGCTCCAGTGGCTTGAGAGAATAGCGGTGGGGGCGCGGGTCGGCGGTGTGCTCGACGAGCGTCTTCCTGGCCCACGGCGCGGCGCACTCCCAGTTATCGTAGTTGGGCTCATGGCGCACAAACAGCACCGAAAGCTCCCGCCAGCCGATCAGTTGTTCCAGAAACCGGTCGCGGGTGCTCTCCGTGACCTTACCCTGCTTCGCCGCCTCCTCGACGGCCAGCGCAACTGTTAACGGCCCGATATTGCCAAAGTGCAGATAAGGCGATAGGCGGCTGGTCCCGCTGATTTCCGGGTGGTTTCGCGTCCCTTCGTAGTTCCTGAGATCGAGGTTGACGAACTCGCCGAGCCGCTTGAGGGCCGCGTGCGTGCCGCCCGTGAAGCTGTCTACCGGCTGCACCGAGCGGTCTAACTTGCTGAATCCCGCCGTCATGTCGTCGCCCAGCGAGACGCCAGCTAGCGATTTCCGGGGTTTCCACGGAGAGACCGGCTCGACCTTCGCCGGCACTACTAGATACCGCGGCAGTTCCCTTTTCAGATGGGGGCGAAAATGGTGCATCAGCACAAAGCTGCGGTCGAAGACGCGCGACGGAACCACCACATCCGCGTCCACAGTCCAGTAAGGCAGCTTGAGCCGCCTTGCCAGTACACGCCGCCAGCGCTCCGGCTCGCGGCAGGGATTCTCGTCGCCAATCAGCAGCGCCGCTTCCACCTCCTCCAGAAACGCTTCCAGCGAATTGTCCGGATGCCGCCGCACCACAAAGCCCACGCCGCGCTCGGCCGCGTCTTGCTCCACATCGCGCAGCCCCTGGGCCATGAAGTGGTAGTGCCGCAAATTGGCATGGGGATAGTTCGGAATCACCGAGAAGAACACCACCACCGGCAGGCCGAGCAGATTGCCCGCTTCAATCGCCACATCCAGCGCCGCATTGTCCACGATGCGCATGGCACGCTGCATCCAGTAGACAACGCACCGCGCTCCCTTGCGCGGCAGACCTGCGCGGCGCACCATAACGCGCGAGTGAGTGGCCATACGCACCAGCTCTTCCGGTATATCGCTTCGGTCGGGGATGTGGGTCATTTGATTTCCATGTTATTCTCGTGCGGATGCTTGAACTTGACGATGACCGGTGGTCGGAGATGCTAGGTGGCTACAGAGCGCCATTCGATCCCCGCCCGCTCTTCGCGAAGCTAGAGACAGACCAGGACACCGCGCCAATCTGGAAGGAACTCTGGGACGGGCTTCACCACCAAGGAGACGTGGGAGAAGCTTCCTACGCAGCCGTTCCACATCTGGTAAGAATCCATCGGACCCGCGGGAAACCAGAGTGGAATCCTTATGCAATGGTCGCGATCATCGAGTTGGCTCGCACGGAATGCACGAACCCCGAATTACCAGACTGGGTGGAGGAAGATTACTTTCGCTCAATTCGTGAATTAGCCGAAATCGGCGCCACCGAGTTCTTTCAAGCCGATGAGCCAGATACGATCCTGGCCATACTCAGTATTCTTGCAATTTCAAAAGGGCTTCGCACGCACGGAAATTACCTTGTGAATTATTCCGAGGAGGAGTTGTTGGGCATTGAGTCCCGTATGTGAAATGGGCTGCCCACCGGGCAGCCATTCTTTTGAAAACCCATGAGGTTCACCAGCCAAGAACAACTGACCACTGTCCACTGACAACTGTCTTTCTACCACTGTCCCCACGCGCGGCTGATGTAGTCCGCCAGCGTCATGCCGACCAGAGTCAGAAACATGAAGATACCGGCGAAGACGGTGAGCTTGGTCAAATTGGTGCTGTACTTCACATGCATGAAGTAGAGCACCACGAGCGTGGCCTTGGTGCAAGCGATGGCCAGCGCAACAATCGGATTCCAATAGATGACCAGCCCTGGAGCAGGTTGCCATGCGCCCAAATCCACAAACGACGCCCCAACCGTGAGCCCGGTACCCACCAGCAGCGCGAGGAGAATAACCACGTAGACCTTGGGGCTAACGATGTGATGCGCGTGCTCGTTTTGTTCGCTCATGCCGTATTCCCTTTATCAGCCTTCTGTTTGTACCCTAGTCCCTTAGTCCCTGGTCCCTGACCCCTGTCCCCTGATCTCTGCTAATGCCTGCTGATCAAGTACAACAGCGCGAAGAGGTAGATCCAGATAATGTCGACAAAATGCCAGTAGAGCCCGAAGTTCTCCACCATGGTCACGTGCCCAGTGGTGTAGTCCCCGGCTCTCGCGCGGAAGATCATGAACCCAAGGATTGCGATGCCGATGATCATGTGCAATGCGTGCATCCCGGTCATGAGGAAGTAAAGCGAGAAGTAAACCTGGGTATGCACCGCCAAGTCCGGTGCCAGCGGCTTGTCGTGGTACTCGGCATAAACTTCAGCATCCGATTGCGGATCGAGAAACGTTCTCAAGCTGTAGTGAAAGCCCGGAACATGATGCTTCTCGATCTTCTCCCGGTACTCGATGGTCTTGATGCCCAGGAAGCCCAGACCAAGGATGAACGTGAGGCTCAAGCACAGCACCAATCCTCGCCTGCGCCGGGTCTCAGCGCACCACACGCCCATGGCCATGGTGAAGCTGGAGAGAATCAGCACAACCGTGTTCGTCGTGCCCCAGGTGACATTCAACTGATGCGAACCGGCCACAAACGCGGGATAGTACCAGTTGCGATAAATCAGATAGGCCGTGAACAGCCCGCCGAAGAACATGACTTCAGTCAGCAGGAAGAGCCACATCGCGAAGTTGCTGGCGTCGGCCTGCTGTTCGACAGAGTTGAAGTGGTGGCGCAGATACGCCGGATGCTCTTCATGAGCTACCGCTTCGGCGCCGTGGGCAATCGTCGTGCTATCCGGCACTGGACACCTCCGCTTCTTTCTGTCGCTCCCGCTGCTGATTCTCAAGCCACTCGTAGTCGTAGGCTTCGTGATCCATGATGGGCATCTCGGTAAAGTTTTCTGTCAACGGCGGCGACTGCGTCTGCCATTCCAGGCCCGTTGCCTGCCATGGATTTTCGCCGGCTATCTTGCCGTACTTCAGCGACCACGTCAGATACAACACCGGCAACAAATAGCCCACGCCCAGGATCGTCGCGCCGGCCGTTGAGAAGACGTTCAGGATTTGAAACTCCGGCGGATACGATGCGTAGCGCCGCGGCATGCCCAGCGTACCCAGAATGAACTGCGGGAAGAACGTGAAGTTGAATCCGATGAACGTGACCACCGCGGCCAGTTGCGAAATCTTCTCCGGATACATGCGTCCCGTCATCTTGGGCCACCAGAAGTGAATGCCCGCGAGGAACGCCATCAACATTCCGCCCACCATGACGAAATGAAAATGCGCCACGATGAAGTACGTCTCGGTCAGATGAATGTCGGTGCCCGAAGTGCCCAGGAAGACGCCGGTCAATCCGCCGATGGTGAACAGCCCCATGAAGCCGAAGGTGTAGATCATCGGCGTCTCAAAGGTGATGGAGCCTTTGTACAGCGTGAACGTCCAGTTAAAAATCTTGATCGCCGAGGGCACCGCGACCAGCATGGTCAGCAGCGAGAAGACCAGCACAGCATAGTTCGAGATGCCCATGATGAACATGTGGTGCGCCCAGACAAAGAACCCAAAGACCGCGATGGCAACCGAGGAAAAAGCAACCGCGGTGTAGCCGAAGACGCGCTTGCGGCTGAAGGTCGAAATCACTTCGCTGATCACGCCCATGCCGGGCAGGATCATGATGTAGACCGCCGGGTGCGAGTAGAACCAGAACAGATGCTGGAAGAGCAGCGGGTCGCCGCCCTTTGTGGGGTCGAAGACGCCGATGCCGATGGTGCGTTCGAGCGCGATCAGCACAATGGCGATGGCGACTACCGGGGTTGCAAGCACCATCAGAATGCTGGCCGCATAGTGCGCCCATACAAACAGCGGCAGCCGGAACCACGTCATGCCCGGCGCGCGCATCTTGTGAATTGTTACGATGAAGTTCAACCCCGTGAAGATGGAACTGAATCCGGCGATGAATGCCGCCAGACCAGTGGTGAGCACGTTGGTATTTACGTAGTGAGTTGAGAGCGGAGTAGTGAATGTCCAGCCTGTATCCACGCCTCCGGTGGCCATGGTGTAGAGTGCCAGCAGGCCGCCCGCCATGTAGAGATACCAGCTCAGCAAATTGATTTTCGGCAGCGCCAGATCTTTGGCCCCGATCATCATGGGGATGAAGAAATTGCCCAGAGTGGCCGGCACCGAAGGCACCAGGAAGAAGAAGATCATGATGACGCCGTGCATGGTGAACACCTTGTTGTAGGTGTCGGTGGCCATCAGATCGGTCTGCGGCGTCAGCAACTCCAGTCGGATGAGTCCGGCCAGCGCGCCGCCGATAAAGAAAAAGAAACTCAGCGAGATCAGATAGAGAATCGCAATCCGCTTGTGGTCGCCGGTTAGCAGCCAACTCAGCAGACCGTTCTCTCTGGACAGGTAATTGTCTTTGGGAATCCTGGCCGTCGACTGGTCGGGGAGAATGACGATCGTGTCGCTGCTCATTGTTTCACCATCCCTTGCTTGGCCGGCCCCGGCGCTGCCTTGCCTTCGCTTCCCGGCAGCAGATCGGTGGTATTCAGCGTCTGCTGCACACGGTAGTCGGAGTCGAGGTTCTTGATGTACTCAACCAGCGAGATGATGCCCTCTTCGCTGATCTGGCCCTGGTATGTGGGCATGATGGGCTGATAACCCTGCGTTACGTGCTGCGACGGATTCAGGATCGACTCGCGCAAGTAAGCTTCGTCTGCGACGACCGTGCCTCCGCCTGACAGAGCCAGCTTCGAACCGTAGACATTCGCCAGGCTTGGCCCCCGCGCATCGGGCCGCGCGTTGTGGCATGCGGCGCAACTCAGGCTGGCGAAAAGCCGCTCTCCGTTCTGCGCCATGGACGCGCCGCTGGTGGACTCGGCCAGCCACTTCCTGTAGTCCTCCGGCGTCAACACCACAATGTCGCCGATCATCTGCGAGTGATTCGTGCCGCAGTACTGCGTGCAGAACAAGTGATAGGTACCTGGCACGGTAGCCTCGAACCAAACTGTCGTGTAGCGCCCAGGAATCGCCTCGCGCTTCACGCGGAATGCAGGAATCGAAAAGCTGTGGAAGACATCCTGCGAGATCAGCGTCAACTGAATCGCGCGTCCCGTGGGAATATGCAGCGAGTTGATCTCGTGCTGGCCGCCCGGATGCTCGGCCTTCCACATCCACTGCTTGCCAACTACGTAGATGTTCATGGCGTTGGCCGGCGGCGTAAAGACGCGGAAGTAAATCAGCGCGCCCCAGACAAACATCACGAGGAACAGGCCAAGGGGGATAATTGTCCACGTCGCCTCAAGCAGAGTGGAACCCTCCACCTGCTCGGCCACTGGATGGCGCTTCTTGCTGTAGAGAATCGAGAAACTGGTGATCAGCAGCGCCACCACCGTCAGCCCGATCAGGCTCACCAGCACCATGAAGAAGAGCAGCGCATCCATCTGAGGCGCGATCTTCGACGCCTCCGGCGGAAACAGCGCGAAGTTCGTCATCCACTTGACGAGAAACTGCCAGATTACTGGACTGATATGCGACATTCAGTTATCCGTTCACCTTTGTGCCTGTCCCCGGTTTTCCGGTCTCATGCTTTTCCATTCCTGCCTGGCCGTCAAGGCGAGCGTCCCGCCTGAACATCACCAGCATGAATCCACCCAGCGTGAAAAATGTTACAAGGCCGCCCAACTGCACCACCCGCGCCACAATCAGCGAGTGCTTGTTGGTCTGCGGATCGTAGTGGTAGCAGTAAGTCAGGATGTTGTCCACCGGCGAGCCGATGTGGTTGTTCGAAGCCTCTACAAGGCCCAGCCGCAAATCCTTGGGCGAGTACTCCACGCCCATGTAGTACTGCGCCAGCTTGCCCTGCGGCGTCACGATCTGTATCGAGCTCGCATGCGCAAACTGCGTCAGCTTACCATCCGGCCCAGGTATTTTCACGTAGCCAAAACCCACGGCCTTGGTGAGCGCGTCAATATTCTCCTGCGTGCCGGTGAGGAAGTGCCACCCGTTCGCGGTTGCCGGATGCCCATATCGCTTGAGGTATGTGCGCTTCTTAGCCGCGGCCAGATCGGTTCCTTCGCTGGGATCGATGCTCACCACAATCACGTCGAAATCCTTGCCGGGCACGAAGCTCACCATCTGCAATGCGCCGGTCAATCCGCTCAACTCCTCCGAGCAGAGCATGGGGCACTGATAGTAGACCAGCGCCAGAATCGCGGGCCGCTTGCCGAAGTAGCTGCCGAGTTGCACCTGCTTGCCCGCGTCGTCAGTGAACGTGAGCCCCAACGGCAGTTGCTCGTTCAGCCGCTGGGCTACGCCCACGCCCTTCAGAATCGCTGGAGGCTTGTCGCTCACCGGCGCCATTTGCTTCTCGTCGTAGCGTGACACCTGCGCCATCGCCAACGGGCAAAGGGCAGAAACACTCAGGCCCACCGCGGCAATCGCGGCCAGAGCCACGTTGCGCCAACACCCTCGGATTGCGCCTGCATTCCGCATGATTCCTTCTTTCCTTTGTGGCTCTAACCGCCTCGTGCCCCATCATCTGATCGCTCTACAAATGACTGTCATCCTGAGCGAAGCGAAACCGAAGGACCTGCTTCTCGGGTTCTATCGCAAAGGTTGGAAAACTGAACCCTCACCCAACCGCAGAAAACGCCCAACTATCTCCGCCCGGCCTCAACCTTCTGTGCCTCGGCCTGATCCAACTCGTATCCCGTTCGCGCAAACCCGCTTGTCAATGGCGCGGCAATCGTTGGTTCAGCATCCCCGGCCATCAACGGCGCGTGTTCCGCCGCTGCCGCAACCGGCAATCCGCGCTGCGCAAGCAAATGAATCGCGCGGTCGATCGGAATTCTCACCTTGCCCTGCGACTGGTCCACCCAACTGTAGTGCTCCAGCAGCAGATCCTCGCGGGCGTGCAAATCAGCCACATCCTGGTTGCCGTCGTCAGTCTGCACACGCGGCGAGGGGAATTGCTGCGTCATCTCCGCCAGTTTGTTCTGCATCTCGGGGTTGTTTGGCAAGTTGCCCAGGGGGCGCAGATCCACTGAGGTTGCCCACCTGCTTCTTGGCCCGTCTTCCTTGTTCATGTGCGCATCGATGGCTTTTCCTATGCCATATGACATTGCACCCACCACCGCAACGAAAATAGACAGCGCGGTGAGAAACACCACAATGCCCGTCACGCGAACATCTGTGCGCTCGTATCCATGAGACGCATCGATCTCTTCGGGCTGATGGTCATCCGGTTCGTGATTGTTATGCGTGTGCATGTTCAGGCTCCAGAATCTCCGCCACATGCGGATCGCTGGTCTGCACCAGCGGACGCGTCTTCAACTGCACGCAGAAGAAGGCAACCCAGAAGGCCACCATCGCCACTGGCACGGCCACGTATTCGAGAATTCCCCAACTGAAGTGCAGATTGCGCGCCGCATCCTTGAAGTTCGGCTCGATCAGCCAGAACAGATCGAAGGCGCGAGCGAAGACCATCCACTGGCACACGCGCACCAGCCGTTTGCGGTTGCGCTTCAAGTCGCGCGAGAGTAGCAGCGTGAACGGAATCAGCCAGTGAAAGATGAAGTCCAGCGTGATGATTACGCCCCAGCCGCCCATGAAGCGGTCTAGGTACCAGGGAATCTCTTCCGGCAAATTCCCCGACCAAATGATGAGGAACTGCGAGAAGGCGAGATAGATGTTCAGCATCACGAATGCGAAGGTGAACTTGCCCAAGTCGTGTTGCTCCGTCGTACGCAGAATCGTCTTGAACGGCTCGCCCTGCGCCAGCGAAACCACGACGATAATCGAAAGCGCAAGCACGCCGTAAGCCTGGCCCACCAAGAACAGCAATCCATACACCGACGAGTACCACGTGGGATCAAGCGACATGACCCAGTAAATAACCGCCGCCGTCATGGTGACAGCGTAGATCACAATTCCGGGACCACTGATATTTTCAAATCGCTTGATCCACTCTGGCGTGGAAGCGGGGGAAGCCGCATCTCGTTTGAGGCCCAGATCGTTGAGCCTCCATGTGTAGAAGCCCCAGATGGCGAAGCACAGCAGGCTCACCCAGACAAACGCTCCGGGGTTAAGCATGGGCCGCTTGAATTCGATTGCGTGCGCCTGTACCTCATTGATCCATCCGGATTTCAGCGCCGCAGAAACGTCCGCCACCGCTGCCCACAGATAGAGTCTTTTCAACGACAGCGCGATCACCAGCCAGTAGACAAGTACCAGCGGCAGCGTGCGGCTCATCGCCTCCAGAGGCCTGCGCAGCAACAGGCCCCATTTACCGCCTGACACGTACTGCACCATCAGCAGAGCCAAGCCGCCAACCGCGAATCCAAACGTCAACATCAAGCCCAACAGCCAACCGCGCAACACATGGTCGATAGATCCGTCAGCAAAAGCCAACCCGGCGGCAGCAACTGCGAAGACTGCTCCAACAGCCAGCGCGCGCGTTCTCCAGCCGTCTACAAAGGCGGGTGCGCCTAACTCCTCGGGGAGCCGCTTTGCCTGAGTCGCCGCGTGTGTATCGTGAGCCATTCCGTTCGTCCTTACTTCTGTGCCGCGGGGGCAGGTTTGCTTTCAGGAATCTTGATCGCCGGGTCAGCCGGATTGGCCGGAGCCATCGCGGGCGTGCCCTGCTTCGTGTCATGCGGATATGCCTGGATCGCCGTCGCCGGCAGCGTCCATGGGTCGGCATAGCCCGCGGGCAAATGGTTCTCGGTCGCCACGTCTTTCAGAGTCCTCACCGCAACGCCAATGGGAACATCCTCAACCTTGGCCGCCTGGCTCAACTGCAATGCGCGAACATAAGCCGCAACTGCCCAGCGATCCACCGGCGTCAACTGCGATGCATAATCCGGCATAGCTCCGTAGCCGTGCGTCATCACATAAAAGTAGTGCGAGATCGGCTGCGACAGCCGCACCTGGTCGTGCAGATTGGCCGCGGGCTTGTAGCCGCGCTGCACAATCTCGCCCAGCCCATTGCCCACACGCGAATGGCATGGGGTGCAATAGATGTTGAACCGCTCGTGCCCGCGCTCGAGCACTTCAAGCGTCACCGGGAACGGCATCTCGTTTTTCTCTTCGCGATAACCGTTCGGCCCCTGAACCACGCCGGTATAAAAGTAGCTGTCTTCATGCAACTGGCCGCGCGCCACGGTGTTGATTACTTGCGGCCGCGCTCCGCGATGATCGGCGAACATCTCAGAGCCGCGCTGCGAAATGATCTTCGGCTGGTCCTGCATGTCCTGGCGGCAACCGGTGACGAAGAGAAGGGCACCCAGACAGGCTGTGACCGAGAGTCGGCCGATGGGCATTGGTGCTTTCCCACCCATGCGACGAGAAGCTGTCGCATGGATGGGGCACGAGGCATTCTGTCCGCGGAAGGGCACCCGCGGGTTCTTCGACTCCCCATCGCTGCGCTCGCTCAGGATGACAGCCTCGGTTGCGGGATCCTGTCCACCGTTCACTGTCCACTGTCCACTGTTCGGCATCAGTACTCCACCTCCACCACTGACACCGGTTGAAAGCTCTCCAGATACTTCTTCGCTTCCACCAGATCGAACTTCGGGTCCAGCGCCTCAAGGCACAGGAAGAATTTGTCTGTCGTCGCTCCATCGCGAAAGTTAGGCGCGTTGAATAGCGGATGATACAACGCCGGTAGCCCGTTCAAAGCCAGCATCCCAAAGGCCGCTGAAAGTCCGGCAAACAAAATCGTCCACTCGTATGCGGGCACAATAAACGCCGGCCAAGAGTACAACGGACGCCCTGCGATGTTCAGCGGATACGCCCACACCGAGACCCACGTCTCGAACAGAAACATCGCCGCCAGCCCCATCAACGCGCCAATCAGCGTAATCAGCGGCACCTTGTTGCGATGGAAGCCGATGGCCTCGGCCGCCTCTTCCACCGGGTACGGCGTATAACAATCCAGCCGCCGCCAGCCGTCCTTGCGCGCCTGTTGCGCAGCTCTCACCAGATCGCTCGGTGTGTCGAATTCGGCCAGCAGGCCGTAGGTCCCTTCGCGTGCGGGCATATCAGTCACCTGCCTTTGCCGCCGCCTTGGGCGTGATCTTCGCACCCGGCAGCATCATGCGGATTTCAGACATGGGAATCATGGGCAGGAAGCGCACAAACAACAGGAACAGCGCGGTGAACAATCCCAGCGTACCCACATAAACCATGTAGTCCCACTTGGTGGCGCGATACGTTCCCCACGATGAGGGCAGAAAGTCGCGGTAGAGGCTCGTCACAACAATCACGAAGCGCTCAAACCACATGCCCGTATTCACAACAATCGAGAGGAAAAACATGTAGGCAATGTTGGTGCGCAATTTGCGCGACCACAGCGTGGTCAACGGAATCGCCAGGTTGCACGTGACCAGCACCCAGTAAGACCAGCCCATCGGCCCGAACATGCGGTTCCACATCATGAACGATTCCCAGTGCGAGGCCGAGTACCACGCCATGAACACTTCCATGCCGTAGCCGTAAGCCACAATGAAGCCCGTGGCCAGCATCACCTTGCCCATGTTGTCGATGTGTCGCTCGGTCACCAGCCCTTCAAGGTGATAGAACTTGCGCAGCGGAATGGCCAGCGTCAGCACCATCGCGAAGCCAGAATATATCGCGCCCGCCACAAAGTAAGGTGGGAAAATGGTCGTGTGCCAACCGGGCATCACCGCCACGGCAAAGTCGAAGCTGATCACCGTATGCACCGAGAGCACCAGCGGCGTGGCCAACCCGGCCAGCAGCAGCGATGCTGTCTCGTAGCGCACCCAGTGACGAATCGATCCGCGCCATCCCAGCGAAACCAGGCCGAAGATGTATTGCGCAGCTTTCGACTGCGCGCGGTCGCGCATGGTGCCAAAGTCGGGAACCATGCCGATATACCAGAAGACCACGGAGATCGTCGCGTAGGTCGATACCGCGAAGACGTCCCACATCAGCGGCGAGCGGAACTGCGGCCACACATTCATCGTGAACGGCAGCGGCAGCATCCAGTACGCGAGCCACGGACGGCCCACGTGAATCAGCGGGAACATGCCGGCGCAGACTACGGCGAAAATCGTCATCGCTTCCGCGAAACGATTAATGGAGTTACGCCAGCTCTGCTTGAAGAGCAGCAGAATCGCGGAGATCAGCGTGCCCGCGTGGCCGATGCCGATCCACCACACGAAGTTGATAATCGCAAAGCCCCAGGCCACCGGCTGCGTGATGCCCCAGATGCCGACGCCAGCAAGGAAGAGCCAGGTCAGCGCCACCATCAGCATCGTCGCCAACGCGCCGCCAATGGCGAAAATGGCGAACCACCCCAACGGCGTGTCGGGCGTGAGCACGATGCGCGATATTTTCTCGGTCACCGACCGGAAGGTCTGGCCGGGCGCGATGACGCGGTATTCGCCGGTCGCGGGATCGATCGTGTGGTCCTTCGGTTTCAGGTCGCTTGTCGCCATCGTGCCCTTAACCCTTCACCGGCGCGTGTTCCACCGGCGCTTCTTCGAGTTCCTTGTTCGGATTCAACACGGCAGCTACATATTTCGTGCGCGGACGCGTATTGATATCGGCGAGCACCTGGTAGCTGCGCTCGTCGGCTTGCAGCTTGGCTACCTTGCTCTGCTTGTCGTTGATGTTGCCAAAGCTGATGGCCGATGCCGGGCAAGCCTGCTGGCACGCGGTCTGTATCTCTCCGTCGCGCACCGGCCGGTTCTCCTTGTCCGCCTCGATCTTGGCCGCCGAGATGCGCTGCACGCAGTAACTGCACTTCTCCATCACGCCGCGCGAACGCACGCTCACATCGGGATTGCGCATTAGCTTCAAGCTCTCGGTCTCGAAATCCGAGTAAAGCAGGAAGTTGTAGCGGCGCACCTTGTAGGGGCAGTTGTTCGAGCAATAGCGTGTGCCCACGCAGCGGTTGTAAACCATGGTGTTGAGCCCTTCGGGCGTATGCACCGTGGCGCCCACCGGGCAAACCTGCTCGCAGGGAGCGTTCTCGCAGTGCTGGCAAGCCATGGGTTGGAAGTGGGCCCGCGGCGCGGCCAGGTCGCCTTCAAAATAGGTATCAATGCGCAGCCATTGCATGTTGCGCCCGATGCGCACCTGCTGCTTGCCTACGACGGCGATATTGTTCTCGGCATAGCAGCCGACGATGCACGCGTTGCAGCCGGTGCAACTGTTCATGTCGATGGACATGCCCCAGGCATTGTCCTTGTACTCCCAGTTGGGGAAGAGCGTCACGCTGGTGTCGGTCTTCTCGCGGCCGGGGCCTTCGTTGGCGAATCCGGGGTTGGCCTTGTACTCGTCCAGAGTGGCGTAGCGAATGATGCCGCGTTCGTTGATTGCCTCGTCGGCTTCGAGCGAGTTGTTGCCGTTGCCCTGCCCGCCAAAGGCCTTCGAGCGATGATCCTGAAAGTGGCTCTTGGTAACCGCCACGCCCCACTTGCCTTCGATCTTCTTGATGGTTCCGGTGGTGTAGAACGGAGCGTCCGCAGTGCGAATGAGATAAGCATTGAAGCCCGCGCCCGAGCCCACACGCCCGGCAAACGAGCGCCCATAGCCGAGGTGCATGGTGACTGAATTATCGGGATGGCCTGGAACAACAATCACCGGCGCATTCACCTTGCGGCCCTGCACCGTCAGCTCGACAATGTCGTCTTCTTCAAGGCCCAACTTCGTGAGCGTCGCGCCGGATACCAGCGCCGCATTGTCCCAGCTCAGATTGGTCACCGGCTTGGGCAGCTCTTGCAGCCAGCCGACATTGGACCAGCGGCCGTCATACACATTCGGGTCAGGGCGGAAGATGATTTCGATGGCGTCTTTCGGTGAGGGAGTAGGCACTACAGCAGGAGCGCGCGAATCCCAGGGCTCCGTCGCGACTGCACTGCGCGTATCTTCGATCCAGCCCGCGTGCAGCGCCTTGCGCCAGCCCGTCTCGAAGTCGCCCTTGATGGTGGTCTTCCAGGTCTCGCGCACTGCATCGTAGGGGCTCAATCCCGGCTCATTGAGCAGAGCTTGAAAGAAATGGTGGGCAGTCTTTCCGCCGTAGAGGGGATCGATCATCGGCTGCACAATCGAGACGGTTCCATCGTAGGCACGCGCGTCCGACCAGGACTCCAGAAAATGCGCGGCGGGAATGTGCCAGTGAGAAACCTGCCCCGTCTCATCGACGTGCGAACCGAGATGCGCAACTGTCTTGGCCTTCTCGAACGCCGTTGCAAATTCGAAATCGGCGGGAGCGCTGTAAATGGGATTGGCGTTGAGTATTACCAGCCAATTCACCTTGCCCGCATTCAAATCGGCAACCAACGTTTTAAGGTTGGCAATCTGATCTGAAGGAGCTGGATTCATAGGAGTCGAATGCGCAAACGCCGTGACACCATAGTTGACGAGCTTGCTGTTCATTGCAGCAGCCAGCGAAGTAACGGAGGCGTCCTGATTGAGCCCAGGAATCACCACGCACTTGCCAGCGTGCGCCTTCAAATCCTTCGCCAACGCGGCGATGAACTTCTTCTGCTCGTCAGTCCATGCGTATGCCGGAGCCTCGACGCCTGTGACGCCAACAGCCTTCGCCAACTCGGCGGCAAACGCGGGAATCTCGCTGGCGCGCAGACCGAGGCGGTGCTCGGCCTTCAATCCCGTAGTCGTCGGCGTGCTCTCGATTGCGTAAAGCCGGTTCAGTTTCTCCGGCGATTTGCGCCGATCCGCGTATTCGCGGACCAGCTTGTGGAAACCGGGGAAGCCGGCGCCAGAAAGAAAATCCGCATCGAGCGAAACGATGACATCCGCTTCTGTCAGGTCGTATTGAACATTGGTGCCATTCGCGATGGCGGTCCCTGCAATCGCCGGATCGTACTGCACCAGCGTCGCCTTGGGGTAAGCCTTCTTTACCTCGCCCCACTGCCGCGCCAGCGTAGGCGAGGTGATGGTCTCGCTCAGGAAGTAGATGCCCGTCCCGTCCTTCGACTCGGCTACCACATGCCGGAAGGTCACTGCAAACTCAGCCCACTCGCGGTTCTCGCCGCGATAGGTCACGTGCTGCGAGCGGTCGGGATCGTAGAGATCGAGCAGCGTGGCTTGCGTGAACGGGTCCGACGAGCCGCGGTTATAGGCGTGCTCGGGATTGCCGTCGATCTTGATGGGGCGGAACTGATCGCTCTTCACCAACAGCGGCACCGCGCCGGTGACGAAGGGATGCGCCGTGGCGAAGTACATCGGCTTGCCGAGGATCAAATCCTCAGGCTGCTTCACATAAGGATAGATAGGCTCGTCGGGCTGCTTGGTGCATCCGGCCAGTCCGGCCAGCGCCATCGAGGCGCCCATCAGCTTCATGAAGCCGCGCCGCGAGACCGGATCGACCCACTCCTGCGCAGAACCGGGAAACTCCTTCTCGACTGCGGCCTGGAACTCCGCCGTATCGGCAAGCTCGTCTACCGATCGCCAGTAGCGGGGTCCCCGCTGACTGGTCTCCGTCTGCGGGGTGGAGGAGCGCTTGCCCTTCACGGCCTTCAATTCCTGGCGAACTTGAGCCAGCGTAACCGGCGTGGGTGAGGTTGGCAAGGAGCGTCCCTCGGGGGCTAAAGCCCCTTTCGATTGGGGCGGCGTGTTTGCGGCACGACTGAAGTCGTGCCCTTTCAAGGCATCAAGCGTCCCTGCGGTATGCTCTTCGTGCAAGTCGCTCAAGCTTTCACTAACTGCCAACTGTTGCGCGACGGTCGTGTTCTCGATTCCGTTCATCCTTCGCTCGCTCATCGGTGGCAGACCTCGCAACTGGTCAGGTCCTTGGGAGTGCGAATCCTGTAGTGGTCCACCAGAAAATGCCCTAACTCGTCCTGGCTGGTGAATTTTCTGTAATTAGGCATCGCCGGTAGCGGAGCGGCGGCAACATCGCCGACCAATCCATTGGGAAGTTCTTTCGGCAATTGCAGCGAGGCCACTTCGGCGCCTGTTTCCGCCGGGTCCTTGGTCACGCAGTTCACGCTCTGCGCCGTGGGCACGCCGATCTTCTCATTGCTCACCGAGCACCACACCGGCCGATCCTCCGCCGGCTTTTCCCAGGCCATGTTGTAGACCTCGCTGGTTGGCCGTATGTTCTTTGCCGGATTGCGGTGGCAGTCCAGGCACCACTCCATTTGCAGTGTGTTCTGCGCATACATCAGAGGCATCTGATCCACGCGCCCGTGGCAGGTGGAGCAGCCCATGCCCTTGTTCACGTGAATCTCGTGGCTGTAATAGACAAAATCGGGCAGGTCGTGCACGCGCGTCCACACCAGCGACTTGCCCGTTGCCCAACTGTCACGCACCGGCTGCAGCAGTTGCGCGTTGGTCCATATCTGCGAGTGGCAGTTCATGCAAGTCTTGGTCGGCGGGATTCCGGCGTAGCTCGACTTCTCCACCGTCGTGTGACAGTACTGGCACTGAAGGCCCAGGCCCTGCACATGATGCTTGTGGCTGAAGGGCACTGGCTGGTCGGGGCGCTGACCCTGGCGCGTCACCCAGGGTGAGCGCTGCAACTGGTCCAGCGTGACCCCCAAGGCGATCACAATCAGCCCCGTCAATACCAGGCTCATTCGAGCCAAGCCATTGGAGCTGCGGTCAAATAATTGCGCCATGCGTGCTTTCCCTGCGTTGAATTGTTATTTGGATGCGCCCGCTGTGTTGGCGGTCACAATAGTTGTGTGCATTTTTTGCCTGTGAATACAACTCAACTGAGAGGCGGAATGGGCCGAAAAGCCACTATAGCAGCGAGCGGCCTTTCCACAGGAACGTTCGATTGCCATAAGCGGGGGAAGGTTGCCTGCAACCAGTATTTCAAATGCTTGAAAACAAAACTTGTTGTGATGGGTTGGAGGGTTGCGCTCCGCATCGCCTGCCCTGGCAACCCACGTTCCAGATGCGGTGTATTTGAATCAAAGTACCACATTCATTCTGGACTCGGCTAGTCCAAAAGAAAAACTCCTATCCCTTCCAGAAAGCCATCACCAGCCCGCCCGCCACAATGAGCCCTCCACCCGCGTAGATGGGCGGGGTCGGCGACTGGCCGAAGCGCACTCTGGCCACCACCTGCGCCATGACGAAAAACAGAGCGACATACACGCCCAGCAGCTTGCCAAAGTCCCAGCGCGGCACATTGACCACGGATCCGTAGGCCGCCAGCACGGCTACGCCTGCCAACAGAGCCAGCACCCGGCTGATGCCCGAAGACCGATAGAAGCCCGCCTGAAAGAACGAGTCACCATAGACCTCAAGGAATGCGGCGACAGTGAGCGCGGCAAACGCTCCCATTGGATAAGCAACCACTCTATTAATCACTTCCATGACCATGACCTCCGGAAGAATCGGAAAGGACAGCAAATGCTTGCTGGCCCCATCCTTCCCACGTTTTGTGCGGAAGGGCGGGAAACCTGAAATCTCATCCAGCCAGCATGAACGGCGATTGTGAGCCACACGCAAGCAGCGTCCCGGCGCGGAAGGGGCCGCAACCGGGCCTGCACAGCCAGGCCATGACAACAAGATGCTTTATGATGCTGAAAAGGCGCAGAACCAGTCACCCTCATCGAAAAATCATCTCGTATTGCGGACTCCGGTCCGGAGGGTGGCAGTCCATCCCCGTCTCTGAAAGGGTAGAGAGCATGAAATACGCCGGATTGCTGGTCATGCCAGCCGGATTCTTTCTCTCCGTTGCCGCGGTCCTGTTGTTTCCCGCGGCCGGCTCCGCGCGACTGCGTTTGTCCTTTGCGGATTGGCGGTCGAAGCCATGGGATTGGCCGTAGCGGTGCGCGGACACATGGAAACCCGCGGGGAGCATCGCTCATGACGCCCATCCAGCCAATCTCTGAAGCCGCTTTCGCGCTGACGCTTGCTCTTTTGTTGCTGGCGCCGCTGGCCATTGCCGGCGTGGCGCTCATCAATACCGGCCTGGGCCGCTCCCGCTCGGCGGCGCAAGCGCTGCTGGGGAGTCTGGCCATTCTGGCCGTCTCCGCCATTGTCTTTGCGCTCGTCGGCGCCACCATCGTGGGCTGCGGCCGGCGCGGCAGGCCACAGCTTCCAGCTTGCCGGCAAGCCCTGGAGCTGGCTCGGCGCAGGCCCCTGGCTGCTGGGCGGCCTCGGCTCGGCGCAGCCACAGGCGCAACTTGCGTTGCTCTTTGAGTTTCTGGCCGTGGCGCTGGCCGCCATGCTTCCCTGGGGTTCAGGTGCGGACCGCTGCCGCCTGGTGGCCGGCTGCGCTGCCGCCGCGGTCCTTTCTGCCTTTGTCTTTCCCCTCACCGCGCATTGGATCTGGGGCGGCGGCTGGCTCGCGCAACTTGGAGTCAACTTCCAGCTGGGCGCGGGCTTTCTGGATGGCGGCGGCGCGGCCACGGTGCAACGTGCTCGGCGGCCTCAGCGCCCTTGCACTGATCTGGATCGCCGGCCCCCGCCGGGGCAAGTTCCCCAAGGAAGGCCTATCCACCGCCCTGCCCGGCCACAACGCCGTCTATGTACTCTTCGGCTGCCTGCTGGCCCTCGTAGGCTGGCTCGCCTGGAACGTCGCCGGCGCGGTCCTCTTGCTCCATGCGCCGCTCGCCGCGCTGCCGGTCACCGCAGTCAATACTCTGCTCTCCGCCGCGGGAGCGGTCGCGGCCACCTTCGCCGTCACCCAGATCCGCTTTGGCAAGCCCGACGCCAGCCTCTGCGCCAACGGTTGGATGGCCGGCCTGGTCGCCTCCAGCGCCTGCGCCGGCCTGGTCACGCCGCTGGCGGCCATCTTTATCGGCCTCGTCGCCGGCATCGTCACTCCGCTGCTGGTGGAGCTCTTTGAGCTGGCGCTCTCCATCGACGACCCCTCCGGCGCCATCACGGTTCACGGTGCGGGCGGCCTGTGGGGCCTGTTGGCCGCGGGCATCTTCGCGCCGCAGCCGGGCCAACTAGTCGCGCAACTGGTCGGCATCGCTACCCTGCTGGGCCTGATTCTGCCCCTGGTCTATCTGCTCTTCTGGCTGCTCAACCGCGTGCTTCCCTTCCGCGTGGACCCCGACGGCGAGCGCATCGGCATGGACCTGCACGAACTGGGCGGCGGCGCTTACCCCGAGTTCGTCATCCACCGCGACGAGTCGTACCGGTAGCTGCGCAGGGGTCAGAGATCAGGGATCAGAGCCCGCCCGATGAAGCTCCGTGCCCCATCCTTCCCGCTTCTTTCTGCGGGAAGGGTGGGAGACCGCGGCCGCAATCGCGGTATCAGCGTGTGCATGGAGAGTATCCGCATCTCGGAAGCCGAGGCTGCCGGCGATTTCGCCGGGCTGATGGCCCGCGTCCGCGCGGGCGCGTAAGTCATCATCGAATCCGGCTCAGTGCCGGCGGTTTTTGTCCGCGCAGACGCTGCGCCTTGCCGGTCTATCTCCGGGTCCATCGCGCTTGCAGAAGCTCGTGCGAAAGAGCTGCCCCATGAGCTGGTGATGGATACCGACTTCGCCGCCGACATGGAAGAGCTCGTCCGCAACCGCAAGCCGCGTGACACGTCGGCATGCGACTGATTCTCGTTACGTGCATCCTGCAACAGCTATTGTAAGAAAAGTCGAATCGGGCGACTTGTTATTCCAAGATTGGTTACCCAATCGGTGGCTTCTTCTGTCTCCGCAGGACAAAGAAGAGAAGGCCATTCAGCCCAACAATCGAGATGAGCGAGACAATGGGGAAGTTCGCCATGCTCAATTCCCCACTTCGAAGCTCATAGGTCAGCATTCAGGCAATAGCGATGTTGATTGCAAGAAAGAATGTCATCGTTCTTGACATGCGACTCCGATTCGGCCTCTCGCCAAGTGATCATCTTGAGCCAAATCATACAGTTCATTACCGCGCCAGCAGCAGCATCAACACAAACAGAAAAATCGGCGCCAGCGCCAGCCCCAGGTAGAGCAGCGTCTTTTTCCGGTTGGGCAGCCAGCGCATGCGCAGCGAGGGCCGATGCGAGCCATCGTCCACGCCCACCTGCTCCGGGTGCTCCAGTTCCCAGGCCATCTCGTGGGCCGTGGCGTAGCGGTGGCGCGGGTCGCGCTCCAGGGCGCGGTAGAGGATCTCCTGCAACTCGGGCGAGATCGCCGGATTCGCCTTGCGCGGCGGCTTGGGGTCGTTCAGCACGCGCTCGTTCATCACCGCAAAGGGATTCGGCCCGCTGAACGGCACCTCGCCGGTCAGCATCTCGTAGAGCATGATGCCCAGCGAGTAGATGTCGCTGCGCTGGTCGCCGCGCTGGCCCTTCACCTGTTCCGGCGAGATGTAGTCCGGCGTGCCCAGGGTGGGCGACAGGTTGGCAAAGGTCAGCCGCCGCGCGTCTTCTTTCATGGCGATGCCAAAGTCGATCAGCTTGATGCGGTCCCGCTCGTCCACCATGATGTTTTCAGGCTTCAGGTCGCGGTGCACCACGCCGTGCTTGTGCATGTAGTCCAGCGCGTCGCAAATGCCCAGCGTAATGCCCACTGCGCGCTCGATGGGCAGTTTGCGCTGACCGTTCAGAATCGCCCGCAGAAGCTGGCCCTCGACCCACTCGATGACCATGTAGGTGCGGCTGCGCTCTTCGCCGTCGTAGGTCTTCACCACGCCGGGGTGGTCCAGTTCCTGGCCGATCTCCTGCTCGCGCCGGAAGCGCTCCATCAGGACCGGGTCGGTCTCCATCTCTGGCAGCGGAACCTTGACGGCCACCTGCCGGCCGCCGTGCAGGTCGGTGGCCCGGAAGAGCACCGACATGCCGCTGCGGGCTACCGTCGCATCGATGCGGTAGTGGTCAAGCGTTTCGCCGATTTCCGGGATCGTCCTGAGCGCTTCTTGCATTGCAATTTGATTCTTTCATGCGAATCGTAAGAAAACCCTCAGGAAGAGCCAAAAGGAGAGCCCAGAAAATCCGGGCCCAGCCCACATTGCCCTGTGCCCCATCCTTCCGCGTTCTTTGCGGAAGGGTGGGAAGCCAGGACCTTCAACCGGAAAGACCCTCCCCGGCGGTGACCAACGAGCGTTGTTCGTGCCCCCCGGTGCCCACCCACCCCAAAAATGTCGTCCCCGATCCCGCATTTTTGTGATTGGATGCCAATATGCTCCGTTTTCATCGATACCTCGCGGTTTGCATCCTGGCCGCTTGGGCCATTGCGCCCGGAACGGTTTCTGGCAAGGCCCAGACATTCATGGGCAAGTCCCGTGCCTCCCACCCCGAGCCTCCGCAGGAGACGGGCTTTCTGAATCGCAAGCTCGACTTGCACGGTGTCACCTATCGCTACCAGGTTTACCTGCCCGAGGAGTGGCGGCGCGACGACCACAAGCAATGGCCCGTCATTCTCTTCCTCCACGGGCGCGGCGAGCGCGGCTCCGAAGGCATGTGGCAGACACAGATCGGGCTGCCCCAGGCGGTACGCGACCACCCCGAGCGCTGGCCGTTCATCATTGTCATGCCCCAGTGCCCGCTAGCCAGCTTCTGGACCGACCAGGAGATGCTGGCCATGGCCATGATCGCGCTGGACATGGAGACCGCGGAGTTTCACGGCGACACGGAGCGCACCTATTTGACCGGCCTCTCCATGGGCGGGTATGGCGCGTGGGAGCTTGCCCGGCGTCATCCCAGGCGCTGGGCCGCAGTGGCTATTGCCTCCAGCGGCATCTTTTGGAGCTATGCCCCCGAACGCTGGCAGGAGGCCGCAACCTTGCCCGCCGAGTATGCCCATGCGTTGGGCCGCACCCCGGTCTGGATGTTCCATGGCGGTGACGACAACGTGGTTGTTCCGCGGCAAAGCGAGCTCTTGTTCGAAGCCTTCAAATCCGCCGGCGGACGCGTGCGGCTCTGGATCTTCCAGGGCCTCAAGCACGATTGCTGGACCCGCGCCTACAACGAGCCTGAATTGCCCCGCTGGCTGCTCACCCACCACGCCGAACCCAACCCCGCGGCCCGGCCAGAACCGCCCCCATTCTCAGAGCGGCTGCTGATCCCGCTGCACCCACCCGCCCTCAAGCTCTCCATTGCGCAACTTGACAGCCTGGCCGGGGAGTACAGGGACGAGAACCGCCAGACAATCGCCACCGTCTTCCGGCAGAGCGACAAGCTCTACGAAAAGAGTCCGCAAGGCGAGGTGGCTGAACTGGCCGCCGAGTCGGCGAACCTGCTCTTTTACCCCAACGGCTCCAGCATCACCCGGCTGAGTGTCGAACGGGATATCCAGGGCCGCGTCATCGCCCTGGTCTTCCGCGACGACCGCCACGAAGAACGCTGGGAGAAGCGCGCGGCGCCTTCCAGCCGCTAGTGGTGTGTCTCACGCAGATGGTCGTATCAAGAATTGGGAGAATGCAAAAGCGGATTCTTCGCTCACCCCCCCGAACTCCACCCCAAAGAGCGAAGACCGCTCTTTGGGGACCCCGGAACTGAAGACCGTCGCCGGGCTTCGAGACGAGACCCACTTCGAGGGGACAACCGCCAAGGAACTGACGCAGGCCTTCCGCGAGAGCATCGGCAACTATCTGGAGCTGCGCTCCGAGCCGGAACAGCACCGTAAGGCGGCTCTGCGGGCGGCCGTCGAGGATATCAGTCTTAGCCGTTCGATCTTCCATCCGATTGAAAGCGCGCCATCGCGCTCGCCGCTGGCCTCGCCTCCCGAGATGAAGATGGTTGCAGGCTTCTCTTCCTTGTTGGCGCCGCTTCATCCTGCTGTGGTGACATCGTAGCGGCTCCCGGAACCATGCCGGCAGAGGCGCGCGAAAGCCTGGCGGGCTGGCAAAACTGCGGCGCGAGGGGCGCATTGCGGGAAAATTCAACAATGGATGTTGAAACTCTCGGCTAAATTGGTAGCGAGAGGTTTTGCGATGCGGCTTTTCTCAGAATGCTTCAGCAAACTGAAGCTCGCTCCCTTCATAGCCGGAACGGCCCAACTGACAATCGCCTGCGGCTTTCTCCTTCTGCCCGCAGCGGCCCAGGACAACCCCGGCGAACCGGGTCCCGACTCGCCTCCCCCTCCGGTAGCTTTTCAGAATCCGATCCCGCGTGATCAGCTTGCGGCTCTAAACGAATATGCGGGCCAGCCGGCGAAGGCCATTCTCAAGGACAAGCGCTTCCGCGGCCTGATGAAGCTGGCGGTTCCCCGCACCGAGTATCACTATGGCCGCGATATGCCTCTCTCAGATGCTCTCGGTGACGCCCTGGACGGCTCCAAGGCGCCGATTGAGGTGCGCGAGGGGCGCTATGCCCTGGTGTCTGGCGACAATGGCCCCTACCTGCGCGGACGGGGATTCCTCTGGTTCGACCTGCAGGAAGGAACTGCCCTGGGCGGATTCTACTTCCAGCCCACCAATGGAGAGCCTACGCCTACGTTTACGGTCTTCTCCCGGCAATTGAATGTGGAATCGCTGACCGCGACGCAGCTCCCGCCGGAGTTCATCGGCGACTTCATCCAATGGGCTACGCGCGAGGGAATTCAGCCCGTGACCGCCCGCTATTTCATTCCCGGCAACGGCAAGAAGTATGTGTTGCTGCACGATGAGGACTATTGCTGGCACCCGGAGAACGAGCCCGCTCCGCCCCAAGACCGGTGTGAGCAGATGAACGCCGATGCCGCCGACATGGATATGAATGCCGCCTACTTCATGCAGGAGACCCACAATCAGGCGAACGCAACGGCCTGGATGCTGGGGCCCGACCAAGTGGCATGGATCGGAATCAGGGACAAAACCTGCGGGGCTGGACTGAGTTGCCGCATCCGCATCACTCGGCAGCGCACGCGGGTGCTAATGGGCGGCGGGGGCGGCGGGCGGCGCAGATAGCATCAACCTGCCGGCCGAGGATGCCCATCACATCAACAAGACTTTGGGCGCCCCATCCTTGGCGCAGCTTCACCGCGCCAAAGGTGGGAAAGCAGGGATTTCAACCAGCCCTGTTCACAGGGAGATCTGGACACTGCGCCGAGCGCGGACGGCAGTGGCCAGTTCGTTGAGCATTGTGTGCGTCTCCGCCCAGTCGACGCAGCCGTCGGTGATGCTTTGCCCATAGACCAGGGGCTGACCGGAAACCAGCGGTTGGGCGCCGGCAACCAGGTTGCTCTCGATCATTACGCCCTGGATGCGCCGGTCCCCGCCGGCAATCTGCGCGGCCACATCGTGGCAGACCACAGTCTGCCGCCGGTAGTCCTTGCTGCTGTTGGCGTGGCTGAAGTCGATCATGATGCGCGGTTGGATGCCTGCCTTTTCCATCTTCGCGGCTGTCTCGGCCACGCTTTCTGCCGTGTAGTTCACGATCTTGCGCCCGCCTCGCAGGATGATGTGGCAATCCGGATTGCCAGTGGTGACGAAGATGGCCGATTGCCCGTGTTTGGTATGGCCCAGAAACGTGTGCGAGTGGGCGGCTGACAGGATGGCGTCGACGGCCACCTGCACGTCGCCCGAAGTGGCGTTCTTGAATCCCACCGGGCAGGAGACGCCGGAGACCAGTTGGCGGTGCACCTGGCTCTCAGTGGTACGCGCCCCGATGGCGCCCCAACTGACCAGCCCGGCGATGTACTGGGGCGAAATCATGTCGAGGAACTCGGTGCCGGAGGGGACGCCCATCTCGGCCAGATCGAGCAGCAGATGGCGCGCCAGACGCAGGCCGTCGTTGATCTTGTAGGACTCGTCCAGATGGGGATCGTTGATCAGCCCCTTCCACCCGATGGTCGTGCGAGGCTTTTCAAAGTAGACACGCATGACGATGCGCAGTTCATGGGAGAACTCCTCAATGGCCGTCTTGAGCAGGGCGGCATATTCGCGCGCGGCCTTGGTGTCGTGAATGGAGCAGGGACCGGCTAGCACCAGCAACCGCGAGTCGCGCCCGC
Source organism: uncultured Acidobacteriaceae bacterium (assembly GCA_963839155.1). Taxonomy (GTDB): domain Bacteria; phylum Acidobacteriota; class Terriglobia; order Terriglobales; family Acidobacteriaceae; genus Telmatobacter. The sequence goes on from CAWITY010000006.1 coordinate 142,685, forward strand.
TGAGAATGTCGCAGATTTCATTGCGGGCGTCGAAGATGGTGGACGACGCGGATTCGGTGACGGGACGCTCCTCCTCCAGAAAAACCGGGGGAAGAACGACTTTCGTCCATTTGATGTGAATGTCTTCAGTGGTGTGGAACATGGCTCGACTCCTCGCGGTGCGTATCTTCTGGCCGAGGAAGCCACGGCTGATGAGATAAAAACGCCCTGCTTCAAAGCTATCAGCATTCTGCTTATGAGAATGAGACGCCGCAACTCTCAATCCTTGTAGCGCTTCTCCCCCGCTTCCAGCGCCACCGGCAAGCGGTTCTGTTCCGGCGGCAGCGGGCAGGTGGCATATGGCGTGTACGCACATGCCGGATTCTCCAAGCGGTTGAAGTCCAGCGTCAAAGTGCCCGGCTGTTCGAGACCGTTGTCCGGCAGCCCGGTATGCAGAAAGCGCGCCGCGCCGTAGGTGGTGGTCTTGCTGGTGGCGTCGCGCAGGATGAAGAACAGCGTCTTGCCCGTGGGATCTTCCAGCACCGGCTCCAGGCGCAGGGTTTTGCCGTCGAGCGTGAATTCGGCGACGCCCGGCGCGGGCAATTCGAGCGTGGTGCCGATGACCGTGGGGATCTTCTCGATGTGCGGCGGGGTGAAGGGAATCCAGCGCGCCGCAAGAAGGTAGTGCGCATCGGGAGCGTACCAGTTCAGCCCGTGGAAGCCGGCGCGGTTGGGTGAATCTGCGTCCTTGATGCGCAAGACGTAACGGTCGCCGCGCTTGAGAACGACCAGAGTAAGGCCGCGCCAGCCGACGGCTGAGGGCATCCGATCATCCACGGTGAGTGCGCCCTCCCGAGCCGGCTGGCCATCGATCTTCAGTTCCGCGGGAAAGCCACCGGCAGGGGCCAGCAATTGCACGATCTGGCCGCTGACGGTGAGCAGCCCCAGGTGCTCGGGCGCTGAAGCGGGCAGCTTGATCTGGTTGTCCGGTGCGGAGCCGACGCTGTTCATCCCGGTTTTCAGCCACTCCAGGCCGGCCAGCGTAAGCCATCCGCCGGGAGCGTCAATCTCCTGCGCCCGCTGCGCGCGCCACTCGGCCAGCTCCTGCTGCCACAGGGCTGCATTCGCTGCGGAGATCTCCGTTGCCGGCTGGGCGGCTTGCGCGGCCAAATGCTGTTCCATGCACATAGGGAAAAGCGCCAAAAGCAGCGCGGAAGACCTGAGAATACAGCTCATCGTCATTGCAAGCTCCTCTTCCCGACAGCATGGAAGTACCTTGACCAAGCGGCAGAGAGCGCCGCTCGAACCGATCTGAACGCTGTTTCTTCAAGCATAACCGCCCCGGCAGATTCACTGTCCAATGCTTACCTTCGCCGCACCAGGAGCCGATGAGGAAGCTCGGTTAGACTTCCTCCGGGGAGTACTGGTGTCCTGAGCCCGAAGTGCTAAACCTATTCACCGATGTCATTCTGAGTGAACGGGGCCCCGAACGCTCTTCAGTTCGGGGGTGGTGAGCGAAGAATCCGCTTTTGTGCTCTCACAGTTCTGAAGCGAATTTCAGACTCAGGACACCAGAAGAACTTTTGGAAAGGAAATTCCCGGTCATGCGGATGTTAGACAGCGCTTGCCTCGCTCTTTTACTTTGCCTGCCGGCCCTCGCGGTTGGCCAGCAGACCCTGGCTCCGGCCGCGCCCGCGGCGCAGGACCAAGCTGCGCCATCTGCCGCGCCAAAGGACCCCGTGCTCACTCGCCGTCCTCCGCCCAGGCCTGCCGCGAAGAGTCTGGAAGGCCGCATCAAGCTGGACATGGTGGTGACCGATGCGGCGGGCAAGCCCGTGTCAGGTCTTGGTCCTTGGGATTTCAAGCTTCTGGACAACGAGCAGCCGCGCAAAATTCTCTCATTCCGCTTCTTCGACGGTGTTGAGGTCAAGCCCGACCCGCCGGTGGAGGTCATCCTGCTGCTTGACACGCTTAACCTGCCCTTCCAGCAAGTGGCCTTTGTGCGCCGGGAAATCGGTCGCTTTCTGACGGAGAATGGTGGCCATCTCGCCCAGCCGGTCTCGATCATCCTGCTTACCGATGCCGGCATCCGTGTGCAACCGCGGCCCTCGGTGGATGGCAACGCGCTGTTGGGAATCGTCGGCCAGATCAAGGGCAGCATCAGTACGATCAATCCGGCCATGGGAGCCGAGGGTGACCTGATGCGCTTCCAGCGGTCGGTTCACCAACTGGCGGGCATTGCAGAAAATGAAGCCAGGAGACCGGGGCGGAAGCTGCTCATCTGGGTCGGCCCTGGATGGCCCATGCTGCAGGGTTCGAACTTTACGTTCTCAGAGAAGAATCAGCGGAGCTATTTCGACATGATTGTCGAGCTCTCCACCAAGCTGCGAGAAGCCCGCATAGCGCTGTACAGTGTCTCCCCGGCCAGTTCGGCGATGGAGAGCGGGACGCTCAGATTCCTTTACCGGGGCTTTCTGAAAGGTGTGAAGACACCCCGTCAGGCAGATACGGGTAACCTCGCCTTGAAGGTCCTTGTTACGCAAAGCGGCGGGCGCATCCTTGAGCCGAGCAACGACCTGGTGGAACAGATCGACAGTTGCATGGCGGACGCAAATGTCTTTTACACGCTCTCCTTCGATTCGCCGCGCGCGGAACACACCGACGAGTATCACGACCTGGAGGTACAAGTCAGCCAGCCGGGACTGGCCGTTCGCACCAACACCGGCTATTACGACCAGCCGTAGTGGAGTAGACTCAGGGCGAAGAAACTGGCGGGACGTAGGAGGATTGGGCCGCATGAAAATGAGCACTTGCCGGCGCATTTGTTTGGCGGTTGTTCTTTGCTTACCTTTCTTCTCTTGTGCCCGGCAGGCCGCCGCGCAAAGAACCTCTGTGCCAGCTCAGATGGCGGCGGAGGGCCTCTTCAAACTCGATGTCGTCGTGACCGATCCATCGGGAAAGCCGGTGGCGGGGCTCGATGCCAAGGACTTCACCCTTCTGGATAACGGGAAGCCGAACAAGATTCTCTCCTTTCAGGCGTTCGATGGAATCTCGGCGAAGCCCGATCCTCCGGTTGAAGTCATTCTGGTCATCGATACGCTCAACCTGCCGTTCAATCTGGCTTTGCACGAGCGGGAGGAAATCGAGAGGTTCTTGCGGCAGAACAATGGACACTTTGCCCAGCCAGTGTCGGTCTTCGAACTTTCCGATGACGGCCTTTCTACGCTTGCCCATCCTTCCGGGGACGGTAACTCCCTGGCTGCGGACCTCGCTCATCACCGGGAGTTGGGCGTGATCTCACCCACCTCCCGAAGCGGCCTCAGGGGGGAACCCCTCGCCGCCATGTCCTTTGAGGACCCGCCCGCTCTTTCGGCTTTGAAGGCGCTCCGCTCCATTTTGACCACCGAGAGGCGAAAGCCGGGAAGAAAGCTGCTGATTTGGGTCGGGCCCGGATGGGGGATTGGGAGCGGAAGGCCCTTTCAGAGTTCTCTCGACCAGGCGCAGATCTTTGATGCGGTTCGTTGGTATTCCGCCCTGTTGCGGGAGGCGCGGATCGCTCTCTACACATTTTCAGTGGGAGAGAAAGTATCAAGGAGCGGGACCATTGAGAGCCCCTTGCTTTACAGGCAGTTCCTGGAAGGAGTGAAGACTCCCAAGGAAGCCGATGGCGGCGATCTTGATCGAAGAGTCCTGGCCGTGGAGAGCGGCGGGCGCGTGTTGGACCCGCACGAAGACCTGGCAACCTCGGTCGCTTACAACTCAAACTCCATGGAGTGGGGCACATCTGCCGGCCGGGGAACCGAAGCTGCGGCCACACTCGCGGATTTCGATCTGGTGAGCCAGATCAATCGCTGCGTCGCAGGTGCCAGCGTCTTCTATACGCTGTCGTTCGACCCTGCCCATACGGAGTTTCCAGACGAATATCACAGCCTGCAGGTGAAGGCCGGCGCCCCGGAACTGATAGCCCGCACCATCACCGGATATTACGACGAGCCATATTTTTACGATCGGCCCCAACCTGCGGTCAGACGGGTAACAGTCGAGCAGTTGGAAGAGGAGATGAGGGCGGCCCGCGGCAAGCCGGATGCGGAAGTGGCCCGGAAGATCGCCGGCCTGGCGCTCACGGAACGGCTGAGCGAAGCGAAGCTCACATCCTTGAAGGCCGGCTTGCGAGGTCCGAAGGCCTCCACTCAATTGGCCGCCCTGGCCGACGCATCGGTCTTTTTTGCCCCTCCACCGCCTGAAATTCCAGCCGGTCCGCCGCCGGATTCCACGGCGCGAAGCCATATGATTGCGATGGCCGTCGACTATCTCAATCGGACCATCCCGAAGCTGCCGAATTTCTTCGCGACGCGGACTACGGTTCGCTATGAGGAAACGCCGGAACACTATGACAAGGCGGGACGTGCGCGGATCGCCTACCTGCCATTGCATTTTTCCGATAGCTCCAGGGTTACCGTGCTTTACCGCAATGGGGACGAGACCGTGGATTCCCCAGCGGCAACACGCAAGCAGCCAAAACAGCAAGAGTTGGGATTGGTCATCAAAGGTACCTTCGGCCTTATTCTCAGCACAGTAATTCTGGATGCCGTCGCTGCTCACAGAGGTTTGACCTGGAGCCGGTGGGAGCAGGGGCCTGCCGGTCCTCGGGCAGTGTTCAGCTATGCGATCCCGGAGAGTAAGTCGCACTTTCAAGTGCAGTATTGCTGCCTTCCAGACGGTGACGGAACGAGTGTATTTCAGAAGTTGAGCGGGTATCACGGGGAGATAGCGATCGATCCAGCGAGCGGCGCAATCCTTCGCCTGGTGGCAGAGGCGGACCTGAAGCCGTCGCTTCCGCTTGCACGTTCTGACATTGCGGTCGAATACGCTCCAGTGGAAATCGGAGAGAAGACCTACATCTGTCCCGTCAAAAGCGTCTCAATCACCAGGGGACGAGTGGTGATGCAGATGGCAGACGGGGACGACAGCTTCAGAACCTTCGGTCCCTTTGCCACCTGGTTAAACGATGAAGCCTTTGGCGACTACCACGTGTTTCGTTCAGAGGTGCGAATACTGACCTTGGACGACCCGGCGCTCCATGGAGAGCAAGACCAGCCTGGTTCCCCCGCTGTGCCGGCTGTCCCGCCGAAGACGCAGCCATAAGTGGCGCCTGGCAATCGCCCTTCGCAGGGCAATTGGATGAGATTCCAAAACATGGAAAGCGGTTGTTTTGAAAGGGCACGGCTTCCGCCTCCGGGGGATGTCTTTGGACGATCTCGAACCTCCCCTCAATGGCTAAAGCCCGGAGCCCTTCTGGCGCATTTGCGGCACGACTTAAAGTCCTGCCCTTTTCAAGACCCATTCTCCTGTGCTCGGAATCTTCATGCTATTGCCCTGTGTGCCCGCTGCCTTGACAGTGCCCATCGCGCTCCCTAGAATTAAAGAGGAAGATACCGTCCATTTTTCAATGCAAGTTGTAGATAAATGGATGGTTATTGGGCCTTACAGGATTTCGGCCGAGCGAAAATGCCCTTCATCGAGGGGCGGGCTGGCCAGGAGAGAGCAGGATCAATGCCGGAAGCGCGCGTCAGTCCGCGGGAGCGGATGGTGCTTACAGCCATCATCGAGCTGTACATCGCCACCGGCGAACCCGTGGCCTCGCAGGCCCTTGCCCGCTTTTTCACGAATAAGGAAGGTCTGAGTTCGGCCACTCTGCGCAACGTGATGGCCACACTGGGCGAGGCGGGACTGCTGGAACAGCCGCATACCTCTTCGGGACGGGTTCCCACCGCCGCGGCTTTCCGCTATTACGTTGAGCAGATCACTCAATCCGGGCGCCTGATTTCGGCGGCGCAGCCTGCGAACCTGGGCCCCATGCAGCAAGGCCCTTCACCCCTCAGCGAGCAACGGCGCGGCCAGATTGAAGAGAGCTTTACCGGCGTGGCCAGCACCAATGAGTATCTGGAGCGCACCTCCCATGTGCTGGCGCTTATCTCCAGCGGATTGGGAGTGGCCCTTGCCAGTTCCACCGTGGGCCAGATTCTGGAGCACATTCATTTTTCCCGCCTCTCCGCCGGCCGTGTGCTGGCCGTACTGGTGACCCAGGCAGGCGCCGTGCAGGACCGCGTACTGGCCTTGGACCGCGAGCTGACCCACGTCGAATTGGAGACCGCCGCGCGCTACCTGAATGAGAACTTCCGCGGCTGGCCCATTGAGCGAATTCGCGCCGAGGTGGCCCGCCGCGTGGACATGGAACGCCAGGCCTATCACAAGATGCTGGACTCGGTGGAGGAACTCTGCCGCAAGGGCGCACTGGCCGGCGGCGAAATGGGCCCCGCTCTCTTTGTGGACGGAATGGCCAACTTGATCACGGCCGAGCTGGACCGCGAACGGCTGCGCCAGATGCTTCTGGCTCTTGAAGCCAAACAGCGCCTCATCGAGTTGTTGACCGCCTACGTGGACGGCCGCCAGCAGGAAGTGCGCGTGGTGGTGGGGCCGGACTTGGCGGGTCACGCCGAAGCTTCGCAAGCCATGCAGGATCTGGTGCTGATCGGCGCTCCTGCCCGCCTGGGCGGGGCAAACCTGGGGACGGTTGCGGTCATCGCGCCCACCCGCATCCAATATCAGGAGATGATTCAGGCCGTCCGCTACATTGCGCGGCTTTCCGAGCGACTCCTGGAGGTTCCAAACGAATAGGCCTGCCACCAAAGCCTGTTCCCGAATGGAGCCGGTTCACATTCCGTATCATCGAAGAGAAGCCGGCAGCCGCCGTGGAAATTATCATTGAAGCATGCGCATTCGCACTTTTGGAGATTTCGTAACAATATGTCAAAACACGAAAAGGAACTGATTGTCATGGAGACCCCGGAGGGCGCGGCCGCTTCGACGCCGGCTGCCTCCCCGGTGTCATCCATGGAAGAGCCGCAACCGGGGACAGACACGGCTGCTTCTTCTGTAGGCCGTACGGATTTCGACCAGCTCAAGCAAGAGCGCGACCAGTTGCTGGATCGCCTGGCCCGTCTGCAGGCGGAGTTTGAAAACGCGCGAAAGCGCGCCGAGCGCGAGCGGGTCTCGGATCGGGAATATGCTACCGGCAGCGTGGTTGAGCAGTTTCTCCCCGTCCTCGACAACTTCGAGCTGGCGCTCAAATCCAACAGTTCGGCGGAGCAGTTGCGCTCCGGTGTGGAACTGATCGTCAAGCAGATGGAAGATGTTCTGCGGCAGATGCAGGTGAATCCCATTCCCGCCGTGGGCGAGGCCTTCGATCCGCGCGTGCATGAGGCTCTGGGCACGGTGGAACGGGCCGACCTGCCCGACCAGCACGTAGCTGAGGAGATTCGACGCGGCTACAAGCTGCGTGAGCGGATGTTGCGTCCGGCGCTGGTGCGCGTGGTTTCAAACCCGAAACAGATAAGCGAATGAGTTCTAATACAAAAGTGAGCAAAGCCGATTTTTACGAGGTTCTGGGCGTCTCCCGCGAGGCGAGCGACGCTGAATTGAAGAGCGCCTACCGCAAGCAGGCGCTGAAGTATCACCCTGACCGCAACCCCGGCAACAACGCTGCCGAAGAGAAGTTCAAGGAGGCCAGCGAGGCCTACCAGGTGCTCAGCGACGCCGATAAGCGCGCCGTCTACGACCGCTACGGCCATGCGGGCCTGAACGGCCAGGGCTCCGGTTTTGGCGGCAGCCCCTTCTCCGGCGGAGTGGACATTGGCGACCTGTTCGGCGACCTCTTCGGGGAGATGTTCAACGTGGGCGGCGGGGGGCAGCGCGGCTCGCGCCAGCAGCGGGGCGACGATCTTCGTTTCGATCTGACCGTCGACTTCGAGGCTGCCATCTTTGGCTACGAGACCGAGGTCAAGATTCGCCGGCTTGAGTCGTGCAGCACATGCCACGGCCGAGGCAGCGCATCAGGCCGGGGCCCAAGCCCCTGCCAGCAATGTCAGGGAAGAGGGCAAATCCGCTACCAGCAAGGCTTCTTCTCCGTGGCCCGCACCTGCGGCACCTGCGGAGGGACCGGCTCAGTGATCGGCGATCCCTGCTCTACCTGCCGCGGCGAAACCCGCGTGCCCAAGGAACTGAAGCTGAACGTCAAGGTGCCCCCGGGCGTCGAGAATGGGACCCGCATCCGCTATGCCGGCGAAGGCGATGCAGGCCGCTCCGGCGGTCCCAAGGGCGACCTCTACGTGGTCCTTGCCATCCGCCCCCATGATTTTTTCGAGCGCGAGGGCCAGGACCTGCGCTGTATCATTCCGATCAGCTTTCCGCAGGCAGCCCTGGGCGCCGAGATCGACATCCCCGCCATCGGCGGCAACGTCACCATCAAGGTTCCTGAGGGCACCCAGAGCGGGAAGCAATTGCGCGTACGCGGAAAAGGCGTTCCCTTCCTCAGCAACAGCGGGCGCGGCGATTTGATTGTGCAGGTGCTGGTGCAGGTGCCCCGAAAGCTCAGCCGCACGCAGCGCGAACTGGTCAGCAAACTAGCCGAGTCAATGACGGTGGAAAACAAACCCACCTCGCCCAGCCTCATGGAGAAGATGAAGGACCTGTTTACCTAGGGCCGGCCACCGCAAACAGGGTCTTTTGCCCGGATCTGCGAATGGGTTGCATTCGAAAAGGTGGCTTCCTCCAGCGGCTACAGCGGAACCAGAGTCGATGGATCCCGAAGCCGTCGCATTCAAGTCGACGCGACCCCCAGGGAGCGGCGATCCTGCACAGGGCGATCGAGGCCACAGGGACTCTGGTTTCGCTCTAAAGCCCCGCTTATTTTGGGCCGTTTACGGCACGGCTGAAGTCGTGCCCCTTCAAAACATAAACGACCATCTGTGCGGCGGACACTGCTAAGGCGGTTTGCATACCGGTGGACTGAATTGGCCTGCGACAGTTTTCGCAGGCCGTTTCTGTTGTGGCAGCAACAAAACATTGCAAAGCTGCGTGGCTTGCCTGCCACAAACAAGCGCGACTCTGCTAGGATTCCTAATAAATCATCCGGAGTCATCCGTCAGCGGAGGCGATTCCATGAGTGTCTTGAGCAGCATCCTCATCGATCCCAACGATGTCTTTGTCCATCCCGCGAATTGGGTCGCGGTTGATATCTATCTTGCCTACCTTCTTTCCATCCACGTTCCGGTGGTGGCTGTTTACAAAGTCAAGGGGAAGCAACATGCGGTCCTGCTGAACAAAGGGTGGGCCCGCGAACGCGTCCGGTTCCATCTGGACGATCCGGGAACCAAATTCTACGAACAGGTGGGGATCAACAACACCACCGCGGCCCAAAGCCCGGTACCTGCAGACATGACCCTGAGCCAGGCTGGGGTCGACTTCATGGTGGCATACGAAAATATGCCCAAGGAGAGTTTCAACCCCAAGACGGGCCGGTATGATCCATATGACGACGACGCGGACAATCCGACCATTGGCATTGGGCACCTGATCAAGAAAGGGGAAGACTTCAGCAAGGGACTTACCTTGGACGAAGTCAAGAAACTCTTTGCCGCCGACACCAGCCGCTTTGTAGACAGCGTAAACGACGCGCTGGACGTGGGCCTCTCGCAGAACCAGTTTGACGCTCTGGTGGATCTGGCCTACAACCACGGCAATGCAAATGCGCCCATCAAGATTCTGAATGCGGGAGCGGCATTGAAAGAGAAAGACTTCACGCGCTATGACAAGGCGGGCGGAGTTGTGATGAAGGGGCTTCTCGAACGAAGGGAGTCAGAGTGGTTGATGTTCAGCCAGAACATCTACGATCCGCGCCACGGAGGAAAGTTCTGATGGCGTGGCTTCGGCTCATGGTGTTTGCCCTGTGTTCCGGGCTCGCCGCAATCGCCGTGGCGCAAGCGCAGCACCGCCCGCCTCAGAGACTGCTGGCCCTCCCTCAAGTGCGTTCCGGCCGGGCTGTCCTTCGTCAAGAGGCGCGAATCACCGCACTTTTCCTGACGTCAGGGAACGGGAAGACAACCAAAATCGCTCTGACCCATCCAAGCGATTACCCTGAGAGGATGTACGCGCCTTTTGCCGCTGAGGTCATTGCGGAGATTCCCGGCCAACTGCTCATCTTCACTGACAGCTTCGCGTCCAACCCTGGCAATGTGCAGGGCCAATGCGGTGCCAGCGACACGGGAGAGCGATTCCTTCATGTCGTATCGCTGACGGCGCCGGTTCGCGAGTCCCTGGCGGTTCTTGTCGAGAGTTGCCTGCTCGACATTGAACCGAAAGAAGGAACCCCGGCGTTCGATGCATCTTCCCGGACGCTGGCGCTCCGTTTCGACAGAAACGGCGGCCAGCCTTTGAGCGCTGTCTACCACATCGCCGCGGACAACTCAGTCAGCCGGCAGTAACTCCGCGGTCTGATCGCAACCCGCCTCGCCCGCATCGTATCTGGATGCCCTTGTTGCCTTTGCGCTCACGTCGAACAAAGCAGTGGCAAGACATTGCGGGCTATCCGGGCAGGTTCCCCGCGGTATAGCTCGCGAACAACTTGCCCCATTCGGTTGTCGCCAGCCAGTTCTCAAAGATCTTCTTGTCTTTGAAGGGCCAGCGGTACCAGTCGTGGTAGCACTCAGAACCGAAAACGAAGAGGTGCACCAGAGGGGTGTGAAACAGCATATGCTGTATGCCCTTGAGCGGCCCGAACCAGCAGATGTCGCCGACATGACTCGCCATGTTGTCGCCGACCGTGAAGTTCCAATTCTCTCCCGAGATGTCGTCGCCGACGAGACGAATCTCCTCGGGCTTACCGACCCCAAGTCCCGCACGGTGCGCCAAATGGATGTATTTGATGTTCATCGGGTCGAATCCCATCAACCGGGCGGCCACAGCGTCAATGGCAACTTGATCGGTACTTGCCAGCAGAATGTTCTTCACATGCGGGCGCATCGTGCGAGGCCCTGGGCCGTCACCCGCCGTCGTGCCGTCCATGATGGCGAATAGACCGGGGTGAATCTCCTTCTGTATCGCCAGCAGGTCCACCAGCGTTTCATGGATAGTGGAGTGCGTATAGTGGCGGTGAGTCGCCAGCAGGCCGCCGAAGGCGTTCTTCATGGCCCCTGTGGTGGTGGTGTAGATATGGCACTTGACCGTTGGCAGGTGAACGATGTTCTTGCCGAAGAAGTAGTCCGGTATGTGGATGCCCTCGGGGAAAACCTTGTCCAGCGTGAGCATCTTGGCCTTGGGAATGTATGGAACCCACTTCATATCGCCGTCCCGGAAGTTATACAGGACAGGGACTTCGTATTTCTTGAAAATGGGCAGGTAGCAATTCAAATCCTCGCCCTTGAAGGCGTTGGTGACGACTGTTTTATTCTGCACGCATACGAGGTCCTGAAACCCGCTGCCTCTTAGAGCCTGGATCGTGCCTTCCAGTTGCCACGGCGTGGTATTCGCGCCGGGGAACGGATAATGCCAGGAGATGTTGTCCTTCAGGATGGTGGTGGCTTTGCGGTCGAGGGCCGCTGGCAGCCCAGCCAGTTCACACAGCCTGGCAGTATCTTCCAGGACGGTCTCCGGCGTGGTTCGGACAGCTGCAACGGTGGATTGATTCGCCATGGTAAATACTCCTCTTTCAGATTCGGCTCATTCGAATTGTATCGGTCTCACCCGGCAGTCGACACCCGCACCGGCGGGTTTGGCTGAACGATCAGATTGCGAACACGGCGATGGCCGCCACGGCAACTCCCATAAGTAAGCTCATACGGTCTGTGAGGGCAAAGACCACCGGGTCTTCGTTCAACTCTCCCCGTGAAGCCAGCAACCATACCCGGCTGAGCCAGAGGAGCATCAACGGCACAATCAGCCAAAGGAGCGCCGGCTTGTGATACAGAGCCACCACATTTTGCCCATTGATGTAGATGGCAAAAATCACCACGGCGGCATAAGCGCTGGCTGTGCCGAAGCTGCGCATCTGCTCAAGGTCGGCCACCAGATAGCCGCGGCCGTTCTTCGCCGGCGAGCCGCTGGCGCGCAACCGTTCCAGTTCGGCGAAGCGCTTGACGATGGCCAGGGAAAGAAACAGAAAAATGGAAAAACCCGCAAGCCAAGGGGAGATTGGCGTCACTGTCGCAGCGCTGCCAGCTTTCAAGCGCAGCGTATACAACCCTGAGAGCACCAGCACATCCACTAAGGCAATGCGCTTCAGAAATAAGGAATAAGCCAGTGTTGCAGCCAGGTAAAAAAGCAGCCAGGCGTAAAACACCATGGGAATCAACCGAGCACACGAGAGCGCCAGGGTGAGAAAAACTGCCACGGTGCCCAACCCGGCCACGGCAGACAGATCGCCCGAGGCAAATGGGCGAAGCTTTTTGCGGGGATGACGGCGATCGGCCTCGATGTCGAGAAGATCGTTGACAATGTAAGTGCCCGAAGCCGCGAGGCTAAAGCAAACGAAAGCCAGCAGCGCGGTTAGCAGACGGCCTCTGGTCAAACTGTGCGCCAGTAGAAGCGGAACAAAAATCAGCAGGTTCTTGGCCCATTGGTGAGGGCGCATGGCCTTCAGCAGCGACCTCAATGGATGGCTGCGCTCCTGGAACGCTCTTGCTGGGTGGATGCCCCGCGCCCTGAGCCCGAGGCGGAGCCGCAGTGTTGGGTTAGCCACCATGGGCTCGGATGCATGGGCCAGCAGCGGCAGGTCGGGCGTGTCGTTGCCGATGTAGTCGAAGGCTCCTGAGTCCAGCAGCCCGCGGAGTTTGTCGAGTTTCCTGGAGCCGGTCAGATTGGTGGCGCCGTCGGAACCCAACACTCCATCGAAGATCCCAAGATGCGCGGCAACTCGGCAAGCCAGTGAGGAATCTGCCCCCGTGGCCAGGTAGATTGTACGGCCCTGCGCCCGCTCTTCATGAAGAAACTGGAGCAGCGCGCGATTGTAAGGCAGATGGGCCACATCCAGTGTGATGCACTCGGACACATATGCTTTGAAAGCCGCCTTGCCGCGCAGCAGCCGGCGTGGAAGCTGCAGGAGAAGCCCTGGATGCGTTCGGAACAGAACCAAGAGGGAGTCTGTCAGGGTATCCGACTTGACTAACGTACCGTCCAGATCGACGCACAAAGGAACCCGCGACGCCGATGCCTCCGGCCGGTCAGGAACCGGTTGCAACAGAATATTGGACCGCGGAGAGCTCTCATCCAGTGGAGGCATCAATGCCCCTCCATTTCGCAATGGTTGAAGAAATCATAAGACGCATATCGAAGTCCCTTCATCGGCAAAGGGTCTGTAAGGATTCGAACAAACTCTCCACCCCTCTCTGAAGGAGATCTTTGCCCAGACATTTTCTATTAGACATATCATAAACACCGTGCCCGTCGATCAACCCAGAAACCGCATTTCCCAGGAGGGCTGCGCGGAGTAATTTATTCCGGCAGAACCGAAAGCTCCAAGGTTGGTGGCCCCACAAAGGGGCCTCTTTCGAAGCGCTACAGGCCGGCAAAACTCCGTAACCCGCGCCGTAAACACAGTTGCTGTTAGCCTTGCAATTCAGCGTTGGGGATGGACGCCAAAGGGAGTAAACCGGAGTCCTGTAGGGACGGTGCTCATGCTCCGCCCCCTTCCATCGTCTTGACGAGAAAATGGAAAAACACAAACCGGGAGCGACTCCCGCGGTTGTCGACCTTCGACAGTCCCACCGGCAAAGCCGGGTGATCCGCCAATCGAATAGATGAGCAAGGTGTTGGAAACCTGCAGAACTGTCTGAAGCATCAATTGCCAACTGCATGTCGTCCCTCGCCCCCATGCAGTTGAGCAGGCAGTCTTCAGTGGTTCCACAATTGCCGTACCCCGAACCCACTGCTATCAAGTGGCATTTTTCTCAAGACAATGCCACCTTGCACGATGCCGGAAAGGGCATGTGATTTGTGGAACCGCTCTAAGCCCCCTCCGCGAAGTTCCCGGTCAGTTCAATGGCATTTGGACCCCTCGCGATCCATGGGGATCAAACTCCAACTCGATTCAGGCCAACTCCTCAAGAGCAATGAGGGGGGTTATCTTCCCTCGCTACCGGTTTTTGCGATGGTGTTGTCATTGAGCATCACAATGCTTCCGCTCGATAACAGTGCATCGTTGTCGGCGCGATCCTCACCAAGAACCTGATTTGTGCAGCGGCGATCCGCTGAAAGGCACAGCCCTGCATTGCCCTCGTCAAGTAGTTTTTTAGCATGGTCGATTCGTATGAACAAGGGCTTACGATCAACGAACGCTGCCTTGTAGTTCTCCCGGAATTCCGAAATCCCATAAATACCCGAATACGCCGCCCACATGCCATGAGCGTCAATCAAATCCGGTTTCTCTTCGGCAAGCACATCCGGCAATGCTCCATACCCCTCTTTTGCCAATTGCTTGTTGGTCAACATCGCCAGATCGACCACGCGAATTGAGTCACAGCACAGCCCAAGTCCACCCACATCGGGGGTGGCAAAGACCACACTTCGCAACCCAAGGAGGCCACGGATGCGGTCGACAGAAAGCCCCGTCATCCTGAGATTAGCGGGCGTGATCCCTCCTGCACCGTCGGCATCTACTCTGCCATGAGCAATGGACCTTATCGCGTTCGCGATAGGAAACCTAAGAAGAAAGGCGCTCGAATAAAAACTCCAAGCGATCGTCATGAGCGAAAAACCGATGAGCAGGGCGCGAACAGCTCTTCTGTCTAGAGCCGCACTGATCTTGTCAAACACACACCCAAAAAGCAAAAGCGCGAAAGGAATGGAAAAGAACTCCATTCTCCCGTAATATCCCCAATTCCGCCCAGTCGCAAAAGCAAACAAAGCCGCAGCGAGCAACGGCGCTCCCAGAACGACCATGAGTTCGCGGTTCGCGACAAGACCCGTTGAAATTCTGCGATTAGACAACCGGCAATAAACAGCAACGAGTAGGATCAGCAATACCAGCGGCCAAAGCACTAACAAGAACTCGCCCGAAGCGACCATACGACCAGGAAGGGACCAGTGTCCGAAATGGCTGTAAGGAGGATGAGTCTTTGCAGTAATCGTATTTGGGAGCAAGGCGTGGAAGACGAAATACCTCGTCAACTCCTGCAGACCAACGATCCCAAGGCCAAATATCGATACTGTCACAGCCTTCCTGGCTTCGCGGCGAAGGAATAGCGGCGCAATCATGACCAAGTAATAGGCAATTGCCTCGAAGCGGGTTGTCAAGAACACGCACGTGGAGAGGTAAAACAACAGCGTTCTTCGATCGAAATACAAGGTATAGACGATCGCCAGCCCTGAGGCGGCGAGCAGCGTCATTTCCATGCCATTCGACATCTCGGAGAGCGAGGGCCCCGTCGCCGCGTATAACACCAGGATGGCCGCGGTAATCCTGCCGCTGAGATTCAGTTTGCGAGCTATAAGAAGCAACAGCAGGGTGCCTAGCGCCAGGAAAAGAAACGCCAAAAGCTGTGAAAAAAATATGGCACCGGCGAACCCGGGATGAAAAGCGGCGACGAGGGCATTCAGAAAGAACCAGGAGACCGATGAAAAACCTTCAACCTGCTCTGAAAGGGCGGTAAGCGCTATGCGTCCAGTCTCTGCGAATGTTCGCGAGAATGCCAAGGTTATCGCGCCGTCATCCCAACCATGAGTTCCCACACAAGAAACAATAATTGCGATCAGGGCTAACTCGAGGCCGAGCACTGCGGGCAGAATCCCTATCCGGCTCCGACGGACACTATCTTGCTCCTTAACCTTGTCGTTCTCCAGGTTTAGGGTTGGCATTGGCTTAGACTCCGTTCAATTCAAATGCTTGAAATACGCGGAAGCATACCGAATATCCTAAGCTACGCGCGCCAAACTGATGCGACACGAGACAAGGAGAGCCATTTAGTAGGGAATTGAGTTGGGAAAAGCGAAAGCAGATACCGCACCGGCCTTTTGCTGGATGCCAAATCTCCTCACAGGCCAATCCCTTTCTACAAAGAGACCTCTTTCAATTCAGCTCGCGATTGGCGCCTGCCTGCTGGCCATGCCCATTTCCTCAGGTTCGAGTCGACGTAGCCGCCAATTCGAATTATAACCATCCGGTGGAAGGCTATCGTAAATGGCGGCCGGCTCTCGATGCAGAAGCCGGCCATTCCAGACCGAATGGAATACCTTTGAGGGTCTTGGTGGAGCTGAGCGGGATCGAACCGCTGGCCTCCTCGTTGCGAACGAGGCGCTCTCCCAGCTGAGCTACAGCCCCACGACTTCCTTATCTTACCAGCGGACGGCGAATACTGGAAGAGGCGTTCCTCTGTCCGGTTCCCACCGTCCCTGGCGATTGCTTTGGGGCTTCCCATCCCCGCCTCAAAAAAACGCGGCAAGGATGGGACACCCAGGCTTTCGAACTGAGGCGCGCAGTGGCCAGGCTGGCGCCGAAGGCGCAGTTGGCCGCACCGCAGGCGCCTACAACTGGTTCATGTTGGCCAGGAACTCGGCGTTGTTGCGCACCTTCTCCAGGCGGCTGATCAGCAACTCCATGGCCTCGACAGGCGACAGCGGGTTCAGCACCTTGCGCAGAATCCAGATGCGCTGCAAATCCTCCTTGGGGATGAGCAGCTCTTCCTTGCGGGTGCCGGAGCGCTGGATGTCGATGGCCGGGAAGACTCGCTTGTCCACCAGCTTGCGATCCAGGATGATTTCCATGTTGCCGGTGCCCTTGAATTCCTCGAAGATGACCTCATCCATGCGCGAACCGGTATCGACCAGCGCAGTGGCGATAATCGTCAGGGAGCCGCCCTCCTCAATGTTGCGGGCCGCGCCGAAGAAGCGCTTGGGCCGCTGCAAAGCGTTCGAATCCACGCCGCCTGAAAGCACCTTGCCCGAGGGGGGCACGATGGTGTTGTAGGCGCGCGCCAAACGGGTAATCGAATCCAGCAGAATGACCACGTCGCGCTTGTGTTCCACCAGGCGCTTGGCCTTCTCGATGACCATCTCGGCCACTTGCACGTGGCGTGCGGCGGGCTCGTCGAAGGTCGAGCTGATGACTTCGCCCTTCACCGACCGCTGCATGTCGGTCACTTCCTCTGGCCGCTCGTCGATTAGCAGCACAATGAGGACGACCTCGGGGTGGTTTGTGGAGATGGAGTTGGCCAGCGACTGCAGCAGCATGGTCTTGCCGGTGCGGGGCGGTGCGACAATCAGGCCGCGCTGGCCCTTGCCCACAGGCGTCAGCAGATCCATGACCCGGCCACTGGTGGCCTCGCGCACAGTCTCCAGCTTGATGCGTTCCTGGGGATAAAGCGGCGTCAGATTGTCGAAGAGGATCTTGTTGCGCGTCTCCTCGGGCGACTCGAAGTTGATGGCCTCGATCTTGACCAGGGCAAAATACTTTTCGCCCTCATGGGGCGGACGTACATTGCCGCTGATCGAGTCGCCGGTCTTCAGGTCAAACTTGCGAATCTGCGAGGGAGAGACGTAAATATCGTCCGGGCCAGGCAGATAGTTGTAGTCCGGAGAGCGGAGGAAGCCGTACCCGTCGGGCAGAATTTCAAGCACGCCCTCGGCAAAGATGTGGCCTTCCTTTTCGCTTTGTGCCTGAAGGATCTTGAAAATCAAATCCTGTTTGCGAAGGCCGCTGGCGCCCGGAATTTCAAGGGTGCGCGCAATGCGGCTCAATTCGGTGATGTTCTTCTCTTTAAGTTCTGCGATGGTCATGTTCACCTGCAATAAGGCGGGATGTGTGTGTGGAGGGGACGAGAGGGGGAAGTGCTCCAGGAAAAAACAGGGAAGAGTTCAAAAAGATGAAGCCGGCACAGGGCGAGCTTAAGTCACTTTCCGAACTCAAATGGAATTTCGAAACGCCAGGGAAGTGCGGCCGCCTTCACGGGGAAGCCGCCTTGAATCCGTTGCCTGACTCAACTATACCCTTCGAAAGATCTCGTCAGGCTGCGCGGCGGGTTTCAACCGGCTGGGCTACGGACGCCTGATCGGTCGCAGCGAACCCAGGATTAGTTGTTTGGAAGCGGCACAATACTTCGTTGGTCGTGTCCTGCAGCCGGGTATTCGGCTTGTGCAGCTTGCGGGTTGCCTTACTCGCCAGTTGACACAACTGGTAGCGATTGGACACATGAGAAAGTGCCCCAAAAACCAAATCGGAACGCATTACGAATCTCTCCTTTTTTCATTCGCCTGCCCGGCCGGAATTGCTTGGCGCCACCGGTGCAGCTGGGCAGCCAATCCCATCCCAGGCTCCCCAGATTCCCGCTCATACGTCTTAGACGCACCATAGCCGCGTCCAGCTCAGTATCTTGACGCACTTTCGCGCCAAACGAAACAGGCTTTATGCAGCATCAGGGAAACAGATTGCCGCCTCGGGAACCGCGCACCCTGTATTCCCGCTCCGATGGAGTTCTACACGCACCGGTGCATCAACGAATGAGCCTCAGCTCAAAATTATGATGCGGGAAACTACAGACGGCTGCGCACAATTGCTCAACGCAACTTGCCCTTTTGGATGGCAATCATGAATGTATACCCAACTGGCATTCGGGTCAATAGTTTTCTTGCCCGCAACCGCTGCGCGACCCCGGCCTGTACCGCTTGCCGAAATCGCGTTGTAACCGTTCTTTTTTCAATAGCATAGAGACGCGCTCGGGCGCAGATCTTGGCGCGCCAATGGTCCAGATCCAGACTTCGGGGCATAAAGAATCGCGCAGGTTTCCCCTCGAATCCCGCAGATTCCGCGCTCTACTTGCGGCTGCGTCCCCGGCTCCAGGTCCGGCCGTCCGGATCGCAGAGCATTTCTTCGCCGTCCTTGTCCAGGGCAGAGCCCTGCCGCTGCGGCCTCGGGCCTTTGCGGGGCCCGGTGAATACTTGATCAAGACGAAAGAGGGTGATCACCAGCAATGTAAGAGATGGAATCGCAAACAGGAGTGTATCTCTGCCGGAATTCAGGATCATATCGTGCATCTTCGGCCTCCATACGGCGCAACGACTTGCATGAGACATTTCTTATGCAGCCAGTGCCGTTATCGGCCCAAGACCGGAGAATGGTGAAAATCTTAAGTAACGCGCCGATTAATGAGAAAAATTAGATGATTCCCTGGCCCCTTGGCCCTGCAACCCCCATCCTTGATCACCGCGATCCAGCCCTCGATACTGAATAGCCTCGGCGAGGCGGGCAACGGTAAGTTCTTCCGCGCCTTCTATATCGGCAATAACGCGGACTGCTTTCAGGATGCGGCCCAATCGCGCGTCGCGCGTCCCTGCGATCATCGAGCACCAGCGTAGTTCCCCCTGTTCCTCGGCAACTGCCGCCCGCGGCTTCCACATTGGCTGGCTTCTGCTTCAAGCCCTCATCTGGGCGCTGTACCCTGAAGAGCTCCGAGCAATTGCCGCTCGCTTCTGGTACACTCGCTACCAACTTTCCAGTCATGCTCTTCAAAGTTCTGAGTGCTGCGGTGTACGGCATTGACGCCAACCTCATCGATGTTGAGGTGGACTATAGCGGCGTTGTCTCCGACAAGGACATCTTTCATACGGTCGGCCTGCCCGACGCGGCGGTCCGCGAGAGCCGCGACCGTGTGCGCGCGGCCATTAAGAACTCCGGCTACCTGATCCCTCCCACTTTCATCACCATCAATCTCGCCCCCGCCGACTTGAAGAAAGAAGGCGCAGGCTTCGACCTGCCGATCGCCATCGGTATCCTGGGCGCTTACGGCGCGCTGCGATGTACCGACCTGAGCAGATTTCTGCTGGTCGGCGAGGTCGGTCTCGACGGGAGTGTGCGTCCGGCGCCCGGCATGTTGCCGGTAGCCATCCTGGCGCGCGAAAAAGGCATCCCGAACCTGATTCTGCCCGCAGCCAACGCGGCCGAGGCTGCCGTCGTCGAAGGAGTGAACGTCTATCCCGTCTCCTCGCTTTGTGACGTGATTGACCTGCTGAACGGGATGGTTGTGGGAGTCCTCCAGCGTGAGCCGTTTCGAGTTGCAACCGAAGAGTTGCTGGGGCAATTGGAGCAGTTTGCAGTGGATTTTTGCGACGTACGCGGCCAACAGACGGCCAAGCGCGCGCTCGAAGTGGCCGCCGCCGGCAGTCACAATATTCTGATGATCGGCCCGCCCGGTTCGGGTAAGACGATGCTTGCCAAGCGACTGCCTTCGATCCTTGCGCCGTTAACTTTCGAAGAGGCGCTGGAAACCACGAAGATTCACTCGGTGGCGGGGATACTGGATGCCTCGGCCGGCCTGGTAACGCAGAGGCCCTTCCGCTCGCCGCACCATACGATCTCCGATGCAGGACTGATCGGCGGCGGCATCGCGCCCCGGCCCGGCGAGGTTTCCCTGGCGCACAATGGCCTCCTGTTCCTCGACGAGCTGCCGGAGTTTCCCCGCAATGTGCTTGAAGTGATGCGCCAGCCGCTCGAAGACCATACCGTAACCATCGCCCGCGCATCCATGACACTCAGTTTCCCGGCTCGATTTATGCTTGCCGGAGCCATGAATCCTTGTCCTTGCGGCTGGTTTAACGACAAGTCGCGGGAGTGCTCCTGTACGCCACCCATGATCCAGCGTTATGTGGCCAAGATCTCGGGGCCGCTGCTGGACCGTATCGACATTCACATTGAAGTGCCCGCGGTGCAATATAAAGAGCTGCGCGGCGGCGCGGCGGCTGAAGGCTCGGCCCAGATTCGCGCCCGCGTCATGGCCGCGCGCCAACGGCAACGGGAGCGTTTCCGCAAGGCGGGAGAGAAGATTTATGCCAACGCCCAGATGACCACGCGGCAGATACGGACCTACTGCGAGTTGGCCGCTGACGCGGAGCGGCTTCTGGAGCGCGCCATGCAGCAGCAGGGGCTGACCGCGCGCGCCCACGACCGCATCCTTAAAGTGGCCCGTACCATCGCTGATATCGAAAATGCCGAGCACCTTGCGGTGCCGCATCTGGCAGAGGCCATTCAGTACCGTACTCTCGACCGCAGCTATTGGGCTTAGTTTCCGTCGAGGCCGTGCTCCGTCGCGCTGAGTGCTTTGAAAAGCATGACGGAAAGTGGCAGCGACTGAGACAGGACAACGTGGTCAGTTTTCAGTTGTCAGTTGGCTCATGCTGGCTAACGGGCCCTTCCGCCTGCCCATTGGACTCTATGGGGAGATTGTCCGCATACGGAGCACTGACAACTGACAGCTGATCTACAATCTCATTCGTGACCACCAGCCTCTTCGACCTGTACAAAATCGGTGTTGGCCCGTCGAGTTCGCATACCATGGGGCCGATGCGCGCTGCCTGCCGCTTCGCACGCGAACTTGAAAGCAGCGGGCTGCTTAGCCGGGTCGAGCGCGTGCAGGCGGAGCTTTACGGTTCGCTGGCTCTCACCGGACTGGGCCACGCCACCGACCGCGCCGTCTTGCTGGGCCTGGCGGGCAACGAACCGGCCTCGATCGATCCAGCAGCCATCGAATCCACCGTCTCGGGCATTCGCGCCGCGGGTAGGATCGATCTAGCTGGAACGCGCCCGATACCGTTTGATGAATCCCGCGACCTTCTCTTCCAACGCGCGACCATGTTTCCTCCCGGCGCGCACATCCAGCATCCCAACGGATTGGGGTTCACGGCCCATGACCAGGCGGGCGCGGTACTCAGCCGACGCACCTTCTTTTCCGTTGGTGGCGGATTCATCGTCGAGGACGGCGTCGATGCGGCAACAGAGAAGCGGCAAGTCGCAATTCCGTTTCCATTTCACAGCGCGGCAGAGTTATTGGCCACGGCCGAGGCCAACGAACTCTCCATCAGCCAACTCATGCTTGAGAACGAGTGCGCGCTGGCCGAGCAAGACGCGGTGCGCGCACCGGTTGAGGTAGTGCGCGAGGGCATCGAGCGGATCTGGCAGGCGATGCGGGCTTGCGTTCAGCGCGGCATCGTGGCGGAGGGCATTTTGCCTGGCGGCCTGAATGTTGTGCGGCGCGCCCGCAGGATGGCCGCCCGGTTGCGCGAAAATGAAGCAGATGGCGCTACCGGCGATCCACTGGCGCCGCTTGACTGGGTCACCGTTTATGCCATGGCGGTGAACGAGGAGAACGCCGCGGGCGGACGCGTAGTGACCGCGCCCACCAATGGAGCGGCCGGCGTAGTTCCCGCCGTAGCTCACTACTACGAGCGCTTCGCCCCCGGCGCGGACCATGAAGGCATCCTGCGCTATTTTCTTACTTCTGCGGCCATCGGCATCCTCTATAAGGAGAACGCCTCGATCAGCGGCGCGGAGGTCGGCTGCCAGGGGGAAGTGGGCGTAGCCTGTTCCATGGCCGCGGCCGGGCTCACCGCTGCTCTGGGCGGCACCAACGGCGAAATCGAACACGCCGCCGAGATTGCCATGGAGCATAACCTGGGCATGACGTGTGATCCCATCGGCGGCCTGGTGCAGATTCCCTGCATCGAACGCAACGCCATGGGCGCGGCCAAGGCCATTCACGCATCGCGCATCGCGCTCAACGAGTCAGAAGCCCACAAGGTCTCGCTCGATCAGGTCATTCGCACCATGTATCTTACCGGCCTCGATATGCAATCGCGCTACAAGGAGACCAGTCTGGCCGGGCTTGCCCTCAACGTGATCGAGTGCTAACTTGGCTGGCGAGGATTCCAGCCATGTTTTTGCGCACTCTATCCGCCGCATTGGTGGGCTGCACGCTCCTGCTTGCGCCCTTTGCCGCCCAAGCCGAACGCGGACCATCCACGCCCGAGGAACGGAAGCAGGCGCTCGACATGATTCAACGATTGGAAGCTGATCCGTTGAATCCAAGCCTGACGCGGGAACGCGAGTGGGTTCTGAAGTGGATCATTGAGATTCCCGATGTTCATGTCAGTGTGTGCGTGTTCCTCGACAAGCTACCCAAAGGCAACAAGAAGGACTCGGCAAACATTGTCCTGGCGCAGATGTTCTCCCAGGCCGCCTTCGTGCTCCAGAATCCGGGCAAGCAGGATGATGTTCTGGCCGAGTCGCAGGCCGGTGTCGAAGGCGCACTACGCGTTTATGAGGCGCTCCTGAAGGCCAATCCCAAGGACGAGCAGCCCTACCTCGCCGACCTGATTCAAAGGCGCAACGCCGGGACGCTCGCGCAATGGGTGAAGGAGCACGGGGCATCCTGTCATCCATAACCAGTGGCTTCTTCAGCTCTCGCGTTGCGCTCCCTTGATGATCTTATTGTGCAGGCCGAACCGGTTTGCTGAAGGACCAGATTGCATTCGCGATCCCGCGTTGAATAATTGTTGACCTTTTTTCCACTCATGCTACGTTTTTCTCTTGACACAGATGAAGCGTGAATCTATACATGCTTCAACTGCAATTCACTGTTGCAGAATCGATGCAGAACATCGAAAGGGAGAATAGGCAAATGGCAACCAAGAAAGCAGCCAAAAAGGCTCCTGCGAAGAAGGCCGCAAAGAAGGCCGCAAAGAAGAAGTAGCGGGCCATCCAACCGGAAGGCAACAAAAAAGGCAACACTCTAGGGGGACGCTTCCGGCGTCCCCCTCAGTGTTTTCGCGGAAGCATTACACTAGAAATCGCAGCGAACCTGCGGGAGGGACCTATGACGCGCCGCCGCTGGATTGCCGAGCATTGGGACGAGGCCACCGCTACCATTGTTGGCGCGCAGGCCGAGCACATGGTCCGCGTATTGCGCGCCCAGCCGGGCATGGAAGCCGACGTGGTGGCGGGCGGCCATGTCTTTCACGCCGAGGTCGCCGCCGTCTCCACCAAGGAGGTTCGCTTCAACCTGATCGCCGAGCTGGAGGCCGATCCCGCGCTGCCCGTCACCCTGGTCCTTGCCGTGTATAAATTCGATCACATGGAGTGGGCCATCGAGAAGGCCACCGAACTGGGCGTGGCCGCCGTGGCGCCGGTGATTGCGCGCCGCACGGAGAAGCACCTGGCCCAGGCCGCAGCGAAACGCGCAGAGCGTTGGCGGCGCATCGCCCACGAGGCTGCCCAGCAGTCGCGCCGCTCGGATGTGCCGCTGATTCACGAGCCGGGTCCGTTGTCGGCACGCGTCCGTGCGGCCTCTTTGGCCACGCGCATCGTGCTCGCCGAGCAGGAGCGCACGACCACCCTGCGCAACGCGCTGGATGAAGCCGTAGCCACCGCGGAGTCCGAGATGCCCACGCTGGAAATCGCCATCGGCCCCGAAGGCGGATGGGCGCCCGAGGAAGAAGCGCTCTTCGACGCCAATGGTTGGCGCGCCACATCGCTGGGTCCGCGCATCCTCCGCGCCGAGACAGCGGCCATCGCCGCGCTGGCGGTGGTGGCCTCCTATTTGGAGTAGAGGTCTGGGTTGCCCAGGTCTCAAGGAGAGCTCTAGTTTACGGCACCACTGAAGTCGTGCCCTTTCAAAACAGGTGCGGCCCTCTGTGTGGCGGGCACCACTCGAATTCCCTTGCAAGGACGGGATTCATGAAGATTTATTGGCGGGCATTCGGCCTCTTTACTTGTTTAACAATAAGCTGCAACGGGTTCGCTCAGGCAAAGCGCGCCCATACTTCGGAACAGACAGCGTTCAGCGCGGAAGACGAGGGAGTAAAGACGCCGGTCGCGGTCCCTGAGGATGTGTTGGCAATCCTCAGGACAGATGAGGAGGTACGGAATTCCCTCGAATACGAGAACATCCCTCCGGAGAAACTTCCGTTGTCCTGGTTCTCGGCATCCATTGTTCATCTGAGCAACCGCAAGGATCAAGACTTGATTGTGGAAGGCGAGCCACCGCTTTCAGGCGCGAACACGGTCACGTTTTGGGTTTTCCGCGCCACCCCTCACGGTCACGAAATGGTTTTGAACGCGCCTGCGCACGATCTGATCGTCCGAAAGGCGCGCTGGAAAGGATATCGGGATATTGAGATGTCCGCCGAGACGGCGGTGGAGTTCCATCGAGTCATATTGAGATTTGATGGCAACCGATACGAGATCTATCGGGAAACGTTGCAGCCGATCCGGTAGTATTGGGAACGCGCAGGCCTGTCTACAGCGACACGCCCCGCTTCCAGGGAATGAAATCGTTCTGGCCGGACAGCTCCGCTTTCGTCAACCGCTCGCCGCTGGCCACTTCAATGGATAGCTCGAGCAACTTCGCGGCGCATTCGGCGATGGTCGCATCGCCGGTGACGATGCCGCCCGCGTCGAAGTCGATGATGTCGCCCATGCGTTCGGCGAGCGTGGAGTTCGTGGCAATCTTGATCACCGGCGCAATGGGATTGCCGGTGGGCGTTCCGAGTCCGGTGGTGAAAAGAACCAGGTTCGCGCCCGCACCCACCTGCGCCGTCACGCTCTCCACGTCGTTGCCCGGCGTGCATTGCAGATTGAGTCCCGGAGTCGTGACGTACTCGGGATAGTCGAGCACGCCGCGAATGGGCGAGACGCCGCCTTTGCGCGCGGCGCCCGCGGACTTGATGGCGTCGGTAATCAGGCCGTCCGCGATGTTGCCAGGCGAAGGATTGATCTCGAAGCCCGAGTGTACGGCTCGGGCGCGCGCCTGATAAGCCTGCATCAGATTGGAAAAGCGTTGTGCCAGTTCATCGCTGGCGCAGCGGTTGATAAGTTCCTGCTCCACGCCATGCAATTCAGGAAACTCCGAGAGCATCGTGGTGCCGCCCACGCCAACCAGCAGATCGGAGACATAGCCCACTGCCGGATTGGCGGAGATGCCGCTGAATCCATCCGAGCCGCCGCATTGCAGGCCCACAGTCAATGCGGAGAGCGGCGCGGGCGCGCGTTGGATGCGATTGGCTTCGGCCAGCGCAGCGAAGGTCTCGTCCAGCGCCTTCACGATCATCGCGGACTCATGCCCTGACTTCTGTTGATCGAAGAGCAGCACTGGCTTTCTCATCAGCGGATCGCGCGCGCGCAACTCGTCCAGCAACATGCTTGCTTGTGCATTCTGGCAGCCCAGGCTCAACACCGTTGCCCCGGCCACGTTGGGGTGGTGGATATAGCCGGCCAGCAAGCCGCAAAGCGCCTGCGCATCCTGCCGCGTGCCGCCGCATCCGCCCTGGTGAGTAAGAAAGCGAATGCCGTCGAGATTCTTGAAAAACCGCGCAGAGCTCCGTTCCGAACGGCCCGGGCAAACCACAGAAGCTCCGTGCCCCATCCTTGCGGCGTTCTCTGCCGCAAGGGCGAGATGCCCTGAATCCCGTTCGCCGCCGTTTCGCTGCCGCTCCACCAGCCGCCGCACATGCTGCCGATAACTTTGGCTGCTTCCGTAACCCAGTTCTTCTTCGAGCGCTTCCTTCATTCTCTCGATGTTGCGGTTCTCGCAGAAGACCAGCGGCAGCACGAGCCAATAGTTGCGCGTGCCCACTTGCCCGTCGGCGCGGTGGTATCCCATGAACGTGCGCCCGGTCCACGCCGAGGCATCGGGCACCGCAACATGCATCGGCTGGCGCACAGCGGAGTAGGCGCCGGCGCGATGGCGCACATTGTGCGTCGTCAGTAGGCTTCCGCGCGGGATGGCCTCCACAACTTCGCCAACGACCATGCCGTAGAGAAGCACCAGGTCGCCCGGCACGAGATGCACCAGCGCCATCTTGTGCTTGGCGGGAATCGCCTCGGTCACCGGGCAAGCTTCCAGACCAAAATGCACAACCGCGCCTGCTTCGAGCGCGGACAGGGCAACCAGCACATTGTCGCGCGGGTCGAGTCGAAGAACGGATTCCGCCATGAGGATTCTCTTCTGTGCCTGCTTGCAATAGCAGTCAACAGCCAAGGATACAGCTCATCCTGCGGGCGGGTCTGTCTCTGTTCGTCCGGCCCGCGAGTACTACGATTGGGCGCCCCATCCTCTCCGCGCACTTTGCGGAAAAGATGGGAGAAGCGAAACACGGTTCTTGGGCCGGGTCGAGAATTAGAGATGCGCGCAGTGCAGCAGCAGCCCGGCCAGCGCGCCTCCCAGCAGCGGCCCAACGATGGGGATCGGCGCATATTGCCAATTCGATCCGCCCTTGCCGGGAATGGGAAGCAGCGCATGAACGAGCCGCGGCCCCAGGTCGCGCGCGGGGTTGATGGCGTAGCCTGTCGTTCCACCGAGCGAGAGGCCGATGCCCCACACCAGGCTGGCCACCAGCCAGGGCGCCAGGCCACCCGCCGGTCCGGTCGCCGAGACGCCGTGGGAGCCGATGGCCACGGCCACCACCACCAGCACCATGGTTCCCAGCATTTCGCTGAAGATGTTGAAGAGCGGGCTGCGTACCGCAGCATTGGTACAGAAGACTCCCAGCTTGGCCGCGGGATCGGGTGTGAGCTTCCAGTGCGGCCCAAAGTGCACAACCACCAGCGACGCGCCGCACATGGCGCCCAGCAACTGGGCAGACCAGTAGGAAAGCACCTGCGAATAGTCCCCGCTGTTGACCGCGACTGCCAGCGTAATCGCCGGGTTCAGGTGCGCGCCAGCGCTGCCGAAGGCCTGCGACACCAGCACGCCGCACATCACGGCCAGCGCCCACCCGGCGCAGATCACCATCCAGCCGGAGTCTGCCGCGTACGACTTGCGCAAAGTGACATTGGCGCAAACGCCATTGCCCAAAAGCACCAGAACCAGGGTGCCCAAGAACTCGCCAAACCAAACAGAATGCATTCAAGGCTCCTTGAGGAACATGATGGACGCCGCGAGGCCGCTCCAGCCGCTCCTCTCTTTCATTGTTGGATTAGAACCACGTTTTTCGCTTGTACTCCAAAAAGGCTGCTCCGAATTCCGCCTCCAGCACCGTCGCCTCTTTCCGGCTGCGAATCACCTGCATGGGAATCAGAACCACGAACGAGAGCAGCAGCCAGGGTTGTTTCGCCCAGAGCATGAATCCCGCAATGGCCAAGCCGCCAAAGATGTAAATCGGATTGCGGATGCGGGAATAGAGTCCGGTGGTGACCAGCGCGACTGCCTTGGCCTGCACGCTGAAGGACCGCCCCAGTTGAACGCGAGCCAGAACCAGCAACACGACTGAGGGGAGTGCTATGGCCAGTCCGGCGATGCGCGCCACAGTCCACGGAGGCCCCCAGAAATTTACGACGAAGAACGGTACGACGATCAGGATGAGCGCGAGCATTCCATAGTTCAGTTTCAAGAAGAACCCCCTTGCCGCAGGTATTTCGCACAGACCTGTCCTGCCAATGATCGCGGATGCCAGTTCTGGCAGCCACAGATTGCAAACGATTACAGAATTTGTTGAACTCAAGCATTTTCCACTGTCTACCCCATCTTCGCCAAGAGGGCTGTGTGGACTGCGGCAGATCGCTGGCGGCGGGGCCCTGGTTTGGGACGGGAGTCCCCGGCGGGGTTAACAAGCAATGCCCGCCTGCGGTAGCATAAAAAGAAATGCCGTTCCCCATCAAAACCTGTGTGATCTGCTCTGAAGAGTTTGAACTGAGGCCCGACAAGCCCGGCTTTGCCAACCGCTGCCCGGAGTGTACCGAAGCCGAGGCGGAAGAAGCCGCCGCCAAGACGCACCTGAGCGCTGAAGAACTGAAGGCCGAGCAAGAGATGAATGAGGCCCGGCGCCGCGCGATCCGCGACATGCTTTACCGCAACGAAAGCTGAGGTCCCGCGCTAGCGTCGAACGCTGAAGATTTCTGCGCCACAGTATTGCTGCTTTTGCCATAGCAGCCTGTGTTGAAGGTCAAGTTTTGAAAGGGCACGACTTCAGTCGTGCGATACACGGCCCAAAATGGGCTGGGCTTTAGCACCTGAGCGAAGGTTTTTCAGCATTCTCGACGCTTACCACGGGCTTAAGGCTTGAGCGTCCCGATCCTCGTTGTGCCCGCGACCGCCTCCGCGTACCTCGGCCAGCTGCCCAGCAGCTCTTGCACCACCACGTGCCCCACGGTGTAGGCGCTCTCAAGGGAATTCAGAAATGCACCGGTTTTGCCCGCGCGTTGGCTGTCAAGGCTTTCGGCCGCGGTCATGCCGCGCGGCTGGCGGTCGTAGTTGCTCACTGTCCGCAGCACCAGTACACGCTTGAAATCCACGCGCCCTGCGTCGGCAAGAAACCGCAGCGACTGCAATGTGCCGGTGTCCTCCATTGCCGTGGTGGCGAACGTTCCCTTGCCGCCGGTGAAGTAGCGCACCCACTCTGCCGCCCAGGCGTCGAAGAGCTTGCCGTGCCAGTAAGTCGAGGAAGAGAGCTCGTCGCCCATGGTCACAAACGGCGGCTTGTTGGCGGCCGCGCCGTCGAATCGGCTGCGAATCTCCTTGAGATGATTCGAGTCGGCCAGCGGTGTTGTGCGCGTCAAGTTGAAGGCCCACTCGACGAGACCTTCGTTGAGAGCAAAGACCTGGCCTTCGAGCGGGGCGGCAGGAGATTCGAAGGGCCGAGCCTTGCGCAGCGGCACATAACCGGTCGGCCACTCCGGTGGAATCTCTCTCGCGTCAATCTCGTAGCCCAAGTCGCCATCCACCACCCAGCGCGCCCACACTGCCGAGCCCAGCGACGCCCGATCCGGGCTGGCTCCGGCAATCCCGGCGACGATCCAATAAGCGTGGCTCAGGTCGAAGCGCGGATCGAGGCCGAGCGCCATGATGGTGGCCGCGGCGTGCGCCGTTCCCTGCCCGGTCAGCACGGCCATCTCGCCGTCGCTATTCATGCGCACAGGGTGATAGGAGGCGGGCAGCGGATAAATGCGGTCCAGGTGGTCGCGCTCCACCCAATACTGCAGTTCGCCGGGGGCGTCGCCGGTGTCCGCTCCGACCTCGAACATGGTGACCACGACGACCTTCACCGCAATTGGCTTCGGCTTTGCGGCGGCAACGGCGGCGAATGCGCCAAGCAGGAGCAGCGCAATGCCGCAATGCACCAGAACTAAGTCGCGCGGTCTCAATTCACTTCTCATCGAGTTGTGCCTCCCGGCGTTCGAGCAGTTCCAGCAGCGGAGCCGCATCCATTTCTACCTTTTTGGTCGAATCGAACTCGACGGCGTCGACCGGGATGCTGCCCAGGTACTCGGCTTCCGCTGAGAGCAATGCCTCCGGCGCGTCCGGGTCCAACTCCGGCGGCATGGCAAAGACCTTGTAGTGCGGTGCGTACGCGTTCGCCGCTTCGTCGAACTCCGAATCAAGCAGAATCTCGATCCCGTTCACGGTGCAGATCAACAGCCGCGGAACCTCCCAGAAGTCGCGATACTCGAATGCAATCTTCGGCATGTGCTCCTTTGCATGTTGCGATTCGTTCAATCTCTACGATTGCAATGCTGGGCAATCGCATATGGATGTTTTGCTTTTGGTTGAGGGCACGTACTTTCGTAGTTGTGGGAAAATTCCATGTTTTGTAAGGGCACGGCTGAAGCCGCGCCCTTTCAAAGCAAGTCAACTGCTTAAATCTAATTGTTCGCCGATTGCCATGGTACTGGAGGAGCGTCTCACCGCAAAGCCGTCGCTGCCCCGCAAGCGATACCATAAGAGGAAAATAGTGGAGGATTTGCGCGTGCGAAACACAATAAAATTCCTGATGGGTGCGGCCCTGGCCACCGCGTTGGCGTTGACAGCCGCGGCGCAGCAGCCGACAGGGGTCATCGGTTTCATGACCGACTTCGACGTAAAAGACGACGCCGTGGGCATCTGCAAGGCGGTCATGATTGGCATTGCGCCCGATGTGCGCATCCTCGACATTACCCACCAGTCCGAGCCCTATAACATCGCCATGGGCGCGCGCCTGCTGGCCGGTTCCGCACCCTACTTCCCCAAGGACGCGGTCTTCGTGGTGGTGATCGATCCAACGGTTGGCTCCAAACGCAAGGCCATCGTGGCTAGGTCGCGTGTCGGCCAGTATTTTGTGCTGCCCGATAACGGCCTGCTCACTCTCATCCAGGACCGCGACGGCATTGTGGAAGCGCACGAGATCACCAATCCGGCTTGGATGATCGGCTCCGGCATCTCCTCGACCTTCCATGGGCGCGACATCTTCTCTCCCGCCGGCGCGCACGTGGCCCGTGGCGACGACTTCGCCCAGGCCGGCCCGGCTCTCGACGTGACCAAACTGGTTCGGCTCGACTTGAAGAACGCCACGGTGGACGAGAAAGGCCTGCACGGCCAGGTCATCGGCACCGACGGCCCCTTCGGCAACCTGGTGCTCAACGTGCCCGGCGAGACCTTCGCGCAACTCGGCTATAGGGTCGGCGATGCGGTGCCCGTCACGCTGGCGGGCAAGAGTTATGTTTTTCCCTTCGTAAAGACCTTCAGCGATGTGCCGGTGGGCAAGGAGCTGTTCTACATCGACTCGCGCGGGCGCCTGTCGCTGGGCATCAACCAGCGCAATTTTTCCGAGACCTACAAGGTGGGCGAAGGCGCAGAGCTGAAGATTCCCAAGAAGGAAGCGAAATAGCTGCGCTTGGCGCCGGTCAGCTTTGCCATGCACTAATTCACTGAGGATGCGAGAGAGGTGGAGGATGAGAGGCACTTTTCGAGTTTGTGTTTTGCTGGGAATGATTGCGTCAGCAGCCTTGCCGATGGCAGGCCAGCAGCCTGCGGGCCAAAAGGTTCACCATTGGGCCATTGAGGTGCACGGCGGCGCAGGGGTCATTGAGCGCTCCGCTCTCGGCCCTGAGGGCGACTCAGCCTATCGGGCATCGTTGGCCCAGGCAGAACAGGCCGGCGCCAAAGTGCTGGATCGCGGCGGCTCCGCGCTGGACGCAATTGAAGCCGCCATCAACATCCTTGAAGACGATCCGCTTTTCAATGCGGGCCGCGGCGCGGTCTTCACCGCCGAAGGCAAGAACGAACTGGACTCGTCCATCATGGACGGATCGAACCTCAAGGCTGGCGCGGTGGCCGGAGTGACACGCACCCGCCATCCCATCAGCCTGGCGCGCGCGGTCATGGAGAAATCGCCGCACGTGATGCTGATTGGCGCAGGCGCAGATGCCTTTGCCGCCAAAGTAGGCCTGGAGCAGGTGGACCCCAGCTTCTTTTTTACCGAGGCTCGCTGGCAGAGGTTGGTCAACCAGCTTGTAAAGGACGGCCGCCCCGTTCCGCAGCGTCCCGCCGGCGCGCCGCCACCGGGCCCTGCCGGGCCGGTGGCCCAGATTGAGGAGTCGACCGACACCCATCGTTACGGCACTGTGGGCGTGGTGGCGCTGGACCGGGCAGGCAATATTGCCGCCGGCACTTCGACCGGCGGGTTGCAGGCCAAGATGCCCGGCCGCGTGGGCGACTCACCCATCATTGGCGCAGGCACCTATGCTTCGAACGCCTCCTGCGCGGTTTCTGCCACAGGCAGCGGCGAGTACTTCATTCGCCTGGGCGTGGCCCGCGAGATTTGCAACCTGGTTGCGTTCAGGGGAATGCCCTTGCAGCAAGCCGCCGATCAGGTCATCCACAAGGAACTGGAAGCGTTACATGGAGACGGCGGCATCATCGCCATCGCTCCGGACGGACAATTGGCCTGGAGCTTCAACACTCCGGGCATGTTTCGCGCCCGCCAGGTGGAAGGTGGCAAGCTGGAGATTCGGATCTACAGCGACGAGCCGTAGCCGCTCACGCAGAAGGCGCTCAATGCGAGCCCGGATCAGCATGTGGACGTATCCGGCCCAGCCGTTCCCCATTCCTAGCGCACTTTGCATTTGCCACAGACTCCCGTGCCCCATTCCGCGTACTCCCGCGGAATGGGTGGGAGACCAACGAGATTCTGGTCTGCACAATCTACGAAAACGCGTCGAACAGGCTCCCTCAACTCCGATTGCCCAGCCCACTTTAGTGCTATGTTCTTCTTCCGGCTGAGGCGATAGCCTTCCCCTATCGGTCCCAATTCTTGGAGTGCACGGGGAAGCCAGATGACCATCGAGTTGACGCGAAAACGCATCTGTTCCGTGTTGGTCGCCGGCATGTTGGGGTTGGGCGGAATCGTCTTCTGTTCAGCCGCGTACTGGCACAGGAACAACGCCGCCGATCGCGATCTGCTGGCCCAGAATCTGCGTCAGGCAGGCGATGCGCCCGCGGCGGTGCAGCAAGGAGTTCGCGTTGCGTTGCACGCTTTTCAGGAGGGGTACAGCCGGCGCGATCCCAAGGACCTGAACGCCTTCATGAGCCGGCTCTTTGTACAGAGCGACGACATTCTGATCCTGGGCACCGACCGTTCTGAGTGGGTCAGGGGTTATCCGGCAGCCGCGGAATTCATCAAGGCAGACTGGATGGGCTGGGGTGACTTCCGCTTCGGCGTAGATGACGCCATTATCTGTTCTGTTGGCGATGTGGCCTGGGTCGCCAGCGTGGGAACCGTTCACACCAGCGCGGGCGACCGCCCGGTGCGTTTCTCCGCGATCCTCACCCGCCATGGAAATGACTGGCATTTCAGGCAGGTGCATTTCCAGTGGGAAGGTCACCCCGCCGGCCCGGCAACCATGCTTTTGTTGAGAAAATAGCTGCACGCGGTGAAACCGCAAAGTGCAGTGTCCCAGGCCTCGTTTCCGAGACCTGGGAATGCACAAGCCGTTCAGGGCCGTTCCATTCAACAGCCGCAGTTTCCTACCGTATGATTTCGAAGCGTTCCCAGAGACAATTGCAAACCGGGCAGCGCTCGTGCTCTTCTTCGGTCTCTGAGGTGTAGCCGCACACCGGGCAAACGTAGAAGTCGCGCGCGGCGCCGACCCAGGAGTCCTTCTTTCCGCCAACTACCAGCGCAATCGCCTCGCCGTAGAGCCGGGCATGGGTCTTTTCCGCTTCCAGTGCGCCGGTCATGGTGCGGATGGCGGCAGTGATGTTGCGCGCGGTTGCTTCTTCGAGGAAACCGGGGTACATGGTGTCGATCTCGTACTGCTCGCCGCTCAGCGCGGCCTTCAGGTTCTCAAGCGTGCCCTTCACTTCGACTGGGTGAATCTCGCACTTGGCCTCGCCGCCCAACTGCTTGATGACCTTGGCGTGGTTGGCGGCATGAATTTGTTCGGCGCGAGCGGCGGCGCGCAGCAGGCTGGCGGCTCCGTGCCATCCCTCGGCTTCGGCCTTGGCGGCAAAGGCGGTGTACTTGGCATTCGCATTGGACTCGCCCTCGAAGGCGGCGAGCAGGTTCTGGACGGTCAGTTCATGGTCTGCTGCAATTGCTGGCATTGATTCTTCTCCCTCGCGCATTTTTCAGAAAGGGCGCAGAGCCAAGCCCTGCATAAACCCAAATGATCTTCAACATTTCTGAAAATACCGGAACTCCGTACAAAGCCTACGGGCACTGTTTGGCTGGCGCTGTGACGCACGCTACACGCGGTCGGCTCGCTCCCGTTGTAGGACGCGGCCCGCAACGCCGCGCCAGCCTTTCATGACCGCTGATAGAATGTTCCGCATGGATACAATTCAATACCTCCTCCCGCAGAGCCGGATTCCGCAGGCTTGGTACAACATCCTTGCGGATCTGCCCGAGCCCATGGCGCCCCCTTTGCACCCTGGCACGCTGAAACCCCTTGGCCCCGACGACCTGGCCCCGCTGTTTCCCATGAGCCTGATCATGCAGGAAGTCAGCACCGAGCGGGAGATTGAGATTCCGGGAGAAGTGCGGCAGATTTATGCGCAGTGGCGTCCCTCACCGCTGGTGCGCGCCCGCCGCCTGGAGAAGGCGCTGGATACCCCGGCACATATTTACTACAAATATGAGGGCGTGAGCCCGGCCGGTTCGCACAAGCTGAACACCGCCGTCGCCCAGGCCTACTACAACAAGAAGGACGGCACCAAGCATCTCTCCACCGAGACGGGCGCCGGGCAGTGGGGCTCTTCGCTGGCCATGGCCTGCTCGTTCTTCGGCCTGGACTGCAAGGTCTACATGGTGCGCGTCAGCTATGACCAGAAGCCCTATCGCCGGGCGCTGATGGAGGCCTTCGGCGCTACAGTCAGCGCCAGCCCCAGCAACGAGACGGAGTCGGGCCGCGCCATTCTGGCCGCGCATCCTGACTCGAACGGGTCTCTGGGGATTGCGATTACCGAGGCCGTGGAAGTGGCCGCCAAGGACCCCAACACAAAATACGCGCTGGGCAGCGTACTGAATCACGTGCTGCTGCATCAGACCGTCATCGGCCTCGAAGCCATCGAGCAGATGGCCCTGGCCGACGACGATCCCGATGTGATCATCGCCTGCGCCGGCGGCGGCTCGAACTTTGCCGGCCTGGTCATGCCCTATCTCGGCCGCAAGCTCAAGGGCCTGAGCAAAGCCCGCATGATCGCCGTGGAACCAGCCGCCTGCCCCAGCCTCACCAAGGGCCGCTTCACCTACGACTTCGGCGATACCGGGCATCTCACCCCGCTGGTCAAGATGCACACCCTGGGCAGCACTTTCATGCCTCCCGGCATTCATGCCGGCGGCTTGCGCTACCACGGCATGGGACCGCTGGTCTCGCATGTCATGTCCCTGGGACTGGCGGAAGCCACCACCGTGCAGCAATTGGACGCCTTCGCTGCCGGCATTCAGTTTGCCCGTTCCGAGGGCATCGTGCCCGCGCCTGAAGCCAACCACGCCGTCGCCGAAGCCATCCGCCAGGCCCTCGAAGCCAAAGCGGAAGGCAAGCAGCGGACGATCCTCTTCAACCTCAGCGGCCACGGCCACTTCGATATGCAGAGTTACATCGCTTACCAGGCAGGCAAACTGGAAAACTACGAGTATCCGGAAGAAGAGATCGCCATGGCATTGGCGGGCCTGCCCACTCTGGGATAACCCTCACCTTCGCAGACCTGAACAAGCGGCCATCCCAACTTGGGATGGCCGGCTTGCTTATTGATTCGGCCCTGAAGTTATGCATCAAGTCAGGTCTGTCATCCTGAGCGAACGGGGCCCCAAACGTTCTTCAGTTTGGGGGTGGTGAGTCGAAGGAGCTGTGGTCGCTTTTCCTTCATTCCGCTCAGTTGTTTCAGGGCCGGATCAGTAGCAGCCCGTAGTTAAACTCTCGTTTTGAATGGGCGCCGCTTTAGAGCCTATCAGCAAGTTGCAGCGATGGACCTGCCCGCATTCTACGGTGCGGCCTGACGTTTTTTGTCCGGAACCGATATTGCGACTATTAGAGACAGAACGGCCCCGACGCAAGCTGCCCGACCAGAACTTGAATGCCATATACTGTCGCGAGTAACTCGGCAAGTTTATCCACGACATGTTCGAGTTCCTGCCCAATCTCAGAGAGAATCACCGTTTGAGGATTCAGAGCCTCAATCATCTTACACACGCCATGCACGCAAAGATGATTTCCGTAAAACCAATCTCCGCCGCCCGCCAGGGTCTCGCTGGCCTCCTTGTGCCGTGCCGAACTCACATGAGCTACCAGCACGATATCGTATCCTCGAGTTCTGCGGGGAAGGAGAGCTAACTCCGGCGTCCAGCCCGTGTCGCCAGTAATCACAAGGTGTTTCCGCCGTCGTGCAAGGGTGAACTCAAGCCCTACGCCGGTGTTCTTTCCAAAAACAAGGTGCTTTGTGGGGAAGGCTCGCAACTCTGTGCCGTCTGCCAGCTTAATGGGTTTCATACCTTGCCGGCCAAGAACCGTCGCGTCCTGGATATAGTTCCTGGCACGCGACCGCCCGCCGCCCCGAGGCGATTGGATAGAAGAGTCGATAATCGGCTTAAATCTGTGGTAGGTTTCGATGTCCAAAAAAAGCCGCACTCCTGGCTGGTTCTCAGGCAGTTTTCTATGGTAGAGAAGGGAAAGCAGTGCGGGAAGGTCCGCATAGTGGTCGTCATGAAAGTGGGTAACGATGACATAGTCGATGTCGTCTATGGTGTGTCTCAGCTCGTAAAAGTTGTTAAGAAAACCATATCCCGGATCAATAACACATCCGTAGCCGCCAAGATTTAGAAAGTATCCGCCACCGGCAGCGCCGTCCGGAGAGAGGTCCATCAAAGGGGTCACGGATGAAAAGGTCTTGGCAAATTGGATGGTGTACCCTTCGGGGGCGATGGTCCGGTCATGCCGCATACCGATTTCCCGCTGAGCGTCGCGCACCTTCTCCCAAAGCGTCGCGCCGTCGTTCCCATTCGGGCACCTACAATAGAACGCCTTCAAAACCGAGTTCTTGTTCTTCGTGTGTTCCGCTGGAAATCCATTGAGCAGCTTCTCCATCTCCGGATCGACCGCTTGTGCGGCCTGTCGAAGGAGCCGGAGCATACGGCGACGTAACTCGGGCGGCTTTGGTTCCTCGTCCGCAAGGAAGCGCTCAAGGAGAATTTTGTACGCTTCCTCTGCGCCGCTCTGAGAGCCAAGCCGGGCTTCGGCCAAGCCCAGATCCCGTTCAGTGCAGGGCGCGGAGCGGCGGAAACTCTCTTCTGCCCTCACAAGATCCCCCTGCTGAAGGTAGTAGAGCCCCTCTTCGAGCGGCGTCGGAAGTATTCGTGATTCGTTCATATCTCAATCGCGGAAAATCCTGCGGAAAAAGTCCTCGACAACAGTTTTCGTCCGTTCAGTACCGTTTTCTCCTAACTTATGAAGAGCCATGAGGATATCCGATCTCTTCCCCGTATCAATGAAAGGCGCATCGTGGGCGAGTTGCTGCGCTATTCTCAATTGATACTCCGAAAGGGGTTTGTAGAAGAGCGAGCCAGTACGTACGATGGCGCAAAGCAGGTATGCCCGTTCCAGCATCCCGGTCTTTGATTCTTCGGTTGAATCATTTTCTGAGCCTCCGGCCTGTTCCAGGTACGGCTGAAAAACACCCTCTCGCTCACTGGAAGTCCAGCGAGCCAGGTTCTCAACCAGAATCCCCGCGCAGACGCGACCGAGAAATCCGAATTTCTGCTCAGGAAGTTTGCAGCCATACAAAATGCTCTCGCGATCAATGGAGTTTGCCGGAGGAGTCCCGCCATTGGCGCGCCGAATCTCCCAGTTGAATATCGGTGGGTCTGTAGCGCAGGGCACCGCCCAGGCCTCCTTAGACAGGAGAATCGCTTTGGCTTCCGCAAGCGTGGAAGCGATGAAATTCGGCGGATACTCCGAAGGAGCATTCACTGGCTCCTCTTTAGAGTATTTGAGAGACTCGAAGCGTATCGTGACAATCTTGTTGCGCAGCAGCTTTGTAGGCGGTTCGATATCTCTCGTCTGCCGGTCGCCTAACATAGCGAACTTCAGTTGCCCGGGCGCCGAGGCAGGTTCAATCAGGCCCTGAAAACTCTTGATCTGCAAACGCGGCGCCGCCGGGTCTCGAAGGATGGCCCGCATGGCGCACGCATGGAAGGTTTCGAACCTTTTCTGTCCCATGCTCTCAATGACCCGCTCGACAAACTCAGCGATCTTGATCTGACGTTGAACGGTCTCCAATCTCTCTTCATAGGCGAGTCTTTCATTAATCAGTCTGCCCCTCTGTTCGGCACACGCCTCCTGAATCGCCTTCAAGATGCTGTCCCTGTCCCGTTCGGCGGCCCCCCTGCCAAGCACGATGAGAAGATTCTTTTGTAACTGGTCCAGGCGGTCGATAAATCCATCGAACTGGGCAATCTGTCCCTTGATATCGTTTTCTTGGTTGTTCAATGCGCTGAGGGTCTTGTCCAACGATTGCCAGGCCCTCATGGACTTAACCGCATCCCCTGTGGTCAACAGATGGTCCTTGGAAATAAACTCCGAGAGTCCCGTGTTGCACAGTTTGTGCCATTGGACATCGGGGTTACCCTCCGACACCACATACAGATTTAAAGAGCCGGTCATCTTCAGAGAACGCAGGAAATCACGCGCTTCCTTGAGGGGATACAGGCGCACACTCTCGAACTGATTTACGGCCTGATGCACAAGCTCGCGATGATTTGAATTTGCATCTTCGAAAGCGGCCTTAAAATCTTTCTGCCACTGCTCTTTTCCGCCCCGGTCTCCTAGCTTCCATCTTCTCGGGAAGTTGCTGAGATCCAATTTGTTCCTGTAAACCAGGTAGGTCACATACCAGCCCTCCTGGTTCCATTCTTGGCGAAAATCCCCCAGAGCGAGGCCATTCTCTTTGTACAATTCATGGCAGTTGTAAATGAGATCGTTGAATAATCTCCGTCTTTCAGCGATGGTCAGTGGGGACAACGGGGAAGGGCCCTTCTCCAAGGCCGCTTCCAACACCGCAAGGGCGGAATTCAAGCCGCGGTCACGTTCCTCGTCGGAATCCATGAGTGTGCCGTCCAAGTCGATCATTACGGCTGCGCACGGGCCATCCATATTGGCAAGGGGACATTCATTGGCGAAGATTCCATTGCACGATGGATGACCTTGCCTGCACAAAGGCAAGGATTTGCATTCCAGGGCTCGATTGGCAGGGTTGGACGCCCCCGCCCGGCGCCGGGCGGCCAAATCCGCCAGCACCATGGGCGTTGAAACGGGATCGAGGTTAAACCGTCGGCGATGATTTTGATCGGGGACGGTGGCAAACCATCCTTCCGGACTAAACGGGCTGGTGGACGGCGGGTGTTGCCGCGCTACTCCATCGCCTTCGTACTCCAGCAGATCCTTTAGTGTGCAGATTGCAACCTTCTTTTTCTGGCTGGCGGTATGAAGCCTCGCGGCCAATTTTGCCTTTTTCTGTCGAGCTTCAGTCAGCGCCGCGGCATACTCCAGAACGACCTCCCAAAAACCATCCTGGCCAGCCGGCCACTCGTTGAGAAAATACGTGCATAGAGAGCGCGCGTCTGTGCCCTGCGAGTAAGCTTTCAAAGTTGCGTGCAGGCTCCATGCCAGCACCGTCCCTGCCTTGAAGGACTCGGCCACGCCTTCCTGACTGACTGCCGCGCGTAAGGGATGGATCAGCGGATTGTCGCCCCTGCCGGGCAGAAACACTTTCGCCCCGCCGTCGCCAAATTCGATGGTCGGCGTGCCAAGTAGCTGACAGACCTCGTAAGTCGACTGCTGTTTTAGAGCGCCATAAATCTTGGCTGCCTCGTCTTGACGAACAAACACCCCGGCAACCAATGATCGTATCTGAGGAGTTGTCAGAATTCTGGGCAGCCAATGAAGATTGCCTTCACCGCGCCGCGTGTCTAGAAACAGACCCTGGCGTGGACCGAGTTTCCCCAACAGAAACTCAAGGATGTTGGCAAACTTCGGCGTCTTGAGCGACGACAGGCAAATGGCGCGCGCCCCTTGGATGACAGGCAGCAATGCGTCCGAACTGAGATCCTCTAACTTGAGTTCAGAGTCCTCCGTTGGTGGAGTAGCATCCACCGGCTGATCCTGGCTGGATCGGAGTCCGCAGCGCGGCTCTCCATCGCGCAAGACGATATCTTCGAGAAAAGGAGCGCCAAACTTCCACTCCGAAGGACCTAGGTCGAATTCGTTTTCCAGGATCATCCTGCCCACCTTGGCCGTCTTGGCCAAGAGGTGGACTTGATAGGCGGCCTCATCTTCACCGAGAAGATGAAGCAAGGTGCAAGCCATTCGCGCTGCCCTGCCGCCAAGGGCGAAGGCCTTTTCCGGCGCTGGCTTGCCATTCGCCATGCGAACGTCAAGCAAAATGTCGGGGAGCAGGACGATCGACAGATCGATTCCCTGGCCGCTCGGCGCGGTCTGGCGCCCAGTCTGCGACGAAGAGTCCAATATTTCCTTCGTGCCTGCCAAGTACTTTAGACATTCAAGCTGGCGATGGATCAGATCAACGGCTCCAGCCACGCGGTCCTCCTACAGCGCTTCCACAATTGCTGTACCCCGAACCCACCGCTATCA
This sequence comes from uncultured Acidobacteriaceae bacterium, assembly GCA_963839155.1. GTDB lineage: Bacteria > Acidobacteriota > Terriglobia > Terriglobales > Acidobacteriaceae > Telmatobacter. The sequence continues at coordinate 183,150 of CAWITY010000006.1, forward strand.
AGTGGCATTTTTCTCAAGAAAATGCCACCTTGCACGATCCCGGAAAGGGCATGTGAATTGTGGAACCGCTCTAAAGATCAGGAAAAACTTGGCCCTGGATGAATGGCAGCATCGTAATTCAATTTGGCGTGAAATGCACGTCGATAATCGTTTTACTTCGCCGTCCTGTCGGAAATGTCCACAATTAAGGCGTTGACGCGCTCTCAGGCCAGGTATGTAATGGAATCGAATTCCTTCCGCATTTTACGGATGGGGCGATGCCAGAACCGGTTCTGTTGCGGAAGCGATTGGGAGGCGAGCATGAGGAGCATCTCAGAAGCTGTTCCAGGCAAGAACACGCATCTCAAGTTCTACACCGCGCTCGACAACGTCGTTTTTGAATATTCTGGACCCTTTGATTCGGATACCGAGGAATGGATTGAGAGCTGTGCTCATTTTCCTCTCGCGGGATTTCTGAGCTGTATTGACTTGCTCAACAAATCGTCGGAAGCGGAGGTCGCAGGTACCAGAGGAGAGAACCTTAGGTTTAGGCGCAAACCCGATGGAACGATGGACTTGACGCTGACAGGCAGCAAAGATGGAAACGACATTTCTGTATTCGGCGTGAATTTGTCCAATTGGGACATTTCGGCTACGTCGAAGGGGGAGTAAAGCGATCGGCCGGCGCACAGCCTGGCGAGTGGCAGCCCGTCCCAATCGGGCAACCTGGCTGGGAGATCCGAAGGGAAGATCGTGCGCCTCGCCCTCAGGGCCTGATTCGAATCTGGCTGCGTCTCTCCAGAACTGTGATCCGCAGTCCATTCTCGCAGACCACGCCCGCCATGTTGGTTCGCGCCCGCTCCGTGCCCAGCCAGTCGCTCACCACAAACGTCACTCCCGACGCGTTCACCGTGGCCAGGTGCTTGCCGCCCAAGTAGACCTCGCTGCGCCGCCATGTCGCGCCGTTCATCTCGTCCAGCACCCCGCCGCCGCCGTCGATGGTGTACACCGTCCCGTCCGACTTCGCCACCCGCCGGCCCTCCGCGTCGTAGAAGTGGAGGCGACCGGCATTCCTCTCGACTGATACAGATTACCCCACCCAAAGAGGGTCACCGCCGCACCCAGCGAACGACTCCGAAGACCCGCTCATCGCATAATGCCGCGATGAACAGGGCACAGCTTCCCGTGGCTCTTTGTGATTCTTCAGGGGTGATGAGCGGGCCACCTGCCTATCTTCACAACGACTCAACCGGATTTGCACGTAGAAATCCCTTTGAATCACCCGCGGAATGTGCTTGAAAGCGGCGACCGCTACAGAATCGACTACAGTACTGTAGCGGGAAAAAGCAGATGCGTGGCCGGAATCTGCCATATCGCTTTACATATCAATAGTTTACGATGGTCGGGGCGGAGGGATTCGAACCCCCGACCCTCTGCTCCCAAAGCAGATGCGCTACCAGGCTGCGCTACGCCCCGACGGTCTTATCCGATTGTATCGCGGATAGCTTTCCTGCTGTACCTGAAACGTGTGGGCGAATGCGGCGAGGGATCGCTGCCTAACGAACTGCATCGGTGTTACTCCGCGAGCGCTGTGGGAATCGCGAATCAGCCTCAGTGCTGCAGCCTGCATGAGGTGATTCCCAGTCGCGCCAAGTGTACCTGCGGGCGACCCCCAAGTGGCTCGATTGCTGCAGTTCCTCCCTGTTGGCTGTCCCGTTGTCGTGGCCTGGGTAGACTGGGTCATGCCGGGTGCCTACGAATGCGGGGCGGTGAGTCCAGTCGTCCAGTTTGACGAAACTCGCCAGACCATGGACAATAGGGAAGTTGCATCCCCGCAGCATGTGGGCCTGTGGCGCAGCTGGGAGCGCGCTTCCATGGCATGGAAGAGGTCATCGGTTCGATCCCGATCAGGTCCACCAAAAAACACCTTAAAATCAAGAGCGTAGACTGCTATACCCAGGTGGGGTATAGCCTAGTCTTGATGTCAATTTTGGGTTTGACTCCACGCGCCGCTTTTTCTGCGTGGCGCGCCGCTGAGACGCGATCGTGCTGGTTCGAGCAGCCGCGGTGCTTGGCTTTCTGAGCTCCTCGTGAATCGCACCCGACTTCTCAGCCGCGGCCTCCGGGATCAGCTTCTGATACACGTCCGTCGTTGTGGGAGTGCGGGCATGTCGCAGCAGGCCTTGGGCTGCCTTAGCTGGACCCTTTTTCTGGCTCAGTGTTGCGATGGTGCGCCGAAAGACTCTTCATTGTGCATGAACAGGATTGGTGTACGCGCCGGAGCAAATAGACGGTGTGACGCCGCGCTAGCGGCGTCACGTGGCAGGCTAAAAGCTGTACCGTGCTGAGAACTGCAGGTGGCGCTCTGTGGAACGTATCGAGTTCTGATTCGAGATATTGCCAAAACTGGCGTCGCTGACGCCGGTGTCGGGGTTGCCGTAGCTGACGATGTTGAACGCATTGAACGCGTCGAAGCGAAAGCCGAACGCGTGTTCGCCCACGATATGGAAATCCTTGAAGGCCGACAAATCGACATTCAGGAAGCCCGGACCGCGCACCGCGCCGTTGGAGGAAGTTCCGAAGGCATTGTTGGCCGGTACGCCAAAGGCGCAAACCCCGTTGTCCACTCCGGGATTAGTGCAGGGAGTCGCCGAGGGATCCGTGCCAAACCAGTTGTTGATCGAACGATTGACAACCTTTAGTTTCCTATACTGATTGGCGCGGTTGCTGCCATAGCTGTTGGAGTTGTTCGACCCGCCAGTAATGGTCTCGGGGAAGCCCGAATACCCCACGCCGGCGACAGCCACCTTCCAGCCTCCAACCACTTCGTCGAGCAACCGGCTGGCTCCTGAAAGGTATTCTTTGCCGTGACCGACAGGCAGCGCATAGACGCCTGTGCCTGAGACGTTGTGCGTCACGTCGTAACCGGACGGACCATAATCCGCATGGCTGTTGTAGTAGTTCTGGAAAGCTCCGCTGTAGCCATTCACGTTCAGGGCATAGTTGCCCAGGCTGTTGGTCATCGCCTTGCCGTAAGTGTAGTTGAGGGTAAACTCCAGGCCATGGTGCAGGCGCTGGCGCAGAGTGGACTCCATGGCGTTGAAATTCATCATGGCGCGCGATTCGGTCACCAGCAGGCCGTTGGGACCGATGCTGCTGCTGGGATCGGCGTTGATGCCGAGAAACTGGTTGTTGTAGTACGGAGCCGAGGTTGGATCTCCGTTGACCTTGTACTGGTTGAGATTGCCGTAGTCTTCAATGTGCTGACCCATCTCGCCGACATAGCCTGCCTGCAGCGAGGTGGTGCTCGTCAACGCATATTCCGCGGTCAACGTCCACTCCTGCACGTATGCTGGCTGAATATTCTGCGGATAAACATTGAAGGTGCCGCCATATACCGTGGATCCGCCGGTAAAGCCCTGCTCAACAGTGCGGGGCGTGCCGCCGCTTGCTGGAGTCGCGCCTGAGGCTGCTGTTGGAGCAAGAGTGGATACATTGACAGCTTGAATAAAGGGTGTGATCGATGTGAGCCGCTGGTTTGAAGAGTTGCCCTCAAAGAAGCTGGTAGCCCCGTATCCACCGCGAACTACCGCCCGGTCGTTGATTTGGTATGCGAAGCCGAGGCGCGGCATGAACTGGCGGCGATTCCACTCGTAACAGCCGCGGTTGCTGCATAGCCCCGATCCTGCCGGGGCTCCTGTAGGCACATGGCTGGCATAGATCACCTGCCCCGTGGCGGTGTCGATGTTTCCGGTTTTGTCGTTTTCTTCAATCCAGGGTTGATCGAGTTCGTAGCGGAAGCCGATGTTCAGCGTCAGGCTCGGAAGGAGTTTGTAATCGTCCTGAATATAGCCCGCTGTGCGCCATTGGCGTTGTCCGACGTTCACGCTGCTGAGAGTCGCCTGTGCGGAAGCAACGCGATCCAAAAGGAAGTCCGCGCCGGAAAATCCGCCCGCATTGGCGGCCGCTGGATTGCTGGTGAAAACGCCGCTGTAGTTCAAACTGCCCAAGAATCCGTAGTTGTTGCTGGTGGGATAGTTGTTCTGGTAGCGCATGGCTTGAATCCCGATGCTGAACACATGCAGGCGGTGCTGCCAGGTCAGGTTGTCGATGTAGCTGTAGGTGTTGTCGATGATGCCGCCATCGAAGGCCGGCGTGCCCACGCTGCTAAGATCGGCTCCGATCCCCTGATTGGTGAATCCCACATAGGATTGCTTGCCGAAGGGAATACCGACCTTGGTGTCGCCGCTAAGCCCGAACTGGCCGGAGGGATCGCCCGGCAGGCCCTGATTCCAGGTGGTGCGAGTGAATCCAACGCGCGCCGAGTTGACGATGGCTGGGGAGAAGGTGTGTACCCAGTTGGAACCAATAATCTTGGTGGGATACAGGTTTACCCCAGGAAAGGTGATCGCCAGCACCGATGTCGATCCATCATAGGCTGTGGACATGGAGTAGAACCCTGTGATTTTGTCCGCGGTGCGAGGAATGTATTCGAGCTTGATGTCGCCTTGGTCGTTGGCCCTGTAGGTGCGTTGAGGTCCTTGCAGGTTGTTGGCCGCAATCCCATCGGTGGGCGTTGCGTTGGGCTCGGGATACAAGCTCGGATTCGTGAACAGGAACTTTGCGACCGGGTTGACGATGGGGATTCCCTGGTTCAGGTTATAGGGCTTGAAGTTGTTCTCTGAGTCGTAGAGCTGGATGGGATTTGAGGCGGCTAGCAGAATCGAGAAATCGCCCCCGCGCATGGCCTGGGTAAAGACGCTTTGCTGGCCGATCCCTCCACGGTGATAGCGGGAGCCAAGGTAGTCGGCGAAGAAGAACAGCTTGTTGTGCAGGATGGGTCCGCCGACGGTACCGCCGAATTGCGCTTGGGAAAACGGATTTAGAGGAATCTTCGGAACTGCCTGGTTGTTGGTCCAGGAGTTGGCGTTCAGCCGGTAGTCCTGCACGTAGCCATAGGCCGAACCGTGAAAGTGGTTGGTGCCGCTCTTGAGAACGCTCACCACGCCGCCGCCGTTCACATTGCCGTAGTCAGCGGGGGAATTGGCGGTCAGCACCTTGATTTCTTGCAGGGCTTCGGGCGCGGGGCTGTACGAGATCAGATTGTTGAAGGTCTCGTTCATGTCGATGCCATCAAGCGTGTAATTGTTCGCCTGGGCGCGGTTCCCATTCATGTTGGGCGTGTCGGTAAAGTAGGTGCTGCGCTCGATGCTCGTGGTGCCCGAAGTGCCGGCAGTGTTCACGGAACCCGGAACATACAAAGTCAGCGCCGAAAAATCCAGCCCGTTCGATGGAAAGTTCTGAATTTCATTGGCGGTCAACGAGGTTGCCAGCGTCGGATTGTCGGTATTGAGAATCGGAGCGGCTGCTGAAACGGAGACGGTGGTTAAAGAGCTTCCCACTTGCAATCGCACATTGAAGGTTGCCGTTTGCAAAACCTCCAGCGTAAGTGGCGGCAAAGTCTCGGTATTGAATCCGCTTGCCTGCACCTGCACCTGATACCGGCCAATGGGGAGAAAGTCGATGCGGTAGAACCCGACAGAGTTGGTCCTGGTGGGTGTGGTGACGCCCGTATCGAGGTTTTGCGCTAAAACCTGCGCGCCCGGCACGACTGCGCCGGTGGCGTCAGTGACTTCTCCTGTGATCGAGCCGGTCACGGTCTGGGCGAATGTCCCTGAGGTGCACATCAGCAGAGTGAGCGCACATGCCCCAACGAGCCTGTTGAGATTGATTTTCATCGTGTCCTCGCTTTGTTTGCTGCATTTGGCCGACTTTTTTCCGGGGATGAGGCCGCAAACAAGCGGTCCCTCCCGGCTGGCGTATGGCGATTTCCAACAGTTCCAGGAAACCCATCTTATTTGGATTTGTTCAGGGTCGCCACTCCCAATGTTCGAATCGACTCGGAGAATTTTGCTTCTCTGTAGACGGACCCATAACCGCTACAGAACCTCTCCGGAGTGAATCGGCTACCTTCCTCCCTGGACCTGCTGGAGAATATCCCGGTTGGAAGACGCAAACAATGCTGGCAGCGGATTTCGAGCGCTTTCGGAATACGCATAGACTTTTTGAGGGGCGTAGCAAGGGGGCCTTTCCGTGAGAAAGAGCCACTTGAGCGCGTGCTTCGGTCTACACCAATTCCGAAAATGCAATAGCTACTTGAAAGTAGTGTGGCTTACCCAGACGGTGCCATAGATCGTCGGGCTGGGAAAGGCGAGTTTCTTTCCATCGCGCGAGGGCACACCCCAGATTGGAATGGAACTTTCGCGAAGGAGTTTGGTGTGTCCAGCCAAATCCACATAGAGCAGATCGTAGCAGTCGTTGAGAAAATCGTAGTTGAGAGAATCGTAACAAGCGCCAATCTTCGACTCGACAAAGAACCCCTTCCCGTCAGGCGCCCAGGTCGGTTCGAGGAGCGTCCCAAAACCTCTCACCGGGATGACAGACATTCGTGTTGGGGTATGGGTGGAAAGCGGCACGAGTTGAATGCTGGGATGGAGGGGATCGTGGTTTGCCATGGCCACTGTCGTGCCATCCGGGGAGATGGACCAATCGCCCAGGGTTGTTGGCTCCCAGTCCATGCGGCCGAGTTTCTTCCCCATTCCCCGCTCTGGGTCAAGCGCAAAGAAATCGAACTCCTTCTTTTCCACGGTCTCCCGCAGGACGCAAGTCCCTTTCGGGCTTACCGGGCAACTGAATTCGTCGATGGGCCCGGTCGTGCCAAGCTGGCGAGGCTTGCCGCCGCTGGCGGGAAGGCTGAAAACTCCAAGTGCACGGCTTGGCCATCCGGAAAACTCCATGAAAATCATGGATTGGCCATCCGGGGTGAATTGCGCCAAGGCGGCATTCTCAGGCAGTTGCGCCAGAAGCTCGATCTTTGAACCATCCACCTGCTGCTTGCTGACGGTCGACGGGCCATAGTCCTTGTTCTCAAAGATGACCGCATCCCCCTGGGGGGTCCATGCATGGGGATAGTTCGTCAATGATTGGCTTGTGAGCCGCGTGATTTCTTCCAGCGTAGGTCCGGGGAAATGGAGCTTTCCTACATAGGTATCCGGTGTGCGCCGCTCCACGACCGCTCCAAACTGGCTCCCGTCTCTGGAAGCGGAAAGGTTGCTGACCCTGATGTCGTGGCGGGAGACATCCCATGCCTCGGAAGGAATCAATAGTTGCGGACGGGAAAGAAACCGGCCGGACTTGAGGTCGGTCGCCGCCATCATCAGCCCATTGGCTGCAAAAATAAGCCTGCCGTCCTGAAGTAGAAAGGCGGAATCGAAGCGGATATTCTCTTCCTGCGCCAGCACTTGACCAGTCGCTGTATCGACGCACTTATATGTCCATTGATTCGGTGAATACATCCCCGCTTCCGAGCCATCGCCGGCCTGTCCCGCCTCGGTGCGCGAAGAGACAGCGCTTTGCCAATCGAAGATCAACCTGCTTTTCTGAGGCGACCAAAGGAGAAAGGAGACCCGATCGCCATCCTTGCCTACCACCAGTGGATGAGCGTTTTGTCCGTCCACATCCGCGACCCAAATCTCGGTTTGCTGCTTGCGGGCATAAGCAATCCGGCTCCCATCCGGACTGACTGCGGCTAGACCCGCATCGTCGAGCAATTGGCGGGGCGGCTCACCCTGCAAGGAGACAACCCACACCTGGCCCTCGCTCCTTGCGGAATCGACCCCGCTCAACAGCAGCGCCCGCCCGCTCGGAAACCAGGCTAGCCGCTCGGCAAGAAAGGAAACCGGGGAGGGAAGCATGTGCTCCGCGCCGCTGTCGGCCTCATGGATGGTGACGCCCATACGATTGCTGTAGGCCAACAGTTTCCCGTCGGGCGACACGGCCGCCGCTGTGATCTTGTCCTCGCCGGCGACGAAGCCGATTTTCACATGGGGCGCGCTGAAAGTAGGAGGCGCAGTGGATCGTGCCGGCTTGCCCAGGCCTCGTTTTACGTAGCCGATCCCCAGCCCAAGAAGGAGCAGCCCAAGTGCCGCTCCGATGAGCCATACGCGAAAATGAGAACTGACAAGATAAGCCGCAACTCCTGCTTTATTCTTCTTTGCCGCGGCTTGGTGTGCCGGCGCCGCTGTCCGGCTGTGTGGTTGCGAAATGCTCCTGATCGCCTGCTGCTCTTGTTCAAATGCCGAAATTGCGGACTGTGACAAGGCCACCGTGACTGCCAGTTGGTTGAGGCCCTGAGCAGAGAGCTGCGGGCGGCTCTCCCTTTCCGGTTCATTGGGATCTCCCGGAAAGCTCTCAACCGGCTTGATCTCCTCCACTTCGGCGATGAAGCGGTATCCCGTTCCGACCACGGTCTCTATATAGGTAGGCGAATTCTTGTCATCTCCAAGCTGCGCCCTGAGACGGCGGATCGCGGAATACACCCCCAAATCGACATCGATGGTGCTTGTGTCTTCCCAGAGGGCGGCTTCAATATCGTCCCGTGTGATGAGCTGGCCACGCCGGGTGACGAAAAGCGCAAGCAGCTTAAAAAGGGAAGCCGGCAGGGCCAGCCGCTGCCCTTGCCGTCGAAGCTCCTGCTGCGCCATGTCGAACTGAAACGGGCCAAACCGAAAGATGCGGGTCTTTGTTCTTGTGTCCCTGTCTTGCACTAGATCCGCTTCCATGACGTACATGGCCCCTTTCGTTTTCAGCTTACCCGTTTAGAATCAACTTCTTACTCTGTCAGACCGATTTCAGATCGATTTCAGGCCCATTTCATGGACATTTCCGGGCTCTTCCAGCAGATTGATGGCAGCGTTCAACCACGGAGGATTCATCGCTTTCTTTCGGCTACAGCCGATGGCTGGAGCCGTACGGATCAACAGTTGTACTGCGCCGGCTTTTGCCTTCATTTCGCAGATTTTTCAGGGCGTCTGAACTTGGGGCGGCCGCAGCGCGAATTTCCTTGGCAACTGGCGCGGGGGCAACAAAACAGCTCCCGAGCCCAGAGACCAATGAGCCAGTTAAGACGTTTGATTTGAGGTACTTCCCAATGCCTTCTGCAATCTCTCCATGCACAGAGCATATTCCGGTTAAGTTTCTCATTTTTTCCCACTTTTTGTCCATGACCTCCCCAAAGGCACTTGTTTCACTGGCAGTCTTTGGCATCGTACAAAGTGCCACGGGCGCCTCGTTTTTTCTGGCAACCTCCACCATGGTTTTCTTTTTTGCCGGCATTCTTTCGTTGAACCTTGCCATTCCGCCAAAGCAGTGGGCTGAGGCAGAAGATAGTTCGCTCGGACCTTCGGGCATGACAAAAACGCGACAGACCACTTCCCTTCGGACAGGACAAGGCCTGGCCGGATACGCCCATGGATCACGGCTTTTAAATGCCGGCGCATCTGCTTCCGGATGCACGGTCCATGACCTGATCTAACCATTTCACCGCTGCTTTTTCTTGTCGTCGTGATGTCCAAATCGTTTTAGCCGGACTCCCTCGTCCGATTCCTTCACGCACTCAGCTGTGCCATCACCGCTGATCATCAGGAGAACCCTGTCTCATGGCTACGAGCTCGATTTTTGCTCTATCGTCCTTTGCCTCTAACGTCCGTCGTGCCCTCTCCGCGTTGCGCAGGGCGCCGGCCTTACTCATAGCTATGTGCGTCGCATTCTCCGCGACTGCTTCAGCCCAGGTGATTGTTGGAGGCGTGCAATCCCAGATACCGGCGACCGGTGTCGGCTACTCGGGAAGCACTTGCAGTACCCAGACCAGCGGCCTCTGGTGCGGTCCAGTCGGTGTAGCAACCGACTCCAGCGACAACATCTACATTGCCCAGTTCAGCGCCAGCCAGATCGTGAAAATCGATGCGAACACCCATACACCGGCTGTGGTGCTGGGAACCGGAAGCGGGACAACCGGCGTTAGCACCCCGCAGCAGATGGCGATGGACAGCACCAACAACCTTTTCATTGCCGACCCCGGCAACGATCGCATCGTCAAATACTCGACCACGACAAACGCCGTTGTAGCCACCTATCCGATCTCTGTCTACCCATTCGCCGTGGGTGTGGATAGCTCCAACAATGCCTGGATCGGCGCGGGCGGCGCACTCTACGAGATTCCCTCCGGCACGGCCAGCGGAACCGCCGCGGTCCAAAAAATATCCGCGGCGACCACAGGCCTCAACAGCATCTGGGGCATCGCTTTCGATACCAGCGGCAACATGTGGGTAGCGAATAACCCCGATCCCAACAGCCCCGGCACCGCGACCGGATCGATCACCGAGTTCACCGCGGCTAGTTCGTTTGCCACGAAGAATACGGTCTTCACTTCAAGCACGCTTTACGGCCCTGGACAGATCGTCTTCGACTCCTCGAACAACATGTACGTGGCCGAAGACAACAGCAATTCCGTCGTCAAGTTCATCTATAGCTCCAGCTATACCTACGGATACAGCGCTTCGGCCTCTTATCCGCTGAGCACGGCTGTGCCCAGCGCCGAAGCGGTTGCGCTCGACAACAAGGGAAACCTCTTCCTGACCGCCTATGCCGAAGGCGTTCAAGCCAACAGCAAGGTCATCGAGATCAGCACGCAAGCGGCCAGCTTCGGTACGCAGAATGTCGGTACAACCTCAGCTTCTGTGTCGTTCAATTTCAATGTCCTTGCCGGCACCACCGTAGGCTCGTGGCAGGTGGTTGACCAAGGAATCACCTCGCTGGAGTTCAACCAGGCGAGTTCCGGTTCCACCTGCACCACCGGCAGCTACGCCAGCGCCACGTCCTGCGTCATCATGGCTACCTTCACCCCCAAATATCCAGGCGTGCGTTACGGCGCAGTTAAGGCCTTGGATGGCAGCGGCAACGTGCTGGCCACAGCCTATGTCAGCGGCATCGGGCTGGCTCCATTGGCAGGTTTCTCGCCCGGAACTGTGAGCGTGCCCCCCATCACCGGCTTGACCTTGAACGGTCCGCGCCGCCCCGTTTTCGATCCGGCGGGCAATCTTTACGTGGCCGATTTGGGCAACAATCGCGTGGTCAAGATCGCTCCCTCTGGAGCGGCAACCGTCGTGGCAACCCCTGGCCTTACGCTCAGCCAGCCGAACGCCGTCACTCTGGACGGCGCCGGGAACCTCTACATCGCGGACGGAGGCAACAACCGGGTCGTGGAAGTGACAGCGGCGGGAACCGCAAGCGCACTCAACAACAACGGACTTTCCGTGGGACCCATCGGCCTCGCAATCGACGGCGAGGGCGATCTTTTCGTGTCCGACAACGCCAGTGCCCGCCTCGTCGAATATCCCATTGGCGGATTGGCGAAGGTGATTTACACCGGTCTGAACGATCCGCACGGCGTAGCAGTGGACGGCTCGAACAATATCTTCGTTGCCAATAACGGAGCCAACCAGATCGTAGAGATCACCAACGGGGTTGGGAGCGTCGTCAGCTCCGGTTCCGTCACGCTGAATGCCCCCCACGCCGTCACCCTCGACAGCCCTGGCAACATCTACGTCTCCGATACAGGCAACAATCGCATGGTCGAGATTCCGGCTGGCGGCGGCACTGCGGTGGTCCTGAGCATGGGCACGTTGACTCCGCCAACAGGGTCTTCGAACCCTCCGCTGTACGAACCGGTTGGAGCGGCGGTCAGCGGCGCGGGCGACCTTTATATCATGGACGCGGGCAACAATCGCATTGTTGTCAGCAGCCAGGAGACCCCTCCCACGCTCACCTTCCCGACCCCAACTGAATCCGGAGTCGCCGACGGCTCGGATAACCCGCAGTCGCTTACGCTCCTGAATCTGGGCAACGAAGCGTTGACCATTGCCAGCGCGAACTTTCTCAACATAACCCCCTCCGGCCTGACCAGTTTCACGAACGGTAGCTCGACCAGTTGCACGGGGAGCCTGGCGGCCAACAGTTCCTGCGTCTTCGGCGTGGACTTCATTCCAGCGGCTGCCGGCTCCAACACTGGAACGCTGACCCTGACCGACAATACCCTCAACGTTGCCGGATCGACGCAGGCTGTTTCGCTGAGCGGCACCGGACTTGCCAGCGTGACCCAGCTTGCCTGGGGCACGCTGCCGACAGCCACTCTCACCGCCGGCGGAAGCACCGCAACTGTGGTTGTGGACGAGGAGAACGCCTCTAACGCAATTGTCACCTCCGCAACCGACACCATCACCTTGACGGTGACTGGGCCCAACGGCTACAAGGCGACCTACATGGCAACGGCCGTTGCCGGTGTGGCCACTTTCGACGTTACGACCGGCCTGACCACGACCGCGCTGGATACGACCGGCAGCTACAGCTATGTGGCTACCTTCTCCACGATGTCTACTTCAACCGCGCCGGAAACCGTCACCGCGGCGGCCCCGGCCAGCATCGCAGCAACCGGCTACCCGGCAGGCGGCAACGCCCAAACCATCGGCCTTGGCTACGGCTCGTCGTTCAGCGTGCTGGTGTCTGACCAATACGGCAACCCGGTTCCGAGCGCCACAGTCACCTTCAGCGCTCCGTCGAGCGGGGCCAGCGCAGTTCTTGCCGGGAGCCCTGCAACGACCGGCGCCTCCGGCGCCACTCTGGGCATCGCAACGGTTACCGGCACGGCCAACGCCATCGCCGGCTCCTTCAACGTGACAGCGACAGTCTCCAGCGTTTCCGGCTCGGTGCTTTTCGCCGTGACCAACAACCAGGGACCGACGACGACCAGCATCGGCGCATTGCCGGCCACGCCCATCGTCTACGGCTCTTCGAAAACCACGCTCTCCAGCACGGTAACCAGCAACACCACTTCGGCGAATCCGACCGGTTCGGCGGCGTTCGCGAACAACGGCACGACCCTCACCGGCGCGTCGGCTGTCGCGTTGTCCTCCGGTGCGACCACCTTCACAACCCCGTACCTGACGGTCGGCACCTACGGCTTCACTGCCAAGTACTCGGGTGACGCCAACTTCCTCACCTCGACATCGGGCGCCGCAGGCTATGTTGTGATCAAGGCGCCGGTGACCCTCACCGCGTCGAGTTCTCAAACGGTGACAGCGCTCTCCACCGCCCCGGCCCTCAACCTGACGATCACTGGCGCCAGCGTCGGAGCCGGCATCCTGGTTCCCGGATCGGCAGGCGGCGCCGCGGTTACCTGCAACTTCTACAACTCCAGCAGCGCTCTGGTAGCCACTACCACGGGCACGGTTACGGCGGGCTCTGCCAACTCGGCGGCGTCCTGCCCGGTACCCAGCGCGGCCAGCACCGCGGTGGGCAGCTACAGCGTAACAGTGGCCTTCAAAGGCGACTCCAACTACCTGGCAAGCGCCGGCGGTACGAACGGCGTTGGCGGAAACAGCCTCAACTTCCCATATACCGTAATCAAGGCGACGCCCACGGTAGGCCTCACGGCTCTGCCGGCAACGCCGATCGTCTACGGTTCGTCGCAGACCACGCTCACGAGTGCGGTGACTGCCTCGGCAGGCTCTCCCACCGGAAGCGTAGTTCTGAGCAACAACTCTACCCCGCTCGGGTCGGCAATCCCCCTGGCATCCGGAAGCGCCTCCTACACCAGCTATTTCACGGTGGGCAGCTACAGCTTCACTTCTGCCTACTCGGGCGACGCCACCTTCCAGACAGCGTCCTCGGCCTTCGTGCCTTATGTGGTGAACAAGGCACCGGTGACTCTCACCGCAACTACTTCGCAGACAGTTCCCGCGCTTTCCACAACATCTACCCTCAACCTGACCATCACCGGCGCAAGCGTCGGAACCGGCATCCTGGTTCCCGGCTCGGGCGGCGGCGCTGCGGTTACCTGCAACTTCTATAACGCCAGCAGCACGCTGATTGCCAGCAGCACGGCAACCGTGGTCCCGGGTTCTGCCAGCTCGTCGGCAGCCTGCCCGGTACCCGCCGCGGTAACCAACACGGTGGGCAGCTACAGCGTCACGGCCGGCTTCAACGGCGACTCCAACTACCTGGTCAGCGGCGCTGGCACGGGTGGCGGAAGCGGCAGCAGCCTCAACTTCCCCTTCACCGTGCAGCCGGTAACCCCGGCCATCACCTGGTCGCCTTCGGCTTCGGCCCTGACAGTGACCTACGGAACGCTTCTTGGCGGCACGCTGACCCCCTCGGCCAGCTACGCCAGCAGCAGCGTCCCCGGAACGTTCACCTACACGGCCTCTTCGGTGGGCACGGTTAACGCCTCGTCGGTCCTGTCGGTGGGCGTCTATACGCTGACGGCCACGTTCACTCCGACCAGCAGCGATTACACCACCAACACGGCGAAGATCACCTACACCGTAATCCCGGCAACGCCGAATGTGTTGCTCACTTCCACCCCCAACCCGGTCTACATGCTCAGCACGGTTAGCTACACCGCTACTGTGACCGGAGCAGCCAACGGAGTCACACCTCAGGGCACGGTTACCTTCTTTGACGGAACTGCCTCCCTGGGAACTGCAACGCTGAACGCCTCCGGAGTGGCCACTGTTTCCGCCGCTCCTCAAGTAGCGGGCACGCATCCCATTACCGCGGTCTACGCCGGGAACACGTTCTACAACACGGCGACAAGCAACATCCTCAGCGAAGTGGCGCAGGACTTCACCGTGGCAGTTGCCAGCGGCGGAAGCGGCACGGCTACCGTCAACCCCGGCGGCACGGCGAGTTACAATCTGGTCGTTAGCCCAACGGTTCTGGCTACCTTCCCCGGTCCGGTCACGCTGACCACTAGCGGCGGCCCGGCTGGCGCCACCATCACTCTTTCGCCCACTACGGTTGCGGGCGGAGCCTCGGCTACCAACCTGACACTGACGGTGGTCACTGCCAACTCCATCGTGAAAAACACTCCTGAGAGTCTGGGACGCAAACTGGCGCCCCTCTCGCTGGCCTTCCTGTTGCTGCCTCTGATGGGCTTCCGCCGCGGCCGCAAGGCGTGGCAGCGCTACTTGTCGGTCCTGCTTCTGCTGGCCGGCTCCTTGGGCGCTGTTACTGCTCTGAGCGGCTGCAATAGCGTTCCTTCGGGCTACTTCGGCCAGGCTCCCGCGTCTTTCACCATCACGGTGACGGGAACCGCCGGAACAGCGGGCACACTTACCCACTCCACCAGCGTCACGCTGACCATCGAGTAACAGGGAGAAGAGACTATGAAGAATATTCTGCGTTCCAGTGTGATGTTGGCAGCTACTCTAGGACTTGCCCTCCTGTCAGGCGCCGGACAAACCTCCGGCGCCAGCAGTAAGGCCAATCCTCCCCAGAGCGACAAATTCGATCTGGGACTGACATTCGACTACAAACTGGTCAAGATTTCCACTACCAGCGGACCGTTCCACGGCCTGGCGGGCGGCGGAGTGGACGGCGTCTACTGGTTGGGCGACGGAGCTAAGCGATGGGGTGTGGCCTTCGACGCGAACGGCGAAACCATCTCGAACATCGAGCCGGGCGTTGATCTGAGCCAGTTCACGTTCGCCGCAGGCCCGCGCTACACCTTCTGGCAGGACAAGAAGAAGGCCCACGGCGCCAATCTCTATGGCGAAGTGCTGGGCGGCTACGTTCACGCCTTCGACAGCGTCTTTCCCACTTCGACAACGGTCAATTCCAGCGCCAACAGCTTCTCGATACAGGCTGGCGGAGGCTTCAACCTGCCGTTGATGAAGTCGCTCGATCTGCGCCTGATCGAAGCCGACTACATCCTCACCAAGCTGCCCAACAACAACAACAACTTCCAGGGCGATCTGCGCTTGTCGGCGGGCTTGGTCTTCCGGCTCGGCATCTCGGCGCCGGCGCCGGTGACCCTGGCTTGCTCGGCCAACCCCGCATCAGTCTTTCCCGGCGATCCGGTCACAGTCACCGCGGCTGCGGGCAGCCTCGATCCCAAGCTGAACGCCGTCTACTCCTGGTCGGGAGCGGGCGTCACCGGTACGGGAACCACGGCCTCTGTGGCCACTGCGGCGCTTGCTCCGGGAACCTATACGGTCAAGTGCGGCGTCAAGGAAGGCAAGCCGGGCAAGGAAGGCCTCAAGCCCTGGCAAGTTGCCGACGCTTCGGCCAGCTTCACGGTCAAGGCCTTCGAGCCGCCCACGGTCAGCTGCTCGGCCAATCCCAACACCATCAAGCCGGGCGAGACGGCCTCTGTTACGGCGATGGGCATGAGCCCGCAGAACCGCCCGTTGACCTGCAGCTACACGGCCACGACCGGCTCGGTGAGCGGCAGCGGCACGAGCGCCACCTTCAACTCAACCGGCGCGCCGACCGGCGTTGCGGGCATCACCTGCAGCGTCTCCGACGACAAGGGCCAGACAGCGACGGCCTCGACCAGCGTGACAATCCTGGCTCCTTATGTCGCTCCGATTCCTCACACCCAGACGCTTTGCTCGATCGCGTTCGACAAGGACAAGAAGCGTCCGTCGCGTGTGGACAACGAAGCCAAGGCCTGCCTGGACCAGCTTGCTCTCGATCTGCAGCGTCAGTCGGATGCCAGGGCGGTAGTGGTTGGCACTTCAGATGCCAAGGAGAAGGACGCCACGGCCAAGGAAGCCAAGAAGGCGTTGAAGAACAAGCACGTGAAGGTCGTCGATCTGGCGGCTGAGCGCGCGGTCAACACCAAGGAGTATCTGGTGACCGAGAAGGGCATTGATGCTTCTCGCGTCAGCGTGGCCGCCAGCGCTGCGGACGGCCAGACTGTGGAAGATTATCTTGTTCCCAGCGGAGCGACCTTCTCGAACGACGTGATGGGCACCACCCCTGTGAATGAGGCTGCGGTGAAACCGGAAGTGCGCAAGCCGCTAGGCGAAAAGCACCACGCCAAGAAGGCCGTGACGGAGAAGCAGGCTAAGTAGTTAGGCTTCCTCTTTCCGAAATAACAGCGGGAAGGGGAAGCAAGGCAAAAAGAGATCCTCTGCAGTTTTTGAGGCTGACCGGCTTCCCGGTCAGCCTCCTTTTTTTGCAAAACGGTGATGAAGGCGACTTTGAACTGTTGCCGTCAAAAAATAACGCCGCCGCTTGTAGCTCACGTTACGTCGGGGAGCGCGGTCTCTTAGACGATCCGCCATGGGTCGAATTTACGAACAAGAGACGTACCAAGACCTTCCGATCTGGGTTCCTAGCAGGCCGCCGCAGACACTTGCCGTTCTTCCGGCTCGGCTCCTGGAAGGATCGCGGCCAGTATGGCCTCTGGGGCGTTCTGGATGGCATCCAGGCTTTCGGCCAACATCTTTCAACCGGTGAACCCTGCGGAGACGCTGGCGCCGGTCAGCCAGAGTCGGAAGGGAAGATGAGAACGGCGCGGACTGACTCGCCACGTGTCAGCCCGCCCATCAAGCCAATGTAGTTGAGAGTTTTTGGCGTCAAATTGGCGCCAATTAGCGCCGACTCTGCCGGTTTTGAAGGCTATACCTAAGGGGTGCAGGGGCGCAGATGCTTCGGCTGGAGGCGGCGGAGTAGCGAATGGCTATATAGTCGGCTGGGCCTGTTTAACAACCACAAGCTTCTCCGATGGTCAGGTGCGAAAGTCGCTCCAGCACGATAGGCCACATAACTCTTGGCACGAAGCAAACAGGTGCGCCCAGTGCGGGAAATCTGCGCGCTGGGTGCGATGTGGCTGGAGCTGGAAGCGGGTTTGGGGTGAACCCCTGGGCAACGAACTCGGCTTGATGTTGCTTCACTGCCTGTGCGAACTGTCCGCGTGGAAAAAGTTGCAAAAGCTGCGAGTAGACGCTGCATGCCGGTGTAATGGCTGATCCTCTCTGGTCTGAATGTGGTCCTGTCAGGGAGCCCAATTCAGAGTAACGGGGATCAGCCCTAACCGCACTCCCCAAACCGGGACATCTATCGGCCTACCTTCGACAGCAATGAGGCGGGCAAGGACCTGGGTCTGCACCCTGAATCGCCAATGGGGTTGTGGATCATCGATTTTTCCAGCGATGGTCCAATGCCCTGAGTCTAAAGTTCGCTTAACAAATACGCTGCCATGGCAACATGTCTTGGTCGCTGAGGAGGTGACCGGGGCCCCCGGCGAAAGGTCTTCGTCGCTGGGGTGGTTGAGCGCCAAACGCAGTCAAGGGGCCAGTGGTTCGGGATGAGGGATACCGGCGTGAATCCCCGGCTCAAGACACCAGTCGTGTGTCCCAATCATGGTGTGCGTTCTCAGAGCCACGGTTCGAGACCAGCCGCACCATCTTGTAACTGGGCACGACTTTAGTCGTGCCGTATTGAGTTGGGAAAGGCAACCAGAATGGCTCAATCAGGCGATTCACAGGGAGAATTCGAGGAATACGGGAGATTGGCAATCATGCAACTTGCAGGTTCTGATTCCAAATCGAGTTTCAACACAGGATGCAGTTAGCGGACACTCCCCGGTCAGGAGAAGGAACGCCGCGCGGCGGCCTGGGGCGCCTCTGATTTTTCTTGCAGCCAGACCAGATTGCAGGAATTGATTTTTCATCTGCCAGAGCTAAAATTACCCGTTGCAGATGATTGAGGGAATCGATGCGTTCAGTTTATGTTGTGTCCGTTCTCGCGAGTATTGCTCTGACGGCCTTTTCAACCCAGACGCTGCTCGCCCAGAACGCCGCCGCGGCGCTGAAGGGCGGCATTCTGGGGATTTCGGCAGCCGCATGTGCGGATGAGGACGCCAGGAAGCCATCGATCGAACCATATACAGCGGTTCGCAAGACAACGCAGGTGCAGAAGCTGGCCAATGGCGTCACCATCACCCATGAAACCACTGGCAAGGAAGCCCGCGACTCCAGTGGCAGGACCTATCGCGAGACCCAGTCGGATGTGCCAATAGGAGGCGATGCGCCTGTCCAGTCGCAGGTGTTCTTCATTGTGTTCGATCCGGTAAATCGCGTATCCATCAGTTGGAGTTCAAATTCGAAAGAAGCCATCGCCAATCACATGGCCGATCCCAAGCAGGTGAGGCTGAATTCGCCTCCGCCCCCACCTCTTCAAACGCAGGCAGCGCCGGGGTTCGGGGTCGCGGGAGGCGTGTTCGGCAGTGCAGGGACGGCCGGACCTGCCGTGAGACCCGTTCGCCTCGTCCGAGAGGACCTTGGCACAAAGACCATCAATGGCGTGGAAGCCAAGGGAACGCGCACTAAGCAGACTTACCCGCCTGGGAAGGTGGGCAATGACCAGCCCTTCACCGTGACCCATGAGACATGGATGTCACTGGAATTGAGGGTTCCGGTGCTGCAAATCGACGACGATCCCCGCACCGGCACCCGGACGACGGAGTTGGCCAAGATTCAGATCGGCGAGCCCGATCCGGCGCTATTCCAGCCGCCCGAAGGCTACACGGTCAAGGACCGCTATCCGGGCCAGCAAAACTGAGCGGGGCAGGAGAAGTCTTCGGCTTACCGTAGCCGTCTCAGTTGGCGGTTGCGCAGCCACTTGGCTACGCCCAGCGTAAGCAGCAGGCCGCCGAAGGGGATGCACATCAGGGCGACGATCAGGGCAAACCAGCCGGTGTTGGTACTGGCCCCAGTGGGCGAAAAGCCGCCCAGCAGCGTCTGCAGGAACGCGACGGCCACCAGGCCGGTGCCGAGGATCGACGCGCCCCACTGTAGAAGTTGGCGGGTACCGTCGGCCGACGGGAACGGGTTGGGAGTGGGGCCATCTGCGGGCATCGTATCTCCTGAAAATGCAAACTGTTTGAGGATCTGGCTCCAACCCTTTTGGAAACCGACGAAGCGCAGGTCCTTTGACGCGGCCGCGCTCCGCTCAGAATGCCTAATCACGGTAAGTTTCTTCCCGTCCCTTGTCCCCTTCCTATCCTTGAGCGAGGCGCAGCATCGCGTAGGTGATGACGCCGGTGACCGAGACGTAGAGCCACAGCGGGAACGTCCAGCGCGCCACTTTGCGGTGTTGCGGGATGCGTCCGGTGAGCGAAAAGAAGAATGTGACGAGGATCATCGGCAAGGCCACGATGGCCAGCAGGATATGGCTGGCCAGGAGCGGCAGGTAAACCATGCGCAGCGGCGCGTGGACGGGGTAGCGCACGTCGCCGTGCAGCGCGTGGTGCAGGATGTAGCTGGCCAGAAACAGCGTGGAGAAGGCAAAGGCCGTGATCATGGCCGCGCGGTGGGCGGTGACGCGGCGCGCCCGGATGAACGTGTAGCCGATCAGCAGGGCGGTGGCGCTGAGGCCGTTCAACAATGCGTTGAGCGCGGGCAGAAAGGCGAAGCGCACGCTGGCCTGGTCCGCGGCAGGATGGACGTAGATGAGCCAGAAGAGAAATACAGTGGCCGCGGCGCTGACGGCCAAAATGGCGGCGATGGCGGGACGGGTGTTCAAGGAAGGGGCAGCAGCGGTCATAAGCACCTAGGGTCTTCGAACGGCGCAGAGCATGAGGGTGGTGAACAGCAACGGAAGATAGAGCACGCTGACCTTGAGCAGGTCGCGCGCCAACATGCGGCTTTCGGCTTCCGGCGGGGCGCGCAGAATGCCGGCAAAACGGATGGTGTAAGCCAGGTAAAGGAGCCCGAGCGCGATGGCCAGGACGGCGTAAGTTACTCCGGCCATGCCCAGCCACCAGGGCGCCAGGCTGACGGGGATCATGACCACCGCAAAGAACAGCGCCTGGGCCACAGTAGACCAGCCGTCGGGCTGAACGACGGGCAACATCTTGATTCCGGCCTTGGCGTAGTCGTCGCGATAGAGCCAGGCGATGGCCATGAAGTGAGGAAACTGCCAGACAAAGAGGATGGCGAACAGGGCTACACCGGGCCACTCAATGCGCCCGCGGGCGGCGGTCCAGCCCAACAGCGGGCCCATGGCGCCGGGAAACGCGCCGATGAACGTAGCCAGCGAGGTAAACCTCTTGAGCGGCGTATAGATCGCGACGTAGGTAAAGGCCGTCAGCAGCGCCAAGGCCACGGTCAGCAGGTTGGTCTGCGCCGCCAGCCACCATGCGCCCAGCGCCAGAGCTGCCAGTCCGGCCACAATACCCTGCGCCAGCGAAAAGCGGCCGGCGGCCAGCGGACGGTCTGCGGTACGCTTCATGCGGGCGTCGATCTTGCGCTCCAGAGCCTCGTTCAGCGCGCCGGCCCCGGCGGAAACCAGACCGATGCCCAGCAGCGTATCGAGCAGGCCGCGCTGCATGGTCGAGATGCCGGACTGCATCGAACCCAGGTAAAATCCGCCCCAACCGGTGACCAAGACCAACGCCACAACTTTGACCTTGAACAGCTCACGCAGGTCGTGAATGAGCGTAGCCGTCGCGCCGGGGCTGGGCGCGTGGAGGTGTCCCGCGCCGTGGGCTGCGCTCTCCGCAGAGGGTGCGGCAGGATGCGCGGGAGTAGCGGCCTTGGAGGCGGTGGTCATCTGGATGTGTGAATCCTCAGTGGGAGAGGCCGGTTCGCGCTGCTTCCGGGAGCCTGTTTCGATGATAGCAAGCAGCGTAGCCTTCAGTTGGGATCGGGAAGCCTGAGTGCGTTGCGATCATGCAGGGTGTAGCGGTCCAGCTTTGGAATGTCGCCGAGATGGAATCCCTTCTCCATCCTGGCGAACGCCCTCTGCATCGCGCGTTCGTATTCGTCCTTGATGTCTGCGGGCAGGTCAGGCCCACTTTCGATGCACTTGTCTATGTGCTCTTTGGGGTCAGTCATCTTCGCCGGTACTCCCTGTTGCCCATCCTGAAGCAATCGATTTCCCGGCGCAAGATTGCAGAAGTGGCGCATCGCGGCTCATTCCACTCCCGCGGCCCTGAGAATCGCGGCTACGGCCTGCTCCGGGGTCAGCGCGTCCACCGGAATCGAGACGTGAGCCGCGCGGTAGAGCGGAAGGCGGCGCTGGTAGCGGCTGGCCAGGTTGGCCTGGTCGGCAAGTATGGGCCGCGTGTGCTCGGTGCCTCGGCAGCGGGCCAGCGTGGTGGCCAGTTCCACCTCAAGATGAACCAGCAGCGTGCCAGCGCCTGAGAGCAACACCTCGCGGGTGGCCGCGTGCTCGATTGCTCCGCCGCCCAGAGCCAGAACCAGAGCGCCGTCAGCCGCCAGGCGGGCGATGGTCGCTCGTTCCAACTCGCGGAAATGCGCCTCGCCGTGGCGGGCGAAGATTTCTGCGATGGCTACGCCGGCCTCGGCCTCGATTACGTCGTCCACATCGAGAAAGCGCCAGCCCAGCCGCGCGGCCACGAGCGGGCCAACGGTGCTCTTGCCCGAGCCCATGAAGCCGGTGAGGACGATGCGGCGAGGCGAAGCGATTTGCGGACTGGACATTTCGAAATCGGACGAGGCTTCCACAACCTCAGTGTAACGGCCAGCCATATGGTCTCGCACACAGTGATCGCCGCGTTGGGGACCCGAGCGCGTGGCGCAATCCATCCGCGGAATGGCCACTGTGCAGCGGAGGGAAGTCCCTCCGGCGACATCGGCGCTTTCAGGAGCGATCCTGCGAGATGCACTTTCTTCAATCCCCGGTCCCTAGAAGCGAGGGACCGGGGGCACCCTCAACTTGATGAGATGCTTCACGATACCAGGGCCACCCGCCACCCTCATTTTGGTTTGGAAAGGTCGCCGAGAGCACGGCCACACACCGACTTCGCAGTCTCCCACTTATCCACGATGAAACTGTGGATGAATGGGCCACAGCGCGCGGACGGCTCCTTGCTATTTCATGACCGGGCCACCTGCCCTGGGCATGTATCTGACGCGGTAAAGGGCGCCGTGCGGAATAAAGATCGCGTGACCCTCTTTCTGAACGGCAAGGAACTCAAGCGCACCGTCGGGGCCAAAATGCAGGGTATCCATAAGGATCACGTCATACTCTCTTCCTACCTCCCCATCCAGGAACACCGACGCTTGGTTGCCCCCGAGCCTCGGCGGCGTCATGTTTGCGGAATAGGCCAAGTGCTTTCCGTCGGGGCTGAAGATCCAGCCACCGATTCCGAAATGCCCGTAGTGAAGCTGCCCGTCTTCAACCAGGTAAGAATCCCCGAAATTCTCCGCCTCGTTCTGTAAAGCCAGACTGACTCCCCCCGCGGCTGTATAAACCACATGCTTGCCGTCGGGGCTGAAGCTTGGATTCGACACCTTGAGGAACGGCGGGCCCAACTCACCGTCCACAACGACCCGGTCGTTTCCTTCACTGTTCTTTCCGGCAGTTTTCACTGAAAACGCCATGCGCCTGCCATCGGGGCTGATCGCGGGGTAACCCATTGAGCCCTCTTCGCACTCCGCCAGTTCCCGGCTGCCCACCACCACGACGCACTTCCGATTCTTCTCAGCCAGGTACGCATTGGCCACCCATTGGCCATCCACGATCGCGGTCCATATCCCCCTGCTTTGGGCCACATAGCTCACTTGCTTGCTATCGTCGCTGAAGTGCGGCTGAATGCCGACTAAGCGCCCCGGCGCTGGGGGTCCCGGCCCTTTGGACCAATCCGTCGGGGCGTCGTAGGCCATACCCGCCTGATCGTCTACGACCGCCTGCCACTTGTCCCCCTGGCGCGCTCCATAGGCGATGTGCCGACTGTCTGGGCTGAAAGTGAGGCCGACGATGTCGTCATAAGCCACTCCTGGACGGCCGTCCAGCACCACCGACCATTGCATGCCCTTCCTGGCTGCATATGCCACGTGTTGACTGTCGGAGCTGAACGTCAAGTAAAACGGACCGGAGGCCCAATTACCGTCGAATTCCGGGCCGGGCTGGCCGTCGACGACAACCGTCCAATGCTTGCCGGTCCTGGCTGCGTATCCCACGCGCCTGCTGTCTGGGCTGAAGACCGGCGGCAGAATCTGGTCGTATCCAGCGCCGGCCTGGCTATCAACGACCGCTACACGCCGCTTGCCCACGTCAGCTAAATAGGCCAGACGCTTTCCGTCGGGGCTGAAGATCAAACCAGTGGGGCCGGAGAGCATACCGCCGTCGAATCCCTGGCCAGGCTGGCCGTCCACCACCACCGCCCATTTCTTGCCCTCGTCGGTCACATATGCCACGTGTTTCCCGTCGAAGCTCAGGGCCAGCCCAAATCTTGAAGCTTCGTGCCGGCCCGGGGTTGGTTGGCCATCCAGGATGACGCACCTCTTCATCCCGCTCGGGCAGGACTCCCCGCGAGCTAGGTAAACAACGTGCCGCATGTCGGCGCTAACGATCCAGGGGGTATTGTCAAGATCAGGCCGGAAGGTTCCCAGGAGGGTCTCTTCAACATTGAACACGCCCGTCGGCGCAGTAACTCTTTGGGCCAATCCCGTCACTGCCAAACCGGCCACGGCCATGAACCAGAAGGCAATCCACTTTGCAGATTTGAAGATGCCTGGAACGGATTCGGCTAGCATGGCCAGATACTCTAGCACATTCCAGATCGGCCGCGCACACGATTTTTGTTTCCGAGCAGGGCAAACGCACCGCCTCAGTGGAACGGATTTGAAAGGGCACGGCTTCAGCCGTGCCAATGGAAATGGCTTGAAAAGGACGAGCTTCAGCCCCTGGGGGAAGTCCGTCAACGAAGAAAACCGTCCCTCAGGGCCTAATGGCCAAGGTCCGAGGCGGCTCTGGGCGGCACGACTGAAGTCGTGCCCTTTCAAAACACTGTCCTTGCGGGCTCAACCACATCGTGCGTTTGCCCTGTGTTTCCGAGTCGCCCGGCGTTTAGCAAGGCGCAGGTACTTTAAAATCTCTGTTTCACGCCAGCACCATCACGACGGCTCCCGCGGTAATCAGCAACCCACCCACAACGGCCGGGCCGGTGAGCTTTTCGCCCAGGAGCAGCCATGCGAAGACCATGACCAGAGGCACGCTGAGCTTGTCCAGCGGGGCCACGCGCGAGGCCGGGCCCAGTTGCAGGGCGCGGAAGTAGCAGATCCACGACAGCCCGGTGGCCACGCCGCTGAGGGCCAGAAACAGGCACGTGCGGCGGTCGAGCGCACGCAACTCGCCGTGCTTGCCCAGCGCCAGCGCGATGCCCCAGGCAAACACCAGCACCACGGTGGTGCGCAGCGCCATGGCCAGGTTTGAGTCCACATGCGCCACTCCCACCTTGGCCAGCAGGGCGGTGGCGGCGGCAAAAACAGCGGAGAGCAGCGCCCATCCAATCCAGGTCATGGAAGACATGGTACGCCACCTGCGGTGGGGCCAATTGCTCGCTCTTCGCTCGCATGAACTCGTGTCAAAGGGCTGAAGGTTTCTGTTCATTTAACAAGGGAAAGCCCCGGCTCTGCCGGGGCGACAGGCGGCGTTTGACATTTACGGCCCCCCCCCGGTTTGTGCTTTTCTATGATTTCTCAAAAACGCCAAAAGGCTGCGTGTGATCTTCCTGCGCCGTCCCTACAGGACTCCTGAATATTTGTTGGTTTTGCCTGCCCCACGCTGAAGCGCGGGGCTAACAACCGCTGCGCCTGCGGCGCGGGCGGCGGGTTGCCGCCGACAAGGAGCGCTTTGGCCAGGCCCCTTTGAGGGGCCGCCAGCATTCAAGCCTCCGGCACTGCCCGAGGATACTTTCTCGATTGTCTCGATACAAGCCGATCGTGAGGGGCCGAGAAATACACTTGTATTCATGGAGAAAGGCAAAGCCAGCCGGACAGCCCTCCGCGTGGCCATACGGCGCGCGGCGCACCAGTTGACCGACGAGCCGCGCATTCTGGACGATCCGATTGCGGTGCGGCTGGTCGGCCCAGGGTTTGCCCGCGACATGGAGCGCGCCAGCCACAAGGTTGCGCGGGACTTTCGCCTGTTTATGGCCGCGCGCAGCCGCTATGTGGAAGACCGGCTGGCTCGGTCCGTCTCGCAGGGCGTGACCCAATACGTGGTTCTCGGGGCGGGCCTGGACACCTTCGCCTATCGCAATCCGTTTCCTTCGCTTCGAGTCTTCGAGGTGGATTTCCCCGCCACGCAGGAGTGGAAGCGCTCGCTTCTGGAAGAGGCTGCCGTTGACCCTCCCCCGAACCTCACCTTCGTCCCCATGGATTTCGAGCACAAGACGCTCGCTGGGGAACTAGGGGAGTTTGGATTCGACAGCGGCAGGCCCGCATTTTTCGGCTGGATGGGGGTGGCGCCCTACCTCACGCTGGACGCCTTCCGCGCCACGCTGGACACCATTGCCCATCTGCCCGCCGGAACCGGCGTCAGCTTCGACTACGCCTTCAAGCCGGAGACGCTCTCCCCGGCGCGGCGCAAGGTCTTCGACGGGCTGGCCGGGCGGGTTGCCGCTGCCGGGGAGCCGTTCCGGCTCTTCTTTTCGCCCGATGAAATGGATCGTGAAGTGCGCCGAGCCGGGTTTGCGCGGCTCGACCAGGTGGATCACGAGCGGCTCAACGATCTCTACTTCACGGGCCGCGCCGACGGCCTCAAACTTTCCCCCTCGGGGCTGGGCATGCTGGTTACTGCCTGGGTGTGAGAATTGATCCGGCCCGGAAACGGTGCTGAGCTATCCCGCCCGAGTGTCCTTTCTCCAAAATCCCTGGCATGAATCCCGAAGAGCAGCCACATATCCTTCGATCCACCACCCCCGAACTCCACCCCGGAACTCCACCCCAAAGAGCAAAGACCGCTCTTTGGGGACCCCGGAACTGAGAAGCGTCTGGGGCCCCGTTCGCTCGGGAGGACGTCCTAATGGGGGGGAGGGTCGTCGAATGATGATGCGAACTTTTGGGACACCACCTTAACTGCCTATGGTGAGAGTCGAAAATGCCAAAAAACGCCCCTCAGAGGCTAAAGCCCAGCATTTCTTTTGCTGCATTTGCGGCACGGCTGAAGTCGTGCCCTTTCAAAACCTGACTTTCACTACAGGCTGGTAACCGAAAAAACAAAGGCGCGGCCAGGGTGGGGCACCCAATGGAGCGATTCCGGGGCGGAGTCGGCCAGGTAAACGGGCATGGCCGCGCGATAAGATGAGTCATGCGCTTGCCCGTCCTTTTGCCGCTTGGTCTTGTCCTGCTGGGGTTCTCCGGATGCGGATATCACGCCCTGGGCGCGGCCACTCATCTGCCGCCCGATGTGCGCACGCTTTCCGTGCCGGTTTTTGCCGTGCATACTGAGGCGTATCACTCTGAGGTGGTCATGACCAGCGCGGTCATCCGCGAACTGACCACGCGCACCCGGCTGCGCGTGATGCCCGTGGCCAGCGACGATGCCGACGCCGTGCTGCACGGGACCATCCTCAAGGAGTATGTCGCCCCGCTGACTTACAACTCCTCGACCCAGCAGTCCTCCAGCTTCCTCATCACCATGGTGGTTTCAGTAACACTGAACGGCCGGGACGGCAAGGTTCTCTACGAGAACAAGAACTACGTCTACCGCGAGCAGTACCAGTCCACCACCGATTTGCCGACGTTTTTCCAGGAGAATCCTGCGGCCATGGAGCGGCTTTCGCGCGCCTTTGCGCGGCAGCTGGTGGCCGATATGCTGGAAGGGTTTTAGGGTCAGGGACCAAGGGACTAGGGAATAGGGGGTTCAGGGTCCGGGCCATCGAGGCCCAGCATTCAAAGCCCCTTGCACGCGAAGCAAGGTGCAGGTCTTGGTCACTTTTTCCTTCTGTCGCTGGCTTCGCCGCGGCGGGAACGATATTCTGAATGAGTCTGAAGTACCTCGAAGAAGGACCGCAGATTCTTCGACTCACCACCCCCAAACTGAAAGACGTTTGGGGCCTCGTTCGCTCAGAATGACAGCCAGTTTTGTGTTGCGAATTGTAGACCCAGGATACGAGAGCCGCATGATTGATTTGACCACCCGCCACCCTGTCCGGAGATCCGTCCTTTGACCGGCGTGCGCTGGGGCGCCGGATTTGCCTCCACAGCCCGCTTTGTGGCGGAGATCGAGGCTGCGGCGGCCGGCAAAGGGCAGCTCAAGCCGGGGTATGTGCTGGCTGGCGACGAATCCTTCCTTCTGGACCGCTGCCGCGCGGCCGTGCTCAAGGCCTTTGTCCCGCCGGATTTGAGGGACTTTTGCCTCTCCGACCTGGACCTTGCCGCAACCTCCATCTTCGAGGTGTTGGACCGTGCGCAGACACCCTCGCTGATGGCGCCCTTCCAGGTGATTTTCGTTCGCAATGTGCGCCAGCTCTATACGCGCGGCGCCAAAAAGGACGAGTTCGCCGCGCTGAAGCGCTATTTCACCTCGCCGAATCCCCAAGCGCTGGTGATTTTTGTCGCCGATTTTATCCACATCCCCTCTGACATGCGCCGCATGGACATGGACGACAAGAACCGCTTCGAGCGCCTCACCGAGACCCTGGGCGAACACTGCGCTGTGCTGGAGCTGGCGCGGGTGAACGAGGAAGACGCCATGCGCTGGGTCGCCACCACCGCGCAGGAGGCCGGTGCACGGATGGAACCCGACGCCGTCCGCGAACTGGTGGACGCGCTCGGCGCGGATATGCTGACGATCTCCTCGGAGCTGGAGAAACTGCTGCTCTATACTCTGGGCGGCGGCCGCATCACTTTGGGCGATGTTGAAACCATGGTGCTGGGCGCCAAGCAGCGCTCGCTCTACGAGTTGACAGACGCCATCAGCGCCCGCGACCGGGCTCGCGCCCTGGCCCTGCTGCACGGCCTTTTGAATAGTTCCGACGCCGGCGAGGACGCGGCCATTGGCCATCTCTACATGCTGGCCCGCACCTTCCGCCAGATGCTGGTGATCCTGGAGAAGAACGTGCGCGACTCGCGTGCTA
Source organism: uncultured Acidobacteriaceae bacterium (assembly GCA_963839155.1). GTDB lineage: Bacteria > Acidobacteriota > Terriglobia > Terriglobales > Acidobacteriaceae > Telmatobacter. The sequence goes on from CAWITY010000006.1 coordinate 211,648, forward strand.
TTTGGCAGGCGCTCTGGCAGGGGTTCCGCATGCCGCCTTTTGCCGCGGACGACCTGATCCGCCAGGCTCGGCGCTACAAGAACCGCCGCGACCTGACGCGGGCTCTCAAGCTGATTGCCCGCGCCGATCTGGAACTGCGCTCCTCGCCGCCCGACAAGCGTCTGGTGCTGGAGCGGCTGGTTTACGACCTGGCGTCTGAGCCCAAGCCTGCCTCGCGGCTCTACTCCTCGGCGCGGCTTTCCCTTTGAGAGCCAGGGGGGCCTGGAGTTGCCTCGGCTCCAGGCAAGCCCCTGGGATCGCTTCCTATCGCACTCCGTGTTCGTTCATCCAGGGCCCGTACTTTTGATCGTCGCCTTGAATATGGGTGTTGAGCCATTCTGAGAGAAAATTGAGCAGTTGAACGCTGAGTGTGATGTCACCCTTCTCAAAGCGGGCAACAAAATCCTCCACCTGCTTGGTCAATTCGCGGTGCTTGAGCCGGTGTGTAGGTAATGCCGGATACTGGGTCGCTTCCATCATGGCTTCTTCCGCCGCGAAATGGTCGCGTGTGTAGTCCACCAGCGTGTGCAGCAGTTTTCCGGCCACGGAACGCGCCTGGCCCTTCATCATGGCGGCGTGCAGGTCGTTCAGGGTTTCAATCAAGACGTTGTGTTGGCTGTCGAGGGCTTGCACACCGACAGAGAGTTGGTCGGACCAGGTCATGAATGCCATGCTTCCTCCAGCCGGCGTGCGCCGGCCTAAGATTCATCGGTAACAACTGAACAAGAATGAGCGGAAGTCCCGGTTGAGGGATCGGCCAGGCTTTCTCCTTGAAATGCCGCGCCAGCTTACAGCGGTTCCACAATTGCTGGACCCTGAACCCACCGCTATCAAGTGGCATTTTTTCAAGAAAATGCCACCTTGCACGATGCCGGAAAGGGCATGTGAATTGTGGAACCGCTCTAGCGCACTCCGCGCCCATTCAGCCAGGGCCCATACGCCTGGTCTGCCTTTTGAATGTGTGTCGTAAGCCAATCGGACAAGAAATCCGACAGGTGATGACTGAGGGTGATGTCGCCCTTCTCGAAGCGGGCAATATAATCCTCCACCTGTCTGGTCAACTCGCGGTGCAGAATCTTGTGTTGGGAAAGGTCGGGATATTGCTTGCTGTCCAGCAGTTCTTCCTCGGCCGTGAAGTGGTTGCGGGTGTAGTCCAGCAACGTCTTCAGTAATCCGCCGATGACGGAGCGCGCCTGGCCCTTCATCATGGCGGCGTGAAGATCGTTGATGGTGTTGAACAGGACGGTGTGCTGATCGTCGAGGGTTTTGACCCCGACGGAGAGCTTTTCAGACCAGGTTACGAGCGCCATATCTTGCCTCCTGCCAGCGAATGCCGGCATTTACGGAACTGCTCGTCAGCTATTGGCGAGAGGGAATCGCGGCCAGGGTTGGCCGGGTCCCTTCTCGTGAAGAGGTGGCGGTGATTCAATCTACCTTCAGACCCTGCTGTTTGAGCCAGCGTCCATAGGTCTGATCGGTGTTTAGAATATGGGTTTTGAGCCAATCGGAGAGAAAGCTGGCCAAGTCGTTGCTGAGGGTCAGGTCGCCCTTCTCGTGGCGGGCGATGTAGTCCTCTACCTGCTTGGTCAAATTGCGATGCAGGGTGCGGTGCTCGGGGAGCCCTGGGTACCCGACGTTCTGCAGCATGGCTTCTTCCTGCGAAAAGTGGTTCTTCGTATAGACCAGCAATCTGCAGAGCAATTCACCGATGATCGTGCGTGCCTGGCCCTTCATCATGGCGGCGTGCAAGTCATTGATTGTATTGAACAGGACGGTGTGCTGATCGTCGACGGACTTAACCCCGACGGAGAGTGTATCGTTCCAAACTACGAGGGCCATGGGGCTTCTCCTGCCAAGAACGTGCTGGCAAGAGGAATATCGGTCAAAGGGACCGGAAATTTGAATGGAAATGCGTACAGCGCTTAACAGCCTGCGGGGAAAGTCGAAAATGCCGAAAACCGTGCCTCAGGGGCTACAGCCCAGCATTTCTTTATGTTGCATTTGCGGCACGACTGAAGCCGTGCCCTTTCAAAATCTGACTTTCACGACAAGCGACTAAGGAACCTTTGAATGAGTCGCCTATTTGAAAGGGCACGACCTTAGAGGGTGCGGAAAAACCCCGAAAGGCAGGCGAAAAAAACGATCCTCCAGGGCTAAAGCCCAATTGATTCTGTTGGCTTTACGCGGGGGTTAATACCCCCGCCTCCCTCCGGACCGGGTTTTTCCGCACCCTTTTTAGTCGTGCCGTATGTAGCACAAAACGAAGGCGGGCTTTAGCCCTTGAGGGAACGCAATCCGGAATTCGGATACTTGATCTGAGGTTCCTTGGTTCTACTCCACGCCCCGTGCGTTCAGCCAAGGGCCGTAGAGCTGGTCCGGGCCTTCGAGGTGCTCCAGGTAGCCGTCGCGCATGGAGTAAAGCAGCGAATGCATCGGAACGTCCTCGCAGTGCAGCGCCCGCTGGGCCGTATCCCGCAGTTGACGCAGCAGGCTCTGGTGCGCCAGACGGTGGGCAGTCAGACCGGGGAAACCGGTCCGCTCCAGCAGCCTCTCTTCGCTTTGGAAGTGCATCAAAGCAAACTGGATCAGGCGGTCGAGGATACGACTCATCTCTTCCCGGCCGCACCCGCGGACAATCGCCAGACGCAGCTCATTCATGGTGTCCATCAGGATGCCATGCTGGTCGTCCATGGCCCTGACTCCGACGGTACAGGCATGGTTCCAGGTTAAGAGCGTCACATGTGCCTCCGCAGCTTGCTACGAAACCTATCGGCATTTAGGTACTTTGCGTTACCGATAATCGGAACTTTTTGGTTACTTCTGGGCGTTTTGGTTTCGCTGGGGGAGAGTAAAATCTCCGCCTCAGGGCCTGTCCCTTGGCAAGCTCCCGGTGAGCGAGGCTGGTTGAGGTTCGTGCACTCCCACCCAAGACGCGATGAAACTGCGTCATGGATGGGGCACTCAGGATCTCGTGTGCGCGGGCCGGTTCATTTTTGCCGTAATACGCCGACGGGAATCGCGCCGCTCTTTAAGTGCCTGCTTGGCTGGTGTCCTGCATCAGTAATTCACACCAGGAACTTGCATCCCGAACCGCAGGTCCTTCGACTGCGTTTGGCGCAAAAGACGCGCCAAACTTCGCTCAGGATGACGGCGAATTTGTTTAGCGAATCATGAACTCGGGCCGCTAATGAGATTCCTGCAATCGTGGCGCACAATGGAAATGACCTCCATGCTCACTCCGGCAAACTCCATCGCCGCCGTGCTGACGCTTCTCCCGCTGCTGCTGGCGGCTTTTTTTCCCCAGGCAGTGGTGGAACGGGTGCGCTCATTCTCCCTCGGCTGGCAACTCGGTTGCCCTGCTGCCCTTTGTGTTCCCTATGTGCTGGTATCGGCCGGCGCGGGCGTATTCTCCTGGGGCTGGCTGGCGCTCTATGCAGCGCTTCCCGTGTCGGTGGCCGTCTTGCTTTGGAATGCGGGGCTTGCCGATCCATCCCATCGCGGCAACTGGCGGGATTTTCTGATTCTTGCCCTGCTCGGTCTGGCGGTGGATCTGCGTTGGTTTGAAGGCGCGTGGCCGCTCCATCTGGCCATCTTCAACAAGATTCTCCTGCTGGATGCCGGGATCTACGGATTCCTTGCGATCCGGCAACTGGAAGGTTGCGGCTTCGATTTGCGGCTGCGGCTGCGCGATGCTGGCACCGGGTTGCGGGAAGTTGCGTGGTATACGCCGATTGCTCTGGCGCTGGGTCTGGGCCTTGGCTTTCTCCATCTGCACGCGGTCTGGCCCGGTCTGGTTCCCATTGCCGACGCCTGGGTCTTTACGTTCTTCTTCATTGCCGTTCCCGAAGAGCTCTTTTTTCGCGGATGGCTGCAGAACCTGCTGGAAAGGCGGATGGGGCGCTCCGCGGCGCTGCTAATGACTGCTGTTCTCTTCGGGCTCTCCCACTTCAACAAGCGAGCGGTGTTGTTCAACTGGCGCTATGTGCTGCTGGCCGCGGTGGCAGGGGTTTTCTATGGGCGTGCCTGGCGGCAGAATCGCCGGGTGGCGGCTTCCGCCATCACCCACGCCTCGGTGGATACGATCTGGTCCCTATGGCTGCGCTAGAGCAGTTCCGCAATTCACATGCCCTTTCAGGCATCGTGCAGGGTGGCATTTTCTTGAGAAAAATGCCACTTGATTTCAGTGGTCTCTGGGTATATCGATTGTGGAACCGCTGTAGCACGAAGAAATGATGGCGCAACCTGCTATCGCACGCATGGGCAAACACACCGAGAGGGGTTTGCGCCGAAGCCGCTATGATGTCACCAGCGCAGGACGAAATGGCGCGAACAAGGAAGGGATGCCCGCAACCATCTTCATCTCGGCAGGCGAGGCGAGCGGCGAGCACTATGGCGCTCTGCTTGTGGCCGCGCTCCAGCAGCGGTTGGCGGCAGCCGGGCAGACACCCACGTTTTTCGGCATGGGCGGGGAGCGCATGAAAGCTGCCGGCCTTGAGACTGTGGTGCGCTCGGAAGATATCGCGGTCATGGGGCTAACGGAGGTTCTGCATCACCTGCCGCGCATCTGGCGCGAGTTCCGCAAGCTCAAGCGGGCGATACGCGATCGGCGACCGGGTGTGGCCGTGCTGATCGACTTTCCCGAAATCCACTTCCGGCTGGCTGAGGAGCTGCACCGGTTGGGCATTCCGGTGATCTTCTTCGTCAGCCCGCAGTTATGGGCCTGGAAGAAGCACCGCATCAAGCTGGTCGAAAAGTACATCGACCGGATGCTGGTGATCTTCCCCTTCGAGGAGCCGTTTTACCGGGGCCACGGCGTTGCCGCTGAGTTCGTGGGCCATCCGCTGGCGGAGTTGCCCCAGCCGGCCATCGGCCGCGAACAGTTTGCCGCCGAAAACGGGCTCGACCCCGCCAAGACCTGGATTGGGCTGCTGCCTGGCAGCCGTCCCAAGGAGATTCGCGACAACCTGCCCGAGATGCTGAAGGCGGCGCTGAATCTGGAACTGGATTCAGGAAAAAGCTTCATCGCGGAAGGATCTGCCGAAGCGCGGCCCTCCGGCGTGCTGGCCACCACGCCGAAGAGCGGTCTACCCTACGGGCTAAGGCCCGTCACCAGCCCATCTGCCGGTTTTGAGTTTGTGATTCCCCTGGCCCCCACCCTGAGTGCGGCGCAGCGGGACAAAGTGCGGCACATGGTGAAGGCGCATGGGGGCAGGCTGGCGATTCACATGGTGGACGATGCCCGGGCGGCCCTCTTTCACGCCCGCGCCTCGGTGGTGGCCAGCGGCACGGCCACGGTGGAGGCGGCGCTGATCGGCAATCCTTTTGTCGTGGTGTACCGGGTCTCACGCATCACGTATGCCATCGCCAAACGGGTAGTGAAGGTGCCCCACGTGGCCATGGCCAACCTGATCGCCGGCAAGCGAGTAGTCCCCGAACTGATTCAGGATGACTTCACCGCCTCGAATATCGTCAAAGAGATAGGGCGGCTGCTACCTGATGGGCTCCCGCGCCAGTCCATGATGGAGGATCTGGCCCGGATTCACGCGCTGTTGAATACCAGGGTGCGGGGTCAAGGGGAAGAAGGCGGCGCCATCGGCCGCGTGGCGGCGGTCACGCTGGAGCTGCTGGGGGTTGCTTCAGCTGTGGGCGGATAGGGCATGGACCCAGAGGATTTGTGGTTGGAGTGGAGTGGGAAGAGACGGATGATTGCTATGCGTGGAAATGAACGGATGTTGCCGAGGATGTTGATGGCGGGCGGCCTGGCCTGTGCTCTCCTGGTGGGATCTCCACTGGCCGCGCAGAGGACAGAGCGGCCCACGCTGGCCGTCTCCGGCTACGTGATCGACGCCGAGCTGGACCCGGCCACGCACCACTTGGCGGCCAAGGCGACGGTGACCTTTACCGCGCCGGAGAACGCCGAGGTGGTCAGCTTCGGCTTTCATCCGGCGCTGAAGGTCACCAAGATCACCGACGACCGGGCAAGCTGCTCACCGGCGAGCGCTCGGCCGACGGCACCATTCGCGTTACCCCGGCTCGCCGACCGTCAAGGGGCTTGAGGAGCACTGGACCTTCGAGTACGAGGGCACGATCACCGGCAACGAGGACGGCCCAGTCGAGGGCCTCAAGCTGGCCGCGATCCAGGAGCCCATCACCTACCTGCTCTATCCCGCGCGCTGGTTCCCCATGACCGGCTACCTGACCAACCGCTTCACCGCGGAGATGCACATCCGCGTTCCGCAGGGAATGCGGGTCTTCGCCAGCGGCAGCCAAGGAGCCTCGAAGCCGGTGACCCTGGCCAACGGCAAGCCGGGCGACCAGTACGACTTCAACTGGACCAAGCCGGGATTTCCCGGCACCGTGATCGCCGGCCGCTATGTCGGTCCGGTTTCGGCCGGCGCCGGCAACGTGAAGGTCTATCTGACCGTCAGCCACCAGCAGGCGGGCAACGAACTGGCGCAGACCGCGGCCAAGGAGTACGACTTCTTTACCGACAGCTTTGGCGCGCCGGAGACGAGCCATCTGAACGTCGTGGAGCTGCCCGACGACACCCTGCCCGCGGTCTGGGCGCCGGAGCTGGCGGCGATTCTGGGCTCGCGCGTGGGCGACAAGAGCGGCGTCCGCCTGCTGGCCAATACCATCGCCCACCAGTGGTGGGGTTCCGAGGTCAGCCCGCGCACCCTCAACGACGCCTGGATCACCAACGGCATGGCCCGCTACGGCGAACTGATGTACGTGGAGGAGGAGAGCGGCAAGAGCGCCATGCAGACGGCGCTGCAGGATGTGTCCGCCGGAGCCCTGGCCTACGACACCATTCCCCTCTCGAGCGCCGGCCGCCTGAGCCCGTTTTCGCCCGAGTTTCAGTCGATGACCCTGGAAAAGGGCGCCATGATCTTCCACATGCTGCGCTGGGAGATCGGCGACAAGGCCTTTCTCGCCACGCTCAAGGGAGCGCTGAGCCAGTACACCGACAAGCCCATGCGCGCCCAGGACTTCGTGAAGGTGGCCGAGGCGCAGAGCCAGCAGCAGTTGACCGCCTTCTTTGCGCAATGGATCGACGGCACCGGCGCGCCGCAGTTCACCAACAAGTACGCCGTCTACCGGCTGGGCAACAACAAGGGCTTCCGCACCATCGGCGAAATCGAGCAGGACCTCGACCTCTTCCGCATGCCGGTGGAGCTGCGCGTGGAGACCGACGGCAAGACCGAGACCCAGAAGATCGACGTGGTGGGCACCGACACGCAATACGTGGTGGACACCTTCGGCCGGCCGCGGCGCATCGCCATCGATCCCCAGAACTGGGTGCTCAAGTCCACGCCCGACCTGCAGGTGCGCATCGCCATCCTCAAGGGCCAGCAACTGGTGGCCCAGGGCGACCTGACCGGCGCGCTGGCCGAGTACCAGAAGGCGCTGGAAGCCAACTCGCAGAGTTCGCTGGCCAGCTACCGCATCGGCGAGCTGCTCTTTACCCAGCGCAACTACCAGGCCAGCGTCAACGCCTACCGGGATGCGCTGCGCGGCGACGGCGAGCCGCGCTGGACCGAGGTCTGGAGCCACATCCAACTGGGCAAGATCTTCGACATCACCGGCCAGCGCGACCGCGCGGTGAACGAGTACCGGCTGGCCGTGCAGACCAACGACAACACCCAGGGCGCGGTGAACGAGGCCCGCCAATGGCTGCAAAAGCCCTATAAGCTGCCTGATTCCGAGTAGGATATTGGCGCTTCAGGAAAGAACGGCCAGCCCGAGGGCTGGCCGCTTTTATTGCCATTGGTTGTGAGGATTACTTGCGGCGGGGGGCGCCCATGGAAATGACTTCCAAATCGACCTGGGCTAACCCTACCTTGGTGATGGCCAGCTTCTGGGCGGCAGCATAAGAAAGATCGATCACCCGCCCATCGAAGAGGTAGCCGCGGTCCGTAATGCGGACCACAACGGACCGGTTGTTGTCGAGGTTCCTCACACGTACCACGGAACCGAAGGGCAGGGTCGGATGGCAAGCTGTCATGGCGTACATATCGAACCGTTCACCGCTTGCCGTACGCCGTCCATTGAAGACACTGCCATACCAGGAGGCAATGCCATGCAGGAGCTCGGCCGATTGTGAGGCGGCGGGTTGATGCGGCGCAAGCAAAGCCGGCGTCGCGCTCGCTACCGGAACCGCGGGAGGCGCGGTGGAGGCTGATCTGGAGAGGAGCGCATCGGCTTGCACTGTCCGCGTGGAGAGCAGAATCACCACAGCGGCCAACGCAACCGAGGAAGCTCCCGCCAGCAGCCAAATCCGGAGCGGGGTTTTCAGGCTCATGATGCTTTGTTTCCGTCGTTTCACCATCTACCCATTTTACTAAGTGGATACTCTTTCACTCAACCATTATCGAGAGATACACGAGGAAAACCGCGAAATACCTGAGGATTTCTCACCTTACCCCCTCTAAAGCGCTCATTTAATTCGACTTGCTAAATGCACAGAAAACGGTGCAAAATGCCGCACTTTCGACCTGGTTGGGCGGTCGCCGTGCAGCGAGGGAGCGGAAGGCCTCTCCCGGTCCAGCGCATCTTTCCTGGAGTTTTGTGCCTCGCCTGGAGGATTCACCTTGAGCTGCATCGATCTTGGATTCCGCTTCAAGATCGCTTCTTGGCACTTGCAGATTAATTCCCGCTCGCTGCTAGCGTGGAATTTGAGGCGGCAATCAAGAGCCTTGAGCGGGAGGAAACCATGCAATTCAGCGCGGCAGGACTGGAGCTTCTCAAACGATCAGAAGGTTTTCGCAGCCGCACGTATCTGGATGTGGCCGGATTTCCGACCATAGGGTACGGACACCGTCTGCTGCACCCCGAGTCATTTCCCAATGGCATCGGCGAGGAACAGGCTGCTGAGATCCTGATCAGCGATGTGCGGGACGCCGAGCAGGCCGTGGAACGGCTGGTCAGGGTTGCCCTGACGCAGGGCCAGTTTGACGCACTGGTGGATTTTGTCTTCAACCTCGGGCAGGGGCGACTGGCCGCTTCTACTCTGCTTGCGGACCTCAACGCGGGCCAGTACGAGACAGCTGCCGAGCAGTTGCTGCGCTGGGACCACGCCGGCGCAACGGAGAATGCCGGCCTCAAGGCCCGGCGTCAAGCCGAGTTTGTGCTTTGGACCAACGGCGCGGCACAACACCAGGCCGCAGCCTAAGGCGGTTCCACAATTCACATGCTCTTTCCGGCATCGTGCAAGGTGGCATTTTCTTGAGAAAAATGCCACTTGATAGCGGTGGGTTCGGGGTACAGCAATTGTGGAACCGCTGTAAGGCGGCTCTCCAATCTTTGTAGAGGGAGGAATAGGACGGAGAGAGCAGGGGACTTGAAGTCCCCTGAATCAGCGATAGTATCATTCGGCCCTCAGGCCCGGGCCTGAAGGCCAGCAACACTCGCGTCGGTTTCGTGGGGCTGAAGCCCCACGCTCCCTCCGTCAATCCCCGCAGAATCAACGTGGGCTTTTGAAGGCACCCGTCCTCAATGGGGCTCTTTCAGGGCCTCCTGATGGCATTCTTGCTTTTGCTATAGACTTCTCTGCCCCATCCCCTCCGCGTTTTCAAGCGGAATGGGTGGAAGGCCAACAAAATTCTTGTTTACAGAGTTTAGGAGGACGCTCCAGGCCATGGTTTGCAGGGTCAGCCTTTTGCCGCGCGGAGTGCGCGCCGTTTGGGCTTTGCCGCCGGCTGCGCTTTCGCCACCAGGGAAGGCGCAGGCGTGCTGGATGCCAACTCCGGCGAATCCAACCACTTCATCAGCACGGTCGTAAACAGGCTGGCGCCCTCATCGGAGAGATGAATCCCGTCGGCAGAGCGAAGCCGCATGGCGCGTCCACTGGGAAGCGTAACGAATTCCCGGAATTTTCCCGTTTCGTCCCCTACAAAGGAGATGGTGTTCCACCAGGTTGCAGCCGGATTCCGGCTGACCACCGAGTACGCAATGCGGTTGATCAGGCTGATCTTCTCGTCGTAGACGGGCACCCGCATGGGCGGCAGGCCCAACCAAACCACACGCGCTCCCCCTGCCGCCACCATGGCCAGGTAGGCGGCCAGGCGATCCTGGTAAACCTTGCGCCAGCCGTCGCTGCCAAAGGCCAGAACCTTGCCCTGCACCACGAAGCCCTGCCCATCGTTGGCGCCCATGGCCACAATCACCACATCGGGCTTCTCCGCACCCAGCATGGCGGGATACTCATCGGTCCAGTTGAAGACTTCAGGCCGGGCCAGGCCGGTGCCGGAACGAAAAGCCTTGACCATGCGCAGGTTTTTGTCCGTGGCTGCCTGGCGGAGCAACGTGGCGCTGATGCCCACGGCCATCATGGAGTCCCCCGCCAGGACCACAACCCTGGGCTTGCCCGGCGCCACCGGCGGCAGCGGCGAGAGAGGTGTGGCTCGCGGCACATCGGGCGCCAGTGGAGCGTCCCAGCCGGGCGCATTGGCAATCGCGGAATGCTGCAACGGCACGGCAGAGAGTCCCGTGGCCAGGCAGCCGGCTGGTTGTGCCGCAGTCTTGCGGGCGGAGCTGGCAGCCTCCGCCAGTTGGGCCGCATCGTCTGTCCAGCCCACTCCCGCCAAGCTTTGCAAGGCTTGGCTGCGGATGGCCGCCACTCCAAGCGGGGCAAGCGTCCTTTGTGCGGCAGTTGTGACAGGAACCGCGACCGTGCGCAGCGGGCCAAGCTCAAGATGGCCGGCCCAACTGGCCAGGCCATCCGATTCCAGCAGCAAAATGGCGACCAGGAATCCCGCAACGACCAGGAAGAGTTGCCGGATTGGATGGGTCAACCGTAGGTTTCGCATGGCTCGCTAAAACTGGAAGTAGATGAAGGGCGCTACGCCGGTTGGCCCCAGAATTTCTATCGTGGCAATGGCCACGGCCACGGTTGCTCCGCGCGCGAGGGCGGGCCAGCGGCCGAGTTCAACTTCAAAGGAGTTGCGCCAGCGCGGCGGCATGAACTGGCCCGCCAGCCCCAGAAACAGCACCAGCATCACGGGCGTGGTGGCCAGGGTCGCAATCCCTGGGGCCTTCAGCCTGCCAAAAACCTGGAACGCCAATTCGAACGACGAAGACCGGAAGAAGATCCATCCCGCGCAGACGGCATGAAAGAGCAGGATTCGCGCCGCCCACTTCCAGGCCGCAGTGGCGCGCCAGCGCAGCAGCCAGGGCCACTTGAGCCGCGCCCAGAGTCGGTGAACCACAAGATAGCCGCCATGCAGCCCGCCCCAGGCCACGAAGGTCCACGCAGCGCCGTGCCACAGGCCACCCAGCAGCATAGTAACCATCAGGTTGAGATAGGTGCGCAGCCGGCCCTTGCGCGAGCCTCCAAGGGGAAAGTAAAGATAGTCGCGCAGCCAGGTGGAGAGAGAAATATGCCAGCGGCGCCAGAACTCTTGCGGGTCGGCCGCCGTGTAGGGCGCGTTGAAGTTGCGCGGAAAGCGGTAGCCCAGCAGCAGCGCGCAGCCGATGGCAATGTCTGTGTAGCCGGAGAAATCGCAGTAGATTTGCGCCGCGTAGCCATACACGGCCAGCAGCGTATCCCATCCGCCAAACGATTGCGGCGCCTGGAAGACGGGCTCCACCAGGCGCGTGGCCAGCATGTTGGAGATGACGACCTTCTTGAACAATCCGCCCACGATGAGCAGAAAGGCGCGGTTGACGCGGATATGGTTGGGATTGCGGCGAACCGCCAACTGAGGCAGAAAGCGCGAGGCCCGCAGAATGGGCCCGGCAATCAGTTGCGGAAAGAACGCCACGTACAAAAGCGCATCGCGCAGCTTGACCGGCTGCTTCACCTTGCTCCGGTAACAATCCATCAGCAGCGAGATCGCGTGGAAGATGAAGAACGAAACACCCAGCGGCAATAAGGGCGAATCGACCTGAATGCGCGGCAGGTGCCCAAATCGGCCAGATATCTCCACAAGATTGGTCAGCAAGAACGCGGTGTATTTGTAATAACCCAGCGTGGCCAGGCAAAGCGCGATGCCCGCGGTCAGCCAGAGCCTTCTTGCCCTTGCCGATCTGCTCTGCTGGATGCGTTGGGCCAGCAACCCGGCGACCAGCGAGATGCCAAAGAGCAGCGGCAGATAGCTCCAGTTCCAGAAGCCGTAGAAGACATAGCTTGCCAGCAGCAGAAAGCACTTGTGCGTCTCAGGGAAGCGATACAAGCTCCAGGCGATGGCCAGCACCGTCAGAAAGAAGATCGCGTACTCGACGGTGGGAAAGAGCATTTGCTTTACGAGCCCTTGCTGGCAGGTTGAAGTCTCGGGGTTGCACCGCGCGGCCCGTTGCCGTCGATTTCAAGACTGGGTGGGAACGTGGGGAAATGTTAGCAGATCGCATGCAGCTCTTGTTTGCCCGAATCTCGCGTCCAGGCATGACAGCCTCAGGGCTTGGACCCCTCAATGTCGCGCACCGCAAGCCTCTCTTCGGGCTGGAGATAGCCTTTGCGGCGAAACCAGTCTTCCATGGCCGGCTGAAGAAGGTCGAGCGGCACGCCAAGCCCCGCTTCAAGCAGGCCGTCGGCAACCGGCAACGTGTCGTCAAAAATAGCGTCGTTGGTGAAGTTGCGCATGGCGAAGTTGTCGATCCAGCGGATGGGGCAGGGGTGGGCAGCGCCAGCCGGGTCGACGCGCTCGATGGATAGCTTGCGGATGAACATCCAACCACTCTAATGGATTTGCAGGCCAGTGCGCCCAAGCGCCGGCGCAAGTCACTTGCTCTTCTCCGGCACGGCCTTGGCATCTTTCAATTGCTGCGTCTCCACGCGGAAGCGCTTGTAGTCGTGGTTCTGCATGGTGATATGCTGCCGGAGGCCCTTGACCAGGAGGATTCGGGCTTGCATCGTGGCGTCAAATCCCGTCTGGAGCCAGACCTCGCCATTCACCGGGCCCTGATCGAAATGGAAGTTGGAGCCCCTTTCGATATTGGCCAGCAGCCCGCCAGCCACGTGGAAGTTGTCATTGAGACTCACGTCCAGGTGGGCAACGATGCGATCAGCTTCATCGATCCACACCGTGCCCTGGAGCTTCTTCGAGACATCCTCTGAGACGTTGTGTGCCTTGAAGTCCTTGCGGCCCACAAAGTCGAAGACGAAGGTGGGGCGGCCGCGGTAGGTCTCGCGCCGTGGATTGCGTACGTCCGCGACCTCCAGTACCTTGCTCAAGCTGATCACCTGATCGTCTTTTTTAGGATCCTCCTGCTTGGGCTTCTCTGCTTTTTCCACGGCTTTGGTCACGCGCTCGGTCTCTTTCGCCTGCTCCTCGTCGCTGAGCGGCTTGCCATCTTTCCTCACAACGCGGCCTATCTGCTGGCCGTTCACAAAAAACTCTTCGAGTTCTTTTGTCTCGGTCTTGGTCACCTGGCCCTTCGAGTCCAGGTCCTGCACGGTCAGAGAGGTGCTATAGGTGTAATTCTCGATGACCTTCTCAAGATTCTTCTGGTGCTCGCGGACCTCGCGCATCAGTTGATGAATGTCGGGAATGGGCGTGCTGGCCGCCTGCTGGGCTTGCGTATCTGACGCCGGCAACAGAGGCAGTATGAGAGCCGCAATCCGATAGATGCCAGGAACACGCATGAGGCGACTCCTTTGAGTTGACTTGAGGCAGACTGAGGGGCCGGTGCGGGATACCCTCTGTTGGACACGGCCCGGCGCCAAATGTCTCCTTAGACAAGCATGGAATGTTTCTGGCGAGCGCGGCTCCCGGCCATGCTATAACGAAAGCCAGATGGTAGGGTCTGAAGTTTCAACCACCCCAAGGAGAAACACCGATGCTCGGACTGCTGGTTCAATGGCTTCTCTACGCAATAGCCCTGCTGGTTGTTTCAAGAATCGTGCCCGGCTTTCATGTGGATGGGCTGTGGCCCGCGATGGTGGCCGCGGTGGTCATCGGGTTGCTGAACGCGACTGCCGGCTTTTTCCTCAAGGTGGTCACATTTCCGTTGAGCATTCTCACGCTGGGAATTTTTCTGCTGGTCATCAACGGGATGATGATTCTGGTGGCGTCAAGCATCGTGCGCGGCTTCCGCGTAAACGGCTTTGGCGCGGCCTTCTGGGGCGCGGTGGTGCTGGCCCTGCTGGGCATGGTCATCCGTGGGATTACCAAGAACGGATAGGCGGCGGTTTCGAGTTCGGGGAACAAAGCCGGGGCCGGCGGTGTCCATCTACGGTATGGACCTCATCAGTTTGCGTGCGCTGCTGGCCGCGCCCTTGGCCAGTCTGTTCCTGGTGCTGAGCTTTTGTGCGTTTGTGATGCAAAGACCAGTGTCAGCCGGGATGAATGTCCCCATGACCGGGGTGCGGGAAATTCCCAGCGAGAACTGCTTCAGCGGCTTGCGCGACAGGGACATCGTTCTTCGCATAAAGGGCGATGGCTCGACGTGGATCAATGAAACGCGGCTGAAACGCGAAGACATCCGCTCAATCATGTCTGAGATTTATGGGTATCGCGCCGAGAGAATCACCTATTTTCTGGTTGCTCCCAACGTTACCTATGGGGAATTCGCCGATGTCTTCCACTCAGCCGCGTCGTCAACGCCCGATCTCCACATTGGGCTGCTAACCCGCCAGATAAAGGAACACCTTGACCACTGCCCTCCGGGGCGCGGGTGCACCATTGAATGGGCGAATGAGCCAGGGAATATCTATTGCAAGAACATGTTTCCGCCCGTACCTACCCAAAGACGGCGCAGTCCTTTGCGCTGATCTGCATTCGTATCGACTCGGTCAACGCCCTCTAGCGCGGACCTCCTGGCCGGCTGTACTGGCGGCGTCCTCGCCGCCAGAGCAACGGCTCGTTCATCCATGCCATTTGTACACTCCGTAACTGAGCAAACGGTGTCCGGCGTGGGTCGGGAGACCCACGATACAGCCGGCCTGGAGGCCAGCTCTACAAATTCGGCGGAGCAAATTCGTCGCCGCGCCTGATGAGAAATGCGGGCAAAAAGCCCTCGCTCGGTGTTTGTGCTTTCCCACCCATTCTCCGAAAAGCGGGCGAATGGACGGGGCACGGAGTTTTTTGGGCGGGAAGGGGTTACTTTGCTGCGGGCGTAGCAGGCTGAAGAGCGGCCTTGTTTGCCGAACCGGGCTTGGCGTGGCGGGGTTGCTTCGGCGCCGACTGGAGAGTAGGCTTGGCGGTCGGATTCGCCGGCTGCGACTGAGGCACGGAATGCGTCAGCACCGGGCCGTTGAGGGTTTGCGGCGTGCGCATGGCCCCGAGGTTCGAGAATCCGCCCGGTGCGGCAACATGTGGCAGCGGCGCGGCAACCCTGGCCGCGGAACCCGGACGCACGCGCGAGACCACGCCCCATCCGCCGCCCACAACCATACAAACAATGGCAGCAGCAGCAGCGGTGCGCATCCAGTTGCTGCTCAGGCAAAGCGCCGCAGGCCAGGTCAGCAGACGGCCCACGCGCGGAGCAGCCTTCAAATGCGCGTCCAGGCCGGATTGCACGCGCTCCGCAAGCCCCTCGGGCACTGGAGCATGTGCGATCAGCCGCAGCGTCTCCTCAAAAGAGGTCGGTTCGCCAAAAACGGAATCGTGGGGGAAAGGGTTCATCGCAAACTCCTTGCGTGATCGAGCAGGCCGGCCATGAGGTTGCGCGCTCTGAAGAGCCGGGAACGGACGCTGGACTCGGTGATGCCCAGGATTGAGGCGATCTCCACGCTTGTCAGTTCTTCAAAGGCTGAAAGCTGCAGCACTTTGCGCTCGTTGGCGGGCAGCTTTTCAACGCAACCCAGCACGTGGGCGTGGTGTTGCGCGGCAGAGGCGAGTTGCTCGGCGCTCAGCTCTGCCGCGGGCAGCACACGAGCCAGTTCGGAGACGTCGTCGGTTTCCGGGCGGGTTTTGGCGCGGCGCTTGCGATCCAGCACGATGTTCCACACAATGCGGATGAGCCAAACGCGGTTGTCGCGCACTTCGCCCAGCGTGTCGCGATGGCGCAGCACGCGTAGGAAGGCTTCCTGCACGGCGTCTTCGGCATCGGAAGCATTGCGAAGGACAGAGAACGCTACACGATACAGCGTGCCCGAGTACTGGCTGACCAGGGCCGCGAGCGCTTCTTCTTCCGCGTGCTGGCGGTCTCTCTCGTGCACAGTGCTCTCGGGAATCTCCATCCAACCTGCGAGTATGGCCTGGCTGGCGCTCATATCGTACCAGACGCAGGTTCATTGGAATTTGCTCACGCGCGCCGCCGAAAAGCTGTGGCGCAAATACAAAACTCGCGAGGCCATCGGCCCCGCGAGCTTCGTCAGCGATCGCGCAGAACTACTGGCGTGCGCCTAGCTTCTGCGCGGCAATGGAACCGGCCGCGCCGTCCTTGTCCGCATCCTTGACCTTGGCCCACAGCGTGCGCGCCTCTTCCTGCTTGCCGGCTGCCGCGTACAGGTCAGCCAGCTCCAGTTGCGCCGTTCCAGCCGAGACGGTCTCGGTCGGCTTGGCGGCTAGAGCCGTATACAGATCGATGGCCTGGGAGTCGCGGGCCGTGCGGTGATAGAGACCCGCCAGGGCCAGCTTGGCCAGGCTGGAAAGATTGCTATCCCATGTGCCGGCTGCCTTCTTCAGTTCTGTCTCGGCAGAAGCGGTCTGGCCCAGTTCCTGGTAGGTGATGCCGGCAAAGTAGTGCGCTTTGGCGCCCTCGGCAAGCCAGCCGTACTCTTGAGCAACCGCGACAAACTGCCGGTTGGCTTCTTTTGAGCGGTCGGCGGCAGAGGAATAAACGCCCGTTTCAGGTGGCGCTCCAGGCTGAGCCAGGGGCGCAACATAGGTATCCAGGGCCGCGCCCAGAGCTGTATTGGCAGCGGAGGAGCGCACATTCCAGGCAATGATCGCACCGCCGCCCAGGATGACAATCGCCGCAACAGCGGCAACCCAACGCACTACGCCGGAACGGTGACCACTCAGCCAACTGAAACTGCTCGCAGTGGCCTGGGCAAAGTTATCCTTCTTCAGGGCATGACGGGTTTGAGTATCCACGGGGTTTTTTCTTGTCCTTCTTGATCGACTTGCAGGCGGGCCCATACGGGTGGTGGCGCTGCGGCTGTAACCCTATTAGTCTATCAGCGCGTCGAGACGAGCGTCCACCGTATGGTCGCCATGGCGGGTCTCACTCTTTCAAAAGGGGCTCAGATGACCGCAGTGCGTGGATCAGATCGATTGCGCATTTCAGCGCCGGACGTTTCTTCACCGCCTCAAGTCCTTTGCCGATCAGGATCTGGACAAAGTCCGTGAGGAACAGGCTGCGGGACTTCGCTTCGCGCACAACTTCGTCGGGAACGGTAATGGTGATCTGCATGGGTCAAAGTCTCCCTCTCGCCGTTCATCGGCAGGCCGGAGTGCTTCAACAGCCCCCGGCTGAGATTCCCTTCGCAGTGTGCAATTGTTGGGAACGAGACGCTCGAGCAGAAAACTTGCTCCACAGTGCTCTTGCCCTTGCCGGTTGCCTGGGCGGAAGGGTAGGCTAGCGTCATGTACGAGGATTTCCACGTAGCCGACCGCTGGACCGGCGAAGACCTGCACTGCAGCTGGAAAGGGCACCATGGTGGCCATCGCCACACGCCACGCCGATGCCGTCGATGTGTGCTTCACGTAAATGGCCGCACCATGGCGATCGCGCTGCCCTGCACTGCCTGGCAGGAGCAGAAAAAGCGCTCCGGCAAGGTGATCACCGATCAGATCGCCGTCCAGGTCGCCGGCCGGCTTCCTCAAGCAGTTGGTGAACGAGGGTTACGACTCCCGCCGCGAGATCTACACCATGACCGTCCCCGAGGTGCTCGAGTACCTTGACATTGTGGTCGCCGAAGCCAGGGAGCAGGGCGCAATGCCCACGCTGCCCGTAGGCGTCTGACAAAATCTCGGACTGACTGGAAATCGATTCCTTCTCAATCGTTGTACTGAATTTACAGGGTGCGCGCAGCCGCATTTTCTATCCCCGACAGGCTTGGCGCCTAAAACCAAATCCCGCAGCAAGCAGAACGGGCGAAGAGCAGCGCCTCATTACGCTGCCGATTTTTTCGTTTTCAAATTACCTCGACCTGTCCAAAATTGAGCATCCTGGCGCGCAGATTGGGAGTAGATTCCACGCATACGGTGCGGATGCGCGTCTTCTTCGCGTGCCGCATTTGGCGTCCGGCTGGCTGCACGGGCCATCTTCACAATTCGCGGCCAGCCGAAGCCCAATCTCAAGAAAAGCGCAACGGCACTGCTCCTCGCGCAAGCCAAGCTGCATGCCGGAGTGGATTGCGTTCGGCATCGATCCGCTGGCTGATGCGGTTCTCTGCCGGGTACTGTTCAACGGTCGATTCGGTTCAAAATGAAAGACAATCAATCTGCCCCCCGGCCGGTGCGGCCCGCGCCTACTTCGGTGGCAATATCCTGTGCTGGCCCGGACTTGCCTCGAACGTGGCGTCGGGTTTTTCACTGGCTGAGCGGTGTTAGCAGGGCAATAAACTTCTCGAACTCTGTACCAGGAAGTCGATTCACCTGCGAACTGCCCCGGCATTTTCCGGGTGCAGTTCCAGGGCGTGATCCATGCCCCCTGGCATGGAGCGTTGCAAGCGAGCGAGGGGCGTTTCCCTTTGTAGCCCCCCCCTGAGCTTGCTGGACAAGTGCCTGGCACATCATCATCCACGGGAAACCCTATCAGAAAAGGAGTACCCCATGGCGAATTCCAGAAGAATCGATCTCAAGGGGAGCGAACGCGTCCCGCTTGAAGGAGCACACTCGATTGGGCGTACAGACCCGCATCAGTTGATGCAAATCTCTGTGATTCTCAAGCACCGACAGCCTCTGCCGGCTCATACGCCTTCCGGCCGGTTCATGACCCATGACGAATTTGCCGCGCAGTTCGGCGCCAATCCCCTGCATGTTGACAAATTGCGGCAATTTGCCAGCGAGAACAAATTGCACATGCTGGAGCGCGGCGACGAAGTCTTGCGCCGCACCGTTACGCTTTCAGGTACCGCGGCGGCTATGGAGAAGGCGTTCTCCGTAGAGTTGAACGAATTCGAGCATCCGGATGGAAGTTATCGCGGGCGCACAGGCACAATTCAAATCCCCGAGGAATATGCGTCGATCATCGAAGGAGTGTTTGGGCTGGACGACCGGCCAATGGTCAAGCCGCATTTCCGCTATCGCGGCACAAATGCCGCTTTTGGCGCCCGCGCCGCAAATGCCGCGTTCTCTCCATTGGACGTGGCAAAGCTGTACGACTTTCCCCAGGATGTCGATGGAAAAGGGCAGACGATCGGACTGATTGAGTTTGGCGGCGGCTATCGCATGGCGGACATCGACCAGTACTTCAAATCCCTGAAGTTGCAGGCGCCCACCGTCAGTACTGCCGCGTTGAATCTGGCGAAGAATCGCCCGTCTACGCCGCAAAGCGCCGATACAGAGGTGATGCTGGATATCGAGGTGGCCGGAGCCGTGGCCCCTGGAGCGAACATTGTGGTCTACTTTGCGCCAAATACCTCGCGAGGATTCCAGGATGTGCTGAGCATGGCGGTCCACGATCAACTCCGGCTTCCCGGTGTGCTTTCGATCAGTTGGGGCGGTCCCGAAGCCACCTGGACAACCCAATCCATGCAGAGCTTTGACCAAATCGCTCAGGAAGCTGGCTTGCTGGGCATCACGATCACCGTCGCCTCAGGCGACAGCGGGTCGAGCGACGGAATGACCGACGGCCAGAACCATGTGGACTTCCCTGCCTCCAGCCCCCACGTGCTCGCCTGCGGTGGCACGCGCCTGATCGCGGCTAACGGCGGAATCGCCAGCGAAACCGTGTGGAACGACGGGGCACAGGGCGGAGCCACTGGGGGCGGATACAGCACGGTCTTTTCGTGTCCAGCCTGGCAAACGAATGCCATACACGGTGCCCCGTCTGGCCGCGGCGTCCCTGACGTAGCCGGCAACGCCGATCCCGATACGGGATACAACATCCTCGTGGATGGGCAGCAGATGGTGGTCGGCGGGACGAGCGCAGTGGCGCCGCTTTGGGCCGGATTGATTGCCTTGATGAACCAGACAATTCAGAATCGGGCCGGATTCATGAATCAGGCGCTGTACTCGATCAACCAATCTTCCTGCTTCCGCGACATAACCTCAGGCAACAATGGCGCGTACTCCGCTGGGCCCGGTTGGGACGCAACCACCGGGCTGGGATCGCCGCTAGGAACTCAGCTGATTCAGACAGAGCAACAGACAACTTCCCAAGTAGCTGTCAGCCGGGACGCCCGCGCTGAACCTTCGTCCATAGGTTGAGTCTGAACCGCCATCTGCATGCAGCCATTCCACCAGAACTGGGGTGGATGTTCCGCCAGGAGCATCCACCCCTTTTTCTGCCCCATTGAATTCGGTCTCCGCTACCGCGCCAGGCCGGCAATCTGCCCAGCCGATGGCTAAACTCCCTCGCGGTCGGCAATTCATTTCCCGGCGAGAGATTGTTGGCTTCCATTCGTGACCATTGAATGGCACAATAGCTTATCCGATCATAAAAAATGAGGAAGAGGAGACCTGGATATGGGGACCTTCGTGACCGCAGAAGAGCTTTGCTCACTGGCGTCAGGACCGCGGGTGCATGCCAACCTGCCGGTTGCGGAACTGGTTGAAACGGCAATCCGGCGCGGCGAGGCTCGCTTGGCGGCCAATGGTGCCTTGCTGGCCACCACCGGAGCTCGCACCGGCCGCAGTCCGAAAGACAAGTTCACCGTGGACGATGCGGCGACGCACAATGTGGTGGACTGGGGCACGCGTGAATAAGCCACTTTCACCCGAGCGCTTCGAGGCGCTGCTGGAGCGGGTCGCCGCGCACCTGCGCGGCCGCGACCTTTTCGTCCAGGATCTCTACTGCGGCGCCGATCCGGCTTACCGGCTGCCCATCCGCGTGATCAGCGAGTACGCCTGGCACGCGCTCTTTGTCCGCCAACTTTTTGTGCGGCCCCGATGCCGCAGCAACTGGCTGCGCATGTGCCGGAGTTCACCGTCATCGCCGCGCCGGAATTCGAGGCCGTGCCGGAGCGCGACGGAACCAACTCCGGCGCCTTCATCCTGGCCGATTTCACGCGCAAGATCATCCTCATCGGCGGCACCAAATATGCCGGCGAAATGAAAAAATCGATCTTCGGCGTCATGAACTTCATCGTCCCCCAGCGCGACGTGCTGCCCATGCACTGCTCGGCCAACGTGGGCGCCAGATGGGGTAACCGCGCTTTTCTTCGGTCTCTCAGGAACAGGCAAAACCACCCTCTCCGCCGACCCAGCCCGCCGCCTGATCGGCGACGACGAGCATGGTTGGAGCCCCGCTGGGATCTTCAACTTCGAGGGCGGATGCTATGCCAAATGCGTGGACCTCACCGAAGAACGGGAGCCGCAGATTTACCGCGCGATCCGCTTTGGGTCGGTGCTTGAGAACGTCATTCTCGACCCAATGACGCGGCAGCCCGATTACGCCAATATTTCTCTCACTGAAAACACTCGCGCCGCGTATCCTGTTGATTTTATTGATAGAGCAGTGATCCCCGGAGTAGGTGGGCACCCGCGTAACGTGATGTTCCTTGCCGCAGATGCCTTTGGCGTTCTACCGCCCATCGCGCGGCTCACACCGGAGCAAGCCATGTACCACTTCCTCTCCGGCTACACCGCCAAACTGGCCGGCACGGAGGCCGGCCTTGGCTCAGACCCGGTGCCGGAGTTTTCAGCCTGTTTCGGCTCTCCTTTCCTGCCCCTGGCCCCGCGAGTTTACGCTGAAATGCTCGGAAAGCGATTGAAAGAGCACAACGCTGCCTGCTGGCTGGTCAATACCGGCTGGAGCGGCGGCAAATTCGGCGTGGGCGAGCGCATGAGCATCATGATCTCTCGCGCTCTGGTCCATGCCGCCCTCACCGGCCAGTTGGACAAGGTGGAGTTTGTGACCGAGCCGGCGTTTGGCCTGCACATTCCGGTAAGCTGTCCCGATGTGCCAGCGCAGGTTTTGAACCCGCGCAACGCCTGGGTCGACAAAGAAGCCTATGACCGCACCGCAGCCGACCTGGCTGCCCGTTTTCAAGCCAACTTCCAACAGTTCGACGCCTCAGAAGCGATCCGCGCCGCCGGCCCTGGAAGACGTTAGTTTTACCCAGTCAACCCGAAATGGAACGGGCCATGCCTTAGCGGCATGGCCCGTTCCATTTGGAAATCCTATTCGCTGCATCGCGACCCTGCCCAGGCGGCCAGATGCCGTCCCTCATCTCGCTCATCGAAGCAGATCTGGCTGACGAGCACACGCAAAAAAGGCCATGCCTTCACGGCATGGCTTTTTGCTAGATATTATTGCCGGCGATCACCTAATCTCCCACACAGTCACCCGTGCAGTACCATCGGCCCAGCGAGGCTTAACTTCCGTGTTCGAGATGGGAACGGGTGATCCCTCGCAGTATGGTCACCGGCAAACTTGATGGCGCTTGGCGGGTGGTTGCCCGCAGCCTGCCGCGGCGTCTACTTTGTTCCGGATGGTTTCTCCCGGAGGCCCGTAGGAACGCGGCTGCAATCTGGCGCCAAAACATTGTACTAATTTCAACGAAATTGATTGGTATTACAAGGCTTGTAAGAAGAGCATCCGCTTTTACTGCGCGGAGTTAATTCTATGGACAAGCCGAACGGGCGATTAGTACTGGTAAGCTTCACGCATTACTGCGCTTTCACACCCAGCCTATCAACCAGATGGTCTTTCTGGGCCCTTCAGGGAGATCTCATCTTGGAGCGTGCTTCCCGCTTATATGCATTCAGCGGTTATCACAACCGAACTTCGCTACCCAGCCGTGCCCTTGGCAGGACAACTGGAACACAAGAGGTTCGTCCATCCCGGTCCTCTCGTACTAAGGACAGCCCTCCTCAAATCTCCTACGCCCACAGCAGATAGGGACCGAACTGTCTCGCGACGTTCTGAACCCAGCTCACGTACCGCTTTAATAGGCGAACAGCCTAACCCTTGGAACCTTCTACAGCTCCAGGATGCGATGAGCCGACATCGAGGTGCCAAACCAATGCGTCGATATGAACTCTTGGCATTGATCAGCCTGTTATCCCCGGCGTACCTTTTATCCGTTGAGCGATGGCCCTTCCATACAGAACCACCGGATCACTAAGGCCTGCTTTCGCACCTGCTCGACTTGTAGGTCTCACAGTTAACCACTCTTATGCCTTTGCACTCGACGACTGATTTCCAAACAGTCTGAGAGTAGCTTCGCGCGCCTCCGTTACAATTTAGGAGGCGACCGCCCCAGTCAAACTACCCGCCTAACTATGTCCCTCTCCCGGATTACGGGAGTAGGTTAGGATCACAACTACTCGCAGGGTGGTATCTCACCGTTGGCTCCACCAAGTCCAAGAACCTGGTATCAAAGCCTCCCACCTATCCTGCGCAGCGAGAATCATAACCCATAGTTAAGTTGTAGTAAAGGTGCACGGGGTCTTTCCGTCTAGCTGCGGGTAACCGGCATCTTCACCGGTACTACAAGTTCGCCGAGCAACTCGTTAAGACAGTCGAACGATCGTTACACCATTCGTGCAGGTCGGAACTTACCCGACAAGGAATTTCGCTACCTTAGGACCGTTATAGTTACGGCCGCCGTTCACCGGGGCTTCAATTCAAAGCTTCGCTTGCGCTAACCTCTCCTTTTAACCTTCCGGCACCGGGCAGGTGTCAGCCCCTATACGTCGTTTTCGACTTAGCAGAGACCTGTGTTTTTGTTAAACAGTCGCCGTTCGCGCTTCACTGCGGCCCACTTGCGTGGGCGCTCCTTCTCCCGAAGTTACGGAGCCAATTTGCCGAGTTCCTTAACGAGCTTTCACTCGAGCGCCTTTGGATATTCTCCTCGTCTACCTGTGTCGGTTTGGGGTACGGTTCCCTTTGTTCTCCTTAGAGGATTTTCTCGGCAGCGTGGAATCAGAATCGTAAGCCCCATACGGGACTGAGTTACACCTCACTGTTAAGACCCGACGGATTTGCCTATCGGATCCAGCTTACGTGCAACTACCGCTATAGCCATAGTGCGGCATGCTTATCCTTCTGCGTCACCCCATCGTCAAACGAACATTGGGAGGAACGGAATATTAACCGTCTGTCCATCGGCTACGCCTTTCGGCCTCACCTTAGGGACCGCCTAACCCTGAGCGGATTAACCTTCCTCAGGAAACCTTAGACTTTCGGCGCGGAGGGTTCTCACCTCCGTTATCGCTACTTATGCCGGCAGGGTCTCTTCGCAACGCTCCACCAGTCTTCTCAGTCTGGCTTCGACTGCTGTTGAGAATGCTCTCCTACCACGCACACTTAAAAGTGTGCATTCGCTGCTTCGGTGTACAGTTTTAGCCCCGTTGTATTGTCGGCACCGGACCGCTTGACCAGTGAGCTATTACGCTTTCTTTAAAGGATGGCTGCTTCTAAGCCAACCTCCTGGCTGTCTGAGCGTTCCGACTTCCTTTCCCACTTAACTGTAACTTTGGGACCTTAGCAGGCGATCTGGGCTGTTTCCCTCTCGACGATGAGGCTTAGCCCCCACCGTCTGACTCCCGGATATGTTGTCACTGGCATTCGCAGTTTGGTTGGATTCAGTAAGCCGGAAAGCCCCCTAGTCCATCCATCTCTCTACCACCAGTGCAATTCGTCCGAGGCTAGCCCTAAAGCTATTTCGGAGAGAACGAGCTATCACGGAATTTGATTAGCCTTTCACCCCTACCCACAGCTCATCCGAGCTTTTTTCAACAAACACCGGTTCGGTCCTCCAGTGGGTGTTACCCCACCTTCAACCTGGCCATGGGTAGATCATCCCGCTTCGCGTCTATTCCTGCCAACTGAACGCCCTGTTCAGACTCGCTTTCGCTTCGGCTCGCTTACGCTTAACCTTGCTGACAAGAATAACTAGCCGGCTCATTATGCAATAGGCACGCGGTCAGACATTCCCTTGCGGGCATAGTCCTCCCACTGCTTGTAGGCACACGGTTTCAGGTACTTTGCACTCCCCTCGACGGGGTTCTTTTCGCCTTTCCCTCACGGTACTGGTTCACTATCGGTCAGAGACGAGTATTTAGCCTTACGGGATGGTCCCCGTGGATTCAAGCAGGGTTTCACGTGCCCCGCCTTACTCAGGTACCCACTTCGAGTCTGGATTATTTTCGCCTACGCGCCTGTCACGCTCTATGGATCCACTTTCCTGAGGATTCGGCTAACAACCAGATTGGTAACTCTACTGTTGTGGGCCCTACAACCCCGGAGTCACCGAAATGACACGGGTTTGGGCTGTTCCGCGTTCGCTCGCCACTACTAGCGGAATCGAGGTTTCTTTCTTTTCCTTCAGGTACTGAGATGGTTCACTTCCCTGAGTTCGCTCTATCCCGCCTATGTATTCAGCGGGAAGTTCCTAGGGTTTGCCTAGGAGGGTTTCCCCATTCGGAGATCTCCGGTTATAACGCCTGTGTGCGGCTTACCGAAGCTTATCGCAGCTTGCCACGTCCTTCATCGCCTGTCTCTGCCAAGGCATCCACCGTGCGCCCTTAGTAGCTTGACCATAGAATTAACTCCAGCGCAGGGAGCCGACATCACTGCGGTCCTGATCAGAGATAACCTATTTAACTTCCGCCTGAGAACAACTCGCTACGCTCACGCGCTCCCGAGTTGCACTCCTAAAGACACTCTTCTTACATTGAACACTTTGCCTGAACCGTCTCGCGACGATTCATTGCTTGTGCTCGGCCTTGTATTGCGTCATCCTCGCACTGCATCCCTCCAGCTGCCTTGCGGCGGCTGGTACGAGGGATGCGCATCCAGATGCGCATTACCCAATCAATTTCGTTGTCAAACATCCAAACCTTCTCGTCTTATCGAGAAGGCCCGCCCTGAGGCGGTGGAAACCTGCCGGATCAGTCTCGAAGACTGACCGGCCTGTTTCCAGATCGGCGTCACTCTGTATCAGATGGCGGCGATCAGGAAACAGTGAATGAGTTTGGTGGAGCTGAGCGGGATCGAACCGCTGACCTCATGCTTGCAAAGCACGCGCTCTCCCAACTGAGCTACAGCCCCACGTATGGGTGCCTGCGGCAGAGATGGTGGGCCTGGGTAGAGTCGAACTACCGACCTCACCCTTATCAGGGGTGCGCTCTAACCAACTGAGCTACAGGCCCGTGTTGGCCGGCTCCCCCGCCGGCTACTTGGCCATAGCCAGGAGCCCGGCGGCTCTCAAAAACCTCATTCAGTACAAAAAGGGTTTCGAGGACAAGGTTGAACATGCTGGGCGGCTACGCCGCCCATGACCATCGTGCGAATGATCGATCAAGCAAAGAAGGCTTGTATCAGAATTCCCGCGCTCGCCGTCAGGGACGGCAATTGCAGGGTTAGATGGACATTCACATCCGCCGCTTCGCAGCGGTCCGCTTTCGCGGAAGGGATATGCATGCCATCATTTCTCTTTTAGAAAGGAGGTGATCCAGCCGCAGGTTCTCCTACGGCTACCTTGTTACGACTTCACCCCAATCATGAATTACACCTTGGACGGCTGCTTCCTTGCGGTTGGCTCACCGGCTTCTAGTGCAACCCACTTTCGTGATGTGACGGGCGGTGTGTACAAGGCCCGGGAACGTATTCACCGCGGCATTCTGATCCGCGATTACTAGCGATTCCAGCTTCATGCAGTCGAGTTGCAGACTGTAATCCGAACTGAGGCCGGCTTTTTCCGATTAGCTCCCCCTCGCGGGTTTGCGACGGTTTGTACCGGCCATTGTAGCACGTGTGTAGCCCTGGACATAAAGGCCATGAGGACTTGACGTCATCCCCACCTTCCTCCCCGTTATCCGAGGCGGTTCCGCCAGAGTGCCCAACTAAATGATGGCAACTGGAGGTAAGGGTTGCGCTCGTTGCGGGACTTAACCCAACATCTCACGACACGAGCTGACGACAGCCATGCAGCACCTATATTAGCGGCCCCTTGCGGGGAAGGGATATTTCTACCCCGGTCCACTAACATTTCGAGCCCAGGTAAGGTTCTTCGCGTTGCGTCGAATTAAACCACATGCTCCACCGCTTGTGCGGGCCCCCGTCAATTCCTTTGAGTTTCAGCCTTGCGACCGTACTCCCCAGGCGGATTGCTTAACGCGTTAGCTACGGCACGGCGGGATTGGGTACCCGTCACACCAAGCAATCATCGTTTAGGGCTAGGACTACCAGGGTATCTAATCCTGTTTGCTCCCCTAGCTTTCGTGCATCAGCGTCAGTTGTGGTCCAGTGAGCCGCTTTCGCCACAGGTGTTCCTCCTGATATCTACGCATTTCACCGCTACACCAGGAATTCCACTCACCTCTCCCACACTCAAGCCCGGCAGTTTCTCGTGCAGTCTCCGAGTTGAGCCCGGAGATTTCACACAAGACTTACCAAACCGCCTACGCACCCTTTACGCCCAATAATTCCGAACAACGCTTGCCCCCCTCGTATTACCGCGGCTGCTGGCACGAAGTTAGCCGGGGCTTCTTCTTCCGGTACCGTCATTATCGTCCCGATCGAAAGGAGTTTACGTACCGAAGTACTTCATCCTCCACGCGGCGTTGCTGCGTCAGGGTTTCCCCCATTGCGCAAAATTCCCCACTGCTGCCTCCCGTAGGAGTCTGGACCGTGTTTCAGTTCCAGTGTGTCCGTGCGCCCTCTCAGGCCGGATACCGATCACAGTCTTGGTGGGCCATTACCCCGCCAACTAACTAATCGGCCGCGACCCCCTCCTGAAGCGAATTGCTCCTTTGACCCGTAGGTATTATGCGGTATTAGCTAAGGTTTCCCTCAGTTATCCCCCACTCCAGGGTAGGTTAGTCACGTGTTACTCACCCGTGCGCCACTTTACTCAGGTATTGCTACCACTTTCTCGTTCGACTTGCATGTGTTAGGCACGCCGCCAGCGTTGATTCTGAGCCAGGATCAAACTCTCGTTTGAAACTGTTTGTCATACCCAACCGACGGAGGTCGGACGTGGTATCGACGCTGCGCCAGCACATCCGAAGATATGCGGCGCCTTACCTTGTGAGAATGATCAAGCCAAACTTGATCTCTTCTCACGACTGGCACGTTCAACCAATTGTCAAAGATCCTTGCGACTGGTCCGCCTAAGCGGGGCCGTTTGGATCGAGGCCCGAGCTGTTACGCCAGGGTGTCCTCGAACTTGTTGCGCTCACCGGTTCCGCGTTTAACCGCGTCTGCCGGCGTTTTTGCGCGAACTTTCTAAACTTATCAGAACTTTCATCCTCGTGTCAAGCTCAATCTTTTCTTCGCTTGAGGCCGCTCAAACTCGTTGTTGGCGGTTGATCCTCACTTGCAAATTTCGATCGCCTGAGACGGGGAAGATCCCCATTCAGAAACATCGCACTGCGCACAATATCAAAGAGCGACCGACAAAGTTCGCCTGAGCCCATTAGGGCTCACAGGAGAAAATCTCCTGGGTCTTGCAATGGCTTGTTCTCTGAGGGTTTCCCTACAGCGGTTCAGGGGCTCTTGCCTCACCTGATCCAACGAACTCAGCTTCCCACTTCCCTCAACGGGCAGGCCATAAGGCCACCGGGAGGCTCCACTGCTCATCTGCAACTTTCAAAGAGTAGCACAGGCCACTCTCGTTTGCAAGCCGCTTTCCAGTTGCCCACCGTTTGTTCTCGGCAGCCGCTGTTTGCAACTTCCCAACCATATCAACCCGTGGGGTGAATTGCAAGCCATGTGCCTGTGGAAAGTCCCGGTTTCTGTGGGAAAGTGTGGCGTTATTGCCGCACAATCAGCCCTAAGTCTGTGAGTCCATTGACGAAGAACTGCATGGCGAGAGCCACCAATAAAAGCCCCATAATGCGCACCAGGATGCGAATTCCGGTCTCGCCCATGACATTGCGAACCTGGCTGGCGCCTGCCAGGACCCAAAAGCTGATCAGACTGGTGAAAGCGATCGCCGCCAAGATGGCGCCCATCTCCCAATGCCAGAGCTTTGGGACCTGGCCCACCAGCACCATCACCGAAGAAATGGCTCCTGGACCGGCCAGCATGGGGATGCCCAAGGGCACAATGCCGGCATCTTCCTTATGGGAGGCCTCCTCGGTATCGCCTGTTGCCTCCTGGGTGGGAGAGCGCTTGGCCTGCAGCATATCCAGGCCGATGAGCAACAGAATCAGCCCGCCGGCCACCTCGAAGGCGGGCAGGGTGATGCCAAACATCCTGAAGAGCAGCTGGCCGCCCAAGGCGAAGCTGGTGAGGACAATGAAGCAGGTAATGGCCGCCTTGCGAGCCATTCGCTTGCGGCGCGCCGGCTCGGCGCTCTCGGTAATGGCCAAAAAGGAGGGAATGGCGGCGAAAGGGTCCACCAGAAAGAAGATAGAACTGAGCGCGAGAACCGAGAAGCGAACCAAGGGCGCCT
Source organism: uncultured Acidobacteriaceae bacterium (assembly GCA_963839155.1). Lineage (GTDB taxonomy): Bacteria > Acidobacteriota > Terriglobia > Terriglobales > Acidobacteriaceae > Telmatobacter. Next base: position 241,088 of record CAWITY010000006.1, read on the forward strand.
TGCTCAGCTCGTTCAGCGCGACTTCGGCAGGGTTGGTGAAGATCACCTCATGAGGCTAGTACATTTGCCCGGAGGGCGCCAGGCAGCGTCTGACGCTGGGGCGGCAAAATCAGGGTAAAAACTGCGGGATAGCGGGTTCTAGGCCCCTGCCATGCGCGTTTCATCGCAGCCCGCCACGCGATTTCGCCCCTCGGCCTTGGCGCGATAGAGGGCCTGATCCGCCTCATCGAGCAAATCGACCCACTCCGTGGTGCAATTGGGAACGTAGGTGGCCACACCGAGGCTCACCGTGATGGGAATGAGCTGGCCTTCCCACTCCACACCAGCGGCAGAGACGACGCTTCGAATTCTCTCAGCGACCTCTTCTGCGCCATCGGCGCCTGTTTCGGGAAGCAGAATGGCGAATTCGTCTCCGCCGTAGCGGCTGAGCACGTCAATGCGGCGCAAACAGGAGGCAAACCGATCCGCCACAGTCTGCAATACCTTGTCTCCGGCCGCGTGCCCATAGCAGTCGTTGATGCTCTTGAAACCATCGAGATCCCCGAATACAACGCTGAAGGCAGCCTGGTGGCGGCTGGAACGGGCGCTTTCCAGCTCAATGGCGGCAACAAAGCAGCGGCGGTTGGCGACCCCGGTGAGGATGTCGGTTTCGGCGTGGCGACGGAGCTCGCGCACCAGGCGCACGCGGGAAGTAATGTCGGCAAAGAGGACTGCCCAGCCGACTTGGCGGTCTGCAACGCTGAGCGGGAGGGCGCGCACTTCAAAGTAGCGCGGCTCTCCCCCCACCTTCATCTCGATTTCCTTGGTTTGACTTGAATCGCGAAAGAGCTTCTGGAGGCCAAGAGATTCGCACATCACCGCTGCCATGTCACCGCCTGGGCTCAGATTCCCCAGAGCAGGCAGCAGGGCGTGCGCGGCCGGGTTGAAGTCGACCAGGCGAAAGTGCAGGTCGGTCACCACTGCCGCGTCCCTCATGCTGTTGAACACCAGAGAGCGCGCCATCGGCACCAGGTCGAAACACTCGTACCGGACGACCGCCACGTAGGCCAGGGTGACGCTCAGCGCCAGGAAAATGGGGGCGATGTCGAGATTCCAGGGGCTCCAGCCTAATAAGTAGGCCAGATAGCCCGCCATGGGAGGAAAAGAAGAGACGGCAAACAACAGGCTCTGCCTGCGAATCAGCCGGGACGAAGTACGATAGTTCGCGAAATAGAGCCATGCACCGTAGAAAAATGCGAAGTAGAGATACGAAAGATGCACCCAGGCGATGGGGCCGCGCTGCACGGCAATGATCCAAAAGGGCCCCCGCGGCAGAAACGTAACGGTACGATAAAAAAGCCCATGCAGTGAGCTGGTCCACTGGCCCACAAAGGCGATCACCGGGATGCTCCACAGAAGCCAGCCGTTGCTTTTCAGCCCATGGTGTCTGCGTGCCAGCCACAACCAGAGGGCGGGAAGCCATGGGATGCCCAGATACTCCACATGGAGCCAGAAGAGCGCGCTCGCCATAGATGTTTGCGCAACTTCCTGCGAGGACCCAAAGCAGTAGATCGCCGCGCAAGTCGACAACAAGGACATGATGATGGATTCGGGAGCGCGCCTGCGCCGGACCCATATCACGGCGGTCATCGACACGAGCATCAACGTGCTTGCCCAGAGGAGGAGACGCACCAACGTTACAGCGCTTACGGTCATCGCATTTCCCGACACTAACAAACTATCAGACCCGTCTGAGAAATCACTGGAATGTGGGGTTTCTGGCAGGGCAAACGCACCATGCAATCGAAAGCGTAGGGACATTATCTTTGAAAGGGCACAGCTTCAGAAGCCTGCCCTGAGCGAAGCCGAAGGGTGCCGGCCAAAGCCGCATCGAATGGCGGCCTTTAGGCCCTGATGGACGGTCTTCTCCCTGATCAATCTTCCCTCGGGGGCTGAAGCCCATCCGATTGAAGCCATTTCCATAGGCACGGCTGAAGCCGAGCCCTTTCAAAGCCATTTCTTTGAGATGGTGCGTTTGCCCTGGGGTTTCTGGGGCGTCAGCCATAGAATCGATTACCGCCCTTGGCCACGCCTACGCCTCTTGACCCAATCGGCAGAGATTGGCTCTGCAATCGACGCCCCCGCGCAGGAACGGCTCTCTGAAGGCTTGACCCGGACCGCCTCACCAGCCATCGCATCGCGGCGGTGCAAGCCACTTCCATGAGCATCAACGTGCAAGTAAAGCTGCGCCGGACTGACTGGAGTGCGGCTTTCCGGCACGTGCAACGGAGGAAATTCGCAACAACGGGCGCGATGCATTTGCCGCCCATCTACAATCATTGCTTGCTGACAGAAGCTCAACGCGATGCGCTGGACGTGGTGCTCGTCTCGCCGCGCAACCCGCTCAATATTGGAGCGGTGGCGCGGGCCATGGCCAACTTTGGGTTTTCGCGGCTCACGGTGGTGGCTCCTTACGAGGCGCACTGGCGCGAAGCCAAATCGGCGGTTGGCGCGCCCCATTTGCTGCAAAACGCGCGAGAATGCTCGACTCTGGCCGAGGCTGTGGCAGACTGCACGCTGGTTGCCGGCACCGGCAGCCTGACGTATCGCAAGCCGGAGCAGGCGGCGGTTCAGCTGCCCGAGTTGCCGCCGTTGCTCTGCCGGGAGCTGGCGCGCGGCGGACGAGTGGCCATCGTTTTCGGCCCGGAAAAGCATGGGTTGACCCGCGAAGACCTTTCCTATTGCCACTTGCTGGTGGAAATCCCCACCGACGCCCGCCAGCCCTCAATGAACCTGGGACAGGCGGCAGCGGTATGCCTCTACGAGGTGGCGGTGCGCGGCCTTGGCTCCGATCCGGACACAGCGCCGGCGAAGCTGGCAAAAAGCCCCGCACCTTCGGGCCGGCTGGAACTCCTGGCCGGAGTGATTGGGCAGGTCATGGAGGCGGCGGAATATTCTCCATCGGGGATGGGAGAAGCCAACCGCCACGATCTACGACTGCTGCTCCGCCGGCTGGGCCTGTCTGAAGCAGACTCCCGGCGGGCACTGGGCTTGTTCCGGCGAATTGGCTGGAGGCTGCAACGGGGCCCGCGGCGCGAACCGGGAACAGGTTGAGTAACTGCCGATATTCTTCTTACACAGATGGAAGAGGTTGCTGTTAAAGTGGCCATCAAAGGTTCGCCCATGCTTCTGCCCATGAATGGATTTCGTGTTTGGCCTTCCACCGGAGCTCCGCGCCGGAAGGTGGCTACAGTCTGCTGCGGCGCACTGGCTGTGGCGATGAGCGTGGCTCTGGCCGCCCAAGAACCGGCACAGGCGCCCAGTCCCGCTCCCGATGCGGCTGCGCAACCTGCTAAGCCCAGCCCTGAGGCCGCGCAGCTGCCGGCCCCTGAAGCGGCGTCACCCGCGGTCGCGCCACAGCCGAGTCCCCAGGAAGCACCGGAAAAGGCGACGGTTCCCGCGGCTACGGCGGCAAAGGCGGTCGAGAGCGTTGCCCCCGCTGAGACCGGCAACATCACGGAAGAGGAGCTGAAGCAGCGGCTGGTGGGCAAAGCGCTGTATTTGCGCGGCGGATATCTGGAGAATTCGCTGAGTTTTGACGAGAATGGGCGGCTGATCGGACACTCGCCCCAGGGCTCTTATACGCTGAGCGGCCTGCAGATCGAACGGGTGCGCCTGACCAAGCACAAGGTGGAGTTGGAGGGGGCGCGGTACGGGTTGCACTTTCTGGGACAGTTGGCCTACGAAGACGCCACCAGCGCCGTTGACCGGGTGAAGATTACGCCCAAGAAGAAAGTCGTAAAGATCACCATCGATCGGGAAATTGTGGTGACGCCCAAGAAGAAGAAGGAAGGCGCAAAGGCGAAGAGGAAATTCTGGTCAAAGGGCGAGGAAGCAGCAGAAGCCGCACCTGCCGAGCCACCCGAGCAGAGCGAGGCAGACCAGCTCAAGGCGTCGATTGCCGCCGCGCCCGCAGCCGAGCGTCCGGCGGACGCCAAGAGCGTAACCACGACCACTTCCGCGGCGCATGCCGCCCAGGTTCTCAGGGACGCGCTGGATTTCATCTTCGCCCAGGGTCTGGATGACCGCATGATGGCCGCCATGCCCGACTTCTGGAAGCTCTATTACCAGGCGGCCGCGGCCAAAACCGACTACCGCCCCAAGGACACATCGGTAATGCGCCAGAACACAGTTGACAAGAAAGCCCGGCTGACATCCACCTTCGAGCCACCCTCAAACGAGTTCGCGCAGGCCAATGGCGTGGCGGGGATGGCGCTTTATCACACCGTCATCGGCGCCGACGGCAAGCCGGGAGAGATCGCCGTGGGCCGGCCCATCGGGTTCGGGCTGGACGAAAACGCGGTCGAGTCCATCCGCAAGGCCAGCTTTGAGCCTGCCGTGAAGGACGGCAAGCCGGTGCCGGTTCTGCTTGACCTGGTCGTGCAGTTCCGCATCTATTCCAATCGGACTTCGGTCGTGAGCAAGCCGGACGCAAGTAACAAGCCGGACGGGCCGCAACTGCCAGGGCCCTACACCGTGCAACATCTGCCGGCCAAGCCCTAACCTGGAACCAGAATCACTGTATCTACTTTATTTTTGAACAGGGCCTCTGCTCACAGGTGGTTGTGCCCTCTTGAATGCGGTGGGTTCGAGTTGCACCCATTCCGATTCCGCTGTCGTGTGCTGCGTCTGAGTCCCATTCCCGCAGTCCGCGCCTGAATGCAAGGCTCGCAATCTGGCGATCGGAGACCCAGAGGAATCCTCCGAAAGCGGCTCAGAGCCTCTGTAAGACACGGATGCGCAGCCGGGCGTCCTGGCACTGAGATTTGTCATACGCTCCCCGCAAGCCTGCAAGACAAACGCAAAACATGCGCAGGACAGGGCCAGTATGGCTACGGAATGTCCCACGGGGTGTCTTACTGCGTAGGACCCCATCCAGACTGGCAGCGGTCTTCAGGCCGAAGTGCTGCCTATGGCTGCCACAGTTCCACCCGGTTGCCCTCCGGGTCCCAGATCCAGGCAAAGCGCCCGTAGTCGAAATCTTCCCGTTTTGGGTCGATGCGCACACCTGCGGCCGCCAATTGGGCCAGCAGGGCGTCCAGATCGTCGACCCGGAAGTTCACCATAACCTCCTGCCCTCCTTCGCCAAAGTAGCCCGTTTCGCGGGGAAAATGCGAAAACACCGTCATGCCGACCGTTTCTGGGCCGTCGAATGCCAGGGAACAGCTGTCCTGGGCGGGGATGCCGAGGTGGGTGGCGTACCAGGCAGAGAGTGCCTTGGGATCCTTGGCCTTCAAGAAGATTCCGCCTACTCCGACTGCTTTGGCCATCGTTACTCCTCCTGTTGAATGATCTGGTCGAGCTTGGGTTTGTGTTTGACCTCGCGGCCGGTGCGGGGTTCGCTCTCGATCACGCGAGCGGGTTTGGGCTGGCCCACGCGCTCACGGGCATTGGCTTTCACGGCCTTGGTGGCTGAAAATGGGACTAACTTGCGTTTCGTCATGGCAAAGATGAGTATGGAATAAAATCCGACGGAGCGGAAGAGCCCTGGCGTGGCCGGCAACGGCGTTTTCACCCCAGGGATGGAGATTTGGAAGACCATGGAAGAGCGGGAGTTTTTCAACGAAACTACGGAACAGCGGTCGCACACCATCGTTTGCCCCAAATGCGGCCAGGCGGGTGAATACAAGGTCACCTGGGTGGTGCGGCGCAAGCGGGTGCAACTGCCCCGCGGGGCCGACGAGCGGGATCGCGCCCGCTTCGCCAAGGCGCAGTCTTACATGGTAAGGCGTGACGACAAATTGTCGTGCGCCAACATTCGCTGCCGCAAACCCTTCGAGATCACTTCGCTGCAATCGCTGGCGTTCCTCTCGGAGTAGAGAGAAGGCAGCCGGAATTTCAGGTTGTGCAGCCGTGCGCTAGAAGGAAACCAGAGTCCCTGTGGCTTGGTTCGCCCTGTTCAGGATCGCCGCTCCCTGGGGGACTCTTCGACTTGAATGCGGCGGCTTCGGGATACATCGACTCCGGTTCCGCGAGGAACCCGGTAGCTGATTCGCACATTTCCCTTCCCCTTGTACCGCACACCTTGGAGGCGGGCGTGCCTTGGCTGTGTCTTCAAGGAGCCCTCATGCACATCTTTGCACGCTTCTCCCTCTTGCGGCGGGCGGCGCTGCTGGCCCTGGCTGCAATGTTGCTGGCAGTGCCGGCGGCTTTCGCGCAGGAACTCAAACCCATCGAACTGCCCAAGCCGCAGATCGCCGGCGGACTGCCGCTGATGCAAACGCTCAGTCAACGGCAAACCACACGCGCCTTCCAGGACAAGCCGCTGCCGCTGCAAACCCTTTCGAATCTGCTTTGGGCGGCCTTTGGCGTCAACCGCCCCCGCCAAGCCAAGCCGGGACTGGGCCGCACCGCGCCCTCGGCCATGAACAAGCAGGAAGTGGAGCTGGACGTGGTGCTGGCCGAAGGCGTCTATGTTTACGAGGCAGAGGCCAACCGCCTGCGCCCGATTGCAGCCGGCGACGTGCGCGGCAAAATCGGCACCGGCGCAGCGGCCCACGCGGCGGTGACCCTGGTCTATGTGGCCGACGCCAAGCTGGACTTTGCCCAGGTCGACACCGGCTTCATCGGGCAGAACGTCTATCTTTTCGCCGCATCTGAGGGGCTGAACGCTTGGTTCTACGCCTTCCACACGCCGGACACAGCCGCGCTCCTGAAGCTTGCCGAAGGAAAGAAGGCGCTTTACGGTCAGTCGGTCGGTTACCCGCCCAAGTAGCAAGAGCTTGAGGGAGTGGTACAGACCGGGCAGGTCGCTCAATGACCGCCCCGCCCATCTCTTCCTAACTTCAGGCGTGCGCCAGAAGGGGCAGTTCTCGGCAACCGAGGTCCACATCGGATAGGATTGCCTGAATTCTCTGAGAATAATGAAAATTCGGGTAACCGCACGAACCGGTTAACATTCTTCACGGAGGGGGTCCCAACACCGTGGAAATGGGAAAAAACCTGAATTCTGCATTCGACACCGTGCTGCCTGAGTTTGCGGCGGGCTTGGGCCGCCTGCAGATTCCGTATCTCCATCGCTACTGGCAACGCTGCTCACTCAAGCTCAAGGAGCCGGCGGCAGAGTCCCCCCGAGAGCATGAGGAGTGGGATCTGGAGAATACGCTGCTCTCTGGCTTGGGGCTTAACATTCTTGAAACCGCCAGGTTTCTTCACTCTGCTAGCCATACGGGGTTCGACTCCCTTGAAGAGTGGATCGTCGAAACCAATGGCGGATCGATCGAGGAAGCACGGTTGACGCGGCTGCGCGATGCTCTTGCAGGCAAGCCTGTGGTCTCGGCTGCCGGTTGTCTAGACGATGTGCCGGGGCTAACTGCCGAAGAACTCGCCTTCTGGGACGAGTACGGCTATTTAGTGGTTCATAATGCCGTAGCGGCCGGCGATCGCGACGCTGCCGCTGCGGCCATCTTCAGTTTTCTTGACGCCGATCCCAATGATGCGAAGAGCTGGTATGGAAACAAGTACGGCAAGACCATCTGGGTTCCGTTGCTGCGTCATCCGGCCTTTATAGCCAATCGCCGGGCGCCGCGCCTGGTAAAGGCCTTCGCACAGTTGTGGGGCAGAGAGGACTTGTGGGCGACGGTGGATCAAGGCGGCTTCAACCCGCCCGAGAACGACGGCTGGAAATTCCCAGGGCCTCATGTGCATTGGGACGTGTCCATTGCGCCGCCGCATTGCTTCGGTATCCAAGGCATCCTCTACCTCACCGATACGCCGGCCGAGCAGGGTGCGTTCAGTTGCATTCCGGGATTTCACCGCTCGTTGCAGCAATGGCTGAACGACTTGCCTCCAATGGAGGATCCGCGGCAGGCAATTCTGAGGCATCCTGGGTTGAAACCGATTGCCGGCAGGGCCGGGGACCTGGTGCTCTGGCATCAGTCTCTACCTCACGGCAGCAGCCCGAACCGGGGCGACAACCCGCGCGTAGTGCAATACATCACCCTGCGTCCAACCCGGTGGGAGTCTGCGCCGGAGTGGAAGTGAGCTCTTGAATCGGCGCCAATCTGGAGGATACCGCCAACTGAGGATTTTGCCTCAGCGAATCGCTAGACTTCGGCGAATTTTCGGCGCAATATTTATTCGCTAGAGCTTCAGTGCTCCCTCAATCTCAGAATCGAGACCTGGGCCACCCGCCGCTTCAGACCCTACGGCATGGTTAAATCCGAGTTTGGCCGCGATCTGGCCTCAAGACCGGCTCATCGCACAAAACCGCGATGAACGGGCACAGTTTCTCATGGTGCAAAGTGGTTTTTGGGGCTGATGAGCGGGCCACCTGCCTGTCCCAGACTCCAGCCCGGAGAAGAAGACTTCTCAGAAGGGTGCAAAAATGACGAGTATTAGGCCTTTTTACTCCTCATTTCTCTTAGCATTTGCCTGGGCTGCGGTCGACCCGACTTACGCCGCTCCCAGCGCGAAGACTTTGGCCCAAGACTGCGAGGCGGCCAAGCCGGGATACTGCGAAAGATTAGTAAATATGGCCATTCATGATGCCCATCCGAAGAATCGCGCGGCGGCCACTGAGTCAGTATTAAATCTCATCAAAGATGCCCCTATGCCGGTTTCCACTGTCGTAAGGGACCTTGCGTCCGGGGCCTCCACTACCATCGTCGAGTGGCCCCAGGGAACGTTGGTGCAGGCCCTTGAGACCACAATGTGCCAATTGGACCAGTCGGCAATCGCAACAATCGCTTTGACGGGACCCGCCCCAGCCCTGAGGTCAACCGCCGTAATCTGCGTTTCCGACCTCGATGTCGTGCGTCGCGTGGCGCAGACCGACAAATCTACCGATGTCCGCCTAGCGGCCGTTAAGCGCCTCGCCGGTCAGCCTGTTCTTGCCACAATCGCGTCGAGCGACAGCGACGGCGCCGTTCGAGCTGCCGCAGTGCAGGGAATTTCGGATAAGGAAACGCTCCACGCGATCTCCGCTGCGAACGAAAGTACGACCCTTGGCACCCTCGCGGAAGAGAGGATTACGACCCTCAGAGCGTTGGATTTCGAGAAGCAGGTTTCTGCTGCGATTGCCAGCGGAGATGCGAAAACTGCCGCTTCGATCACCCAAAGTGTCGCTGCGAGCGACCACAACGTCTTTCGAGAGGCTCAGCGCGAAGCAGCCAAAGATGGGAACACAGAATTGACCCGTTTGCTGGCCTCAGTTGGTTCGCTCGTCGACTTGGATGAACTAATCTTCATCGCAGCCGCCCACCGCCAAATTGAGACAGTGAAGTTCCTCAATAGCGCCGCCCCACTCGACAGCGACCTGGAATCCGCCGAGCGCTGGAGGAAATGTGAGATGGCTTCCGCCGCGGACCGGTTTGTCGCCTTGGGGGAGGAGACTGGATCTGGAATCGTCGTGACCCAAAACAGATGGGGCAATATCATGGGCATGGTACCCGAATATGTTGCCACAGAATACTTCATAGCTCAGCGGGGGGCCGACGTTGTGCTGGGGAAGTGTGCCTCTCCCTTGAAAAGCAGCGGCCCCACACCTGACGATGTTCTCATATGCCCTCCGCCGGAGTACCGGGAGTGCTTCCCTGAGCGAATGAGAAAGAGGGTTAATTGACCGAGGCCATGTGCGGAGGGTAGAAGGGGCGGGTGGCCACGATCTCGGAGGCGCCTCAAAGACCACACTGAGGGTGCCCCAGGCCCCTCGCTGTTCAGTTCCATGACATCATTCATTGTCTCCGGAGATGCTTTAAACTTCCGCGCGAGCAAAAGTGGAGGCGCCTCCGCAGGCAAGCGGCGGCGGGCTGGCGGCGATGGGTTGCGTGGCGCTGCGATTGGCGCATCCCGGCAGCATGTGTTTGAATCGAAATTGTAAGCGGACAACGGGCCGGAGGCCGAATCGCGCCGTCCGCCAGGAGAATTCATGCCAAATCCCCTACTTCCCCCCGAAGAACGCCACATGACCCCCGACCAGGTGGAGGCGCTGGACAAGCGGCGCGACCTGGGACATACCTTTCTGGTGATCGCCGGGCAGTTTGCGGTGATCGCCGCCATCCTGTCGATGTGGGTGGGACAGGACCTGGCCTATTCGCCCGGCTGGGCGCATCCCATCGCCTACTACTTCGCCATCGCCGTGGTCATCATTGTGGTGATGGGCGTGGCCGGAATCGTGCTGCGCAAGGGAACGCCGCGGATCGACTAAAGAGGCTGCCGCGCGGGGCGAATATCCAGAAAACATCCCGCAGGGGCTAAGGAAGTCATTTTTTGTCAGCGATTTACGGCGCAACTGAAGTTGTGCCCTGATAAGAAACAAGAAATCAGGTTCAACAAAACAAAGACAAAACGCAAACCCGTGTGAAAATGCAAAAGCCCGCGCCTGAAGGCCGAAACAGATTGAACTCGATCCAGTGGCCTCAAGGCCCCTGCTCCCTCCGCGAGGGCATGTCCACGTAGGGATGTTTTGTCCATCGCGGGTCAGATGCACTGGTGCCGGACTGTTACAAAGCGCGCAGAACCCCGAAGCTTTCCGCAGCTTCTGAAGCTGCCACGCAGGGAGAGCCTGAAAGCTGATTCAGCAAGTGGGCCCCGGTCGAGCCCTATAGAGCAGATGCTGTAACCATTCGGTCGGCCGGGGCGCGCGGCTTGCCGCATTCTCGGCCGGACTTTGAGCGCCAAACTTCGCGCCTGCACGCAACAAATCGCTTGAAAACGGTATACCCTGGAATACCGATGACTGCTCCTTCCCCGATTGCCTCCCCGGTAACCTCGCTCGCCCGGCTCACCGACAGCCACGGGCGGGTCATCCACGATTTGCGCGTCTCCATCACCGACCGCTGCAACTACAAATGCGTTTACTGCCGCACGGGCGAGGGCGGGGCGCAATATCCCGAGTTGAGCATCGAGGAGTATCTGCGGCTGATCCGGGTGTTTGTGGGCCTGGGCATCACCAAGGTCCGGCTCACCGGCGGCGAGCCGCTTTTGCGCCGCGGACTGGTAGAACTGGTGAGGGAATTGTCTCGCCTGCGCACGCTGTGGAACGAACCGCTGGACCTGGCGCTGACCACCAACGGCCACCTGCTGGACGAGTTGGCCGCGCCGCTGAAAGCCGCCGGCTTGCAGCGAGTGACGGTGAGCATGGACGCCGTGGACCCCGGGATATTCGAGCAGATCACAAGGGTTCCGGGCAGCTTTCAGGCGGTGCTGGGCGGGGTGCGCGCCGCGCTGGCCGCCGGGCTGACGCCGCTGAAGATCAACTGCGTGCTGCTGCGCGGCTTCAACGACAACCAGATTGAGGGGTTTGCGCACTTTGCGCGCCGGGAAGGCGTGGTTGTGCGCTTCATCGAGTTCATGCCACTGGAGGAAGGCAGGCTGTGGACGCCGGAGATCGTGGTGCCGCTGGCCGAAATTGTGGAGCGGATTGGACGCGTGCTGCCGCTGGTGGAGATGGCTGCGCGCGAGGAGAGCGAAACGGCTCGGCGCTATACGTTTGAGGACGGGGTGGGCGAGATCGGCGTGATTGCGCCGGTGAGCCAGGCCTTTTGCGGAGCGTGCAGCCGGGTGCGGCTCACCTCCGATGGCAAGATTCGTACGTGCCTGTTTTCGCAGGTGGAGCACGACCTTTATGGGCGGCTGCGGGGCGGAGCCGGGGACGGCGAACTGCGCGAGTACATTGCGCAAACGGTGCAGGGCAAAGAGGCAAGACACCATATCGGCGAGCCGGGGTTCCTCAAGCCCTCGCGGTCGATGGTGCATATCGGCGGGTGATGGCGATGGGGTGCTATTGAGCGGGTGGGTGGTTTCCCGGCATTTGCTGTGGGCGAGCCTAGAGTTCATGCGTTTCGAGACTCGCCTTGGCGACTTGGTTGCCATCAACACCTGAAATTCTCTAAGGAAGGCAGTCCCTGGATTTTGGACGGCTTTTCAACATCTCATTCATCCCCCTGCGTGACAGAATGGCTACGACATCTGAAACCGTGGGCTGTGGATGGCGATCGCGACGGAAAACCGCATTCCGCTCGAAGACCTTATCGTCTTCCACCAACTCGTGCGCTCACTGAACTCAAGCTTCGATCTGGACAAGATTCTGTGCACCATCCTGGAGCACATGGAGCGGTTTGTCGAAGCGGATCTTTGGACGCTGCTGATGCTCGACGAGGAGCGGCAGGAGCTTTACTACGCCATTGCCAGCGGCGGAGAAGAGAGTGTACTGCGCGATCTGCGGGTGAAGATCGGCGAGGGCGTGGCCGGCTGGGTTGTGGAGCACGGGGAAACATTGATCGTTCCCGAAACGTCGGATGACCCTCGATTGCAGGGGGCGCTGGGCAGCGAATCGCGCAAGGTCCGGTCAGTGATTGCCATGCCGTTGCGGGGACGCAAGGGCACCCACGGGGCCATCGAGATCTTCAATCCCCGCGCCGAGCAGATGACCGACTACACCATCGCATTCCTGCACATTCTCGCGGATCACGCGGCCATTGCCATTGAAAATGCGCGGGATGTGGCGCGCATCCAGCAGTTGACCATGACCGACGACACCACCGGACTCTACAACGTGCGCCATCTCTACGAAGTGTTGGCGCGGGAGCTGGAGCGCTGCGGACGGCTGGGGCAACCGTTGAGCCTGGCGTTTCTCGACCTGGATCGCTTCAAGCTGGTGAACGACGAGCACGGCCACCTGGTGGGCAGCGAGTTGCTGGGACATGCCGGGCGGCGGTTGCGGGCTTTGTGCCGCAAGCAGGACTGGTGTTTTCGCTACGGGGGCGACGAATTTGTGATGTTGATGCCGGAAACCGGCGCTGCGGCCGCGCAAGCTCTGGCCAGCGAGCTGCAACGAACGCTGGCGGAGACGCGCTTCAGCATGAAGAACGGGCTGGAGTTGAGGGTGCAGGCAAGCTTGGGCCTGGCCACCGCCCCCACGGACGGCACAACCGTTCACAGCATCATCGGCGCCGCCGACGCGCGCATGTACCGGATGAAGACAGAGGGCAGGTAATCCGCGCGTGGAGAGCAGAATTCCGCGCCAGAAGCGAGTGCCGGCTATTCGTCTTCGGCCAGATGCTTCTCCGTGGTCTGGTCTCCGGCAAGGCGTTCGAGCTGGTTGCGCCAATCGAGGGACTCGACGAAGGCTTTGGACTCGCGCCAGTTGGGCTCGACGATGACTTGCAGTTCCAGATAGACACGCGTGCCGAGCAGCGACTCGATCTGGCGGCGGGCTCTGGTGCCGATCTCCTTGAGCTTGGAACCGCCCTTGCCGATCAAAATAGCCTTTTGCCCGTCGCGCTCGCAGTAGATGGCCGCGGCGATGCGGGTGAGCGGCGGGCGGGCCGGCACAGCGCCCTTTTTGCGCGGCACAAACGGCTTGGGCTCTTCGAAGCGCTCGATGACCACGGCCGAGGCGTAAGGAACCTCTTCGCCGGTTTCCACCAGGATGCTCTCGCGAATCAGCTCGGCGACCATGAAGCGCTGCGGCTGGTCGGTGTACTGGTCTTTGGGGTAGAAGCGCTCGCCGGTGGGCAGCACATCAATGATCTTGCGGATCAGAATGTCGAGCCCGTCGCGCTTGCGGGCGCTGACTGGGATGATCTGGGCAAAGCTGAACTGTCGGGTCAGCGTGTCGATCAGCGGCAGCAGGTGGTCTTTGGGCACCAGGTCGATCTTGGTGAGCAGCAGGAAGACCGGGCAGTCGAGCTTGCGGATCAGGCCGAAGAGAAACTCGTCCTCGCTGGCCCAATTGGTGCGCTCGTGTTTGGAGACCACCTGCGGTGGGGCCAATGGCTCGCTTTTCGCTCGCTCTGCGGGTGCCCCCGGTTCCGATTCTGGGACCGGGGATTCGGCGACCTCCTCGACAGCGGGGGCATGTTCCGCGGCGGCTTCCAACTGCACGCGGCGGGTGGCGTCCATCAGCACCAGCACCAGGTCGCGGGTCTCCAGCGCCTCGTAGACCTCCTGCAACATGCGGCGGTCAAGGTGCGAGCCGGGCTTGTGGACGCCGGGGGTATCGACAAAGACGATCTGCGCCGCCGGGTGCTTGCCCTTGTGCGCCGGGACCTCGACCACCCCGGCGATGCGGTTGCGGGTGGTTTGCGGCTTGGCGGAGACGATGGCTACTTTTTCGCCGGTGAGGGCGTTCAGCAGCGTGCTTTTGCCGGCGTTGGGCCGGCCGAGAATGGCAACAAATCCAGATTTCAAAGGGTTTTCAAACTCCTGACTCTCTATTAGAGCATTTTCGGAATACACCTGGACTTTTTAAGGGGCGTGCAAGGTGTCTTTTCCTTGAGGGAAAAGACACTTGGGGGCCTACTTTTGATCAACGGCAATTCCGAAAATGCTGTATCGCCGGATTCCGGATTCGGCGTTGCTACAATCTGCGCATGATGCCGGAAGGCCAAACCAAACGCCTTGTGCTGCGCCCGCTGGAACTGGCCGACGCGCCCGCAATTCAGCGCGAGTTTCCGCACTGGGAGATCGTGCGATACCTGCTCAATCGCGTGCCCTGGCCTTACCCGGCGGATGGCGCGCTCCAGTATTGCCGCGACATTGCCCTGCCCCAGATGGATCAGGGCGTTGCCTGGCACTGGACGCTGCGGCTGACCGCCGAACCGGACCGGGTCATCGGGCTGATCAGCCTGGTCAAAGGCGAAGCGGACAATCGCGGATTCTGGCTTGGGGTGCCGTGGCAGGGACAGGGGCTGATGAGCGAAGCCTGCGTTTGGGCCAACGACTACTGGTTCGAGACGCTGGGCTTCCCGGTGCTGCGGGTGGCCAAGGCTGCGGCCAATGCCGCGTCGCGGCGCATCTCGGAACGGCAGGGGATGCGACTGGCGGGCGCTATCGAGAAGGACTATGTCTCGGGGCGACTGCCGTCGGAGGTTTGGGAGATTACGGCCGAGGAGTGGCGGGCGTGGAAGAAGCGAAGTTAAGGCTGGTTGAGGTTCGTCGCTTCCTTCGGACTCCCAACGAAGAAGCCGTGCAACTGCCGTGTTTCCCAGCGCCCCGGCGGGGCGCGCCCCTTTCTTTTGCCGTCACCCAGGGCTGCGCTTCGCTTGCCCTGGGCTATTTTCGCGCCGCCCCTCCGGGGCGAATAGCGGTCATCAGACTCAGGGGCGAACAGCGGTTACGAGACTGAAGCAGGATCCGATTCGGGGGCTGGCGGAAAGACGCGCAGGCGCTCGACGCGGCGATCAGTGGAGGCGACGACCTCCATGCGCAGGCCTGCAGGCTCAAGCATCACCACTTCGCCGGCCAGGGGGATGCGGCCCTCGATCTCGCTGACCAGACCGCCGAGGGTGGTGGCCTCGAACTCCTCGCCCAGTTCGATAGGTTCCCCGAAGAGATCTGCCAGCTGATCGACGGGAAAGCCGCCGGGAACCAGCCAGACGCCGTCTGGCTCACGCTGCGGCTCGGCGTCTACCGAACCGGGCGGCGCGTCTTCTTCGTGCTCGTCGCGGATGTCGCCCACGATCTCTTCCAGCAAGTCCTCGATGGTGACCAGACCGGAGACGCCGCCATACTCGTCGATAACCACGCGCATGTGCTGCTTTTCGCGCTGCATCTCGCGCAGCAGCTCGTAACCGCGCTTGGTCTCGGGCACAAAAGCCGCCGGGTGCTGGATGCTGGCCACGGTGCGCGTTCGAGCCTCTTCGTCGGCGATTTGCAGCAGGTCATGAGTAAAGGCAAGTCCGGTGACGTTGTCCAGCGAACCCGACATAGACGGGCACGCGGGAGTAGTTGTGCTCGCGCAGCAGTTCCAGGAACGCTTCCAGCGTGGTGGAGGCGGGGACGGCGAAGACTGCCGGGCGCGGGGTCATCACCTCGCGCACCAGCTTGTCGCCAAACTCGACGGCGGAGCGGACCAGCTCGCGATCGTTCTCTTCGAGGATGCCCTCTTCCTCGCCTGCTTCGAGCAGCGCCTCGACATCGACGGCGGCCTCCTCTTCGGCGGTTGCCGGCGCCTCGGCCAGCGCGGCGACAGAGAAGAAGAAGCGCACAAAGACGGTGACGGGCGTCATGAGCCAGAGCAGCAGGCGGATGGGCCAAACCAGGCGTCCTGCCCAGCGGCCCTGGGTGCGGTTGAAAAGGATCGAGGGCAGAATCTGGTTGCAGAAGACGACGACCAGCACCAGGACCAGAACCGCCTGGACAATCTCAGCGTACGTGGGGCGGGCAAGGAGCGGTGCGCGGTCGAAGAGCACTGTGCCCAGTTCGAGCGCGATGACGCCCAGCGCCAACTGTTGCAGCACGGCCGCGCAGATCGCGGCATGTTCGCGGGTCAGGCCGAGTTGCGGCTCGATCAGCTCCTCCCAGGCATCAAGATTCTCCTGCACTTCGTGGGAGAGGATCTTGCCGAACTCAGAATAGATGCGGCTGATGTAAGAGGCCAGCGTCTCAACCGCGGCCAGCAGGAGGATCATCAGGATGATTGGGGTGCTCATCGGCGCCTGGCCCTCGCTGGAGCTTTGAAAGGGCACGACTTTAGTCGTGCCGCCAGACCGGCATTTTGATTCTTGGGCTCAAGCCCCTGAGGGATGGCATCCTCCGCAGCCGGCATTCCCTCCGCGGCTAAGGCCGCGCCACTCTTTGGTCTCTTTGCGGCACCGCTCAAGCCGTGCCCTTTCAAAACCGGGGCCTTTGAAGAAGCTCTCGCGGCGGCCCTACGGGGCGCAGGGACCTTTTGTGCGGGCGTTCCTGCGCTGCGCTTGCCCTGGGCTATTCTCGTACCGACCCTACGGGGCGGTTGGGCGGCTGGCTTGGCGCTGGATGGCTTGGGCGCTTCAGCCCGTTCAATCAGGCCTTGAGGGAGCTTGAGCTTGGCGCGGAGTTGGCGCTCGCGGAGGGCCATCTGGCCCGCGTCGGCCTCGTGGTCGTAGCCGGCAAGGTGGAGAAGGCCGTGCAGAATGAGCACCTTGATTTCGGTGGAAAGAGGATGGCCCTGCTCGATGGCCTGTTTGAGCGCCGTGGGAACGCTGATGGCCAGATCGCCGGCTTGCGCTTCCGCAGCTTTGAGGCCGGGAATCGGATCCGCCGGGAAGGAGAGGACATCTGTTGCCTTGTTCTTGCCTCGGAATTGGCGATTGAGGCGGCGGATGTTGGCGTCTGTTGTGAGCAGGACGGAGACTTCGCCCTTGAGGCGGACGACGGTTTGCGCCTCGGAGAGAAAACGGGCCAAAGTGCGCGCCGAGGGCTGGCGATGGTTTTTGGGAATCGCTGGAGCCGCTGACGCAGGCACTTGCTTCGCCGCAGTTGCCTGGGGCGAGGGGCCGGGGCCCCCACGGACAGGTCTTCGTCCGTGGGGTGATTCGGGCTCCAAATCTGGGTCGAGGATGATCATCTTGCTCGGGGCCGCTCGCGCGCTGCTCCGGTAACCCTCATTCTACGCGAGTTTGTACTCTCCCAGCACCTGCGGTGCGGCTGGACGGCACCTGCGGTGCGGCCGATCGCTCGCTATTCGCTCGCACGGGATTCGTGCTTTCCCCGGCCCGCAACTGCGAGGGACCGGGGCCACCCCCCATCCAGAGGCATTTACTGCGGTTTAGGCGCGTGTGCGGGCTGGGCCTGGGGCCGGGTTTCGCCGGTTTGCGCGCCGACTTCGATGGGCTCGCCGAGGGCCAGCGGCAGCTCCTGCTGCTGCGACTTGACGGACTCGTAGGCGCGGACGATGCGCTGCACCAGCGCGTGGCGCACCACGTCCACGTCCTCGAAGTGGCAGAAGTGGATGCCTTCCACGCCGTCGAGAATGTTGATCGCGTCGAGCAGGCCGGACTTGCGCGGGTTGGGCAGGTCGATCTGGGTGATGTCGCCGGTGATGACCGCCTTGGAGTTGTTGCCCATGCGGGTGAGGAACATCTTCATCTGCTCGATGGTGGTGTTCTGCGCCTCGTCCATGATGATGAAGGCGTCGTTGAGGGTGCGGCCGCGCATGAAGGCCAGCGGGGCGACCTCGATGACGTTCTTCTCCAGCATCTTGTCGACCTTTTCGGGTTCGAGCAGGTCGTAGAGGGCGTCGTAAAGCGGGCGCAGATAGGGATCGACCTTCTCCTGAAGGGTGCCGGGGAGGAAGCCGAGGCGCTCGCCGGCCTCGACCGCGGGGCGGACGAGGACGATGCGGCTGACCTTTTTGGCGTTCATGGCGGCCACGGCCATGGCCACGGCGAGATAGGTTTTGCCGGTGCCGGCGGGGCCCACGCCGAAGGTCATGTCGTTCTGCTCGATGGCCTCGACGTACTTGCGCTGGTTGATGGAGCGCGGCTGGACGGTGCGTTTGACGCCCGCCGAGCGCTGCTTGCCGCTGTCGGCCAGAGAACGCAGGGTGGTGGCCGGATCGGCGACGACCAGGCGCAGCATCCCGTTCAATTCGCCGTTATGGGGGTTCACGCCCTGCTTGCGCAGGGACTCAAAGTCCTGGAAGATGCGCTGGACGCAGGAGACGCCCGCCTCCGGTCCCTCCACATGCACGGCGTCGGAGCGCAGATCGATCCGTACGCCGAGCGAGTCTTCCATCAGCCTGACGTTTTCATCGCGAGTCCCGAAGAGGGGCTCAAGGTTGGGCGTGATCTCCAGAGCGATCTTCAAAGGTTTCGACATCCTCCCAGATGGCGCAGTGCGGTTGAAGGGAACGGCAGGCGGGACCGGCCCGGAGCGCGGGCGGGGCTCACAACACTGAAGGATACATCGGCAGATGACGACGCGCGATGAATGGAAGGGGCTGAGATTGGGGCAAACTGGAGAGCGCAGGGCAAACGCGAGCCGGAGCTCTGGGCTGTGAGGCGTGACCGCGGGTTGGATATGGCTACCAAATCCGGTGTCAGGTTCCTGTATCTGGGGTAGAGAGTAGCGCCGGCGGCGAAAGGAGTCAATCCATGGGGCAAGGATTTTTAGTGAAAACTGTGCCCAACCCGTAACGGGGGAGCGTGCGGAGAGATCATGCCGGCATCCTGACGCCTTGTAATAGGGCACGACTTCACTCGTGCCCTGGAACAATTCCCAACGCGCCTGCTCTCGCCCGACTGGTCTGCAAGCATTGACCCGCCGCCTGGTTTCCCGTAGACTATGAAATTGCGAGGGATGCGGCTGGGATTGCATCTGTGCCGCATTTCACCCTGAGATAAGGAATACAAATGGCAAACCATGTATCGTCGCTGAAGCGCGCCCGTCAGACTGTCACCCGCACCGAAGTGAACCGCGCCAACCGCAGCCGCGTGCGCACCAGCCTGCGGGCTCTGCGCGAGGCCATCGCCAATGGCGATGTGAAGGTAGCCCAGACACAGTATCGCGAGACGGTCTCCGAGCTGGACAAGAGCGTGCAGAAGGGCGTTTTGCACCACAACACCGTTTCCCGCTACAAGAGCCGCCTGAACGCGCGAGTCAAGGCCCTGGTTCTCGCCAAGGCGTAGGTGTGCGCAGCCCGCGGGCTGCAAATGGAATCTGAATTGGCAAAAGCAGCCGGGGGCAACCCTGGCTGCTTTTGTTTTTTGTGCGGGCACGGCCGCGCAGGGCTTGCCGCTGCCTGTCAGGACGGTGCTTGTTCCGCCGCCTGCGCGGCATCGTGTTTTTTGGGGTGCAGTTCCCGGCCCACGGTCTCAACAAACGAGCGGACGTGTCCAAGAATTACGGAAAGATCGGGAGAGACCAGACTGGAGCGCGCAAGTTCGAGGACCTTTTCGGCCTCTTCCTTGCGGCCGGCCAGAATGGCGTTGGCCGCGGAGGTGGTCATGGCCATCCGCAGGATGTGGGCATGTTGCTGCTCGGCGACCGCATTGTGCATGGCCAAGGCCACGACATGCACGAATGCCTGATAGGCCGCCACCTGGACCGTACCTTGGTCCGCTCCATCGAGAATTGCGTGGAGTTGCGCGAGAGCGTCCTTGATCTGGTCGTTCAGGTGATCCGCCGCGCTGCCAGTTTCTCTCTCTGGAGCCGGGCTACCGGGATGTTTAGCGCCTGCCATAGCTCACTTACTCTCCTCGGCGGTTTCCAGTTCGATATCTTCCGCGGCCAGCAACTGGACGCCTAGCGTGGTTGCGGCCTGGGCCAGGATGTTGGTTTGCTGCTGCGCCGACGAGGCATTGTGCGCGGCATTGGCCAATGCCTGCGCGGTGGCCTGATAGAGATTAGCAAGCGCCGTGGCGGGCGCATCGCCCAGGACCTTCAAATTGGCCTGCGAAACTGAATCGGTAATCTGGTCGTTCACTGCTGTAGGGAATGCCATAGTGTCTCCTCGATTGCGGTTTCTGTTCTTCCGGTTGGAGTTCAGTTCCTCGTGCCCAGGCCCTCGCTGAACTGGCTATCCGCCACCGCGCGCTCCGCCTGTGCGGCGGAGAGATCCGCTGCCTGGTGCGAATTGGAATTCTGAGGCGGCTTCACGGATAAGTCGGCGGTTTGGGGAGGCTCGACAGATAGATCGGGCACTTGAATGGGCTCGATTGAAGGAGCAGAGCCGCCGGGTTTCGCGGATTCGGCTTGCACGTTCTCATCGCTCATGGATGTTCTCCATTGCCAGAGTTATTGGATTCTTGTTGGATCGGGTCTTAAGGGTGCGAAGCGCTACCGGGAGATTTCAACCGTAGTTCCCAACAGTGTCTTGACGCACAGCGCGGTGACGGATTGAGACAGGATGTTGGTTTGCTGTTGCGCCGTGGTGGCGTTATGGGCGGCATTGGCCAGGGCCTGGGCGGTGGCCTGATAGAGCATTGACAGGGCCATCGCGGGCGCATCGCCTAGGACTTTGACATTGGCTTGGGTTACTGAGTCTGTGATTTGATTATTTACGGCTGTGGGATATGCCATAACAACTTGCTCCTTGGTTTGCAGGGGAAGTTCTTGTGCAGCGAGCAGGTATGCACAAGAGGAACTTGAGAATCGCAGGAAAACCGCGAAGCTGTCAAGAGCTTTGTTATGAAAAGATATTCGCTTTCAAAGGGTCCTTCTCAGCGCTATCTACGAGGCAGATGCCGCCGTTTGCGGCCGGCCGGTTTGACCCCCTTCGGTGGAGAGAACTAGCTTGGAAGAGTGCGTAGGGTGCGGTTTTGCGCCCCTGCACCGAGGAGACCGGATGCAAAGCAGGACTTTTTCCTGGTTTTGGAAGAGTTGTTTGGCACTGACGCTGACGGCGACGGCCTGGAACGGCGCGCAGGGCCAGGACTTGAAAAGCTTCGAGCAGAAGACTACGACCAAGGTGCTGGCAAATGGGCTGACGCTGATCGTCTGCGAGCGGCCAGACGCGCCGGTCTTCAGCTACGCAACCTTTATCGATGCCGGGGATGTGAACGACCCCTCGGGGCAGAGCGGGCTGGCGCACATGTTTGAGCACCTGGCCTTCAAAGGAACAACGGAGATTGGCACCACTGACTACGCGAAAGAGAAAGTGGCGCTGGCCAAGGTGGAGGCGGCCAACGACGCTTACGAGGCCGAGTACCTGAAGGCCGTGGGCCGCGACCCGAAGAAGCTTGAGGAGTTGCAGAAGGCGTTCCTTGAGGCTCAGAAAGAAGCTCACGCGTTCGTGGTGCCCAACCAGTTCACCGACGTAGCGGAGCGCAACGGGGCCAACGGCTTGAACGCCGAAACCGGGCTCGACAACACCATGTACTTCTGGTCGATGCCAGAGAACCGGCTGGAACTGTGGGCGTGGCTGGAGAGCGGACGGCTCAGCGACGTGGTGCCGCGGGAGTTCTATAAAGAGCGCGAAGTGGTAATCGAGGAGCGGCGTATGCGCACCGACTCCAACCCCATTGGACGGCTGGTGGAGCAGTTCCTGGCCACGGCCTACGTGGCGCATAACTATGGGCGCAGCTCCATCGGCTGGCCCAGTGAAGTCAGCCAGATCACGGCCACCGAAGCGATGGAGTTCCACAAGAAGTACTACGTGGGAGCCAACGTCGTGGTTGCCGTGGTGGGCGATGTCAAAGCATCTGCCGCGATGCCCATGCTGGAGCGGTACTTCAGCCGCGTGCCGGCCGGGCCCAAGCCGGAGGAGATGACCACCGTCGAGCCCAAACAGTTTGCCGAGAAGACGGTCGTCATCCGCGAGCAGACGCAGCCGTTTTACGTCGAAGGCTACCACCGGCCGGACTATCGCGACCCGGACGACGCGGTCTACGACGCCATTGGCGACATCATGTCGAACGGGCGGGTTTCGCGGCTTTATCGCAGCCTGGTGCGCGACCGCCAGATTGCCGCCGAGGCGCAGGGCTTCAGTCCCTTCCCTGGCGACAAGTATCCGGGGCTGTTCGCGTTCTATGCGGTTCCGCTGCCGGGGCATACGCCGGCGGAGATGCGCGACGCCATTCATCAGGAGATCGATAAGCTGAAGAACGCAGACGTGACGGACGAGGAGCTGGCCATGTTCAAGACCCGCACCCGCGCCGGGCTACTGCACGGGCTGGCCGACAACCAGGGTCTGGCCAACAATCTGGCCGAATACCAGACCCGCTATGGAGACTGGCGCGAACTCTTCACGCAACTTGAAAAGGTGGACAAGGTGACCAAAGCCGACATCCGGCGGGTGGCCAATAAGGTGTTTGTGGCCAGCAACCGCACCAGCGCGGAGATCGATACCGAGGCGCCCGCGATGGCTGCCAAGAAAGATGGAGGCGCGCAATGAAGAGCATCGTGAGGGGTCAGGGGTCAGGGGTCAGGGGTCAGTTTGAGTTGCAGCCTCAACAGGTTTGCGATGCCGAAATGCTTCCCTCAGGGGCTAAAGCCCAGGTTAATTTTGCGGCGTCCGGGGCACGACTGATGTCGTACCCCGGCACGGGCCGTTTTCTCTTCGCAACCTGCATCGCGACCATGATCTGCGTCGCTGTTCTCGCACCGTCTGTGCTCCTAGCGCAGCAAAGCAAGCCCTGGGAGAAGATTCCCATTCCCAAGCTGCACGAGTTCAAGCCGCAACAGCCCAAGCGCATTGAGCTGAAGAACGGTATCGTTGTCTTTTTGCAGGAGGATCATGAGCTGCCTTTCGTCTCCGGATCGGTGCTGATTCCGGGCGGGTCACGCGACGAGGACGCTGCCAAGACGGGCCTGGTGGAACTTTACGGCGAGGCCTGGCGCACCAGCGGCACCGCCAAGCTGAACGGCGACGCCCTGGACGACCTGCTTGAAGCCAAGGCCGCGCACATCGAGACCGGAGGCGGCGAAGACTCCACCTCACTTGCCTGGGACTCGCTCAAAGGCGACGCGGATCAGGTGTTCTCGCTGGCGCTGGAACTGCTGTTGCACCCCAAGTTCAGCCCCGAGAAGCTGGAACTGGCCCAGCAGCAGGCGGCGACGGGCATTGTGCGGCGCAACGACGACGAGGGCGAGATTGCCGGCCGCGAATCAGCCAAGCTGGTCTATGGGCCCAACAGCCCCTACACCCGGCAGCCGGAGCTGGCCACCATCGGCGCGGTCACCGTGGACGACCTGAAGGCCTGGCACGACCGCACGCTGGGCGGCAAGTTGATCGTTTCCATCTTTGGCGACTTTGACCCCGCCGCCATGGAAGCCAAGCTGCGCGCAGCCTTTGAGGGGCTGCCGGCGGCGAAGGCTGCGGCGGCGCGCCACGATGTGTTTGCCGGACCCAGGCCGGGCGTTTCGTTCATCGGCAAAGAAGACGTGAACCAGTCGAATATTCAAATCGTGGGACTGGGCACGGACCGGCGCAATCCCGATGTGCCCAAATTGGCGGTGATGAACGAGATTCTGGGGGGCGGGTTCGCCAGCCGGTTGTTCCAGAAGATTCGCACCGAAAAGGGACTGGCCTATGCGGTAGGCGGCGGTGTGAACTTTGCCTACGATCACCCTGCCTTGTTCGACGTGATGGTGATGACGCAGAGCGCCCACACGGTAGAGGCTACCCGGCTCGCTCTGGACGAGATCGCCGGGCTCACCACCCGGCCCTTCACCGCCGAGGAGCTCGACCGCGCCAAGGACAACATCCTGAATTCGTTCCTCTTCCGCTACGACACCAAGGAGAAAGTGCTGGCCGAGAGCGTGCGGCTGGAGTTCTACGGCTATCCGGCAAATTATCTGGAGACCTACAAGGCGGGCCTCGAAAAAGTGACGGTGGCGGACCTGGATGCGGCGGCCAAAAGGTACATCCATCCCGAAAAGCTGGCGGTGCTGGTGGTGGGCAACGGGCCGGAGATCAAGCCGTCTTTAGACGAGTTGAAGCTGGGGCCGGTGCAGACGGTGGACATTACAATTCCGCAGCCGGAGAAGAAGTAGCCCCGAATGGTTGAGTGTATTCCCGGGTTCCAGAAGTAGGAACCCGGGAATACATTATGAATCGGGACGCAGGCCTCAATCTCAGAACTTAGCTCCAACGCAAAGGAACCCGCCAAATGGCGGGTTCCTTTGTTGATTCTTTGCTTACGTCCCCAGGTGGAGGCTTGTGGCCCACGTTTCCCGGCGGCTCGTACTTCCATAGTATACTCTCGGTTCAAAATGTCAAGCACAGAAACCATATTGAAGGCGGCCAAAGCCTCTCTATCCCCGGCCAGGATTAAAACTTATGAGACCGCAACTGGAGCTTCAGAGGACAAAGATGCAAGCTCACTTGCCCTCTATGCGTGGAACGCTCAGGTCTCGGCGGCTTTATTGGTTCCCCTCCACATATGCGAAGTGGTGATTCGAAACGCTGCATCCGACGCTCTGGAGGCGGTTTATGGACCTCGTTGGCCGTGGGAAACCACATTTGTTCTTAGCTTGCCGGACCCTTCAAGAAACTACAACTCTCGCCGGGATTTGAGGAACGTCGCCGCCAGACAGCCGACTACGGGCAAGGTAATTCCTGAACTGAAGTTCGTCTTTTGGCAGGAAATGTTTACTTATCGCCACGACATTCGACTATGGCAAGCGCATTTGAAACGTATCTTTCCATCTCATGATCCCGCGAACACTGTCGTAAGCCTTCGTAATTCAATTTATGCAGATTTGGAAGCGATAAGGAAACTTCGCAACCGAATTGCTCATCATGAGCCAATTTTTACGCGGAATCTCAGAGAGGACTTTAATCGGATAGTCAAACTGGTTGGGCAGAGGTCACCACTCGTGGCTTCTTGGATGGTGGGGAATCAAAGCGCGTCCCGACTCATCTCACAGGAGCCAGTCTTTCGTGGCGGGCACCTTTGGACGCCCTCCCAAGAGGAAGTCGCTCAGCTCGCCTATCGCCTTTGGTGCGAGGGAGGGAAAAAGGACGATACTGCAGAAGCAAACTGGACTCGCGCCGAGAAGATGCTTTGGGGCCTTGACCTATAACGAAAACATCCAATTAACCAGTCATTATCTCTGCTCCATGCTACCCCACTCCTCGCGGAGTGACGGCGCGCATTCAGGCTGATCACCGGCTTGTACGGAGAAATTACAATGGAGCCAGGTGAGTTTTCTGGTCAGGGAGCGGCGCATGGACAGTAACGCAAAGTTGGCAGTGGTCATCATGGCGGCGGGTAAAGGGACGCGGCTGAAATCGC
Source organism: uncultured Acidobacteriaceae bacterium (assembly GCA_963839155.1). GTDB lineage: Bacteria > Acidobacteriota > Terriglobia > Terriglobales > Acidobacteriaceae > Telmatobacter. Next base: position 266,512 of record CAWITY010000006.1, read on the forward strand.
GGCGGCCCAAGGTGCTGCACCAGATCGGCGGCAAGCCGCTGCTGAGTCACGTGATCGCCGCAGCCAGCCAGGTGGTTGCGCCGGGAGACATCTTCGCCGTGATTGGCCACCAGGCGGAGCTGGTGCGCGCCGCCGTCGCACCCACGGGAGTTGGCTTCGTGGACCAGACCGAGCAACTCGGCACCGGCCACGCCATCCAGTGCGCGCGAACAGCCATCGAGGGCTACGAGAACATCCTGGTGCTGTCGGGCGACGTGCCGCTGATCCGGCCGGAGACCCTCGAGAAGGTCTGGCAGTTCCACTTGGCGGAAGATGCCGCGATGACCATCCTGACCGCCGTGCCGGAGGATGCAACCGGCTACGGGAGGATTCTTCGCCAGGCTCCCGGATCGCCGGAAGTGGAGGCCATTGTCGAGCAGAAGGCCCTCAGGGCGAACCAACTTTCCTTGCGCGAGATCAACTCTGGCATCTACGCCTTCAAGACCGCGGCTCTGCTGGCTCATCTGGGCAAACTCAACGCCGAGAACGCCAACAATGAAGTGATTCTCACCGATATGGCTGGCCTTTTAGGGGCGGCCGGGAAGCGAGTGGTGGCCATCGCGGCTGCCGAGGCTGCCGAAGTGCTGGGAGCCAATACGCTGGCCGAACTGGCCGCCCTGGACGCAACCATGCGCGCGGCCACGGCCAATCGCCTCATGGCGCAGGGCGTAACCATCTTCCGGCCAGAAACCTGCGTGATCGACGCCGAGGTCGAGGTGGCCGCGGACACGACGATCGAGCCGTTTGTGCAGTTGCTGGGCAAGACACGCATCGGCTCGGATTGCCTGATCCGGTCGTATGCGGTGATTGAGAACTGCACGCTGGGCGACAACGTTCTGCTGCGCCAGAGCTGCATCCTGACTGACAGCACGGTGGCGGATGGCGCCAAGATCGGCCCCTTTGCCCACCTACGGCCGGGCAGCGAGATCGGCGAAGGCGCCCATGTGGGCAATTTTGTCGAGACCAAGAAGGCCAAACTGGGCAAGGGCGCCAAGGCCAACCACCTCACCTACCTTGGAGATGCCGAGGTGGGGGCGGGCAGCAACATCGGCGCCGGGGTCATCACTTGCAACTACGACGGCGTGCACAAACACCGCACGCAGATTGGCCAGGGCGCCTTTATTGGGAGCGATTCGACGCTGGTGGCTCCGGTGACGGTAGAGGATGGAGCCTATATCGGCGCAGGTTCATGCATCACCAAGGACGTGCCGGCGGGTGCGCTGGCCGTCAGCAGGGCCCGCCAGACAAATATGGAGGGCTGGGTAGCCGCCCGCCGCGCCCGCCGCGAAGCCAAGGAATAGGGTTGCGAGCGTTTGCTGAGAGGCCGGTGCCGGGCTATTGCGTTTTGCTGTCTGCGGGCGTAGCGTTCCCTTACCATCGCGGAATTCTCGCGGAGATTCAAGGTGTGCTACGCACCGGACCGGCAAGAGAAGCGTCGAAAGCGCGGGAGTAGCTATCTATCTTGATTCTTCGGGCGGAAAAATCTCTCCATTTACGTTCGATACCATTCATATCCGTTCTGTATCATCCATGAGGGGCGTGTTCTCTCTCAAAAGAACAACGCCCGCAAGGTTGAAGCGAATAGGCGGCGAAGCGTCCCGCCACGGGTAATTTGATTGTCAATCGGGGAACCAACTGGACGGGCATCCGTAGTATCCGTAGTGACGGCTATCGAGAAAGTGCATTTCTTCCGATAGAGTATTTTTTGATTCTCTGCCTCTTCGCATGTGTCTCAGCCGTCCGGTTGCGGCATCGTGGCTACCCGGCGAGGGGCACTCCCGCGGCTGTGTCCGTGGTTGGCGAAGGCGATGGGGGACTGGTTTTGGCATTGAATCTGGCAGCAATCAGAGCGCTGTACACCGCGGACGGTACGCACGCCGGAGCCAATGCGCGCGCAACCTCGAAGCCGCGCAAAGCCGCTCGAATCCTGGTGGTTGACGACGAGCCGCATGTGCGGATCATGATAGGCGCGACGCTGGAAAGCCAGGGATACGATGTGCAACTGGCCGCAGGGAGCCGGGAAGCGCTGGAGATGGTCGGGCGGCGGACGTACGACCTGGTGCTGACCGACATTGTGATGCAGGATGGGAACGGGATCGTCCTGCTGGAGCGCATCCATCAGCATCATGCGCATCTTCCGGTGGTCATGGTCACGGCGGTGCACGACATTGGAGTGGCCATCGACTCGATGCGCCGGGGCGCCTACGATTATTTGCTCAAACCCTTCGAGCGCGATGCCTTGCTCAGCACGGTGCATCGCGCCCTGGATCACCGGCAAGCGGTTGAGGAGAGCCAGCACTACCGGCAGAGTCTCGAAGAGGAAGTGCGTGCCAGAACCGAGTTGCTCCGCCAGGCTGTGGAAGATCTGGAGCACTCCTATGACGTCACGCTGGAAGCACTGGGCGACGCGCTGGACTTGAAAGATTCTGAGACCGAGGGGCACTCCAAACGGGTGACCGCCTATACGATCGCGCTGGCGCGGGCCATTGGCATCACCGCAGGGGAGATCAAGATGATCGCCCGCGGGGCCTTTCTGCACGACATTGGCAAAATGGCGATTCCCGACGAGATTCTGCGCAAGCCGGGGAAACTGACAGCGGAGGAGCAATCCGTGATGCGCGAGCATTGTTCACGGGGCTACGCCATGCTGCGCAAGATTCCCTTTCTGAGCGAAGCGGCGGAGATCGTCTATACCCATCAGGAGCACCACGACGGCACGGGCTACCCCAGCGAGTTGCGGGGAACGGATATACCCATTGGTTCCCGCATCTTCGCGGTCGCCGACGCGCTGGACGCCATCACCAGCGACCGGCCGTACCGCAAGGCGCGCAGCTTCGATGCAGCCCGGCAGGAGATCCTGCGCTGCTCAGGAACGCAATTCGATCCCACCGTGGTGGAGGCGTTTCTGAAGATTCCCAATGAGCTTTGGCACGAGTTGCGGGCGGAAATCACCGACCAGTACAAGCAGTTCTCCAGCTTTGGCATCTCCGAGGCCCCGGCTCCGGATGGGCGTTGAAGCCGCGCGGCAGGGATCTTACCCTAGGCTCCTGAGTCTGAAATTCGCATCAGAAATCAGGGCGAGCAAAAAAGCAGATTCTTCGCCCACCACCCGCGAACTGAGAAACGTTCAGGGTCCCGTTCGCTCAGACTGACAGGATATTTGTTTAGCGAACTTTGGACTCAGGACACAGGATAAGGACCGACAGTCCGCTACCAAGCGAGAATTTGCGCTGCCGGCCAGGCTTGGGGGCCCACCGCGTGCGTTGCGCGCTAAAATGCTTTCCGGAGGACAGACGATGGCCGCGCTCACACCTGCAGAAATTGCCTTCCAACGGATCGGCTTCCCCGAATGGTCGGTGGAAGGGGTCGAGTTGGCTCGGACCTTCTCGTTTGAGGATTTTCGATCCGCGATGACGTTTGTCAACCGGGTTGCCGAGTTGGCCGAGCAAGCAGGCCATCATCCGGACATTGACATCCGCTACAACCGAGTCAAACTGGCGCTGACCACCCACGATGCCGGCGGGCTGACCCTCGAGGATTTCAACCTGGCGTCGGCGGTGGACTCCCTGCTCTGACCCAGGGGCTGGCTGAGAGGCTCCGCGATCAGCCTTCCTCAGCCGAGTCGTCCGTGGATATCCTGAAATCAGGATTTGGGAGGTTTTCGTCCCCCTGGCGGAGCTTGGTGAGGGTTTTTCTGTACCACCATGCGGCAGCCACGCCGCCCGCCAAGGCAGAGGCCGCCGCCACCAGGCCGACCTTGAGCCAGCGTGGCGATTCCGCTTCCGGCGCTTCGTTATTGTGGAAAGAAGCAGATTCTAAATCGTTTGCCATGGGAATCATGTCCTCATTCCTGGCTCACCGCGAGCCTTTTGGGCAGAGGGTAGGCTGCCATTTAGACGCGAGGGGATTCCAAAAAGACACTGGAGACCGCCTTTAAATAAAATTTCGATTTTTGTATTTGCTTTCAATCGAATCTATGCTATGGTGTATATATTCCAGTTGATGGAGCGGTAGAGCTTACCTCCTCCCCTGCTGGAAGTAGTTTGCGTCACTGGCCTCCCGGCACGAACAGCAAGACCGTTCGTGCCGTCTTTTTTTGTGCGCAAGAGTTGCGCGTAGAAGCGCAGGTGAGGCAGTCTGCCGGGCACGGTTTCCTGTGGATTTGCTTCCGGTTTAAGATAAGGGTAAGGGGGATTTGGATGAAGAATTGGATGCAAGCGCCGCTGGGTTCTCGGTTTGGGAGTCTTCGCCATCACAGCAGCCAGCTATGCGCAGTGGTCGAACCCGGCCGACGATGTGCCTGCCTACCACCCCTCCGCCCCGCTCAAGGTGAGCGCACTGCCGCCGATCCTGTCTGGCGCGCAACTGACCGGCGAGAACTTCCGCTATCCCTGGCAGGTGCACGTCTACCAGCAGGCGGCCAAGATGGGCAACGTGCTCTACCAGCTTCCCTGCAACTGCCGCTGCGACCGCGCCCTGGGCCACACCAGCCTGCGCAGTTGCTATGAGGGGCTGCACGGCACCGAGTGCTCCACCTGCGCCAAGGAGGCCTTCTTCGCCTACCGGCAGCCAAGCTGGGCAAGACCTGGCCCAGATTCGCGACGCCATCATCCGCCACGAGTACGAGACCATCGACCTGGAGAAGCAGTAAGCGCACGGCAAAAGCGGAATCGGCGTAGAATGGAAACATGCAGCACGAGCCAGTTGGCCCGGCTCGCACCTGGGCATCTCGCCGGTTTTTGGGGCGGAATGCCGGTAAATGGGGGCGTCACGGTTTCGACGGGATCGATTGCGGCTTAGGAGTCATGCCGGGGTGTGGGCACCCGTAATCGCCTGCAAAACTAAAGTTGCCAACGATAATCTGGCACTTGCAGCTTAATTAAATAAGCTGCCGTCTTCCACGGCTTTGCCTACGGGCTGTGAGCGGACGTCATACAGTAGGCTGGCGTGAAGCGGCTCGGTCCGTGTGCAGTTCACGCGAGATCATCGGACTAGCTTTCGGCGCATCTTGTCCGTTCTGAGCGTCGGCGGCGAAACCCAAAGGGAATCGGACAAAGCATGAACACTCCTGGCTGACAGCGATTTCGGACGCGGGTTCGACTCCCGCCGCCTCCACCATACTATAAGTCTATTATTATCATATACATAGATTCTAAGCCTTGACTTTTGCGCTAAATTTGAGCTAGACTTCACGGCAAATGAGCACGCCCCTGATCGCCATCTTTGTACGCCACTCTGCGGAATGCAAACACGCCGACGATGAGCTGTACCGTCGGTGCAACTGCCGAAAGCACCTCCGCTGGACCCACAACGGAGTCCAGTACCGGAAGACCGCAGGGACTCGTTCCTGGGTCGACGCCGAACAGGCCAAGCGCGATCTTGAAGACCAGCTGGCCGGGCGCACTACCTCTCCCTCCGCCGAGGACAATGCCCAAACCATTGCCGGGGCAGTCTCGCTGTTTATCGCCGACAAGAAGGTCCAAGGATTGACCCCCGACCTCATCAAAAAGTACACGCTTTGGCTGGGGCGGCTGCGGACGTATTGCGAGGGACGCGGAGTCTTCGTCGTAAAGGGCATTACCAGAGAACTCGTCACCGGATTTTGCGAGGACTGGCCCAAACTCTACCCAAGCACGTACACCCGCGCGAAACTTCGCGAGCGCTACAAGAGCTTTCTACGGTACTGTTACGAGGCACAATGGCTGGAGCGCGTGCCAGCCTGGCCAAAGATCAAAATCGAGGAACCGCCGACAATGCCCCTCACGGCAGAGGAGTACAAGCGGCTTCTTGAGGTCATTCCGAGTATTGTGCGCCGCCGCGACACGGCCATTTGGGCAGCCCGCGTCCGTGCGCTGTTCCAGCTCATGCGCTGGTCTGGCCTGGCGATTATGGATGCTCTCACGCTTAGGCGGGATGAACTTATCCATGATGAAGCCAGGGGCATTTACCGGGTAATCACCCAGCGCACCAAGACAGGCACAGATGTCACCGTGCCAATTCCGCCTGATGTTGCCCAGGAACTACTCGCGGTCCAGAACGACAACGACACCTACTTCTTCTGGTCGGGCGAGGGATCGAAAAAGAGCATAACCGGGAATTGGGGTAAACGGTTTATCGTCCCGGCTTTTGAGGCAGCGCAAATTGAATGTGATGGGCACATGCGAAGCCACAGGCTGCGGGACACATTCGCCGTGGACTTGCTTGAGAAAGGCATCCCGCTTGAGGAAGTATCCAAGCTGCTCGGCCACGAATCGATTAGAACTACAGAACGCCACTATGCAAAGTGGGTCAAGGGCAGGCAGGACAGGCTCGATACGCTTGTCACCGGGACATGGGCTGAGCCGGCGGCTCAGTAGTGTCCTTGCGCAATTCATAGAAGATAAGCTGGTTGGACGATTTTCGCGCCGCTCGCGTTGTTCGCATTTCCATCCAACTCGGTCCCTGGGACAGTTTACGCATGACAACGAACAGGGTGCATGACAACGGTTTGCCCTCGACGGCAGGACAGCACTGGCGGCGTTGAGGGGCAGACACAGCTGCGATTCTAGCCATGAGCCTAACCGGCCAGAACGCAGGGTGCTGGTTCCCCGGCGCCGAAGTGACGACCGCCGCGGTTCGCGGCTGGAGAAAGTTCAGTTGTCGTGAATTTCATTGTTCTCCAAGTCGCCTGAAGAAAGTGAACCACATGAGCAATACAACAGGGATTGCCATCGGTCCCATGAGGAAAAACGCAATAACGGTCAGGACGATGGCGAGGAGGAACATTCCAAGAATGCCTTTAGCCTTCTCCAAAGCTATTTGGGGCGCCTCTGCTCGGCGACGTACGTCCTCTGCGGCTAATCTCTCCCGCAGTCTCGCTTCTGACTTAATAGCAGAATCTTTCAGCGATTCTTGTCCCTCCGTCGGGACGATATCAGCAATATTCAATGAGATGAGGTCCATGGCCCTTTTCTTTCGAACTGCGCTTGGAGCAAGACTGAGATGGCACTATGCTGATCTATTGGCAAAGGAAAGAGGTCTCATCCAGAACATCCGTTGGAGCCCTTTCGTTCTTTCAATCAAAGTATCTCCGCGAGATCGCCTAGAATTGGCAGCTTGAAGAGCTTCTTTGTGAATGCCTTATAGACGAGTACGAACCACAAGAGCACCGTCCCGTAAAGAATGAAGGGCCAGACGTGCATCGTTAGATCCAGGTTCACACCCAACCACTCGATCACGTCGGGAACATGTTTCTCAATGAATATTAGAGCGAATAAAAAGATCGATTGCCATGCATTGATGCGAATGAATCGGTCTTGTTTGAAAGGCCTCACCAGCAAAAAGAAGATCGCTGGAATAACGGTGAAGTAAGCAAAGCCCGCGACCGCATTTCCCGTTGGAATTTCCTGCGCGACCTCGGGCAGATTTGGTTCGAGTATGACTGTCATCTCTTGACCTCGATAATGATGATCGTTCTAATACGAGTGTCGTTTTGAACTCGACCGCCCAAATGCCCGGTCGAATGCTGCGCCGCACGAATCTGAAGGGCCGTCAGTAGAAACTGTGATGACGTGGTCGTAAATCGGCCCACCGTTCCACATTTCGATTCGTTCAAAGAACGCGCATCGGTCTATCCCACCGGCATACATAGCACCTGCATCTGTTAACGGCCGATTCAGGATCACCCCATCGAAAAACAACCACGCCACGGCGAAGATCGAGATCGCTATCAGCTTTCTGCGATTCTTCTCGAAAAACCACTGCCATCCGGTAATCACTATTTCCTCCGAGTTTTTGAATGGGAATCTTACTGTAGCTCACAAGAGGATGAAGAGGGTGTTGTCACTGTCATCCGCGTCGATGCGCGATTCCACGGCGCGCCGAGTCTCCTGTGGCGGCTCACGCCCCAGTTCTGTTCGAGCTGGCCCACAGTTCAAGGGAGTACGTATGCACACTATAGTGGCTGGCGTCTATAGTGTGCAACCGCGAACGATGTAGGGTGTGTCCCCGAAACAGTCCACGTCCGAGAAATCGTCATCAAGCATCGAGGGTACGTTCGGTGGGATTCTCCGAGCCCAACGGCTCGGTCGAGGCATGAGCCAGGAGGAACTGGCACACGTCAGCGGTTACCACCGGAACTATATTGGGATTCTGGAGAGGGGAGAAAAGAGCCCTTCGTTGCGAACGCTGTTCAATCTGGCCGGCGCGCTGACGATTTCACCGTCAGATATATTGAAGCGCGTTGAACGCTCGTTGAAGAGGAAGGGGCGAGCGGTATAGGCCGGGGCGGCTCACTCCTGGATCAGAGAGCTACGCACTACGGAAGCAGTGAAGCAAGATCAACCTCGCCGGCCACTTCTCGATCGACAACATCGACTGGTTCAGGGAACGCCGGACTGCCAGGCGACCAGAGTTCAACATCACCAGCGTGGGTGTCGTAGTATTCCGGGCTGACTGTAATGCGAAGCTTCTTCATTCCAGGCGTGACGTACTGGAATTCACTACTGTGCGTCGCTTCCAGCTTGGCATCTGGTAGAAACACCTCATTGCGAGCGAGAACGTCACGCAGATTCCCCAGGCCATATAGAGCTTCCGGGCGTTGGTCCATTTCAAGCTCGGAGACTACCAAGCTGTCCAGATCGAATGAGGTTCCCTCTGTAGTCGCAATCGCCTCTTCGATTCCGGCTATGAGACGGTTGTCGCCCGCCGGGGTGTCCGTGCCCAAGACGGCCGCTGCAATTCTTTGGGGAACGCTGGAGAGAATGGGCTGAAGCTTGCCCACGACGGAAGTAAAGAAACCTATCCGCTCTTGAAGCACGCGGTATACCGCTGTCTCGATGGTGTCATCGTACTGGAGGTTCACGATCCGAATCTTCGGGTACTTCTGGCCGACGCGATCAATTCGTCCGATCCGCTGTTCAACTCGCATCGGGTTCCACGGCAGATCATAGTTGATGAGCGCACCACAGAATTGGAAGTTCAGACCCTCAGCGGCTGCGTCGGTGCACAACAGAACGTCGGCATCCCCATTCTTGAACTTGCGTTTTGCCTGGTCCCGCGGTATCTGCTCCCATTCTGAGTCACCAATCGGGATCTCTCCGCCCCGTCCTGAATAGCACATCATCTTCAATCCCGGCGCGGCCCGCAGTTGATCTCTCAAGAAATCCATCGTATCCGTGAACTGCGTGAAAACCATCACCTGGTTGTAGCCGCTGGCTCGCAGTTCATCAATGACAGTTCGAAGTTCACGCGCCTTGGTATCGGGTGGGAGGCTGCTTACGCGCAGGAGCAAATCCTCAATCGAAGAACGCTCTTCAAAGTTCAGCGCCTCGCGCTCCATCTCTGTGACCTCGTCGGTGTCGAGCAATTCCTCGGCGAGATCGTCGTCAGGCAAATCCTCATCGGTTGTGCCGGAGATGGAACCATCCCCTTTCTTGATCGCCGCCAGCCGTTTCTCCAACGTCTTGGTCAAGGCATAGAAGCTGCTGGCCAGGCGCTTTCGATAGATCGTCATCACAAAGCCGACGGCGGTCTTTCGTTGATGCCGAAGCCTTGTTGTACGTCTCGCGAATATAGACCTCGACCAATTCATAGATATGGCGCTCGTCATCGCTCATATTCAAGAAGCGGTCATCCACTTCGCGGTCGGCAATCGGCGTGGAGATGCGGCCCTCTTTGTAGTACCGGCGCAGGAGGTCACGGGTGTTTCTGGAGATCAACCTGCCAACCGGCGAGTTCTGACGAAGAATGCGCAGAGCCGTATCGCGATCCTTTGCTGAGAGGGATCTGCGAGGCATGGTTGCCTCGTCGCGAAGGCTTCGCAGCAGCCGCACGGCTGTAAGTCGAGTAGTCTGCGTCGCCGCCTGGACCGTCTCAGCCGAGACCTCGCCGTACCGTCCCTCAAACACCCGGAACAACCTGGCTAACGACTCAAACTCTTCATGCGATGGCGAGGGCTTCGCCAGCGCATCGTAGAAGCTGACAAATGCTTGATCCGTCCACTCCGGCGGCATACCCAGCAAGTTCAACAGATCCCAAACCTCAACAGGGTGTACTTGCAGAGGAGTCGCAGTCAGAAGCACAAGTCCCTGGGTCTTTCCGCGTAGTCCCAGCATCAGACGTAACAGGGCGTTTGGTCCCCGGCTCTTTGCCAAACCAGGAGACTTGCGCCGCGCATGATGCGCCTCATCGAGGATGACCAGATCCCAAGGCATTGCTTGATCCAGAATCTCTCGCGCACGTTCGGTTCGCCGCATCAGTTGGCTGGAAGCCAGAACAATGGGTTCATCGTGCCACTTGTCTGGATCGATACTCTTTACATTCTTGCCCCGAAGCGCCGGCGACTCATACCACTCCAAGCGATGCCCGTCATAGATCGGCCAATTCAGGTTGAACTTCTCTCGGAGTTCCAGTTGCCACTGCTTCAGGACGCCCTTCGGAGCGAGAATCAGAATCCGCTTGGCTCGTCCAGACAGCCAAGCCTGACGCAGCAGTAGCCCGGCTTCAATCGTCTTTCCCAGTCCGACTTCGTCAGCAATCAAGAGCTTGGGCGGCCACTGGCGGTACATGCGCTCGAATGCTTTGATCTGATGAGGCCATGGCTCGATAGCGGCCGTGGCTTCTCCCACACGCTCCGCCGCCGGCCCGTCAAAGGAAGGCGCGTACTTGATGTAACCCCACAACATCCGGCGCAGTTCGGCGGAATCGAGCCCATCGCCATCGGATGAAGCAGGAGCCTTGATCTGGTGATCAATCACGTCCGCCTTCTCCAGACGAGCAGGCATATCGTTCTCAGGCAAGAAGCGCAGTAGGTTCTGCTCGATTGCCGAAGTCACATCCAATGTGATGAGCCGCGGGCTGGTGCCCGACCAGATGCGAGCGAAGTTCTGTTCCTCTTCATCCACCCGGCGCGTATCCTGCTCCCATGACTGAAAGACGTTGATGCTCTCCCAGTTCTCGCGCCATCCGTAGACGGTTTCGTTCAGGCTGCCGTTCCAGGCCAGGCGATGGCCGGCCTTGTCCTCAACGATGCCGGCCTTCTCGTGAAAGATTCCATTGCTGGCGATCGGCTGCCGTTTCAGGTCGCAGGGCACGGCCACGCGCACGTCGAGAATTCCCTTGGCCACCATCCATGCCAACAGTTCGAGCGCATCGTGTTCGTCGGGATTGTCCGCCTGTAGCGGCATATTCCCGATGTGCGCCTCGACCGTCGTCCGCAGCTCCTCGCCCTTGCGGATCGCCTCAACTTCTTCCTCGTGCAGGGTGCAACCGACGATCAGGCGCATATGCCCATCGTTGCGAACAAGCCCCTCAATGCCACGCGCCGCCAGGGTCAACGCTGTTGCTGAGAAGAATCCCGTCGAGCGGTCGTACCGATTCGCACATCGGAGTGCCGGAACATAGAAGCACTGCACCAGGTTGCCATCCTCTGGTGTGTATTTCAGCTTCCATTTGAAATCCGGCAGCAGGCTCATTCGATTACGAGCGCCTCCTCGATACGCAGCTTCGACAGCAGCGTCGGTTCATCCACTTGTTCAGTGAACGCCAACCGTCGCAGATTCTCAAGGGCCTCGAAGTCGCTGCCGAAGCCGGAGAGCGCCGGCGTCAACTCGACCTTGGAGAACGTCGCCGAGACTGGCAGCACTTCCAGCACGGCCTGTAGAGCGACATGGAATGCCGGCTCCGTGAGCCAGCCGCCCTTCTCCAGCAACTCGCGGGCAGCCTCCAGGCTGCGAGCGCGCGCTGCGTGGGCTGCGTGATGGAGAACGTCGAGCATGGCCCGCGAGCCATCTGCCGGCCCCAGGAACATCTTGGCTGCCCGTTGCTGGCTATCCAGCAAAACAATGTCGCTGGCCTTCTTGGTTGCCAATCGGCCCACAATCTCTTTGTCCAGATCCACGCCTACGGCGCGCGCCAGGCGCAGAGCTTCGTCGTAGGGGAAGACAGGCGCCTCGAATGCGTCCCATGCCAGCACAAACCACGCTGTTACGGCGTCCATATCGGTGCGGGCCTTGCGGTGGGTCAGTTGCTCCAAACGCCAGCTCTTCACTTCGCGGCGGGCTGCCGTGAGCGCATCTTCCGGCGTCACCGCGTAGGGATCGATCTCCTCCGGGAAGAGTTCGGCCTGCTTCTTGCGCTTTTTCTCAAGCTCGACTTGCGGACGCGGCGTGCCACGCTCCAGCGGCCAGAACTCGGAGAACTTCTCCAGCGCCGGTCCGAAGCTCGCCAGGTAGAGATCGACGCCGGTGATCCCGGCATCCTGGAACTTCTGCACGCGCTCGCGAACCGCCTTTGCAACCAGCGGCTCCACATCTTCCCAGTACTTCTTCTCTGCTGTAGCGGCCTGCTCCGGTCGAGGGCGGCAGGCCAGGAAGATGGTGCTGTTGGCCGCAGACTTGTCCTTGATGTGCAGGCTGCCTTCGGCCTCGGTGTTGATCGGCCAGGAGGCGGTGATCGTAAATCCGGCCTTCATCAGGCCGGTGGTCAGCGCATCCCAGGCCCCGGTGGCTTTGTGGGTGAACATCAGGGTGAGTACGCCATTCGGCTTCAACACGCGGCGGCATTCGGTAAAGATCGCCGCCATGCGCTCCTGGTAGTCGCGGCCAGCGAGCACCTTCGCGCCCTTCTGGCCTTTGAAGCGGGCGGGGTTCGCGACCGCTTCGTGATCCTTGTCGGTAAGGAGACGGCGGAAGAGACTCGGTTCCACGTAGCCTGCCGTGCGCTTCAGCCAGACGTAGAAGAAGTCCGACAGCTCGGCGTACATCACGTTGTCGTAGTACGGCGGGTCCATCACCACAACGTCGATGGTGCTGTCTTCGATGTGGTCGAGGTGGTCGCCAGATTTGCAGGTGATGGTCACAGGCGGCGGCACGTAAGCTGCTGGAGGCAGTTGCAGCCTCAGCCAGCAATGAAAAGCTCTGCGCCCTTTGCGCTGCGCTTCTTTGCTTTTGCTTCAACTTTGGCTGCTGCTGCTTCTTCGGGGCGAACAAGCGCCACAAGCTCTTCGATGCACTTCGCCGTCTTCTCGATCGCCCAGTCATATCCATGGCCGGCGACCAGTGGTGCCATTTCAGCGTATGACCAGCTTGAGAGCGAAATCGTGGCGGTCAAAAGTGGAGCGAATCACGTTCCGTGTACGGCATCCCAGCGGCATGACGCGAGTTGTAGTTGAGAGTTTGTCCAGGCTCAGAGCAAGATAGACATAGGCAGCCTTGCGCAAATCAGTCAGAGCACCAGACGCTACGATCGGCCTCCAATAAGTTCACGGTAAACTTCGACGCTGGTGCCGTGGCAAAGCAACTGGCGCGGGGAGAACATATCGCGTCCACCGGGTCATACCATACATTCATGTGGCCACGGTCGTAATTTGATAGTTCGTCTGGATTTCCTCGGTGGGAACAAAATCATTTGCCTCCCATTCGGGAAGCTTTTGGACGAGCAGTCCCGGCAATGGCGGCTGTGTTGTCGTCTTCATCGCGCGGTGCGCGGAAACCCCGCTCCCACTTCTCCTGGACCTTACCGGTCTTAGTGCGGGTTTCAATTCGCTGCTTGTAGACAATGGTGTAGAGTTGCTCACCCATACCACCAGCTTGCGCTTGGCGCTTGATCTCATCGCCATCGACCACGCGAGTACAGTCGGGATATGGGCAGCGAGCATCTCCATCGTTGACCGTTCCTTCTGAATGCTCTTCAGGCTTATTCACGATTTCAAAGTCGGCATACCCGCCCGGGCGTCAGACGGCCCGATCGCTAGTTCGGGCAGAAGTCGAACACCTGTACCATCAGATGAAAGCCTCCAATTCGGTGACAGCGGAACCAGTCCATCGCAATAAGGGCAGCGAACAGTGCGAGCAAATAGGTAGCCAAGCACAATTGTGCCTTCCGGCTCGGCGTGGAAAGATGCCTTTATAGTGCGGCTCGGACTTTGACCAGAAATCTCTTGCAAAGTTCCTCAAACTCTCGCACCAACGACATTCCATGTTTGGCGGGGTAGTCAATGGTTGCATGCAGAATGAGAGCAGCCACTGGGTTCAGATCGTTGGCAAAAGCTCGGACTCCGAGGCGTTCAGCCTCGAAAGGAATGCTTCCCCCGCCCGCTGTTGGATCAAGCACAAGCATATTGGCGATCTCTCCGCCAACTGCGTCGCTCAGGATCGCTTTCTCTTTCGCGTCAGGCGTGTACTGGAAGGCTCGGCTGTATCCCCATAGGGTTTAGGCCGAGATTCTCCCCGGTTCGCTTCGCTGCGTCAATTCTCCGCTTTGTCAGGACCGGATCACCATGAATACCGATCGCATGGAGAAACTTGTCGTGATCGGCATCGGCAGGTAGCAAGGATGCCAACACCGCCGCTCGCGACGCGACCAGCGGCCGCCGTGCCCACCAAACATGCAGGTAATATGTCGGAGGAAGGGCCGTCATCGACCTGCGCTCACGAACACTCTCTTCGCCCAAGGCTCCGCGATCGGCAGCCACTCTTCAATCAGTCGTCTTTCACTCATCAGCTCTTTTTCTTCCCGTCTTGAGGTGCTGTGGGTGGCTCGGGAAGATCATCGAGTATATCCAACAGCGGGGTTTTGCTTGGAGGGATTGCGAGTTCCCAGGTTGAGACGACCTTCATTCCTGCCTTGGTTGCGAAGTTCCGCACATCGTCGTCGTCCGAGTAGATGGTATGTGCGCCATTCACCTTGGCCACGGCTACGATCTGCCGATCGAACTTGACCTTCTGGTAAGGCGCGTCGGAACCGGCCTTCTTTCCACCCTTGCCGCGGTCGGCAAGTTCCATTGCCGCCAACTCAATCGCCGCCCGTTCGTCGAAGGGTCGCAGCAGGAGCGTCCTGGCGGCCTGAATCTTCTCCAGATACTCTGGCCCCTCTTTGCCGGCCAGAATCAGGAACTCACTCAGCACCGGAGTGGGAATCACAACCCGCTCATTGTCCGCCTCAAGGTCGAGGATGAGCTGCTCGATGCGCTCCTTGCACTTTGTCGAGCGGACGCTTTGTCTGAGGGTCGTTGGGCGGTTTGGCCTTCGGATGCAGCAGCAGCGCCAGGGTCGTGTTGTCGATTGCCACCATTCAGTCGTGCCTGCGTTCTATTTCGTGCCGTGGCGTAGCTGTTCAAGCTGCTTCAGCGGATCCTTCGCCTGTTTCCAGCCGGACTCGATACTGCGCAGTTCGCCGATGTTCTTGCGAAAGTCGGCGTTTTCGATGACGCGCATCGACTGCGCCAGGAAGGATTTCATCTCCCATACGCCGCCCGCGGTTCTGGTCCAACTGCCAACACCCTCCACACGAACCACGCCGGTGAAGAGATGTACGGCGATCTCCTTGGCGAGACCCCGCTTGGCATGGATGATGTACTTCTCTTTGCCATCCTCAAGATGGACCGGGACAGGATCGTTCTCCCCGCCGATCTTGATGGGAATCCCCTGGAAGGTGCCGGGCTGCTGGATGGGACCGAATGCGGGCATCTGGAAGCGGTCTCTGCCGGGAAACTCAATCACTTTGGAGCCGGATGGATCGGCAATCATGCCTTTGGCGTTGTCGTCGGCCAGCCGGTTATCCAACCGCGCGGCAGCTTCCATGATGCGGTCGTTGGCGCTCCGGTTCCGGACAGTGTGCAGGCGTTCGCGGACCTTCGGCTCAGCTTCCCATTCCACCTTGGCGACCAGGATGGTGCTGCCTTCCTCCAAGCCGCCGGGATGCACGCTCTTTTCGTTTCCCAGGAGCACGGCGAAGTCCGCCATGTACTCGGCGAGACGGGCCATGGGTATGGTGCTCGGCGTGAAGGCGTCGATGGTGAAGCGGAACTCGCCGGATTGTTTTGGCTTGCGCGGCATAAGCCTCAACCTCTCTATGGGATAGACGCACGAGGTCGCATAAACGATTCCCGCGACGGGCCTGAAAATCACGCCACGCATCACGGGAATAAAGAGGCCGCCGCCGTTATCGCCAGAGCATCCTCATTTTAAGCCGGAAACCCAGGAATGCACTAACCAAATTCCGGATGGGCGCCAGCGATGTCTATCGAAGGGGATCGGTTAGCAGGTAACGGAGAGCGGTCAGCACCCGCCGCGGGTTCTTGCGGTGGATGGCCATGCTGAGCCAGTAGCTGGCCTCCTCTTTCTCCATGGCTTCGACACCCTCGGCAACCTGGCGCATCCGGGGGCGGCTGCGCATCGGCGCCAGCACCCGGAACAAAAGCCCCAGGGTCAGCGCCAGTTCCTCGGGAATGTTGTATCCCTGCACCTGGCGTTCGGCCTGCTTCCGGGCAGGCACGGGACGTAACGAGGAGATGCGCAGTCCGGCACGCTGCATCTGTTTGAAGACACGATGCTCGACCAAGTTCCAAGGCTTCTCCGCGCAATCCGGCCAACCGTGGTCGGGCTGGTGAGCTGCGGCGTGGCCGGTGACGGCATACGCCAGACCTCGATCTCGGTATCGCCCAGGCCGTGGTGGCGGATGCGAACCTCGTACTGCGGGACGGATTTGGGTGTCTCGATCAAGCGAAGGCGGGGAATCCTGGCGGTGCTGTTCATGGTTGTGCCTCTGCTGATGCGGTAACGTAGGCTGCGCCCATGGATTGCTGGGTGAGCCTCTCTGTCAGTTTATCTGCGGCGTCTCCATCCAGAGAAAGCCCGTTGGCAAAGCTGAGATTGAAGGTAGCGACCAAGCCACGGTCCACCGCGGCGCGGTATTGCGGGCCGAGGAAATCCTTGACGGGCAGGGCATCTTCGACCGGCCCCTGGAAGGTGAACCGGAATTCGCCTCCGGCTTCTGTGCCGTACTCGCCCTCGAAGTCGACCTTGACCTTGGCGCCGGCAATGCCGCCGACCAAAGCCAGCATCTTGAAGGCGTCCACTTGCTCAAACGGCCGGATAGTGATCAGCCGAATCTGCTTGACCCCAGACGAGCGCGTCTTTTCCCAGAGAATCCTGAGGGCTTCGCGCAGTACGCCTTCGTGGGTGAACGAGCCAGGTCCGGCAGTCGCACCGCTGGGTTGGGTCGGTGGGATGATCCCCGGCGTAAGCGGCAGTTGACACTGTTCCAGCAGTACCGTTCCGGGGAATTGCGTCACTGGCCCGGTCGGTACTTTGAGCAGCGGAGGTTCGGGAGCAACCGGCTTGGGACGCGGCCATATGCCATGCTCGCGGGCATACGTCATCGTGAAGACAAAGGCGTCGTCGCTGATCGTGATGTGGGTGAACGGGTCGCCCTGTCCAAAGAGCAGTTCCCGGAAGCGGTACACATACTCGCCGCGTTCGACACCGTTCTGGATGCCCCGCGTGAACGGCATATCGCCGACCAGAATGGGTAGAGCGGGGTCGCGCCGGAACTCAGCGCGGAGATCGAAGGTGCTGATCTGCCCCTTGCGCAGCGGCGTCCGGTCGCGAACAAAGCTGGGCGAATCGGGAGCGTCTTCGGGAAGCCGCAGCTTGTTGCTCTCACGAAGAACTTGAGTCGGGGGACGCTGGCCATTATCGAGGGTGTCGTTCTGGGTGACTTCGATGGCCGAATGCGCCAGTTCTGTATCGGGTGAAAGTGGCTGGCGGGAGGGATAGAAGATGTGGCGGTAGCAGAGCTGGATTGCTGTGTTCACCCGTCCGCCCGCCTTGCGAGACCACTCCAGCAGCGTGTTTTGCTGGTGCTGCGCCAGTTCGTTCATGCGCTGAGGCTTGATCAACTCCTGCAAAGCGAGGAAACGGGCCATCTCCCGGCGCATCTCGTTGATCTTGGCTTCTTCCGCAACGACGAAGATCAGATTGTTGCGGAGCTTCCGGAAGCCTGCCCCGTCAGACCCCACGTTTTTGTGGATTCGGGCGATCAATTCGGGCACCGCGTCCACTGCCGTGCCGACGGAAACGCTGTCGTACGACATGAGGGCGAGCAGGGGCTTGCCGCTCCCAATCTCGTCGGGGACATCAACCGGGGCCGCCGGGAACGGGATAAGCTGGAACTCGCCCTGGAGATAGAGGAAACGAATCCGTGAGGACAATTCAGATCCGAACCTCGCCGGGGTCGCAGAGTTGAATCTGCCGCTCGACGATCTGCGTGAGGTTCGCATCCGTGAGAAAACGGAGCGGGGCGCCTGGCTTGTCATCAAGGTAGGCCGAGCGTTCTTGGAAGCGCTTCCGAGCGTCCTCAATGAATCCAATGTCCAGCGACGGAGCCAGAATGCTGTATCGCAAATGGTCGGGAGCAATCCCCTGGATATGAGAAGGAAATCCGAGGGAATGGAGAAAGACGGTTCGCGCCACGTAGGTGGCGTAGGGCGGGAGGCCGCGATAGAAGCTGGAATCGATCTCCTGGGCCAAAGCGGTGCGGTTGCCCTCACCAGATATATCGTTGCGGATGGCTGGGTTGTAGATTTGCAGGTTGAGCCGGGTGACAAACTCCTGGTGAATGGGGCCGAAGCCGGGGTCAATGTGGTGAACGTGGATCGCGGTTGCATCAGAAGGCTGATTGCCCTTTTCCCAGAGATGGCCCACTGTGCGGGCGAGGAGACGGAGCATCCCGCGTACTCTCTGGAAATTCGCCAGCGTCGCAGTCTTGCCGGTGAGGGTGTCGAGAACCTCCGGGTGAAATGGATAGGACCGGCGAAATGATTCGACGATCTCTGGCTTCATGGCATCGCCAGGGATTGAATCGCGCTGGGCAGACCACAACGCGCGGTAGGCGTCGACGACCTGGGTGGCGAGATTCTCATCGATGGACTCAAAGAGGCGGCGACGCAAGACCAGGACGGTCTCGTCATCCTCCGTGGGGTTGAGGAGCGTGGCTTTTCGGGCAGAAACGCTCTCCGCCTCGGCCATCTTCTCCGCCAGGAACTGGTTCTCCTGGGTGTAGGCATCCTGCGCCTTGCCGTCTCGGCCGACCGCCAGCGTGTAAACGAGTACCGCATTAGGGGTACTCTCGACCGCCTTGAACAAGGCAGTCAGGAAAGCCGTCAACTGGTCCCGCGCTGCCGGCATACTCTGGACCTTGCGCAGGTATACAGACAGTTCGTCGAGAAGGATCAGCGTGGGCTCTCCGCCGAAAAGCTCTTGAAGAGTCTCGGAGCCGGGGGCGGTACGAGATTCATCGCTCCTGCGGATACGCTCATAACCCGCAGAGCCAGCCAACTGTTCTGCAAGTTCTCCCCAGGGGGTATACGCCAAAATGCCGGACGGCATCCTCCGCCCATTGGACGGGTCGGCGTTCTCGCCGTCGTAAGCGGCAATGCGGACGTTTCCAGCGGGCAGCAGCGACGGGTCTACGAACTCGCTGATGTTGGGAACGGTCCGGCCGCTTCGAACTGCATGGACCAGAGCGATCAGGCCGTGCGTTTTACCACCGCCATAGGAGGTGTCCAGGCGGAAGATCGATGCAACCCCCTTGCCCGTTGCTCAACCGGCCGCAGACGTTCAAGAGCAGGTCTTTCAATCCACGGGTTGGATAGGTGTTGGAAAAGAAGCGCGCAGGGTCCGCATACTGAGCTGGAGCATTGCCCCGGAGAACCTGTGCCAGGTCAGCGGCAAACTCCGCGTCCGCCATTGTGCCCTGGAGAACGTCGTCCTTGGGCTTGCAGACGGAAAAGATCGAAGGTAGAGTCGCTAGTACTTGAGGAGCGGTAGCCATGGGTATCACTCAGCGATTGTAGTTCAATGCGCCTTCTGATTGGCAAGAATTCGAGTCTCGTGAAACCGCTATCACAACAACTGGATACAGATGTTATGGCGCATCTTGGATGAGGTCAGGCCACCCGCAGATGGATGCCTCGCTTCACCTGAGCGCCAGGGACTTCCTCAAAACGGCTCGCGGCTTCCTTGATCGCATCATTGCTCGGTCTGTCGTCACGGATACAGTTTGCCAATGACCTTGGACGTATCTTCTGGAAGGGATGCAAGGACCGCTTGCCAGAGACGGCCAGGAATGCGAAGTTCCAGTTCACGGCAAGTGATCGGAACCTGGCTCGCATCGGTGATCTCGACTGAATCCTGGCTGTTCTTTTGCAGCCGCAACGTGAACTCTTTGCCCTCGATCTTCTTGAGTCCCCGAGCGGCATCAGGAAATAGAGCACCATATTCTTCGTGCCCACGATCTTCGCATCGGCCGAACGCGCACGTTTCTGGAAGTGTTCTGCTTGTTGGCGGCAGTATTTCAGTCGGCTGTCCATCAACGTCAAGAATCGTCCAATCCGGTCTACCTTTTCGCTCTCGGCCTGACAGAACTGCTGGAATCGTTCCAGCAATTCGGGTGACGCGGTGCCGTTCTCTTCAGCCTCCTCTTCAATCTGATCGAGCAGCGAATCGAGTTCCCGGTCGATCTCGAACAGCGTGTTGGCCTCGCTCATTGCGGTGTCTCCTAACGATTGACTGACTGGCGGCACGGCCTGAGGGCCATGCTGCGAGTATGGCTATGCAGCCATTTGCAGGCCGCACCCTTGGGTGCGCGCGGCCTGGTAGGCGAGTGCGTCGGCTCTGGTCTGGAACGGATGTCGGCTGTGTCCTCTGATCCATTGCCAGTGGATGTTCATCCGCTCGTTCATCGCAAGCAGTTCTCTCCAGAGTCCTGGTGCTGTAACAGCGCACCGCGGCTGTTGCGCCAGCCATGGCTCTGCCAGCGCTCGATGTGGAAGAGCATTCCACAGATCAGCAATTCGGAGTCAGAGTGGATCTGGACACGAGATCCGGTGGGGATAGTGCGCAGTGCCTCGACAGCGGCCAGGAGTTCCATCTCTGAGATGGTCGTCGATGCCATCGCGCCGGAGATTTCCCATCTCTTATCGCCGCTCATCAATACCGCCGCCCATCCGCCTGGTCCCGGATTTCCGATCACCGAGCCATCAGTAAAAACATGAAAAGTGTTGTCCATAACAAATCTCTGTCAGTGCGCAAGAGCATTCCACTATGCAGCCTGCATGGGAACGACGCTGCCGAATGGAGCCTTTCGGCCGCTCGGTGGATGCCCAGATCACTGGATAAGCTGGTTCATTCTCGGGGAACGTACCGCACAGATCAGTCAGAAAGACCAACGTCTGCGGCTGGATTCCATGCTCGGCCAGCCAGTCGAAGCATGGACCGAAGTCGGTCCCTCCGCCGCCGACGGGATTGAGATGAACTTGCTCTCCAGCTTGATAGGTCTCCACTTTGTGTACCTCGGTGTCGAAGTACAGGACGTGAACGCACTGAGGCCGCTGGCCTTCGAGGATCGAGCAGACCTCAGCTTCAAAGAGACGCAACAGACGGGCATTGACCGAGCCAGAGCAATCGACAGCAATGGCAATCTCGCCGACGCCCTCCCGCACGACTCCTGGCAGGTAGAGACCTGCCCAGATGTGGCGCCGGTTGGGCCGCATCCAACTCGAATCGGCCGGGATGGTGTCCGACCAGAGCCTGCGCAGCAACTCGCGCCAATCGACCGATGCCTCCGCCGCACCTTCGAGAGTTCGTGCGAGGCCCGCTGGAGCCTTGCCGGCTTGCTTCGAGAGAGTGACAGCCTGGTTGACGGCTACGCTCCACTCTCGCGCCTGCTCTTCGGCACTCGGCGTCTCTTCGTTGGGCACCGGGGCGTCGAGAACCTGGCCGATTCCGCCTTCCGTCTCTGGCGCAGTCGGCTCGTCCGTGCTGCCTTGCTTTTCTGACGTTTCGCCCGAGCCAGCTCCGGCACCGTCGCTTGCACTGTTCTGGCCGCCAGGTTGTGGCTGCGCTTCCGCTTCACGCAAGTTGTAAATCTGCTCTGCGCTCATGCCACGGAAGCGGGGATCGACAAGAACGCCGTCCGGCAGACTGAGGCCGGCATCGAGCAGCAGCGGGTTGATGGCGTAGTCGCACGCTTCATTCCACCGTCTTGGGTCGCGCTTGGAACGGCGCAGATGGTGCTGCAAAGCAGGGTGCATGACCTCGTGGGCCAGCACCCCGGCCAGCGTTGCCGAGTTCAGCGTATCGACGAATTCGGGGTTGTAGTAAAGCGACACGCCATCGGTCGCCATGGTTGGAATCGACCGCTGTTCTCGCCCCTTCAAGCGAAACAGGAGCGAACCAAAGAACGGATGGTCCAACAGAAGCGTGGTACGCGCTTTCTGAATGCGAATAGTCGCTGGTGTCTCGTGTCTCATGCCGCCGCGGGCGCCTCCATGTACGCAGACATACGAGCCAGGATGTCATCGACGGTTGGAGCATCGGGGGTTTTCTCCAACGCGCCGGCTTCTCGATCACGCAGAACGCTATCAATCTCGGCGACGATCTCCGCGGCATCCGTTGCCGCTGCCACACGCAACAGATCGTGTTTCTTGAGATCCTGGGCCGAGAAGTTGCACAGCCGCTGCCGAATCTGCTCCGCGAAACGGTTCAGGTCGGCATCATTATTGACATTCAGATGAGGCAGCAGTTCCACCAGGTCAAAGACATTCGTGACCATCGTGGCGTGGAAGCGCGACTCCGGCTCATTCAGCCGGTCCACCATGTGCGAGACGACATCCCTGAGCCGCTTCCATAGATCTTCGGTCCCGCGCGTCAAGGACTCGCGAACATTGGCGTCGATCTCGCGGGCTACACGCGCCTGCTCCTCGGCCGACATCTGGACGCGAAAGTCATTTCCGGTTGGGATGGGCAGTATCTCCAACTTGACGCCGAACTTCTTGCGCAGCTTTTCCGCCGCGGGGTAGTCTTCCTCTCGAAACAGGCCATTCAACTCCGGCCGAACCTGCTCGATGTACTGCGGATAGACCTGAAGGAAGCTCTCCACGCCCTGCTCGAAGCTGGCCTCGAACTCACGCATCCGGGTCGTCAAATCGAAATAGAGATTCGACGGCAGCAGTCGAAATCCCTCATCGGACCACGGCAACGTGATCTTGTAGAAGTACTGCCGCACCTGCCCCGCGAGCGTGCGCAATTCATCGAGCTTGTCGGCGCCGCGAAGCAACTGCTTGTTGTACCGGCCAGCGCCCTGGTGCGCGCCGTTCTGGTTGGCAACGTCGCGGCTGATCTTGCGGTCGTGTTTGACAGCCGTCCAGATGCTGATGTGGATGGCGGCGAGCATTGCGCGTTCGGTAATCATTGGATGGCCTCCGAATGTTGCACTCCGAAGCGAACGAACTCCGGCGTGTGGGTGATGGCGGTGTCCCGCACCGCCGCGTCGCGCATCGCCATGACGCGCATCTCGGTCGGCATACGGTCGAGATACTTGAGTCCTCTGGCCACGGAGTTGTCGGTCATGGCCCGCCCCAGCGCCGTGGCAATTGCGATCTGCGCCGAGGTCTCTGCCGGAAGCGGCGCCGTCTCTGGGTTGAGCAGAATCTCGTCAATCGACGGCAACTGACGGAAGAGCCGAAGGAATGCAATCAACTCCGCCGCAGCGGCAGGCCCCACCGTGCCGTCAAGCAACTGCGCTTCGAACTCGCTCGCACCTGAAAGGAACGTGGTCTTCTGCCGGTTGAGCAATCCCGCGCAGAACATTGGAGGCCATCTCCCAGGAGCGGGGAGTGGGCCAGGCGTTGGCATCCGAGGTGGCATCGGCGGTGTGCAGAAGGTCCGGCTTGAAGCGCAGGAATGCGATGATCTCAGGACGAACTCCGGCGCCGACTGCCCACTTGCACCAGTCGTTCAAATCCGCTTCGAGCTCGAGATGAACGAAGCGGTTGCGCAACGGCCGCGGCATCGAGAAATGCACACCCCGCTCAGAGGCCGGATTGCCGGCGGCGATGACCACCCACCCATCCGGCAGCACATACTCGCCCAGCTTGCGGTCGAGCACCAGTTGGTAGCAGCCGGCCTGCGTCATCTGTGGCGCCGAGGTCAGCTCATCGAGAAACAGGATGCCTTTCCCGGCGGTGGGAAGGAACTTGGGCGGCACCCATTCGGTCTGGTCTGCCTTGATCCGCGGCAGTCCCCGCAGATCGACCGGATCGAGTTGCACGGCGCGAACATCAAGGAAGTCGAAGTCGAGATCGTCCGCGACCTGGGCGACGATCTGCGACTTGCCGACGCCGCACGCGCCCCAGATATGCAGGGGCACACGCTCGCCGATCAGCGCATGAAGCGCCTCGTACAGCTTGGATGGTTTCATCGATTTGTCCTTGTTAGCGGAGGTTGCTGAAACGCGGCCCGCTGGTGAGGCCATTGTTTGCGAAGACTCATTCGTGCCGTTTCGGCTTGAGATTCTTGAGAACGCGTGAGTCTCCATTCCTGAATTCAAGCAGTCTGGCGGAGGCCCGAAAGCCAACGCGAAAGATCAGTTCGAGCGAGATGCCGTCCTGGAACTGGAGGTCAAGGTTCAGCGCATCTTCAGTCTGATAGAACTGAAGGGATTGGAGAGGCTTTCCTTCAACCTGGCCGAGCGGAATATCCGCAAGGCCATGACCGGAAGGTACGAGATGACGAGGCATAGGTTGCTCCTCATGGTGTGGGGTAATAGTGGCGGGCCGCAGATAGATGCCTATGTCGTCCACCGCGGTGGCTGGAACCTCACTGGGGCACCTGTGTTCCATGAACTGTTTCGGTGAACCGCAAGACAGCGGTAGTATTGGGGAGTGCCAAACAATCTGGTTTTGAGTCGGCTGCCAGCGGGGAGGCGGTGTGCTGTGGCTGGCTTGGAACGAAATGGAGGGGTTGTGAGACTGATTTCGTTCAGAATTCAGAATTATCGTTCCATTAACGACAGTGGTGACATCGCTATAGGCAAGCTAACGAGCCTTGTCGGGCGCAATGAGTCTGGCAAGACAAATCTACTTCTTGCGCTTCAGACCCTCAATCCCGCAGGTGGCATTAAAGACCTATTGCCAATTAAGAACTTTCCCCGACAGCGGCGGTTGGGGGAATGCACCAACAGCACACCGGTTGTGTCTACAACATGGGAACTGAGCGACAAAGAACAGGGCGAACTGGTCGCCACATTTCCGCGCGCTGTGGGCGTCACTCATGTCAACATTGGTAGAAGCTATAAGGCAGTGCACGAGGCAGATTTTGTCGGTCTAAAGCCGATTGCATTCTCCGCCGACGAAGTGGCGGCTCGCCTTCGCAAAATCCGGCCGGTAGCCGACATGGAAATCGAAAAGCTTGAGGAAGCTCAACAGGTTTCAGTCAAGGCAGAGATTGAACGACTTGCGACCGCCCTGGTGGCGACAACTGCTCCGACAGACTGGGCAACCCAAGTCGCACCGGTCTTAGCAGCCTTCCGTAAAGCTATGGCCGCGGCACCCATCACGTTGCCTGACAGAGAAGAAGGCCTGCTCTCAGAGTTGGAAGAACTCGCCGCACAAATCTCCAAAGACGGACCAGCTTGGCAGGCCGCGCGCAATTGGGCAGTGACGCTTCTTCCCATATTTGTCTATGTCGATGACTATCCCGAACTGACCGGCCACCAGAACATTGCAGAATATCTAACCCGGAAGCAGGCCAATCCTAGTCAACTCAATGAGTCGGATCGGAATTTCGAGAAGATGTGCAAGGTCGCTGACCTTAACCCTGAACAATTCAATCAACTCCGCAACGCGAACGATCATGAAACACGAAATCAGCTTGCGAATCGAGCCGGCGCTATCGTTACATCAGAGTTGCGGCGACTTTGGAAGGACCGCCAATTGAAGGTCCGGTTCAGCCCAGACGCCGACCATCTCGACACCTTTATCTCCGACCCGAATTCCGTCTACGATGTTGAGGTAAATCTCGACGATAGGAGCCGAGGACTTAAATGGTTCTTCTCGTTCTACATTACCTTTTCGGCAGATACCAAAGGGGGGACTGCTCAAAACGCGATTTTGTTGCTGGACGAGCCCGGTCTGTATCTTCACGCATTGTCACAGGGCGATCTACTCCGCCATTTTGCGGCCGACTTCGAGAACCAAATCATCTACACCACGCATTCGCCCTTCATGGTTCCTACAGAAACCCTCGATGCAATTCGCACTGTAAGCATTGGACAGGAGACTGGAACCGTCGTCTCTAATGATCCGTCTGGAGATTCACGTACACTTTTCCCAATCCAGGCAGCGCTTGGATACTCCCTAGCTCAGAGCCTTTTTGTCGGTCCCAACAACCTAGTCGTTGAAGGCGTCACCGATTTCTGGATGCTGTCATCCGCATCCAGCTATTTGGAGAGTATAGGGAAAACTGGGCTGCCTAGGGGAATGACACTGACTCCTGCTGGAGGTGCCCAGAAGATCCCTTATATGGTTGCGCTACTCAGGTCCGAGCACCTGCAGGTGCTCGTGCTCTTTGATGAGGAGAAGCAATCGCGCTCCACCAAGGACGAACTAGTCAAGGCGAAGTTGATCCGGGATGACAATATCATCTTCGTGACGGATGGCTTTGACGATTCCACAAAACCGTCGGAAGCCGATATAGAGGATATGTTCGAACCCGCCGTCTACGACGCTCTTGTTTCTGAAAGTTACGGTAGGGAGCTGACGGGCAAGACTCTCACTCTTAACCCACAAATCCCGCGCATCGTGAAGCGTTACGAGCAGGCGTTCCAAGATATCGGGATTGAGTTTCACAAGACGCGACCAGCTCGGCTGCTACTCAATAAGATACTAACCGATGCAGCAAACATCATTCCAGAAAGCACTGTGGAGCGATTCGACCGCTTGTTTGCCAAGATTTCCAAGCTTTATTCCGCGAACCTAAAGCGAAATGCAGGCCCATTCAGCTAGAAGAATCGGAGGTTTTCCTTTGTTCTCAGAGGAGAATCTCAGTGCTCCACAACTTGCCAAACAGTTCCAGGCTAGGTCGCTTGAAAAGTCGCTTGGTGAGAACTACCCGCACCATGTGTGCCTGTCGAGCGTCGCTTGAAATGAGCATCGTCGATTTCGCATCAACCGGCTTGAGGTGATCATTGGGCATGGAAGGGCAATGACAACAGGTGTCGGCGAAGCAAGATTTAGTCGAGCCCAAACTCTGAGGCTCGAACGATAAACTGGTCCCTGTTCTGAACCATGGGCAAGATCGTACCCCGCAGATTCTCAATCTTGTGCGTGTAAAACAGCCTGCATTCTTCCAGGGTTTTGTGAGCGTAATGCAATAGCGCTGCTGCCGCCGTCGAGTAACGCTCCAATTCAATACCCTCTGCGAGATACACATGCAGGTCTGCTCCATCTCGCTCAATCAGGAAATGCGCAATTGCGTCTCTCATGTCCTTCAGTTTATGAAACAAGTCCTGAACCTTGCGAATCCCTTTTACAAACTCGGGATCAAAGCCGAACTTAATCAGTTCTTCTTGGTTGACATCGGGATCGGAAGGTAACTTATCTTTGACACCTCGCTCAATGCATCTTTCCTTCAGCCATTTGCGAATTGATGTCGTACCTTCGTACATCCGAGCTGCACACAGCAACCGATAAAACGGACTTGACGATACAAGAGCCTCCCTATAAATCGCATCATAGGGGGCAAACGGAACCGCCTGCTGAATTCCACCGAGCGGTCCTGCTGCAATGGCATGATCTTGCGGCAAGAAGACCTGGTAAATGAGAACACCACCATCAAGCGGCGACATGAGTTCCAGGCGCTGAAGGCAGAACGGAAGATTGAAGTTCCTAGTCATGACATCCAAGAGGGCATTCAGGGGCCGACGCGCCAATAGAAGTGCATTGCTGGGCAATGTGGACTCTACTCGGACCTCAATGTATTGCAAGTGTTTCTGGGAATCCCCCACGAGATCAAAATAGACGGCATGTCGGCCGCCAGCATGGAGATAAATAGTGAGCGGGTTTTCATTCAATATCACCTGATTGAATGATGGCGAGCTGACAATCGTTCGCGCATTCCCGATCAGCGGCACATGGTCGGACACAATGCCCCTCACATGCCACACCCTCTTTAGCCTTGTGGTTTCATACCCTCTGATCTCATCTTGCTTACTTAGGCGGGCAAGCGCAGTCAGCATTCCTGGCGTAGGGGTGAAAGGCTTGAGAATCAAAAATGGGTCCGTACCTTCCGGACCATTGGTATTGCCTATGGATTCAGCCATGGGTGCAATTAAACAGCTGTCGACGGAAGATGTGCAATACGGAAGTATTTGTTGCTGAGATCCAGTTGCGCTCATGAGGACGTACCGCAGTCATTCCCTGAGTTCCAATGCGCTAGATGACCAGCTTGAAGCCATCCTTGACAGAGTTAATGGGAGACCAAGCGGCCGTCAGGCCGCGTCATCCAGTTCTTCGGACTCTTCGATTGGCTCGTCGTCGTCGATCTCTGCAAATCCGGGGTCTTCTTCCGATTCGGCAGGCGCGGCTATGGGAGTGGCCGCCGGTGTGGGCATATCGAAGAGGCTTGCGGGCTTCTGGGGCGCGGGCTTCGCTGGCTCGGCGGGCTTGGCGGTTGGAGCATGCTGTGGGACTTCCGTCTTCGGCGGCGCCTCTTTGTCGGCTGTCTTCGACTTTGCGCGCGCCTCGGCCTGGGCAGCCTTGGAAGCCGCATCCATCTCGGCCTTGGCCTTCTCCAGGGTGTTCTTCATCTGGAGATGGGAGCCGACAAAGCTGACGATGGTCGTGGACAACTCGGCGTCGAGGTCCTCGGCGGTGCCGGTCACGCTGAGTGGGGTGGTGAGAGCGTCATTGTCGCCGTCTTTGAGCTTCTTCGGCACAATGTTCACCCGAATCTGATCTGCATCGACAAGCGTGACCGTCAGCAACACCGCGCGGTCCCGCAGGACTGGTACAAGTTCTTTGAACATGGATATCTCTCCTGATGGAATGTTGATTGTCGGGATCACGGCCGCCGAGCGCGTCTCCGCGTCTTCGACCAGAGCTGGGGATCGACGGGCAACGGGCTCATGAGTCCACTTTGCGCATTGAAGAAGCCGCCGTGGTGCGTGAGCTTTCCGTAGCGGAAGAGCCGCGCCAGCATGGCCAGCGCGCTCGACGCCAGAGTCTGGTTGATGAATGGTTCTTGCCGGTCCAGCGCCTCGACGGCAGAACAACTGGGCAGCGGGTCTTCACCAGCTTCAGCGTCGATGATCTCTGGATACAGTTCACTGACGGTGCGCAACCGTGCGGCCTTCCTGCGATTGCGCGCGTTCAATGGCTGGCCGAGAACGAACTGGCCGCTGGCGGCGTTGTTGCCGAGATCAAGCCAATACGCGGTGCGGTTCCTGGCCTTGGTCAGCGCGCGCGCAATGATGCTTCGCGCCGCTCTGGTGTCCACGCAGCCAATCAGAAGATCGATGGACCTGTCATTGATCCGGTCGAAGGTCTGCTCATCGAAGTAAGTCGGCTCGGCCCGCCACCGCGTTCCCCAGAACAGGTTGATGCGATTGATGAGGACGGTCGCCTTGTTCTGCCCGATGTCGGAGACCGAGAATGGCTGGCGCACACAGTTCGTCTCCGAGACTGTGTCGGCATCCATCATGACCACTTCCAGTCCCGATGACCGGCCCCAGACCCGCATCGCCTGGTCGAGATAGGGCAGGCCCATGACGATGGCGCTGCCGGTCCCGCCCGCGCCGACAACCAGAACGCGCACCGGCTTCTGGCCCAACAGATCGCTTGGAAGCGTGTGCTCGATGCGCATATCAGCCCCTCTCTCCGCGCACGAACTGCGTGAGCGTCTGCGGAAGGACGATGAGTGTTTCGAGCGGGAACTTCTGGCGCTTGCCAGTCAGGCCACTCCACAGCCCATCGAATCCGCCTTCATGGCGCGTCAGGCGGCCAACGTTGGCGTGCGTGAAGGCGCTCTCGTAGAAGCCGCGCTCCCAGGCTGGAATTGACGCAACAGACGCGCTGTCCGGGCGTCGCATGGTGCCGGTGCAAACGCGCCCATCGTCCGAGAGATTCCAGAAGGGCGCGACGGCAAGTTTCGTTGAACTATCCGGCCGCTTGTTCTCGGTGAGCGCCCGAATGTTGAGTTCTCCATTCGAGACCCGCCAGACCAATGGAGGTTGCGGGAAGATGCAGCCATTCAACTCCGCGGCCTTGCCTTCGGAGTTCTCGTAGAACATCTGGCGGCGTCGCGCAGGAGTCCACCAGACGATCATGCGGTCCGCCTTGGCAAGAACATTCGCCGGCAGCACTTCGGCCTGCACGCTGCCGCTGAGGGATCGCATCAGAGACTCGATGAATGCTACAGTGAGCGGTTGCGCCGGACCGAGCGTGGGCGGCGCGTCCTTGTGGGCGGTCACATCGTGGCGGGTGATGAAACTGCTTTGCCGGTCGCGATAGATCAGCAGCGCCTCATGCAGCTCGAAGCGATGGTTCTCCCCGATCGATAGATGTACCTGCATCGCGTTTCTCCCACTCCTGAATTTCTTCGACCAATTGAAATAGCTCGCAATTGAGTGCGATGAAGCGATCCACGATCCGCAGTCGCGTGCCGAACCTGCTCCGGCTGGCGCGGCGAAAAGACAACGCACACGGTCGGCTCTGCGGTGCCCTCCATCATGGACTGGCCCTCTTCGTCGAAGCAGGCGGTGATGGCGTCATGCTCTTTGAAGGTGACAAGCAAAGACGGCAATGGAGGATCGTCGTAGTAGCCGGATTCGAGGATACTCCCGCGACTGCTTGAGCGGAAGCCGGGAGAGGCGCTGAATGCGCCGCAACCGCTCGAACCAAGAACTGGCAATTTGCCATTGCGAAACCTGCGCAGCAGATCGCGGTCGCGTGCTTTCCAATCAGGAGATTCGCGTTTCTGCGTCTTCCGGATGCACTCCGGCAGCGCCTTCTCCACTTCGGGAAACTCATACTGCCTTGGTTCTCTGCGTCGTCTTCGGCGGCATAATCGCGCATCCGCTCTTCGTACATCAGCGCATTGTCGTGGTTGTAGATCCACATCACGCGATAGAGCGCGAAGGTCAGTGCCCAATAGAACGCCGCACCCAGCCCCTCGGCCTCCGCTTCCAGCGCATCGAGCGCCGGCCCAATCCTGAAGTACCCCGATCCGCCACACTCGACGGTGACAACCAGTTGCCCGCTTTCGAGTTCCGCATCGCTCCCAGCGCGGCCGAGTTGATCGCTCACTTCAAGGTGATACTCGACATTGCGTTGCAGCAGATCGCCGCGCTCGGCGCCAATCGCGCTCATCATGGCGTGCTGCGCGAATGCAAGCGCGTTGCCGCCAGATTTCTTCCAGGTCTCCGCAGTTCCCAATCCCTCGCGCACCAGTGCGGCGCAGAGTTCATAGACCAGTTCAGCATTGACCTCATGGTTATACTCGGCGCGAACATCGGCGAGCGATGGCAATGCCTGGCCGAAGGCTGGTGCAAGCGTCGCTACCCCAGAGGCGGAAGCAGTTCCGGCGGCGTCGGGAGCCGATAACTGCCCGCTGCCACATACTGGCTGATGGCTTCTGAGACGGCGTGTGCGAGATCGCAGGATTCTTTGCATTGAAGATGCCTCGCCAGAATCAGGTTGGCTTCCGGTGGTGGTTCTGCGGCCTTCTTGAGAAACAGACGCCACCAGTTCTTCTTGCGACATTGCGGGCGTGGGCACGGCTCACCCCTTCGAGCCGATCGCGCGGCTGAAGGTGTAGCGCAGGGTGGTCCCGGTGTCTTCCGGGCCGGTGAGGGTTGCGGTCGCAATTTCCGGATAGGTCGGAGTGAGCAGATCGCGAACCTGCTCGACGCTCATCTGCGGCGCCGGATCGGGAATGCGAACGCCGTTGTAGTTGAACTCTCGCAACAGAACTTGTGCTTTGAGATTGGCCATTGCAGTTTGTCTCCTTGTGCTTCCTGTGGGTGATTTCCAGCGAAGAGCCGTCGTCCGCTGTCTTCAGATGAGGCTTGCTTGTACGGGCAACCGAAGGGTTGGCGCTCACATGAATTCTCATGAGGCCGATTTCCGGCCTCATGCTGAGAATGGGATTCAAGGGCGATTTAGCGAAGGAAGGGCAGGGCGATTTCGGTTCAACCCCGCTGCTTTGAGTAATACTCAATATAAGAGTAGCTCTATAAGAGCTACTCTCTTTTAAGTGTAAACTCAATATTAGGCATTACTTACAGTTAACATTTGAGTGAAACTCACTATTAAGAAGCATCGCACCTCGACCGGCAGGCGTCAAAGGTTCAAAGGGGTTTTGAGTCAAAATAGGTGCCAAACTAAGGTATTCACCCTATCGGGTGATTTGTGAGTAGACCTGAAGCATTGAGTATCCGCTCCACCCATCCCCTGTTCCGCCCACCCCTTCCCTCCCCAAGAATGCAGCAATGGGGGAGCGATCACCCGCTTTCCTCCGCCACACTGCCGAACAAGTTCGGCGAAATTAGGCGCTGCTGGGAAAAGAGACCTGATGGCAGCGCGCAGGCTCAACCGAAGAGGCTGAGCTGCACGGCAGGTTCCGTAGCGGTAGGCCACGGCGAAGGATTCCTCCGTATCCTCACACCCGCAGGAGGCTCGACAAGGTGGATGCCGGCCTGTTCCGCTGGTGGATCGGCGAGTTCTGTGCCAGACAAGTTGAACACGGGATTGTCGTCTTCCTCGGCCTTCACGGCTGGTGGCTGTGGCAGCAGTTGCCCCCGCTCGCGGTCCAATTCGCGCCACACTTTGTCCGCGGATTCCCCAACTCCTGCTTTCTCAACCAGCTCGCGCGCCATCGCGCTCATCAGGTCTTCGTCGGTATCGAGCGATTGCAAGCCTTCACCCGAGAACTTGCCCTCCATCATGAGTGCGACGAGCATCTTCTTGCCCATCAGACGGAGGCAGGTCTCTTGCATCGTTCCTGGATAGGTCACGAACTTCACTCGGACATCGTGCCGCTGGCCGATGCGCCAGGAACGGCGGCTCGCCTGACGCAAGGTATGCAGCGAGTAGCCGGTCTCGTAGAAATACAGTGTCGGAAAGGCCAGCAGGTCGAGGCCCGTCTCCACCAGCTTCGGGTGGCAGAGGACGACTTCAACTCCGGCCTTCAATTGCCGCTCGTACCAGTCCTCCCGCTTGTCCGTGGCAACCGAAGAGCGGAGAACGGCAACCCGGAATCCCGCTTGCCGCAGGACAGTCTCCAGCCTGAGCGTGACATCCTTCTCGCCCGTGTAGGTCGCGTACACCTGGCAGCGCCGACCCTGCCGGAGTTCCTCGCGCACGTCGGCGATGAGGGCGCGTTCCTTCGCATAGAGACCGATCTTCCTTCAGAGATTCTGCGGCGTCGTCACCAGGAACCGCACATACTCTTTGGTCTCCGGGTCAAAGGCCCGCGCCCAGATGTCCTCGAAGCCATAAGGGTGGTCGGGATAGAGCAGCAGCGTGTTGAGCAGAATGCTCATCAGGCTCTTGTTGCCCCGATGCGACCGTATGGCCGACCGGATGTCCTCTTCGAGTTCTTCGTAGGCTTTGGCGAGTTCCTCGTCCATCTCAACCGAGAGCACGCTCTCGTCGTATCGCGGCAGGTTGTCCGCAATGTCTTCGAGCGAAAGGAACGCCGTCGTGTTCATCAGGAACTTGCCGAACAGCAGCGGCGACGCGCCGGGCTTCTTCAGAACCTGGATCGTCTTCTTGGTCGCCCGCGAGCAGGCGTTGTCCGTATCCCGCACCTTCTCGATGGTCTCAAGCACACCGTATTGCTGCTGAAAATCGCGCCTGTCCCTGACCGCCGTATGCGAATCCTTCGCCGGCCATGGTGCGCGGCTCCATGCGGTAGAAGATGTTGAACAGATCGTCCGCATAGCCGCCCATCAAGGTGCCGGTGAGAGCGATCAGCCTCTTTGCCGCGCGTCCCAATACACCCAGGCCGTTGCCCTGCGCCGTGTCGCCGGCTAACTGGTGCAACTCATCCGCGATGGCAAAGTCGAACCAACCGCCCATGTACCGGCCGATGTACTCAATCGGCGCCATGCGTTGAATGCGTTCGCGATCAGCCTGCCAGAGTGCGGAGTAGCGCGTTGTTCCTCCATGCGGCAGAGTCAGCGATTCCGAGAGCTTGATCTTGTCAACGAAGTCGAGATGGGTGAGCTTCTGCCGCTCCGAGTCCATGATCGCAGCGCCGGTGTCGGGATTGATGACGCCTCCGAGATTCGGCCCGGACTTCGCTTTGAGGTAGACGTGCTCCCAGTAGTAGCCCAGCTTCCCCTTGTCCTTGCCGGTGATGAAGAACGCAGGGCGGAGCAACGCTTGCGCCACTCCTTGCGGCCCATGCGCCGCAACTCGGCGAGAGACAGGCGCATCCCCTCGTACACAATCCTGCCCTTGCGCAGCTTGACTTCGCAGATGCCGTGCGGCTTCTTGGGATCGCCGCCGTTGCGCATATCCTCGATCAGAAAGGTCCTGGCGCGCGGCACAGTCAGCAGAGCCTCACGCGCCCACTTGTGCGTGATGTGCGAAGGGCACATCACCAGCGTTGTGCTGGGCCGCCCCTCCGCCAGCACATGGATCGTGCCCAGCGCCATATACGTTTTGCCGGCCCCGCACTCGGCCACGATCCGCGCTGCCTTGGCTTTGCGGAGGTACTTCGCGGTGCCGGTGATGGCGAGTGCCTGGGCGGGGAGCGCCTTTCGCAGAAGCGTTGCAATGCGCGGCGCGACAGGGTCTTTCGTGCCTTGAAGCGGGGGATAGGTTTCGAGAATGCGGCGACCCAAGTTCAGCCGCGTGAGCGCGCAAATAATCGAAGGTAGTTTCCATAGTGGACCTCAAGGAGTCTGGATGGCGATGCAAAAAAGAGGTGCTGGGTCATACAATGGAAATGCCACCTCACATGAGAAACATCAATCGGGAGACACCGAATGAGCATCATGCAGCAGTCAAGCAAGGCCCAAGATCGAACGCTAGGGGTCTGGTTCTTCCAGATTCAGCAGGGAACAATCAAATTGCCGCGCTTTCAGCGTTTTGAGGCTTGGGATCGCGGCCGAATTACCAGTTTCTTGAACACCATAATCAACAATTTGCCCGTGGGAGTTCTCTTAGCGCTTGAAGTGGCTGGCAAGGAGAAATTCGAATCTCGCTATATAGCCACATCTGACCCAAAGGTGCCGATGCCGGTCACCCAAAACTTGCTGGATGGACAGCAACGGTTAACTGCACTCTGGCGGTCGGTACACAATAACTATCAATCGGAAACGTTCTTCGTCTATCTTCGCCAATTTCATGCGGAGGGAAATGCGCTCGGCTCAGGGATGGAAATTGTATCTGTTCCAAGGTGGATAAACAAGAATCAACGCCGTATGCCTCGCTGGGCAGAAGAACCTGAGCAATGTCTTAGGAAAGGATTGATTCCTTTCTCATTACTTCGTCCAGGTGACATCAGCCAGGAGATAGACAACTGGCTGAACGCCGCAACAAGGCTTTTGAAGCCACTTCCGGATCAGGTGGACTTTAATGTCAGAATCGAAGCTTTCTATGAATTGAAGGAGCGAATTAAGAAGGAGATCACCACGCTACGGGAAAGGGTGGCGTACTTCAATCTTCCCTATTTATCTTTGCCTGCCGACACGGAAAAGGATGTGGCATTGCAGGTGTTCATCAACATGAATACCAACAGCAAACCGCTCTCGTTGTACGACATTATTGTGGCGGAAGTCGAAAGTGTCGCGGAACAATCGCTGCATGATCTTGTAGACGAACTGAAAGAGAAGTGCCCAAAGGTCTCCAGATTAGGCGATGTATCGGATCTCGTTCTCTCGACCTCGGCACTGTTGCAAGAGAAGTTGCCGAATACGCGTGGCATGCTTGAGATGGACAAGAAACAACTGATCGATAACTGGTCGAAGCTGGAGCATGGGCTTGGGCGGATGGCCTCGTTTCTTGAAAGCCAACGCATCTTTGACGAAGCCCGACTGCCAACAAACGCCGTCTTAGCAGTAGTGGCTGCGTCATATGACCTTATCCCCAATCATGGAGATCTGTTAGCAAAAGCCGAAAAGCTACTGCGCAGATACATTTGGTCATCATTCTTCACAGATCGGTATGAGAACACGGCAGCTTCACGCGCATTTGCGGACTTTAGTGAAATCAAGAAATTACTCAAGAGACTGCCTGACTTCACGGATGACGAGGTTATTGGCATTCCAGTGTTGAACCGTAAAGAGTTTCCTCTGCCTGATGTTGACTCATTGATTGCAGCAGGCTGGCCGAAAGCTACAGGTATCAATGCACGAGCGATTCTTGCTGTCACTACGTATCTTGGTGCCATTGATTTTGCCGATGGTACGACGGCTACCTATGAAGGCGTTCAGAATCGTGAGTACCATCATGTATTCCCTGACGCACTGCTTGCAGAGGCTAATATCAATAGCTACTTGGCCTTGAACTGCGCATTGATCACCTGGAAGACTAATCGGATGATTGGCAGGAAGGATCCGCTCGATTATCTGAAAGAGCGCGTTCAATGGGCAGATGAAGGCGTTGTTCGGGATCGGTTGAAGTCTCACCTAATCTCTTTTGACATGCTATCGAAGGCCCATTATGTCGGAATGGAAGGCGCTGCACTGGAAAAGAAACTGTCAGTGGATTTCAACCATTTCTTGCGTGATCGAGCTGAGTTAGTTTTCTCGGCTATGTCCCAGTTGACGGAGGGCGCCACTCCATCACTTGATTCGATATGGACATCGCACGAAGCAAGCGTCGAGATTGAGAACTCAGAGGGTGAAACGTACGTTTCACCGAATTCAGTTGGCGTTAGTTAGGAACTGTATTCTGTTTGAATCATTTCTCCGAATGCCCTTCTCGGAAGCCCGAAGGGTTCGGAGAGGCTTCGTGAATGAGAGAATTGTTGCTGCGTCATCGTAGACTGCTAAGCCGATATTTCAGAGCGAATGACGGCCAAGCAATTGCACCGTTTGCTGGTGGGAACCTCAGCGACTTGGTCCTTAGGCCATCCCCGATCCACTCAAGCACTTCCTCGGTCGTCGCCGAGATCAGCACTGGCTGGCATCCAATGCCGTCGAGTGGCCTTGATGCGTTCTTCCGCCTCGACGACGCCGAGAACGTGCTCGGCCCACGACGGTTCGGCAGGAAGTCCGAGAAAGCTCACCAGCGTCGCCCAGGCCTGATCCCGCTGGTATCCAAGCAGAATCGTCCGCCCCACGCCTCCGTTGGTGTACAGTTCCTCCGAGACAGCCACCAGATGCCGCACGGGATGCTTCCGGTCCGGCAAGCTCACGGCTCCCTTGTAGCAGGAGGCGTGTTCGCCGAGAGAGACCTCCTTCACTTCGCCGTCCGGGAAAGTCAGCGTGAACGTGGCCTTCTCGTGAACCGCCGCCGTGATCGCGCCAACGTCGGAATCGTTGCCGAAGACGCTGATGAGGTGCGCCTGTTCGTCTTCCCCCACATAGCGGTCAACCCGCAGCCGAATCCGGGTCGAGGTCTTCTCCGTCATGCGGTGATACTCAAGCAACCCGAGCCTCAGGTGTGCATTCTGCATCGGCCTCTCCTTCCGGTTTCGCCGGCGTCTCGGTCAGCTTCAGAGTTCTTCCATCGGCATAAACCAATCGCAACTCGTTTGCCCACCGTTCCCGGTGATGGATGATTTGCTCATCGCCGTTTTCCTCGACGAAGGTGGTCACATGCTTGACCGATCTCCATCGCGCGATGTGCCGGTCATCGCCCTGGCCGAAGACGCCATTCAGCAGGCCGGCCGTGCAGAGCAGCCCGACGTGGCCTCCATGCAGCGGCGTGATCGGACGCCCAGTGGCCACGTCCTCGCGCGGCATCAGAAACGGCAACGTCTGCTTCCATGCACCTGACAGCGGCAGCAGATCCTCCAGCAGGTCATACGGCAGCCCGCGGTAACTCAGCGCGGCCTCGCCTGTCGGGGGAACGGGATAGGGTTCGCACGCTTCCGGCGCCAACTCCGGCAACGCCTGAAAACTGCCGTACGGGCTGATGCGCTGAAGCTGCCGCCTCGCCTCCTCGACAGCCACGCCCCGCACATTGCGTCGAATTCCAAGCACCGCGATCTGCCGGAAACGGACTGACTCTTCATCGGTCATGCGGAAGATGTTCAGCCTGGCGAAGTGCGAACTCAAGATTCCGGCACACTCGTGCAGGCGCTCGAATGGGATGACCAGCACCAGCACGCCCTCCATCACCAGCCAGCGGAAGGTGTGCTCCAGGAACAGGCGCTCCATGCGACTGTTTGCCAATGGACCGATCTCGGAGTCGTAGGGCGGATTCAGGTACAGCAACGAGAATGACTCGGGCTTGGCAATTGCGTCGAAGATATTGCCTTGGATGGTCTCGATGCCTTTGGCGCTCGCTGCCATTGCCCGCTCGGCATCGAGTTCAACCCCGTAGCGGCGCACATCCGCGCCTTGGGTCAGCAGGTTGAGAGCTGTGCCTTGCCCCACGCATGGATCGACTACAGACGCCGGCCCAGTGAAGCTGAGAAGCTTGCGAAGGTTGGCGCCTTCGCTCTCCGGGAGCGGGTAGTAGCCCATCTTCAAACGCGCAGCACTGCGTGCCATAGGGTTTCCTCTCTGTTGGATAGAGATCGGGATTACAGCGGACTGGGATCAGTTGTGGAGGTAAGTGCGGAGGCAACAGGGATGTCGAGGTATCTCGCGGGGAACTGGCAAGCGATCTTCGTAGCCGCGCGTCAACACCGGCTGTCGAATGCAAACGGACCCATTCCTGGCGTTTGGCAAAGGTCAGTTCTTGTATCGGCTTAATCGACCTGTAAGAGAAGTTGAACGGTCAGGCGACTGCTGCTTCCCGGTCGGCCACAATTTCAACCTGCGTGCGCAGCTTTACATTGAGCGCATCAAGCAACCGGATCGCCCGCTCCAGCGTTATGCCAAAATACTCGTTCCGCTCATCTCGGGATACCTGGGATTCATGCACATTGAGTTTCTTGGCCAAGTCTCTTTGCGAGAGGCCCTGAGCAATGCGAATCGAGATCAGCAGGTGCCCCAGTCCGCGAAGGTTATCAAGCTCGTCAAATTCTCCCCGCTTCAGCTTCTCGTAGCTCTCCACCTCTTCCTTGAGCTGAAGGTGGAAGGACTCGAACGGGTCGATGACTCGCTTGATTTCATCTTCCGCCAGACCGGCAGTCTTCAACCTCGCCTTATGCTCGACGAGGCGTTGCCGCTCCTGAGCAAGACGCTCTGACGCTTCCTGGTATTCCGTCTCGTTGCGAATCATGGCTGACCTCCATATTTGATCTTCACAATCCCTCTGGACTTACCGTCGCGGCGCGATTGTCGAAACGCAGATGGAAACTCCAATTCATTGCCATACCGGTCGAGGATTCCGCAACCGATACCCATGCCGGGGATATGCGGGTAAAGCTCGATTCGATACCGGTGCCACATCGGGAGCTGCTTCTTCGGATAGCCACGATATGGCTTCCTCGATGCAGGTTCCCAGGTCCACACCTTGAACGGGTCAATCAGATTGAGCTGGCGCGTCAATTCGCCGCTGCTGAGTTGGAGAAGATCGCACACGAAATAGCCGTCGATGTCATTGGGGTGATCCTTGTCCTCGGCGAACGAGCCGTCTGCGTAAATCTCCCGGATGCCAACCTGCCACAACTGTCGCGTCAGGATTTCAAGGTTGTCAACGAGGTGCAACCGCCAAGCGCGATCCCAATTGGGATAGTGTGCGGAATCGTCAGGACCGAGTACCAGGATCGATTCGCGCAATTCCTCGAACGACACTTCATAGTCGCCCGATGGCAGGAGTCCGTCAGGCTCAAAAACAGGAATAGATGCCATAGTTGTGACTCACGCCATATGAAACAAGATAGTTCTACTTGACTTAAATGTCAAGCTGATCTTTCTTTGGTTCTCAAATTCGCCTCTCGTCCGGGCGATCTCGGGACGAATAAGCTGCCCATAGGGCACGATGCGTGCTAAGTTGTTTGGTTTCAGTGAATGGCTCAATCCTACGCGGCCCTGGCCAACTCCAGATGGAGAACCGGAACGATGCACCCTGGCGCGGCTGGACCCGAATCCGGGCCAGCGGGTGGTTGGTCGACCAGCGTGGCCAGATGCAGGACAAGCTCGCTGCCACACTTGCCACATCGTTCACGGAGTGAATTCGACACTGTTTTGCAGTGCCGGCAATAAATGGCCTTGTCGACTGGGATACTGACAAGGCTATGCTCAGAGCGAAACCGCCTGACCTGACACATGGATTTCCTCCCGGTGAGGGCGGCGCTGCTATGCAACTTGCTGGCCGCTGATGGATTCGAGTTCCTCAATCAATTGCTTCAATGCCGCCAGACTGGGAAGGCAGGTGGTCGTGGAGAACTTCAGGTTGTCCATGGCAGCGATGAACCTGGCGTCGCCGGCTATCTCAACCAGCCCATGAAGCCGCTCAAATCCACGCGCCGCTGCCTGCATCCACTCGACGACCGTTTTCTGCCGGTCCGCATTCGGAATCGTCCGGGCATCCGTGCTGTGGCCCGCCCGCCGGAGGATTTCTTCGTAGATGTCCAGCCCCCAGCGCGCTGCGGAAGGCCTCAATCTCGGAGGTCAGCTGGTGATCGACAGGGCCGCGCACATCGACGGCAGGGCCGCTGATCGGCTGCACGGTCACTCCCGGCGGCAGCGCCCACGCTGGAAGCACAGGAAGCGCAACCGGTTCGCCACGCCCGTTCAAGTTCACCCAGGTCTCACCGAAGCTATACAGATAGCGCCCCAGCCCGAAGCAACTGCAGGCACGCTTGAATGCTTGTGCGTCTGCGGCCGTCACTGCGTTTTCCCGGTCAGCCCACTCTTCTCCGGTTCCGGCGTGGCTGCCCAGCCGATTGATCGTCACGGCGGTCGCAACCAGCACTTTGCTGGTTACGACCACTTTGCCTCTGTCCACGCGGGTCAGGGACGGCACGGTGGAAATGGTGTATTCGCGCGTCCATCCTGCCGGCGTGAAGAGTTGGTTGAGCCGGTCCGTATAGGCGCGCGGATCGGCGAAGGGAAGAACCAGACCCGAGCGCCCATCGTTCGAGGTGCGCATGACCCGCCATTTGATCTGAGCTGGATCGAATGGCACTTCGAGCTGGGCGAAGAGTTTCTCCCGCTCGGCTCCTGCGAGTTTCGCTGTTGCTGCCATACTCAACTCCTTTCGCTGACCTGCGCTGATGCAAGCAGTCACGTCTGAGCCCAGACCATCAAGAGCGCCTCAAGCGGCTCTCTTGCAGATGCGTCGGTCGCATCGGAGCGCAAAACACTAAGAGCGCCAAGAGGCGCATCCTAATAGGGAACTTCGTCGCGCGCAATTTCCTGCTCGCTACTGAACTCTTGAGGCGCGTAGCCGTTCCCGCTGTCATCGTGTGCCGGTTCGCTCGCACCGTTCGAAGCGATGGCCGGGGATAGGAGGTTGATATCCGTCACGACCACCTCCGTGCGATACCTGCGCTGCCCCGACTCCCGATCCTCCCAGGAGCGGGTGCGGAGGGCGCCCTCGACGTAGATCCGCGAGCCCTTCCTGACATAGTCCCGGAGGATCTCGCCAATCCTCTGGTAGCCGACGAGGTGGTGCCATTCGGTGCGTTCTTGCCATTCCCCGCGGCTGTCTTTGAAACGCTCGCTGGTGGCCAGCGAGAGATTGACCAGGGTTCCGCTCGGCAGAATGTGGACCTGCGGATCCTTCCCGGCATGGCCCAGCAAGATGACTCGTTGACGCATTTGCTCATGCTCTTCTCCTTCCCATCAGGTTGGGTTGTACACATGCTCGATTGCCGGTGAGTCGATGCTTCTCTACGCCGCTTGCTTCATGCGAATCGGCCGGCCAAGCGCCGCGCGTATCTCATCCTTTGTGCAGCCGGCCCAGCACTTGTAGAAGCGTGAGTCCTTGATCTGGATTGAAAGGTTGTCGCCAGTGCGGTCGCGCCCAGCCAGCGTGCAGGATGGACACTTTGCCCACCAATTGCGGCTGTCTTTGCGCGTGGTGCGGACGTGTTCAAGAATCCGGAACTCGCGCTGGCCAGATGGCGATGCGATTGGAATGTACGGAGCGGCGACGACTGGCTTATACGCTTCAGGGAACCTCATTCCATGAATAAGCGTCTTGAGCCGGTCCTCAGTGAGCTTTGGCAACCCATTGAGATAGGCAAGCTGCGCTTCTGGTCGTGGTGCGGCTGCAGGGAACCAGTACCGGAGATTCGTCTTGCGATGCACGCCAAGCGGCGCGCGGAGCGCGTTGCCGTACTCGCCGTCTTCAAGACGATCCTGACGCGGGAAAACCTCGATGCCGTCTTTGAGGCTGCCGCATTTGACTGGAATCCAAGCCGCAACGCCAGGTTGTAAATGTAGATGCGGCACTCGGCGGCCAACAGCGGCGTTTCACCGAATATCCAGAGATGACCGCCGCGGCGTGATTGCTCAAGCGCAGCTTCGACGCCGTCGTGTTTCAACTCCTGCTGCAACTCAATGAGCGACTGCATTGCGCCATCGAAGTCGGCGTCGATGGCGATCCACTTCGAGCGTTGTGTTTCTGGATTGATCGCGAACAGATTGATGGTGATGTCGCCATTCAAGTGCATCCGCACGACATCCGCATCGAGAAGCTTCGGAGCTTTCGTCAGCCAATCTCGTGCCAGATAGTAGGGGACCG
This sequence comes from uncultured Acidobacteriaceae bacterium, assembly GCA_963839155.1. Lineage (GTDB taxonomy): Bacteria > Acidobacteriota > Terriglobia > Terriglobales > Acidobacteriaceae > Telmatobacter. Next base: position 308,912 of record CAWITY010000006.1, read on the forward strand.
AGCCGTTCGGCAAAGGCTTGGTCGCCTGCATTCCGTATGCGAGCCGGTTCACAAACAAGTGCATGAAGTCGTTTGCAGTCTCCCGGCTCACACGGAATTTCAAATACATGGTGTGGCCCCTTCTCCACATGCCTCGCGGCTTTGTCAGGTTGAATCACTCAGCAGGAATAACCACATTGTCATGCGGGAGATCAGACCGCCGAGCTTTGCTTTTCAGGCACGTTGGATCGTTCCTTGCGCGAGCTGGGAATCATCCTGAAAAGGGCGGTGGTGTAAATCCTGGCCAGATAGTCGTCGAGCTGCCGAATACGATGGACGATCTGGCGGCATACGTTCTCCAGCTTCTCCAAATCGGTCTTCTTCTGCTCCGGCTTACGAATGACCAGATACAAGCCGCCGGTGATTGCAACGGCGGCAACGAACAACAGAAACCCAAAGATCAGCTTCATGATGCTTTGCTCCTTGATTTGAATGGATTGGTTAGCTACTGCGCGGCAAAGGGATGCTTCGCCGGCTGTCGGGCTGTGCGGATCAGCTCCCATACCGACATTCCGAAGAACAGAATGAAGAACACGGAAATTGTGAAGTAGGCGAGCCTGACGACGCCGATGTAAATCAGGCCGAGGACAGCGAGCAAAGTAAGCTTGGTCATGAGACTCCTTTCAGCACGTTCTCAAAGTGCTTCCTTCTTGCGCGCATCTTGCGAAAGGGCAGATACGCCCACAGCATGAAGATGTTGAATGGGTATTGCCCAGCGCGAAAATGACGGCGTTCGCAGAGAGGATGCCGTGGATGCCTAGATTGATTGTCTCCAGACCCAGCAGGCTGATGCCCTTGTTCCTGTCGATCCAATCCAGAGTGAATTCTTTGCGCCTGGTAGTCAGCAGATTCCTGAGCCACGGAATCTTGTCGGCTTTCAGGAATGCGCTCCAGGCAAAGATGCCG
>CAWITY010000007.1:0-483668 GCA_963839155.1 uncultured Acidobacteriaceae bacterium
GGGAGAAACAATCGTATCCTTGGTGTAGTTGCCAATGATGACAACGTCATAGTTTGAACTGTTTGACATTACTTTTCTCCTGAAAATTCAATTGTTTTCCCGAACACGCCACAAAGAAGAGGCCAGGATCAACGAGAAGATCGAGGTCCCAAGCCAAAACAGAACTGCGTTGTGAAAGTCGTATTGGCGCACGCCGTGCACTATAGTGGTTCCTTTGCCAATAAGAACCCCGCTGATGCGCTCCTGTATGGCTGCGCCTACATAGCTGAATATGCCGATGAACCCCATAGCGGCACCGGCCGCTTTCTTGGGTGCAATGTCCACGGCGAATAGGCCGCCTAGCGAGGTAATGAGACCGGTGATCGCATAACCGTAGATGAGCAGCATGGCAGTGATAACCCATGGGTGCCCTGGAGGAATTACAAACATGACCACAAGCGAGAGTATTTCAAGTACTCCGCAGGCAAGATTCATGGGGGGGCGGCGTGATCCGAAGAGCTTGTCCGAAACAAGGCCATAAGATGCAGATCCGGCCATGCCGGCCAGAGATTTCAGAGCCAGTACCCCGCCCGCTTGAATCCCCGAGTAGCCCTTGGCCTCCTGCAAATAGAGCATTCCCCAATCGTTCATGGCGTAGCGTGTCATGGTCATTGCGGCACATGCAATGGCAAGCACCCATATCGAGGGATAGGCGAGAATCGATATCTGCATCTCCCAAGTGCTCATCGGCTTGACGGTACTGTCTGGGATCTTGAGAGGATGATCGTTCTTCCAGTCCGCAACAGGCGGCAAGCCCAGAGTTTGCGGCCTGTCATCGAGCGAGTAGAACATCGCAACGGCGAGGCCGACGCAGATGATGCCGGGACCGAGGAATCCAGCGCGCCAGCCAAACCAACTCACGAGCGCGGAGAGCACGGCAAAGGTCAATCCTTCGCCAATGGGATGGGCAGTGCTCCAAATGCCGTAAAATGTTCCGCGCTCCTTGTTGCTGAACCACTGCGACAAGGAGACAACGCCACCCGGAGCGCCAAACCCCTGAAACCATCCATTGAGCGCCCACAGCAGGACCCACACCCACAGGACTGTTGACCAGCCCATGAAGATGTTGATCAGCGCAGATACGAGGACTCCGAAGGCGAGAAACCTCTTGATATTGGCGTGATCTGCGAGGAAGCCGTTGGCCAGTTTGCCGAACGCGTATGCATAAAAGATGGATGCCCCGATAGTCCCCAACTGATCGGCCGTGAAGATGCCTCCGTCGATCATGGGCTTCTTGACAACAGAAAGACCGAGCCGGCACATGTAGGAAATTCCATAGCCTAGAGTGATCGCCGTCATGATCAATATCCGATGGCGCTTGTACATGCGATCGATTAGCCTTGAATCAGTCAGGAGTGGCCTGTTCTTCCCGGTGGCAAAAAAGCCCAGGACCTTCCAGGGGACCAACTTCCAACGGCGCGTCGCTGTTGTCTCAGTGATCTGGGTACTATTCGTCAACAGGAACCTGCTTGGTGTCTACGGAAATTGGCCGCAAACGAAAAGTTGTGAAGCAGCAGTCAAAGGGTTCGAATGCCAAGGACGAACCTGATCAATTTCAGATCGCACAGCGCAAGGGCACCACCACGAAAAAACAATCTCAGGGGGAGTGGCGCGTGGGGCGAGCAAGGATGCTTCCTTCGGGAAGCGCCGTCAATGCGCCTGCAAGAGTTGCGGCGTTGGGATCACGAAAGTGTCCAGGCATAAAGAGGGAACTCCGGTAATAGGGTAAGTATCCTGGGTCTACGGTTGACGGAAAATCTCTGGCGATCTGCGCAAGTAGATTGGAAACTAGAGCGTTGCACATCCTGCGGAGATCGAGGTGCACACGTGTGCACGCCGTCAATCACTAAGTTAATGAATCGTGAAGTCCGTTGTCAAGGCAGATATGGCGGCCTCCCCACTCAGGGAACCGAGCCGAGTGGAGAGGAGCGCTGCAATCCCTGTATGTTGCTGTTTCGAAATGGACAGCTCCGAGCATTTGAAAGTAGAAGGGCACGACAACTTACAGGGAGCTCCCAGCTCAAGCACTGCTGAACTCATTTGAACTGCTTGATGATCGCAGGGCGCAACGAATTCTATCCTGACGTCGGAGATCATTCCGGTTTCTCTTTGGGGCCCAGCAAGATTTGCACGCCGACGTACGCAATCCAATTGGGCTCGCTGTCTTTGCGCGATACCGCCTGGATGCCGCGGCCGCCCATAAAGAGCAGGCGCAGTGTTCCGGCATGGTTCAGGGACTGGCGTCCGCCCACGTCCAGCGTCAGTGCTCGCTGTTTTGATGCGCCGCCGATGCTATTGATGTCCTGCAGATCGTAAATTTCTCCGTAGAGTTCGAGGCGGTCGTTTATCTCGTGTCCGGCAATCAGGCCCCGGCCCCAGCGGCTGGGCACATTGCGGTTGCCGATCCACCGGCCAATCTCGCCATTGAAGTTAATCGGACCAACTTTGGCAGTGGCTTCCATGGGCAGGTAGTACTGTGGCCCTGGCTCGACAACACCGCGGCGTACAGAACTGGTGGGGTTGTTGATGGAAGCCTGCGGATAGGTACCCAGCGAGAAGTTCATGTTTTCGTCGGATTTTGGCTCGCCCGCCGTGTGGTGCTCGTAAGGGCGCCATTTGATGCCCAGGAGCGACTGGCCTAACCCAGCGCGGGTTGTGTTGTTTTCGTCAGTGGCCGCGGCGATAGGCAGCTCGTATTTGAGTTGGATGCGATCGCCCAATCCGTAATTGATATCGAAGTCGGGCAATTGGTAGCTGGATGCTCCAGGATTGTGGTTGCCGATCCAACCCAAGTTGATCTCCCAATGCTTGTTGCCGGGCGTGCCGGGGTCGTCGGTGATGAAGGGCGGTCCGCCCTGCGCTTTCGCCAGGGATGCGCCAGCAGCCAGCGTAAGCAGGAGGGTCAATTGAAGCCATGTGACGATGCGAGTCACTGAAATTCTCCGTGTAAATGAAGGGTACAACGACTGGAATAGCATTTCCTGACGCTAACATCCCCCACGTTAAGCGCAGCTTAAGATAATGCGCATAGAGTAGACGAAGATTGTCAGCATGGACGCTGGCGACTCTGCGGGCGCGGAATAGGAACTTCCCGCAGACATATTCAAGAGATCAAGTACCCCGTCAACGACAGATAAGCGCCGCGCGTTGGGTAAATCGCTGACGGCCCTTGTGTACCGGAGATCTGCCATCATGTACAAAATCGTGGAAGCTCGCGGTGTGGGCTTGAACATCAAGCAATTTACGATTGAAGCGCCGCGTATCGCGCGCAAGCAGCGGCCTGGGCAATTCATCATTCTGCGGCTGCACGAAAAGGGCGAGCGGATTCCGCTGACCATCAAGTGCTCCGACCCCGAGGCGGGCACGGTGACCATCGTGGTGCAGGGGATCGGCAAGACGACTTCGCTGCTGAATTGTCTTGAGACGGGCGATTCGATTCTGGACATCGTGGGACCGTTGGGCAAGCCGTCGGAGATCGAGAACTACGGCACGGCGGTGATTCTGGCCGGCAGCGTGGGCACGGCCATGGCTCTGCCCACAGCCAATGCTCTGAAACAGGCGGGCAATCAGGTGATCTTCATTGAAGGCGCTCGCTCGACCGAGATGGTGGTGTTTGAAGACGAAGTGCGGCAGGCGAGCACCGAGACCTACATGATGACCGACGACGGCAGCTACGGCGAAAAGGGCTTGGTGACCAAAAAGCTGAACGAGCTGATCGCCGCGGGGCGCAAGATCGACTTTGTTCTTGCCGTGGGTCCGGTGCCGATGATGCGTGCCGTGGCGCAGGTGACCGGCCCCTTGAAGATCAAGACCATGGTGAGTTTGAACTCCATCATGGTGGACGGGACGGGGATGTGCGGCGGGTGCCGGGTTCTGCTGGGCGACCAGAGCAAATTCGCCTGCGTGGACGGGCCGGAGTTCGATGCGTCATTGGTGAATTTCGAAGTACTGATGCAGCGCAACACCATGTATCGGGAGAAGGAGTGCCAGTCGTTGAAGCACTTCCAGGAGAACAAGGACGAGGAAGTGGCGCAGCTTCGCGCCGAACTGGCCGGCGAGGAGAAGCACTATGTCTGAGAAGAATGATTTGCCGCTGAAGGAGCGGATGAAGATCCAGCGCACGCACATGCCGGAGCGGGATGCGGCGGTGCGCAGCCGGAACTTTGAAGAAGTGAACCTGGGCTTGCCGGTGTTGGATGCGCTGACCGAAGCCTCGCGCTGCATTGAGTGCGCCAAGCCGGGCTGCGTGGTGGATTGCCCGGTGGGCGTGAAGATCAAGGAAGTGGTGGCGCTGATTCACGCGGGCGAGTATCTGGCCGCGGCGGCCAAGCTGCGCGAAGATAACTCGCTGCCCGCCATCACCGGGCGCGTGTGCCCGCAGGAGAATCAGTGCGAGGGCGGCTGCGTTCTGGGCAAGAAGGGCGCGCCGGTGGCCATTGGCAACCTGGAGCGCTTTGTGGCCGACTTTGAGCGCGAGAGCGGGCAACTTGGGCTTCCGGTGAACGCGGCGCCAACGGGTAAGAGCGTGGCCATTGTGGGCAGCGGCCCGGCCGGGCTGAGCGCCGCGGGCGACCTCGTTCAGAAAGGGCACCGTGTGCGCGTGTTTGAGGCGCTGCACGAACTGGGCGGCGTGCTGGTCTACGGCATTCCGGAGTTCCGGCTGCCCAAGTCGATTGTGAAAGGCGAAGTGGACAACCTGCGCCGCATGGGCGTGGAGTTCGAGACCAACGTGGTGGTCGGCAAGAGCGTCACCATCGACGAGCTGATGCACGACGAAGACTTCGATGCGGTGTTTGTGGCCACTGGCGCGGGGTTGCCGGTGTTTCTCGGCATTCCCGGCGAACATTTGAACGGCGTGTACTCTGCCAACGAATTTCTGACGCGCGTGAACCTGATGCGCGCCTACCAGGTCTCGGAGTACGACGAGCCGGTGTACGATTGCCGCGATCGCGACGTGATCGTGGTGGGCGGCGGCAACACCGCCATGGACGCGGTGCGCACCGCGCGGCGGCTGGGCGCGAAGTCGGCCACGCTGGTCTATCGGCGCTCGGAGGCGGAGATGCCGGCGCGGCTGGAAGAGGTGAAGCACGCGCGGGAAGAAGGCATCGAGTTCCGCATGTTGACCAATCCCATTGAGTTTATCGGCGACGAAAAGGGCTGGCTCACGGGCGCGCGTTGCGTGCGCATGGAACTGGACGAGCCCGGTCCCGACGGACGCCGCCGTCCTGTCGAAGTAAGAGGCTCAGCCTTTGTGCTGCCCGCCAGTGTGGTCATCATCGGCGTGGGGACGACGGCCAACCCGCTGGTGCAGAGCACCACGCCCGATCTGAAGACCACCGCGCGCAATTACATCGTGGCCGATTCCGCAACCATGCGCACCAGCAAGCCCGGCGTCTTTGCCGGCGGCGATATTGTAACCGGCGGAGCCACGGTGATCCTGGCCATGGGCGCGGGACGCAAGGCCGCCGCGTCAATTCACGAGTATCTGACCAGTGGCGTGTGGGAAAAGTAACTTCGAGTTGAGTGGAGTTGCCTTTCCGCATCTTGAAGAGCATCTTCAAATCCACCAAGGTGTATCATCGCGGCTTCAAGAAGAACCCCGGATGGCTGCTGGCTGCCTTGTCTTGGTCAATCCCTGTCAGCATCGCAAGTGGTTGGTCCTCGGGGTGTAGTGTTACCGGGCCCGAGGGGCGGTCGCCGGTGGCATCAAACGAGATCGCGCAACAAGTTTCCATTTCTCGGCTCGTGACCATGGGGAAGCAATCCAGGCTGAGGAAGTCGCTCATATCTGCACTGCTGAAGATATGCGAGATTGATTAAAGGTTCACTTTAGGCACGCAATAGATGTTCGCTTGGAACAAATCAGAGACATCGGGCTTCGACACAGCCGTCCGGTCAAGAGGAAAATTCAGCGGCTACGCTCTTTTTCTGTTTTCTACTGAGAAAACCCCTTCCGCTGATCGCACACCAGTTCAGTCCCCTCTAATTGCTCGTGTCCGAAATGATAACGCGCCTGATCCTCCTCTATCGGCATTTCATGTAAGAGAGTGGTTTGTTTTTCACAATCTACCGGTGCCCTGGCGAGCGAGGGGTTCTCTTACCCGTTCAGGTTCGATCTCATGAAGGGTTGGGAGGGTTGTCGCAGCGTAGATGCTGGATCGTCCAGGTCCTAGAAGGCCTCTTTCCGGCAGATCAGTTCGCTGCAGTTCAGACGTTCATCGAACCGCAGCAATTGGCGGCCAATCATGTGTGTTGCGGGGATCTCTGCCGCTGCGAGAAATCCATATGATGCGTATTCCGCACCTGCCAAGGGGGCACAGAAGGAACGGCGAGCCTATGGAGCACTGTTGCAGAATATGTTGACCGGAATCATGTCGGTCTCTCACGAGTTCAGAAGAAAACGTGGAATGGATGGGGCGCGGAACTCTAAAGCAAAAGCAAAAATGCTCTACAGAAACCTGCGGATAACCGTCGCGAAGCGTGTGTAGAGAAACGAGACGGCCAGCAGCGCGAGTCCCAGCACAATCAATGTGGTGTAGCGGTCGGAGGAGGACAGTTTCCACACGTCCATCAGAAGGATCTTGCCCACGCTGACCAGCAGCAGCCCCAGGCCGGCAAGCCGGTAGCTGCGCTCACCCACCAGCAGTGCAAAGAGAAAGACTCCCAAGCCGAGAAGGCTCCAGGCGATGGTGATATGGCCTGAACTAAGCTTGACGGCTAGGGAAACGACCTCCAGCGCAAAAGCGGCAAAGAAGAAGCACTGCTGAGGGCTGTGCAAGAGCAGCGCAAGGTCGTAGGGCAGGGTGAAGGTTGGGACGCCGAAATGCCCCTCCTCGCGCAGACGGAAGGCAAAAGGCAACGCCGCGAGCAGGACAAGAGAAGTTACTCCCAGGTGGAACAGCGGTCCATTCCAGAAGCTCGCGGGGCTGTCAGCAAGCAGATCGAGGAAGAAACCGCGCGCCAAAACAGCCACTACCAGTGCCAACGCCTGCACCAGGAAGGCCTTGTGCCGCAGGAGCCAGGCCAGGGCCAAAAGCGCTGTTGCCATCCCGGCCCAGATCGGCGTGACCCACGCTTCGCCTGCTGGCACGGGAACCGATTCGGATGGGAAGCGGTAGGCAAACCATAGGGCGATGGAGAGCGTGCCCAGTGCATCGAATGCGAGACCAACAATATGCTCGCGCCGGGTGCACCGGTCGCGATTGAAAGTCCTCTCCAGAAGCCAATAACCAGCCAAGGCCAGGGTCAGGACCTCCAGCAGAAGGGAGTGAATCAGGTCAAAGCGGGATGAAGGCGATGGTGTTTCGGCGAGAACCAAGAGCGCGTAGAGATAATGGCAATACGCGAGCGCGACCAAGAAGAATCCTTGCCAGCGCAGGAAGCTTTTCCTGGCCAGACGGCCGATCTCGAAGAGAACGAGACCCAGCAAGGCCCAGGCCGGCGTGAGTGCGGATTGGGGAGATAGGTCGGAGACTGCAAAGGCCATGAGCAACGTGGCTGCCCAAGAATAGGCCGGGGCAACGTAATTGCGTGAGCCTTCCAACACGGTCTTGCGGCGCATGCCGGCATAGAGCAACGCCGCGGCGGCGATCAAGGGCGCATCGTAACTCCACCAGGAGTTATAAAGAGTGAAGATGTTCCAGGGGAAGAGCAAAAGCAGCGCAACGAAGGCCAGAAAATCCGCTTCTAGGGCAAGGGCTTGCGCTTTGATCCAATCCGCAGCCATGCCCAGCAGGACGACGAGCGCCAGCCAGCCCACAACCACCCATTGCGCGGGAAGCGCCACCCATAACGCAGCAGCGGCCGCGGCTGTACCCAGTCCGCTTGTGGCAGGCAGCACCAGCGCTTGCCAGACGCTCAGGTCGAGATCCACTGAGAGCCTGGAATCGAGCCGGTTCAAGACGCGAGGATAGATCTCGGAGCGAATCCAATACGCCATGGCCGCAATGGCGAGAACCGCCGTTTCCACCGGGTGGTGGCTGGGGTCGGGATAGTCCAGCCTGAACAACAAGAGCGGCGCAATATGGTGGATGGCCAGCACGGCAGCCGAGAGCAGGATCAGGGCATCGGCTTCAATTGCCAGCAGCGCGCTCTTGAGCGGGTACGACAGAAGAGCCAGCAACAGGCAAAGCATCAGCCAGCCTACTGGAACCCAGGCATCGGGCAGGGCAACCCACAAGGCTGTCGCGGCGGCGGCCACGCCGAACCAGTTCGTGGCGCCCATCGCAAATGACTGCCACGCGCCGATGTCGAAATCGTAAGAGCAACTGGGGATCATGCGCGGCAAAACCCGAGGGTAAAGCTCGGCGCGGACCCAATAGGCCATCGCCGCCAACCCCAGCACCGAAGTCTCTGTCGGGTGTCGGCTTGGGTCAGGGAATTCGAGCCTGAAAAGCAGAAGAGGCACAGCGTGGTAAAAGACCAGCACGAGCGCTGAAACCCCGGTCAGGCAATCCGCTTCCAGCGCCAGTAGGGTAGCACCGAAGCGATGCGCCGCATACCCCAGCAGAAGAACTAGCGCCAGCCACCCGGCCGGAACCCACAGAAAGGGCACACTGACCCAAATTGCCGTCGCGGCGGCTGCCAGGCCCAACCAACTCGTAATCCGGAGCGCGAAGACTTCACCGTCATTTGCAACGATCTGCGGCCAGCGGCGCGTATAGACCTCGGCATGAATCCAATAGAGGATGGCCGCCAGCGCCAGGGCCACCGTCAAGGATATGTGGCGCTCGCGGTCGGGGCCCTCAAGGCGCAAGAGCAGGAGGGGCGCCACGTCGTGGATGGCCAGCACGCCGCCGGTAATGACTCCGGCCAGCAGACCCAGCCTGCGGAAGACCGGCTCGCCCAGGCGCAACCCGCAGATTGCCAGCACCTGCGCTTCCACCAGCCAGAGCACAGGCCAACTGACGCCTTGGAATTTGAACGGCCCTGCGGCAACCAACAGTACGGTTGCGATTGTTGTGAGGACAACAAATGCCTGACGCCGCCGCGAGCGCACGCGGAAAGCGAGTCCCATCTCCACCGCGCCCAGCGTCATCAGAGCCCAGAAGGCCCACTCCGGGTGTGCCGATTGCAATTTGAGCAGCCCCAACACGCCCGTCGAGTTCAGCACCGCCGACAGGCTGGAGATATTCTCCTCTTTTTGATCGCGGGGCGTGCGCAGCACGTAAGCCATCCTGAAGATGACCCAGTAGAACAGGATGAGCACCGTGGATGGCCAGAACTGAGTGAAGGCCGCGTGATTCTCGGGGAGCACCTGAGTTAGCCATACAAAGTGGCTGAGGTAGACGGCGATCAGCCCGGTCAGCTCCAGCCAGGCCCAGTGGCGTGCTGTGGTCACCACCACCAGCGCCACAGCTAGCACGGCGCTGGCGGTAAGACTGAAAACCACAGTGCCGGCCGCCGCTTCCATATGGCTGGTCAGCAATGTGGCAAAGCCCAGCAGAAAGGCCAGGCCGGTAACTGCCTGCGAGCGGTAGCGCAGGGAGTGAGCCACCATGCCCGCGGCTACGATGAGCATCCATACCAGATCGGCGGCCAGCGAGTGCAGCACTTGCGCGGCGGGCAGGTGGTACATGGCAAATGTAGTAAAGAAGGCCAGCGCCCAACCGCCTCCGATGCCTCCGCGGGCAAAGATGCGATAGGTATCCTTGCGCTCCAGCCACACGCCGCCGGCCAGCAGAACGAAGCTTACGGCATACCCGCACAGGACCTTGCCGGCCGGTCCCCAGGTCTGAAGCTTGTATGCCAGGAAGAATGCCAGCCCAATCACCAAAATGGCGACGCCGAGTTTGTTGAGCCAGTTGGCGCCCAGCCGCTCTTCCAGTGAGAAGGCCGCCGAACTCGCGACTTCCTTATCTTCGGCGTCGACGAACTTTGGCGTTTCAACTGCAGGCCGAACAGCAACGGGAGCCGGAAGATGTGGCTGCGCTTGCGGCACAGGCGAAGGCACAACGGGCTCCTGTACCTTGATTGGGGAAGCGAGGGCAGGAACCTCTGCCGCAGGCTTGAATGCGGCAACCGCCGGCGGCTGAGAGTGCTGTGCGGCTGTTGGTTGTGCCGGCTCAGGCCGCGGGACGGGAGTGGGCGCAACCTCGGGTTGCTTGGGTTGCGGCGCCTGCACTGGGGCTGCTGCCGCATTGCCCGCAGAGGTGGAAGTGCGTTGGAGATGAGCAATCTGCCCCCTGAGCGAGTTAATCTCGCCTTCGAGGCCGCCTACCTGGTTTCGAAGCTGCTCCGTTGCGTCCTGGCCGCTGCGCCACACCGCAAAAAGAACAATCCCGAGAACTACGATGAAGAATATCTCCATAAGAATGGTTGGGCGGAATTATACAGGGCCTGCGGCCATGGCTCCTGCCTTTCTTCTTGCCGCGTTTTGCTGAGGAGGCCTCCGGGGCCCGCCTCATGAAGTAAGCTACCCAAATGCTGAGTACCCGCAATCAATCCATCCGCCTGTTCCGTGTTGCAGGAGTTGAGGTCTTCCTCCACTGGTCGTGGTTTCTCGTCGCCGCTTATGAAATTGAGAGCCGGCAGGGACGCTACACATCGGTCATCTGGAACGTATTCGAGTACCTTGCCCTCTTCGCGATTGTCCTGCTCCACGAGTTCGGCCACGCAATGGCTTGCCGGCAGGTGGGAGGCACGGCGAACCTGATCACACTATGGCCGCTCGGCGGAGTGGCATATGTGAATCCGCCACAGCGGCCGGGCGCCACGCTCTGGAGCATCGCGGCAGGGCCATTGGTCAACGTCGTGCTCCTGCCGGTCTTGATCGCGGCAGTGGCGATGAGCCGGTCGTTCGGATGGGCGCATACCATGCCCGATGCCTACCTTCTGTTGCGGGCGATTCTGTGGATCAACGTCTCCTTGCTTGTCTTCAACATTCTCCCGATTTATCCCCTGGATGGCGGGCAGATCCTGCGCTCTCTGCTTTGGTTTGTGCTGGGACGCGCCCGAAGCTTGATGGTGGCCACGTCGATTGGCCTGGTAGGCATCGTCGCGTTCTTTGCCTTGGCGCTTTGGTCGCAGTCCATCTGGTTTGGAGCGATGGGGGTTTTCATGCTGATGAACTGTTGGGGCGGCTTGAAGCACGCAAGGGAACTGCTGCGGGTCGCCAGGCTGCCACGCCGCCAGGGGTATGCCTGTCCGAGTTGCGGCGCGGCGCCCCTTCTGGGTGCCTACTGGCGATGTGGCCACTGTGAACAACCCTTCGACACATTTGAGACCCGCGCGGCTTGCCCGCACTGCGGGGCGCAATATTCCACAACTGGGTGCATCGACTGTGGTGTGCAACATCCGATGAGCGAATGGGAAGCCGCAGCCTTTGCGGGCGTTGCAAGGGACAATCGCGGTTCTCAGTCATGATGCCCGCGGCCTGGCCTTTATCGAACGAATGCGAACGTCCACAAGGGCTCCCATGCAGATGGCCAGCCAGTACGCGACGATATCCCAAACCGAGAAGAAGCGGCCCAGCAGCAGGATTCCGGGAAGCGTGAAGCGAAAGGCGTCCAATCCGGGTGAGTGATATAGCTTGATGAATTCGATGGCGGTGGCGAGCATACCCGAGAGCAGAGCCGCGGCAAGGATTCGCCGAGAGGGAAGAAAAGTCGAGGCGACCCAGTAGATCATGAGCGCCCACAGCATCGAGCCGCCATACTTGACGATGAATGGAGGCAGGCCAAGGGGGGCGAATCGAATCGCCAGGCCAGCCGCCACTGTAAGGACAATCAAAGTCAGCGAGAGCGAGTAGGTTCGCGAAGGCATGGCGCCAGAGCCGGGCATGCACACCATCATAGGCAAGGACTAGGGTCCCGAGTTCGGCGATCCCTCTGCTGCAGCTTTGCTTTCTGCAAGAAGAAGGCCCCTCCTGTCGAGGGGCCCCGGACCTTCAAGCAAATTGAAAGATCTTATGCGTGTGTGTGGTGGCGCTGCGCCAGTGGCTCTGACATGGTGGCCAGGTAGCTGTCCACCGCCGCCGCGGCCTTGCGGCCTTCTGAGATGGCCCAAACCACCAGCGACTGTCCGCGGCGCATGTCGCCGGCGGCAAAGATGCCTTCGACCGAGGACATGTAGCCGCCCTTGGTGGCGACATTGCCGCGGTTGTCCAGCGCCACGCCCATCTGCTCGATCATTCCCGAGCGCACAGGGCCGAGGAAGCCCATGGCCAGCAGAACCAGATCGACGTCGAGGGTGAACTCGGTGCCGGCAATCGGCTCGAATTTTGGCGGAGGGCCGACGCGCAGCGCGTGAACCTGCTTCACGTTGCCCTTGTCGTCGCCGGTGAACTTGATGCTGTTGATGCTCCAGTCGCGGATGCCGCCCTCTTCGTGCGAGCTCTCGGTGCGCAATTGCAGGGGCCACAGGGGCCACGGCGTTGAGGCCGCGCGCTGCTCGGGCGGCTTGGGCATGATCTCGATCTGGTGGACGCTCTTTGCACCCTGGCGAAGGCTGGTGCCAAGGCAATCGGCGCCGGTGTCGCCGCCGCCGATGATCAGCACGCGCTTGCCCGCGGCGCTGATCGAGACCGCAGGATCGACGATGTCGCCCTCGCAGCGGCGATTCTGCTGCGGCAGAAACTCCATGGCAAAGTGGATGCCCTTCAGTTCGCGGCCGGGAATCTTCAGGTCGCGCGGCTGCTCGGAGCCGCCGCAGAGCAGAATGGCGTCGTAGTGCTCGGTCAGCGCCTCAACGGGCACATTCACGCCCACATGGGCGTTGGTGACAAAGGTGACGCCCTCGGCGCGCATCTGTTCGATGCGGCGGTCGATGACGTGCTTCTCCAGCTTGAAGTTGGGAATGCCGTAGCGCAGCAGGCCGCCGATGCGGTCGTTCTTCTCGTAGACGGTGACCGAGTGGCCGGCGCGGCGCAACTGCTGCGCGGCGGCCAGGCCCGCCGGCCCGCTGCCCACCACGGCCACGCGCTTGCCGGTGTTCTGCTCGGGCGGCTCGGGATGAATCCAGCCCTCTTCCCAGGCGCGCTCGACAACGCTGCGCTCGATCAGCTTGATGGAGACTGGCGGCTGGTCGATGCCCAGCACGCAGGCCGCCTCGCAGGGCGCGGGGCAGATGCGGCCGGTAAACTCGGGAAAGTTGTTGGTGGCGTGCAGGCGGCGGATCGCTGCCTCCCAGCGGTTGTTGTAGACCAGGTCGTTCCAGTCGGGAATCAGGTTGTTGACCGGACAGCCGGTGTGGCAGAAGGGCACGCCGCAATCCATGCAGCGGGCGCCTTGCTCGCGCTGCTTTTCTTCGGGAAACGGCTCGTAAATCTCAAGCCAGTCCTGGAGCCGCTCCTCGACCTTGCGGCGGGTGGGTTGTTCGCGCTCAATTTCCAGAAATCCAGTCACCTTACCCATGCTGCACCTCTGCCGTAGCCGCCACCAGAGGCGACGAAGTTGTAGGGGGAGTGTAAACCGTCTTCGACGCGCGCAATGCCCAGTACGCGCTTGTACTCGTGCGGGAAGACCTTGATGAAGCGCGGCTGCGCGTCGGCCCAGTGTTCCAGAATCCAGGCGGCGCGCGGGCTGCCGGTCAGGTCGCGATGGCGCTCAAGCAGGCCGCGCACTTCGTTCACGTCCGCATCGGACTCCAGCGGCTCCAGATCGACGCTGGCGGTGTTGCAGCGGCGCGAGGAGAAGTCGCCCTGGTCGTCGAAGACAAAGGCGCGCCCGCCGCTCATGCCGGCGGCAAAATTGCGCCCGGTTGCGCCGAGCACGACGACCGTGCCGTTGGTCATGTACTCGCAACCGTGGTCGCCCACGCCCTCGACCACCGCGATGGCGCCGGAGTTGCGGACGGCGAAGCGCTCGCCGGCAATGCCGTTGAGGAAGACCTCGCCGGTCGTGGCGCCGTACAGCACCACGTTGCCCACTAGAATGCTCTCTTCGGGCAAGAAGCTGGAGGTCTTGGGCGGATAGGCGATGATGCGGCCGCCGGAGAGTCCCTTGCCGAGATAGTCGTTGGCGTCGCCTTCCAGTTCCAGCGTGACGCCGTTGGGAACGAAGGCTCCGAAGCTCTGTCCGGCCGATCCTGTGAAGCGGAAGTGGATGGTTTCTTCCGGCAAGCCGGCCGAGCCGTAGCGCCGCGCGATCTCGCCGCCCAGCATGGCGCCCACGGTGCGATGCACGTTGCGAATGGCGAAGCTGCCGGTCACCGGAGTCTTGCTCTCCAGCGCGGGCGCGGCTTGCGCAATCAGCGCATGATCGAGCGCCGCTCCGAGGCCGTGATCCTGAGCCTGCACCTTGCGGCGCGCCACGCGCGAAGGCAGGGTGGGCGAATAAAGAATCGACGATAGATCGATGCCCTTGGCCTTCCAGTGCGCATCGGCCACTGAGGCGTCCAGGCGCTCCACGCGGCCCACCATCTCATCGACGGTGCGGAAGCCCAGCTTGGCCATGTGTTGGCGTACCTGTTCGGCGATGAAGAAGAAGAAGTTCACCACGTGTTCCGGCTGGCCCTTGAAGCGCGCCCGCAGAATCGGGTCCTGGGTGGCGATGCCCACCGAGCAGGTATTCAGGTGGCACTTGCGCATCATGATGCAGCCCATGGTGATCAGCGGCATGGTGGCAAAGCCGAACTCCTCGGCGCCCAGCAGCGCGGCGATGACCACGTCGCGTCCGGTTTGCAACTTGCCGTCGGTCTGCACCTTGATGCGGCTGCGCAGGTCGTTCAGCAGAAGCACTTGTTGCGTCTCAGCCAGTCCAAGTTCCCAGGGCAGCCCCGCATGTTTGATTGAGCTGAGCGGGGAAGCGCCCGTGCCGCCGTTGTCGCCGGAGATGAGCACTACATCGGCATGTGCCTTGGATACACCGGCGGCAACCGTGCCCACGCCGGCCTCTGAAACCAGCTTGACGGCGATGCGCGCCTGCGGGTTGACGTTCTTCAGGTCATAAATCAACTGCGCCAGATCTTCGATCGAGTAGATGTCGTGATGCGGAGGGGGCGAAATCAGGCCCACGCCGGCGATGGAGTGGCGCGTCCTGGCGATGATTTCATCCACCTTGTGGCCGGGCAATTGCCCGCCCTCGCCGGGCTTTGCGCCCTGCGCCATCTTGATCTGGATTTCGTCCGCGTTGACCAGATAATTGGTGGTCACGCCGAAGCGTCCGCTGGCTACCTGCTTGACGGCGCTACGCCGCAAATCGCCGTTGGGGTCGCGCTTGAAACGCTCTTCGTCCTCGCCGCCCTCGCCGGTGTTGGACATGCCCCCCAGGCGGTTCATGGCGATGGCCAGGGTTTCGTGCGCCTCTTTGCTGATGGAGCCGTAACTCATGGCGCCGGTGGTGAAGCGCTTGACAATCTCCTTGGCCGGCTCCACTTCGTCCAGTTCCAGGGGCTTGCTCGCGTACTTGAATTGCAGCAGGCCACGCAGGGTACACAGGTGCTTGTTCTGCGCGTCAAGCAAGTCGGTGTATTCCTGGAAAGTGGCAGGATTATTCTGCCGCACCGCCTGTTGCACTTTGCTGATGGTCAGAGGATTCAGCAGATGATATTCGCCGCCCTCGCGATACTGATATTGGCCGCCGACCACCAGTTCGGTCTCCGACTCGGTCAGTGGCTGGTAGGCGTAAGCATGCTTGAGCAGCGCCTCGCGCGCCAGTACGTCCAGCCCCACGCCTTCGATGCGCGACGCGGTGCCTGAGAAGTAAGCGTCCACCAGCGACTGGTTCAAGCCCACGGCCTCAAAGACCTGGGCGCCGCGGTAGCTTTGCAGGGTGCTGATCCCCATTTTGGAGAAGGTCTTGAGCAGGGCCTTGTTGATCGCCTTGATGAAGTTCTTCTCGGCATGATTGGCGGTCACGTTGTGAGGCAGCAGGCCGCGCCGCTTCAGGTCGTGCAGCGTCTCGATCGCCAGGTAGGGGTTGATGGCGCTGGCGCCGTAGCCGATGAGCAGGGCAAAGTGCATCACTTCGCGCGGCTCGCCGCTCTCAATGATCAGCGCCACCTGGGTGCGCGTCTTCTCTCGCACCAGGCGGTTGTGCACCGCGGCCATGGCCAGCAGGCTGGGGATCGGCACATAGGTCGGATCGACGCCGCGGTCGGAGAGAATCAGCAATGTGTAGCCCGAGGCCACCGCGTGCGCGGCGCGGGCGCTCAAATCTTCCAGGCTGTGCTTCAGACCCTTTTCGCCGTCTTCCGCACGAAAGAGCGCGGGCAGCGTCGTGGCCAGCAGATCGCCAGAGGAGACGCGGCGCAGTTTCTCTAGATCGCGATTCGTCAGAATCGGGTGCGGCAGCTTCAGCGTATGGCAGTTATCCGGCGCTTCGTCCAGAATGTTGCGTTCCGTGCCAATGTAGCTAATCAGCGACATCACCATCTCTTCGCGAATGGGATCGATGGGCGGGTTGGTGACTTGTGCAAACAACTGCTTGAAGTAGTTGAACAGCGGCTGCGGACGGTCCGAGAGGCAGGCCAGCGGCGTGTCCGACCCCATGGAGCCGATGGGCTCCATGCCGGTCGCGCCCATCGGCGCCAGCAGAACCTTCAGATCTTCCTCGCTGTAGCCGTAAGCGCGCTGACGGCGCAGCAGGGTTTCAGGATTGGAAGCGATCACGCGCGATGGTTCGGGCAACTGATCCAGTGTGACCTGCTGCTCCTGGAGCCAGGCCGCATACGGCTGGCGGCCGGCCAACTGCTTCTTGATCTCGGCATCGGAGATGATGCGCTTCTGCACCGTATCGACCAGGAACATGCGGCCCGGTTGCAGGCGGCCCTTCTTGCGCACATCCTTGGCGGGCACATCAAGAACGCCGGCTTCCGAGGCCAGCACGACCAGGTCGTCCTTGGTCACGACATAGCGGCCGGGACGCAGCCCATTGCGGTCCAGTGTGGCGCCAATGACCCGGCCATCGGAGAAGGCGATGGCCGCGGGTCCGTCCCACGGCTCCATCAGTGAGGCGTGGTACTCGTAGAAGGCGCGCTTTTCCTCGTCCATGTCCGGGTTGCCGGACCAGGCTTCTGGAATCAGCATGGCCATGACGTGGGCCAGGGAACGGCCTGACTGAAAGAGGAACTCCACCGCGTTATCGAGCGAACCGGAATCGCTGCCGCCGGGCGAAATGACCGGGAACAACTTGCCGATTTGGTCGCCGTGCAGCGGACTGGCCAATATCGATTGGCGAGCATTCATCCAACTGATGTTGCCGCGGATGGTGTTGATTTCGCCGTTGTGCGCCACGTAGCGATAGGGGTGGGCCAGCTTCCAACTGGGGAAGGTGTTGGTGGAGAAACGCTGGTGGACCAGACAAAGCGCGCTGGTGACCAGCGGATTGGCCAGTTCGAAGTAGAACTTCTCAATCTGCGGCGCCAGCATGAGGCCTTTGTAGACGATGGTCCGGCAGGAAAACGAAGGGATATAGAAAAGCTCCTTGCCTTCGATTTCTGACGCGGCAATCTCGTTTTCAGTGCGGCGGCGCACCCGGTAAAGCAGACGCTCGAAGACGTCTTCGTCCAATCCCCCCGGGCCTTTCACGAAGAGTTGCTCAATGTAGGGTTGTGAGGCGCGCGCCTCGCGTCCAATGGAGTCTCCGTTGACCGGCGTATCGCGCCAGCCGAGCACCGTCAAGCCCTCTTCCTGGGCGATGCGCTCAAAGACGCCTTCGCACTGAAGGCGGCTGTGCTTGTCCACAGGCAGAAAAACCATGGCCACGCCGTAGCTGCCAGGGGCAGGCAACTGCATGCCCAGCTCGCCGCACTCGCGGGCGAAAAAGACGTGGGGAATCTGAATCAGAATGCCCGCGCCGTCGCCCGTCTCCGGATCGCATCCCGCGGCGCCGCGATGCGTGAGGTTGATGAGCACCTCAAGGCCCTTGCGGATAATGTCGTGGCTCTTTTCGCCGCGAATGCTGGCCACCAGCCCCATACCGCAGGCATCATGTTCATTCCTTGGGTGATAGAGACCCTGTGCTTGGGGAGAGCGGAGATGGCGATCCGATGTATGCATGGCATCCTTCTCAATGAACTGGTTCGTGCGGACTGCATTTTGCGATGCGGAAGACACTGCCACGGCGCGATTCCGTTGGAAGGAAACGCCCTGGTCTTTCATGAAGAGGCCCGACTTGGCGGGCCAGCCGCGTGTGGGACTATGCTGACTCTTTAAATATATCGAAAATTTCCTTCCATGTCTGGACTTCCTTGTCTCGCGGCCTTTGCACAATCCCTGCTGTCATCCCGGCCTTTTAGCTGTGTCCGTCACAAATCGTGCAAAATAAGCGCAAAGAAAGGCAAAAACGGCCGCACAAACCATCCGGCCGTGGCAGCCTATCGTGTTCCCGGAGGGCGGGAGCAAACCGCAAAGTGAGATGCCGGGACCTCAATGCCTCCTTTTTCGGGACCAGGGAACCCAAGAAACTCACCTCACTGCGGGCCCCAGATGCGAAACTCCCCGCTTATGTGCAACAGGCTCATCAGGTAAAGCATGCCGTCGTAGTAGCGGTTTTCCCCGGAGGGGATTGGCATCTTCCACAATGCTTCGGTGAACTCGCGCGCGCGGGCGCGATCGGTAGCCGCCAGCCCGGCAACGGCATTTGTCCCCGCCAGCCCGGCCGGATGATCCTCGTGGGTCAGGCCCGGCGTTGCGCCTAGCTCCGTTCCGTCCAGCGAATACACCGGCCCATATTTGTCCATGCCTTGGGACGCGAAAAACCCCTGGATACGGTCGCTCAACTGCTGCTCGGCGGGCGCCTTGCGCCACCACGACCAATCCACAGACCAGTTGCTGGCCGTGCGCCAGGCGTCGTAGCCGAATTCGCCTGATTGCGGAAAGCGAGTTATGTGCGGTGAGCCGTCGAAATCCGCGTAGCTCGGGGCAAGGCCCGTGTGGAAATTTGTGGTCTTCACGAAAAATGTGCGGCTGGCTTCCGCTGCGCTTGCCCAGAAGACGCGATCCTCAACCGGTCCCCAGCGCGCCCAAAGCTCGTAGAACGCAGGCAGGTGATACGAGGGGTCGGTGAAGGGATGCGGCATGATCCCTGGAACGAAGAGGATCATTGCGTGTTCTTCATTCACTTCCGGGCCCACGCTCCGCTGCCCGAACTTCGTGGGACCGGTCATCACCGCGCGGTGCCGCATCGCGGTCAGCAGTTGCAGGGCTTCGGCATGGTAGTCGTAGATGCCCTGGCCGCCCGGCCAGCGGTTGCCGGCGAAGAGAAGAGCCATGGCGAAATACTCTTCGCCATCCGGCGCGGGCGTCTCCTCGTTCGGTGAGCCATCGGTCTTGCACGACCAGGAAAAATACCCGTAGGACGGGTGCGTGGGATTGCTCACGTACATGTAGGTCCTGGCCCAGTTCCACAGCGCATCGAACTCCGCCTTCTTGCCCAACTGGACAGCGATCATCATGCCGTAGGACATGCCCTCGGTGCGCACATCGTGGTTGGCCCAGTCGGTCACATACATCAACGGGCCATGGGCATTGCTTCCCGCTTGAAACGCCACGGATTGCGTCCGCGCTTCGCCGTGAAACAGTTGCATGTAGGTTTGGTCGATTCTGGCATGGATTTCGCGGGCGGAATGGCCGTCCTCGGCTAGCAGGTTGCGGTACTTTCCGGTCGCATAGGCCCCGGCGCCGTCAGTGGCAGGGTTCTGGGCCCGCGCCGCGGGAACGTCTGCCAGAAACAGAAGGGTAGCAGCCATCAACACGGCGGGTGCGGCTTTTATCTCGAACAGAGCCATCTTCCTGTCCTCGCAGCGGAGGGTTCGTTCCGCCGTGAGTCCATTCATATCACGCTTGGCGTTTGGTGGTGAGAGCCGTGCGAACGCTCCAGAGGCAACCATGCGAATCACCCCGAAGGTATCTCTGAAAGTTATTGTAGAAAGAATCAACACCCCCCCATCCTTTCGGTGTTCTCCGACACAGAAGCATGTGACATTGCGCGATTGCAGACCCATAATTCTTGCATTTGCAATCCTCTCCCCTCACAGTGAAGTATCATCGTTCAATCGAGCCGATACGCATTGAACACCCAGTTGCCTTGAAGGGAAGAAGAGCTTCATGCGAATTCAGGATTTCGCGCGCGGTGTGCTGATACTGTTGGCCATAACGTCTCCGGCCATGGTCTTTGCTCAGTTCCAGGAACCGGCCTCCGAAGAACTGAAGATGACAGCAGATCCCAAGGCGCCCGATGCAGCCGCTGTTTACTTTGACGTCGAGCAAACCACCGACGATCAGCTCCACTTCAAGAGCTTTTACGCCCGCGCCAAGGTGCTTACCGAGAAGGGCAAGGAACTCGGTACTGTCGAGATTCCGTATGAGCGAGGCACCTTCAAAGTCTCGGACATCAAGGCACGTACGATTCACGCCGATGGAACCGTCATTCCGCTTGTCGGCAAACCGGAAGACCTGCTGATCTCCAAGACGATTGCCAAGGGCGGTGACCTGAAGCAGTACAACCGCAAGGTCTTCACGCTGCCCAGCGTTGAGGTTGGCAGCATCCTTGAATACGCGTATCAAATCCATTATGACGACAAATGGGTGTCAGAGCCGAATTGGCGCATCCAGCAGCCATACTTTATCCATAGGGCGCATTATGCTTTCAAGCCCTTAGCCATGTATGCAATAGACGTCGCAGCGAGAGGCGTGTCGTCGGACTTCGCGGTAGATAAGAATGGGAAGAAAGCCACCTTTCTTCTTTGGGCTTCGATTCTTCCTCAGGGCGGAAGCGTGAAAGCGGATAATCTCGGCAGCTATGTTGTCGATCTGACGGATGTTCCGGCCATCCCGCGTGAGGAGTGGACTCCGCCCCTCGATAGCTTGCTTTACAACGTCAAGTTCTATTACAAGGACGCGAACGACTACGCCGACTTCTGGCAGTCCGAGAGCAAGCGGTGGTCGAAAGACGTGGATCGTTTCGCCGAACCCAACAAGGCGATGCGCTTCATCGTCTCGGGCATTTGTGCCTCCACCGACAGCGAGTTGGACAAGGCGAAGAAGCTCTACAAAGCGGTTCAGGAAATTGACAACACCGATTTCTCGCGCAAGAAGAGCGAGTCCGAGTTGAAGCAACTCAATCTCAGGGAGGCCAAGCGCGCTGAGGACACCTGGGAGCAGAAGAGCGGCTCCGGCAACGACATAGCATTGCTCTACCTTGCCATGCTGCGCGCCGCTGGCCTGAATGCCTCTGCCATGAAGGTGGTCAACCGCGACCGTGGCATCTTCGATCCCAGCTATCTTGACGCCGACCAACTCGACGATATGCTGGTGATCCTCAACATTGGGGGCAAGGAAATCCTGCTGGATCCGGGCCAGAAAATGTGTCCGTTTGAGACGGTGCACTGGAAGCACGAGGGCGCCACCGGGATTCGCCAGAGCCACGATCGCAATTTTGCAGCCGGATCTCCATCTGGACCCTATACCGCCAATACCCTGCAGCGAACCGGCGACGTTGTTATCGACGGCCACGGCGCAGTTACGGGAGCGTTTCGGCTTGCCATGACCGGCCAGCAAGCCCTGCGCTGGCGTCAGGCCGCATTGAGAAACGACGAAGAAGAAGTCAAGAAGCTCTTCGATCGCTGGCTTGAGACCATGGTCCCCGAGGGAATCGATGCTCACGTCCAGAGCTTCGCGGGCCTCGACAATCCCGACGTCGCCCTCTACGCCAATATCACCGCCAAGGGCACGCTTGGCGCGGCCACATCAAAGCGCCTGCTGCTCCCCGGCTTCTTCTTTGAAACCCGCGGGGCGCATCCCTTTGTCGATCAAGCCAGAAGAATCGAGCCCGTCGACATGCAGTTCGGCGAAGTGGTCACCGACCAGATTGTGTACCACTTGCCGGCCGGCTTCTCCATTGAGAGCACGCCTCAGGATGCATCGATTCCCTGGGTGGGCTACGCCAAGCTGGCCGTCAGGTCCAGAGCCGACCCTGGCCAGATCACCATTGCCCGGCTGTTCTCGCGTGCCTTCTCCCTGGTTAAGCCCGAGCAATATCAGGACCTGCGGGGCTTCTACCAGAAAGTGGCCGCCTCCGATCAGCAGCAACTGGTGCTTGCCGCTTCTCCGCCGGGGAAAGGCAACTGATGCCGGCGTGCTCCCATTTCGCCCCTGTTTTACCTGCGCTTTGCTTCAAGCATCCTGCGGCAGCGGGTTTCCACTGCGGACTAAGTTCGCCGACCGGATTCAACAACGCGATTGACACAGTTTCAATCGCAAGAAAAGGAAAGACTCATGCGGACTGATCTGTTCGTGCGCAATACATTTCTGCTCCTGGCCGCCTCGTTTCCGGCGCTCGCTCTTGCACAATTCCAGGCGCCTACCAGCGAGGAACTCAAGATGGCGGTCGATCCCAAGTCTCCGGGGGCGGCAGCCGTCTACCTCAACGTTGAGGAGATTGCCAACGACCCGATGCACTATCAGAGCTTTTACGCGCGCATCAAGGTGCTGACGGAAAAGGGCAAGGATCTGGCCACCGTTGAAATTCCCTATATGCGCGGCAGTCGCGAGATCACTGACATCAAGGGACGCACGATTCATGCCGATGGAACGGTGATACCGCTGGTTGGGAAACCTGAAGACCTCTTGATTTCCAAGACCAAATCCAAGGATGGCGAAGAGAAGCAATTCGGTCGCAAGGTCTTTACCCTGCCCAGCGTAGAAGTAGGCAGCATCCTCGAATACGTCTACCAGGTGCGCTACGACGACAACCATTTCTCCTCTCCGCAATGGGAGATTCAGCGCCCCTACTATGTACACAAAGCGCACTATATGTTCACGCCCTTCAAGGGGTTCCTGCCCGGCATTCAGAATGCGACCAGCATGTACCTGGAGGACGAACACGAGCGGGTGCTCAACACGCTCATCTGGATGCCGTGGCTCCCTGCGGGGTCAAGTGTGAAGACCGACGGCATGGGTCGCTACACCGTGGACGTGACGGATGTTCCTCCGATTCCGGACGAAGAATGGATGCCGCCCCTCAAGAGTTTCTTTTACAGAGTGAACTTCTATTACAAGTGCTCTGGCAATGCCGCGGATTTCTGGAGGGACGATGGCAAGTTATGGTCCAAGGACGTGGATCACTTCGCGGAGCCATCGAAGAGCATCCGTGAAGCTGTCTCTGGACTCATCGCTCCTGGCGACAGCGATCTGGATAAGGCAAAGAAGCTCTACAAAGCCGTTCAGGCGCTGGACAACACCGACTATTCCCGCAAGAAGAGCGAGTCGGAGCTGAAACAGCTCAGTTTGAAGAACGCCAAGCACGCCGAAGATACCTGGACGCAGAAGAGCGGCTCCAGCGAGGAGATCGCCCAGCTTTACCTGGCCATGTTGCGCGCTGCCGGGTTGACCGCTTACGCCATGAAGGTGGTCGATCGCCAGGAAGGCACCTTCGATGTTAATTACCTCAGGTTTGAACAATTGGACGATACAATCGTCATTCTGAGCACAGGAGGGAAGGAGGTATTCCTCGACCCGGGAGAGAAGATGTGCCCCTTTCAGACGGTGAGCTGGAGGCATTCCGCTGCTGGAGGGATTCGCCAGTCCGCGGAAGGGCGAACCCTCGGAGTCTCTCCCGGCCAGCCTTACCTCGACAACAAGACGTTTCGCATTGGCGATGTGACAGTGAACGGTCAGGGCGCAGTCACCGGCAGCCTCCGCATTGTGATGACCGGCCAGACGGCTCTCTACTGGCGTCAACAGGCTCTCATCAACGACCTGGACGAAGTGAAGAAGCAGTTCGACCGCACGATGGAGTCCATCTTCCCCAGCGGCGTCGAGGCGCACATCGACAATTTCCTGGGACTCGACGACCCAGACGCAAAACTGATTGCCTTCGTCAGGGCGCAAGGCACTCTGGGCGCCTCTACATCCAAACGGCTGCTTCTGCCAGCCTTCTTCTTCGAGACCCGCGGCGGTCATCCCTTCGTGGCGCAGGAAAAGCGCCAGGAGTTCGTGGATATGCACTATGGCGACACCGTAATCGACCAGGTCACGTATCACCTGCCTGCCGGCTTCTCAGTGGAAGGCGCGCCCCAGGACAGCCGGATAGCCTGGCCGGACCATGCAATTCTCGCCACGAAGGCTGTCACTGCTCCGGGGCAAATCACCATCGCCCGCACGCTTTGGCGGGCGTTCACCTTCGCCAAGCCCGAAGAGTACCAGGACTTGCGCGGCTTCTACCAGAAGGTTGCCGCCTCCGATCAGCAGCAGCTAGTGTTGAGCGCATCCGCGCCACAAAAGGGGAATTGATGCCTCCGCGTTGAATGCTTCTCATCGGTCGCAGATAGGGCAGTGAGGACCAAGAGTAACCGGGAACATGGCGCTGGCTTCACATCACTGGCCAGGCGCACTCCCCGGCAGACTTTCACACAATCGAAAGCAAAGGAAAAAGTCATGCGCATTCATCTTCTTGCACGCAATGCAATCCTGTTCCTGGCCGCGGCATCTCCATCGCTGGCGTTCGCTCAATTCCGCGAACCCACCGCCGATGAGCTCAAAATGACCTCCGATCCCAAGTTCCCGGGGGCTGCTGCCGTTTATCTCAATGTCGAGGAAGTTTCTGACGATCCGTTACATTTCCAGAGCTTCTACGCGCGTATCAAAGTGCTGACGGAGAAGGGCAAGGAACTGGCGACCGTCGAGGTCCCTTACCTGCACGGACCTTTCAGCGTTTCTGAAATCAAAGCTCGCACCATTCACTCCGACGGCACCGTCGTTCCCCTGATCGGCAAGCCGGAAGATATGTTGATCGTTAAATCCGGGCGGGCAGAAGCCGACCGCAAGGTCTTTAACCTGCCCAGCGTCGAGGTCGGGAGTATTCTCGAATATCGCTACGACCTTCACTACAACGATTGGGCTTTCATCACACCGAGTTGGAAAATTCAGCGTCCCTACTTCGTCCACGAGGCGCACTACACCTTCACGCCGTACAAAGGCTTCCTGCAAGGTGTGCAGAACTCGACCGGGCGCTCGTTGATGGATAGGCAGGGCGATACGATCAAATCCCTCATCTGGTGGGCGGAACTTCCCCCAGGAGTGACCCTCAAGCCTGACGCCGTGGGACGCTACAACCTTGAGTTGACTGATATTCCGCCCGCACCCGAGGAAGAGTGGATGCCTCCCGTGCAAAGTCTTCTCTATCATGTGGTCTTTTATTACAAGTCATCGGTCACCACCAGCGGATTCTGGGCTGCCGAGGCCAAGAGTTGGTCGAAAGACGTAAATCATTTCGCCGATCCCTCTCATACACTGCGCGAAGCTGTCGCTGGCTTGATCGCGCCCGGCGATAGCGATCTGGAGAAGGCACGCAAACTTTACAAGGCGGTTCAGGCGCTCGACAATACGGATTTCTCCCGCAAGAAGGAGAAGACTGAGCTGAAACAGTTGAAATCGAAAGAGGCCAAGCGCGCCGAGGATACATGGTCCCAGAAAAGCGGTTCCAGCGATGACATTGCTTTGCTCTATCTGGCGATGCTGCGCGTTGCCGGGCTCACCGCCTATGGCATGCGGGTCGTCGATCGCGAAAAGGGCGTCTTCGATCCAAGTTATCTAGACTTTAACCAGCTTCAGGACAACCTAGTGATCCTTTCCCTGGGGGGAAAAGAGATGGTTCTCGATCCGGGAGAGAAGATGTGTCCGTTCCAGACCGTGCATTGGAGACATAGCGGCGCGCACGGCGTCCGGGAAAGCGACGATGACCGTGCAGCCGCCTCATCTCCGCTTCTTCCTTACTCCGCCAATACGATCAATCGCATTGGAGAACTGACGGTGGACGATCATGCTGGCGTCACCGGCCGCGTCAGCTTTGTGATGACCGGCCAGGAGGCGCTCCATTGGCGTCAGGCGGCCTTGCAAAGCGACGAAGTCGAAGTAAAGAAGCAGTTCGACGATGCGCTCGCCCAAATCGTTCCGGAAGGCGCTCAGGCGCACGTCGACCATTTTCTGGGACTGGACGATCCCGATGTAAACCTGGTGGCCACGGTCAAGATTGAAGGCACGATCGGTACCGCAACATCCAGACGCCTCATGTTCCCAGCCTTCTTCTTTGAAACCCGCAGCCATCATCCTTTCGTCGATCAGGCACAGCGGAAAGTGTCTGTGGATATGCACTATGGCGAGCAAGTGACGGACCAGGTGGTCTATCATTTGCCCCCAGCTTTCGAGTTGGAAGGCGCTCCGCAGGACACAAAGATTCCCTGGGAAGGCCATGCCGTTCTGGTTGCCAAAGTGAATGCGGGACCTGAGAAAATCTCCGTGACCCGCTCCCTGGCGCGGGCGTTCACTTTTGCCAAGCCGGAGGAGTACCAGGAACTTCGCAGCTTTTACCAGAAGGTAGCCGCTGCCGATCAACAGCAAATGGTCTTGACCGCATTAAAGGCACCGAAAGGCTCCGAATGAAATCGCGCACTTTGCTTGCTCCAGCCCTTGCCGTTCTGGCTTCCTTTGCGGCCTCTATCGATCCCATTCCCGCCGCGGCCAAAGAGAAGCCGCAGCCTGCTCCGCAGTGGGCCGTGGACGCCGCCAAGACGCCCACCCCGGCGAAGGCCAAGGATGCTCCGGCTGTGGTGCTTTTCGACGAGTATCTGATCACCGTGGATGAGCAGAACCGCGCCGTCGAACGGGAGCGCGAGGCTGTTCGGATTCTCAAGCCGCAGGGGCGCAAGTATGCCGAGTGCGGGGCTGCGTACGACGTTGACGAGAAGCTCCACTATATCCACTCCTGGACCATCGCCTCCGATGGCCGGCAGTTTCAGGCCATGGAGCCGGACTTCACCGACCTCGGGGCTTACGATTCTTCCATCCTGCAAATGACCGAGCGCATCCGCACGGCAAAGTCTCCGGCTGCCGATCCGGGATCTGTGGTTGTTTGTGAGACAGAAGTGCAAGCGCGGCCCAACATGACGGAGAAGATGTGGCATATCCAGGAGCCGATTCCTGTTGTCGATCAGGCTCTGGAACTGGATCTTCCTCCAGGTGGGCATTTCTCTGAAGCCTGGCACAATTTTGCCCCGGTGAAACCCAATGAGCCCGGCCCCAACCGTCTGCGTTGGGAGATCAAAGACATGCCGGCGCTGGACCTCGAGAACATTCATGCCACGCCCGATTGGGAGGCGCTGGCCGCGCGCGTTTCCGTCCAATGGGGCGATACAGCGGTCAAGGGAGTTGAGAACCAGTGGCATGCCATCGGCCTTTGGCAGGAGCAACTCGAAGAACATCGCCACGATCCCACCCCGGAGATTGCCGCCAAGGCCCAGGAACTCACTGCAGGCGCCACCGACTTCTACACCAGGCTGAGCCGCATCACTGGGTACGTCCAGGAGAACATCCGCTATTTCATCGTCGAGCGGGGTATCGGCGGATGGCAGCCGCACTTTGCCGGAGACATTTACCGCAATCGTTACGGCGATTGCAAAGACAAGGCCACACTGCTGATCTCCATGTTGCAGGCAGCGGGCATTCACGCCCACTCCCTCTCGGTGGACCATCGCCGCGGCCTGGTCGATCCGGCCGCCCCGTCGCGCTTCAGCGACCACATGATTACCGCCATCGAACTGCCCGACGCAGAGAACGACCCACGCCTCATGGCTCGCGTGAAGGCCGTCAACGGCAAGAATTTGCTGATCTTCGACCCCACCGACCAGGAAACGCCGGTTGGCTTGATTCGTACGGAATTGCAGGGCGGGTGGGGCTATCTTGCCAACGGGGCTGACAGCCAGGTGCTGCAAATGCCTGTGCTGCCGCCCGAATCGGGTGGACGGATCCGCAAAGGCTCCTTCACCCTGACAACGGACGGCGCGCTCGCTGGCGACATCGCCGAGACCTTCATCGGGGACGATGCCAGCGTTGAGCGTTGGTACATCAAGAAGAATGATTCCAAGGAGATGAAGGAGTCCTTGGAAAAGAGCCTCGGCTCCGATCTTCCCGGCCTGGCCTTTAAGGGGTACGAGTTCCGCCAGACGGCCGAACTGGACAAGCCGCTCGATCTGGATTTGCACTTCAGCGCAACCGGCTACGCCCATTCGGCAGGTCCGCTCCTGCTGCTCAGACCGCGCGTCTTCGGCAGCCAGGCACGCTATGTCCCCGAAGTGATGGAGGGCAAGCCTCGCGCATATGCCATCGAAATCGGTCACCCCGGCCGCTGGCGCGACAGCTACGACATTACGCTGCCCCCCGGTTATGTGGTCGATGAGATCCCTGACCCCGTCGATGTGGATTTGGATTTTGCCAGCTACCACTCCAGTGTCATAGCCAAGGCCGGCCAGCTTCACTATGAACGCGAATACGTCGTCCGCCAGGTTGAGATTCCGCCCACCAGGGCCGCCGCATTCCGCAAACTCGAAAATGCCATCCTGGCTGACGAGAAAGGCACGGCGGTCCTGAAGAAGAAATAGGCGTTCGACCGCGTGTTGTTCGTCCAAATCCGGATGCTCAGCATCTGGGTATCCCACCCTCGGCGCGTCTCTGTCTCTGCGCCCAGGGCGGGATAACACAGCACTCCATCGCGGGCCGACCCCGAGACCGTCCCCGGCAAGAGGCTGACTCTCCCCCTTACAACCGGGCGCTACGCCGCCGCCGGCACGTCCTTCCGCGTTCGCATCGCGGGCTGTTCGAGAACCGTTCCTTGACAAGAAGCCATGCCTGGCAGTAAATATGACCAAAGGTCGAAGCTGACCCATAGGCAAATATGGCAAACGGTCACCCATCTCCACCCTCATCCATCGCCGAGAGTCTAGCCGCCGGGGAGATTGCGCCTCTGCCAGCCACGGGACGCCGTCAGCGACGGGCCGCGGAGACGCGTGTGCGCCTCTTCCGCTGCGCGCTGGAGCTGTTTGCCAAACGCGGCTTTCCCAACGTCACGGTAGAGGAAATCACCGAGGCTGCCGACGTGGGCAAGGGCACCTTTTTCAACTACTTCGAAAGCAAAGACCATGTGCTGGGCGTGATGGCCGAGATTCAGATGAGCAAAGGCGCTGAAGCTCTGGCGATGGCCGTCAAAGGCCAGCAGGCGACGCGCGACACCTTGCATCATCTGTTTCTGCGCGCCGCCGAGGAGCCGGGACGCAGCCCGGACCTTGCCCGCGCCCTGATCTCTTCCTTTTTGGCCAGTTCCGCGGTGCGCGGCATCATCCGCGGGGAGATGGCGAAAGGCAGGAAGATGATCGCGGAGATTCTCGCCTTGGGGCAGAAGCGTGGAGAGATCGATCCTCATTTGAAAAAAGAGCAGCTTGCCATTCAGGTCTTGCAAACATTCATGGGGACCGTCCTTTTCTGGTCGCTGCATGAGGAGCCCGCTCTCAACGTTTGGATGGAAGACAGTTTTCAGCATTTCTGGAGAGCGATTGCCGTCTCCGGTAAAGAGTAGGAACCATGAGATTCGATTTCCGTAGTGCCGTTCTATTTTTACTGGCCAGCCTGCTCCCGATTCTGCATCCCGCTTCGGCGCAGGCGCAGCAGCCCGCGCCCTATCGCCTTACCTTGCAGGATGCGATTCAGAAAGCGCTTCAGGCAAACGTCAGCGTGCTGGCGGCCGGCACGCGGGTCGAAGAAGCTGAAGGAACGCGCGCGCGCCGTTTGTCTGCCGCGCTGCTTCCGCGCGTGAATGCGCAGACCTACGCCAACGTGCAGAACCGCGACTTGCGTGCCATGGGCATCTCGCTCCCCGGCATGCCGGATGTTGTAGGGCCGTTCTCCAACTACTATCTTGGTGTCTCCGCGCAGCAGAACATTGTTGACCTGGCCAGCTATCGCGGCATCAAGGCCAGCGAGCGCGCGGTCGATGCCGGCAAGCTGGATTACCAGGATGCTCGCGACCTGATTGTCCGCGCCATTGCCGCACTCTACCTGAACGCGCAATCCGCCGCGGCCCGCGCTACGGCCGCACAGTCGCGCGTGACCGATTCAACTACGCTGCTCAAGCTGGCTCAGGACAAGCATAATACCGGAACGGCCACCGGCGTCGACGTGTTGCGCGCGCGGGTGCAACTGGCCAATGACAGGCAGGCCCTGCTAGTTGCGCAGAACCAGCTCAAGCAGGCCCTGCTGGCTCTGGCGCGCAATCTGGGCATGAGCCCAGGCACTCCATTGGAACTTGCCGATGTGCTGCGCTATCGCCCCTTGACTCCGCCCGAAGCCGAAGCGCTGGCGTCCGCTGCGCTGCTTGCGCGCTCAGACTATATGTCGCTTGCCAGCCAGCGCCAGGGCCTGGTGGAGCAGCAGCGCGCCAGCCGTGCCCGCTTCTATCCCAAGCTCAGCATCAACGGCAACTTCGGTGGCATTGGCCGCAGTGTGGGCGGCATGCAGGGCACGGGTCTGATTCAAGGCCAGATCGATTTCACCGTCTTCGACCGCGACCGCGAAGGCGAGGCGCAGGAACTGGCTAGCCGGGTCAGGCGCATCGATGACCAGATCGCCGATCTGCGCCGCGGCATCGATGAAGATCTTCGCGAAGCCCTGCTGAATCTGGATTCCGCGGCCGAGCAGGTCGCGGTAGCGAAAGAGGGCCAGGACCTGGCGCAGCGCGAACTCGAAATGGCGCAGGATCGCTTCAAGGCGGGCACGGCCAACAATGTCGAAGTAGTTACAGCCCAGGACGAACTGGCCCGCGCGCAGGAGAACTATATTCTTGCGGTTTCCAGTCATGTCGATGCAAAGTTCGCCCTGGCTCGTGCCATGGGCGACACGGAAAAGAACATCGCACAGTTCCAGGGAGAGTTGATTGCCGGTTCTTCCAAATGAACCGCAACCCGGACTCCCGCACACGAGGTTTGAAGCAATGAAAAGAGTGATTCCAGTTTTGATTTTGCTGGCCGCGGTCATCGCCGCCGGCGTCTACTTCTATCCGCGCCTGACGAAAAAGGCGGCGCCCGTCAATCAGCTCGCGCTCTCTGGCAACATTGAGGCGCACGAGAGCCTGTTGAGCTTCAAGGTGCAGGGGCGCATCGTCGATCTGCCTGTCGAAGAGGGCCAGCAGGTGGCACAAGGCGACCTGTTGGCGCGCCTTGAAGACGCCGATTACAAGCAGAAAATCCAGATCGACCAGGCAGGCGTTCAGGTACGCGAATCCAGCCTCGCGCTCACCCTGGCCGGAACTCGCGAGCAGGAAGTGAAGGCCGCGCGGCAATCCCTGCTTGACGCTCAGGCTGACCTGGAGGAGAAGAAGCTCGATAGCGACCGTGCCCAGCGGCTCTTCGCCAAGGATGAAGTGTCAGCCCAGGATCGCGACCTGGCCGCAACCGCGATGAAGCGCGCTCAAGCCATCGCTGAGGCCGCGATGCAGCGCTACAACGAGGCCGTGGAGGGAAGCCGCAAAGAAGATATCGCCATCGCGCGCGCCAATCTGAATGAGGCCAACGCCAACCTGGGTCTGTCGCGCGTCAATCTCGACTACACCATCCTCCATGCGCCCGGCGCGGGCGTGATTACCGTGCGTCAGGCTGAGCTGGGAGAAGTGGTGTCGCCCGGCTCGCCGGTTGTGACGCTGGCCGACCTCGATCACATCTGGTTGCGCGCCTACATCGCCGAGACCGACCTTGGCCGAATTCACTGGGGTCAGGCTGCATCCGTCGCCACCGATACGTATCCCGGCAAGCAGTATCGCGGGCGCATCTCGTTCATCTCCTCTGAGGCGGAGTTCACCCCCAAGAGCGTCCAGACCAACGAGGAGCGAGTCACCTTGGTCTACCGCATCAAGATCGATATCGACAATCCCAATCATGAGTTGAAGCCGGGCATGCCCGCCGACGCGCGCATCGATCTGGCCGCGTCCAGCTCGGCGGGACAGCCATCGGGAACGGCTCCCATCAAGCAATGACGGATCTGATCCAATCCGCAATCGTGGCCCAGGGACTCGCGAAGGGCTTTCCCGGAGTGTGCGCTGTCGAATCTTTGAGTTTTGACGTGCGCCACGGAGAAATCTTCGGCCTGGTCGGGCCCGATGGGGCAGGGAAGACGACGACTCTGCGCATGTTGGCCGGCATCATGCCGCCTGACGCCGGCTCTGCTACCGTCGCCGGCTTTGACGTAGTGCGCGATCCCGAGGGCGCCAAGCACGCGCTCAGCTACATGCCGCAGCGCTTCGGCCTCTACGAAGACCTCACCGTCGACGAGAACATCCGCTTCTACGCCGATCTATTCGGCGTGCGCAAAGCGGAGCGCAATGAGCGCTCCACGCAGTTGCTGCAGGCCGCGGGCATGAGCGACTTTCGCAAGCGCCTGGCCGGGAAACTCTCCGGCGGCATGAAGCAGAAGCTGGGCCTGGTGTGCGCGCTCATCCATCGCCCCAAGGTGATTCTGCTGGACGAACCGACTACAGGCGTCGACCCTGTTTCGCGGCGCGACTTCTGGCGCATCCTCTATGAGTTAGTTGCCGAGGGCGTGTCCATTCTCACCTCCACCGCGTATCTCGATGAGGCTGAGCGCTGCCATCGCGTCGCGCTGCTGCACCAGGGCAAGCTGCTGTTCTGCGATACGCCGGCCAACCTTAAGGCTGGGCTGGGTAAAGGGGTCTTGTCGGTCACCTCTGCCGACCCGCGCAGACTGCGCACGGAACTGGAACGCGCACAGGGCATCTCCAGCCTGGTGCTTACCGGCGATGGCGTGCACGTGGTGGTGGACGATGCGGCCAGGCGTATCCCGGAGTTTGAGACGCTTCTGCACTTGGCGCACGCGCCCTACGACGCGATTCAGCAGGTGGCGCCCACCATTGAGGACCTTTTTGTGGATGCGGTCAGCGGCGGAGGTCCGACTCGTGCCTGAACTCGAAAACTCCGTCGTGGTGGAGAACCTGGTCAAGCGCTTCGGCGATTTTGTCGCCGTGGACCGGCTCAATCTCGAAGTGCGCAAAGGTGAGGTCTTCGGTTTTCTCGGACCTAATGGAGCCGGAAAGTCCACGACCATCCGCATGTTGTGCGGGTTGCTCAAGCCTACTTCGGGCCGCGCCACGGTTGCCGGATTCGATGTGGCGCGCAATCCTGAGGCCGTGCGGCAGAACATCGGCTACATGTCGCAGAAGTTTTCACTCTACAACGATCTTAAGGTGATCGAAAACCTGCGGCTCTTTGCCGGGCTCTACAGTGTTCCTTCGAAGGAGCTGCAAAATCGTATTGAATGGGCGCTGGAAATGGCCAATCTCAAGGGCCAGGAGAACCTCATCACTGGCACACTGCCCGGCGGGTGGAAGCAGCGGCTGGCGCTAGGCTGCGCCGTGCTTCACAGGCCGCCTATCATCTTCCTCGATGAGCCGACCTCCGGCGTCGATCCCATTACGCGCCGCCAGTTCTGGGACCTCATTCACCAGATGGCGGAAGAGGGCGTCACTGTTTTCGTGACCACGCATTACATGGAAGAGGCTGAGTACTGCAATCGTCTTGCATTGATCTTTCGTGGCAAGATGGTGGCCCTGGGCACGCCCTCTGAGTTGAAGCGCGACTCGATGAAGGGCGAGTTGCTGTTGATCGAGTGCCAGCCGCTGGGCACGGCTGTCGAGGCTCTTCAAACTGCTCCCGGCGTGATGGATGCAGCCGTTTTCGGCAACGCGCTCCACCTCGTCGTGCGCGATGCCGCTGCTGCCATGCCGCTTCTTCAAAGCTATCTCGCGGAGCGCGGCATTTCCGTCGGCAGCATGCAGCAGATTCGCCCCAGCCTGGAAGATGTCTTCGTCTCTCTCACCGCAGCGAGTGACGCAGGAAAGGCGGTGAAGGCATGAGCTTCACCCGTTTTCTGGCCGTAGCGAAAAAAGAGATTGTACAGATCGTGCGCGATACGCGCAGCCTGTTCATCGTGGTCATCATGCCTGTGACTCTGATGCTCCTCTTCGGCTACGGCGTCAATCTCGATCTCAAGAAGCTGCCGGTCTATGTGTACGATTGCGACGGCAGCCAGCAGAGCCAGGACTTGCTGAAGCACTTCCAAGCCAGCGAGTACTTCCATGTCGCGCGCGTCGTCAACGACTATCCTTCGCTCACCAGGGCGCTCGACGACGGGCACGCCAAGATGGGCATCGTCATTCCATGGGATTTCTCGCGGCGGCTCGCGGGCGGAGGCCCGGTTGAGGTCCAGGCGCTCATCGATGCCACCGACGACAACACGGCCAACGTGCTCATTGGCTATTCGCAGGCTGTGGTGCAGGGCTACTCGTCGGAGGTTCAACTCAGTTACCTGCGCCAGCGTGGCCTGTCTGCGCAGTCAGCTCCGGTGAGCGTGCAAACCCGAACCTGGTACAACGAGAACCTTGAAAGCAGCGCGTTCATCATTCCCGGCGTGCTGGCGCTGGTCATGTCAGTGATCGGTGCGTTTCTCACCTCGCTCACGGTGGCGCGCGAGTGGGAACGCGGCACCATGGAACAGTTGATCTCCACTCCTGTAACGGCGATGGAGATCCTGCTGGGTAAATTGACGCCCTATTTTGTCCTCGGCATGTTCGATGTGCTGGTTTGCGCGGTGTTGGCGATCTTCTGGTTTCATGTGCCGTTTCGCGGCTCGTGGAGCACGCTGCTGATCGGCTCCTCTCTTTTCCTGGTCGCCGTGCTCGCGCTCGGGTTCTTTATCTCTGTCGTCGCCAAGACCCAGTTTGCCGCTTGCCAGATCGCACTGCTCATCACCTTTCTTCCAGCTTTCCTTCTGTCCGGATTCCTGTTCCCTATCGAACAGATGCCGGTGGTGCTGCAAGTCATCACTCGCATCCTGCCCGCGCGCTACTACGTGACGGCGTTGAAGAAAATCTTCCTCAAAGGCACGCCGACGGCAATGCTCTATGCCGAATTGATACCGCTCGCCGTCTTTGCATTGGTGCTGTCGCTGATGGCTACACGCAGCTTTCACAAGAGGCTGGAGTAAAGGAGAGTGCGCATGCTGGGTCGCCTGAAGCAGATGTTGATCAAGGAATTCATCCAGGTCTTCCGCGACAAGCGGACGCGGTTCATCCTATTTGGCCCGCCGATTATCCAGATGCTTGTGTTCGGATACGCGGCCAGCTACGAGATCTATCACGTCCCAACGGTTGTTCTCGATCTCGATCACAGCCAGGAGAGCCGTGACCTTGTCTCGCGCTTCACTTCAAGCCGCTATTTCGACGTGCAGCATCAATTCACCGACGCACGCCAACTCGGCGATGCCATCGACCGCGGAACGGCAACCGTGGGTCTGGAGATCGATGCCGGGTTTGCGCAAAAGCTGCGCAAAGGTGAGGCCGCGCCGCTGCAAGTCATCGTGGATGCCACCAACTCCAACACCGCCCTGATTGCCAGCGGCTACATCTCTCAAATCGCGCTTGGCTTTGCGCAGGAATACCAGCGGGACCGCATCTACCGCATTGCGCCGCAGTTGACCGAGGTCATGCCCTCGGTGGCGCTGGCGTC
Organism: uncultured Acidobacteriaceae bacterium; assembly: GCA_963839155.1. Taxonomy (GTDB): domain Bacteria; phylum Acidobacteriota; class Terriglobia; order Terriglobales; family Acidobacteriaceae; genus Telmatobacter. Next base: position 35,317 of record CAWITY010000007.1, read on the forward strand.
CCGGCCCTGGTACAACCCCGACATGCGGAGCCGGTGGTTCTTCGTTCCCGGCATCATCGGCAATCTGGGACTGGTGCTGGTGATTACCCTGACGGCTTTTGCGGTCGTCCGCGAGCGCGAGATCGGCACACTCGAACAGATCATGGTCACGCCCATTCGCCCGGCGGAATTCATTCTTGGCAAAACACTGCCATTCTTCCTGATTGGCGCCTTCGATATCGCGCTCATCGCCGTGGTCGGGACATTCTGGTTTCGGGTCCCTTTTCGCGGTCATGTTTCGGTGCTGGCAACAGGCGCTGTTCTTTTCCTGTTGTGCATGTTGGGCGTGGGATTGCTGATCTCCACCGTCTCCGCCACGCAGCAGCAGGCCATGGTGACCGCTTTCTTCTTCATCATGCCGGCAATTACGTTTTCAGGATTCGGATTTCCCATTAGCACCATGCCGCAGTGGATGCAGTACCTCACCTACGTGGTGCCGCTGCGCTACTTCCTCGTGGTACTGCGCGGCACGTACCTGAAAGGCGTGGGCATGGAAATCCTGTGGCCGCAAATGGCAGCCATGGCAGGCATGGCGTTCAGCCTGCTCACGCTGGCTGTGCTGCGTTTCCACAAAGCGCTGGATTAGGCGCCGATGCGTTCGGCAAATATCGCCGCCAATCTCTCCACGTTGCGCCGCAGGTTGTAGTGCTCGACAATCCGCTCTCGCGCGCTGCCGGCAATGCGCTGGCGCAAGGCCGCATCGTCCATGAGCCTTGACAGCGCAGAGACCAGTGCATCCAGGTCAGAGGGCGCCACCAGCAGGCCGTCGATGCCGTCGCGGATCAACTCCGGAATGCCCGTGATGTGTGTGGTCACACAGGGAATCCCCATGGCCATGGCTTCCATCAAGACCACCGGAATGCCCTCGGCAAAGCTGGGAATGCAGAAGATGTCCGCCGCCGCATAAAGGCAGCGAATGCGATCCTGATTGACTCCGCCGTCAAACACAACGCAATCGGGAGATGCGATGTGCGCGGCCCGCTCGCGCAGGGAGGTTTCGTCGGGGCCGAGCCCCACGAGCCGCAGTCGCACGCGGCGGCCTTCAAGGGCCAGCCGCGCTACTGCATCGATCAGCACATGCTGGCCCTTGGCGGGAATGAGCCGGCCCACGCAGAGCACTTCAAATGTCTCTGGCGCGACCCTTGGGGGCTGTGGCGAAAAGACCTGAGGATCGACGCCCAGGCGCGCAACCACGAACTTGCTCCACTGATCGTAGGAGCAACACCTCATCATCTGGCTGCGAGCGAAGGAACTAATGCAGCAGATGAAGTCCGCCGCTTCGATCTTCTCTGCAAGATACTGCCCTCGCACGTCGTAAAACTCATCGGGACCATGCACCGTAATCGAAAACCCGGCGTTGAAAATATAACGAACATAAAGGCCGACGGTTGCGGCTTGCTGGGCAAGATGCGCGTGCAGATGGGTCTGGCCCTTGCGTCGCATCCAATGGCCCACCATCAGCGCTTCCGTAAAGTACATGAGGTGGAAGAAGAGCCGCCGCGGGTCCAGGCTGCTGAGGCGCAGAACCCATCGCAGGCCGCGCAGGTAGCCAAAAGGTCTGGTGACGAGGGTTTTCAGGTGCGCCCTGAGGGCGCCGGCGGCCCCATGCTTCTTCAGACAATAAGTGTGCGCCGCTTCAGCGGCTTCGTCGTCGGTCAGCCCTTGCGGCGCGCGGTCCGGAGGGTTGATCGAGGCCACGTCGATCCGCAGCCCAAGTTCGCGCAGGTGCAGAACCTCGCGCACAATGAAGATCATCGAGAGCATGGGATAGTTGCTGAGCAGATATGCAATGGAGGGCGGCTTGGCGGCTGCGTCGATCTGACGGGAAACTGGCATCTGCAATGTCCTGACGGTTGTTGGGGCGCGATGCGGATGGGGAGAATCGAATCTCCCAAGGAAAACTCAAGTCGTGCTCATCCGCCTGTCGCCTTTTCCTGCGGATAGACCAGACCCCACTGCGCGCGCAACGCGTCCATGATGCGCATCACTTCAAGGGAGTCGTCGAGCGGCATGATGGCGCTTTCCGTGCGCTGTTCCAGCAGGCAGCGGTTCACCTCCATGACCTCGAACTGGTAGCCATTTCCCGCAAAGGGATATGCATGCATGTGGCCACGCCGCAGCAGTGCCAGCAAGGGTGAGAGACGGCGGCGCAGCGATTGTGCCGCAGGGGCTGTGCGGAGCGCAGCGACGGCCCTCTTGATGCCTGTTGCATCTGGCGATGGACCCTCGTGTGTCGCCGCTTGCTGAAGTCCATGCGATCTGAGGACAAAGCGATCGGCGCGGTAAAAAGGCTCGCACAGACGCAGCGACCCCCGCTCGCCGAAGATTACCGCTTCGTCGGTGCCGCGTACGCGCAAGCTGGCCCACAGGTGGGCCAGGGCGCCGTTGGCAAAGAGGAGCTGATACGACGATTGCTCATCCACTCCGGTTGCGGCGAGTGTGCCAGTGCCCTTGATCGAATGCGCAGCGCCCAGCAAGTGTTGGGCGAGCGATATGGGATAGACTCCCAGGTCGAGCAGCGCTCCGCCGCCCAACTCGATGTCGAATACGCGTGAACCGGGCCTATCCGGCATGGGATGGCCAAAGTTTCCCTGGATCATGCGAATGGGTCCGATGTCGCCCGCGTCGATGCGCCGCTTCGCTTCAACCACCGCCGGAATGAAGCGGGTCCACATGGCTTCCATGCAGAAGACCTTTTGCAGTCGTGCCGCGTCCACCATGCGCTGTGCCTGGCGCAGGTTCAGTGCGAAGGGCTTCTCACAGAGGACGGCTTTGCCGGCTTCCATGCAGGCGATGCTGTCTTCGGCGTGACGCTGGTTCGGCGTGGCCACATAAACGGCGTCGACCTCTGCATCGTTGAGCAGGGAATTCAAGCCGCCGTACCATTTCGCCGCTCCATGCTGCGTGGCAAAGCGCCGGGCCTGCTCCTCCGTGCGCGAAGCGGCGGCATGCAGAACTCCTCCGCTTGCCAGGCAAAAATCGCTCGCCACTTTGTGCGCAATGTGTCCGGTTCCCCAGATACCCCAGCGGATGGCCTTCTTCACGAGTGATCCCCCCCGAGCGCGGTAATGGAAAGAGTGTCTCATTGCAGCCATGGCATGGGTTCAACGGCCTCGAAAGTCGTCGTCATGCGATAGGTGGCGCCCTGTTCGCGCGCCAGGTGGATGGCCAGCGCCAGTTCGTTCACATGCAGCGAGAAGCGCGGGGACAGCCGGCAGGGCCGGCTTTCGCGCACGGCCGCTGCCAGTTCCGCCGGACCGCGGGCAAAATCCATGGGATTGGGCCCACCCGTCTTGATTGCCTTGTTGGGAGCCGCGGGCAGCCGGTGGGCCTGGCGCAGCGGGTTCAGAAAGCTCTTGCGGCGGATGGTCACCATCTTGCGGCTGTAAACCGGCGAGCGGTAGTTCCAGCAATCCTTGGTGCATAGGATTCCGCGATCTCCGACAATCGTGAGAGAGTGGTCGTGGGGCGCCAAGATGCTGCAGGTCAGCCTTGCCACCACTCCCGACGCAAATTGGATGCAGGCCACCGAGAAGTCCGGCGAGTTCATCTCCAGCGTCTCCCCCGGCAACTTCTCTTGAAATTGTACCGAGGCAAAGGAGGTCACCGTCACTGCGGGTCCGAACCATGCGGCAAGCCAGCTCAGGTAGTAGCCCGCGTGCTCCATGGTGCAGCCAATTTCAAATTCGTCTTTGTACGGCCAGGGCAACCCGGAGGCGGAGGTCCACTTGCGATAGGGCATCAGGGGAACCAGGCCGTCGTCCATCTCCGCGTACACCACGCGCACCGTGCCCACAGCTTGCTCGCGGAGGGCCTTCCAGACGGTTTGGGCCGTCTCTCCCAGTAGACTGCAGGGCGCCGAGGCAATTTGCAGCCCGCGCGACTCGGCCAGCGCCACCAATTCCACGGCTTGCTCCATGACCATGGCCAGAGGCTTCTCGGTGTAAACGTGCTTTCCGGCAAGCAGCGCTGCCTTTGAGACTTCGTAATGGCTGCGCGGATTGGTCAGATTCAGGACCAGTTCGACACGGCCATCTTCAAGCAGGCTGGCCAAGCTCTCATACTGCGGTACCCGGTGCTTTCCGGCGAGCAGTGCGGCGCGCTCAACCGAACGATCCGTCACCCCAATCACCTTGAGTTCAGGATGCAGGGGGAGCGTGGAGAGATAGTAATCGGCCACAAATCCGCAGCCCACAATGGCGAGGTTCATTTCCGGCCTTCCCTCACACGGCTCCTCGATCTGTCGATTCACGCGTTTAGGCAATGGAAACACCCGCTGTGAGCGGTGTCAAGGGTGGGCCGGCGGCGCGGCGAAGCGCGGCCGCTCGTAGGAAGGCCATCCCTGGCAACTGCGGGGAACGGCTATTCTATCCTCGCCTGCCTTCCAGGTGTTACTTTACCCTTTGGCATGGGTTGCGGCGGGCCGCTGAATTGAAGCTCGGGATCGGTGCGGCGGTTTTCCGGTTTCCGGGGGCTTCCGGTCGGCGAGCAGGGCATCGATAGCGGTTTCGGCAGAGTCAGAGCAGCAAGAGTACTGGAGATCGGCTCCTTATGATGGAATTCCACATTTCGCGCAGCGCACGGGAACGCTACCAGTTCGCCGAGTCGCTTTTTTCATACACCGGAAACGTGGTGTTTGCCAATCTGGCCGCTTGCCGCGAGTTCGCGCACCGCATGAACACGTTTCGCGAGGTTGAAAAGCATCCCGAACAGGCAGTGCACTCGGCGCAGCTCTACGCCATGGGACTGATCGACGAGGCGAGCCACGTCCTGATGGCGCGCTACCGCGAGCAGTTCGACCCCACGGTGATGACCTCCGCTCTCGATTTCTTCTCCGATCAGGTGGGAGCAAAGGCGCTGGACACCATGCTGCTCACCTTTGTTGAGAATTTTCCCGGAACAAGCGTGATTCGCGGCCAGCAAACCCCTCTGCAATGGCTTCACGGGAGCACGGAGGGAACGCCTCACCAGGCGGTGGCGCTGGAAGAGTTGCTGCTGCTCTACACCGCCAATCGCAATGAGGCCTTTCAGCCCTTCGAGGAGCTTTTCGAGGACAAGACCCTGGCCGAGAAGACCGTCTATCGCCAGGTGACCAAGCAGTTGCCGGAGTTCTTTGCCACCCGGCCGCTGGTGCCCCTCGCCGGCTCCAAACCGGTTAGCCTGCTCGATCTGCTGCGTGCCCCCGCCGTCGGCTCGCCGCGCTCTCTCAGTGAGCAGCTTGCTCTCATCCGCAAGCTTTGGAAACCGCTGCTGGGCGACAGCTTGGATCACTTTCTGCTCATCGCCGGCGAGGTCCTGCACGAAGAAGAACTGGCCATCTGGATGCAGTTCAATCCCCCAGCCGCCCAGGCTCATGCCGCTGCCGAGGCCGCCGCGCGCCGCCGGCGCGAGACAGGTCAGCAGCAGTGGCCTTCAGTGGTCAGCACTGCGGAAGTACCAGTCTTCGGCGATCCGGCGCACGAATACGAGAAGTTCAGTCCCGACACGGCGTGGATGCCCACCACCGTTCTCATCGCCAAGAGCACCTATGTGTGGCTGGCGCAAATGAGCAAGCAATATGGCCGCAGGATCTCCCGTCTAGACGAGATTCCCGACGAGGAGCTTGCCTCCCTGGCCCGCCGCGGCCTCAACTCCCTCTGGCTCATCGGCGTCTGGGAGCGCAGCCGCGCCTCAAGGACGATCAAGCAGCTCTGCGGCAATTCGGACGCCGTGGCCTCGGCTTACTCGCTCTTTGACTACTCGATTGCCGAGGACCTGGGCGGGGAAGCGGCGTACATCAACCTGCGCGACCGCGCCTACCACCATGGAGTCCGGCTGGCCAGCGACATGGTGCCCAATCACATGGGCATCGACTCGCCCTGGGTCATCGAGCACCCGGAATGGTTCATCTCCCGTGCAGATACGCCTTACCCGGCCTACTCCTTCAATGGCCCCGACCTCTCCCATGACGGGCGCGTGGAGATTAAGATCGAGGATCACTACTTCGAGCAGACAGATGCCGCCGTGGTCTTCCGCCGCCGCGATCGGGCCACCGGCGACACCCGCTATGTCTACCATGGCAACGACGGCACGAGCTTTCCCTGGAACGACACCGCGCAGCTCGACTACCTGAATCCCGCTGTTCGCGAACAGGTCATCCAGACCATTCTGCACGTCGCGCGGCTCTTCCCGGTGATTCGCTTCGACGCCGCCATGACCCTGGCCAAGCGCCATTTCCATCGCCTCTGGTTCCCCGGACCCGGAGCCAGCGGGGCCATCCCCTCGCGAGCCGAGTATGGCATGAGCCAGGCTGAATTCGACCGCTGCATGCCCCACGAGTTCTGGCGCGAAGTGGTGGATCGCGTAGCCGCCGAGGTACCCGGCACGTTGTTGCTGGCTGAAGCATTCTGGCTGATGGAGGGCTACTTCGTCCGCACTCTGGGCATGCACCGCGTTTACAACAGCGCCTTCATGGTCATGCTGCGCGACGAGGATAACGCCAAGTACCGCTCAGTCATCAAGAACACCTTGGAATTCGATCCCGACATCATGAAGCGTTATGTGAACTTCATGAGCAATCCCGATGAGCGCACGGCCATTGACCAATTTGGCAAGGGGGACAAGTGCTTTGGGGTGGCGGCCCTGATGGCCACCTTGCCCGGCCTGCCCATGTTCGGCCACGGCCAGATCGAGGGATTCACCGAGAAATACGGCATGGAGTACTACCGGCCCCGCTACGACGAGACGGCCGATCCATGGCTTATTGAGCGCCACGAACGTGAGATCGCGCCGCTCTTGAAGCGCCGCTGGCTCTTCGCCGAGAGCAGCAATTTCCTGCTCTATGACTTCTTCCACGGCAATGGCTCGGTGGACGAGAACGTCTTTGCCTTCTCCAACCGGAACGGCGCCGAGCGCGCCCTGGTGGTCTATAACAACCGCTATGGTGAGACGCACGGCACCATCGATTTCTCCGCGGCTTACGCCGATAAGGAGGGCGCGCAACTGCGCCAGAAGCGCCTGAGTGAGGGACTCGGCCTCAATGATGGACAGAAAACCGTTCTTGCCTGGCGCGACTCGCTGACTGGGCTCGAATACATGCGCCGGGCAGGCGATCTTGCCGCCCGAGGCCTCACTCTCGATCTGCACGCCTACCAGTGCCACGTTTTTCTCGATTGGCGCGAGCTGCACCCTACCGCCGAGCAGCGCTGGGATCGCCTCTGTGATCAGCTCAACGGGCGAGGTGTTACCAGCCTCGACGATGCTCTAGTGAACCTGGAACTGCGACCCGTGCACGATGCCCTGCGCGCGCAACTCGACCCCGCCGTTGTCCGTTTGCTGGCCGATCTGGCGGAGCATCCGCGCACCCTGGCCACCGGCGGAGCAGACAAGCGGATCGTGCTGGAGCGCAATGAGTTTTTTGAGCGCGCATGGGCGTGTTGCGAGTCCTTCATGCGCGCGGCGCAGATTGCCTATGCCTCGCGCACTGCAGGCGAGAACCAGCCCATGGGCGCAGCCCACCCCACCAATCCCGCTTTGTTGGGACCGGCCTTCCGCGAGCGCCTGCGCGCCGCCATGCGCATCCCCTCCATTGAAGCGCTCTTCCCGGCTCCGTGGACGGTTGCTGCCCGCCGTATGTTGCCTAGTCCCAGCCCGCAACTCACTGCCACGGCGATGTGGGGTCCCATTCTCGGCTGGTGCGCATTGGAGTTGCTTGCACAGTCCATCGACGTGGAGAATCCCGAGCGCGTCGCCCTTGACCTGTTTGACCGTCTCCGCCTGCGCGAGACCTTCGCCAAGGCCTTTTCTGCTCTCGGGTTCGAGGCGGAAGAGGGATGGCGCGTGGCTGCTCGAATCAAGGTGGTTCTGCTTACGGGTGCTGGTGTCGGCAAGCCCGAGCAGGTTTCTGCACAGGCCGAGCCCGCTGCCGCTCCCGAAGCGCCCGCAATTCCGCCCGCCCGTGAATCGGAAAAGACGCCGGTTGAAGGGACGGATTCGAAGACGGCTGCCGCAGATTCGCAACCTGCCGAGCCTGCAATAGTTGCGGAAGAAAAGATCGCCCTTTCGCCCGCTCTGTGGCTTGATCCGGATGTGCGCTGGCTGACCGGTGTCCATGAAGCGGGCGGCCACTCCTATCTGGTCCGTGAGCTGTACGAGGAACTCCTCTGGTGGCTGCTCATGCCCTCCCTGCTGCGTCTGGCCGGTGAGCCTGCACCCAGCCGCGCAGCGGTGCTGCAGATGAGCAGAACGGTTGAGGAAGCGCTGGAGACAGCCGAGGCTGCCGGCTATCGCATCGACGCTCTACTCGGCAAAGATGTCGTTCTAGATGCCCCTGAAGACGATGCCGTCGAAGAGGATGCTGCGGAGGCTGTGCCCGAAACGGCTGAGCCGGAACAACCCGAAATTGGCGGGACTGGCCGTGTTGAGCCGGAGATCGAAGCGCCGGCAGCAACGGAGCCAGATCCAGTCAAGCCTGAATAGGGCCAGAGACCGCGAACCCCAGGTCCCGCTCATGGGGCCTGGGGCTCCACAAGCGTCGATCCTGCCGTCACTCCGTACTGTCACAGGAAGCGAGAGCCGCGCGCCGGGGGACGTGTCCGGCCTCCTGTGCAAAGCGGTATTCTCTACCCCCTATTCGCCTGATTCACGATGAGAGACGTTTCGCCAAAGCGTGCCGCATAGTGCGGCAATGGAGCGTCTTATCCGCATTGTCACATCCAACTGTGATGTGAGGCACATCCGACCTCTCTATCGGTAGTGCATTGTCCCGGACGGACGTTTTCCGGGGAAAAACACCGTAGCTCGCGTTGGAACTCGTTGCGTTCGTTCCTTTCTTGTGTGGCGCATCGAGCTGCGCGGGGATTGCTTTCTTCCCTCCTTTTACCACTCCGGGAGACAGTCCAGAAGCGAGGAGGCTCCGACCCATGTCGGCCTCTCCATTCCGCGAGGAACGCGCCGGACTGCGCCATGCCGGAGGACCGGTAGGCCGAGGCTCTGTCGATGTCCAGAGGCTGCGGCCTTGCCGCCGGAACCAGCATCCAAATGCGCCTGCGCCGGGCGCACCTATTTCACAGGCGCGTCCCCTTAACCCACATCTGCTTTCGGCCAGTCATACCGTTTCCAACTGGAATGCCGTTCTTTGAATGGAGGGATTATGCCGAGTGTCGCCATGGGAGTTCTCAACGCAGAGGAAAAGCTGCGCATCGACCAGTTGATTGCCGGGCACCAGGGACGGCCTGGAGCGCTGCTGGGAATCCTGGAAGAAGTGCAGGCCGCCAACGCCCATAAATTCCTGTCAATGGAGTCGTTGCGCTACGTAGCGGAGCAGACCGGAATCCCTCCTGCCCGGATCTACAGCATGGCGACTTTCTATGCGCTCTTCAACCTCGATCCACAGGGCGACAATGTGGTTTGCGTCTGCCGCGGTACCGCCTGCCACACGCGCGGCTCCCGCGACCTGCTGGAGAAGCTCTGCCTCGACCTTGGCCTGAGCGGACAGAATCTGGACGATGCCAACGACGCCGACAAACTGGCGCTCACCACACCCGACAAAAAATTCACGGTGCGCACCGTCGCTTGCTTCGGGCAATGCGCTCTGGCTCCGGTTGTGGAGGTGAACCACCACATCCTGAGCCACGTCAATGAGCGCACCTTGCAGCGGGAAGTGAAGTCGCTGACCCAGGGGAGGAAGTAATGCCGCGAATTCTGGATATCGGTTCGTTCAACGCGGTTCGTGAATCGGGCTTGGCCAAGCTGTTGCCGGCCATTCCGCGCATTGCGGTAGGGATGGGAACCTGTGGCCGGGGCAACGGCGCGGAAGAGGTGTATCACGCCTTGAATGAGGCCATCCAGCGGAGCGGCCTGGATGTCCTGCTGGCCGGAGTGGGGTGCTTTGGTTCCTGTTTTCAGGAGCCGCTGGTGAGCGTTCGCTTGCCGGGGAATCCGCTGCTCATGTTGCGCCGCGTGCAGGCCAACGATGCGGCGCGCATCCTGGAGGGTCTTTCAACCCTGTCCATGCCTGCCGACCTGGTCTATTGCAAGATCGAGGAATGGGATCATATTACCGGGCACGTGCGGTACGGCCAGGGCTACCCCGAAGTCACTCCCTGGAATGCCATCCCCTTCTTCAAAGGACAGAAGAAGATCGTCCTGCGCAATTGCGGGCTGATCAATCCCTCCGATATTGAGGAATACATCGCGGTCGGCGGTTACCAGGCCCTCTACAAAGTGCTGATCGACGGGCGCGGCGAGAGCGTGATCGAGCAGATCAAGGCCTCCCGCCTGCGTGGCCGGGGCGGCGCGGGATTCCTCACCGGCAACAAGTGGGACTTCCTGGCAAAGGCCAAGGCAGACAGCAAATACATCATCTGCAACGCCGATGAAGGCGATCCCGGCGCCTACATGAATCGTAACGAGATCGAAGGGGACCCTCATTCCCTGCTGGAGGGAATGATCATTGGCGGTTACGTGATGGGAGCCACCCAGGGCATCGTCTATGTGCGCGCAGAGTACCCGCTGGCCGTGCGCCGCCTGACCAAGGCCATTGAACAGGCGCGGGAATTCGGGCTTCTGGGCGCCAACATTCTCGACCGCGGTTTCAACTTCGATATCGAGCTTGTACAGGGCGCGGGGGCCTTCGTTTGCGGTGAAGAGACCGCTCTGATTGCCTCCCTTGAGGGCCGCGCCGGCCGCCCGCATCCTCGCCCGCCGTTTCCCGCGCAAAAGGGATTGTGGGGCAAGCCGACCAACATCAATAACGTCGAAACCTGGTGCAACATTGCGCCCATCGTCAGCCGGGGCCCCGCATGGTTTGCTGAGACCGGCAGCGCGAAGAGCCCAGGAACAAAGGTTTTTTCACTGGTAGGAAAGATCCAGAACACCGGCCTGGTTGAGATGCCGCTGGGCACTCCGCTCAAGAGCTTCATCTACGACATCGGCGAAGGAGCGGTAGCGGGCCGCCACGTCAAAGCGGTGCAGACTGGAGGGCCGTCCGGCGGCTGCATTCCCGTCGACATGCTCGATACCCCTGTGGACTACGAAAGTCTGGCGCAAATCGGCTCCATCATGGGCTCTGGCGGCATGGTGGTCATGGACGAAGACAATTGCATGGTCGATGTGGCCCGCTACTTCATCGAGTTCACGCATTCCGAGTCATGCGGCAAGTGCGTGCCTTGCCGCGTAGGACTCAACAAGGCGCTGCGCATCCTCAACGCCATCACCGCGGGCAGCGGGACCCCGGACCACCTTGGCCTCCTCGACGAGTTGGGGCGGATGGTCCGCGAGTGTTCGCTCTGCGGCCTGGGGCAGACTGCGCCCAATCCGGTCCTCACCACCATCCGGCACTTCCGCGACGAGTACGAGGATCACATCATGGCCCACCGCTGCCGGGCCGGCGTGTGCCAGGAACTCGCGCTCTCGCCTTGCGAGAACAGTTGCCCGCTGCGCATGAACATTCCGCGCTTCCTTGAACTTTGCCAGGAGGGCCGCCTGGAAGACGCCTTCGAATCCGTCATCATGGACAATCCGCTCCCCGCATCCACGGGTAGGGTTTGCCAGCACCCCTGCGATAACCGCTGCCGCCGCCATTCCTTTGACGAAGTGGTGAATATGCGTGAGGTGCACCGCTTCCTGGCCGACGAAATCTATCAATCCGATCGCTTCGACCTCATGCTGCAACGGATCATCGCGCGCCGGCTGGCGCCTACGGGCCGCAGGGTTGCCGTGGCAGGCGCTGGTCCAACCGGCCTCACGGCGGCCTTCTACCTGGCCATGCTGGGGCACGAGGTCACCGTCTTTGAAGAGCGCAACGAGGCCGGAGGGATGCTGCGCTTTGCCATTCCCGAGTATCGCCTGCCCAAGTCGGTCTTGCGCCGGGAACTGGACCTGATCGAGGGCATCGGCGTGAAGTTCGCCTTTAATGTCCGCGTCGGAATCGAGCTTCCGCTGAACGATCTCGCCAGTCAATTCGACGCGGTCTTCCTGTCCATTGGAACGTGGAAGGAGTCCTGGCTCTATCTGCCCGGCACGGAACTGAAAAACGTCTATCCCGCTTTGCCGTTCTTGGAATCGGCGGCCAGGGGCGAGAAAGGCTCCATGGGCTCCAGGGTCGCGGTGATTGGCGGCGGCAACGCTGCTATCGACTCCGCGCGCACCCTGCTGCGCAAGGGCGCACAGGTCACTATCCTCTATCGCCGCGAGCGCAAGGACATGCCGGCCATCGACGAGGAGATACAGGCGGCCGAGGACGAGGGCGTGCGCTTCGTCTTTCTCGCCGCGCCGCACCGCATCCTGGGCGACGCCGACGGCAATGTCAAGGCCATTGAGATTGTCAAGACGCGCCTCGGCGAGTACGACAAATCCGGACGCAGACGGCCGATTCCCACCGACGAGGTGCAGCGCTACGAATGCGACAGTGTGATTCTGGCCGTGGGCGAGACCTTCGACCAGGACTTCTGTCGCGCTTCCGGCCTGGCGCTCAAGGAAGAAGGCACCATCGTGGTCGATCGTTTCACGCTGGAGACCAGCCGGCCCAACTTCTACGCCGGGGGGGACGTGATTACCGGCGCGTCGAATGTCTCCAACGCCATGGGCGGCGGCAAGCAGGCGGCGCGCAAGATCGACGAGCGCCTGATGGGCTCCGACCGATGGGAGCAGATCCTTCCGCAGTTTGAATACAGCCGCCACGCACCGGGAGAGCCGAGCCTCAGCCGCCGCCACACGGCCCAGGCTTTGCCCCCGGAGGCGAGGGTCCACTCGCAGGAAGAAGTGATCGCAGGCCTGGACCCGAAAGAAGCGCTGGAGGAATGCCGCCGCTGCCTGCGGTGCGATTTGAGAGCCACTGTCAGCGCCAAATGAGATTTGAGAGAAAGAGGTGCCGCTTTGCCCAGCAAAACGATTTCCGTCCGAATTGATGGCGAACTGGTGACCGCAAGGGAGGGACAGACCATCCTTGAGGCGGCCCGCGATAACGGCAAGCAGATTCCCACTCTCTGCTACCTCAAGGGACTCAGCGCCGTGGGAGCCTGCCGTGTCTGCATGGTTGAGCTTGCGGGAACAGACCGACTGCTGCCGGCTTGCACCACACCGATTCAAGATGGAATGTCCATCAAGACTTCTTCGACAAAACTGACCCTCTACCGGCGGATGGCGGTCGAACTGCTGCTGGTGGAGCGCAACCATATCTGCTCGTCCTGCGTGTCAAACAGCCACTGCGAGTTGCAATCGCTGGCCAGTTCCCTGGGCATCGATCACGTGCGCTACTCTTACAACAACCCTCGCCTGCCCGTGGATATGACCCACCCCCGCTTTGTCCTGGACCACAATCGCTGCGTTCTCTGTACACGCTGCGTCAGAGCCTGCGCTGAGGTAGAGGGCGCGCATGTGTGGGAGGTTGCTTCGCGCGGCATTCACTCCAGAGTGGTCAGTGACTTGATGGACGTTTGGGGCCATGCACGCAACTGCACGGGCTGCGGCAAATGCGTGCAGGCATGTCCCACTGGAGCGCTCGCGGAAAAAGGCTTCTCGGTGCTTGAGATGGTCAAGCAGAGCGATTCCGTGAGCCGGTTGGCTGTCCAAAGGGCAGCTTCGCTGGAGGGGAGGCACTAGATCACCGCAGATTGCAGCAGGACGATCTCGCGCTTACGGCGCGCGTGCCTGGCTTGAACTTGTCCTTATACTCCCAGCCGAAGAAGCCGCGCTTTCACACGTCTGCAAATCCCTTGGCGTCGCCGGTTTTGTTGACATGCCTTTCGAATGCGCAGGCGTTTCCCTTGGGATCGGTGGCGGCCGGTTGCGGCTCAAAGATCATCTGGCACAGATCGACAAAATGCGACTGGAAACCTGCGCGCTCCGATAGTTCGCTGTCTTCTGAGCGGCGGATAAACGCGGGCAGGCTGAGGTTCATGGCGTACACCAGGTTTATCGCGCACGGTGCGATTGGCCATTGCCGGGAGGGGTCCTCTACTGGAAAGGTTCAAAGCTGCAATTCCATTTGTCCCAGCCGCCCGCTGCCCGTAGAATCAGCATTGGCGGTCGATTGCGCGACTGCATGACCAGGGACCGACTTCCCCTTGCCATAATCCTCAAGTCGACGCGACCACCAGGGAGCGGCGACCCTGCTTAACTTCTGGCAGGTTACAGTCTCCCTGGTCATGCCGTAATCTGGAGCAGTACCAGGAGCCGATGAGCGAACAGGAATCAGGGACTCCCATACAGACGCCGGCGGTTTCACCGGCCTGGATAAGAATCGAGCGGGCACGGCATCCCCAGCGGCCCTACCCCATGGACTTTATCGAGCGGATCTTCACGGATTTCAGCGAGATTCACGGGGATCGCGCCTATGGCGACGACGAGGCCGTGGCCTGCGGCATGGCCCGGCTGGGAGCCGAAGAGGTGCTGGTCATCGGCAATCGCAAGGGCGGCTCCACCAAGGACCGCGTGCGGCGCAACTTTGGCATGCCGCATCCTGAGGGATATCGCAAGGCGCTTCGCTGCATGAAGATCGCGGAGAAGTTCGGCCGTCCGGTGATCAGCTTCATTGATCTGCCGGGAGCCTACCCCGGTCTGGGCGCCGAGGAGCGGGGGCAGGCCGAGGCCATTGCGCGCAACATCCTGGAGATGTCCCGGCTGCGTGTGCCCACCATCTCGGTCATCAGTGGCGAGGGCGGTTCGGGCGGGGCTTTGGCGCTGGCCGTCAGCGATCGGGTGCTGATTCTTGAAAACGCGCTGTATTTTGTGATTACACCGGAGTCCTGTGCGGCCATCATGTGGCGCGACGCGGCCCACAAGCAATTGGCAGCTGAAGCGATGCGCATTTCCGCGCCCGAAGTTGAGGCAATGGGTTGTGTGGACGAGATCGTTCCTGAGCCGCCGGGTGGCATTCATGTCGACCGCGAGGCGGGCGCCGGGCTGCTTGGCTGCGTGCTGACAAAGCACCTGGCGGAACTCAAAGCCATGCCCGTGGAGGCCATGGTGGCGGCGCGCCAGAAGAAATTCCGCAATATCGCGCAATACTACACGGAAGGTTGACTCGAGTGGCTCATTGGCAGTTGAACAGCTTTCGCGTTGGCAACTCCTCCGGGAGTCGTCTGGAGAGAGCCGCGGACCTGAAACGGGTCTTGGCCGGGGTATGGCGATGAGCACTCAACAACCTGAAAGCGGCCGGTTCCGTGCCTACGGCCAGTTCATCCTGGCGGTGCTGTATTTCTTTCTGGCCCGAGCCCTGGCCAGGCGAGGCGCCCACGGATTAACAGGTGAGCAGTTGTCTCCGCTCCTCGAGCAGGCCATCTTAGCTTTTCTGCTGGTTGTCGGTTATGCTGGCCTCGGGTTTGCGCTGGACCGGCAAGCGCACCCGGTGAGAGAGCAGGGCCTGCCCAGGCGCTCCGGTTGGCCATCGGAAATTGCCCTTGGATTAGCCGTGGGCTGGGCGCTTGCTGTTGTCTGCGTGTGTCCCATGGTTTTGGGCGGTGGAATCGCCATTGTGCTCTCCCTCCAGCCCTCCGCGTGGGGATGGCTGGTTGCAGACGCGGCCTTCTTTGCGCTGGCTGCGCTGGCTGAAGAGGTTGCTTTTCGCGGCTACGGGTTTCAACGCTTTGCTCATGCCGTGGGACCGCTGGGGGCGGCGCTGGGTTTTGCGACTTTCTATGCCATCGTTCAGGCGTTGCTGCCGGGATCGAGCCACGCCAGCATCGCTGTTTCCATTGTGCTGAGCCTCGCGCTCTCCACGGCGTATCTGCGAACCAGGGCCTTGTGGTTGAGCTGGGGGCTCAACTTCGGTTGGAAGGCCAGCCGCGCCCTCGTTTTCGGGCTGGCGGTGAGCGGCGTCAATAGCCATTCCCCGGTGGTGCAAGGCGATCCCATGGGGCCGTTCTGGCTTACAGGCGGAGGCTTCGGCCTGGACGGGAGCTGGGTCACCTTTTTTGTAATTCTGGCGGCGCTGCCAGTACTCTTCATGGTCACCAAAGACCTGGATTTCCGCTACAACGCACCAGTGATTGTCCCTGGGGGCATGGCGGTGGACCTGGATGCGATTGCGCGCAGCCAGCATGAGGCCGCCACGGGAGCAAGCAAGCCGGCGGGTCCCAACTTGGTGCAGATCCTTCCCGCATCGCCTTTGCCCAAAGAGCCCGAGCCAACTCAGCCCCGCCGGCCTGAATAGATATCCCCCGGCAGAACAGGGGTCTTTTCGGATTATGGCTTCGCCTACAGGGGTTCCACAATTGCTGTAGCCCGAACCCACCGCTATCAGGTGGCATTTTTCTCAAGAAAATGCCACCTTGCAGGATGCCGGAAAGGGCATGTGAATTGTGGAACCGCTCTAAGCAAGGCAAGCGGAGTGGGCATGGAACCATGCCTCCTATGCCCAGCGAAGAACATCTTGCTGCAAACACAAGCGGCTGACCGATCTTCCGGCCAGCCGCTTGTGTTTGCGGCGAATCAATCTCGCAGCGCTACCGATCAGTGCAGGAGTAGCAGGGGTCGATGGAGGCCTGGATCAAGGGTGTGTCCGCGAGGCGGGCGTCCTGGACCATGAAGCGGATGGCAGGCATATTGACAAACGTCGGCGTGCGCACATGGACCCGGCTGGGCTTCGTGGCTCCCTCTTTCCAGGTCACGCTGTACATGACTTCTCCTCGCGGCGCTTCCACGCGGCTGGTGGCCGTTCCGGTGATGAAGGCAAGCTTGCCTTCTCCCGCGTTCAACTCGCCTGGGGGCAGTTTGGTGAGCGCCTGGCGCAGAATGCGGCAGCTCTCCATGATCTCAAGAGCGCGCACCAGCAAGCGGGCCTTTACGTCGCCGGCCGGCTGCACGGGCACATCGAACTCCATCTCTTCGTAGGCAGCGTAGGGCGCGGCGCGGCGTAAATCCTGTGCCACGCCGGAAGCGCGCGCCACGGGGCCCACAACGCCAAGGGAAATGGCCTTCTCGTGCGTCAGGACGCCCACATCCGCGCAGCGCGAGATGGCCGTGGTGCTGGTGGTGAAGATGGGGATGACAGTTTTCAGCATCTCCTTTTCCAGCGCATCGACCATGCGGAGCAGCGCCTGCGGGTCTTCGATGTCGCGATTGACGCCGCCGATACGGTTCATGGAATAGTTGACGCGGTTGCCGCTGATGGCCTGGAGCAGGTCCATCACCTGCTCGCGCAGGGCAAAGCAAGTCATGAACATGGTTTTGAAGCCCATGAGCTTGGCCGCGATGCCTGCCCAAAGCACGTGCGAGTGCAGACGCTCCAGTTCCGCCATGATCACGCGAATGTACTGCGCGCGGGGGGGCGGCGTCTGGCCGGTCAGCTTCTCCATCGCCTGGCAAAGGGTGAGCGTGTGGATGTTGGAGCAGATGCCGCAGACGCGCTCCATCAGCGCGATCACCTGAATATAATTGCGGGATTCAGCCAGGTGTTCGATGCCCCTGAAGTTGAAGCCGATATGCAGCTTGGCGTCGCGAACGGTTTCGCCTTCGCAGATCAGGTCCAGTTTATAGGGCTCTTCCAACGCTGGATGGTATGGTCCCATGGGGATGGTATAGCTCATTCGGCCTCCTTACGCAGGTTCACACCCAGCTTGTCTCCCTGGCGCAGAAGCAGCGGATCGTACTCGCGCCCCAGAAAGTCGATGGCATAGCCTTCGTGAATCTCGCGCTCAACCCAGTCCACGGCCTCGCAGAGGTCGTAGATGCTTGCGATGGATTTGCTGGGAATGACAAAGGGAAACCCTAGCAATTGCCCATCGAGGTCCCAGTGATACTCCAGGCGAAAGCCTTCTTCGCCAGGCAACTCGGTTGCGGTAATGGTGATAAAGCGGGCCTGGACCGCGTTCATGGTCTTGGCCAGGTCGCGCACACTCAAAGGGCCGGGCGTAAGCCAATGCACGCCGCCCTTCTCGATCCAGGGATCGGTGATCCCCAGTTGTTCCGGAATCGTTTCAAAGCTCATTGCTTGCCTCCAGCGGCAGGGGGTTCCGCATTCCCGCCAGCCGGGGTCGCGGGCCGGGGAGCAGGAGCCTTGCGGGCAATTGTGTAGGCTTTCTTCAGTTCGCCTACGGTCAGGTACAAGGGCGGACATTCGGCGTCCTGGCTCAGCGCACCGGCCTTGCAGCCTTCCACGCAACGGCCGCAAAACGTGCATTGGCCGGGATCGTAGCTCCAGGTGAATTCTCCCTTGCCGGCCTTGTACTGTATGGCGCGCGAGGTGCAGCGAAATTTGCAGATGGCGCAGCCGGAGCAGAGCTCGGGATCGAATCGCACCCGCCCTCTAAAGCCGACGCCAGCCGCGGGACGAGAAGGGAAGCGCAAGGTCTGAGAGGGGCCCCAGAGGTTCTTCCACAGCATGGTCAGGATGTTCATGATCTGAACCTCACGAAGAGCGCGGACGAAATTGCCAGGACCGCGAAGATGAGCGTGCATTGCCAGTAAAAGCGCACCGTGGTATCGATGGCCAGACGCGCCGTGGCGGCTGCAACGGCAGACAGCAGCAAAACTACACCGAAGGAAATTGCGATGAAAGCCAGTACGCCGAGCCACCAGATGGCGATGTGGGGAACAACCAGCGTGGCTACCAATCCTGTAGCCGCTACCCATTCCAGTCCATGCGAGAGTTCCCACATGGCCAGCTCGGGACCGGCGTATTCGGTCATGGGGCCGGAGTAGATCTCCTGCTCCGCATTGGGCAGCGAGAAGGGATTGATATGCAGTTTGGCCGGCAGGCACACCAGGATGGCCGCAATCCCCAGATAACGCATGAACGATGGCGGAAGCATGGCCAGCGTTTCAAGGCGGAAAGTGTGCTGAGATGCGGCAATGGAAACGATGGCCAGAAGAAAGACCACGTTATAGGCGACGCCCAAAACTGCTTCGCGGGCTGAGCCGATCTCACCGAAGATGGAGCGCGAGGAAAAGCCTGCTGCGATGATGCACATGGAGGGAAGCTCCAGCAACGCCAGGAGCAGGATCAAGTCGCCCTCGAAACCGCCGGAAGAAGGCAGAACGGGCAGCAGACCAACCGCGCCTGCCGCGGCCGACATGGCGATCAAAGGCCATGCTCTCATCAGCAGGCCAGCCACTCCGCTGCGGGGCGGAGTGGTCTTGCCCAGCAGCTTGACGAAATCGTAGAACGGCTGCATGAAGGGAGGCCCAATGCGTCCCTGCATCAAGGCAACCGCCTTGCGTTCTACCCAAAGGAAGAACCAAGCGGCGGGCACGGCAAAGAGAAGTCCGGGAAAGAGGAGCAGGCGCGCCAGAGCGGTGGTCAGATTCATAGTTTCACCTCGCCGGCCGCGGGATCGGACACGGAGTTGCCGGCTTGTGCGCATCCGCACTCGCCGCCCGCCTCAGCCATGGGGACCATCACCGATTCGGTATGAAGGTTCTTGTTGGCGGCTCGTTCAGCCAAGATCTCCGCTGCTTTGGCCACTCCCCGCACAATGGCATCGGGACGCGGCGGGCAGCCGGGGACAAACACATCAACCGGGATGTGCTTGTTGAGGGGCCCATCCAGGGTCCGGCTGTCAATGAAGACATTCGTCGTTGCCGGGCAGGAACCGATGGCCACCACGGCCTTGGGCCCACACACCTGCGAGTAAACGGTTTGAATCGCGTTGACGGCGTTGCGGGTGACCGGGCCGGTGATGACCAGGATATCCGCGTGCCGCGGGCTGCCTTCCAGCCGCACGCCCAGTTGTTCGGCATCGTAGCGAGGCGACAGGCTGGCTACGATCTCGATATCGCAGCCGTTGCAACTGCCCGCGTTCATATGAAAGAGCCATGGGCTGCGCTTGCGGCTATAGCACATCAATTTATTCCAGAGGTTCATGGTCTCCCCCATTGCAACATTTGCAGTGCGTCCGGCCATACCCCGGCAACCAGGATCAAGACGACTAGCACAACGATGACAGATTTCAGACCGAAAGACTCCTTAATAGGATGCGGGAGCTTCGGCAGCGGATGCGATTCGCGCGACGGTCCCCACCAGACGCGGGTCAGAGCCAGAACGTAGGCAATGAGCGCGAAGATCGAGGAGAGGATGAATACCGTGGCGAGCAGAGGCGAGAGCTGTAGCGCGGTCTCGTAAAGGCGCCAGCGACCGGCAAATCCCATTGTAGGCGGTACGCCCAGCATGGCCAGCATTCCGAAGAGGAAGCCGAAGGCAGCCACAGGGTAGCGGGTAGCCAGGCCGGTGTGCTCGCCGTCCAGCACGCCGTCGGCCTCGGGACCGCTGAGGCAGGCAAAGAGCAGCGCCTTGGCCAGGGAGTGGGTGGCCGCCGCAACGATCGCGCCATCGACCCCGATCACGCTCAGAGAGAACGCCCCGAGCAGAAGGAAGCCGACATCCTCGATGGTCGAGAGAACCAGCAGGCGCTTGAGGCTCCGCTGCGTGAGCATTAGCAGAGCGGCAATGAACGAGGTTGCACCAGCCGCTCCAAGAAGCAAAGCATGCGGAAGGAAGTAGTCAGGAATAGAGAGCGCCGAAACCAGGAACTCGCCAAATGCCGCCATATCGACGACCGCAATGATGATGCCCAGCACAAGTGCCGGAACTTCGTCGGCCAGATTGAGCAGCCAGAAGAAGAGTGGTATTGCGGCTAGTTTGATACTGACGCTCGTGATCAGCAGTGCCCACGCCCATTCCTTCTGCCCGCTCTCTAACAGCAGATCGCTGGAAACAAGAGATAAGGCCGAGAGCACAACCACGGTGAGATAGGTAAACTTTGCGGCCTTTGTGCGTGCGGATTGCCATACCAACACCACGGTTACAAAGGCACCCAGTTCCAAAAGGCCAAGGCGGAGCCATGGGTTGGGCACGACCAAACCTGCGACAGCCGATGCGCCAGCCAGGAACATGGAAGGTGCCAGGCTGCGGCCCTTTGCAAGACTAAGAGCTGCCACAACCAACGCGATTGCTGCCACGCCGCAGGACACAATGATCAACAGAGGCACTGTGATGGGTCCTGAAAGAGGCACGCCGCGCGAAATCTTCCAAGCATCCTGCCCAGGAGCAAACCAGCGAGCGCCTGCCAGCAAAGCCGCTGCCAGGATGACGACCAGAGCGGTAGCGTTCTGCTCCATCCAGGAGACGAATGCGCCGAGTGCGCTGGAACCCGCCTGCAAAACGCTCCAGATGCCCAGATAGAAGCGGTCGACATTGGTCCACTTGAAGAAAGACTTCCAGTTGGTTTCGAAGATGCTGGAGAAATCGCCCGCGGTCATTCTTCCGTGGTCTGAGAGCGGCTCGCCGCCGGTGAAGATGCCGCCGCCCGCGCCGGCCAGCGCGGCCGTGCCGGTTGCCGGAGCTTGCCGCGCGACATAGGCGATGGCGTAGATGACGCCGCCGAGAATCAGAGAGACCAGGGCCAGAATGAGGCCGCCGGCGGTGGAGAAGCTGCCCGCATCGGAGGAAAGCCCGAACCAGGTGACCTGCACCGGCGTCAGTTGCAGCGCGCCCAGAACCGGGTTGAGGAAATAGTTAACCGCCAACTGCGGCGCAATGCCCAGGACGATGCTGCCCACAGCGATGAAGCCCATGCCCCAAACCATGGTGGCGGGGGACTCGTGGGCCTTCTTGGTGTCCTCGGTCAACGGTCCCAGGAAGACGGCGCTGGTAGCCTTGGCGCAAAGGAAGACGGTACCCAGGCTGACCGCCCAGGCGACCATGGCGGGAACAGCCCATCCGGCCTGCAACGCGGCGGCATAGAGCATCCACTTGCTGGCGAAGCCGCTCATCAGCGGAACCCCGGCCATGGCGCCCGCGCCGATCAGCCAGGAGAGCGTAGTTTGCGGCATCTTCTGCGCCAGGCCGCCCAGCTTGTTCATGTCGCGGGTACCGGCGGCGTGCTGCACCGAGCCGGCGGTCAGGAAAAGCCCGCCCTTGAAGAATCCGTGATTGAGGCAATGCAGCAGGCCGGCGACGATCCCCAGCGGGGTGCCAATGCCGATGCCCATCATCATGTAGCCGATCTGGCTGACAGTGGAAAAGGCCAGCATGCGCTTCAAATCGGTCTGCACCATGGCGTACATGACGCCCACGGCCATGGTGACCGTGCCGATCCAGATGAGGCTTGCGTTTCCCCAGGCGAAGCCCCCGGCTTGCGGCCAGGCGCCAAAGCTGTGCATGCGGCAGGCCAGATAGACGCCGGCTTTGACATAGCAGGCTGCGTGCAGCAGGGCGCTCACCGGGGTGGGAGCGGCCATGGCTTCAGGAATCCAGGTGTGTAGAGGAAACTGGACAGACTTGGCGACCAGCGCCAGCAGCATCAGGATAAAGATGCCGCCAGTGAAGCTGTGCGCTACTCTCGGATCGGTCCACAGGGCGCTGCCCGTGCGGTAGTAGATGGTCAGGATGCCCGCCAGCAGTCCGTATCCGGCAATGTGCGTCATCAACAGCACTTTGCGCGCGCCGGCCACTGCCTCGCGGTTGGTGTACCAGAAGCCGACCAAGCTGAACGAGCAGAGTCCCACCAGTTCCCAGCAGAGGTAGAAAAAGAACAGGTTGGCGCTGTAAACCAGACCGATGAACCCGCCGATGAAGATCAGCATGGAGACGTAGAAGCGGGTGGCGGACTTGTCGTGGGCCATATAGCCGATGGAATAGAGCAGCACGAATGCGCCCAGGCAGGAACCCATGAAAGCAAACAGGACGCTGAGTGCGTCCACGTGGAGTACCAGGGCCAGGGGGCCATCCCACTGTAGCAGCGTGACTTCTATCGCTTGTCCGGCTCGCACCAAGGGTATGGCGCTAAGGACAGCAAGGACCGCCGGCAAACAGGAGAGAAAGGCCAGTATCCCTTTTATTCGGGCGGAACTGAGCCGCGCTACAAGAATTTGTAGCACGGCGCCCACGAGAAGGGAGCAGGGCGCAATCAGAATGAGGCTTGCAACTGTCATGGGTGAAATAGTAGAGATCAAAAATAACCCCGAGATGTGATGGGCCTCACATGTTGCGAGAGTTTACCGCAATACGGTACGACGGCCTTATCGTCTGAAGAGATTGAATGGCAAGAGTGCCGCCTTGTGCGTACCCGCCTCCTCATGCTTTGGCCCACAGCCTAAGGCAGAGTGCAGTCCGGGGCAATCGGCAGGCTCGAATCGTCTTCGCAGGTGACTCGGATCTGGTGGATGGCGGCCTGGACGTGGAGAAGGGCGTCCACTACCATGGGATCGAATTGAGTTCCCCGGTTCTTCGAGAGGTAGTCCAGAGCGCTGAGATGGCTCATCGGCTCCTTATAGACCCGCTTTGACACCAGCGCATCGTAGACATCGACCACCGCGACAATCCGCCCCACCAGCGGAATCGCCTCGCCGCGCAGGCCCTCGGGATAGCCGCTTCCGTCCCAGCGCTCGTGGTGGGTAAGAATGATGTCGCTGGCCAGGCGCAAGGTTGTCTGATCCTTGATGCCGGAACTCCGCACCGCATCGGAGAAGATCTTCTTCAGGTTGGTCACATGAGTCTTGATGACCTCAAACTCTTCTACGGTTAGGCGTTCGGGCTTGCGGAGAATGCTGTCAGGGACCGAGACTTTGCCGATATCGTGGATCGGAATCACCTCGTAAATAAGCTGTATCGTCTTCGGTTTCAGAAGCTTGTGATATTTTGGCTGGGTGGCCAGCGCTTGGCAGAGGACCTTGGCATAGCGCTGAACCCGGATGACGTGAGCACCGGTCTCAACGTCGTGGATGTTGGTGAGTGAGGTCAGGGCATTCAAGATGAATTTGCGGGTAATATTGAGTTGCTTTTCCCATCGTTGCTTTTCTGTGGACACACGCCAGAGATAGAGAAGGCTCAAATTCCCCAGAAGCACCAATGTCGCTGGAAAAGGCGAGAAGACAATGTGTGCCCATGCCAGCAGGAGGGCGGAGGCGATCCAGACGGCTGCCGCCAGGCAGAAAACCAGCGGCGCAGCCCAAGCCGGCTCAAACCGGCTCATCAGTAATCCACTGCCGACAGCCATTACCAGCAGCAGGATCATTTCCCCGGTAAAAGCCTCGCGGGGAATGCGCAGCGGATCGCCCTGGAGCAGATTGTCGATGGCGGTCGCTTGCACTTCGTATCCTGGAACCGAGGGGCCAAATGGCGTCGCGACGCTATCCCGCAGGCCCGCAGCGCTTACTCCGAGTACGACGATCTTTCCTTGAAGAACCCCTTGCTTGAGCTTGCCGTTGAGAACATCCGCAGCGGAGGCGCGCTCGAATTTCGCCTCTATTCCCCTATAGCGCAACAGCAGGTCGCTCTTGCTGTCGACCGGAATGACGGCGTCCTGCAAGCGCATGGAGACCGCGCCGGTGGAGTTCGTTGTCAGTTGCACACCATCGATGCGGCGGTAGCTCATGTAGGCCGCTAGAGCCAGACTGGGGTACATGACCTGCTTGAATTCCGTGACCAGCGGAACCCGCCGGAGAATGCCATCGCTGTCTGGGGATGCATTCAGAAAGCCCGAGCCCTGAGAAGCACGGCTCAGCGATTCCAGGCTGCAAGTAACACCGGAAGCGGTGAAGAAAGCTGGACGGCCGGGTGTTTCATGCTCCACGAGCGCGAGCGGCAGAGGGCGCAGAACGCAGGGGGATGCGCCGGCCTCACTGGGCGGGAAGCGAAACAGAAACCCAATGATAAAGCGCCCGTTGCGGAAAGCCGCGGCCAGCTGATCGTCATTGGTGCTGGCGAGACTGGAAAGCGCACCGGTGGCCTGCGGCGCAACAACATGAGACGCCAAGGGGCGAACCGGCGAGCCAAGGTCCGATTCCGGGAACATCATATCCAGAACGACGATATCGGCGCCGGCCTGCTGGATCTTGCCCAACAACTCGCTGAGGCGGTCGCGCGGCCAGGGCCAACGGCCAAACTGGGAGAGGCTCTGGTCGTCAATTTCGACGATCGCGATCTTGCCGGATGGCTTCCCCTTGTTCACCCTGAGGGTCAGAAGATCCTTGGCTTTCTGGTCCCAGGCAGCGAAGAACACAGGCTGGCAGACGATGATCAGGATGACGCACGTCAGCACGGCAGAAGTGATTGTCTTCATCTTGCCCAGGGGCTCCTTAGCGCACAATCACCTCGACGCGACGATTTCTGGGTTCTGAGACGTTGTCCCTGGTTGGAACCAGGAGGTCATTTGCTCCGTGTGACTCGGTAAATATATGAGACCGGCTCACACCGAGGGCTTCAATCATCTTCGCCACTTGCTCTGCCCGCGCCAGGCCAAGCCGGAAATTCGACTCGCTTTTCCCGGTTGTGTCGGTATGGCCGATGATGGCGACGTCGGTGGAGTGGCGGTCCTTGTAGGCTTGGTAGATCTGCGGCAAACTGGCCGCGGATTCCGGCGTCAATTCAGTTCCGCCGCTCAGGAAGTACAGATTGAAGCGAGCTTCCGCGGCGGGGATGAAGGAGAGGGTGCTTTGGAACAACTTCTGGATCTCACTCGGAGCCATGGCAAAGGGCTTGCTCGGAGCGGCATCTGCGCGTTCCACCTTCAGTGCCGTGTTGGGCTCGGTCAGTTGTTGGCTTCCACCCCCATTGGTCACAACAATCGAACTGGAGGTTCCATCCTCATTGGGCAGCAACACAATCAGATTCTGCAATGCAGGAGGAGGCGGAGGGGGCGGCGCGGGGGCGCGGCAGGCCACGGCGAACAGGGCTCCCAAAAGCAGCGCGAAGCTCATCGTCTTAGAGACGCTCATTGCGCACCTCCAGCAATTCCCAACCCCACAACAAACTTGGTGCCCCGCAGTCCAATGGAACCGACCGGGGTCTGGACTCTCACTGCTTCCGGTGAGAACTTTGCGATCTTGCCGGAAACATAGGCGAGAATTCCCCGGCCTAAATCCAGGAGCAATGCATAGTTTTTCTCGCTGGGGTTATAGGCAAACTGAACGATGCTTAGCCTGCTATTCGGGCCCAGGGAAAGACGGGTGCCGTCGCGCAGGATGACAGCCAGGCGGCCGTCGGAGCCGGTAACCAGGGCATCGTGCTCCAGCAGGTGCATGCCCTGCGTGGCAGCCAGAGTCTGCACCCCCCGTTGAATGGAACACTTACCTTCGACTGCCTTCACGCTTCCAGAAACGGGCTCCGCCGCGCGGGCTAAAGGAATAGCCCCTAAGCACAAAAGCACCGTTGTTAGAATGATTGCTTTCATCGTGCTCTCCGGTCCTTTTCAAGCAGCCATTGTGAGGTGAGACGCGGAATCTGTCAATCGCCAGTTTGAGCCATTCTGTTACGAAGGTAGTATGCGCCGGACGATCAAATGACCGGCAACCGGTGGGGCGGAACGTGAGGGCCAAGGTCTGCGGGTCCTTTGGCAGGTCGGATTTGCGGGGAGTGGAAAAAGGACTGTTGGGGATGCTCGGCTACCCCCCCTCCCCGTATTTTTGGAATAAAATCCATGGTTTCAATGAGATGCGGCATGGGCGTCGCGCTAAATTCCTCTTATCATTGAAGTTATCCGCAGATTCCTCTCAGCAAAGGGGTTACGGGCGATTCTGACGGGAATTCCAGGCCCTGACGCCTGCATTGCGGTCCTGGGAGGCACGGCCTTCGATTTGCCTAGCAGCCTGCGGTGAAGGTAGAAATGGCCGAAAACCGTCCCTCTGGGCTAAAGCCCAGCATTTCTTTTGTTGCATTTGCGGCACGGCTGAAGCCGTAACCTTTCAAAACCTGACTTTCACCCCAGGCTGCTCGGCTCTCAATGACGCGATGAGAAAATTGTGCCACATTTGGAGGCAATTCCATGCAAGACGCCAGAGGGCGGGGCTGGCGTAGGTCTCCTCAAGCGCCCTGACGATGAGGGCGGGAATGGAGACGCCGGAGCTGCGGGAGCGCTGCTTCAGCCGCTCGTGGAACGGCTCGGGAATCTTTATGGTGGTGCAGGCCAGCATGACACGATTGTGCCACCGATTCTCGGTTAGTTGTGCTTGCCCTTCCACTCGGCGTAGGGGCCTTGGAAGTCTTCGATGCCGTCTTCTTTGAAGTTCCATAGCCTGGTGGCGACTTCGTCGATCAGGTCGTGGTCGTGGGTGACGAGTAACACCGTGCCTTCGTAGCGCTGGAGGGCGATGTTGAGCGCGTTGATGGCTTCGAGGTCGAGGTGGTTGGTGGGCTCGTCGAAGATTAGGATGTTGGGCTTGGTGAGGATCAGCTTGCAGAAGGCCAGGCGGGCCTGTTCGCCGCCGCTCAGGGCCTTGGTCTGCTTGTCGCCTTCTTCGCCGCTGAATAACATCTGGCCGAGGATGCCGCGAATTTCTTCGACGTGGGCGGCGGGGTTCCAGCGATGGAGCCACTCGGCGACGGTGAGGCCGTGCTCGATGGTGGCGCCCACGTCCTGGGGGAAGTAGCCGATCTGGGCTTCATGTCCCCAGAAGACCGCGCCGTTGTCGAGCTCGAATTCCTTGTCGGCGAGGCCGGGATAGTTATTGAGCAGGCTCTTGAGCAGAGTGGTCTTGCCGGCGCCGTTGCGGCCCATGAGGCAGATCTTTTCGCCGCGCAGGACATTGGCGGTAAAGCCGTCGATGACGCTCTGATCGCCGTAGATTTTGGTGACATGTTTGAACTCCAGGACATGCTTGCCGCTGGGGCGCACCTGGTCGAACTTGATGTAGGGGCGCTGCGATGTTGGAGCGGGCCAGGTCGTTGGTTTGCAGGCGCTCAACTTCCTTGCGGCGGCTGGTGACCTGGGAGGAGCGGGTTCCGGCGGCAAAGCGGGCGATGAAGTCGTTGAGCTGGGCGATCTTCTTTTCGCGCTGGGCGTTCTGCGATTCGAGCGTGGAGCGGATCTGGGTCTTGGCCATCACCATGTCGTCGTAGCCGCCGGTGTAGACGATGATGGTCTGGTAATCGATGTCGGCGGTGTGGGTGGTGACGGAGTTGAGGAAGTGGCGGTCGTGGGAGATGGCGATCAGGGTGCCGTCGTAGTTGTGCAGGAAGTCCTGGAGCCAGTGGATGGAATCGAGATCGAGGTAGTTGGTGGGCTCGTCGAGGAGCAGGGCTTCGGGCTTGCCGAAGAGGGCCTGGGCCAGCAGGACGCGGACCTTCTGGCCGCCCTGGAGCTCGCCCATCTTGCGCTCGTGGATCTCTTCGGGAATGTCGAGGCCGTCGAGCAGGATGGCGGCGTCGGCCTCGGCGGTGTAGCCGTCCTCGTCGCCGATGACGCCTTCAAGTTCGCCGAGCCGCATGCCGTCGGCGTCGGTCAGCTCGGGCTTCTCGTAGATGCGGTCGCGCTCTTCCAGGGCGGCCCAGAGGGGCTTGTTGCCCATGATGACGGTGTCGATGACGCGATAGGCGTCAAAGGCGAACTGGTCCTGGCGGAGGACGCCGAACTTGCGCGGGCGGACGACGGTGCCCTTCTGGGCGTCGAGCTCGCCGGTGAGGATCTTCATGAAGGTGGATTTGCCGGAGCCGTTGGGGCCGGTGAGGCCGTAGCGGCGGCCGGGGACAAAAGCGACGCTGACATCTTCGAAGAGCACCTTGGCGCCGTAGCGCATGGTGACATTGCTGACACTGAGCATTCTTTTCTATTTCCTAATCGTGGGCCGCAGCGGGGTTATGACGATCACCCCACGGACAAAGACCAGTCCGCGAGGGCCCGATGGGCCGGAAGCATCTGGGTTGGTGCGAGATTGGGTCGCGATTGAGGCGCGCAAAGGCAGCGCCGGAGGACTTCTGCTCTTCTAGTTTCTCATAAGTGGGGCGCATCCAGGGATTCGGCGGTCGGTGGGGAGGCAGGAAAGGAGCGGAAACGGTACTTGGAAATGGCTCATTACCAGTGGGGAAAAAAGACGCGCCGCTGGGTGCGGAGCGAGCAAATGGCGACGATATCTTCGAGGAGGAGATTCTTCGGGAAGGGGCCAGAGCACCTTTCGATCCCGCGGAGGAAGGCGATGGATGTCTGCGAAGGCGAGCCGCGGCCTGTAGCCCAGGTCCGGGACGAGAAGCCAGTTGAGCGCCGCGACGCCCGTTTTCACTGCAAAGGGACGGCGGAGATTTGTGTGCCTTCCGCGGGGGCCAAGGTGACGGGCGCTCTGGTGGATCTGAGTGTGCGCGGATGCTGCATTGTGGCCAGCGCGGGGATTCCGGCAAAGGCCGATGACCGCATCGAAGTGTGCTTTCGGGTGAATGGCTTTGCTCTGCGGCTGGCGGGCATAATTCGCTTCATGCAAGGGAAGGAGCGCGCGGGCATCGAGTTCACCGATGTTGGATGCCGGAAAGAGGAGCAGATCAAGGAATTGGTGGACGATCTCTTCGACAGGGAAGAGGAGTTGGGCATCTGCGAGTGCCCTGAAGAAACGCCTGGAGTGCTTAAGAGAAAGCCATGACGATGTGATTGACGGCGAAGGCCGCGATGTAAGCCAGCACGAGCATATAGATAAACTGGACGGCCGGCCACTTCCAACTGTTGGTCTCGCGGCGGACCACTGCCATGGTCGAGGTGCACTGCATGGCGAAGGCGAAGAAGATCATCAGCGCCAGCGCGCCGCCCAGGGTCATGTCGTGGTGCAGGGCGGTTTGCAGGCTGAGGGCGTGGGTGTCTGCTTCGGCTCCGTAGAGGGTGCCCATGGTGCTGACCATGACTTCGCGGGCCAGAACGCTGGAGAGGAGGCCGATGCCGATCTTCCAGTTGAAGCCCAGAGGCGCGATGGCCGGCTCGATGAAGTGACCCAGGCGTCCGATGAGGCTGTCGGCCAGCTCGGGCGTTGAGAGGACACCGCCGGCGGTGTGGATGACTGGCAGATGGGCCAGAACCCAAAGGGCCAACGTCACGCAGAGAATGATGGTGCCTGCCTGGCGCAGGAAGACGCGGGCGCGATCGATGAGCCGCAGGGAAAGTGAGCGCAGAGTCGGCATGCGGTATTGCGGCAGCTCCAGGATGAAGGGAGCGTCGCTGGACTTGAGGATGGAGCTCTTCAGCAGCCAGGCGGTAGTCATTGCGCCAACAAATCCTGCCAGGTAAAGGCTGAGCATGACGACGGTACGCAGGCCCAGGACGCCGTGCAGGTAAAAGGTATTGGGGATGAAGGCGGCAATCAGCAGCATGTAAACCGGCAGGCGCGCCGAGCAAGTCATGAAGGGCGTGACCAGGATGGTGGCGAAGCGATCGCGCTTGTTCTCGATGGTGCGCGTGGCCATGATCGCCGGGACGGCGCAGGCGTAGGCCGAGAGAAGAGGAATGAAGGCTTTGCCGTTGAGTCCGGTGGTGCGCATGACACGGTCGGCAATGAGCGCGGCGCGGGCCAGGTAGCCGGAGTCTTCGAGGATCCCGATGAAGAGAAAGAGAAGCAGAATCTGGGGCAGGAAGACGAGCACGGAGGAGATGCCCTTCCATGCGCCGTCGAGAATGAGGGACTGAATCCAGCCGGCGGGGAGCAAGGGACGGACCAGGTTGCCAATGTCGGCTAGCAGAGCCCCAAAGCCGTCGGAGAGCGGCTGGCCTACGGAAAAGACCACTTCAAAAACGGCGAAAACAACGACAAGAAAGAGCAGCGGGCCCCAGATGCGGTGGAGCAGCACATTGTCGATTTTGCGCGTGCCTTCAACTGAA
This sequence comes from uncultured Acidobacteriaceae bacterium, assembly GCA_963839155.1. Classification (GTDB taxonomy): domain Bacteria; phylum Acidobacteriota; class Terriglobia; order Terriglobales; family Acidobacteriaceae; genus Telmatobacter. Next base: position 65,841 of record CAWITY010000007.1, read on the forward strand.
AGCGGCGCGCGATAGCCGGTACGGCGACTGACCTGCGCGGCCCAGGTGTGGGCGCTGGCGGCGTTGCCCAGCACAGGCAGAGTGAGCGGCTGAGCGGCGAACCGTGCCGTGTGCTGGTGAAGGAAAAGCGGAACCGCGTCCAGCCCGGCACCGTTGACGGCGCTGATCTGGGCGACCGGCGCTCCCAGTTCGCGGGCCAGCTTGAGCGCGTCGACCTTGCCGCCGCGGGCTTCCATCAGGTCGGTCATGTTGAGCAGCACGAGGGTGGGCAGGCCCAGGGCGAGCACCGGAGCGGCAAGCATCAACTGGCGGGTGAGGTGGAGGGAATCCAGGACCAGCAGAACAGCGTCGGGCTTGGGCGTGCCGGGCATTTCGCCGCGCAGCACATCGATGGAGACGCGGGCATCCTCGGAGTAAGGGTCGAGGGAGTAGATTCCGGGTAGATCGATGAGGGTCAGGTCGTCGCGACCCACACCCGCCATGAGGCCCATGCGCTGCTCGACGGTGACGCCGGGGAAATTGGCCACCTTTTGCCGCAGACCGGTCAGGCGATTGAAAAGGGTGGATTTGCCGGAGTTGGGCGGGCCAATGAGGACCACAGTCCTCAGGTCGCCGGAGAGTGGCGGAAGGATGGGCGGCTTGAATTCGGCAGGGGTGCAGCAACCGCTCATTGGGCGGCCTCGATCAATTCAGAGAGATCCTCGCTGCTGGAGTCTTCAAGAGCGGCGGGACGCACGCGGATGGAAGCTGCGGTCTCATGGCGCAGTGCGATCTCCATGCCGTCGACGCCGTAGACGGTGGGGTCGCCGGCCGGAGCACGGCGCAGCGCCGTCACCCGCGCATCAGGGACAAAGCCCATATGCATCAGGTGGTTCTGGACGGATTCCGGTAGGTCGAGGCCCACCAGGATTCCGCTCTCGCCTACGTGCAGCTCGCTGAGTACGCTCAAATCCCGAACTCCGGAGGGCCGCTGAAAGGGAAGGACCCTCAAAATACGACCGGAATGGTCGGACTTCAGTATACGACCTTTTGTCCCCGTCTTGCAAACATGGGATTGTGAGTCTTCCGCGTAGCGGACATGCATCATTGACCTCCGGAAAAGGGCCGGCTGGCGATCTCCTGGCCAGTCCCTCCCTGGCCCCCTGACGGAACCTTGTATAACGCAAGCTATCTAATTTCCACTATCGGATGGATGAGTCGTTTTTATCAGAGGAAATCGATCTAAAATGTGATGCGAATCACGCGAGTAAGAGGCGGCCAGGCTGCGAGGTGCTGGGAGGGTTGTATGAATGTGAGGGAGTTTGTTGGAACGGTTGGGCTTGAAGCGCCGCCGGAGGGGCTTGCGGCTCCGGCGGCGGCGTTGTGGTGGGATGCGAAAGGGGAATGGGCGCGCGCCCATGGGCTGGTGGACGAGTTGGAGACCGCCGAGGGCATGGCGGTCCACGCCTACTTGCACCGCAAAGAGGGTTCGGCGGCCAATGCCGAGTACTGGTACCAGCGCGCCGGGCGGCGGTTCTATCGGGAGACGCTCGAAGAGGAGTGGGTGGCGCTGGTGGAGGGGATGACAGAGCCTTCGGAGTAGAATTCTGCTTTGAACAGGTGGAGGCCGGCCATGCAATATCGCAAGTTTGGAAGACTGGATTGGAAGGTTTCTGCGCTGGGCTTTGGGTGCATGAGGTTTCCCACGTTTGACGGAAATCGCTTGAGCGCCAACATCGACGAAGCAGAAGCGGTGCGGATGCTGCGCCAGGCCATCGACAATGGAGTCAACTATCTCGACACGGCCTACCCCTATCACGACGGGCAGAGCGAAGTGCTGGTGGGCAAGGCGCTCAAGGACGGCTATCGCGCGAAGGTCCGGCTGGCCACCAAGCTGCCAACCTGGGCGATCACCGGTCCGGGGGACTTCGACAAATACCTCGACGAGCAGTTGAAGAAGCTGGACACGAGCCACGTTGATTTCTATCTGCTGCACGCGCTGGGGCATGACCGGTGGCAGAATGTGGTGCTGAAACACGGTGTGATGGAGCAGGCGGCGGCCGCGCTGGCCGATGGACGCATTGGCCATTTGGGATTCTCGTTTCATGATGGCTACGGCGCTTTCGAAGAGATCGTGAAGGGCAGCGATGCGTGGAGTTTCTGCCAGATCCAATACAACTACATGGATACCGAGAAGCAGGCGGGGACGCGCGGTCTAAAACTGGCGGCAAGCAAGGGACTGGCGGTGGTGGTGATGGAACCTCTGCTGGGCGGAAGGCTGGCCGATCCGCCCAACGACATCCGCGAGGAGATGGAGCGCTTTGCCGTGCGGCGGTCGCCGGCGCAGTGGGCGCTCGATTGGCTGTGGGATCAGCCTGAGGTTTCCGTCGTGCTGAGCGGCATGAGCACCATGGAGCAGGTTGAAGAGAATTTGCGGTTTGCGGACGAATCGCAAATTGGAGCTTTTGGCGAAGAGGAGCGGAAGCTCATTGCCGCGGTGCGTGAGAAATACCTTGCCCGGACGGTGATTCCCTGTACGGGTTGCAACTATTGCATGCCGTGCCCGAATGGCGTGAACATTCCGGCCAACTTCGAGTTCTTCAACTACGCACACTCTTTCGACGATTTGGCGGCGGCGCGCTTCCGGTACAAGGTGTTCTTGAGCGAGGCGGAGAGGTCAAGTTGCTGCATCGATTGCGGCATTTGCGAAGAGGCGTGTCCGCAACAGATACCGATTCCCGAGTGGATGCCGAAGGTAGCGGCGCTGCTGGAGTAATCGGGAGGCTGCCCGAACGGGGCTGGTTAAGTGTGTTGCTTTGCCCCATTGGCGCTAGTGCGCGCCAAGGATGGGGCACGGGGCATTCGTGCAGCTTTGACAGAAGGCGGGGAGGGGGTTGTGCTTTCCCAGGTCTCAGACGGGAGACCTGGGGCACCCGGTTTCAGGGGTAAGTGCACAGCGTCCATTTGCGCTGTTTTCTGGTGAAATCGAACTGCTCCGTGGCAGGTTTCGAATGCTCGTATGGCTGGTGTGGTGTCGCGGACGTACTTTGAAACGCGCCCGCAGATGCTTCGGCTCACAACCCCCAAGCTGAAAAGCACTTGGGGCGCCGCTCGCTCGGGACGACAGCCCTCACTTTGTTGCGAAGTTTAGGGAGATAGCGCTCGTAAGCTATGCGATATCAACGCATTGAGTGCTATCGTTCGAGGAGTTAAAACGTTGTTCATAGAGTGAAAATAGTGCCATAATGCGGGAAATTGCGCCCGTCTTGTGTCCCGCGTCACTGCCACTCCATCCCCCTCAGAGCAGAGACTCAGACTAGCGGTTGATTTCCGCAGGCCGCGCAATGAGGCAAAGCGAATGAGTGAACAGAAAATGGTAATCCTTGATGGGAACGAGGCAGCGGCCTCGGTCGCCTATCGACTCTCCGAAGTGGTCGCGATCTACCCCATCACCCCCTCGTCGCCGATGGCCGAGTGGGCCGATCAGTGGCGCTCGGAGGGGAAGAAAAATATTTGGGGCGCATTGCCCATCGTGGAAGAACTTCAGAGTGAAGGCGGCGCGTCAGGCGCGTTGCACGGCGCGTTGCAGGCTGGGGCTTTCGGCACCACGTTTACGGCCTCCCAGGGCCTGCTTCTCATGATTCCCAACATGTTCAAGATTGCCGGTGAACTGACCCCGGCGACGATGCACGTGACGGCCCGCACGCTGGCAACGCACGCGCTTTCGATTTTTGGCGATCACTCCGACGTGATGGCCTGCCGCTCGACCGGCTGGGCGATGCTGGCGTCGAACTCGGTTCAGGAAGTTGCCGACATGGCGCTGGTGGCGCAGATTGCCACCCTTGAATCGCGCATTCCTTTCATCCATTTCTTCGACGGATTCCGGACATCGCACGAAGTGGGCAAGATTCTGCCCATCAGCGACGAGACCATCCGCGCATTGCTGGACGAGAAGTCGATGATCCAGTTCCGCAAGAATGCGCTCAGCTCCGATCGCCCGATCATCCGCGGCACGGCGCAGAATCCCGATGTGTTCTTCCAGGCTCGTGAAGGATGCAATCCGTTCCACGAAGCGGTTCCGGGGATCGTGCAGGACGTGATGGACCGGTTTGCCAAGCAGACTGGCCGCGCCTATCGCCTGTTCGATTATTACGGTGCGCCCGATGCGGAGCGCGTGATCGTTCTGATGGGCTCTGGGGCCGAAGCAGCCGAAGAGGCAGTGGACCTGATGGTTAAGCAGGGCGAAAAGGTGGGCATGGTGAAGGTTCGCCTGTTCCGGCCGTTCGACTCGAAGGCATTCCTCAGCGCGCTTCCTTCCACGGTCAAGGCGATCTCTGTTCTGGACAGGACCAAGGAGCCCGGCGCACTGGGCGAGCCGCTGTATCAAGACATTCTGACGGTGCTTGCCGAGAACTCCGCGACGCTGCCCTTTGCGGCCATGCCCAAGGTAGTTGGCGGGCGTTACGGGCTCTCATCGAAGGAATTCACGCCGGCCATGGTCAAGGGCGTATTCGACGAGCTGTTGAAGGCTGCGCCGAAGAACCACTTCACCATCGGTATCAACGACGATGTGAGCCACACCAGCCTGAGCTACGATCCCGACTTCTCGACGGAGGATCCGAAGACGGTGCGGGCGTTGTTCTACGGGCTGGGTTCCGACGGCACGGTGGGCGCCAACAAGAACTCGATCAAGATCATCGGCAGCGAAACGCCGAACTTTGCGCAGGGTTACTTTGTGTACGACTCGAAGAAGTCCGGGTCGATGACCACCTCGCACCTGCGTTTCGGACCCAACCCGATCCGTTCGACCTATCTGATCACGCAAGGCCAGCTTTATTGCCTGCCACAACTTCAGCTTCCTGGAGAAGATGGATGTTGTGGAAGCGGCGATGCCGGGCGCGGTCTTCCTGCTCAACTCGCCTTACTCCGCGGCCGAAGTTTGGAATTACATTCCCAAGACCACGCAGCAGGAGATGATCCGCAAGAAGATCGAGTTCTATGTGATCGACGGCTACAAGGTCGGTCGCGAGGCCGGCATGGGTACGCGCATCAACACCATCATGCAGACCTGCTTCTTTGCCATCAGCGGCGTGTTGCCGCGCGAGGAAGCGATCGAGCAGATCAAGAAGTCCATCAAGAAGACCTACGGCAAGCGCGGCGAAGCAGTGGTGGCCAAGAACTTTGCCGCCGTCGATGCCGCCCTGGCGCATCTGGAGAAGGTCGAACTGCCCACGGCAGCCACGGCCGAGTTCGACATCGTGGGCGCGATCTCGGACAAGGCGCCCGCGTTCGTGCACGACGTGCTGGGCCAGATTGCCGGCGGTCACGGCGATCTGCTGCCGGTAAGCGCGTTCCCGGTAGGCGGCGCGTTCCCCACGGGAACGGCGGCATACGAGAAGCGCAACATTGCGCAGTTCATCCCGGTTTGGGACAAGGATCTGTGCATCCAGTGCGGCAAGTGCGCCATGGTTTGCCCTCATGCCGTGATTCGCGCCAAGGTTTATAGCGAAGAGGCCGCGGCCAATGCGCCTGCAACCTTGCAATGGGCCAAGCCGAAGTGGAAGGGCATGGAGCAGGATCGCTACACCCTGCAAATTGCCCCCGAGGATTGCACTGGCTGCGCCGTTTGCGTGGAAGTCTGCCCGGTAAAGAGCAAGAGCGACGCCAGCAAGAAGGCCATCAACATGGCTTCTCAGCCTCCGATTCGCGAGAGCGAGCGCGAGAACTGGGAGTTCTTCCTCAGTTTGCCTGAGGTGGATCGTTCGAAGCTGTCGCACACGCAGGTGAAAGATCTGCAACTGTTGCAGCCGCTGTTTGAGTTCTCCGGCGCTTGCGCGGGCTGCGGCGAGACGGCGTACATCAAGTTGCTCACGCAGCTTTTTGGCGATCGTATGTATATTGCCAATGCGACGGGCTGCTCGTCGATTTATGGCGGCAACCTGCCGACAACGCCTTACACCAAGAACGCGGAAGGCCGCGGACCGACGTGGGCCAACTCGCTCTTCGAGGACAACGCGGAGTTCGGTTTCGGCATGAGAATCGCGCTCGATCAGCAGAAGGAATTCGCGGAAATGCTGGTGAAGCGCCTGGCCCCGGCCATTGGCGATGAACTGGCGACGGCGCTGCTCGAGGCCTCGCAGAAGACCGAGCCGGAGATCAATCAACAACGCGAGCGGGTGAAGATTCTGCGCGAAAAGCTGGCCACGGTGGACAGCTCCGATGCACGCAACATGCTGGCAGTAGCCGACAACCTGGTGCGCAAGAGCGTGTGGATTCTGGGTGGAGACGGTTGGGCCTACGACATCGGCTTCGGCGGATTGGACCATGTGCTCGGCTCTGGCAAGAACATCAATGTGCTGGTGCTGGACACCGAGGTCTACTCGAACACCGGCGGCCAGATGTCCAAGTCCACGCCGCGCGGCGCGGTGGCCAAGTTTGCGGCTGCCGGCAAGCCGAACAGCAAGAAGGACCTGGCCATGGAAGCAGTCAGCTATGGGTCGGTGTATGTGGCCAGAGTAGCGCTGGGCGGTAACGACAGCCACGTGGCCAAGGCCTTCCAAGAGGCCGAGGCGCACGACGGTCCGTCGATCATCATCGCCTACGCAAGCTGCATCGCCCACGGCTATGACCTGGTTCACGGTCTGGAGCAGCAGAAACTTGCCGTGCAGTCCGGTTACTGGCCGCTGATGCGCTACAACCCGGATCTGCGCGAAACAGGCAAGAACCCCTTCCAGTTGGATTCCAAGGCTCCGGCGATCCGCCTGAAGGAATACACGTATCGCGAGGCGCGCTACACCATGCTTGCGCGCAGCAACCCCGAGCTGGCCGCAAAGCTGCTCGTCGAAGCACAGGACGATGTCGAGCGCCAATGGCGCGTCTACTCTGCTCGGGCCGCAATGCCGGGCCGTGGCGAGACGCCTCACATTGCACCCGAAGAGAAGCCTGAAGAGAAGAAGGCGGCCGTTGTGGCTGACGGAGGAGCAGAATGATCGATTTTTCAACGGAGTATCTTGGGCTGAAGCTCAATGGCCCCATCGTGGTATCGTCCACACCGCTTGCCGAGAATCTTGACAACGTCAAGCGCATGGAAGATGCCGGTGCGTCGGCAATCGTGCTTTCCTCGCTCTTTGAGGAGCAGTTGGAACTGGAATCGCGCGCGCTGGACGAGGATCTCTCGCGCGGCACGGATTCTTTTGCCGAGTCGCTTGGCTATTTGCCCGATCTCAGCGACTACCGCATGACGCACGAGGTTTACCTCGAGTACTTGCGGAAAGCGAAGGCAGCGGTCAAGATTCCCATCCTGGCCAGCCTGAACGGAGCCACGCTGGGCGGTTGGGTGCGCTTTGCCAAGGAGATGGAGCAGGCGGGCGCCGATGCCATCGAATTGAACACCTACGCGCTGGCGACCAACAAGAGCCAGACCTCCTCCGAGCTTGAGCTGCAACTGCTGGAACTGGTCAGCGGCGTTTGCGCGGCGGTCAAGGTTCCTGTATCGGTGAAGCTCTCGCAGTCGTTTACCAGCGTGCCTCATCTTGTGGCGCGCCTGGAAGACTCGGGCGCCAAGGGCGTGGTGCTGTTCAACCGCTTCTATCAGCCGGACTTCGACATCGAGACGCTGGAGGTGCGGCCCACGCTGCACTTCTCAACGCCCTCGGAGCTGTTGCCCCGGTTGCACTGGGCGGCGATTCTGTACGGCCAGATGAAGATCGACCTGGCCATCTCCGGTGGCGTTCACTCCGCTGAAGATGTCCTGAAGGGCATTATGGCGGGCGCGGGCATCACCATGATGGCCTCGGCCTTGCACATTCACGGCATCGAGCACATCGGCCGCGTACTGGCAGACCTTCGCTACTGGCTGGAGAAGCGCGAATACGCCTCTTTGTGGGAGATGCGCGGCAGCCTGAGCCGCCGCTCGGTTCCCGACACCTCACCCTTCGACCGAGGCAACTACATCAAGACGCTCAGCTCCTACAGCCTGCGTCAGACGGTGGCTGCGTTCTAAGAAATACAACGATGTTCCTGGAAGCTGGCGGCGGTCACACGAATGTGTGGCCGCCGTTGGCGTTTGGGGCTGGGCAAGGGATAGAACGACTAGAGCGGTTCCACAATTCACATGCTCTTTCCGGCATCGAGCAAGGTGGCATTTTCTTGAGAAAAATGCCACTTGATCGCAGTGGGTTCGGGGTGCAGCAATTGTGGAACCGCTGTAACTCCTGTGAACATCGAATTTCGTTACAGTTTTCTCACCGAGCGCGTCAACGAATTTGTAGCGCCGGCCTCCTGGCCGGCTGTAGCGTGGGTCTCCAGACCCACGCCGGACACCGCTTGCTTCGCTACCGTGCTCGCAAAACGGTATAGATGAACGAGGCTTTGCTCTAGCGGCGAGGACGCCGCCAGTACAGCCGACCAGGAGGTCGGCGCTACAGATCGCGGCCTGCCAGCTCGGGCTGCGTGTCGAAGCGTAAAATGGGTCTGAATGTCCGCCGCGTCCGATGAAGGACTCTGCAGGGCGCGATTGAATTGCAGGATCAAGGAGAGTCGGAATGACTCGTAAGGAAATGTTTGTCGGCATGGTTTCGATTGCCATTGCAGGTGTGTGCGGCCTCTCTGCCGCGCAGACGCCGGTGAAGTACGAGCCCACCATCGAGTCACTGGACCGGCACGAAGTTCCCTTCTGGTATAGCCATGCCAAGCTGGGCATCTTCATTCACTGGGGACTGTACTCGGTGCCTGGATGGGCGCCGCTATCGCATCCCAATCACGACTTCGAGTCGCCCGACTACATCAAGTACAACCCCTATGCCGAGTGGTATTACAACGTGATGCGCATCGACGGCTCACCGACGCAGGCCTACCATCGCGAGCACTACGGGGCCGGTTTCGACTACTACAATTTCGCGCCGGTCTTCGACAAGGAGATTCAGAAGTGGGACCCCGACGCGATGGCGAAGATCTTTCGCGAGGCGGGCGCGCGCTATGTGGTGCTGACCAGCAAGCACCACGAGGGCTTTACGCTGTGGCCCAGTGCGGTGGCCAATCCCACGCTGGCCAAGGACCGGCAGCACGCCACGCGCGACATTGTCGGCGAGCTTACCGATGCGGTGCGGAAGCAGGGCCTGAAGATGGGGCTCTACTACTCCGGCGGGTACGATTGGACGTTTGTTCCGGGGCCGATCACCAAGCCCGCGGACTACGAGACGGTGAAGCCACAGAGCGAGGCGTATGGCAAGTACGCCAATGCGCAGATTCACGAACTGATCGAGCGGTACCATCCCTCGGTGCTGTGGAACGACATTGACTGGCCCAAGACCGGTAAGGCGATGGAGGTGGAGGCCGACTACTACAACGCCGTGCCCGATGGCGCGGTGGACGACCGCTTCGGGATCAAGCACGCGGACTTTGTCTCGCCCGAATACCAGAAGATGGACGAGATCCAGAAGAAGAAGTGGGAGGAGTGCCGCGGGCTGGGCCGCTCGTTTGGCTACAACCGCGCCGAGGGCGAGGCGGAGACCATCGCTCCCGGCGAGCTGATCGCATTGCTGGTGGACATCGTGAGCAAGAACGGCAACCTGCTGCTGGATGTGGGGCCGGAGGCAGACGGCACGATTCCGCCGGTGCAGATGGAGCGACTGAAAGAGTTGGGCGCGTGGCTCAAGCAGAATGGAGCGGCGATCTACGATACGGTGCCGTGGGAGCGCGCTGTGGGCAAGTCCGTCGAGGGAGACGACTTGCGCTTTACCTATCAGGGACACCTTAACGCCATCGTGCTGGGCACGCCCAAGGCGAAGACGCTGACCATTGAAGGCATTGCTCCCAGGCCGAACGTAAAGGTCTCGATGTTGGGCCACAAGGGATTGCTGACATGGAAGGCGGCCGGTGACAATTTGCAGGTGATGCTACCGGAGGAACTGCCGGGCAAGTACGCGTACGTACTGGAGATTCACAACTACGGGCGGTGATGCGGTAGCGGCTCGTGTCCGGCAAGGAGAAGCAGGACGGTTTTTTCCAGGAGACGCTGCGCCTGGGGAAGAGCTGCTTGCACTGGATCGCTGAACTCCTCGGTGAGTTCCAATGAGCCTGCCCCGATGGTGAGCAGCAGGGCCTGGCGGGGCAGGGAATGGTAGAACTCGCGCGCCAGCCCCAGCAGCTCCGCCGCACCCAGATGATGGGTGGCAAGTTCTCCCTTTGCGGGGGGCGGTTCGACGGGAAGCAGGCGCAGCGATCCTGGCGCGGCATCAATGGAACAATCGACAAACAGGACAGATTGAGCGAAGGCGGCGTCCTCGGCCAGCTCGGGCGACCATTGGTGCCTGGAGATGACGTGAACGCCGGGATCGGAGCGGAAACGCTCTGCGGCCCACTCGGCGAGAAAAGGCCCAACACCGTCATCGGCACGCAGGGTGTTGCCGCAGGCGAGAATGAGGCACCGGACCGGAGTGAGCGTCATAGACATACTATAGACGATGGGTTTCTTGGCATGTTCCCGCAGGGGTTGGCGGTTTTACGCGGAGACAAAGCCGCCGTTTCTCAGGGGCCGGTGCAACATGGCCCTGCGAAACGGCGGCTTTTTGCGTCCTGTTTACCGAATCACCCGGTCCACGACCTCGCCGTCGTCGTTGAAGAGCGAGAGAACCAGGGGCATCTGCCCGAAGGCGTGGGTGGAGCAGCTCAGGCAGGGATCGAAGGTGCGGATCACGGCTTCGATGCGGTTGAGAGCGCCCTCGGTGAACTTGCCGTCCTTCACGTAGGCACTTGGCCGACTGAAGGACGCCCTTGTTCATGGCGTTGTTGTTATGGCCGGTGGCGACCACCAGGTTGGCCCAGGTGATCTTGCCGTTCTCGTCCACCTTGTAGTGGTGCGAGAGCGTGCCGCGCGGAGCTTCGATCTGGCCCGCGCCCTCGAGGCGGTTGACGCCGGCGGTGGCGCGCACGTGCTTGTCGAGAATGAGCGGATCGGCGAGGATGCGCTCGATCTTCTCGATGCCGTAGAGGGCCTCGACGAGGCGCGCGTGATGGTAGTGGAAGGAGCTCTCGACCGGTCCCTTGGCCAACTGCTTGAACTCGGCCAGTTCCTTGTCGGCTTGCGGCGTGCCCATGGACTTGACGATGTTGAGGCGGGCCAAGCGGGCCTACGCGATAGCTGCCCTCGGGGTAGCCGAGCGGCTTGTAGTAGACGAACTTGGTGTAGGTGTAGTCCTCGACAGCCTCGCCGATGACCTGGGTGAAGCGATTGGCGTCGATGCCGTCCTCAATGATGTTGCCTTGGGATCGATCAGGCGCAGCGCGCCATCGGTGAACTCGATGGACTCGTCTTCGTTGATCAGGCCCAGGTAGTTGGATGGGAAGTTGGCGAAGACCTCGATCTCCTGCTGGAAGCGGTCGGCGATTTGCTTGTAGGCGGTCAGCGCCAGCTTGGACGTTGGCGTAGGCCTCGGGCAGCATGGCCAGAATCTCGTCGCGCTTGGCCATGGTGAGCGGCTCGGTGACGCCGCCGGGAACAACCCAGCCGGGATGAATGCGCTTGTTGCCCAGCAGTTCGATGATGTGCTGGCCAAAGCGGCGCAGGCCGATGCCGGCGCGACCCAGTTCGGGCCGGGCCGCGGCAACGCCGAAGATGTGGCGCTTGGTGGGATCGGACTCCATGCCCAGGAGCAAATCGGGCGAGGAGAGATGGAAGAAGCTCAGGGCATGGGACTGCACCATCTGGGCCATATTCAACATGCGCCGCAGTTGCGCGGCGGTATGCGGAATGCGGACCGACATGATGGCTTCGCAGGCCTTGGCCGAGGCGAGCAGGTGCGAGACCGGGCAGATGCCGCAGATGCGCGCCATGAGGCTGGGCATTTCATAGAAGGGCCGGCCCTCGGAAAACTTCTCAAAGCCGCGGACTTGCGTTACGTGGAACTGCGCGTCCTCGACTTCGCCCTGGCCGTTGAGGTGAATGGTGATCTTGCCGTGCCCTTCAAGACGAGTTACCGGATCAATGGTGATGGTCTGGGTCATGGTTAAGCTCCAAAGCGGGTGAGGGCTGGAATATCCAGCGGCGCACCGGTTACCAGCGCAGTAAGCGCCGCGTGGAAAGTGTCAGCCGAGGGCGGGCAGCCGGGCAGGAAGACGTCCACCTTCACGAATTCGTGGATGGGACGGACAACCTTGAGCAGCTTGGGCACGACGACGCAGGGAATCTGCTGCTGCAGGCTTGCGTTCTCAATGTAGGCCCGGTTGAGGATCGGTTCCGGGCCGAAGGGATTGCGCATCGAGGGCACATTGCCCGCGACGGCGCAGTCGCCCATCGCGACCAGGAGTTTGGAGTGGGCGCGGACCTTCTTGATCTTGATTTCATCGTCCACGGAGGCCACAGCGCCCTCGACCAAAGCGATGTCCACCTGGTCGGGGAAGATTTTCGCGTCCACGATGGGGCTGTAGACCACATCGACCAGTTCGGCGATAGCCAGAAGGCGCTCGTCCAGGTCAAGGAACGACATGTGACAGCCGGAACATCCGTCCAGCCAGACCGTTGCCAGTTTCAATTTGCTCATTGCGCTTCCCTCATGAGGTTCAGGTAAGGCAGAAAATCAGGATACTTGGGATGATCGGAGCCGATCTTGCTCTTGTCAAACAAGGCTCCGGTGGGGCAGACCTGCACGCATTTTCCGCAGCGGGTGCATGCGGATGCACCCCAGTCCTCATGCAGATCGGTGATGACGATGGAGTTGATGCCCCGGCCCATCACATCCCAGATGTGCGCGCCTTCAATCTCCGCGCAGACGCGAACGCAACGGGTGCAGAGGATGCAGCGGTTGTGATCCACGGTGAACCGTTCGTGCGAGGCATCGACCGTCAACGAGGGGTTGCGATAGGGCAGGCGGACATGGGTCAGGCCCTGCTCCTGGGCCAGGGATTGCAGTTCGCAATGCCCGTTGGAGACGCACACCGCGCAGATGTGGTTGCGCTCGGCGAAGAGCAGTTCCAGGATGGTGCGGCGGTGATTCTTGAGCCGCTCGGAATTGGTGCTGACTTCCATGCCCTCGTAGACGGTTGCCACGCAGGCGGGCAAGAGCTTGTTGCTGCCCTTGATCTCTACCAGGCAGAGGCGGCAGGCGCCTACATCGGTGAGGCCCTCCATATGGCAGAGGGTGGGAATCTCGATGCCGTTTTCGCGTGCTACTTCGAGGATGGTTTGTCCTCTGCGTGCGCTCACTTCCTGCTCGTCGATGATTAGAGTTTTGACTTCAACGGCGTCGCTCATGCCTGCACCTCCACGGGAGCTTCAATGTTGCAGACGCCGGCCGGACAGCGTTTATGCACGATGTGCTCGATGTACTCGTTCTTGAAGTACTGGATTGTGCTCAGGACCGGATTGGGCGCCGTCATGCCCAGGCCGCAGAGGCTGGTTTCCTTGATGGTGGCGCAAAGGCCGATCAGCATGTCCAGGTCTTCCATGGTTCCCGAGCCGTCGCAGATGCGAGTGAGCAGGGTGAACATCTGGGCTGTGCCCGCCCGGCAGGGGATGCACTTGCCGCAGGATTCGGTCATGCAGAACTCGACGAAGAAGCGCGCCACATTGACCATGCAGGAGGTATCGTCCATGACGATCATGCCGCCCGAGCCCATAATGGAGCCGACCTTCATCAGGCCGTCGTAACTGACGCCGAGATCGAGCAATTCGGCCGGAATGCAGCCGCCGGAAGGCCCGCCAGTCTGCACAGCCTTGAAGGTGTGTCCGTCGGGTACGCCGCCGCCGATGACCTCGATGATCTCCCGGAGCTTGATGCCCATGGGAACTTCAACCAGGCCGGTGTGGGTGATCTTGCCGGTGAGCGCGAAGACTTTGGTGCCCTTGCTTCTCTCCGAACCCATGTCGTGAAACCACTTTCCGCCGTTGCGGATGATGGGTGCGACATTGGCGTAGGTCTCAACGTTGTTGATGAGCGTGGGCTTGCCCCACAGGCCGCTGACGGCAGGATAGGGCGGACGAGGCTTGGGAGTGCCGCGGCGGCCTTCAATAGAGGCCAGGAGGGCAGTTTCTTCGCCGCAGACAAAAGCTCCGGCGCCCAGGCGAATCTCGATGTCGAAGCTGAAGGGCGTATTGCAGATGTTGTTGCCCAGCAGTCCGCGGCGGCGAGCGTCGCGCAGGCCGGTGGTGAGGCGGGCAACCGCAACCGGATACTCGGCGCGGACGTAAATGAAGCCCTTGGTTGCGCCCACGGCATACGCGGCGAGAGCCATGCCCTCAATAACGCGGTGCGGGTCGCCTTCCATCACGCTGCGGTCCATGAACGCGCCGGGGTCGCCCTCGTCGCCGTTGCAGACCACGTATTTCATGTCGCCGCCGGCCTTGGCCACGGTGCCCCACTTCAAACCGGTGGGATAACCGCCGCCGCCTCGTCCGCGCAGGCCGCTCTCAGTGATGCGATGGATCACGCCGTTGGGCGTCATCTCAGTGAGAGCCGTCAACAGGGCCTTGTAGCCGTCGCGGGAGATATAGTCGTCGATTTTTTCAGGGTCGATGTGGCCGGCATTCTCCAGCACGACGCGCACCTGGCTGTCGAAGTGATCGCTCAGGTCGCACTGGAGTTCCGCTACGGGATCGCCGCCCAGGCTGGCCACAATGGCCTGAGCGTGGGTGGAATTGACGTGCCGGTAAAGGGTGTTTTCCGGTTCCACGCGAACCAGCGGTCCGGAGGAGCAGGGGCCCATGCAACCGGTGCGGCGCACGAGTACCTTCTTGCCGGAGGCTTCGGCGGCGCTGACCAGTTCGTCTCTCAGCAAGCCAGCGCCCTGGCTCGCGCAGGCGAGATCCATGCAGACGTTGACTTCAAAATCGTATTTAGCGTTTTCCTGGCGGACGCTTTCCGCTATTTGTTCGAGCTCCTCGATATTCATTCCACAGCCCACCTTTCCAGTTGCTCGAGCATTTGCTCACCGGACATCTCACCAGCGACCTCGCCGTCGCACAGCACCACAGGCGCACGGCTGCAGGCGCCCACGCAGCGGGCGGTCATCAAGCTGATCTGTCCATTGTCGGTGGTCTGTCCCTGGGGAATTCCCAGCTTTTTCTCGGCTGCGGCAATCAGCTTGTCCGCGCCCTTGATGTAGCAGGCGGTTCCGGCACAGACGGTGAGAGTGTGTTTCCCTGGCGGCTTCAGGCTGAAGTAGTGATAGAACGTCACCACTCCATAGGCCTGACTCAAGGGCACGCGCAATGTGCGGGCTACGAAACGGATTGCGTCGTCGTCCAGGTAACCGAACGAAGACTGCACGGTGTGGAGTGTTTCAATGAGCGCGTGGCGGGCAAACCCATTTTTGCGCATGGTGCCGTTCACGATCTTCCATCGTTTGTCGTCGCTGGGTAGCGGCGGGGGTGTGAATGGTGGCACAAATCCTCCCGAAAGCAGACATGCGATACGAAGCGATTGTGTATTTTGCTTCGCTCTTTGTCTACAGACGTTTTACTTCGCGGGACGCACGTCTATCCGTGACCCCGGTCACGAGGGTTAGATTATTTGACTTTATTTTGCGGACTCGCCTACATGTCCATCGATACATTATAATTACGCGCCTTCCGTTTGCTGGAAGCCGGTTGGATGTCCCGAATAGAAAGATAGTATCCGTGCCGCTTTCCAGTTCACACCCCGCGAAGGGAAAGGCTGGAGCGGTCCGTCTTCCAGTTTCCCGCGCCCCACGGGTTTTTCCGTAGCAGGCAGAGCGAGCGCCTACAGCGATTCCACAATTGCTGTACCCCGAACCCACCGCTATCAAGTGGCATTTTTCTCAAGAAAATGCCACCTTGCACGATGCCGGAAAGGGCATGTGATCTGTGGAACCGCTCTAATGCAAGAAGGAGAATCCCCGGCTTTGCCGGTGTGGCAGGCGAAGGTCTGACATTTCCGGGAGGGGCTGCCGGTTTGTGTTTTTACGGTTTTCTGGCAAGAACACTTGAGGGGCGCGGAAGTTGGGCGCCGTCCCTTCGGGATTCCGGCGATATTGTTGTTTGCGCCAACCCAGTGCTGAACCGCTGGGCTAACAAACATTGCGCTTACGGCGCGGGATGACTGACTGCCGCAGTCACGGAGTGCCTCGGTACAGGCCCGTTTGAGGGCCACCAACCATGAGGCCTTCGGCTCTGCCCGAGGACCCTTTCGCGGGCGGGCGGAGTTGAACCTGGTAGTCCTGGTAGTCGATCTTGACCACTGTTTCTCCAAAGAGAAAGCTGTTCGAGACCGCCCTGGCATGTGTTGCCTGCGAGAAGCCGTCCACCTTTACATATTGACGCATCATTTGCGCCGGTCCGGAGAACACGGACGGGCTCTTGGAAGCGACCCCCTGAAGCTGAACGAGCGAGCCGTCCTTGGCGTCCACCCAGAGGGTCCCCTGAATGAGATTGGGCGCCTTGCGCCTGGGAGAGATGGCAAGAACATAGCAATCGCGTCCGTCCAACTGCTGAATGCCGCCGGGCTTCAACTGCATTTCGTAGTTTGCCGAGGTCAACCAGGTGCCTTCGCGGGTGCCAGGCTGGTTGATTTGCTTCTCGCGGTCCAGGATCGCACCCAATACCAAGCGTTGGATGATCTCCGAGCCGCTCTGCGACAGAATTGCGTAGCTCTTTCCGGCTTCCTTGCGGTAGGTGGTCTTCACCATCATCTCGGCAACGGGATGGGACTCGTCCTTGTTCCGGAATACGGCATAGTGCTCAGTCACGGTGTAGCCGGCGATAGCATCAACTCTGGCTTTGACCGCCGCATCGACTTGCCGGATCACGGCAGCCGCCTCGGGCTGCTGGGCTGGCGCCGTCAGCGTTCCAAGGCCTCCGAGGAAGATGACCAAGATCACCCGCTGCTGGCAATACCGTCGAATTCCCATGATGCTGAACCCCCCGAATTGCTCCTCCATCCACAGTAAATCCTTCAACTCCCAACGATCTGAGCCGGACAAGACATTGGCTCTCGCTGCGAAGTCCGTTGCGCATGTCTTGCTTCGCCGATGCGCTATTCTTGTCCGGAGCGAGGCGCGACGGTGGCTGAGAATCCCCATCCAGTTAAAAGACGGCGCAAAGGTCTGCTGGTGAGCGGCGTGGTGCAAGGGGTGGGCTTCCGCCCCTTTGTCTACCGGCTGGCCCTGGAGGAGGGGCTGGCGGGTTTTATCGGCAATGACACGGATGGAGTCACCATCGAGATTGAGGGGCCGGCGGAGCGGATAGAGGCGTTTCTTGCGAGGTTGCGTGCGGAGACTCCACCGCTGGCGCGGATCGACTCGGTTGTGTCGCGGGAGTTGCCAGAGACCGGCGAGTCAGGGTTTCGCATCGTTTCCAGCCAGGTGTTGGGCCGGGTAAGCACGGGAATTCCCGCGGACGCGGCAACCTGTGCGGACTGTTTGCGTGAACTGCTCGACCCCCAGGACCGGCGGTACCGCTATCCGTTCTTAAATTGCACCAACTGCGGGCCGCGGTTCACGATTACGCGCCGGATTCCCTACGATCGGCCGCAGACTTCGATGGCCAGCTTCCCGATGTGTTCGGCCTGTCAGGCGGAGTACGATGATCCGCTGAATCGGCGCTTCCACGCGCAGCCCAATGCGTGCTGGACGTGCGGGCCGCGGGTCTGGCTGGAGGGTAAGGCTGACTTGCTAACTTGCGATTTCCGCGCAGCGGAAGCTGACTCGCTGCGTGACGACCCCGTCAGCGTAGCTATAGGCCTCCTGCTTGCCGGCCAGGTTCTGGCAATCAAAGGCATCGGCGGCTTTCACCTGTGCGTGGACGCAACCAGCGAGGCAGCCGTGATGCGTCTGCGGGAACGCAAGCACCGCTACGGCAAGCCGCTGGCGGTGATGGTGCGCGATCTTGAGGCTGCACGGACGGTCTGTGCGCTCAATGCGGAAGAAGAATTGCTGCTGTCGACCGTTGCCCGCCCCATTGTGCTGGCGCGTGCGCGCGAAGGAAATGGAATTGCCGCGGCTGTTGCGCCGGGAATTCCATGGCTGGGCGTCTTCTTGCCCTATGCGCCGTTGCAGCACCTGCTCTTTGCTGATCCGCGGCTGCGTGCCTTGGTGATGACCTCCGCCAACTTGAGCGAAGAGCCGATTGCCATCGACAACGACGAGGCGCGGGCGCGGCTGGGCGAGATCGCCGATGCCTTCCTGATGCACGATCGCGAAATCTTGCAGCGCTGCGATGACTCGGTGGCCGCGGTGGTGGACGGCGCGCCGCAATTGATTCGCCGGGCCCGCGGGTATGTTCCGCTGGGCGTGGAGTTGGGGCTCAAATTCGATGCGCCGCCGATGCTGGCCGTCGGAGGCCACTTGAAGAATGTCTTCGCTCTGGCGCGCGGACGGCATGTGTATCAAAGCCAGCACCTGGGCGACTTGGAAAATCTGACCGGCCTCGATTTTTTCGAGGAGTCGCTCGATCACCTGATGCGCACCTTTGAGATTGAGCCGCAAACCGTCGTGCATGACATGCATCCGGGGTATCTATCGACTTCATGGGCAAAAGAGTGGGCGGGCGAGCGCGGTCTGCGCACAATTGCCGTGCAGCATCATCATGCGCATGTGGCCGGGTGCATGGCCGAGCACGGGCTGACGGAAGCGATCGGGCTGGCGCTCGATGGCACCGGATACGGAACGGATGGCAGTATTTGGGGCGGGGAAGTACTGATCGCGCGGCTGGACGGCTTCAAGCGATTTGCTCATCTGGAGTATGTGCCCATGCCGGGGGGCGATGCGGCGGTGAAGGAGCCGTGGCGCATGGCGCTGGGCGCGCTGCACGCAGCGGGGTTCGATGTCGAGTCCGAGCAGATCGTGAAGTTGCTTGGGGCGCAGCCGGGCGAGGTGCGCGTGCTGAAGCGCATGATCGAGCGCAAGATCAACTCGCCGGTGACGTCGAGTCTGGGACGGCTCTTCGATGCTGTTGCCGCTGTCGTGCTGAATCGGCGCGTGGTGGACTACGAGGCGCAGGCGGCGATTGAATTGGAGGGAATCGCTGTGGATGAACCGGACCGGTTTGAGCAGGGAGTTTATGTCCCCGAGTTGCACGGACCGGACGAAGGCTCGGGCAGCGCGGTGATTCGAACAGGAAAGATGTGGAAAGCGGTGCTCGACGACCTTTGGCGAGGGGTTCCGGCCAGGCGCATTGCAGCGCGATTCCATGCGGGCGTTGCGGAAGGGTTCCTCAACGCGGCAGGGAATGCGCGGATTGAGACGGACATCAATGTTGTTGCAATGAGCGGCGGGTGCATGGCGAATCGCCGGCTGGCGCGGCTGCTGCGCGCGGGGCTGGAAGAGGAAGGCTTCCAGGTATTCCAGCACCGCAACGTCAGCCCTGGGGATGGCGGCCTGAGCTATGGGCAGGCGGTAGTGGGTGCGGCAATGGTTGCGCGAGGCGTTAACAGAACTCCGTTGCCATAGGAACTCCAAAACGAGCCAATGTAAGACTCGCGGGAAATTCAGCTGGAAAGGGATGGTACGAGCGAGTGAATCTTGATGTTTCAAATGACCCAACTGGAAGCCTTACGCTGGGTCTGATTGTGTTCATTTTCGGAATGCTGGGAGTGATATTTCCTAGGCGATTCATAGCTTGGCCCTGGAAGATTCCCCGGCCTGTCCTTAGCGCCGTATTGTGGTTCTTTCGGATCGTCGGAGGGGTGATTGCGCTTTTTGGCCTGCGGCTCTTTAGCGCGAGTTCCTGGTTCCTGTTGACACATCGATGACCTTGGTTATTCATCAATCGGAGGCATGGATCTCCCATCCAATTAGCGAAGAACACGAGAAGGATGGTTCAGCCTATGATGCCCAACTCAGCATCAACCGGCTAGAAGCTAGCAGCTAAAAGCTAAAAGCGGCCTCACCCCGAAAGCCGCACCAGCATCTGCGCTTCTTCGCGCGGGCCGAGGATGGACATGCGGGGAATGCGTCCGCGGACCATGGCCACTTCGTCGCAGCGATGCAAGCGTGGGCACAACTGGCAGTCCTTGAAGATCTTGTCGGGAAGCTCCGCTTTGTCTTCAACGATCCGAAATCCATACTTGAAGAAAAAGTCGGGAATGCGCGTGAAGAGGCAGACGGATTGAATGCCGTGCTGCTCGGCTTCTTCAATGAGCGCGCCGAGGATGCGTCCGCCCGCTCCCTGGCCCTTGGCTCCAGGGGTAACGACGATAGAGCGCACCTCGCAGAGATGAGGCCCGTAGAAGTGGAGCGCGCCGCAACCGAGGAAGACTCCGGCATCGGACTCGGCAACCGTGAAGTCGCGGATGTTTTCGCAAATCTCTGCGAAGACACGCTTGAGCAGCGTGCCGTCGGTGGAGAGTGAGTTCACCAGGTCGTAGACGTTCGAGGCGTCCTGGAGCTGCGCCTTACGCACCAGCATGGACGGCCTCCTGACTTATTGCGGAGATGCGCTGCGATGCGCTGGCGAGGGCCTCACGCACACGTTGGCGCGCAGTTCCGCCGGTCACATCGTGGCAATCGAGTGTGGCGTGCAACGTGACAGCGGCGAAAAAGTCATTTTCGAACTCGGGGCCGAACTGGCGCAACTCGTCGAGCGAGAGCGCGTTCAGTTCGACGCCCTTTTCCAGGCCGAAGCGCACGGCGTTGCCGATCTTTTCGTGCGCGGTGCGGAAGGGAACTCCCTTATGCACGAGGTAGGTAGCCGCAGCCATCGCGTTCAGGTAGCCGGACTGCGCAGCTTCGGTCATGCGCTCGCGATTGAACTGGAGTGCGGCGGTAAAGTTGGCCACAAGCATGAGCATCCGCGGGACGAAGTCCACGGAGAAGGCCGGCTCCTGTGTCTCCTGCATGTCCTTATTGTAGGCCAGAGGCAGTCCCTTGAGAAGCAGCGTGACGGATTGGGCCGCGCCGTGAATGCGGCCGACCTTGGCCCGAATCAGTTCGGTGAGATCGGGATTTTTCTTCTGCGGCATGGCGCTGGAGCCCGTGGAATAAGCCTCGGGTAGCGTGATGAAATTGAATTCCGCGGTGGCAAAGAGCGTGATCTCTTCGGCAAAACGACTCAAGTGCAGACCGACAAAGGTGAGCGATTGCAAGTACTCAAGAATAAAATCGCGGTCGCTTGTTGCGTCCATCGAGTTGGCCGTGGGCGCGGTGAAGCCAAGCTCGCGTGCGGCAATGGCGCGGTCCAGCTTGAGTGTTGCTCCGGCAACTGCACCGGAGCCCAGCGGACAATAGTTGAGCCGCGCGGCGCAATCGCGCAGACGCGCGGCATCGCGCAGAATCATCTCGACATACGCCAGCAGCCAATGCGCAACCAACACAGGCTCGGCGCGCTGCATGTGCGTATAGCTGGGCATGACGGCTTCGCCGGCTTTGTGTGCTTGCGCGACCAGCGCATTGGCCCAGGCTGCTAGAGCCTCGACCGTGAGGCCGATATGCTCGCGGACAAAAAGCCGCAGGTCGGTGGCGATCTGCTCGTTGCGGCTGCGCCCGGTGTGCAGCTTGAGTCCTAGCGAGCCGGTGCGCTCGACAAGTTTCAGCTCGACGAAGTGATGGATGTCTTCGGCCGATGCGTGATCGCGCACTAGCGCCTGGCCCGCTTCGGATGCGTGTTCGGCGGCGATGGAATCGAGCGCCCCGCGCAGCTCCGCTGTCTCACTCCCTGTGAGAATACCGGCTGCACAGAGAGCCGAAGCGTGGGCCTTGCTGGCGGCTACCTCTTGCGGGAGCAGCCGCCAGTCGAAAACGATAGACCGTTGCCACGATTCAAACTCCGCGTTCAAAGGCTCGCGAAAACGGCCTGACCACATCTTTACGGGTTGATGTTCGTTGGACATTGAATCAGACATACCTCGCGCTATTCCTTGTCTTTGGAGCTGTTCAATTTGGGCATTTCGCTGCCCTGGCTGAGGGTAAGCAGGCCGGCCGCGGCGTATGTCAGCAGCTTGGCGCGAGTGTCTACGATGTCGAGATTGCGCATGGTGAGCTGGCCGATGCGGTCGCGCGGAGAGAATGTGGATTCGGTCTTCTCCATGCTCAGGCGCTCGGGATGGAAGGTGAGATTCGGCGACTCGGTCGAGAGAATCGAGTAGTCGTTGCCACGACGTAATTCAAGTGTCACTTCGCCGGTGATGGGCTTGGCGACCCAGCGCTGTGCGGACTCGCGCAACATGATGGATTGCGAGTCGAACCAGCGGCCCTGGTAGAGCAGGCGGCCCAGCTTGCGGCCGTTGTCGCGGTACTGCTCGATGGTGTCTTCGTTGTGAATGCCGGTGATGAGGCGTTCGTAGGCGATGAAGAGCAAGGCAAGTCCGGGCGCCTCATAGATGCCGCGGGACTTGGCTTCAATAATGCGATTCTCAATTTGATCGGACATGCCGAGGCCGTGCCGTCCGCCGATGCGATTGGCTTCGAGAAGCAGTTCGACGGGGTCCGTGAACGCGCATCCGTTGAGAGCGACGGGAAAGCCCTCTTCAAAGCGGACGACTACTTCTTCGCGCTTGATTTCGACATCGTCGCGCCAAAAGGACGTGCCCATGATGGGTGCGACAATCTTCATCGAAGTAGAAAGATGCTCGAGGTCCTTGGCTTCGTGCGTAGCGCCGAGGATGTTGGAGTCGGTGGAGTAGGCCTTCTCAGCGGACATCTTATAGCCGAAACCGTGCTGCTGCATGAATGCGGACATCTCGGCGCGGCCGCCCAGCTCGTCGATGAATGCCGCGTCGAGCCAGGGCTTGTAGATCTTGAGGTCGGGATTGGCGAGCAGGCCGTAGCGATAGAAGCGCTCGATGTCGTTGCCCTTAAAAGTTGACCCGTCGCCCCAGATGTGGACGTCATCCTCCTTCATGGCGGCCACCAGCATGGTGCCGGTAACGGCGCGGCCGATGGGCGTGGTGTTGAAGTAAGGAACTCCAGCCGTCGTGATGTGGAATGCGCCGGCCTGCAATGCGGCGATGCCTTCGCGCACCAGCGGGCCGCGGCAGTCGATGAGACGCGCCTTTTCAGCACCGTATTCGAGAGCCTTGCGCGGAATCTCGTCGTAGTCGGTTTCGTCGGGCTGGCCGAGGTTGGCCGTGTAGGCATAGGGCAGCGCGCCCTTGAGCTTCATCCAATGCAGCGCGGCGGAGGTGTCGAGTCCGCCGGAGAAAGCAATGCCAACCTTCTGGCCGACGGGCAGGGATTCGAGAATGACGGACATGATTGCGAACCTTTCGTAGGGGTCAGGGACCAGGGAACCGTCGTCAGTCTGCACGGCAGACCTGGGGCACCCGGCCCGGTCAAGTTTCAGGGCAGATTCTCGTCCGTCTCCGGCATTTCGACCGCCGTTTCTCCGGAGATCTCCGGCTCGGGGACTCTGCTGTAAATGCCTAAGCGAAGCTCGATTGCTCTTAGTCTGCGGCGCGTCTCATCCTGGAATGATTCGCGCTGGGATTTCGCCTCTTCCACTGCCTCTGATACACCTGCCAAGAAAGCTTGCAAGATGACTCCGACGAACACATACAAAACAATATGTCTGGAGAAGAGCCAAAGTGTCCATGCGATGACTGCTTGGAAGTTACTAATTGCGGCTCCCACCATGAAGGCCACGCAAAGGAAGAGAGCCGCTAACAACCCAATGAAACGCAAGCGTTCGATGACACGCTGCAATCCCGCGCTGAAGTACCCGGACACGCTCACTCACCCGACCCTCTGGTTGGAATCACCCGCGCTGCAATACTTGCATTTGCAGATTTTGATGTTAGCGGGATCGTCACTTTCCATTTTGTCCTGGAGACGAGGCTCCCATCTAAAGTGCGCGCATTTGTCGCACCTGTAAGTGTCACTGAATGCGTCGAGTGTCATCGTCCCGCCGCAGGGACACTTTTCGAGTTTCGGCGCTGCTTTCCATTTTCTCAAATCGACCATCGCGGACCCATTTCCAAAAGATTTCCTAACAGCCGAGTGCCCCAGCATCTGTCCTACTGAAAACTCGCCGTGTTCGCCAACCCGCCGAGCAGCAAAAGCAGCAGTGCTTTCTGCGCATGCATGCGGTTTTCCGCCTGATCGAAGACGATCGACTGCGGGCCGTCGAGCACTGCGTCGCTGACTTCGGCGTTGCGGCGCGCGGGCAGGCAGTGCATAAACACGGCGTTCGGATTCGCCTTCTGCATCAGGGCTTCGTTGACTTGAAATGGACGAAATATCGGAGCTCGTTTCGTTGACTCGTGCTCCATGCCCATCGAGACGCAAACGTCGGTGTAGATGGCGTCGGCGTTCTCGGCCGCGGCATTCGGGTCTTGCAGCAGGCGCACTTCGCAGCCGTTGGTCTTCGCAATGTCGCGCGCCAGGGTCACGATCTCGATGTCCGGCGAGTAGCCGCGCGGCGTGGCCACGGTGACATTCGCGCCCAGTTGCGCGCCGGTCAGCATCAGCGAGTGGCACACGTTGTTGCCGTCGCCCACGTAGGTGAAGTTGCAGCCGTTGAGCGCGCCGTAGTGCTCTTGCAAGGTCATGAAATCGGCCAGCGCCTGACAGGGATGCTCGAAGTCCGAGAGCGCGTTGATGACCGGCACGCGCGAGTTGGCAGCCATCTCGGTAATGGTGTCGTGCGCGTAGGTGCGCAGCACGATCACATCCACCCAGCGCTCCACGTTGCGCGCCACATCGGCAATGGATTCACGCTCGCCGAGCGGCGAGTTGGTCTGATCGAAAAAGATCGCGTTGCCGCCCAGCGTGTTGATGCCGGTCTCGAAGCTCAACCGCGTGCGCAGGCTGGCCTTCTCGAACATCAGGACCATTTGTTTCGCATCGAGGGCATGGCGGTACTCGCGCGGATGCAGTTTCACGTCGTGGCCCAGCTTGAGAATGGCGCGCACTTCGGCGCTGGAGAGATCGGCGATGGAGCACATATCCTCGCCGGCCAGCCGCGCGGCGGCGGCAAGAATATCGGGGTCCTGTTGCACGGGGACCGCGAGGGGCGGGTGTTCGATGGTTGCTTTGCTAGCCATGGATGTGTCCTCCTACAGACTGGGCGGCGGGTTGCGCGGCGGCATATTCAGTGAAGATTTCGTCGAGCGCGGCGATGGCGGTGTCAACGTGCGACTTCTGCAAAATGTAAGGCGGCAGGAAGCGCAGGACCGTATCGCTGGTGCAGTTGATGAGGATGTGGCGCTTGAGCATCTCAGCGACAGTGAGCTTGGCCAGTGCCGCAGAGTCGAGTTCCGCGGCGACCATCAGGCCGATGCCGCGCACATCGACGATAGCTGCGTGGCGCGAGGCCAGGGCGCGCAATTGCGATTGGAAATAATCGCCGACTTCGGTTGCATGGGCCAGAAGGTTTTCCTTCTCGATGGCTTCGATGACCGCGCAGGCAACGGCGCAGGCCAATGGGCCTCCGCCAAAGGTGGTGCCGTGCATGCCGGGATGGAAGGAGCGCGCGACTTCTTCCGTGCAGAGCACCGCGCCCATGGGAATGCCGCCGGCCAGCGGCTTGGCGAGTGTAGTGACATCAGGCTGGATGCCGTAGTGCTGATACGCGCACCACTTGCCGGTGCGGCCCATGCCAGCTTGAATCTCATCCACGATGAGCAGTGCGCCGGTGGAGTCGGCCAACTTGCGGGCCTCGGCGAAGAACTCCTGCGTCAAAGGCCGCACGCCGCCCTCGCCTTGCACGGCTTCAAGCAGAATGGCGCAGACATCGGTCGAAAACTTGGCGCGCAGATCGGCAATGTCGTTGAAGTTCACAAACTCCACGCCCGGCACGACCGGGCCAAAGGGCTCGCGATACTTTGCTTTGTATGTGGTGGAGACGGCGCCGAAGGTGCGGCCGTGAAAGCTCTGGTCGAGCGCCAGGAACTTGACGCCGATCTGCTTGCCTTCATCGCGCAGCAAGCCGGCGTGGGCGCGGGCGAGCTTCATGGCAGCTTCCCAGGCCTCCGTGCCGGAGTTGCAAAAGAAGGCGCGATCCATGCCGGTGCGCTCGGTGAGGCGCAGAGCCAACTCCGCCTGCCCCTGGTGGAAGTAGAGGTTGGAGGTATGGATGAGTTTGCGGCTCTGCTCTGCAATGGCCCGTTCGATAACCGGGCTGGCGTAGCCAAGGGCATTGACGCCAATGCCGCTGAGCAGGTCTAGGTACTTGGCGCCGTTCTCGTCGACGATGTGAACGCCTTCGCCACCCACAAAGAGGATGGGGTTGCGGTCGTAGGTGGAAAGCAGCAGCCGCTCCTCGGCGGCGCGAATCTGATCGAGTTTCGTCAATTCCTTGTCTCCTGGTCCGTTTGTTCTGCGGACCGCTAGGCAACCATGACTTCGGTGCCGTGGGCTACGCGGGAGCTGCATAGGTCGGGAAGGGAACCAGCAGCTTCAGCGGGCAAAATTCTTACGCGCTTTACGCCGTTCAAAAGAGCCTCACGGCAGGCGCCGAGCTTGGGCAACATGCCGCCGGAGATGACGGCTGTCTTGGCCATCTCGGCGATCTGATCGATGCTGAGCCATCGGAGCACCGCTCCGTTCGCGCCTTTGACGCCGGGAACATCGGTAAGGAAGACGAGCGCGTCGGCGCGGCAGGCAATGGCGCAAGCGGCGGCCATTTCATCGGCATTCACGTTGTAGTACTGGCCATCGAAACCGAGGGCCATGGAAGATAGTACCGGCACGCCGTTCAACTGCCAGATGGCATCAAGCCAGCGTGGGTCGCTGGCGGCGATTTCGCCCACGAAGCCAAGGTCGGGCGCAGTGCGCTTCTTGCGCGCGCGGAAGAGCAGGCCGTCGCCACCGGACATGCCAACGGCGGGCACTCCAATCGCGCCCAGAGAGGCCACCAAGCCCTTGTTGACCTTGCCGGCCAGCACCATCAGCGCCACATCGCGGGTTTCCGCGTCGGTAACGCGCAGGCCGTCGATGAATTCGCTTTGCTTGCCGAGCGCTTTGAGCATGCGGGTCAACTGCACGCCCCCACCGTGGACCACGGCGACCTGGTGGCCGTCGCGCACGAGTTCGGCAATGGCCCGCACGCAGCCATCCAAAAGCGACGGAGTCTCAAGGCCCGCTCCTCCTAATTTGACGACGAACTTCATCTCAAAGCCCTCCGCGGCTAATTTCATTCAAGACCTTCCGATTCGGGCCAGCCCATCATGACGTTCAGATTTTGCACGGCTTGACCGGCCGCGCCCTTCAACAGGTTATCGAGACAACTGACAACGATGGCGCGGCGGCCGTCTGCGGCGATCTGGAAGCCGATATCCGCGTAGCTGGTGCGAGCGACGTATTGAATCTGCGGCAGCGCCTTGTCGTAGAGCCGGACCATGGGACTGCCGGAAAAGAAATCGCGATAGACCTTGGCTACGCCGGCCCTGGTTTGCGGCTCGCGGAAGCGCAGGTAAATGGTGGAGAGAATGCCGCGCGGAATGGGCAGCAGGTGAGGCGTGAATGTGATCTCTTCGGCGCCCAGGCCGACTTGCTCAAGCAACTCGCCGGTATGGCGGTGCGTGAATGCGCCGTATGCCGAGAGATTGTCGGCGGCGTACATGTAATGCGTCTTGGCGGTGGGCGCCTTGCCCGCGCCGCTCACGCCGCTCTTGGCGTCGGCGACGATGCCGTGGCTGAGATCGACGAGGCCGGCCGCCACCAGGGGCTTGAGGGCGAGAATCACGGAGGTGGCGTAGCAGCCGGGATTGGCAATGAGGCGCGCACCGGCGATCTGGGCGCGATGCAACTCCGGCATGCCGTAGACGGCCTGCGCCTGCGTGGCCGCGGCCAACTCCGTGCCGTCGTCCTCAAAGGCGTAGACTGCGCGGTTGGCCGTTTCGACGAGCCGCCATGCGCCGCTCAGGTCGATGACCTTCATGCCGCGCAGCAGCGCTTCAGGCACCCACTCGCGGGACTGCTCGTGCGGCGTGGCCAGGAACAGGAGCTCAACGCCGCGGCTGGCCAGCAGATCCCAGGAAAAGGGCTCCTGCTTGAGCGTGCCGACAGTGGCGGTGCCCGCCAACTGGGGGTGAATTTCGGCCAGCGGAACGCCGCCGCGCGCAGCATCCGCAGCGTCTACTCGTCCGGCAAAGACCGGAGGGACGCCTTTGAGGTGGGGATGGCTCAACAACAGACGGGCCAACTCGGCGCCCGCGTACCCGGTGACTCCTACAACCGCCGTTTTTAATTTGTGTGTCATGATTCCAGCATCGTCCTTAGTCTGGCTTCCACTTCACTTGCCGTGCGCGGATCGGGGCAGATCACCAGCACCGTGTCGTCGCCCGCGATGGTTCCCACAATGTCTTCCCATTCCTCGTAGTCCAATGCCGCGGCCAGCGGTTGCGCTCCGCCCATGACCGTGCCGACGACGACCTGATTCATGGCCTTGCGCACCCTCATGCCGAAGCTCTCAATCATTTCGGCTACGGATGGAGGGCTGTCATCTTCCACTGTACCGCCCGCCGCTTTGCCGTTGGGCAGCGCATAGCCGCCCGGGCCCTTGGAGAGGCGCAGTTCGTGGATATCGCGCGACAGCGTGGCCTGCGTAACCTCAAAGCCATGCAGATGGAGCTTGCGGCGCAGATCGTCCTGATTGAGGACCGAGGAGTTGGCCACCAGTTCGCGAATCGTGTTGAGTCTTTGAGTCTTCATTGCCGGTTTTGGAGCTTCGCTTGCTTTGGCGCAAAATCGAAAGCGCGGCCAGCAGTCCTGCGGCCGCGCATGTATAAATATACAACGAAAACGCATAAGTATGCAAAACAAGCTTTGCGGGCTGTTGAAAATCTCGATCCGGAGAGAGGCGGCATGGGGAACGACTGAGGCGGTGCCCTTCACTCTCGCCACGCTGAGGGAGTTTTACAGCGGCCTCTTGCGTCCAGCCGAATCTTGATGGTGGCTTCGTTGGCGGTTTAGCGAAGAACAACCGAAGATCCTTCACTGCGTTCAGGATGAAAGCTATCTTTGTGCTATTTCGGGTGTAACCGGCAACTTGGCAGTTACCATTTCATCAACATTTGCTCAAGCCTTGATCAATCGGCTGCCGAAGCCTGGCCGAAGGTGTTTCTGGGCAGGATTCCGGTTTTTGGGGCACAGCCTTCCATCGTGGCCAACAACCGAATGAGGCCGAAACGACGTATGGGCCACTCGCCTGTTGTATAGTGGGGGCCATTCACGCCTCGCGGCGGGCAGGAGGTAGTCGGATGGATTTGCTCTTGAACTCGGCGATTTGGGTCGCTTTGATTGCCCTGATTCCAGTCTTTGCCAGCAAAATGTATGAGAAGCACTCGACGAACAAGGCGATTCTTGCGGAGATCTACAGGCTTCTAAAGGTGGTGGCGGCGCACCGGCATTTCTTGCAGCGGTGCGTGGACGAGGGCTCGACCGACCGCCGTACCCTGATTCCGTTCACGTATCGCATCTATTCCACCCAGATTCAGAATATTGGGGTGATCCGGCCGGGCGTGGTGGCCAAGGTCGTGAAGTTCTACGGCGACATCGACTTTATCAACGCTTATCAGGCGTTGAAGGACCCTTCCGCGAAGACCGGGCACCTGGACGAGTTCAATGGAGCCTATCTGCGCTTTCTCTCCAGCATTCTGGAGGAGTTTGAGCCGGGATTTCAGCGGGAATTCAAGAGGCTGCGCATCGGCGCGGAGAAGTAGCCCGCTGGCGGATTTTTGGACTTGGCTTTGCGGCAGCGTTCCTGGGTCGGCGGGCGGCCCGGAGCAATGGGCAGCGCTGCGATGGGACGATTCTGGCTGGCGCGGAGTAGGATGGTTCGCGTACCCTTTTCAAATCAAATGACTCCTATGGTTCCGTTTTCCACCCTCAATGACCTGTTTGGCCGCTTAGCTGCGGCGGCCAATCCGCGCGCCATTCTCTGGCAGGACGATTTTGGCCAATGGCAACCTATTTCCTCCGACCAGATCTACCAGCGGGTGCGGATGCTTGCCCGGACCTTTCTGAGTTGGGGCGCGCAAAAGGGCGACCGCATAGCGATCGTCAGTGAGAATCGCTGGGAGTGGGCGGTCACCGATTTTGCCGCGCTGGCCATTGGCGCGGCGGATGTGCCGATCTACCCAACGCTGACAGGGGAGCAAATCGCGGCGCTGTTCCGCGATGCCGGCTGCCGCATTGCCGTGGTTTCAAGCCGCCAGCAATTCGACAAGCTGAACGCCGTGCGCACCCAGACGCTGCTGGAACGGATCGTGATGATGGATCCGGGAGCGCCGGAGGGAGCTATCGCATTCAGTGAGACGATTGCCGGGGCCGACGCCCTGGGAAGCGAGCGCGACCCGGTCTTTGACGCACTGTGCCGGTCAGTGGAGCCTAAGGACCTGGCCACGGTGATCTACACCTCGGGCACCACCGGCGAACCGAAGGGCGTGGCGCTGACGCATGGCAACATTTCCAGCAACCAGGCTCGCGCTTCGCTGGATTTCGTGTTCGGTCCCACGGATGCGTTGATCTCCTTTTTGCCTCTGTCGCATGTGACGGCGCGCGCATTGGACTACGTGATGTACTCCTACGGGGTGCAGGTGGCATATTGCTCGAAGTTCGACAAGCTGCCGGAAGCGATGCGCCAGATTCGGCCCACAGTGTTCGTGGGCGTACCACGGGTGTTTGAAAAGATCCACCAGGAGGCGGAACGTCGCGCGGCTCTTTCGCCGGTAAAGAAGCGGCTGTTCGCGTGGGGCGTGAAGGTGGGGGCTGCCCATGCCGAAGAAGTTTACGAGGGCCGGCAGCCGTCTTCGCTGATCTGGAAGCTGGCCGACAAGCTGGTCTACTCCAAGGTGCGCGAGGCATTTGGCGGGCGGGTAAGGGTTTTTGTTTCCGGGGGCGCTCCCTTGGCAATCGACACCGCCAAGTGGTTTGCCGCGGTGGGGGTGGCTTTGTGGCAGGGCTACGGTCTGACGGAGACTTCGCCGCTGATCGCGCTGGATACGCCACTGTCGAGCCGATTGGGCTCTGTGGGCAAGCATCTGGACAACCTGGAGTGCAAGGTGGCCGAGGACGGAGAGTTGCTGGTCCGGGGCCCCTCGGTTTTCGGGGGATACTGGCAAAAACCGACAGCCACGGCCGAGTGCTTTGACGAAGAAGGCTATTTCAGGACCGGGGACGTGGGGCATTTCGACGCCGATGGCTTCCTTTATATTACCGACCGCAAGAAGGAACTGCTGAAGACCTCGGGCGGCAAGCTGGTTGCTCCGAGTCCCATTGAAGACAAACTCACGCTGAGCCGGCTGGTGGGGAATGCCGCGCTGATCGGGGACAAGCACAAGTTCATTTCCGCCTTGATTTCGCCCAACTTTGCCGTGCTGGAGGAGTGGGCGCGCCACCAGGGGATTGAATTCGGCAACCGGGATGAACTGGTCACCGACAGCCGGGTGATCGCCTTGTACGCGGAGATCGTCCGCGAGGTGAACGGCAGCCTGGCCAACTTTGAAACCGTGAAGCGTTTCAAGGTGGTGGGCGAGGAGTGGACGATCGATACCGGGGAGTTGACTCCCTCAATGAAGCTCAAGCGGCGCTGGGTTACGGCAAAATACGCGGCGGCGGTCGATGCGCTCTACGAGGACGAAGCAATCTCACGCGGCGAATAGGCGAGGCCAGGCGATTGCCAAACAGGGCGCGTTTGCTCCACATCCGCTGCAGGCCGGCGAAAAAGGGCGCGCCCCAGGCGCCCACCGCCAGCAAGCTGCCAAACAGGATGATGGCGTCGATGCTCAGACGGCCTTGATCGGACCAGTAGGCGGAGGGTTCCAGGTCCAGCCATAGGGCAAACTCGTCCAAAGTGAGCGCCGCGCCCACGCCGTAACCGACCGACATGAGGCGGCTCAAGAAGATGGAGAGGGGCGAGTGCGACCGCCCCAGGTCCATCAGCCAGCCGTAGCCCACCAGCAGCAAGATGAGGATTCCCCAGACCAGATGGTGAATGTGGTGTCCGTGCACCACGACCCATTGGAGCCGCCCCTCGTGGTTCACAATCCGGTGGACAAGAATCCGGACTCCTACAAAGGTAAAGAGGAATGAGACCGAGGCGATGAACATGCGCCGGCGGGGGCGGTCGGGGATGGTCGAGCGGACCAGGAAACCAAGGCGTGTCAACTGCAGCAGTACGAGCAGGAGAATGACGACCAGGCTGGCGAAGGCCAGCAAGTAGAGGGCACCGGTTCCGGGCATACCCTATTGAATCACCTTGCGCCGTATTTTTTCCAACGGGAATCCGCGGGCGGCTTTGCCTTGGGCGTGAGCGCGGTCACGATTTTTCTTTACAGTTGCGGAGTACACTGGTTAAGGCGTCAAGGCCGGTGATTTTCCGGGCCGGGCGTTCTGGACCAGGGACAGGCTCCCGGCTCGGCCCTCTGTGGCCGCGTAAATTCGATCAGGAGATTTTTACGATGCGAGTTGCTTTGTTGACCGGCGGCGGCGATTGCCCCGGACTGAATGCGGTAATCTATGCGGCCGTGAAAAAGGGCATCAACACCTACGGCGATGAGTTCATCGGCTTTCTCAATGGCTGGCGCGGCGTGCTGGACAACAATTTCATTCCACTGACCCTGGAAGCCATCGACGGAATCCAGCTCACAGGGCGGCACCATCCTGCATTCTTCGCGCACCAACGTGAAGAAGATCCCCGGCGGCATCGAGAAGGTCCAGGAAGTCCTGAAGGCCAACAAGATCGATGCGCTGATCGCCCTGGGCGGCGACGACACGCAGTCGGTGACCCTGTTCCTGAGCGAGAACGGCGTTCCCAGCGTGGGCGTTCCCAAGACCATCGACAACGACATCAACGGCACCGACGCCACCTTCGGATTCGACACCGCCGTTTCCATCGCCACCGAGGCCGTGGACCGCATTCGCACCACCGCCGACTCGCACAATCGCGTGATTGTGATTGAAGTGATGGGCCGCGATGCCGGCTGGATCGCCTATGCCTCCGGTGTGGCCGGTGGCGCGGATGTCACCCTGGTTCCCGAGAAGGACATCGACATCGACCACGTGGCTGCTCTGCTCAAGTACAACTACGATCATGGCAAGCACTACGGCATCGTGGTGGTGGCCGAGGGCTGCCATCTTCCCGAGAAGGGCCAGATCGTGGATGCCTCCACCAAACTGGACTCCTTTGGCCACGCCCGGCTCTCCGGCATTGGCGAGGCACTGGCCGACCTGATCGAAGAGAAGACCGGTTTTGAAACTCGCAGCGTGAACCTGGGACACACCCAGCGCGGCGGCGTTCCCACGGCCTATGACCGGTTGCTCGGCCAGCGCTACGGGTTGCATGCCATCGATATGGTCCACGACAAGAAGTGGGGCCGGATCGCGGTGCTCAAGGGCACGGACATCACCGACATCACCATCAAGGAAGCCATTGCTACCAACCGGCGGCTCGATCAGCGCTTCTTCGATGTGATCGCCGACCTGGAATCGAAGGTTTAGTTCCAACCCTGCCTTCAAAGGCAAAGAGCCATCCTCCTCGCGAGGATGGCTTTTTGTTTGGTGGGGCGCATAGAGTTGGATGGTGCTTTACCGCCTCTATGCTCCGGAAGACTTTGCTCAGCTTTACGCGATTGAGGAGGCGTGCTTTCAGCCGCCGTTGCGGTTTGGCCGCAGGTATATGCGCACGCTGGTCGAGAGCGCCAACACAGCGACCTGGATCGCGGAGGAAGACGGGCGGTTGGCGGGCTTTGCCATTGCCGATTGGAGCGATGAATCCGGCGGGATCGCGGCCTATATTCAGACGCTTGAAGTGCTTCCCGAAGCGCGGGGGCAGGGGGTCGGCGGAGAGTTGCTGTGCCGCGTTGAAGGCTCGGCGCGCGCGGCCGGCGCGGATTTGATCTGGCTGCATGTGGATGCGCGGAATGCCGGCGCGATCCGGCTGTACGAGGCCGGAGGGTTCCGCTGCGAGGGCAGGGAGGAGAACTACTACCCCACGAGCCGGGCGGCGCTGATCTATGTGAAGACGCTGGATTGAGCGCCCGCCGGGCCTTCTGCCGGCTGGATCCAGATGGTAAAAAATCGGCGAAGCGTAAAATAGCAGTTATATGTCTATTAGCAATCCAAATTTACCCAAGTCCATTCTGGCGTTGCGCGATTACTCGGCCCAGGCCTTTCTTCACGACCTTCTGGCTGGAATTACTGTTGGCCTGGTTGCCTTGCCCCTGGCCATGGCCTTTGGCATTGCTTCCGGCGTAACTCCGCAGGCGGGCCTTTATACCGCAGTGGTTGCCGGGTTCCTGATCTCCGCGCTGGGCGGTTCGCGCACGCAGATCGGCGGGCCCACCGGCGCTTTCGTGGTGATCGTGGCCGGCATTGTGCTGCGTTTCGGCATGAGCGGCCTTGCCATGGTCACGCTGATGGCCGGCATCATTTTGTTGGCCATGGGCCTCACCGGCCTGGGCGCCGCGGTCCGGTTTATCCCGCGCATGGTGGTCATCGGCTTCACCAACGGCATTGCCGTGCTGATCGCCTCGACGCAGA
Source organism: uncultured Acidobacteriaceae bacterium (assembly GCA_963839155.1). Classification (GTDB taxonomy): domain Bacteria; phylum Acidobacteriota; class Terriglobia; order Terriglobales; family Acidobacteriaceae; genus Telmatobacter. The sequence continues at coordinate 100,188 of CAWITY010000007.1, forward strand.
TCAAGGACTTCTTCGGGTTGAAGACGCCGGCGGTTCCCAGCGAGTTCTTGCCGCGCATCAAGCTGCTGCTGGCGCACGCGGCCAGCGTGAACTGGGCGGCGCTGGGCCTGGGCTTGGCCGCACTGACGATTCTGCTGGTGCTGCCGCGCTTCACCAAACGGATTCCGGCGTCGATTGTGGCGCTGCTGGCGTGCACCGGAGCCGCGCTCCTGTTTCACCTGCCGGTAGAGACCATCGGCAGCAAGTTTGGCGGGATTCCGCAGGGCCTGCCGCCGTTTGCCTGGCCGGATTTCCACTCCGAGCATATTTTGCCGTTGATTCCCTCGGCCTTCACCGTGGCCCTGCTGGCGGCGCTAGAGAGCATGCTCTCGGCGGTGGTGGCCGACGGCATGACCGGCGACCGGCACAACCCCAACGTTGAGCTGGTGGCGCAGGGAATTGCCAACATGGTCTCGCCCATGTTCGGCGGCATTCCCGCCACCGGGGCTATCGCCCGCACGGCAACCAACATCCGCTCCGGCGCGCGCTCGCCCGTTTCGGGCATGATTCATGCGCTCACCCTGCTGCTGATCTTGCTGGTGGCCGCGCCTCTGGCCAGCTATATTCCGCTCACCACGCTGGCCGCTGTGCTGTTTGTGGTGGCCTACAACATGGGCGAGTGGCACGAGATCGGCGGCATCGTGCAGATGGATGCCACCGCCATCTCCGTCTGGCTGGTCACCTTCGGGCTCACGGTCTTCGCCGATTTGACGGTTGCGGTCGGAATCGGCCTCGCTCTGGCCGCGCTGCTTTATATCTACCGTATTGGCGAGACGACCACCGTGGCGCCGGTGACCGAGGAGTACCTGCGCGACGGCTTGCCCCATGTGCTGCAAGGGCGCATCCTGCCCTCTTACGTCACCGTGCTGCGCATTCACGGGCCGTTCCTGTGGGGCACGACAGAAAAGCTGGTCGAGGAGACGGTCAACTTGGAGGTCTTTTCGCCGGTCGTCGTCCTGCGCTTGCGCAATATGTCGGCCATCGACGCCACCGGCATCCACGCCATTGAGACCTTCGCAAAGCGGCTGCGCGAATCCGGCAGAGTCATGCTGCTCTGCGGAGCCATGCAGCAGCCCTCGAAACTGCTCAGCGGCACGCGCTTTCTGGACCGCGTAGGCCGCGAGAATGTTCTGCCCAACATTCAGACCGCGCTCCTCAGAGCGGAAGAGATTCACGACGCCCAGCCGGTCCCAGCGAGTGGAGCGGCGGAGGAATAGCCCGGGAAGGCTGGACTCGCCCGCCGGGTTTGGCCGGGCCGCGGGCCGGCTTGTAGAGTTGAGGGATGGTTCGCGGAGCATCGTTGGCAGAGTGGAGAAGGGAACTGGGCGCGATGGTGGCGCTGGCGGTTCCGGTGGTGCTGAGCGAACTGGGCTGGATGGCCCAGGGCATTGTGGACACCATCATGGTGGGCAAGCTGGGTCCGGCGGCCATCGGCGCGGTGGCCCTGGGCAATGCCGTCTGCTACACGCCGTCGCTGTTCGGCCTCGGGCTGCTGCTGGGGCTGGACACGCTGGTTGCGCAGGCCTACGGCCGCAAGGACCACGACGAATGCCATCGCTGGCTGGCGCAGGGCGTTTACCTGGCGGCCATCGTCACTCCGCCGCTGATGCTGCTGATTGGCTTGGCCAGCTTCGGCTTTCTGCCCTTCGGAATCACCGCTGAGGTGGCCGGTCCCGCGGGCAGCTACCTGCGCATCCTGAACTGGGGCACCCTGCCGCTGCTGCTCTATGCGGGCACGCGGCGCTACCTGCAAGGCGTGGGCGACGTGCACGTGATTACGGCGACCTATGTTGGGGCCAACCTGCTGAACTGGTTCGGCAACTGGGTGCTGATCTACGGCAAGCTGGGGTTCCCGGCGCTGGGCGTGAACGGTTCGGCGCTCTCGACCGTGCTCTCGCGCATCTTCATGGCCGCCGCTCTGCTGGGCTTTGCCTGGCGCTACGAGCGCAAGCGCGGGCATCCGCTGTTCCAGCACTGGGCTGGGCCGAGCCTGGCGCGGCTGAAACAGCTGTTTCGGCTGGGGGCGCCGGCGGCCGGGCAGATTGTGCTCGAAGTGGGCGCCTGGAATCTGGCGACGCTGGCTGCCGGGTGGCTGACGCCGGTGGCGCTGGCGACGCACCAGATCGTGCTCAACTACGCCAGCCTCACCTACATGGTGCCGCTGGGTGTCTCGGCGGCTGCTGCGGTCAGCGTGGGCCATGCCGTGGGCGCGGGGGACCTGGGGCGAGCCCGGCGGGCCGGATGGTTGGCGCTGGGTTTGGCTACCAGCTTCATGCTTCTGGCAGCGGTGGCATTTTTGCTGGTTCCCGTGCCGCTGATCGCGCTGTATACACGCGACCCCGGTGTACTGGCGCTGGGGCCGGGATTGCTTCTGGTGGTGGCGGCTTTCCAGATTTTCGACGGCATTCAGACCGTCTCGACAGGCGCATTGCGCGGTCTTGGAGAGACGCGGGCGCCGATGCTGGCAAATCTCGTCGGGTACTGGGTGCTGGGGCTGCCGCTGGGTCTAACCCTTTGTTTTGTCCTGCGCTGGGGAATTTATGGAATGTGGATCGGCCTTACTTTGGCGCTGATTGTGATTGCCACAACGCTGCTTCTGCGCTGGCGCAGGGATTCGGCGGGGGTGGCGCCTCCGGGCTGATAGCGCTGGAGTTATTCCCGATGCGGGTGTACCCTGGCCAGGGACTGTTGGTTAGCGGGCTGTGGCGAAAGTCGAAAGGGCCGAAAACCGTCCCTCAGGGGCTAAAGCCCGTCGTTTCCTATCAACCATTTACGGCACGGCTGAAGCCGTGCCCTTTCAAAACTTCGCATTCACCAAGGGCTTTTGGTACTGACAGTTGTTCACTGTTCACTGTCCACTGTCAGGGTGGTTTCCCGCGAGGCAAAAGGTGGTATCCGCAGTCCTCACGGCAAGACATTGGCTCCGAAAAGTGACTATAATCACATCCGGCGCTGAAAAATCAACGCTTTTTAGAATTCATCGGAAGGGAATCCCGCCAAATGGCGACTGGAGACCTCGCCCTCGGTCAAGAACAGGGCGCAATCGACGCGCAACGGCGCGTTATAAACGACTTCAGCATCAACGTAGCGACAGTGAACGGGTCCGGCTCTCAATCCGCCAACAGTGTCCTGCTGAAGAGCATCTTCGGAATGGGCGTTCCGGTCAGCGGAAAGAACCTCTTCCCCTCGAACATTGCCGGACTTCCCACCTGGTACACGATTCGCGCCAGCAAAGACGGGTATGTGGCTCGCAAGCGCGATCCCGAGTTTCTGGTTGCGCTGAATGCCGAGACCGCGCGCCAGGACATGCTCGACTTGCCCGCGGGCGGCGTTGCCATCTACGAAGAGGCCTTCAACCTGAAACAGTACCGCGACGATGTGGCCTGCTATCCGGTTCCGTTCGACAAGATCACGGCGAGCATCTGTCCTGAGGCCAAGCTGCGCAAGCTGGTCAGGAACATGGTGTACGTGGGTGTGGTTTCCCAACTGCTTTCCATCGATCTGGCGGTTGTGGAGAGCGGCCTGCGCAAGCAGTTCTCAAAGAAGCAAAAGGTCTTCGACCTGAACTTCGGCGCGGTGAAGGCGGGCTTTGAATATGCCCAGGAGAACTTCACCAAGCAAGACCGGTTCACCATCGAGCGGATGGACAAGACGGCGGGCAAGATCATCATCGACGGCAATGCGGCGTGCGGCATGGGCGCGGTATTTGCCGGGGTCACGGTGGTTGCCTGGTATCCCATCACGCCATCGACCTCGACCATCGAGGCCACGACGGACCTGCTCAAGAAGTTCCGCGTCACCCCCGACGGTAAAGCGACTTTCGCGGTGATCCAGTCAGAGGACGAGTTGGCGGCCATCGGCATGGTGCTGGGCGCGGGGTGGGCGGGCGCACGTTCCATGACCGCGACCTCTGGCCCAGGCATCTCGCTGATGTCGGAGTTCGCAGGACTGGGCTATTATGCCGAGATTCCCGGCGTGATCTTCGACGTGCAGCGGACGGGACCTGCAACTGGCATGCCTACGCGCACGCAGCAGTCGGATCTGCTGACCGTTGCCTTTCTGTCGCATGGCGACACCAAACACATCGTACTGCTGCCCGGCTCGGTGAAGGAGTGCTTCGAGTTGGGCTATGCGGCCTTCGATTTGTCTGAGCGGCTTCAGACTCCGGTTTTTGTGCTCAGCGATCTGGATCTGGGCATGAACAACTGGATGTCCGATCCGTTCGTATATCCCACGACACCGCTGGATCGCGGCAAGGTGCTGACCGCCGAAGATCTGAACCGGCTGGGCGGATTCGCGCGCTATCGCGACGTGGATGGCGACGCGATCGGCTGGCGCACGCTTCCCGGCACAATGCATCCCAAGGCGGCCTATTTCACGCGCGGTTCGGGACACAACGACTCGGCAGGCTACACCGAGAAGCCCGACGAGTATGTCGAGGTGATGGAGCGGCTGTCGCGCAAGTTCGAGAATGCGCGCAAGCTGGTTCCCGGCCCGGTGACGGTGAAGGATGGAAGCTCGAAGGTGGGTTTCCTGGCCTTTGGCACCACCGACTTTGCGCTCAGGGAAAGCCTGGACCAGATCAAGAAGCAATACGCCCAGGATGTGGATTACATGCGCATCCGCGCGTATCCTTTTGCGCACGAGATTCACGACTTTGTGGCTTCGCACGAGCGCGTCTATGTGGTGGAGCAGAACCGCGACGCGCAGTTGGCCAGCCTGCTGAAGCTGGATCTTCCCGCCGATCAGGTGGTGAAACTGCGCAGCATTCTGCACTACAACGGATTGCCGGTGGACGCTCAATCCATTACCGAGGAATTTGCGACCAAGGAGGGCCTCTAGATGGCAACCGCTACCCCAACGCCTAAAGTCAACCATATCGGGCTTCCGGTTCTTGAGTACCGCGGCGGCAAGAGCACGCTCTGCGCCGGCTGCGGGCACAACGCCATCTCCGAGCGCATCATCGACGCCATGTTTGAGATGGGCGTGGAGCCGGAGCGGGTGATGAAGATGAGCGGCATCGGTTGCTCGTCGAAGAGCCCGGCCTATTTCATGAGCCGTTCGCACGCCTTCAACAGTGTGCATGGGCGCATGGCCGCCGTTTCCACGGGCGCCGTCCTGGCCAACCACACCATGACCGCGCTGGGCGTCTCCGGCGACGGTGACACGGCCTCCATCGGCATGGGCGGGTTTGTCCACCTGCTGCGGCGCAACCTGCCGATGATCTACATCATCGAGGACAACGGCGTCTACGGGCTCACCAAGGGCCAGTTCTCGGCAACAGCCGATCTGGGCTCCAAGCTGAAGACCGGCGTCATCAACGATCTGCCGGCCATCGACACCTGCGCGCTGGCCATCCAGTTGGGCGCGACGTTTGTGGGCCGCTCGTTCTCCGGCGACAAGAAGCAGTTGCTTTCCATGCTGAAGGCGGCCATTGCCCACAAGGGCACGGTGATGCTGGACGTGATCAGCCCTTGCGTGACCTTCAACGACCACGAAGGCTCGACCAAGAGCTACAAGTTCATGCAGGAGAACGACGAGCCCATCAACGAGATCGGCTTTGTGGCCAGCTTCGACGACATCGAAGTGGACTACGACTCCGGCCAGGTGTACGAAGTGGAGATGCACGACGGCTCGAACCTGCGCCTGCGCAAGCTGCTGGAGGACTACGATCCCACCGACAAGGCCAACGCCGTGCGCACGCTGATGGAGGCGCATGAGAAGGACGAGATTCTCACCGGCGTCTTCTACATCGACACGCAGAAGCCTACCTTCATCGACCAGCTGAACCTGGTGGACGAGCCGTTGGGCACGCTGCCCGAGTCGCTGACCCGTCCGCCGAAGTCGGCGCTGGACAGCCTGATGGCCAACTTGGGATAACCGTTGCGATTCCGGTGCGAGCAAAGGAAAAGCCCCGGCAGGTGGCCCAGGCATCGACTCTGCCTTCTTTGATCGTTAGCCAACCTGGAAGGCTGTGCCCCATTCATCGCGGCATTTTCGCGATGAGTGGGCAGCGCAGTCTCGCCGTCCACTCCGACTCAATTTTGAGTTTCCGGTACCATTTCTGAACTCGCGGCATGGCTATATCATGGACCGGCCAAGGCCTGGATCCAACGCCCTTTCATCACGATAAAACTGTGATGAAAGGGGCACAGCTTCTCTTAGTTCATGGTGATTTTTGGGCCCGATGAACGGGCCACCTGCCTGGTGTGCATGGCGCCTCAGTGACCCGTAGGCTTCACGCCCAGGCCGTTGAGCTTGGTGCGCGCCTGGGCGGCCTCGGGAGTTTGCGGATGGCGCTGGATCAGCAGGCGCAGCTCGTGAATGCCCGCTTCTTTCTTGTTCATCTGCAGAAGCGCCAGTCCCTTGCGCAGTTGCGCGGCCGGAGGCTTTGGGGTTGCCGCTGAAGCCCTCCAGCACGGCGTTGTAGGCCTTTACCGCTTCGGCGTAATTCTGCTGCCGGTAGGCGATCTCGCCCAGGTAAAACTGGGCCGTGCCGGCCAGATCGTCCAGCGGATAGTAGTGCAGCACATCCTGGAACTCGCCGGCGGCCACCTCGTACTTGGCGGCGTTGTAGTCGCGCACGCCGGCCTGAAAGGTTTCCTGCAGCGGCGGCGCCTGGTTGGCGGCCGGGCCGACAGCCGGATTGCCCGGCAGGGGAGCGGCACCGCCGCCGGCCGCGGGCGCAACGCCGGCGGGCGGGTTCTGGATGTTCTGCAACTGCGTCTGCATATCCTGGATGGATTTGTCCAGCTTGGCGATGCGCGACTTCAACTCGTCCACGGAGTCGTTCAGCGACTGCACCTGGCCGGAGATGGTGTCCAGCTTGCCGTCGATCGCGTCGTTCTGGGCGTTGATCTTCTGCTGCAGCGCGTTCACGGTCGCGGTCATCTGGTTGGCGTTGTCCGCGGTCTGCTCGGCCAGGTGCTGCAGCACGCCAAAGCGCGTGTCCAGCGTGGACTGGATGCGCTGCACCATGTCCAGCAGTTGCTGCACCTGCGTTTGCAGCTCGATGATTTCCTTTGATGTCGCGTGCGCGGGCGACGGGCACAGCGACCACAAGCATGGCGAACAATCCGCCGCAAGAAGACGACTGCGAAGTTTATGTGCTTTTTGCATTGATTCACCTATGAAAGAGGCAGTGAAGAAGTGAAAAAGTGAAAAAGTGAAGAAGTGAACGGTGACAGTCAAAACCGAACTTTTCTGCTCGATCTTGGGACTCTTCACGCGTTCACTTCTTCTTCACACCTACACTGCCTTACTCATTCATTTTACCGGTCCATGGTGAAACCGGCGCGGCGGTTCTGCTGCCAGCACTCCTCGGTCGACTCGGAGCAGAAGGGCTTCTCCTTGCCGTAGCTGATGACGCGAATGCGGCTGGCGGCCACTCCGGCGGTGACCAGGGCATTCTTGGCCGCGTCGGCGCGGTTCTGGCCGAGGGCCAGGTTGTACTCGTTGGAGCCGCGCTCGTCGCAATATCCGCCGATGACCACCTTCACATCCGGATGGCTCACCAGATACGACGCATCGCGCGACAGCGTTGCCTGGGCATCGCTGCGGATATCGTAGGTGTCGTAATCGAAGAAGATGTCCTGCACATTGGCCTTGAACTCCTCTTCCGCGCTCATGGTATTGGTGGGAACGACCACGGCCGGAGGCGCATTGACCGTGACCCGCGCCGTGGCCTCAGCCGAGCCGCCGTCGCCCCTGGCCACCAGATGATAGCTGGTCGAGGAGTTGGGCGTTACGGTTTTGACGCCCGAGGTGGGCACGTCGCCGATGCCATCGATGGAGACCGTGGTGGCATCGGTGGTGCGCCAGGTCAGCACGACCTGATCTCCTGCCGAGACCACGGTGGGGGTGGCGGTGATTTGCGCGGTGGGCGCCGGTGCGACTACCGCGGGTGGGGGCGGGGCAGCGGGTGGCAGAGGCTGCTGTTTTTTGCAGCCTGCAACCGCGACCAATGCGAGAAGCAATACAGCAGGAACCAAAATGCGATTACGACTGTTCAATGAATTACTCCTTCCACAAATTCAAGGGTGTCTGGCGAGCGCTCGGCTGCAGAGTGATTTCTAACTACTCCAGTCCGAATTCAACTCATTCGACAGTTCTTCTCCCAAAAAGCACGATGCTCGTGAAAACGTTGTCGTCGGGTTCAGTTTTTCCGCCCCGACAGAGCGCACTCCGCCGCACCGGAGGGGTAAGCCGCCCCCGCCGTACAGCACGTTCCGAGCAGCAGTTTACGCAACGATAAAATAATAGTGCATAAATCCACGATGCACGCCACACGTTGAGATGCAGTGTGAATTGTTTTCCGCGGCGGAACTCATTTCCAGCTCCAGTTGGGCATGAAGTTGTTGCCCGTATGGGTCAGTTGATGCTGCTCGGTGCCGTCGGCGAGCATGGTCCAGATCTGGCTGTGCCCGCCGATGGCCCGCTCAAAGACGATGTGCCGCGTCGTCCGGCGCCCAGGACGGGAAGTCGTTGCTGCCCGCATCGTGGGTCAGTTGCAGCCAGCGCTTGCTGGCGATGTCCATGACGTAGATGTCCTGGCCGCCGGGAGCGCCGGGGCCGTACTTGCGGTTCCAACTGAAGGTCAGGAACTGGCCGCTGGGCGACCAGGAGGGCGAGATGGCATAGCCGCCGTCGGTCATGCGCTGCACGTTGGCGCCGTCCAGATCCATGGTGTAGATCTGCGGCAGCCCGGTGCGTCCGCTGACCCAGGCAATCTGCGCATTGGTGCGCGGGATTCCAGGTGGGCGCCACGTCGGGGCCCTTGAACGAGGTGAGCTTGCGCAGATTGCGCGCCGCTGGCGTCGGCCACCCAGATCTCGGAGTCGCCGGAGCGCGAGGAGGAGAAGGCGAGCTTGGTTCCGTCGGCGGACCACGCCGGGGAGAGGTTGCTGCCGCCTGCCGTGCCGGCCGGGAAGGCAACCGGGCGGCCCAGCTCCAGGGAGATACATGCGGATCGCCCATCCCTCGCTGCCCAGCGAGGCAAAGGCGAGCCGCGAATTGTCCGGCGAGATGCGCGGAGAGAGCGAGATGCTGCCCAGGTGGGTCACCTGATGCTGGTTTTGGCCGTCGTAGTCCATCGCCCAGATCTCTTTGGAGCCGGTGCGCGAACTGACGAAGTAGATTTTGGTCTCGGCGATGCCGTTGATGCCGCCGCCCAGGCGGTAGATGATCTCGTCGGCAAATCGATGCGCCACGGTGCGGGCCATATCCTGGCTGGCTTCTTCGTTGTACTGCTTGCCGAGCACCTGGGGGTTGGCGGTGTTGCGGGTATCGAAGAGCCAGCCGTAGACGACCAGGCGGCCATTGGTTGCCGAGAGCGCGCCAAAGGCCACCATGGCGGCGTTGGCCGGCGCGGCGGACCACTGCGGCAGGTTGATCTCCTGGGGCGCGCCGGGCGTGGCCTGCGGGAATCATGCTCTTCGAGACCAGGTCGAAGATGCCTGCGTTGGCCAGATCGCTGTAGAGCGTGGCGTCAAAGGCTGCCTTCAACGCCGGTGTCTGGGGATCGTCGCCCACGGGCTTGAAGTCGGCCGCGGCGATGCGGATGCGGTCGTTGCCCAGGTTGGTGCCGGTGTGGACCCAGTCCTGGGCGGAAAGATGGTTAGCCGTGAGACAAGCCAGGACGGCGACAAGGAGGGGAAGAATCCGGGAATGAACTTTCATGCGATGAGCAATCCTTCCTGATGAAGAACGCACTGTTGGGCGCGTCCGCGCCCGCAATCCGACGATTTCTTCAACTGCTAGTATTCACAGTAGTAAGAGACCCTCAGCGTGCTTTGATTATATGCCGATGGGAGGTTGCCAAAAGTGTCAACCCGCTGCACGCCGCGCTGGCAGGAGCGATCCAGGGTGGTACTGCCGCTGGAGCGCTCGATCTGCACCCCGGAGGGATTGCCTCCGCGGCTAATGGCGAAAGTGAGATAGACGCGTGCGCCTCTGGGAGTGCGCGGGTCCACCTCCGGCTTGTACCAGCTCGTGGCCATCTTGCGATTGATGCCGTCGACATACCACCCGAATTTGCTGCCGAAGTCGCCGTCACTGATCGAGGTTGGGCCGATTGGGCCCGCTTGCGTGGACGTGGCGCGCGTCATGGACGAGCCCGCCTGCTCGCCGTACTGCGCGCGGTTGTCTTGCCGGGGCTGGTTCACCTGGCTTTTGGGCGCGGTCTGCGCCTGCGGCTTCTTCTGTTTGCCTGAAATGGGAATGGCGGTCATATCCACCGCCTGCTTGGCTTTGGGCGTGGGTTCTGCCGGGGCCTGGCTGGGCGTGTCGGTGGCCAGTACATTCTGATTGGGCGGCAGATCGGAGGGTAAAGGCAGGGCGCTGCTGACCAGGCTCACCTGGATGGCTCCCCCGGAGCCGGAGCCGCCCCATTGATTGTGGTGAAAGAGCCCGGCGAAGATGCCATAGAAGACGAGACCGCCCGCCAATACGGCATGGAGAACAAGCGAACCCGTCGCCGGGCCAACCACCGGCTCTGGCGTCAGTTCCCGCTCCAAATGCTCGCCATCGTTCAGCAGACTCATGTTGCGCTCGCCCCGAGGCCCCGCCAGACAATTGACGGGGGTTGTCTTGAAAGGGCACGGCTTCAGCCGTGCCGCTCGATTGTGAAAAACAATCTTGGGCTTTAGCCCCTGGGGGATGGGGTTTCGACGATTTGCATTCCCTCAGGGGCTAAAGCCCATCCGCTTTATTCGCACCTTCGGCACGACTAAAGTCGCGCCCTTTCAAAGCAGCGGCTTCATCGAAGACTCTCCAAAAGCCGCGCTCTGCTCGAAACGAGAATCTCGTTTCGAAGTTCCTAGTTCCCGCCCGTCGCCGAGCTCTTCGTGTCCAGCGGCTGGGTAACGATGGAAATGTTGGTGATACCGGCCTGCTTCACCGCGTCCATCACGCTGGCGAAGGCGCCGAACGGCACCCGCTCATCGGCGCGCAGGTAAATGACCCGATGCGCCGGGTCGGTGCCGCCCTGGTGCAGCTTCTGGGCCAGATCGTGTATGTTGACCGCCTGATCGCCCAGAAACACTTGCTGGTCGCGGTCGATGGTCACCACCAGGCGCTGCTCGGTGATCTCCTTGACCGTGCGTGTCTTGGGCACGGCCACTTCAATCCCCGACTGCAAGACCGGCGCGGTAATCATGAAGATGACCAGCAGCACCAGCACCACGTCCACCATGGGCGTGATGTTGATCTCTGCCAGCGAGGTGCGGGTTTGGCCGCTGCTACTTGTAAAGGCCACGTTCTGCCCCCTGGGGAATTTCGGCGCCGGGGTTGCGCGCCGGCAGGGGCGCGCGCACGGGAATCTCGTCGAGCGAGTTCAGCAACTCACGGCAAAAGTCGTCGATGGCGGCGGCAAAAACCCTGATTCGCGCGGTGAACTGGTTGTAGGCCACCACGGCGGGTATGGCCACAAAGAGGCCGGCGGCGGTGGTGATGAGCGCCTCGGAGATGCCGGGCGCGACAGCCCGCAGCGTGGCTGCTCCGGGCGTACCCAAGCCGTGAAAGGCGTCTACCACGCCGATCACCGTGCCGAAGAGGCCGACGAAGGGACTGGTGGCGGCGATGGTTGCCAGCCAGGTCAGGCGCCGCTCCAGGCTGGTGATCGCCTCGCTGGCCGCGGTCTGCGCCGAGCGCTCCAAGGGCACCAGATTGCGCGGGGGCCCGGAGCCGCCCGTTTGCCGCTTGTAGGTCTCGTAGACATCCTCGAAGACCTGGGCCAGCGGGCTGGCCTTGTAGTCGCTGGCCAGCGCGGCAATTTCCTGCAGGCGTGTGGCCTTGCGGAAGGCGCGAATGAAGCGCTTGCTCTCCTTGGTGGCCGCGCGGAAAGTGGACATCTTGCCCAGGATGACAGTCCAGGAGTAAATGCTGGCAATCAGCAGGAGGAGCAGAACGGCCATTGCCACCGGGCCGCTGTTTGAAACCATCTCCACCAGAGCGCTGGAACCGGGAGACCATGGCGAGGCCGCGGGGGACGCGCCACTGTCAGTCTGCAAAAAAAGCGCAAGAGCAGCAGTCAAAATCGGCATTCACCTCAGCTTCAACGGTAGCAGACCCCGTAGCTTGCTTCCAAGTCCACCCTACCGCGCCGGCGCTGGGATCTTGCGTCGTTGACGGTTTCCAATCAGGAGTACACTGCGTAGTGTTTCCAAAACGATGTCTATTCGGTGGGGGATGATTTTGAAACCAGACCGCAAATCCCGCTTCCTTTCTCGTCTGTCTCTAGCGTTTGTCTGCTTCGTGGCAATTGGATGCAAGGGTGGTTCATTCTTCCCGGCAGAAGATTCTTCAGCACGGCTCCACGCACAGCCTGTTGGCACGGAACGGCTCTATCGCGACTATAAGCAGGACGAGGCCCGTGCGGACTCGTTGTATAGGGGACAGATGCTTGCTGTCTCGGGGACTGTCTGTGGTTTCAGCGGAAGAGCGGTTGACCACCCATTTCTGCTGCTCTCGGCGCCCCCCGCGCTTGGCGTGATTCGTGGCGGATCCGATGTATTAGTTCACGCAAACCTTCGAGACAGTGAGGTGTCGAAGGCTTCTGACCTTGTGGATACGAACGGTGTACATAGCAACTTCATATTAACGTTCCTGTGCAAAGGAAGTGGAGTGGTTAAAGGCGTCCCAAGGCTGGATGACTGCGTAATCCGATGAAGAAGGAAGAAAAGCCCCGCATAGTATCGATGAGGTGACTTCAAGACGTCTTAGAGCTCAATCGGTCGGGCCATATTGTTGCTGGTCATGCTATTCTGCGCTCGGATTGCTGTCGCGGCTCTTGCCTCGATCAGATCACAATAATGTGGAACAACGGACCACACTATGCTCGTCGAACTGCGCGCTGAAAACTACGCCGTCATCGATCACGCCATCGCCGTCTTTGGCCCTGGGCTCAATCTGCTCACCGGCGAGACCGGCGCGGGCAAATCCATTCTGGTGGACGCGCTGGCCCTGCTGATGGGCGGCAAAGCCTCAGCCGAACTGGTGCGCCACGGGGCGGAGAAAGCCGTGGTGGCCTGCGTCTTCGAGTCGACTCCAACCGCAGAGAGCATTCTCGAAGAAAATGGCATCGACTCCGGCGGCAGCGAGATCATCATGCGGCGGGAGATTCTTTCCTCCGGCAAGGGGCGGGTGTTTGTGAACAACCAGCCGGCTACAGTCGCCGTGCTGCGCCAGCTTGCACCGGAGTTGGCGCTGGTTCACGCCCAGACCGAAACGCTGAGCAGCTTCGACCAGGCCCAGCAGCGCATCCTACTGGACCGCTTTGGCGGCATTGCAACCGATACCGTGGCCGAGGCCCATGCCCGCTGGCGGGCAGCCCAGGAAAAGCTTGAAGAGTTGCAGCAGGGCGAGCAAGACCGCCTGCGCATGGTGGACCTGTGGAGCTACCAGTTGAAGGAGATCGACAATGCTCGCCTCGAAGCCGGCGAGGACGAGGCTCTGGAGACGGAAAAGCGCGTGCTGGCCAACGCCGAAAAGCTCTACACCGCCGCCATGGGCGCCTTCGAGCAGCTTTACGAGGGCGGCGCCTCAGCTGAGGTGGCGCTGCGCGCGGCCTTGCGCAATGTGGAGGAGCTGGCCCGCTACGACGGGAAGTTCATCGAGGCCGCCCAGCAGTTGGCCTCGGCCCGCGCCATCGTGGGCGATGTGAGCGGCAGCTTGCGCGACTATGCCGAGGGCATCAACGCCTCTCCCGAGCGGTTGGCGGAGATTGAGGACCGACTGGCGCTGATCGACCGTCTGAAGCGCAAATATGGCAAGACCGTGGCCGAGGTTATCGCTTTTGGCGAAGATGTGGCGCGCAAACTGGCAGAGGTGGAGGATCGCGACGAGATTTTGAAGGCACTTCGTGCCGCGCTGGATGAAGCTTCGAAGGGGTATCGGGCAGCCGCTTCTGCCCTGAGCGCGGAACGCAAGGCCGCTGGACAGAAGCTGGCCAAGCTGGCCGAGGCGCAGATCAATTCGCTGGCGATGAAGGTGCGCTTCGAGGTGGCAGTTCTTTCCCCTGACGAGCAAGAGAGTTTGAAAGGGCATGGCTTTAGCCGTGCCGTAAATGGTGCAAAAAGGGATGGGGCTTTAGCCTCCGAGGGAAGCTCCGCGGAACCGTCGCAACCCCATTGGACCGCAAACGGCTGGGACCAGGTGGAGTACCGCATCTCCACCAATCCTGGAGAGCCGCTGAAAGCCCTGCACGAGATTGCCTCGGGCGGCGAAATGAGCCGTGTGATGCTGGCCCTGAAGGTCAGCGTGGAAGAGGGCGCGGTCAAGCCCAAGACCAAGTCGCCCACGCCCCGCACACTGGTCTTCGACGAGATCGACATCGGCATCGGCGGACGCGCGGCAGAGGCGGTGGGGCAGAAACTCAAGTCACTGAGCCGGGGCCAGCAGGTGCTCTGCGTGACGCACCTGCCGCAGATTGCCGCCTTCGCCGACCAGCACTTCCTCATCGACAAGCGCCAGGACCATGGGCGCACCAAGACCCACGTGCTGCTGCTCGACGACCCCTCGCGCACCCAGGAAGTTGCTCGCATGTTGTCTGGCGCGACGGTGACCGAGACCAGTATGCAGCACGCCGCGCAGATGATCGCGGCAAGCAGGTAAACGGGCGACAAAAGGACGCAAGCCGGCAGAGGGGCTCTCTCCAAAAGCAGAAGCAATCGTGAATCACGCTGCCAGCGCACGAATGCTCTGGTTTTGCTTTAGTGAATCGGTTTACACTCGATTGCGCGGCGCGATTTCAATCCTTCGCGTCCCCCACGGAGTGTTCATGCAAAGGTTTACAGGCGCATTCGCAGTTCTTGCCGGAGTTCTTCTCACCGCAGCCATCGTTCTGGCACAGTCCCCCGCCCAGAAACTCGAAATCGACCGCAAGGGCGAAACCATTGTGCTGGAGCCCTACGCGCCCAACATCCTGCGCGTCACGCTGAGCCTGAAGCACGATCCGGCGCTGGCCGGGCCGGGATTCGGCTTTGTGGCCACGCCTGCCGCGGCCGGCTGGAGCGCAAGCCAGACCGAGCGGGACGACGTCTACAGGTCGGGGAGAATTGTGGCCTCCGTGGAAAAGGAGCTGCCGCGCTCCCATCCGCCGCTGGCGACGCAGATCGACATCGGCAAGTACTTCAATGGCTCCGTGCCCGGCGCGCATATCGTTTTCCGCACCCCCGAGGGCAAGAAACTGCTGGAAATGACCGGCTGGTCCGAGGCGGTTCCCAATGCGAAGGACGGAACCGCCGATGTGGCCCGCGACCGGCGGCCAACGGACCCGGAGTTCTTTACCGTGGGTGCGAGTTTTGCCTCGCCCGACGATGAACACTACTATGGGCTGGGCCAGAACCACGAGGGTTTCCTCGACCATCGCGGACATGCCGTGCGCTGCTGGAACGATTATCTGGCCACGGCGGCGCCCAGCACCTGCGTGCCGTTCCTGGTAACGAACAAGGGCTATGGGCTGGTATGGGACAATCCCTCCAAGACCACCATCGAGCCGGGCTTCAACGAGCAGACCCGCTGGAGTTCCCAAGTGGGCGACCGGGTTTCATTTTTTGTCATTGCCGGGGAGACAGCGGACGAAATCTATGCCGGGTATCGGCTGCTGACCGGACCCACGCCCATGTTGCCCAAGGCGGCTTATGGCTACATACAGTGCAAGCAGCGCTACGCAAGCCAGAAAGAGGTGCTGGATGTGGCCCAAGGCTACCGCGACCGGCATCTGCCGGCCGATGTGATGGTGGTGGACTGGTTCTATTACACGAAAATGGGCCAGATGGACATGGACCCCAGGTTCTGGCCCGACCCGGTGGCCATGAACAAGCAACTTCACTCCATGGGCTTCGAGACCATGATCAGCGTGTGGCCGCGGTTTGTGCCTGAGGACCGCTATTACGCCGAACTGCGCCAGAAGGGCTGGCTGATTCACAAGGCCGACGGCACGCCCATCGACGGGCTGCCCTACGATCGCGCCGGATCGGACATCGATACGACCAATCCAGACGCCGCCCAGTGGTACTGGAAGACGATCCACGAGAACATTATCGCCAAAGGCTTTGACTCCCTGTGGGCCGATGAGACAGAACCCGACCTGCCTCCCAACGGGGCCTATTTACATGTTGGCCCCGGAACACAATTTTTCAACGTGTACCCGCTCTTCCACACCGCGGCGCTTTATGACGGTTTTCGCAAGGACGAGCCCGGCAAGCGGGCGCTGATTCTATCGCGGGATGCCTACCTGGGCGCGCAGCGCAACGGGGCCATCTTCTGGTCCTCTGATATTTATCCCACCTGGGATACGCTCAAGCGGCAGATTCCCACGGGGCTCGATTTTGCCGCCTCGGGGATTACGTATTGGTCCAACGATACCGGCGGCTGGCAGTATCTGCCCGCAGAGCATCATCCGGCGCACACACCGCTTCTGGACCCATCGGACGCAAGGGCCAATGTGGGCGGATACGACGATTACCCCGAGCTGTACACCCGGTGGTTCCAGTACGCCGCATTTCTGCCCATTTTCCGCGCCCATGGCAGCCGCGTGACGAACGAGGTGTGGTCTTACGGAAAGCAGGCGGAGCCGATCCTGGAGAAATACCTGCGGCTGCGCTACGAGTTGATGCCCTATATCTATTCGTTAGGCTACAAGACCTGGTTGACCGGAGCGCCGTTCATGCGCGCTTTGCCGCTGGACTTCCCAGACGATCCCAAGGTAGCCGACCTGCGTGATGAGTACATGTTTGGCCCCGCCTTCCTGGTGGCGCCGGTGACCGAGCAGGGCGCGACCAGCAGGCAAGTCTACCTGCCCGCCGGGGCAGACTGGTACAACTACTGGACCAATGAGAGGCTCAAAGGCGGCCAGACCATCACCGTGGCCGCACCCATCGACACGCTGCCGCTGTTTGTGCGGGCTGGCTCGATTTTGCCTCTGGGAGCCCCAGTGGAGAGCACACACCAGGCGCAAGCCATCTCCAGGGTGCGCGTCTATCCCGGCGCCGATGCCCACTTCACGCTCTTTTCCGACGACGGTACGACCTATGCCTACGAGCAGGGGGCAGGCTCCATTACCAAGCTGTCCTGGGACGAGGCCCGGCAGAAACTGACGCACGAGGGGAAGCCGGCCTGGAGCGAGCCGGACAGTTCGATTGTGGAGGTCGCCGGACATTAGAGCATTTTCTCTGTTCCCGCAGGGTTGATTTTGGAGTTCCCATCCATTTCACAAAGAACGTGAAATGGATGGGGCACGGAGCTTCCTTACGCCATCAGTGAAAGCCCTTTAGCTCGCTTGATTGGCTGTGGCCGTCTTACTGGAACGCCATGAAGCCGGCTGGATTTCAGACCGGAATGCGCAGTTTCTCTTGTGTCAAGCTGTGCCGTGGATGCCGTGGCTGGCGTGGGCAAAGGCGGTTTGTCGATCGGGGAATCCACTTCCACACCCTCTGGGCGGTTGCTCGGGCGCCCGGAGACGGGTCGTAACCCGGCCTCCTGATTTACAATCAGGGGGTAAGCAGGAAAGAACTGAATGAGGCTTTTTCCCATGAAATTTGGCCAGACGCGCGTGCGCTTGGTAGAGGCGGGCGCGGTGTTTGCGGCTGTTGCCCTGGTTGCCGGTTGCGGCAGCCAATATCGGCCGGTGGTTACACCCATCAACCCCAGTGGACCCTCGGCCCAGCCGACTTCGCAGGCGGTGGTGGTTTCAGCCCCTTCGCCCACGACACCGGGCATTGCAACCATCATCGACTATGCGGGCGACACCGTGATGGCGACGGCGCCCATCGGTCCAGGCCCAATCAGCTTCACTTTGGACGAGACCGGGTCAACGGGGTACACCGTGAACAGCGACGGGACGTTGACCAACTTCCCTGCGTCCACCAGTCTGCAGGCGAAGAACGTGAATTACACCACGTTGCCCACGTCTTCCCAACCGGTGGGGATGTTCTCTCCGTCGGCAGGACTTTGGGCCGCCGACCTCAATGGGAATATTGCGGACATTCTCAATGGTTACCCGGAGACCTTCAAGCTGGCGGTTCCCGTGGCACCTACGCCGGTGCTCATCCTTGGGGCAGGGACAACTGGCGAGCGCAACTATGTGATCAGTCAGAACACCACGACCGCTCAGGCCAACGGCATTCCGGCCGTGACGTATGGAGTGGCCTGCAATACGCCGTCCTCATTCGTATCGATGCTCGGGAATGGGCAGATTGGCGAGGCGGATGCGATCGAGACAGCCACGTTGACCGTTTCGGCGCGCATCCCCTTGGGCGTGTGTCCTGTTTATGGCGTGATGAGCAGCGATCAGAGGCGCACCTTTGTCCTCAACCGGGGCAGCGACACGATCACGGTCATCAACAGCCAGAACAACACGCTGGACTCCTGTGTTTGCCCGGCCGGGGGCTGCGTAAACCAGAACAGCCAGACCTATACCTGTCACCCCAGCCTGGCGGTCACTCCTGCGCCCGGCCAGGCGCACGCTGGCCCGGTGTACGCCGAGTACAACGCAACCACCAGCCAGTTGATCGTGGCGAATTACGACGGCAATTCCATCAATGTCATTGATGTGAGCATGGATGAGTACGGCAACGACAGTCCCACTTTTGGCACCACGTTTACCATTCCGGTGGGCAACAGCCCCGCCAGCGTGACCGTGCTGCCCGACGGGAGCCGCGCCTACACGGCCAACCAGGCCGACGGCACGGTGACCATCGTGAATCTGTCGAGCCACACCGTGGAGAAGACGCTGCCCGTCATCGGTCATCCCCGCACGGTGGTCTCAACCGCTAACTCACTCTATGGTAAGGTGTATGCGGCTTCGCCAGATAGCCCTTACCTCACAATTGTGCGCACCGATCAGGACATTGTGGATACGACGGTCCTGGTGCAGGGCAACATTGTGGATGTTCGGGTCAGCTCGCAAAACGGATCGAGCGGCAACAACAACAACATCAGCCGCATGCCGGGCGCGGGGCAGCCTTGCTATTCTCCTGGCGTGCCAGCATCGCTGGCCGCTTGCCAGACTTTGCCGTAACCCGAATCTCGAACCGTAACGCAGCGTACAGGACCGAACCAGCCAAAGGAGTTTCCCCTCGCGGGAGGTTCCTTTGGCTGTTTGCTTGATGGGGACCGATGGGAGACAAGACGGCTACGGCAAAAATGCGCGTGGATCTTCTGCTGGTGGAGCGGGGACTTGTGCCCAGCCGCGAACGGGCGCGCGCTTTCATCCTGGCCGGTCGGGTTCTGGTGCGGGAGCAGAAGGTAGACAAGCCCGGAGTGACGGTTCCCGTCGACGCACCCATTCGCATTCTGGGCGATGACCCGCCCTACGTGAGCCGTGGCGGGCTCAAGCTCAAGGGCGCGCTGGACCATTGGCAGATTCAGGTGACCGGCAGAGCCTGCCTGGACGTGGGCGCGTCAACCGGCGGCTTTACCGATTGCTTGCTGCAGCATGGAGCGGCGCAGGTGACCGCAGTGGATACTGGCTTTGGGCAGATCGCCATGAAACTGCGCAACGATGCGCGCGTCCGGCTGGTGGAGCGCACCAATGCGCGCCTGTTGGAACCGCGGGCGCTTGCCGCGGCGCCCGGCGAACAGGAGCTGACGCTGCTGGCGATGGACGTCTCCTTCATCTCGGCCACGCTGCTGCTGGGGCCGGTTTTTGCCGCGGCGCCCAGCCTTACCGAGGCTGTGATTCTGGTTAAACCGCAATTTGAGGCGGGCCGCGAAAACATCGGCAAGGGCGGCATCGTGCGCGACCCCGAGGCGCACAAACTGGCCGTTGACCGGGTGGCCGAGTCCGTCGTGTCGCTGGGTTGGCAGGTGGTGGAGACCATTCCGTCGCCCATCACCGGGATGGAGGGGAATAAGGAATTCCTGCTCTATGCGCGGCGGGTCCGGAGTCTTGAAGCTAAAGCGCCGGGCTACGTGATGTGAGCAGGGCCAACATTCGCCGGGGCATCATCCGTTACACTAGGACCGCATGGATCGCATTGCTATTGTCTGCAAGCCGCATAAGGAAGAGCTGGCCCGGCTGCTGCCGGAACTGCTCGAATGGCTGCGCCAGCATGGGTATGAGCCGGCGCTGGACTGCGAGGGCGCCAAGTACTCGACGGCGGCTCCGGTCATGGACTGCAAGGATATGCCGGCCTGGGCCCCGCGGCTGGTGATCGTTTTGGGTGGAGACGGCACGCTGCTGGGCGTTGCGCGCGCCTTTGCCGCAACGGGAACGCCCATTCTCAGCGTAAATCTGGGCTACCTGGGGTTTCTCACCGAGGTTCGCCTGGGCGATCTGTACGCAACGCTGGAGGGCTGGCGCAGCGGTGCGCACAGCATCGATGCCCGCGCCATGCTTCATGCCGAATTGTGGCGCGAGGGCGCGCTGCACTCCAGCTACGAAGCGCTGAACGAGGTCGTGGTCTCAAAGGGCGACATTGCCCGCATGGGTGAGTTTGCCGTGGAACTGGACGGCAAGAGCGTGGCACGCTTCCGCGCGGACGGCGTGATTGTGTCAACCCCGACCGGCTCTACGGCCTATACCCTTGCGGCCAATGGCCCCATCCTGACCCCGGACGTGGACGCGCTGGTGGTCACGCCCATCTGCCCGCACCTGCTCACGCTGCGGCCTATTGTGGTGCGCGGCGATGCGGCGCTTACGGTGCGCGTGGAGGGCATTCCCAATGAAGCGCGGCTGACCGTGGACGGCCAATTGGCATTCACCCTGCATCCCGGCGATGAAGTTCGCTGCCAGCGTTCTACCCATACGGTCAACCTGGTTCGCCTGAGCGAGAGCGGCTTCTTTGAAGCGCTGCGCATCAAGCTGAGCTGGGGAGAACAGTAGAAAAGCAGGGGACAGGAAAGTGAAGCCCCGCTCGCCTCACGGGTTGAGCTCGCTTAGCAGAACCTTGGCTTTGGCCGCCAGTGTGCGCGCTCCATCTACGTCTCCAGAGGCAAGCGCGGCCCGGGCCTGCTTCAAAAACTCCCTGATCTGCGCCGCGGTTTTCTGCTCCGGCGTGCTGAGCCTGCGGCCGATGCCGTTCAGTCGGCGCTCGGTGGCGGCGATGGAGTCCGATGTCTGACTGCGTAAGTCGTAGGGGCTGCCCGAGGAGAGCTGGCCAATGGCGCTGACGCCGGGGCCTCCGTTGGAGGCGACCTGGGCCGGCTTGCTGGCTGGCTTTGTGTGTTTGACCGGTGGCTTGGCCTGGGGGGCGGCGGGCTTCATTTCAGGCACGGGCGCGGCAGGGACGATGGCGGCGGGAGTTGACGCCACAGGTTCCGGCTGTACCGGGGCAGAGTCTGCGATGGGCGGGGCGAGTGCCGGCGCCTGGGGCGGATTGGCCTTGTGAAAGCACCCTGCGAGCAGCAACGGCAGCAGCCAGGCAGCGCCGCAGAGAGCGAACCATCGAGGGCGACGCTCCCCCGCACTTGCACAAAGGAGGCGGTGGATGGATGGGGCACAGAACCTGTGTGCGCTGCCTTGCCGCTTCATTCCTGACGCCCCCTCGTGTCTTCCGAACTAACTGGCTGAAGCTGCCGGCGTGCCCAATCGGCGGCGGCGAGGGGAATTCTCAACTGGAACTCCGTGCCGCAGTCTTGCTTCGATTCTACTTCGATGTCGCCATGATGCAGTTGAAGGATGCGGTAGGTCATGGCCAGGCCGATACCGCTGCCCGAGCTCTTGGTGGTGAAGTAGAGATCGAAGATCTTGGCGCGAATCTCGTCTGGGATGCCTGGGCCCTGGTCGGCGATGCGCAGGACCGCCATTTTCCCCTGCTCTTTGAGGGTGACTTCCAGCTTGCCGCCCTCCGGCATGGCTTGAGCACCGTTTTGCACCACGTTCAGCACCGCTTGCTTGATGAGATCGGCGTCGATATGGGCCATCAGCGCCTTGGACGGCAGGCGGCTGCTCAGATTTACATTGCGAGTAGAAAGCTCGTCCTTGGCCAAGGCCAGCACATCGCCGACGACCGCACCCAGATCCTGCTCGCGCAAGTGCAACTCGACGGGGCGGGAGAAGTCAGCCAGCACTTGCACGACGCGGTCCAGGCGATGGATTTCCGAGTCGATCACTTCCAGGTGGCGAACGGCGGGAGCCCCGGCGCCGGCCAGCTTGTTCTTCAGCAGTTCAAGATGCACCACAATGGCGTTGATGGGGTTCTTCACCTCATGGCCCACGCCGGCGGTGAGGCGTCCGATGGCCGCCATGCGGCGCGAAAGCTCCAGATCGGACTCGATTTCCTCCGCCGACTCAAGATCGTGCAGCGTGACGAGCGCGCCCAGTCCCTGGCCGGCCTGGCCGTCGTGGATGAAGTCCAGCGAGGCCTGGATACGACGCCCGCTCTCCGTGCGAATCTCTTTCTGCACCAGCGGGACGCCGGACTCGAAAGCATTGCGCAGGGCGCGGCCGAGCGCGCTGGAGTTGTCAAGAATTTCAAGCGCATGACTGCCCAGCAGGTTCTCTTTCGCGGTGCTCAGAAAGCGCCGTGCGGCTTCCGACACCAGAACGGCGCGGCCGTCGCTGGTAAAAAGCAGGATGCCGTCCTGCAGGTTGCCGAGAATCCTGTCGAGGTTTCCTTGCAGCGCCGAGAAAACCTCTTCGACATTCCTCATGCGCTGGCCGATTTGTTCGATCTTGCTGGAAACGCGCACGGCCGTGTCCTGCCGGGGCGTCTCCTCTTCTTCGTCCGTCTCTTCGCTGCTTACGGTCAAGAAGTCGAGCTGCCGGCTGATCTCCTCCATGGGCCGCAAGGCGAGGTTGCTGAGCAGGAAGGCCGCTACCAGCGCGGTGATCAGCGCAAAGCCCATCAGGGTGGCCGCCGCAGTCAGCCACGGGGCATAGACGGCGCGCAGCAGCGTGGTGCGCACGCCCACATGCACGGTGGCAAAAGGCTCGCCATTGCGTTCCAGCGGCACCACTACGTCGTAGACCGCGGGGGCCCCGAAGACCTCTGACATCAGGCGGAACGAACTGGCGTCGAGAAGCTCGCTGTAGCTGAGGCGGATCGGCAGGGGCTTGTCTTCGTTTTCAGGATTGGTGCTGAGCAGTGTGCGGGATTGGCTGTCGCCGATGTTGATGTCGTAAACGGTGAGGGAGTAGCGATTGACGGAGTCGATCAGCGCCTGGAGAGCCGCATCCTGGCGCACCGCCCTGGCCTCAAGATTGCGCAATTGGGCCGGGTTATTGGGATCGACCGTGCGGTCCTTGAGCCCGTTTTCCAATGCTCTCTGCAGGCCAAATCGCACCTGGTTGGCCACCATGCGGTTGGTGTCGTAGGACTGCTGCACGGCGGAGTGAAGCAGTTGGCTCACGTAGACCAGCGAAAGCAGCCCGGAGATGAAAAAGACCAGGGTGGTAATGGCCAGAACGAGTTTGGTCTTCAGGCGCATGGGTCAGGTCGTTAGCACTTCGCGGAGTTGGCTGTACTCCTTGAGCTTGTTGTGCAGGGTCTTGAGGCTGATGCCGAGTATCTCGGCGGCGCGCGTCTTGTTCTGCCCGGTGGATTCGAACGTGCGCACGATCAACAAGCGCTCGGCCTCGTCTACCGTGGTTCCCACGCGCACCGGCACCATGCTCTCATCGAGCGGCTGCGCACTAGGGCTCTTCGATTTGCCAAAGCCCGGCGGCAGGTGGCCGGCATCGAGGGGCGCACCCTCCGCGCAAAGAACTACCGCCCGCTCGATTGTGTTGCGCAACTCACGGGCGTTGCCAGGCCAGTCGTAGGCCATCATGCGGTCCAGCATGGATTGAGCCACGCCAGCGATTCTGCGCCCATGCTTGCGGCTCATCTGCTCCAGCATGGCGTCGGCCATTGCGGGAAGGTCCTCAAGATGTTCGCGCAACGGCGGCATGGCCACGTTGAAGACGTTGAGACGGTAAAAGAGATCGGCGCGCAGTTGGCCCTGTAAGACGGCCTCGGAGGGATCGCGGTTGGTGGCTGCTAGCACGCGCACGTCCACGTCCATTTCGCAGCGCGCGCCCAGGCGGCGGAGTTTCCGTTCTTCCAGCACGCGCAGCAGCTTGGCCTGCGTGCCCGCTGGCATTTCGCCGATTTCGTCCAGCAGCAGCGTGCCTCCGTTGGCCAATTCAAAGCATCCCGCGCGCCGTTCGACTGCGCCGGTAAATGCGCCCTTTTCGTGCCCGAAAATCTCGCTCTCAATCAGGGTCTCGGGAATGGCGGCGCAGTTGACCGCAACGAAAGGGCATGCTTTGCGCGGACTCAACTCGTGCAGCGTGCGGGCCGCCAACTCCTTGCCGGTGCCGCTTTCGCCGGTGATGAGTACCGACACATTGGAAGGCGCAATCTGCTCGATCAGCCCGAAGATCTCGCGCATGGGCCGGGAGTTGCCGACCAGGGCGCCCAAAACACCGGTTTCGCGCAGGCGGCGGCGAACCACTTCGAGTTCGATCTCCGTCTCGCGCTGGCGTGTGGCGTTGGCCAGGATGGTGCGCAGCCGAGTGGCATCCACCGGCTTTTGCAGAAAGTCGTACGCACCCAGCTTCATGGCATCCACCGCGAGTTGGATTGAACCCATGGCGGTGAGCATCACAACGGACGGCTTGGCGCTGAGGCACGATCCCTCATCGGTGAGCCTTTCCAGCAGGCCAATGCCGTCCAGTCGCGGCATCTTCAGATCGGTGATGACGATCGCCGGGCTCCAGGCGAGCGCTTTCTCCCAGCCCTCGATGCCGTCGCGCGCGGTTTCAGTGCGGTATCCCCAGTCGGCGATCAACTCGGCCAGCCCCATCAATGCGTGGGGTTCGTCTTCGACAATCAGGACCTTGACGGTGCTTTGCATCGACTTTCTCTCGTCTTCCACCACTTACTCTCTAGCGTGAACCTTGATCTCCACTTGCGTACTGCCCAGCGAAGGGTGCCTGGCCCCGACTTTGATCGTTCCAATCTGGCCGGGCAGCGTCTTGATCCACACAGCTCCGGCGCCTCCACTTTCGGCAAGTTCAAAGGGAAGGTCGCCCACAATCGCTCCGGGTCCATCGAGGCTCAGGGAGAGTTCGCCGCCCGCGAAGGCGCGAAGGCCGCCAAACTTATCCACGACGGCAAATGCCAGGCGGGTGGCGTCCGATCCGTCACCTTGTAATTCCGCGTCGTCGGCGCTGGCCCAGAGCCGATCGGATGAGCGGTCGGAGGAATACGAGCGGGAGAGGACGCGCTCATCCTTGACATAGCCGTCGATGCGCAATTCCGGCATGGAGGCGCCATCCAGTTTCAGATCGGCAAAGAAGGGAGGGTATGCGACGTGGGGAAAAGCCTCGCGGTCGGGATGGAGAACCGAGTGCGGCTTGCCGCCGACGAACAACTCAAGCCGGTCGCAGTTTGAAAAGATTGCTGCGTGACCGCCAGGGCCGAAGGGCGTAAGCGGGCCGAAATCCCAGAAGAAGTTGGGCTCAATGACCGGCCGCACCGCGGGATCGACCTGTGCCAAATAAAATGAAGCGCCCAGCTTTGGAATGCGAAAGACATCGGCGATACCGGGGCACTTGACCGCTTCATAGGAGTTCATCGGGCTGCCATAGTCGAAGGCGCACCATGCGATGACCCCCGCGCATTCTGGATTGGCCGCGCCCTTGCTGTGGGCCTGTGCGTGGCATAGGGCCTGCTGCGCCTGCAGCGCAGGGTCTCCGGCTCGCCGGTAGGTTCGCCCGAATCCCTTGCCGCCGTAATTGAATTGCCCCACCGCTTCGGCGATCAGGTAGGGCAAGCCCGGCAGGGGCTCGTTGATGCCCACGCTGCCGTCCGGCGCGGAGTGATAGTCGTCGAATGCGAATACGTCCTGATGCCAGTCTTTGGTAGACCACATCGTCATGGTGCCGGAGGTGGGGCGGGAGTCGTCCAATGATTTGGCCAGCGCCCGCGTGCGTGTGTACAACGCGGGGTTGTTGGGAGACTCGTTGATGCGCACGCCCCAGATGACAATCGAGGGGTGGTTCCGGTCGCGGCGCACCATCGCTTCAACATCGCCAAGCGCCAACTGCTGCCACTTCTCGTCGCCGATATACTGCCACCCTGGCGGCTCTTCCCAGACCATCAGCCCCAGTTCATCGCAGGCATCCAGGAAGGCTTCAGACTGCGGGTAGTGGGAGCAGCGCACGGTGTTGCAGTTGAACTGGTGGCGCAGAATCTCGGCATCTCGCCGCAATAGACGGTCAGGAGCAGCAAAGCCGATGTAGGGATAAAGTTCATGCCGGTTCAGTCCGAAGATTTGCGTGCGGACGCCGTTCAGGAAAAAACCGTCCGGGGTGAAGCGCGCGTCGCGGAATCCAATTCGGGTAGAGTGGTTGTGCAGCGCCTGATTGTCAACAAAGAGCGTAATGGTCAGGTCGTAAAGATGGGGGCTCTGAGGGCTCCACAGCAAAACCTCTCCCAGGTGGCTCAGCGTCAGGCTGGTTTCCTGGCTTGCCTTCTCAATTGGCACGGTCTGCGAGATTTCGGCAATTGTGCGGTCCCCCTTGCGCAGGGTTGCCTGTAAACGAACGGAGGCCGGCAGGGGTTGAGCCGCGTCGATCCGGCAGGTCACGTCGACCCGCCGATTTGCGTCGAGTACGTCGACCGGCTTGGCAAAGACATCGGCGAGAAAGACGTGGGGAACCGCGCGCAGGCTCACAGATCCCGTGATGCCGCCAGGCAACAGATAGTCAACGGCGCTGGTGCCCTTGGGCGAACCCGCAGGGGGGACATTGAGCCAGCGGGAATCCACCGCGACGGCGAGCACATTCTTCTCTTCCTTCACCAGGTGGGTAATCTCGTATTCAAACGGGAGGAATCCGCCGGAGTGCTGGGGCAGCGGCTGGCCGTTGAGAACCGGCGCGGCATTGGCCAGCACTCTGTCGAAGTGAAGAAAGAGCCGCAGGGACTTCAACTCCGGTGGAATCGTAAAGTGCCGGCGGTAGATCCAGACGTCTTCCCAGGTGGATGGGTCCCATTTGTGCCAGGAGAGCGGCGTCACGCAATGGGGCAGCGTGACGCGGGAATATGCCGAATCCGCGAAGCCTGGTTGCAGAGCTGCGGAGTCCAGCTTTCCCCCGAAAAGCCAATCGCGATCCAGCGAGAGGATGCGCCGGGCGGGACCGATTTCTCTGGCCGATGGATGCTTTTCCGCGCCCCAGCTCTCAAGCACCGGCAGTGAAATCAATGCCGTCGCGGCGCAACCTTGAAGAAAGCCCCGTCTTGAGACCGGAGTCGTGCAGCTTGTTTCATCATCCATCGGACTCTTACCGTTCCCTTTCATTTCATATGAGAAGGATAGCCTCTTCGCCCTTTCTGGGGCGACAGAGCAACGCTCCTCACCGAATGTCCTGATTCCATCGTTCGCTCAGGATGACATCCTAATCAAACGGGAGTTCCCCCGGCTCTGCCGGGGTGGCAGTAGCAGTTTGACATTTACTGGAGTCCATCCAAGAAACTCCGAGAGGTGAGCCGCCAAGCACACTTCAAGGAGAATCCAGGATGGACGAATATGAGAGCTTAAGCCACTCCAAGTGGGAGTGCAAGTACCACGTCGTTTTTATCCCGAAATGCCGGCGCAAGGTGCTGTACGGGAGCCTTCGCAAGCATTTGGGCGAGGTGTTCCGAAGACTGGCCGAGCAGAAGGAGTGCCGCATTGAAGAAGGGCATCTTCTGGCCGACCATGTCCACATAATGATCTCGATCCCGCCGAAGTACTCCGTGTCGTCGGTGGTTGGGTTCATGAAGGGCAAGAGCGCGATCCACCTAGCACGGGTGTATGGGGAGCAGAAGCAAAACTATGCCGGGCAAAGCTTCTGGGCGCGCGGATATTTCGTGTCGACGGTTGGCCGAGATGAGGCCACGATTCGCGACTACATCCGCAACCAGGAGCAGGAAGACAAACGAATGGATCAGCTCAACATGTGGAAATGACCTGCCACCGAAAAGGTGGCCCAACTCAACCGGGGTCGCGTTAGCGACCCCGCTCAAGCCGCTTTGAGCGGCTCACACAATGAAGCCCCCGGCTCTGCCGGGGGTAATCTCACTTGGGGGTTGAGGGTCGTCGAATGATGATGCGAACATCTGGGACACCACACTAGCTCGATTTCTCAGTCAATTCGGCCCAACGGGCATAGAGGACGTCGTTTTCGTGCTGCGCGGCGTCCAGTTCCTTGAGGGCGTCTTGCAGAGCGCTTGCGTCGGTGGCGATAGCCGGATCTTCCACGTGGTCGCGTGCGGCGGCCAGTCTGGCGTCGGACTCCTCAACGCGAAGTTCGATTGCGGCGAACTCGCGAGCTTCGAGGTAGGAGAGCTTCTTTTTGGCTCCTGAAGAGGGCTCGGCGGTTGTGCGCTGGGCGGAGCTTGAGCCGTCGGACTTGCGATCAGCCTTGTTCTGCGTTGTCTGGTCCTGCTCGGCGAGCCAGTCTTCCCACTGCGCGTAATCGGCGAAGCGCCCGGTGTGGCCCTGGCCGTCGAGGCCCAAGACGGTCGATGAGACGCGATTGAGCAGGTAGCGGTCGTGCGTGACCAGAACCAGAGCGCCGGGGAAGTCGAGGAGGTTTTCTTCCAGGATTTCCAGCGTGGGAATGTCGAGATCGTTGGTGGGCTCGTCGAGCAGCAGCACGTCGGCCGGCTCCAGCATCAGCTTGGCGATCAGCACCCGCGCCCGCTCGCCGCCTGAGAGGTTGCGGACGGGCTGATTCAACTGCTCGCTGGTGAAGAGGAAGCGCGTGGCCCAACTGGCCACATGGATGACGCGGCCCTGATGAATGACCGAGTCGCCCTCGGGGGCCAGGGCGCGGCGCAGGGTCAGGCTGTCGTCCAGTTCGCGCATCTGACTGAAGTAAACCAGCCGCAACGCGTCGGCGCGGCGGATTGCGCCCTCGGCGGGCTCGAACTCGCCTCGCAGCAGGCGCAGCAGCGTTGTCTTGCCGCTTCCGTTGGGCCCGACCAGGCCGACCTTCATGCCCGCGGTGAGGACGAAGTTGAGGCCGGTGAACAAGCGTCGGCTGGGCTCGCCCTCGGAAGCGGGCACGTCGCAGGCAACATCGGTGAACTCCACCAGCCGCTTGGTCTTGCGCTGACTGGCGTCAAAGTCGATGCCCGCAGTGTTCGTCGAGGTGCGCGCGTCCATGGCCCTGAGCTGGCCGATCATCTCGTTGGCCGTATCGATGCGGGCTTTGGATTTTGTCGTCCGCGCCTTGGGGCCGCGCCGCAGCCACTCGATTTCGGTCTTGACGCGGTTGCGCAGGCTGTCCTGCTGGCGGCTCTGGGATTCCAGATAGAGCTGCTTTTCTTCGAGAAAGTGGCTGAAATTGCCCCTTACCCGCAGCAGGCCTTCGGCATAGACGCGGTTCAACTCGATGATTTCGCTCGATGTGCTTTCAAGGAAGTAGCGGTCGTGGCTGACGGTGACGGCGGCAAAGGAGGAACTGGTCAGCAACTCCTCAAGCCATTCGATGCCCGCCAGATCGAGGTGGTTGGTGGGCTCGTCGAGCAGCATCACCTCGGGGTCGCTGACCAGGGCCTCTGTAATGGCCAGCCGCTTCCGCCAGCCGCCGGAGAGCGAGGCGGCCTCAGCGTTGAGGTCGCTGAAGCCGGCCCGGCCTGCCAACTCGCGCAAGCGGCCTTCGCGCTCGGTCTCGGTGACGTGGGCGGAGGTCAGCGCTCGCTCCAATACTTGGCGGATGGTGAGGCCGGCAGGGAAGCGGGAGTCCTGCGGCACATAGGCTGCGCGGGCTCGCTTGCGCACGGCCAGTTCGCCGGAGTCGGGCTCGACCTGCCCGGCGAGAATTGCCAGCAGCGTGGACTTGCCTGCTCCGTTGGGGCCGATGAGGCCGATGCGGTCGCCCTCCTCGACGGTGAGGGAAATATCGCGAAACAGCGGTGTAGCGCCGAATTGCTTGGTGACGGATTGTACGTTGAGAATTGGAGGCATCTCTCTCAAGACTACCGTGTCTTGAGAGAGCGGGTGAAACCGGGCAGCCGTGGCGCGGTTCCGCCGCCGGGGCGTCTCGCGCGCAAAGTGAATTTCCCGGCAGAGGCCGAGAATGCTTACCTGGGAGATTGCGAGGAGGAAACTGAGCAAAATGGCACAGATTACAGCCCCGCTCATCTGTGACTATCAGTTGGACTGTACCTGCAAGGATGCAGCTGGGGAGTACTTGCTTTCGGAATGATATGAAAGCCCTTCCCTGAGGTCGAACGAATGAGTGATCTCTCGGCCAAGACAGTTCTGCTGGTCGAGAACCAAGGGAACGATGCTCGTTCGATCCGCGAGATGTTCGCCGTCCAGGGTCCATACTCCTTTCATTTGTCGCACGTGTCCTCCATGAAGGAGGCCCTGGAGCGGCTGGCAGCCGACCCGGTTGATGTCGTTCTGCTTAGCCTGAACTTGCCCGACGCACAAGGACTCGCAGCCGTGCACCAAGTCCGCACGATCGCGCCACGCGTTTCGATTGTGCTGCTTTGCGGCCCTGGCCGCGAAGCCATGGCGATACAGGCCATCGAGGAAGGTGCGCAAGACTACCTCGTCAAAGGCCAGATTGAACCCCGCGAAATGATGCGCGCCCTGCGCAATGCACTGGAACGAAAGACCATCGAGGAAGCCCTTTTCAGCGAAAAGGAACGCGCCCAGGTCACCCTCGACTGCATCGGCGACGCCGTAATCTGCACCGACCTGAACGGAAACATCTCCTTCCTCAATCCTGTCGCGGAGAGATTGACAGGCTGGCCGCTGCAAGACGTTCTGGGCAGGCCGCTCTCCGATGCCTTCCACATCATCGACGCAGTCACGCGCCAGGAAACCCCGGACCCGATGGCCAAGGCGGTTGAGCAGAACAGGGCGGGCAGCCTGCCGTTGAACTGCCTGCTTGTGCGGAGGAACGGCAACGAGATTTACATCGAAGACTCCGTTGCCCCGATTCATGGCCGCGATGGCCTCCCAGCCGGATCCGTTCTGGTTTTTCGCGACGCCACCGTGGCGCGAGCGCTGGCGGCGCAGGTCACCCGGTTGTCAGAGCGCGACGCTCTCACCGGCTTGCCCAATCGCAGTCTCCTGCAAGATCGCATCGGCCAGGCCATAGCGTATGCGCGCCGCAATGAAGGCCAGATCGCGGTGCTCTTCCTCGATCTCGACGACTTCAAGCACATCAACGATTCTCTCGGACATTCCGCGGGCGACAAACTGCTTCAGTCCGTCGCCATGCGGCTCAAGGAGTGCGTGCGCAACCCGGACACGGTCAGCCGCCAGGGGGGCGACGAGTTTATCGCAATGCTCCAACAGGTTGAACGCCCTGAAGATGCCTCGGGCGCAGCGAGGAGGATTCTTGAGGCGGTGGCGGAAACACATTCCATCGACGGTCACGACCTGCACATTACCGCCAGCATCGGCATCAGCATTTACCCCGACGACGGCCTGGATGCGGAGTCGCTCATCAAGAACGCCGATACCGCGATGTACCGCGCCAAGGAAAGCGGACGCCACGTCTACAAGTTTTTCAAACCGGAGATGAATGTCAGGGCAGTGGCGCGGCAATCCATTGAGGAGGATCTGCGGCGCGCTTTGGGACGAAACGAACTGGGGTTGCACTATCAGCCAAAGATCAATCTGAGAACCGGGAAGATATCCGGAGCAGAAGCTCTGCTGCGCTGGACGCACCCCATTCGGGGTCCCATCCCTCCATTACACTTCATTTCCATCGCTGAAGACTCCGGCCTGATTCTGCCAATCGGCGCCTGGGTTCTGCGCGAAGCGTGCACGCAGGCCAAAATCTGGGCGGATGCAGGCTTGGCGGTTGCAAACATGGCGGTGAATGTCTCCGCGGTCCAGTTTCGGAAAGAGACGTTCCTCGTTGACTTGTTCGCGATTCTGGCCGAAACCGGTCTCGATCCTCGAGTCCTCGAACTGGAGGTCACCGAGAGCGTCCTGATGAAACATCCGGAGTCCGCGACGCCTATCCTTGCGGCCCTGAGGGGAGAAGGCGTGCAGGTTTCGGTCGATGACTTCGGCACCGGCTACTCCAGCCTGAGTTATCTGCAACAATTCCCGCTCGATGCTCTCAAGATCGACCAGTCTTTCGTTCGCAGAATCGCCACAAACCCAGGGGACACGGCGATCGTGAGCGCAATCATCGGCATGGGCCAGAGCCTGCACCTAAGGGTCATTGCGGAAGGTGTAGAGACGGCTGAGGACCTCGCATTTCTGAAGAAGCATGATTGCGACGAAGCACAAGGGTTCTATTTCAGCAAGCCGGTCCCCGCTGGGCAGTTCGCCAAGCTGCTCATGGAGCATGTCCCGTAACTGGAAGCGAAACAGCCGGGTCCGGGGAGGCCTCTCTTTTCGATGGGCGGCCTGAGGAGCGATCAAGAGAACCTCTGATCAAGTGTCGGATCTCCGAATCAAGGCCCCTCAGCAGCCTGTTGTGAAAGTCGAAAATGCGAAAAAACCGTCCCACGGAGACTAAGGCCCATGATTATTTTGAATCGCTAACAGCACGACTGAAGTGGCGCCCTTTCAAAACTCTACTTTTACCATAGGCTGTTAGGCACCGCGTTTCGAGCAGATCCCGTCGTTGAAAAACTCGCGCGCACGGGGTTGGAGACGATACGCAATCTGGAATTGAAAGCAGGCTCCATGCCCGATGACGGTCAACGGTAGCACGCCCATCAACAAATCTCGACGAGGCTTGTCTAGTCGGAGGCCAATGCAATCGTTGCAAAACGGATGGTCAAGAAGCAGCAGTTGAGGTGGAGCCGGTCTACCGTCCAGAGCTTCTTGACGTTCGCATTCATGAACTCAAAGGCACTTTGGAAAGACACACTTCGCCGTGGGCACAAACGATTGCGGATTGCTGCTGACCAAACCCATCATGCCAGTCAGCATGACCACACTTTTGCACACTCTCACGCGACGCCGTCTTCTTAGCGATTCCATCGCCGGACGGAACCCTTCTAAAAAGAGCGGACAAGCCTTCTGGAATCAGCGCCGACAGCCGTCAGCTGGAAATTTCCCGGCGCCAAGCCCTCGGCGGAAACTGTAACCTGGATGGCGCCGGCGGAAGCGGTGGCCTGGACGATGGCGATGGCCCGTCCC
The DNA here is from genome assembly GCA_963839155.1 of uncultured Acidobacteriaceae bacterium. GTDB lineage: Bacteria > Acidobacteriota > Terriglobia > Terriglobales > Acidobacteriaceae > Telmatobacter. The sequence goes on from CAWITY010000007.1 coordinate 133,266, forward strand.
CCAAAGAGGCGGTGTTGCGAAAGCGAAAAAGGCTCATGGTCGGCGGTGCTTCCGTTGTCTGTTGCCACAATCCGTCCAGGACCCGAGACGGAAAACTTGATCTGGTTGGAGGCTTCGGGCACCGGTACGCCAGCATCGTCCACCGCCGTTGCCGTCACGAGGAGGACGTCGCTTCTGTCGAGCGAGAGCGTTTTTCTCTCCGATGAAAGCAGGACGCGCGCCGCCTTGGCAGCTGTGCGGAGTTGGTCCTCAGCTACCGGTTTACCCTGCCTGTACCCAACAGCCTTCAAGGATCCGGGAGCGTAGTGCACAGTCCACGTGAGAGGAGAGGCGTCTGTGTGCAGGTTCTGGCGGCCCAGGGAGTTGCCGTTGAGGAACAGCTCGGCCTCCTCGCAATTGGTGTAGATCTCGACCGACTCGTCATGCGGCGCGGTGTTGCCCGGCGTCCAATCGAGCAGCAGCGGCTCGCGCGCGGCGCGTGGAACCGATTCGTATCCGGGATCGACTGCGCCACGCTCTGACGCAGCGACGCGTCGCGCAATATGGATATTGGGCGCGGCAGCCCACCAGCTTTGGCGCTCCAGGCCGCGGGGATGCGGGATCCCGGTGCGGTCCAGAAGGCCATTCGAACGAGAGATCAGTGGCCATTGACCGGCTTCGCCAAGGTAGTCCAGGCCGGCCCACAGAAACTGCCCGGAGTACGGGGCATGGTCGCGCAGCGCAAGCCAGACTGCGCGATCATGGGAATTCTCAGTTCCCAGGATGGTGCGTGAGGGCTTTTGCGCGTGGGCGGCCAGGATTTCGTTCTCGCGGTAGTTCTGCCCCACCACGTCGAGCATATCGGCCAGTCCATTCTCGTAGTCGTGGCTCACGTTGGGGCGGAAGAGAGCCTGCGTCACCGGCCGGGTGGAATCGTTCTCGTGGAAGACGGCCAGCAGACGAGCAAGGATGCCGTGGGCCAGTTCGGCCTGCGGCGTGTCGCGGATTTCGTTGCCTGCGCTCCACAAAATGACGCTCGGGTGGTTGCGGTCGCGGCGAACTGTGTCGCGCGCATCGATGGACGACCACTTATCGAACTCCAGGTGATAGTCGTAGGGATTTTTGCCCACCGTCCAGCAATCGAACAACTCGTCCATCACCAGGAAGCCCATGCGGTCGCAGAGATCGAGAAACTCCGGCGAGGGCGGATTGTGGGCAGTGCGGATGGCATTCACGCCCAGAGCGCGCAGTGCATTGAGACGGCGCTCCCAGATGGCAGTGGGCACGGCGATCCCAACGGCGCCTCCATCGGCATGAATGGCCGCGCCTTTGATTTTGAAGTTCCGGCCGTTGAGCCAGAAGCCGGTGGCCGCGTCGAAGTGGAATTCGCGGATGCCAAACGGAATCTCTTCGTCGTCGGTGATGGAGTCAGCTCGCCTCAGATCGGGCCTGGATCGGACACTGACCAGGACTCGATACGTGGACGGATTGTCCAGGTCCCAAAGTTGCGGCGAGGAGAGGGGGCACTCTCCACTGAATTTGGCCCTTGCGCCAGGTGCAAGAGTCTGCGGCGGAAGAACAAACATACCTGCCGCGCTGCCGTCGGGAGCAATCACGTAGACCGCGAGCTTGGCCCCCTGCACCATGCCCGAGTCGTTCACCACCGTGCTCTCGACGCGCACCATGGCCCTGCCGGCGCTGACCACCGGAGTCGTCACAATCGTGCTCCACGGCTCCAGATGTACATCCTGCATGAGCACCAGGCGAACGGGGCGATAGATGCCTGCGCCCTCATACCAGCGGGAAGCGGGTTGGCTGGAGGTGTCGCAGCGGACGGCAAGAACGTTGTGCACGCCCGGGCCGAACCGCAAGTGGCCGGTCAGTTCATAGAAGAAGCTCACATAGCCGCTGGGACGATGGCCCAGATGAAATCCGTTGATCCACACATCGCTGTTGGCCATCACTCCGTCGAAGACGATGTAGGCGTGACGATGGGCCTCTTTCGCTGGCAAGGAGAACGTCTTGCGGTACCAGGCGGCGCCAGTGGGAAAGAAGCCGCCTCCGGGGCCGCTGGGGTTCTTGGCGTCTACCGGGCCTGCAATGCTCCAATCGTGCGGTACAGAGACAGCCCGCCAGGATGTATCGTTCGCGGCGGGCTGTTCGGCGTTTGCCTGGTCGCCTTGCAGAAACTTCCAATCGCCATTGAAATCGACGACAGTGCGAACGGGCGTTTCCCCAAGCGTTGCAAGTGGAGCGAAGGCCGACAGCACCAAGGCTGCAAGCAGGAAAGGACGCTTGAGAAGCATCATGAAAAACTCTCCAGACCGGGGATGTAAGCACAAACCGCCGAAAAATCCGTGACGTCGGCCTTCGCCTGGTTCGCACCCAAACTTCCCATAGATAGAATGCCCCATAAAGGGTAAGTCTTGTGGAAAATCCCAATCAAAACACGGCACGACTGGAACAAATCAAGCATTCCCAAGCATCGTGAGCCGAAAAGTCTCGCGTGGAGGAAAAATCGGCAGTTTGGGCGCACGTCGCCAGAAAGCGAATTGAAAAATTCATGTGTTACGCCGAGCGTCCATCCTAACTGGACTGTATCAAAGTTGGGGAGCGGCACAACTGAGATCGTACTCTCGTGTAGTATTTTCCCGAGGATTTGGCAGGAACGGGAGGTCCTGATGGCGCTTCGGATTTGGGCCTAGACGCTCCTGGGCGGCAGCATTCTGGAACGGGAGTTGCCCCCGGAGACCACCAGAAGTTGCACCTGTTCTAGGGCCGGCCACCGCTCGCAAAAGTGTCAAACCTGATTTGCCAAAAGTGCGGAAGAATACAGCCTCCGAAAGCGCCGAAGCTTCGTGATGTTTGGCCCACCAGTCACAGAATCTTAGCCGACCGAGTTGGCGATAAATCCACCACATCGCTTCGCTCCAGATCTACCAATGTGATGCCGAACGATTGGCCTTTACTCCGCGCGCAGTCGTCTCCACAAAGGATCTGGAACGCCGGCTGTAAAGCAAAACCAACTTCCCCTTTGATCACTTGGCGGAGTACGGGGTGGCGACTGGACGCATTCCTAGGCCGGCACAACCGACCATGCCCTCGATCGTAACGGATGCTCCCCTCAGGGGAAGGTCTCGAAGCGTCTGTAAATAACAACCGTGACGGGAATGCAATGTTGCGCCACACTCAGGGAAGATGGCGCTCGGTGAGCCCTCTGCCAGGTCAACTCAGCCCACTTCACTTTGCAAAACGGTGCGGAATTTCAAGGCATTCAGCCTCGAAAGCCACCTCAAATAGAACAACTGTTTAGCCAAGTAGTCCTTGGATTACCCGGGATCGGCGGGGGTGCGCCAAAGTTTAGCCAGACCCCATTTAGCGCGACTTGAACGGAAGATCACCTTGCGGGAAAGCTTGAGTGTCTCAATCTCTGGAGTTTGCCGAACCTTCGAGACAATCAACCGCAGTTGATTGCAACGGCAGTCAGCTGGCCACAGGCTCCATGGGGAGCAAAGCGATGTCTTTGTAGCTCGGATGCTGGTCCTCTAATGGGATTTTAGATTGGCAACTTTCCCAAAAGCGGCGATGTGAGTCAGATCACGTGCACATTCGTACTGGACGCTTTTCAGAAAACTCCGATAACATGCTGGTTACTTTCATTAGGGCGTAGGGGAAGCATGTTCCTGCGAGAGTGTTGGTGATAAGGCAGCCAAGCTTGGTTATGTGAAGCCAGCGCACGTACCAAAGCAAGGAAAGTGGGCAAGAATTGAAAGACTTGGGCCTAGTGAGGTGGATGTCAATTGCAGTTTTCCTCATCTCAGTAAAAACTGAAGCGCAACAATTGACTAAGGTAATTCACGGGCACCTTCCTCCGGGAGTTGCGAATCGACAGGCGAGACCCATAGCTGCCATGAGTTATGACCAAGCCATGAAGCTCTCGCTCGTGTTGCCACTACGAAATCAGGCAGAGCTAAGGTCCCTTTTCCAGAGGCTATATGATCCCACAAGCCCCGACTTTCGCCACTTCTTGACTGTGGAACAGTTCTCCGAGCGTTTCGGCCCCACCGAGGAGGATTACAGCAAAGTTGCCCAATTTGCGCGGAATCAGGGCTTTGCTGTCGGTGACAAGCCGCGCAACCGTATGATCGTGCCCATCAGCGGAGATGTTGCGAAGGTTGAGAAGGCATTTAACGTTTCTATGAAGGTCTATCAGCACCCGACCGAAAATAGGACGTTCTTTTCACCGGATCGCGAACCCTCGATCGCTCAGGACGTTCCAATTGCACACTTGAGTGGCCTCAATGACTACTCTAAGCCGCGTCCTATGTTGACGAAGTCTGACGCCATCCAAGCTATCTCTCAAGCCACTGTGCAGGGGACTGGGCCAGGTGGGTCCTATCTGGCCAGTGACATGCGTGCCGCGTACTACGGGGGGACCGCGCTGACTGGTGCAGGCCAGTCGGTTGGATTGGTCGAATTCGACGGCTACAACCTAAGCGACGTCAATCTTACATTCAGTAGTGCGGGCCAGTCGTACACGGTACCGATTGAGAATGTGTTGCTCGATGGACAAACAGGAAGCCCTAATTCAAACGGAAACGCTGAAGTTGTCCTGGATATTGTCCAGGCGATCGGGATGGCTCCAGGCCTGACCCAGGTCCGCGTGTACATAGGCTCCTCTGACGTAGATATCCTGAATGCTGTTGCTTCGGAGAATATCGCGAACGAAGTCAGCATCTCCTGGGGCTGGACTCCAGACGATCCCGCGACCGATGACCCCTTCTTCATGGAAATGATTGCACAGGGTCAGAGCGTATTCGTGGCATCAGGAGATAGCGGCGCCTATGCCCCGGTTCAGGGAATGTTTTTTCCTGCAGAAGACGAATACGTTACCGCTGTGGGCGGGACACATTTAAGCACCGCAGGTGCGGGCGGAGCATGGACGGGCGAATTTGCGTGGAATGGAAGTGGCGGAGGAATCAGTCCGGACGGTTTCTCCATTCCCGCCTGGCAGGCTGGAGTGGCGAACACCAACAATCTGGCATCCTCCATATCTCGCAACATTCCAGATGTTGCAATGGAGGGTGATACCGACAACTACAGTTGCAGCATCGGTGAGTGCAACGGGAACTGGGGCGGTACAAGCTTCGCCGCTCCACGCTGGGCAGCATTTACCGCGTTGATGAACCAAAAGGCACTTGCGAACGGCAATCAACCACTTGGATTCCTCAATCCTTCGATCTACGCCATCGGAAACAGCTCAGATTTTCCGTCGTATTTTCACGATATTACAGCAGGGAACAATCAAGGCGTCTTGATCGGCTACGGGTACGAAGCGGTAGCCGGCTACGATCTTGTAACTGGATGGGGCAGTCCTAACGGCGAGAACCTCATTGCCCAAATGGCGCAGGGCGCCGTCCCGCAATTCACAATTGCACCTGCATCAAACAGTCTGACGATCCTCCCTGGGGGCTCGGTCAACGACATGGTCCGCGTGACTACCGAAGGCAACTTCAACGGAAGCATCAATCTGTCGATCTCCGGCTTGCCCACTGGTTTGACGGGCGCATGGTCGGTGAACCCCGTGTCTACCGCCGGTAGTGTCCTCACACTGACTGCGGACAGTCATGTAATGGGCGGCTCATATCTTCTCACGGTCACGGGCTCGTCCGGGGCTCTGTCTGCAACAACAACCCTTGCAATTGAAATCAATGGCCCATCCTTCTATATCACGCCGACGACGTACAATCTCGATCTTATGCCGGGTGGATCTACAGCTACCGCTATCGAAGTAGTGAAGAACAACGGCTTCGATGGAGATGTCAGTTTGGCAGTAACATCGCCCTTGCCGGAAGGGGTTACCTCATCTTGGGTAATCGATTCTGATACAGGGGAAGATCTCCTGGTCTTTACCGCTACGGGCGCCGGATCACTACCTTCCCCAGGACAACCGCTTCAGACAATGGTGACCCTTACTGGAACCTCCGGTGATATTTCGTCCACAGCCACGGTGGCCCTGGATGAGTTCGCTTCGGGAATTATGGTTATTCCGTCGCCTCTGCCCCTCATTGTCGTAAGCGGTCAATCGGTAACGAGTACGGTATACGCGCTCCCATGGGGAACTATTGCCGGGGAATTTATGCTTTCTGCTCCTGAATTGCCCGCGGGCGTGACGGCAACCTTCAATCCGGTCACGGTTCAAGCTGGGCAGTCGAGCACGATGACTCTAACCGCGGATGCCTCTGCCCCCGCAGGCACTTCTATCATTAATGTACAAGCGACAAATGCCAATGGTGTAGGCGGGTCGACTGTTTTCGCACAAGTGGTTGAATCGACCCCTGCGCCGATGTTCAATCTCACGACCTCGAATGCCTCTGTTCAATTGAACCAGTCGGCAACCGCGTCGGTCATGGTAACGGAAACCGACCTAAACGGATTTAGTGGGAACGTAACATTGTCCACTCGACTTCCGCCTGGAATTCATGCAGCCTTTTCTCCTGTTTCTGGAACAGAGACCACGACTTTGACCTTGACAGCAGATGATGATGCGGTACCTGGAACTTTCTTGATTGCCGTATGCGGAGACGCTGGAACCGTCGCGGACAAGGCATTTATGCAACTTGTGGTCAGTCCCCTCCCCGCCTTTACTCTGAGTACCTCATTGTCGAAGGTGACTTTGATGCAGGGTGGTACAGCTACCGCAAATATTGTTGTCACTCCGCAAGCCGATTTCTCCGGGAACGTCACGCTCACGGCATACGGCCTTCCTGCCGGAGTAACAGCAAGCTTCAATGCAAATCCGACATCATCTGCCAGCGAATTAACACTGGTGGCAAGTCCCATTGCCATTCCTGGAATGTATAACCTGACGGTGTCTGGGAAATCGGCAGATATCGAATCAACGCTTGTATTGCAGTTGCAAATCGTATCACCTATCGTAACGACCACAACTCTAACATCTTCGGCGTCGACGGCGGTGTACGGCTCCTCCATAACCCTGGCGGCAACCGTCTCTGCTTCAAGCGCGACTCCTGCAGGAAGCGTCAGCTTCTATAGTGGAGCAGACCTTCTTGGGGCGGGCACGTTAAATGGCTCGGGTGTGGCGACGCTGTCAACTATAGACTTACCAATTGGATCCGACTCGCTCACCGCGGTCTACTCTGGTAACTCCACCTATGCAACATCGACATCACGGGCGGTCCAAGTCACCGTGTCGCCCGCGAGCAATCCCAAACCCAACGTCAGCGGATTCTTCCCAGCACTTACGAACGCCGGAGGTGCAGCGTTCGCGCTCACGATCAACGGCTCGAATTTTATCCCGGGTTCCGTTGTCTATTGGGGTTCCACCGAACTCGCAACGAATTATGACAGCTCGTCGCAGCTTACCGCTCAAGTTCCTGCTTCTCTGATCGCGGTCACTGGTGCTTACACAGTGCTTGTTCAGACCCCTGCTCCTGGAGGCGGCGCCTCGAATTCACTCCAATTTGAAGTCGACTCCGCTGTGGACGGGTTGCCAACTGCTCCGACTCTTTCGTCTACCTCGGTAGCCGTCCAGGCAGGTTCGGCGGCAAGCATCGCGGTTACGCTGCCATCTGATGCATCCAGCGTCTCTGTGTCTTGCCTGAATCTTCCCACAGGCGCCTCGTGCGGCTACTCTTCAAGCACGAACACAGTTACGATCTGGACAGGCTCCACTACTCCAACGGGAATGTACCAGGTCACAGTTGTCTTCTCGGAAACCATCACAGGAACTTCCTTCGGGCTTTTGCCTTTGTTACTACTACTACCGGTTAACAAAGCACGCAAGAGGTTGGTAAAGGGCACAATGTGGCTCCAATTATTACTTGGTGTTGCGCTGCTCGGGGTTGGAATCACCGGGACAGGTTGCAGTGGAAATTCTTCAGGATCAGCATCTACCGCCACCGCGTCTACCCGGCAAGTAACATCTTCAGGGGTAGTGAATTTGACGATCAGGTAAGTCGCAAGTCTGGTGCGACGTGTCGGCCATGGGAGAGATCATCCTATGCATGACTACTCTCGATGCTCCGGTCGGGTGACCTTTCATTTCGGATAGAGTGGTCAATACCCCTTTTTCGATTCAGGGAGGCGGGAGCCTGGAACGCGCAATAGGAATTCAGTAGATTGAAGGTATGCGTAAAGCATCCCTGCCAGGACCGACATCCCCACACCAACTGTAACAATCAGCAATGCGACTCTGGGCAACGATCGACTGCACCACTGAAGAAACTTCGCCCGCAGCGGGTTCGGCCGCGTACACGGCCCCGGTCACTGTCATATCGACAATCGTTTCTCCGATTGCAATTGCTCCAGAGTATTCCTCTGACGGTGTAGCAAGAGCTGCCTACAGGATCACGACGCCAAGCACTCTTGCCGGTGAGACCAAAGTATGTTGAGGCTTATGCCCTGCGCATCGGCGAAAAGCACGGAATTCAGGCGGGCAGTGGCATAATCCGATTCACCATGCAGGTGAGTTTGTAGCCCTTGGAAGGGTGGGAGAGTGAGCCGGGGGGATCTGCCCAAGGGGAATCTTGATCGGATCGGTTTACTGCTCCTATTCTTAGAACCATGCAACTCACGGGTAAGTTCGGCAAGAGGCCGGGGGCAGGGGGGCGTAGGCCTGAACCTCGGGAACGACCGGCTGGAGAGCGCTTTCATCTGGTCATTGAAGACCTTGTGGGTGCCCGCAGCACGAGATGAGTACCGCGATCCTTCACTTCCTGTTCGGGATAGATGCGGGGTGCGATCCATGGTCGAAGGCAAATGGGTAAGGGAGAGCGGCTTGGAATCAGGGTCGTCGAGGGGATGTATCGCCCAGTTTCAAATTGGGATTTGACAGTCGGTGCTACCAGATTGAGACAAATCAGAATAAAAAAGGCTTGCACGGGGAGAAGGTAAATCAGCTCGTTGTTTCTGACGGCGTTGAGCTTGCCGGTGTGCACCCTGTGATCGGCAAGACATAGAGGGTACAGCACTTAAGCGGCTTTGGTTGATAAAGATATGAAGGGAAGTGCCTCTGGGTTGTGAATCGAGGGCGCACATTGTCACAAATTGGCGCATATTGTCGCTTTTAAGATTGAGAGTGCAGGCTTACTCTCATTTTATTCTCTAGGAAGGAAAATGAGACAGGAAGCTTCCTGGCCACTGGTCAAGATACTCTCGAGGCCGACAGGTCAGCTCGCCGTGAATGGGTGTTGCAGCCTCATGGCTTGCGTATCGACTTAGCTCGCAGTTCCAATGCTAAGTCGCAATGGCGAAGCCATGCACTTCAGCCGGCCGCAAGTTGAGCGCCAAATGCTCATCGTGGAGAAGTGAATGTGACATCGGGGGTTGATTGCGAAGCTGTGCTGCGGATGAGAGTGAAGAATCGGTCATCGCCTTATGACTCGCAGAGTGCTGCTGGAGGAGACAATGAATCGTGAAGCCACCAACCCAATAAACGATCGCAATTGGCATGCTGTCTTCACGGTCTCCCAACACGAGAAATCCGTGGTCAGGCATCTTGACCTTCGGGCAGTGGAGTCGTTTCTACCAACCTATGAAACTGTCCGGGTATGGAAGAATCGGCAAACAAGGAGGATCATCCTCCCACTGTTTCCGACCTATCTGTTCGTGCATATCAACTCGAGAGAGCGGGCCAGGGTTCTCGAATCTCCCGGTGTATTGCAAATTGTGGGTAATCGCCGGGAGCCATCCGCACTTACCAACTCCGAGATTGAGTTACTCCGGTCGGGCTGTCGCAAGGGATGCGTCGAGGCATATCGCGATCTTGTGATTGGCAAGAAGGTTCGAATCAAAAGCGGTCCGATGGAAGGTGTTCAAGGGACTCTTGTTCGAAAGGACGGCTATGCGAGATTCGTTCTTACGCTTGAGCTGATTAATCAGCACGCAGCCATTCAGGTAGACGCCGACGATTTGGAAGCGGTTGCGACGTGAATTTTAGTCCCGAGTGTCTCGAAGCCCCGGCTAGGTTCCTGGCTCTTTGCGTCAAACCGCGTCAGTGGCTGGTGTTTGCTATCTCATCTCCCTGGGCCTGAGCAAGTTTCCGCGTTGACCGGCGCTTACCAGATTGCACTCCCGGTTGTTTGCAAGAATAGGGGCCAGCGGTGCGAGCTTCGCTACCTTTTCACCCATCGAATGCGAGAGCGGAGCACCAGAGCCTCTCCGAACCCGTACGGGATCTTCCCTCTCTGGAGTTGCGCCGCTTCGGCTTGGCTGCTTTCAGTTCCGCGTCCTGGGTAAACCTGAAAGCCGGGGGCTTTCCCTGCCCTCGGCCGGCGCCCGAATCTCGGTCCTTGGGGAGGAATCCAAAGCCGGTCCGCTGGATGACGGAAGGGGAGTGCATGGAGCGAAAACTGCCGGGACGAGGCGGCCAGTTGGCCACAAGAGTGCACATGGAACACAACGGGAAGCGAAATACTGCACCGATTTCGTAGAGAGTGACAGATGCGTCTAGATATCAAACACTCAGCAACTACAGAGAAAATCGCGTTGGCGGCAGGTCAACTGTTTGCCCGTCAGGGTTATCACGGGACCAGCACTCGTGAGATCGCCCGCCTTGCCGACGTGAGCGAAAACACGCTGTTTCGGCACTTCGACCACAAGGAGGCCCTATTCTGGTCGGCTTTGCGCGTGCACTCTTCGGGGTTGAAGCTTCGACGCGATGTGCAAGAGGGATTCGCAAAAGGCGATTCGCCCGAAGCCGTCTTGCCCAAGGTGCTTGAATTGCTTGCCGACACGGCCAGTTTCAGGCCTGAATTGCCGCGCTTGATTGCTGTGGCTTTCCTGGAATTCAACTGGAAAGCCAACTCTTTCTGCCAAGAACATCTCTCTCCCTTTTTGTTAGCCATCAGTCGTTACCTGGAAACAAACATCAAAAGTGGCAAGCTGCGCGACCTGGACCCGTTGATGGCCACGGCCGCGCTGACGATGACTGCGCTGATGCATCCTGGAATCTCACGGCTCATCGATGGACGCAATCTTCCCTTTGCCGATAGCCGAGAAGCTGGACGTGCCTATGCGAAGTTCTGGCTGGACGTCCTGGCTCCGAGGGTTCCGCCCTTCCTGCGGACGGCTGCTTCAAGAACAGAAGAACAGGCGGCTGAGAGTGGGGAAGTAGCTCGACTTTCAGGATCTAGCGGACAAAAGTAACGCACCACTTTCTCCTCGACCTATTACTGGAACGTCAAAAGCGAGCGCACTTGACGCCAAAACTAGGTCCACACCATTGCTGCATGTAGCACTTAGAGCGATTCCACAATTCACGCACCTATGCAGGCTTCGTGCAGGATGGCATGTTCTTGAGAGAAATGCCACTTGATTTCAGTGGTATCAGGGTATATCGATTGTGGAACCGCTGTAGCCCCCTGCATGTGCATTCAGTGACAAGAGAAATCCGAACTTTGCTCTTGGAAATCGAGAGCGACTGAGGTTAGGACTGCGCATATGGCAACTTCGGAACTTTGGCAACGGCTATCCGCGGGGTCGTCTTCTTCCCGGCAATGGGAGCCAAAAGGGTTGGGCGAAGCTACGCGCGTCTCGCGTGGCGCGGCCAGGTCCTGGATGGTGTTGGATGGATTTACGATTCTGGGCGGCTTCATGCTCGCTACGCTCTTCGAGGTCCACGCCGGGCAGCAGAGCAGCGCAAGCGGCCTGTGGCATAGCAAGATGATCGAGAGCCGGTCGGCAGGCATGCTCCTGGCCCTGTTATTCCTCTTTTCAGCTTCACTAATCGTTGTCAGCCGGCATTTGCATTTGTATAGTCCCAACAAAGTGGGCGGCATTCTGCATGAGCAATGGCTGACTGTCGAGGCATGTTTCACTGCCGGTCTGCTGCTAACGGGCACGATCTACCTGGTTGACGCAGAGAACATTCCCCGCTCCATCATTTTGAGCACACTGGGACTGGTCACGCTATCGCTGAGTCTCCGCAGACTCGTTTACCGCGCACTCCTCCATATCTTCTTCAATCGGCGCATCGGTGTCCGCAACGCTGTCGTTGTAGGCACTGGTCCAATGGCACATGCTCTTCGCGAGCACCTGCAAAGCATCCCTCAACTTGGATACAGGTTCAAGGGCCTCATTGAGTTCTCCGCTCTGGACACTCAGTTGAGGGACGGCTCCAGAGACCTGGTTGGCTCGGCAGGGAGTTTCTTCCAAGATGCCCACGGGCAGACTGTTGATGAGATTTTCTTTACTTTCCCCTGCGCGAACGAGGCGGTCAGGGAAATACTCGACCAAGCTTGCGGTCGGGAAGTGAAATTGCGCATCGTTCCCGATGGATACGATGGCCTCACATGGACGAGCCCGATCGAATACGTAGGCCACTTCCCGACGATTCCGATGCATCGGGTCCAAACACCAAGGATTGGCGAAGGGCTCAAGCGCGCGTTGGACATTGCGTTTTCAAGCCTGGCGATCGTATCTCTTTCTCCGCTCGCGCTGGCGATCTCAATCGCTATCAAGCTGGATTCCCGCGGCCCGGTTCATTACTCCTCGGAAAGAGTCGGCAAAAAAGGACGCCGCTTCCGATGCCTCAAGTTCCGTACGATGGTTCTTGGCGCAGACATGCGGCGCAATGAAGTGATGCACATGAACGAACGCGACGGTGTGCTGTTCAAGGCGGCCAACGATCCTCGCATTACGAGGATCGGCCGCTTCCTGCGCAAGTACTCGTTGGATGAATTGCCCCAGTTCATCAACGTTCTATGCGGGGAGATGAGCGTAGTGGGTCCGCGCCCGCCCTTGGCGAGCGAGGTCACAAAGTACAAGGCAAGCCACTTGCGCCGTCTCGACGTCATGCCGGGAATTACAGGTCTTTGGCAGGTGCAAGCGCGCCAGGATTCCTCTTTCGAAAGCTATATCTCGCTTGACATGGCGTACATCGAGAACTGGAGCATCTGGCTGGATTTGAAGATCATTGCGCGCACGGTGGGGGTGGTCCTCGCCGGGACAGGTTCCTGAAAGGACCGCCTCCATTACGATAGGCACGGCGGTAGTGTCTTGCCTGCTAGATACCGAGAGATCCAAGCTTTACGCAGGAGCGGTCTCTTTTTCTGGGGCGACCGAGCCCGCGCCGCGGACTTTGTTGTGGATCAGGATCGGCGACTGGAGATTTGTGAAGTGAAGTGGGCGGAGCTCCCGAATGATGGCGATACGGTCAATCTGGTTTTCCTACGCAATGTGCTAGGGAGATCAATGGCGATCTCTGGAGTGGCCGTCTCCGGCACGTGGAGAAGCTTTCCTTTTCCAAATGGATTCAGAGCGGCACCCGTCGCCGAGCTCAGGTGAGATCTATACCTGGCAGTATCACGATTGGGGCGGTCGCCTTACTTACAGTGGGGAACGAGGTGCAAGTTGGAAGTTCCGCAACCACTCAACTAGCAGCTTTTCGCGCCGATTGTCGAGTACGCCACAACCAACTTGGAGGAGGAGTTGGCTCCGCAAGAAATCCAGCGCCTGGGCTGTCGTTTCCCCATTCTCTCGTTCACCAAATCACATTGCAGATTCTGCAAGGGCGCTACAGCGGTTCCACAATTGCTGTGCCCCGAACCCACCGCCATCAAGTGGCATTGCTCTCAAGAAAATGCCACCTTGCACGATGCCGGAAAGGGCACGTGAATTGTGGAACCGCTTTAGATGCGGTCGTCGAGGCACGTTTCGACTCTAATCCAACGGGAGTCCCCCCGGCTCTGCCGGGGAGGCAGTAGCAGTTTGACATTTACGGGAGTCCATCCAGAAGCTCTTCGACGTGAGCCGCCAAGCACACCTCTAGGAGAATCTAGATGGACGAATTCGAGAGTTTAAGCCATTCGAATTGGGAGTGCAAGTTTCACGTTGTTTCTATCCCCAAATGCCGCAGGAAGGTTTTGTATGGCAACCTGCGTCAGCACTTGGGCGAAGTGTTTCACAAGTTGGCCGAGCAGAAGGAGAGCCGGATCGTGGAAGGTCATTTGCAACCCGACCACGTGCATATGCTGTTGTCGATCCCACCCAAGTACGCCGTGTCGTCGGTGGTGGGATTCATCAAGGGCAAGAGTGTGATCCACATGGCGCGGACGTACGGGGAACGAAAGCAGAATTACGCGGGCCAAAACTTCTGGGCGCGCGGATATTTCGTATCGATGGTTGGACGAGATGAGACAACGATTCAGGAGTACATCCGCAACCAGGAGCAGGAAGACGAGCGACTTGACCAACTGAACCTGTGGAAATAGCCTGCCACCGATAAGGTGGCTCAATCTAACCGGGGCCGCGTCAGCGTCCCCGCACAAACCGCTTCGAGCGGCTCACATAATCAAGCCCCCGGCTCTGCCGGGGGTATTGACTAAGGAACAAAAAATCAATTCCAACAAAAGAAAGACAAAACGCAAACTCGTGTGAAAATGCAAAAGCTCGGGCCTGAAGGCCGGAACAGATTGAAGGCGATCCAGGGGCTGAACGCCCCTGCTCCCTCCGCAAGGGCACGTCCACGTCGGGCTGTTTCGTCTATCGCGGGTCAGATGGACTGGTGCCGGACTGTTACAAACCGGGCTCCTCGCACCGGGAGAACCAATATTCTCGAATGCTGAGAAATGACCCTCTGCGTGAGGCATGGCACTTGGTCAGACGGCGGCCCTCCAGTGCTCGCGGGTGGCCTTAGCACAGGCAATTGATGCACTCAGCCATGCAACCGCCGGCTATGATGCTCGGTCATCGATCGCTTCACACCTTGGACTCGTGGGCACAGGATTTCGGCTTTGATGTTAAGATGCCGAACTCTATGTATACCCGCAAACCCCTGCTGAAAAAATGATGGACGATCTGCCTGAGACATTGCACCAGACAAGACAGGATTGAGGCGCCTCTATCTCCCCTTCATCTTCTGAATCCGATCTTCTGTTTCGGGAACCAGGTCACCTGCACCGTCGTGGTGGTCACCGTCTGCAGGCCTGAAAGATAGATGGGCGCCTTCCAATGTTCGAAAGCGAAGATACCGGTGATCTCGATGTCCTTGCCCAGGCGCTTCACCACCTGGAGATCGATGTCATTGAGCGTGCTACCGTATTCCACGGCAGGAATCGGTGGCGTAGCCTTGGTGGCCTGCACCGCGGGTATTTCAATGAAGTCCTTGGCCGCTTTCTGGTTCCTTACGCTGACCTGAACCCATTGGTTCCCGCTCAGGTGATAGGTGACCCAAGCCTGGCCGCCTTTATCCTCGCGGCCGATCCAGTCGCCGAACAGTTGGCCTTTGTTCGTGTAGCCATTCTGCTGAACGAATTCCCAATACATGAACTCGCCGCCGTTGCTGCGCGAGGTGGGCGGATCGGTGGTGGCGCCCTCGACGCGGATATCCAGCCTGGGGGCGCCGGGGACGTGAGACAGGTAGAGTCCAGGCCGCATGGCGGCGCGCCTCGGCGCATCGATGGGCGATACATCGTCGTGCGCTTCCGAGTCCACGTAGAGTGTCAGCCAGTCTCGCACAAAGGGCAGCTTGTAGCTGAAATCGAATGCGCCGAACCGCGCGCCGGGGTCGTGGGCGCTCTCCTTCACGGCCGAGGTCACGTTGACAGTGCTGAAGAAGCTCCTGAGAAACGTGTGCAGCGTGATGGGTTCGTGTCCCTTGCCGCCCCAGATCACCGTTCGTTCGAACCCGAATTCCAGGTTCCGGTCGGGCCGGAAGCTGATTTTTTCCGCGTGAACCCAGGGATCGTTGGGGTAGGTGTGGCCCTTGAGCGAACCCACCAGAAACTCATACCGGAACGGCCCCGTGAGCTGGGAGAGCAGCGGGATATTCAGCGGCTCTACGCGGTTGATGTGGAAGGAATAAATATTCTCCGCGTTGTTCGAGTAGGCCATCGCCCCGCCCTGTCCCGGTCCCAGCCAGTCGTCCTGCTTGCCGAAGGATAGCTCGTGGTTCAGGTAGCGGAAAGAGGCATAGGCCTCGAGGATGCGCCCCTGCGTGGCCGTTCTGATCGGCCCCAACGGAATGGTGCTCTGGCTGAAGGGCTGGCCCATCGCCGGATTGATAGCAACTGGATAATAACCCACATCAATGTTGGCCAACGTCCCTGCCAGCCCCGTCGAGTAGCCGGCCGCAGAGGGCGCGCTCTGCAGTTCGCCCCGCGCATACAACAGGAACCGTCCAGCGTTCACATAGCCGCTTGCGCCCGAGTAGTTGTTGAAGCCGTTCTCGTACGGGCGCCCATAGTCGTTCACGATCGTCGAGCCCAGGTGAAAGCTATCCCTGAGCGGAGTCCCGGTGATCGCGCGCACAACAGAGTAGACGGTCTCCATCCGCGCTGTTTGCCCGCGCTCTACGCATGGGTTCAGGGCCTCGGCCCCAAGTTCCCGCTTCAACGCATCGTAGAGCCTTGCGGCCTCATCCGTGGCGGGCGTCGGGCTGTCGTCCTCGATCCGGCTTTCCGTATCTTCGAGCATACTGTTCAGACTTGCCCGCGTCCACGGCCGCAGATCCAGGTAAACCGTATCCACAAAGCCCAGCGCGTAAAGGCGCATCACAGCTGGATAGACCCAACTGTCCAGCGGAATATACGGGGAGCTCCGGACTGCCGGTTCGCAGTCGTCGGGATCGATTGCTATAAGGCCCTGTCCGGAAGAGCGCTCGGGCCGTTGGGCGGCGCTAAGGCACGCGCCTGCCAGCAGAACTGCCGCCGAAATCCTCGTGCTGCGAAGCATTGAAGCCATTCTCAGATTCCTACTCTCTTGATTTCGAGTACCCTGCCTGACACTCGTCCTGCAGAGAGTGAGTGACACTCAGTTGAGAGATGGGGTGACTGCGGTCATGCCGGCATGCTGGCCAGGAAAATGAACGGGAAGCACTGGCCCCAGGTTGAACTGGCTATGGGAGGCCCGTTCCCCTTCTGCAATCCAGTCGGGGGCGCTGGCCTATAAGGAAACTCGCCAAGAGTGATAGGAGGAGACAATGACGGTCGTCTGGTCCGCTCGCGGACTGCGATCTGAGCCAGCCTCGCCCGCTCAAGCAGGCAACCGGTTTGGAACTTCCACTGGCCGGTTCCGCGCGTAGATAACCCCAAATGCAACGCCCAGAAACTGTGCCACCGACCGGCCGGCAAGCAGGAGAGGCGAAAGCAGCCCCACCGCCGCATCCCGCTTTACTGTCCGCAGGGCAAAGGGCAGTGTGCTCGCCATGAACCCGGTCACGACCAGCAACGTCGGCGATACAGACGGGCGCACAGCCAAGTCTGCCACGGCCGCCGCCACCAGCGCAGGCGCAAACAGCAACTGCAGCTTCATGATCTGCGGCGTGTGGCTGTCCCTTATACCCTTGGACGGGTTCTTCCGTACCGCCAGTACCCGCCAGAAAGCAAACTTATACTTCTTCTTCAGGTAGTTCCAAAAATTGTCCGGATGAGTGTGATACACGATCGCCGCCGGAACAAATTTCATCTTCCACCCCCGCGCCGACATGCGGTAGGAGAGCTCGATATCCTCCGCACACGCCACAGGAAATGAGGTGTCGTAGCCGCACATCTCCATGAACCGCTCTCGCCGGAACCCCGCCGAGTAGGTGTCTATAAAGTCAATCGAGTCCAGCCCTGCCATCAGCCTGTACTTATCCTCGTACTCCAACTGCACGAAGCGCGCGGCCAGGCTCTTCTGGCGGGTGCGGTACACTCCCTTGGCCCCTGTCACTACCGCGTCCTCGAAAGAACTCAGCATGGCGTCGAGCCAATCCGCCATGGGCACGCAATCGTCGTCCGTAAACAAGAGGATCTCCCCTTCTGCCTCCTTTGCGCCGCGATTCCGGGCCGCCGCCGGACCGGCGTTGGCCTGCGAGATCAGCCGAACCCCGGCGTAACGGCTCACCACCTCCGCCGTATTGTCCGTCGAGCCGTCGTTCACCACAAGGATCTCCACGTTCCGCCTAGCGGTCTGCCGAAGCAGCGTCTCAAGGCAATTGCCTATCCGCTGGGACCCATTAAATGTAGGGATGACGATGGACACCAACGCCTCTTTGCTCAATTTCTCCACTTAAAGTCTCCGATATCGTAGAGATTCGCAATCATCTGAGTGCAAATTCGGGGCCGTCTCGAATGGCCAAACTTTAGAAGGAATCCATGCCCAGAGCTACGCCGACGCGCCCTGTGCCGCTCGCGGAGCGGTTGGCTTTGTTTTTTGGTGCTGGCTGCCGCACAAAAGATACTTCGAAAGCGTCACAAACCCCTTCAAATTGCGCTGCAGTTCCCGCCTGTCCCGGAGCGATTGCTTCAGCTTGTAAACCAGATAGGCCGGGTCCAGATAAAAGCTCCGCCGCGCCCGGTCGCAGAAACTCACCAACTGCTCGTGCGTGATGTTGGGCAGCGTCACCACGCTGTTGTGCAGCCCGTCTTTGGTCAGCCACGCGTTCCAATCCTCGATCTGGATGTAGTTGCGCTTCTTCGCCTCCTGGTAGGCCACCGTGCCGGGGTACACCATGATTGGAAAGAATTGCGCCGTATCTGGCCGCAGCGACTTGGCAAAGGTGAGTGTCCTCTCCATGCTCTGCGGGGTCTCGTTCAGGTTGCCCACCATGAAGCATCCGTGTACCATGATCCCCGACTGCTGGCAGCGCCGCACAAAGCGATGCGCCTCCTCGTGGTACTTGGCGTCGCGCCGGTCGTCGTTGTTCTTGTGCATCCCGTTGATTACCTCGACGTCCCCGCTTTCGAATCCCACGCAGAACAGCCTTGCCCCAGCCCGATGCAGCGTTGAGAGCAGCTCTGTCTCCGCGCCGATGTCGGCCCGGCAATTGGCGTCAAATGGAAGCCGATTGCCGCGCCGGATCAGCTCGTTCGCCAACTCCAGGGTGCGCGGCCGGTTGACGATAAAGGTGTCATCCTCCAGCATCACCGTCTTGATCTCCGGCATCTCGCGGGCCACAAACTCAAACTCATCGGCCACATGCGACACGGAGCGGTAGCGCATGGTGTGCCCGCTGAAGGTCTGCGGGTACACGCAGAACGAGCAGTGATACGGGCAGCCGCGGCTGGTGTCGAAGACCACCAACGGCCACAGTGAGTGCCCGTAGAAATAATCCGGTGTGTGCAGAAAGCGCTTGTACACCTCGGAGACAAAAGGCAGATCGTCGAGGTTCTTGATCGCTTCCCGCTCCCTGTTTGTGAAGATCTCGCCGATTCCGGCCTTGCGCCACACCAGGCCGTCGACCGCGCCCAACTCCGCGCCGCAGGACTTGGCCTCCAGCCAATCGCGCACCGTGTACTCGTACTCGCGCAGGGCCACCGCCTCTAGCGAATTCGACATGGCCAGCGTCTCTCTGGGCAATGACGAGACGTGGCGGCCCACCAGCAGAACGTGCAGCCCTGGCTTGGCATCCACCAGCGCCTCAACCACCTTGACATCGTTGACAATGCTGGGTGTGGACGTATCGCACACCACGGCCTCAATGTTTTTGGCCTGGATGCGGTCGATGACCGCCTTCACTGAACAGCAGGCCGCCGGGGCATCGACCAGATCCACGTCGTGGCCTTGGCGGATGGCTACGCCCGCCGCCATCGCCAGCCACTTTGGGTAGTAGAGCGTTCCGCTTTTGGTGACCGCAGGGCTGCGCTGCTCACGCGAAAACTTTGGGTGGAAGGGGGGATTCAGAAATAGAACTCGCATTGAATAAGCTCCAGTACTTGCAGAGGGCTGACCGCAATCGGGAATAGGCACAAGGCGGAACCGCACGACGGGAGTCGCAGTATGGGTCGGGACCCTGCAGATTGAATTCTTTTCATAGCCTCTTTCGCGCCGACCAAACCAATCGCCGGTCGTGGCCCTCTGGGCTGGCGAGCACCTCAAACGTCAACTCCGGGAGATTCAGAACAGTTGGAAGATCCGGGCCAATATCCCAAAACGCGAGAATTCCCCGCGGATTCAGTGGGTCGGAGTGCATTTCTGGATTTTCCAAGTGACGTATTGTGCCCCCCGGCTCCAGAATCGCGCGTTGCCTCGTGGCATCCCGCGTAGGGACAGTAAAGATGTGCACACCGTTGCTTTTCAGCACCCTCGCCGTCTCCCTGAACGCGGCGCGCAGGTCCGGAACGTGTTCCAGAACCTCGCTTGAGACCATTACATCCACACTATTGTTCGAAAAGGTCAAGGCGGTCACGTCTTCGCATCTCGCGCCGTCGGGCCGTACCGAGCCCCGAGCCTGATTCGAGGAGTAAAACGTCCGCGTGTAGTGACGGAAATGTGAAAAGCCCTTTCGCAAAGATGAGTTTGGATCGAATTCCACGAGGACCGTACTTTCGGGATCGAACGCGGCATTTCGAAACGCCTCAGCCAGCAACTCGTAGCGAAGGTTGGCGTGGCACCGGATGCATTTCTTGCGCTCCTCGCCTGGGCCGAAGCTTACGATGAACGATCGCCGCTGGCAGCAGCGGCAGACCCGCACCCGGCTTTGCAAGGCATAAGGGATTCCGCTAACAAGAACCACAAACACCTTCCGGGCATACCACAACAGGTTGGCCAGCTTGCTGCCCATTCCCGGCTTTCTTCCTGACCCATCTGCCAGCAATTCAGAACCTGCGACCATGCGGAACCTCGTGTGCATCAAGCAATGCTGCGTATGATCTCGTCGTAGAGCCGAATCTGCTCGGAATAGAATCCAGCTTCCCCGCTGAGGACAAATGCGTTCTTTGGGCAAACCGAGGAGCAGTACAGGCATCCGATGCACCGGTCGCCGCCGCCTTGTTTGATGACGGACAACTCAACATTCACGGGACAGTACTGCTCGCATTTAGCGCACGTCCCGCAATCGGCTTTATCGGCCTGAAAGCTCAACGATGCTTCATCGCTCCGGATGCGCTCCTGGCTGATTCCCAATCTGTAAAACAGCTCTTTGATCAGCGGACTTGAACAGATCTGCTTGATCCCAGGGGCGTACCTGATCCGGATAAGGTGCTTTTGAAATTTGGGATTGATGACAAAGCCCACGAGCGCTGAAACTTCGGGCCTCTTGAGCGTGCGCGGATGCTGTCCCAGAGGGATCTTGTTCCAGGATGTCACCTCGTCGGCAGAAATCAGGCCAAGTTTGATCGCGGCGGCGATCGGTTTCACCTCATCCGGCGGAAAGCCGGCAAGCCGGGCACAAAGATAATCGATCTGGAAGGGATTCTTGCCAATGACAATCATGCCGAAGTTCACCGGCGTTCCGCGGCTTGGGCCGTTGCCTTCCATGCCGATCAGGCCGTCCACAATATGTAAATTGGGCTTGATGACCTGATTGAGATGGACGATGTTGTATCCCAGGTTGCCGTGTATCTTCTTCTTGTTTTCGCGGCCTCGGCAGATTCCCATAAGGTTTTTCAGACATACCGACATCCCAACTTCATAGTGTGTCTTCAACTTGGGCATGTTGATGACGAAGTCGCTTGTCACCACAAGGCTCGCAACCTCTGCCACGACCTTGTCTTCAAGCGTGACCTTTACGGTGTCAGGCCATGCATTGAGATCGACGATCTTGACGCCGTACGCTGCCGCGAGCCGGTCAGCCCCGAGGCGATGAATGACCGAGATTCCTTCCCGCACAAAGCCGCTGTTGGTGCCCTCGGCGATCGTAATATCGGAATAGCCTTTTGCTTGAAGAAACTCGATGACCCCCGCCAATAGCCGAAAATCGGTGGTGTTCCCGGTGAGGGCATTGAAGTTGCTGTTGAAGTTCGGCTTCAAGAGGATGCTTGCTGACCGGTTTTCGGGCAGAATCGAACTCCAGGCCTCCAGGGCCTCGCGAATGCGAGCCTTGGCCACCGCGGCACTCTCGACGGTGGTTATTGCAACGTCATGTTCCATCATGGTTGATGGCTCCTCTATGGAATGGGCGCAGATTCCCGCGCTGGCGACGCAACCGTTTCGAAGCCGACGCATGGCGATGGCTCTTCGGTCAGGCTCCCGGCGAGGGCGATTGGGCAGGCGCTTGACGCAGAGCATTGATAAGCTGACAGAAGAAAACTACAAGAAGAGTCGCGACAAGGAGGCTCGGAATACGCTCATAGACGTAGCCGAGATTTCCGCGCGGTGCGAGAAGGGCACGTGAGAGGCATTCGGCCCAAATCCCCGCAAAAAGCGATCTTTGACCGATCCATTCTATGAATCGCCTGCAACTGATCGCGAAGGCGACTGTACCAATAACGATCGCGAATACTCCGCCGGTAAGATACAACTCCAAGAGGTATATTGACCCCGAGCCTAGCAAGAGATCATCGCTGTATTCATGTGTCAAGAGATTTTCCAGCGAGGCGGGAATATTCTTTGCATCGCCAACATCCACGGTGCAGATATGAAGGGCGCCATAAGGGAACACCTTCTGCGTCAATGAAATGAGTAACGGAGGACACGGTGTGGCAAGATCGCGATTCTCTTGAAGGAATACCAAGGGGCTTCCGCTCTTGAGGAAGTCAAGAATAGCGTATTGGCCGGAGCTGTCAGTTCCGAATACCTGATTGCCCCGCATCAGAGGCGGCACAAGAAAAAGGAATAGTGCGATAATGCTGAGTTGCAAGACGCGCATGCTGCTTAGTTTTACCCAGCCCCTAGCCAGCGCAATCAGGAGAATGGGCACCAGTGCCTGAGCAAGAAAGAACCTGCCCCAATGCAGGGACACGATTAGGCGCGGCAAGACCGTCAGAAAGACAACAATCCCTATCCGGCGCCGGTTCTCCTTGATGTCCTTCACCACCCCTAAGAACGCAAATGCAAGAAACATGTGCACGTAAAGGACAACCTGTTGAAGAAATGGGATCGAATTTCCCTCGCCATATTGGACTGTCCATCGATAGAGTCCAAAATGGAGACCAAAAACGAATGCAGGGAACGACCAAATGAGCGTCGCCTTATAGAGAAACCTTTCGCATGTATTGAGAGTGCTCTCTGAGAAAATGCTCCTGCGAATTGGCGACTGCGGCAGGAGGTAAGAGAAAACGAACACAACGAGCGCCAGAGCACTGACACGAATGGCCCACCAGTTTCCCTCCGGCGTTTCGCCCATCACGATCCAGAACAAAATGTCAGGAAGCCACCAGAACAGGACACACGACGCAACATAAGCCCATAGAAATAGCCTGGCCGCAGCCTTCGCACTGGAAAGGGACGGCGATGTTAGAGAAGTCATTTCAATCTGAGCGGTGCCTGGATTGCGTTCACTGGATCTGCCGTAGATGCACCCGCGCCACGGACCCGTCGAGCGTCCACTTCGAGGTAAGCCGACGCTACTGCTGTTGCGCTGTATGCTTCTAGCGGCGGAATTGCGTGCTCCCCCTCAACGGCTCGACGCAAGATCGAGCGCACTTGGTCATATTCAAGTGAAATGGGCAGCAGCTGAACCTGGCTCCCGATCAGATCCAATGCAATCTCAATCCCTCCACCAGAGGCTGGCATCGCAACAACGCATCCCTGGCTCAGAGCCTCAAGAAAGGAAATTCCCAGCGCTTCTGTGCAATGGGCCGACACAAACACCTTGGTTCGGCGGTACAAATCTCGAACGGCATTGGCCCCCAGAAAGCCAGTGAATTCGATTCGTTTATCCTCGCCCGAAATTCGTTCAAGCTCTGCACGTTCCGGTCCGTCACCGACAATGCAGGCGCGCAATCCAGGTACATCGTCGAGAACCGAGCGAATGGCAGGTAGGAGCCTGTGCAGGTTCTTCGTTCGAATCAAGCGGCCTACGTATGTGATGTAACAACGTTCTTGAACTGCCCCAGTGTACGGCTCAAGGAAGATGGGTTGGAGTGGGTTGCGAACGACGCCATCTACCCGGATAGCGAAGATGTTCTCCAGGTGGGCAGCCGTATAATCCGAGACCGTGACAAGCCGTACTCCCGAGCACGAGTCGGAAAGTTTGAAAGAGACGAAGTAACCGAGCATTTTCTTCCATCCATGCACTCCAGCAACAGGCAACCCGTGCGCAACACAGATGGCTCTCCGCGCAAACGGCGCAAGGAACACGCCCGTCGTGTTCAGAATGCAAAGGACTTTCGGATCCCGCAGATCACGCCAGTGGAACAGAAGCCGGGACGGGGGGACAATTTGGACAGAAAGGCCAAGATCTCGAAAGCCCGCAGCAATTCCTTCTACGAAACTACTGAGCCCGCCCACTTCACGGCCGCCTGTAATCAGTACTCTGTTTGGTCGTTCCATCGGCATTCATCTCCCACTGAAAAGAAAGTTGTGCGCGCCGCCTTCGACGGAGCCCCCAAGGAACCACTGCTCGACACGATCCGGTGTCACTTCCAGCGGTTCCGATCCCAGGGTTCGACAGTGGTAGTTGTGCGACCAGAAAATCTCGAATACCTCGCGGAATCTTTGATTGACGCCGCCCGGAATCACGCCGTCTTTGAGTAATATCTCAATCATCCATGTAGGTTTAGGAGTCTGATTCAGAAGCTTCCCGGCGCCGGACAAAACGTCCAGTTCAAATCCCTCGACATCCATTTTGACGAAGAGACGCTGGCCGGCGTATCTTCCGGCAATGATCGTGTCCAGTGCGGTAACTGCAACTAGATTCGCGCGGCAAGCAGAAGCCTGCGCCCATCCAGGCACGAAGGACGATATACCGCCAAATCCGTAAATTTGCATCAAACCCGCTTCACGTCCGAGTCCAAGAGGGAAGACCTCAACGCCGGAAAATCCATTTGACCACAGATTCTGGTAGAGGAACTTGAGGTTTCTATGGGCCGGTTCGAAGGAGACCACATGCTTCCCGGAACTCGCTGCCAGACACGAGTAGAAGCCCACGTTGGCCCCGACATCGATTACCACATCATGGGCTTCAAGAAGGCTCAAGAAGGTGCCCACTTCATGGCTCTCAAATGTTGCGCCTGCCATCTCGGCGTCTCCCGCCAGAACGAATCCGTATTTGGTCTTCCTCGCTACACGGCCGATTGTCAGGTCCCGCAGGACGCGAAAACAATGCGCAAGCTGCGGCGCATGGCTATCGATTGGCTTTCTCAGTTTCGTCAAGAACACCCGTATCCTCCCTAAGCCTCGATCTCTGAAATGAGCATGTCTCGATTCCGATCCCGGTGTTGGCGCTGGAAGAAGAACACCACCGTCGCCAGCGCGAGTCCCACGACCCCTGTACTAAAGAGATAAACGATGGCGACACCACTTGCACCCCATCGCGGAACGAGCAAATACACGCCGAGAATGGTAAGTCCGCAAACGGCCAGCGACTGTCCTAGAAAGGGCTCGCGCTTGTGTGCGCGCAGGTAAATTGCCTCGCTTTGGACGAAAAAGGTCGCCAGGGATGTGAGTAGCACCAATCCAAACAGTCCGGGCGAAAGGATGCGCTCCGCAAACCGCGGATAGAGCGACTGCATCGCCAAAACCGCAGCCATGCATGCGGCGATCAAACTGCAAAGCAGGGCTGCTGATTGGCGCAGAGTTTGAAAGAAAAGCGTGTCAAGTTGTTCAAATTGCCCGCGCGCGATCATCTGGCCAAAGGGAGTGGCCTTGGTGGAGATCCAGGCTAGTGCCACCGTCCACAAATAACCGGCGATGTTGATCGACATGCCCATCCGCCCTGCCTCAACCGGGCCGCGAAACATGAACAGCGCAGGGGTGAACACTTGGACAGCGACGTAGGCCCCGAGTGAACTAACTCCGATTTTCCACTGGAAGGGCCACACTTCCCCGCGCCAGGAAACAGTCTTAAAATCAGAACGGTGAAGGAGCAACTCCAGCATCAACCGGCGCCGCCTCCAAAGGAACCATCCTGCCACGGCAATGTAGACGATAATGACCGCGGCAGGTGCATAGAGGCCACGGTGAGCGATAAGCGCAGCCCAAGCCGCAACGCTTCCGATCACGGCCTGACCGAGCCTCAGCCCCGCCACCTGCCGGACTTGTCCACATCCCTCCAGAAACGAGCTGAGTGGATTGAGAAAGAACAGCACCACACAGGACAGAACGGTTACTGCCCAGGGAGACTGCCAAGCAACATGGTCGGAGGTGTGGGCGTTACGAAGAAAGAAGAAGATGCCAGCAGGCGTGAGAATTAAGGCCATCAGAAGGGAAGCACCGACATACCACCGCACTGTCTTGCGCAGAATAGAAGCCAGCCGCGCGTGCGCCCTTGGATCCCCCTCGAGGCGCCCGTCGTCATGCACGATAAGGTGCGCGCACTCATGGGCGGCGAACTGCTGGATGACGACTGAGAACCCCAGTTCAAAAACGATCTGGAGATTGACCAAGCTCAAGAGGGTGTAGTAGTAGCCCTGCTCCACCGAGTTCATGAATCGCATAATCAAGAGCACGGTGCCTGCGCTGCCCAGGATGTTGCAGGCGCGCGCCAGTACAGTGTATGCGGTCGCTCGGTCCAGGCCAAGCAAACGCTTGCCGAATTGAGCCTGGTTCAAGAACCATCTTCTGGCGGTTTCCACGCTCAAGCTCTCTTGCTCTGCGAGCGAAGCGATGCCCCGATCTCTTTGGCGAGGGCTTTCATTGCATCCGAATCGTCAAGTCTGGCCCACACTCCGGTTCCTAGGACCCATGCGAGGCCTAGAAAGAAAGTAAAGAGAGTGCCGCCGACTATGAGCAGCACGCGCGGAGGAAAGGATCGCCGTTCGGCCAGATCCGGGGGGTCAAGCACGCGCACCGTCGGAATCTGCTTTTCTTCATCCACCTTCGCCAGTTCATACTGCTTGGAGAGAGCCTCGTAGATCGCTTCCTGGATCTTTGCCCGGCGGTAAAGGTCGGTGTATGTGGCGCCCAGCAGCGGAAGCTTGCGCAGCGAGGGAAGGAGTTGGCCTGCATCCAGATCCTGGGCGTTCTCGCCATGGGTTCCATCGAGCTTCTTCAGTTCGCTCTCCAGGCTCCCGGCCCGAGCCTGAGCTTGGCGAACACGAGCGTTGTTGTCAGAGTAGATTGCCTGCAAACCGCGGAGTTCGCTTTGGGCGGCAATCAGTTCCCCCTGAAGTTTCGCCGTTGCGCTCAGCATCACCGTGGCTTGGCCCTGCATGTCCATGGTGGCGTTGCGGCTCGAGAACTGGGAAAGCTGTGCGGAAGAAGCATCCAGATCCTGCTTGATGTCCTTCAGCCGCCCTTCAAGAAAGACGCGCTCCCGGTGCACGGACGAGGTATCCATCAGCACGACGAGTTTATTCAGTTCATCAAGATATGCCGAGGCCATATCTCGTGCCCGCTCCGGACTGTTGTCGGTTACAGTCAGCGTCAGCAGGCCGGTCTTCTTGTCGTCATCGATTACGGTGCGGCTGGAGAGTGTCTTGCGGGCGGTGAGATAAAGCCTGCAGTCATAGACCTTGCGCAGATCGAAGCGGTTAATCAGGTCGTTCTGCACGGTCTGGCTGCGCAGAATGGAGACGAACACACCCTCCGGGGTGCGTGCGTTGACCAGGCTTGCAAGCCCGCCCACGCTGGCGGCAGGCGTTCCGCCGAGGGCCGCGGCCATCATCGCGCTCCCCGACCTCGATTGCGGATCGGGCGGCATGATGCGCATCGTCGAATCATAGCGGGAAGGAAGGAGATACGCTATTGCCAGCGCAAGCAAGAGGCCTGCAAGGACCACGCGCAGAAGCAGTCGGCGGCTGCTCCATAGCAGCGGCATAATCCACAGGAGCGACGTATGCGAATTTAGGTTCTCGGTCATGATCCAGTTACTTGAATGCATGCTGCGGTTTGGACTTGATGGTTGCGCTTAGCAGTAGCCTGCGCGATGGCGTGCGATTTGATGGAGAATCAGAAGACCCCCGCGACCGCACCGGTGATGGCTACCGACGACATGATCTGTGCTGCCGAGATCAGATTCTTCCAAACCTGCGATCCGACGGACTTCTCTGGAACAATGACTGAGTCTCCGGGCCGTAGGCGGGTGCTTAGAACACCACCGCCCAGCAAACTCCCGCCCTTTCGTCCGACCACAGAGCCATTGGCGCGCACAATGAAAACAGCTCCCATGTCTCCCGAGTGAGTCGGCCCACCAGCTTGGCGCAAATACCAGGCTGCTTCCTTGCCGGGAACAAATGTGATGGCTGCCGCGTTGTATACCTGTCCGCTCACCAACACAAAACTCTGGCGTTTGGGAATGGACACCGTGTCGCCGCTCCTCATTTCAATATCTGCGGGCGTCTTTTCCCACTTCTCGAACTGCGGGGAGATGGCGATCAGCAGACGGCCGCTGGCTGGGTGGTTTCGGAGCGCCGTCAAGACCTGTTCGCGCTGTTGCTGGGCGGAATGCTGGAGCTCTGCCTGGTCCTGGCCCGACAGGATACCGGGGCGGAACTCGATGGGGGTTGTCTCGATGCGCCGGATCATCTCCATCCGGTTTCGTTCCGCCAGTTCTCTCACCTGTACGCGCTCCAGCACCGCGCCCGCCGGGTAAGCACCCTCGCGGAAACCGCCGGCACGCTTCAGAACCTCGCTCAGTCGCTCCCCTTCGTGAATCCCGTATCGGCCGGCGTGCCCTACCTCCCCGGTCACGGTCACCGAGGCGCCAATATCCTGCCAGCCCGACAACTGTCGAATGCTGACGACGTCGCCGGGCTTGAGCACGACATCCGCGCTCTTGTCGCCCCCCACCGCCTTCTCGACAGAGACCGTCGAATGCTGGATGATTACCTTCTGGCCATTCTCGATCTCATAGCTGGCCAGGTCGGCCTCTTCGCGGAAGGCGCTGCGCTTGAATCCGCCTGCCATGCGTACCAGCTCCGCCAGCGTCATCCCCTGCGACATGGGGTATTCGCCCGGCCGCAGGACCTCGCCTTCGATCGAAACCCTGGGCGCATCGATCTTGTAGCGGCTGAAGATCCAGATTGAGTCCAAGGGCTGCAACTTTATCGCATTATTGCCTATCAGCGCGTCCGGCAGATTGAAGCCGATGGTCTCCGGCCTGAAATCCGGTGCCTTCAGACGGACCAACTCCGCGTGGTCGGCTGGCTCCGGGAGCACATCCTGGTAGGAGTGCAGGATGTCGGTCACTGTCATTCCCTCCCGATATGCGTACTTGCCGGGACGATACACATGCCCCTCCAGATAAACTACTTGTTCGTTGTAGGGCAGAATCTGCTGGACGAAGACGCTATCCCCATCCTGCACTGCAAAGCCTTTCAGCTCTTGCAGGTCGCCGTTCAAGTCCTCGGGCAGTTGCAGGCTTAGCATGGTTCTGTGTTCGTGAGCTTCAATCCGCTCCACTCGGATCTGCTTCAGGCTGGCCGAGGTCAGTACACCCCCGGCAAGGTCGAGAATCTCTTTAATGCCCCGCTCGCCTTTCAGTTCGTAGACCGCAGGCCGCCGCACCATGCCCGCAACGGAAACCTGTGCACCCACCGTCGGGACCAAAAGCGTATCTCCGGCTTGCAGCCGTTCCACGCTTGAGCGAACGCCGTGCAGCAGAAAATCGTAGAGGTCGATCTCCCGAATCAGTTCCTTGCCCCGGTATTGCCGCAGCGTGCGCAGCGAACCTCGGCTGGTCGGCCCGCCGGCCGTGTACAGCGCATTCAGCGGCGTAGAAAGCGAACTCACGTCGTAGGCACCCGGCCGCTGCACGTCACCCACCACGTAGACGCGCACGGTCCGCACCCGGCCCAGCGATATCTCCACATGCTCGTTCTGGAACTGCGTTCCCAACGTCTTCTGCAAGGCTGTCTGTGCCTGCGCGATGGTGAGCCCCGCAATAGCGATGGTCCCAGCCTCAGGAAGTTCTATCTGGCCTTGGCGGTCAATCACCCTGCTCAGTCGGCCGGACTGGCCACCCCACAGGTTCACTACCAGGCCGTCCCCCGGCCCCAGGACATAGTCCGGCCCCGCGGGAATGTCCGTCGGCAGGGCATCTGCATTCCCGGTGCCCAGCACAAACGTTTCGCTGCCGAACCGGCGCAGTTTAGCTTCACTGGACGGAAATCGGGTGTAAAGATCCTGAATCGACTCTTGCCCTGGATAAGGGTTTGTCAATGGAACCACCTGGGCCCGGTCTGGCTCCTTATACGGAGGCGACTCCCCCCGGTAAGGGGCCGACTCCCCTTTGGGCTGCTTGGAGTTTCCGCTGTCGGCTCCCGGTCGCAAGGCCGCTCCGGCAGGATGGGGCGCGGTGCTATCGGGTCCCTCCTTTCCCAGGTTGAATCCGCGCGCCTGCAACGCCTTGGCAGCCAAGTCGCGCACCGTAGCGTCACGCTGGATGCGCTCGAAGAGGTCTTCATCAGTTATGTCGCCCGGATCGCTGTTCAGCTTCTGCGCCACCGCGTTCTTCACGCTGCTCAAAGCCTCCGGCTCCTCCCGCAAAAACGCAATGATCTGCTCGGCGAGAGCCCCTGTCTGGTCCGCTTCTTGCGCCGTTTTCCGGTTTCCCGGTTGCGCTGCCCCCAGGTCCGGCGATTGCGGCGTCTGCTGACCCTGCGTCGGCGCCTCCTTCAGACTCTCTGTGGGCGTGCTGGATTCCGGAACCTGAGCGCCGCAATAAGGGCTTGCAGCCAGGGCGCAAAACAGCGCGGCACATCCGATCGCCGCATAAAAGCTGCCCGCCAGGCGTCCGCGCCGCCCGGAGACAACGCTACCGCCGTACTCATGCATCGCTCTCATCGTCCTCAAGCCGCTATCCATGGCGCTCCCATCCATCTCTCTCCCCGTGCCGGCAGGGATGTCTTGGCCTCAATGATCACCCACGCAGTCCTGTCCCCCCGCTGTCGCTCACTTTGCCCAGGCCGCTTCCGGACGAAAGAGCAACATGATCCAGAAATCCGCCTGCGCCTAGCGCTTTCTCCCTGCTTCTGTTCACCGGCTCTTGGCGGCCGATCGGGTCCATCTGGCGCATCAGAGCGCTCGCCCAAAGTGCCGCCTTCAGCGTCGTCGGATCCATGACCTGGATACTTTCCCGATTCATGCTCTGACATGTGACAGGCGATCGTGCCTCTCTGGAACTCTCCATCCGTGACCGGCGAGACCGAGGGAATTCACGCCGGCCATGATGTGTGTGGGCGAGCGTGCGGTGTTGGATGGCGTACCCTGCTTGGTTTTGGCAATCCGGTTGCCGTCGCTTGCGGGAGATCAGTGAAGTGCGTCCGCGCCGGGCACCTATGATCGATGCTATTGCTGAGGTACTGCGCTAGCCTGCATGCCTGCTTGGCGTGCCTTGTTTGATGAACTCAGCCGGCATATCTCGCTTCCAGTCGCGAAACGAGTCCTCAATTGTGAATCTCCATTGATAACCATGCTCGCGAAGGCGTCTGGGATCGATATAGTTTGACCGAAACATCTTGCGGATTCTTACGGGACTCACCGGTTGTTCGATTCCGAAGGCTTTTGCCGCGCCGTCAATCAAGTAGGATGCGGCCAAAAGCAGGGTGCGCGGGGCAGACAATGGTGCGCTGTCGACTCCGGTCACCGTCTTAATCGTCTCTACAAACATTTCCATCGTTGGCACTGGATTCAAGGAGAAATTCATAATCGTGAGACTCTCATCGGTTCGATCCTGATGGTCCAATCCAAACCCGATGGCGAAGCACAGCTCCTTCACATATCCGCCAGCCTTTCTGGTCTTCTTGTTCCCCAGGTACACGAAATACCCTTTCACAACGCTCTTTACCAGGCGGGTTACGTTTCCGTTTTCACCCGGACCAAATACCACCCCCGGCCGCACAATCAGGAGCTTTCTTCCAGGGCTGGCTGCTTGCCACGCCGAGTGAATTGTTTCGGCCACGAGTTTCGAGTTCCCGTACGGAGTCTCTGGCACTGGAAGGGAGCTTTCGTCTTTTAGGTCTTCCGACACTCCATATGGGGAGATGCTGCTAGTAAATACAACTCGTGAGCATCCTTTGGAAGCTGCAAAGTCGCAAACATTTTGCGCTCCATATATATTTGTTTCAAAATACTCTTTGGGCCTGTGTCCAGGCTCCCTGTGAATGGCGGCCAAGTTGAAAACGATATCCGGGTCGGAGGGAAGAAGAGACACTGGGATAGGATTTCTGACATCCCATTCACAGAACTTGACCCTTCTCTCTCTCAATCCCTGCTGAAGAGTGGCCGCATAGAGCTCATTCCGTGGCGGGACTATATCGACCAGAGTGATTTCCTCCGCCAGATCCTCGCGCAACAGATGCTGGGTGAGATGGGTTCCAATGAATCCTGTTCCGCCAAATATGATTGCTTGGTTTGCGCGCTTCATTTTCACCGCCTTTGAGCACACCTGACATTCCGCTTCTCATCGGATGCGCATCCTAATTTCGCCTCTTCAGCAGGATCTGCGGACAGCTCCCGGTTCCGGGAGCCTTACAAGGTTGTGATGAAGGGCCATTTCAGTAGCTTTGAATTAGCCAAGACCGGAGGCTCTTCTAGTTATCACTCGACTTTTACCTTTGAGGGCTTCGACCGCACCGCTTGAAAGGTGACCTTTGGCAGGGAGCAGTTGAGCAACCACTCTTGCCGGAGGAGTCATTTGCAACCAGCCCGCAGTTGACGGAAGAGCATGGCTTCGCCATTGCGAGTTAGCATTCGCACTCCACACTAAGCTGCTTTGCGGCCATTCGATCCACGTGCACAGCCCCAGACTGCGGCCCACCAGGCAGGGCACAGGAACGGAGAGTATCTTGGTCAGGATGCTTCCCGTCTCATTTCTCTTCGCAGGGGCTAAAAAGAGCGTAAGCCTGCACTCCCAATTGTAAAAGCGACAAGATGCGCCAATTTGTGACAATTAGCGGCGTCCATTCACAACTTGACGCAAGGGAAAACTTGTTGATTGATCAACACAGCCAACTAAGTTATGTGTATCCAACAACCTACAATCGGCCGTTTGCGCATTGGCCGCTTGGATGGCAGCGCAGACAAGGAGAGGATTTGACTTGACGCCGTGCAAGACCCATTTATCTCCGGCTGTTTCAATTTGGTAGCAAGTGCTGTCTTACGCCCAATTCGGTAATGTTCGTCCAAACCCCTCGAAAAATGCCCTGGAAAGGTTGAACGGGTCGGTGTGGATGTTCTGCTTTCCGGCGTCGGCCTGATAGTGCGGAGAAGCTTGCAGGAGGTAATGGACAAGCGCGCACCTCATTCATGACGCTGGTCGAACCCGCCCATGTGGCAGAACCATCTTCAGGAGTTCGGGAGACATGAGTGAAACGGTCAGTCCGACCGGGGTCATTGTGCAAAGTGCGCGTGCAGGACTACCGTTGCAGAAGCCCGCGCAGCAGAAGAAGGGCGAGGGTGACGATAGCTACGCAATCCCAGCGACCGAGCGCTGAGCGCAGTCGGGTATCCTGGCAGGCGGGAAACGGTGATGCGAGATTACATGCGGGAGGGTGCCAATCGGATTTGGGGCGCATGTTGAAGGCACGATGAAGCGAGAACTATAAAAGCGGCTCGGACAATCTTCGCGTTCGAATCTTTGGCTGCGGCGCCGTCGTGGTCCACTACGAGCCAAAGCGTGTAGTTCACCGATACGACCTCCAGAAATCCAACCGCATGGTCGAGGAGGTTCGGCGCAGGCACCGCCAGCACGGCGCTGAATCCAACCCGCACTTATACCACTGGAGGGCGATTCCCGAGCTTTCCATGAGGCGTGTTTCACTGTTTTCTCGCTATACAAGACAGTGCCTCATTGTGGACCTGGCTGCTCCGTCGAGCCGATTGTGGATATGGACCGCCGTCGCGTCTGGGCAACCAGAAGGGAATTGCTTATGCCGCTGTTTTCTACTACTATTTCCGTGAACTCACAGTCCAGCCATGCAAGAAGACGCGCGCGGAGAAGTTACATTGCGCTTGGATCGGTGGAGCGCCGGCGACGCCGAGGCCTTCGATACTTTAGTGCCGGTTGTATATGCGGATCTGCGCAGACTGGCACAGTGCATGATGCGCCGGGAGCGCAACTGGATCGATCTCACCGACGATCTGGCCTGGATCGGTTCGGCGAACGAGGAGATCCTCGACCTCTATCGGGCTTTGGAGCGTCTGGAAGCGCTCGACCCAAGGAAGGCGGGTGTTGCGGAAATGCGCTGCTTTCTCACTTTCACAACCGCAGAGGTTGCCGAAGCTCTGGACCTCTCGCTGGCCACTGCGGAAAGGGATCTCCAGTTCGCGCGTGCGTGGCTCTATCGCGAACTCCGCGGAGGAGGCGCTGCCCATGAATCCCGGCAATTCGATCGCGGAAATTGAAGCCCTTTTCCATCGCGCGATGGACGCCCCTGAGGCTGAGCGGGCGCTCCTGATCGAACACAGCACGAATGGCAATCCCGCGTTGCGCAGCGAAGTGCTCTCGCTTGTGGAGGCGGTTGGCGCGGCAGACAGGCTGCGAACAGATCCGGCCTCCGATCACGCGGCGAAGCCCTTTCCCAGTCCTGGAGTCGCGGCCGGAACGCATATGGGCGCATTTCAATTGGATCGCCTTCTTGGCCGAGGGGGGATGGGCGAAGTCTATGCCGGGCATCGAGTCGATGGCGATCTTCAACAGGCTGTTGCGGTAAAGGTCATTGACGCCCGCCTGGATTCACCCGAGTTGCGAGCTATTTTCTTTCGCGAGCGCGATGCGTTGGCCCATCTGCAGCATCCCCACATCGCGCGGTTATTGGATGGAGGCGTTACACCCGACCACTCCCCCTATCTTGTCATGGAACTGGTGGGTAACGAGAGTTCGCCAGCGGAACGCCTCGACGACTTCTGCGAAAAGGGACGGCTCTCGCAGCGTGAGCGCGTTGCCCTTGCGATTTGCGTATGCGATGCAGTCTCCTTTGCCCATCGCAAGCTGATCGTGCATGGAGACCTGAAGCCAGGAAACGTGCTTGTTGCGGCAAACAGGGATCCAAAGCTGCTCGACTTTGGCGCGGCGCGGCTGCTTGTGGCAGAAGAATCGGGGGCAAGGCTACGCACCTTCACGCCCGGCTACGCCAGCCCGGAGCAACTGCGGGGAGAGCCCATCGCGGCGGCTTCAGACATTTACAGCATGGGCAAGCTCCTGGAGCGGATTCTGGCGGGCCCGAAGGGCTTTGAACTCGCCGCGATTATCGCCAAGGCGACGCAGGAAGAACCTAGGAAGCGCTATGCATCCATGGATGAGCTGGTGGACGACCTGCGCGCCTGGTTGGAACATCGGCCACTCAAGGTCTGTGCCGGGGGTCTGGGCTATGCCGCACGAAAGTGGATGCGGCGCAATCGCAGGGCGGTCATAGCTTACATAGTGGTCCTGGCGTCCCTGGCTGTCGGCATCGTTCAAACGCAGAGGTCCGCTCGCAGAGCAATTGA
Organism: uncultured Acidobacteriaceae bacterium; assembly: GCA_963839155.1. Lineage (GTDB taxonomy): Bacteria > Acidobacteriota > Terriglobia > Terriglobales > Acidobacteriaceae > Telmatobacter. The sequence continues at coordinate 168,438 of CAWITY010000007.1, forward strand.
AGAGCGGGATCGCGCCATCCGCTCCGCAAAGGCCGTAGAAACGCTGGCGCACCGCCTGCTGTTCGATTTCCAGCCTCAGTTGAAAGAGCTTGGGTCCTCGACCGACGCTCAGCACCAATTGGCCACAACAACGGTTAATTACCTGAACGAGCTTTCCCGCGACCCAAGCCTTTCCAGCGAGAGTCTCCGTCTGGATATGGCCGACGCCTACGCCCGGATGGGCAATCTTCTTGGCAATCCCTATGACGAGAATCTTGGCCAGCCGAAGGAGGCCGTCGCCGCGCTGCAGAAAGCGGTGGCAACGGCCTCGGCTCTGGTTCGAGAGAATCCGTCCAGCAAGGAAGCACGGTTCAGCCTGGCCAATGCACAAACCAGCCTTGGCGAAGTGGAATTTGGAGCAAGCGACACGAAAGGCGCCGTGGAAGCAATGACGGAGTCGGCAAAGAACTTCCAGTTGTTAACGCAGGCATCCGATGCGGAGCCGCAAGTGCTGGCGGAGGCTGCTTCCACGCTGGGGTCGTTGGGCGATCTATACGGCGGTGTGCAAGGAATGGCCGCTCTTGATCGAACGAAAGACGCGGTGGAATGCTACCGTCAGTCGGGTCTTCTCGATGAGCGAATTTTGAAAATAGATCCTTCCAACGTGCGAGCGCGCAGGGGCGAAGCCATAAGCGACTACAAGATCGCGAACGTGGTCATGAATACCGATAGCAATGCGGGCATCGCAGGGTTTCAGAAAGCACTTGGCGAATTGGACCTGCTGCCCAAGGAGGTTCGGGCGGGAGCGCCCATTGTGAGGCTGACAATTGTCATCGAAGGCCACTTGGGAGGCGCTTACTTCAAGCAGGGGAAACTGGCGGAGGCCATTGCCAAGAAGCGCCATGTGCGCGAGCAATCGGCCATGCTGGTGGCGCGGGATCCGCTCGACAATCGCGCGCGTTACGATCTGGCTACGGTCGACAATTCGCTGGGAGAAATTCTGACGTCAGCGGGCGACCGGGAAGGCGCACGGCAAGCATATCAAGAAGGACTACAGAACATCGTTTTGATGCTCAAGCGCGATCCGGACAATGCGACACTCATAGACCATCGGAAGGATCTGGAAGAATCATTGAGAGAGCTGAATCATCCGTCTGCCAAGCAGAAGGGGTCTCCGCAGTAAACAGAAACGGCGCGCCCTCTATCACTGCGTCCGCTTGGCGTTGAGCACTTCGCGTGCCAACTGCTCCGAGACCAAGGCCTGCGCCGCATCGCCATTGGAGCGTTGCATCTCGGCCAGGCGGTTGTAACTCTGCGCCAATTGAGCACGAAGCTGAGCGTCGTCTCCAGCCTGCGCCGCAAGCCCTTTGAGCGACTCGGCGGTCCAGTGGATCAAGGTCTCCCTGGCGGCCTTCGATTCCGGCAGCTTGCTGACCGGTTCATAAATATCCGATTCAAGCGAGTAGGTGAGCTGCTGTAGCTGCCGCAGGCGAGCCTGGGCCTGGATTCGCGAGCGCTGCGCGGAATAGTCCATGGCGATTGAGTGAAGGGCGCCAAGCAGAATTGCGGCTCCCAAAATAACCACCGGGTAAAAGAACTCAGGCCTGCGCCGCGCAAACAGTGTTGCGCGGTAGACCGCTGTCGCTCTCCGTGTGGATACGGGCTTGTGATCGAGAAAGGCCCGCAAATCCGCCGACAGCGAGTTAGCCGACTCATAATGCTGGTCCGGAGCCGCGCAATTCGCCTTGTTCAGGATGGATTTGAGATCGCCCAGCGGTTGCCGCAACCCGCAACCCGCAACCAAGAGCGAGAGAAAAGTCGTGGCGGCGGACAAATCGTCGGCAGCGGGATCGGCGCTGGGAATGAAATTGGAGAATGCGGTCAACCTAGCTTGGCCAGCGGCTGTTATGCGAAAGCTCTCCACTGTCAGATGTCCATGAGCGAGCAGGTTCCCGTGCGCAGCCGCCAAAGCGTTGAGGTATTCGATAGCCAGGCCGATGCAGCGGGCAAGCTGCCATTTCTCAGCACGCGCTACGGTTAGCGCCGGCTCAGCCGGAATGAACTCAAAGAGCAGATAGGGTGTCTTATCGGCGGTCTCACCAGAATCGAGCAGCCGCGGAATGGCTGGATGGTCAATTGCGCCCAGTTTTCGCCTTCGGTCCAGAAATTCGGCTTGGTTCCTGGAGGTGAGAGGTCCTGGAAGAAGCGCAACGGCAACTTGCTGCTCAAAATCATTCACGCGGTCGGCCAGCCAGAGTCCCGGCTCTAGCTCTCGCGCAACCCGGTACTTGCCCAGGAGTTCCCCTTCGATCACGGAACCTTCCTCCGCGGTGATTCGACACGGCTTCAGGCTGTCAACGCATCCGCTGCCACGGTTCTTGCTCGTTCCAATGCTACCAACATAGTACCCCGGTCCGGCCAACATGAGGGCTTTTTGCGTTGCTTCCCGCTTACAGAAACAGAGAGGCACAGCAATGAAATCAGCCATGAATCCGATTTTGCAGTCGCTCAAATCAACGATTCTCGCCTTTTCCTCACGCCGAGTACTCAGCCATTGGTTGAGGCTGGGCAAGATTGCCACAATCAGCGTCGTCCTGTCTGTTCTGGTGGGCGGGGCATGGACCAGCGCCGCCGCGCAGAGCGGCTTCATCGGAGCGCAGCGCGCGCTGGGTAGCGGCTTCAGCAACTCCTACGGGATCAAGGGCATAGCCGTAGGCGCCAACGGGAACGTCTTCGTCGCCGATCCTGGCAACAATTCAGTGAAGGAAGTTCTGGCGACCGGCGGCTATACGACGGTCAATACGCTGGGCAGCGGCTTCAATCAACCCATGGGCGTGGCGGTGGACAAAAACGGAAATGTCTTCGTCGCAGACACCGCCAACTATGCAGTAAAAGAAATTCTGGCAACGGGTGGTTACATCACGATCAACACGTTGGCCTCAGGATTCTCCAATCCCGAAGGCGTAGCGGTAGACGGTAATGGAAACGTGTACGTCGCTGACGGCAGCGGCAACGCCGTCAAGGAGATTGTGGCAGTCAATGGCAACGTCCCTGCTTCCCCCACCATCCGGACACTGGGAAGCGGCTTCTTGAATCCAACCGGCGTTGCGGTGGATGGAACCGGGAGCGTCTTTGTAGCCGATCAGGGTAATAACTTGGTGAAAGAGATTCTGGCGGTAAACGGCAGCATCCCATCTTCTCCAACAATCAACACTCTTGCCACCGCGCATGGAGTTTTCAACAGTCCCGCTGGCATCGCAGTAGATGAGGGCGGCAACGTGTGGGTGGCCGAGGCCAGTGGGTTTGACATCAAGGAGATTCTGGCGGCGGGCGGTTACTCAACGGTTAACACGCCGGTTACAGGCTTGCACTATCCCGTTGGCGTGGCTGTGGACGGCAGCGGCAACGCCTATGCCGCCGACTACGGCACGCTGTACGAGTATATGTGGGGCACGGTGAACTTTGCCTCCCAGCAGGTTGTCTCGACCAGCACTCCGGTGCAGATGAACTTCGCTATCCCGGCAGGCGCGCAGGTAGGCAGCTTTGCCCTCACGACCCTCGGCAACAAGGACACGGATTTTGCCGATGCAGGGGGAACCACCTGCACTAGCGGGACCTATTCCGCCACCACCAACTGCGTGTTTTATGTCAAGTTCACTCCGCAAGATCCCGGCCTGCGGCGCGGAGCGTTGGCGGTGTTCGACACGTCAGGAAATCTGCTGGGCTTCTGGCGAATTTACGGAACAGGACTCGGGCCGCAGGTAGCCTTCAACGCGGCCAAGACAGCTTTAACTGGAACCGTCAGCCCGAATATGACCAACGCCATGAAGGTCCAGGCAGACGCCAACGGGAATCTGTACGCTGCGATCTGGGGTGATGCCGCCAACGATCCCAACACCGGCTCCATTGTGGTGTTTCAGAAGACCGGCGTGGGCTACAACGCTGGAACGACAATAGCCAGCGGCCTCAGCCAGCCCGTCGACCTGGCAATCGACGGCGCGGGTAACATATTTGTGCTCAGCGTGGCAGACGGCAACAACGACGCCAATACCGGCTCGGTTCTGTTGTTTCTTCGAGCGGCTTCGGGCTGGGCTTCATCGCCAATGACCGTAGAGAGCGGCTTGAACTATCCCTGGGGCATGGCGGTGGACGCGAAGGACGATTTGTTTGTCTCTCTCACTCAAAACGGAAAAGTGAGTGAGTACCCCCTCTCCGGATCAGGCTTTGGCCCTCCGGTAACAGTGGCATCTGGCCTAGTGTCTCCGATGGGACTGGCCCTGGACGGCAGTGGAAACCTGTTTATCGCCCTCTTCCACGATCAAAACAAGGACACTAACAGCGGCTCGGTGGTGGCGCTGCCCTTAACTGGGTCCGGCTACGGTTCTCCCGTCACCGTGGCTACGGGGTTGAGCTATCCAGACGGTCTGGCCGTGGACACCAACGACAACGTGCTGGTGACCAGCGTCATGGACTCAAGCGGGGACCTTTCCTCGGGCGCCGTCCTGGAGATTCCCTTTACCGGCAGCAGCTTTGGCGTCCCCGTATCGCTGGCAAGCGGCATGACCTATCCCGAGGGCGTAGCTCTCGACAACTCGGGCAACATCTTTTTCCCCGATCAAGGAACAAACCAACTCTACGAACTGCCCCGCGGCTCCGCACCTACCCTCATCTTCGCCTCGACAATCCAGGGCTCTCTCAGCACGGATAGCCCGCAAACGGCGACGGTTTACAACATCGGGAACCAGCCGCTGGACTTCACTTCGATTGCCTACCCGGCGGATTTCCCTGAAGACGCAGCGGGCAGAACGGATTGCTCTTCAGCCAACCCGCTGGCAACTAATGGCGCCTGTACGCTGACTGTCGACTTCAGACCGGGATCGGTGGGCTCTCTCAACGAAGCGCTGATTCTGACGAACAATGCGCTCAATTCGGCAGGTCCCACCTACACAACCCAGACCATCTCATTGATCGGCACAGGCGCAGGCGCCAAGATCACGCCCACCGTCATGTGGGCGACACCCGCGTCCATTGTCTACGGAACCCCTCTCGGCGGATCTCAATTGGATGCAACCACGGCGGTTGGCGGGAGCTTCAAGTACACTCCCGCAGCCGGAACCGTGTTGAGCGCGGGAAACACGATTTTATCCGCTACCTTTACGCCGACGGACACAGCAACCTACGATTCCATAACAACCACGGTTGTGCTGGCCGTAACCAAGGCTCCCCTGACGGTGTCGGCAACCGACCAGTCAATGACTTATGGCGGAACGGTCCCCACTCTGACCGGAACGCTATCTGGAGTCGTGCCCGGCGACGGCATCACGGCAAGCTACTCGACCGCAGCGACTTCCAGTTCCGTGCCAGGGCCGTATCCTATTACTGCATCGCTGAAAGATCCGAACGCAAAGCTGGGCAACTACTCCGTCACCAACACGCCCGGCACGCTGACCATCTCAAAGGCAGCGGCGGGTGTTCAGGTGATATCGAGCCTGAATCCGGCAGTTGCGCAGAATTCCATTACATTGACCGCCACAGCGACCTCTGCCGGCGGTGTCCCGACCGGTCTGGTGACTTTCCTCGACGGCACAACCCAGCTAGGCGCCAGCACACTGAACACGAGCGGAGTCGCAACAATTTCCACCTCGGCTCTGACCGGCGGATCACATACGATCACCGCAACCTACGCAGGAGACACCGACTTCAATGCAGCCTCAAGCACCGCGCTGACCCAAGTGGTGGAGGACTTCAGCCTGGCCATTTCGGGCGGCACAACGGGCATCACCTCAGTGACGGCGAAAGCCGGTAGCTCGGCGGTATTCACCTTCACATTGAGCCCCGTCGGGACAACCACATTCCCAGCGACGATTACCCTTGCAGCCACCGGCTTGCCCACGGGAGCCACGGCCACCTTGTCGCCAGCCACACTGGCGGCTGGGACGGGGCCCACCACGGTTACCCTCACCGTGCAGTTGGCGCAGACAGCGGCCAACGCTCAGCATGAGGGCCCAAACACAGCCATGCACCAGGTCGTTGCTAAGACCGGAACAGCGCTGGGGGCGGGATCCAAACTGCCGTTTATGACACTTGCATTGCTCCTTCTCCCCTTTGCCTGCGGCATGCGCCAGGCAGCAAAAAAACTGGGCCAGGGACTGCCTCTGCTCCTGCTGTTGATTGTGGGTATTGCCTCAGCAATCTGCATGGGAGGATGTGGAGGGCAATCCACAAGCACAACATCGACCTCAACACCGGTCACGTACACCATTCATGTAACGGGAACAGCCGGCGCGTCAACACACTCGATGGATGTAACTTTGACGGTTGACTGAGAACAAGAAGGCAATCAGAAAATTGGTTGCCCGCCGCCGCTCAAATCCGGCGGCGGGCATGACCTAGCACCAGAGAAGTGTTGCTTGGTTCGAGCACCTTCCTCAACATGATGAACAGAACATCCTCAGCACGCGGGAGCTTCCGCCAGAGCTTGGATGGGCGGCACGTTGATTCGCTCCGCATCCAAAGCGTGGCGGAGGCTGAAAGAGCAGGTCAGGCCTCGTCATCGTGCGATCGATATGTCTGCGCGGTGGCCAGGATGGCCGGCCCTATGACCATAAGGACAAAACCGAAACCGATAAGAATGTCGACCACTGGAAAGGCTCCTGCGGGAAATGCTTTTGCGCGTTTCCTGCGACTACACAGTTCATACATCGATCAAAACAATCGCCAAGCAACTGACGGACTACTTGGTGAATCCCGAGGGCAACCAAGCAGCGACTCACGAACAGTTGCCCAACAGCCGCTTCAACCGGCGGCGCCCCTGGAGTTGCTCAAAGCCGAGGGTGGGAGGCCGCCAGGTTCATTGCGGCTTCAGGCCCGTGTTTATCTTCCTGCACCCGCCGATCTGCTCCAATGCACAGAGTCTCAACGCCCTGCACAGCTTCGAGATGTAATCGGATGCGCATTCGCTAAGTGCCACGCTCGCGTTGGTCTAGGCCGGTGGAAGAACGGGGTAATGCGCTCCGTTCTTCCTTTCAAAGTCCGCCGTCGTCCGGGTTAAATTACTGTGTGATTGTCAGCGTCAAGACTCCCGTTTGTGTTGTCGTGCCGCCATTTGCCGTAGCAGTCGCAGTGATGGTGATCTGCTGCGTTTCCGCCTGTGCGCCCGAGAAGAAAATCGCATTGCAGCCGGAGAGCCCGACGAGTGTTGACATCACGATTCCCGCCAGGAGCAGTTGCTTTGCCCAGGCTGATAACTTTCTGCGCCGCCAGGCCAGCACTCCGCCGAGGAAGAGGCACGGGAGCCAGAAGACACCCGCAAGAGAGGTTCCCGAGGGTCCATTCTGTCCTCGGTTTGTTGACGCAGTGGTTGAGCTGCCTTTGGCGGTTGTAATGGTCAACTGAGATGTTTGCACCGTGCCATGCCCATCGGCCGCCAGAATGGATGGAACAAAGCTGCAACTGACTCCTGACGGCAAATTCGAGCAGGAAAGCGCCACCGTCCCCAAGTATCCATTCGATGGGATCAGGGCAAGTCCAACCGTTGCTTGTTGCCCTGCCTGCACGGTAAATGAGGTTTGGCTTGCGGCAACCGCATAACTCGTTGCGCCGATAATCGGTGACCCATCCGTGTTCACAGTCACCTGCACAGACTGGGTTACTGTTGTGTAGTCGGTGGTGTCGGTCGGCGTAAAGATCACGCTCTGGGATGAAGTTCCGGCTCCGAGGTTCGTGCCTGGTGTTGTCCACCCAAACGAGCCTGGCACGGAACTTATGCCACCTGTCAGCAAGGAACTGCTAAGCGGTTGCCCAGCCACAATGGCGCTCGCGGTCGGCCACTGCGAGATGACAGGCATTGCCTGGATGACTGTCTCGGTTGTTGTTGTTGTGGCCGCATTGTTGCCAGCATCGCCCGAATAGTCAGCCTCAATGGTGTAGCCTCCTGCCGCCAGCCCGCTGAAGCCGGATACGGAGGCCATTCCGCCAGTGAGGGTTGGGGCTGCCCAGAAAGTGTTGAACGAGGAGGAAGTCCCTTGCGCCCTCCAGTACATGGCCACCGTGCCGGTGGGGCTTGATCCGCCGCTGACCGTCGCAGTGCAGGTCGCAGTCGGCGCCCCTGCGGGGGCATAAGTTACTGGACTCGGTGAGCAGTTCAAAGAGATGGAAGGCGACCATTTGTTGATCACCTCCGTCGCCGTCGCGCTCACAGCGTTGTTGTTGGCATCGCCGGCATAGTCGGCTTCAACGGTGTAGCTTCCTGCCGGGAGCCCGCTGAATCCAGTCAGGGATACGCTTCCGTTACTGAGAGTTGGGGACCCCCAGAAAGTGTTTGACGAGGGTTGAGCTCCTTGCGCCCTCCAGTACAAGGCCACGGTGCCGGTAGCTCCGTCGCCTACCCAAACGGAGCATGTTGCTGTTTGCGTGCCGCCGGGGAGGTAGTTGATCGAGCTCGGCAAGCAGCTCATTGAAATGGAAGGCGTCGCCTTGCCCACCGTTACCGTTGCTGAACCCGTCGCCGTGTTGAAGTCTGCGGTGTCGGACGGCGTGAAGATCACGCTCTCAGACGGGCTGCCCCCGCCAGGTGTTGTGCCAGGCGAGATCCATGCAAACGTGCCCGGCACGGTCGTTGGGATGCTCATTAGTGTTGCCGTCGCCGAGCCGCCAGACAATGTCGAGGAGCTGAGCGGCTGACCATAGGAAATGGAAGTTGCCGTAGGCGGCGTTGTAATCGTCGGTGTGGCCTTGTTCACGTAGAGCGACTGCGTCACCTGCGGTGCGGCAGAGTAGTCCGCATTGCCAGACTGGTTGGCGGCCACCACTACGGTGCCCGCTCCAGTGATCGTGAGCATACTGCCGCTGACACTGCCCGGACCGGAGACGATGCTGAATGTGACCGGGAGGGCCGGGAGGTTTGAACTCGCCGTGGCCGCCAACGGGATCGGGTTCACTCCGTAGGTCCATGGGCCGACCAGCGGAGTAAAGGCGATGGTCTGCGATGCCGCGGTCCCTGAGCCGCTCAAAGATACAGTTTGCTGGGCGCTCGCGGCGGTGTCGCTTATCGTTAGCGTTCCGTTGTCTTGCTCGCCGCCGGCTGAAGGCTTGTAGTACACGTAGATGGAGCAAGAGGAGTATGGGTCAAGGGAGGAGCCGCAGTTGCCAGCGGGTGCGTCGATCATGAATGGCCCGTTGCCGGCGGTGACCCCGGTGATGTTCAGCGCTCCCGCACTGGTGTTGGTCAAGGTGACATGCTGGTCCCCGCTTTGCTGGCCATAGGTCACACTGCCGAAGTTCAGCGACACGGGAGCGAGCGACACCGTTGGCGCGATTCCCGTTCCAGTCAGGTTGGCGGTGATCGAGTTGGTGGTCGTCGGGCCGGTCAACAACGCTGTAACCATTGCGGATTTGGCGCCCGTGGACGACGGCTTGAACACAACCTGGAAATTGCAAGCGGCTCCCACAGCCAGCGACCCTGTGCATCCGTTGCTGCCGGACGGGATGGAGAAATCTCCCGAGGCGACACTCACGCTCACGCTGCTCAGCGCCACGTTGCCGTTATTGCTCAGGCTCATTCCCCAGGAGTTGCTGCTTGAGCCGGCTGTCTGGTTGCCGAAGTTGATCGACGCGGGGGAGAAGTATGCAGCGGGAATGTTGGAGGTTCCCGTGCCTGAAAGGCTGACGGTTTGCTGGCCGCTCGCGGCACTGTCGAATACGGTCAGTGTGCCCGTGTAGCTGTTGGCGGTAGTCGGCGCAAAGGTCACCGGAATGGTGCAAGACGTATACGCGGGCAAGCTTGCTCCGCAGGCGCTGGGGTCGGCAGAGAAACCGGGCGTGGATGAAATTAAGGTAATGGTCAGCGGCCCGGCGCTGGTGTTGGAAAGGGTCGCGTTCTGAGGCGAGCTCGTGTTTCCCTGGACGATGCTGCCAAAGCCAAGGGAGTTGGGCGTGAGCGACACTGTGGGCGCGATTCCGTTACCGGCCAACCCAGCCGTAAGCGAGCCGCCGGTGAAGGACGCGGTCAGCGTTGCACCGCGCGCACCTGTATATCCCGGTTTGAAAGTGACTTGGATATAGCAGGTGGAGTTGGCCGCGAGTGAACTGCCGCAGTTGTTGGTTTGGTTGAATTCGCTGGATTCGGCCCCTGTGATGGAGATGAGAGAGAGACCTGTCGCGGTCATCGCCACGTTGGAATTGTTGTTCAGGGTGATTCCCCAAGAGTTGCTGCTGGAACCGACGGTCTGGTTACCGAAGTTGATTGACGCGGGAGAGAAATACCCAGTGGGAATGTTGGATGTCCCTGTGCCCGTCAGGACCACCGACTGCTGACCGGTTCCGGCGGTGTCGAACACGGCCAATATCTCACTAACGCTGCCTGTGCCCAGAGGCTTGAAGGCCACGGAGATCGTGCAGTTGGTGTTCGCGGCCAAGGTTGCGCTTATGGCCGGGGGAGGCAGGCAAGTGTTGCTGGTTACAGTAAAGTCGGCGCCGAGCGAGACGCTGGTGATGGTCACCGGGCCGGCGCTGGTATTTGTAAGAGTCGCAGTTTGCGCCGAGCTGGTTGTGCCCTCGATTTGATTGGCGAAGTTGAGCGAATTCGGCGCAAGCGAGACTGTGGGCGCTATGGCTGTCCCGGTCAGGTTGGCAGTGATCGAACTGAGCGGGCCGCTGCCCGTGTTGAACTGCGCTGTCACGGTCCCGGTCTTGGCGCCCGTGGAGCCCGCGGCAGACGGCGTAAACGTGACCTGGAAACTGCAAGCGGAGCCTGCGGCCAGCGTTCCGGTGCAGTTATTGCCTGGCTGGATGGTGAAATTCCCAGTAGAACTGAAGACGCTGAGGTTCTGAATCGCTACATTACCATTGTTGTTAAACGTCATTCCCCAAGCGTTGCTGGTGGAACCGAGAGTCTGATTGCCGAAGTTTATCGACGACGGAGTAAAGTAGCCGCTTGCCGTGTTGGAGGTTCCCGTACCCGTCAGGGCCACGGATTGCTGTCCGCCGGCGGCGGTGTCGGACACAATCAAGGTTCCGGTGAAGCTGCCTGGGGCCTGCGGTATGAAGGCCACGGAGATTGTGCAGGAGGTATTCGCGGCAAGCGTGGCCGGGGAGGTCGGGCAGTTGTTGATTACGGCAAAGTCGGCCCCGTTGCCGCTAACGGAGACGCCGCTGATGCTCACTGGGCCCGCGCTGGTGTTGGTAAGAGTTGCAATCTGTGCCGAACTGCTCGTGCCCTGCATTTGGTTGCCGAAGTTAAGCGAACTCGGCGCGAGGGAGACTGTGGGCGCGATACCGACGCCATTGAGCAAGGCCGTGAGCGAGCCGCCCGTGTACGTGGCCGTGAGGGATCCATACAGAGAGCCAAGCGCCGTTGGCGAGAATGCGATTTGGAGGCTGCAAACGGAGTTGGCGGCCAGCGAACTTCCACACGTGTTGCCGCTGACGATGAAGTTGGTTGTGTTTGAGGAGACGTTGAGGCCGGTCAGATCAGCGCCGCCGGTATTGTTCAGCGTCACGCCCCAGGTATTGCCCGTGGAACCTACCGTCTGATTGCCAAAGCTTATCGAGGCCGGTGCGAAGAAGACGGATGCCGAGTTCGACGTTCCTGTTCCGGCCAGGCTTGTGGTGAGCGGGCTGCCTGCGCCGGAATCCACGACTTTCAGCGTTCCGGTGTAGTCCCCCACGCCCGATGGTGTGAAGACCACGGAGATTGTGCAGGTAGCATACGCAGCTAGTGGCGAGGAAGAGAGGCACGTGTCGGCGGAAATGGTGAAATTGGCAGATCCGGCAGAGATGACAACACTGGAAACCGTGAGCGGTCCGCCGCTGGTATTGGTTAAAGTTGCAACTTGCGCCGAACTCGACGAGCCTTGCTTGACGCTGCCGAAATTCAATTGGTTGGGCGCAAGCACCGAAGTGGCCGCTGTTCCCGTGCCGTTCAGATAGGCAGTCTGCGCACCCGCGCTGCTGGCAACCACCAGCGTGCCATTGAAGGAGTTTGCCGACTGCGGTGTGAACGTCACAAATATATTGCACGTGGAGTTAGCCGCCAGCGTGCCGGTGCATGTCGTCGTTTCTGCAAAATCAGCTTGATTCGTGGCGCCTATGGAGACGCTGACGCCCGTAACTGGGAGGCTGCTCGTGTTGTTGAAGGTAACTGTCCAGGCGTTGCTGGTGGAGCCAACCGTCTGAGGGCTGAAATTGATCGAGGTGGGCGAGAGGAAGACATTCTGGCCGGCGCCAGCCCCGCTCAGTGTTGCAGTTTGCGAGCCTCCCTGGCCGTTGTCGGTAACCTTGAGCAAGCCCGAATAGGACATTGCGCTCCCTGGCGTGAAGGTCAGGGTGATGGTGCAGCTGCTATTTGGTCCCAGGGTCAGGGTAGGCGGGAAGGGAAGAGAGCCGCAAGTTGAAGAAGCGATGCCGAACGCCAACGGATTGCCGTCTGTCTCGCTTACAACAATGCTATTGACGGTCAGGGTTCCGCTGCTGGCGTTGGTCAATATGACCGTTTGCCCCGAACTGGTGGCGCCTACCGTTTGGGTCCCAAAGTTGACATAGCCAGGGGAAAGAAGAGCAGACATGGCTATCCCCGTGCCGCTCAACGGTATGGTCTGTGGATGACCAACGGCGTCATCGTTGATCTGAAGCGTCGCCGAGTAGTAGTCCCAGTCATTCGGCGTGATCGAGGGGTTGAAGGTCACGAGGATGAGGCAGGTGGAATAGGGATCAAGGGTTTGTCCGCAGGTCGTGCCCTGGATCGTGAAGTTGTTGGGATTCGTTCCAACGATGCTCATATTAATGTTGAGCACTTCGAGGTTGCTGGTGTTGTTCAGCGTCAGCGTCCAGGCATTTGAGGTGGTTCCTTGAACCTGGTTGGAGAATGGGACGGACGAAGGGGCTACCAGAACCGTCGGCTGGGGAAGTCCTGTCCCGCTCAGGAGAATCGACTGTGTCGCGTACAACGGCCCGGCCGCGTTGAGGGTGTTGTCGGTCAGCACCAGGTATTCGTTCAGATTGCCGGCAACGGTGGGGGTGAAATTGACACTCAGGTCGCAGGCTGCCGCGGGAACCAGCGGCGCGGCGGAGGTGCAGAGATTGAGATCGCCCGTGTTCTCAGGGAAGTCGGTCGGGTAGGACGGTTCGTTGCCCGGTCCTTCAAACAGAAGGTTCTCGTTCCCGATGTTCACGGCTTGAACTGTCTTCGCGCTATCGATGCTGGTTAAGGTCACAATCGTATCAGCGAAAGACAAGCTCGGCGGATCGGCGAAATCCTCCTTCAACACTCGATTATTGCCGGAGTCGGCAATATAGAGATTGCCGCCGCTATCCAGCGCAATCCCATATGGCGAAGATAAGGTGCTGGTTTGCACGGTGCTCGGGGTATAGATGCCCCCCGAGAGCGTCTCCTTCAACACACTACCGCTGGTGGAATTGGAGACGTAGATGTCGCCGCTCCCATCCACGGCAACGCCAAAGGGGTCGTTCAGACCGGTGAGGATTGAGCTCCAACTGTTATAGCCGCTGACTGTCCACGGGACTTCCACGACTTGGCCGTCGCCGTAATTGGCGATGTAGAGGTTTCCCGCGCCATCCAGCGCTACCAAACCAGGTTCCGACAGGCCGCTAGAAACGATGGACGTCGGAGTGCTGGCGCCGGCCGGCAACTGCCAGAGCTGATTGCCGGTCCAATCGGTGAAATAGACGTTTCCGCCGCCATCCACCGCGATCCCGACGGGGGCATACGACCCGCTGACGAGCGCACTTTGGGCGTACCCGCCGCTCGGCAACAGCGTCTCTTTCAACACCTGGTGATTGCCGTAGTTGGCTATGTAGACGTTACCGGCGCCATCCACCGCAACGCCCTGCGGCTCGGACAGGCCTGTTGCGACCGGGTTCTGGCTTTGCGTAAAGCCGCCACCAGGCTGCGCCGTCTCCTTCAACACCTGATTATTGGTGTAATCGACGATATAGAGGCTGCCTGCGGCGTCCGCGGCGATTCCCAAGGCCACAATCGGGCTGCTTACCGTGCTCTCGACCGCGGGCAGGAAGCTGACCTGTGGGCCGGAACCGGCTCCATAGACATAGGCCGTTGCGATCGGATTTCCGGAACTGAGGAGAACAGCGGCGCCATACCGGGCTCCGGGGACGGTTGGCTTGAAGATCACGTCGATGGTGCAGGTTTGCCCGGCGCTATAGGCGTGTCCCGCCGCGCAGGTTCCCGTGCCGGCGTCGGCAAAGTCCAACCCCGGCGCTCCCTGGGTCAATACTGCCTTCGAGCCAAGCGTTCCGGGTGAGTCAAAAACATAGAGCAGCGTAGCCTTCGTGCTCGGGGTCCCAACGGGAACGGTTGCAAAGTTCACGGCACCGGGCGCCTCCTTGAGCACGCGGTGATTCTGCCAGTCGGCGATATAGATGTTCTCGTTGCCATCGACCGCCACGCCCACCGGCTGGTTCAGGGGGCTGGAGGTGGGCACTGTAAGCTGGGCGCCCCAACCGCTGATTGTCCACGGCACCTCCACCACGCGGTTGTTTCCCAAGTCAGCGACGTAGAGGCTCCCCGTGCTGTCCACCGCCATTCGGGTCGGGTTAGTGAGACCGCTGACAGGCACAGCCGGGGCCAAGACCCACGCGCCGCCGTTCCAGGTCCACTCCGTTACGGTGTTCGCGTTGTAATCGGAGATAAACAAATTCCCGGTCCACGTCGGTCCAGGCGAAGTGCCCGTCGTCTGCCATGCGAGTCCAGCCGGCTGGGAGAATGGCGTCGATGAAAAATAGGTCGCCGAATAGTTAACCGGTAAGCCCCCACTCGTGGGGACGCTCCACACGTTGGCGTCTCCGCCCATCGTGAACCACAGATACCCATAAGGATTGACGGCGATATCCTGTGGCCCGTTGCCGAGCCCCGTAACCAGCGCCGAAGGCGCGCCGCATGAGCCGCCTGGACATGCCACTTTGAGAATCGTGTTGCCGCCAAAATCGGCAATATACAGGTTGTCGCTGCTGTCGAGCGCCAAGCCGCGCGGGCTCGCCAGTCCGCCGATGGAGGAACTGGCAACTGTGCTCTGGGTATAGCCACCCATGGCGGGCGTCAACTCCACCACCTGATCGTTGCCAAAATCGGAGACATACACATCCCCACTCGCATCCACCACCACCGATGCGGCCTGAAGCGTCGCCGAGGGGGTGATGGGCAGCGTGCTTTCTAACCCCGAGAAATGGGCAGTCTGCGCCGCGGCCATCGAGCAGAGAGCCATCCCGATGGCGATGAGCAACGCTGGCAGCTGACGATACGCAATGCGGCGGATGGCTGAGGAAGCGCCGCCTGTAGCGCATTTCGCCGGTGTAGTTACCACCGTAGGATGTGACGGGGCGAAACTCGGACCCTGTTTCATCGGATTCATCTCCAGTGTCGTTCAAACTTTTCCAGAATGAGAGAGTCACAGAAGGCGCAGAAATCGCTTGGACTTACCGATTGTGTTCTGTTCCTCGTAAATGAACGCGCAAGTTGGCCCGGATACGACTCCTTCATTCGCGCGCCTACTCCGACAACCGCTCTAGTCTGGACAGGTTAGCGAGTCCTACAGTAGAGAAAACTCAGCGAGATTTCAATAATTACCCAGGCCGACCTGTTGCTAAAGTGCTATTGACCGCCCCTTTGGTAACATATCGATGGTTACCTGGCGTTGGAATGCGGGCTGCTCCCCACTAGGTCTTTGACCGTGTAAATATGTACCAGTTCCGTGCCCCATCGATTCGGCAGTTTCATCGCCGAATGGGTGGGAAAGCACGAGCCTCAGGGGACGAAACCATGCGGTCAGAGACCTAGCATGAGGCTATTAAGGCAGAGGATCTGCACGCCCTACGCGCTGGATTTATAGCCAGACCGGCTTCGACTGGGGGAAAGTCCGCGGCAAAACGGGGCGGAGCGGGTAGGCCGATGTCTTCCTGGGGATACCCTCCCCGCTCAATGCCAGAGCCTTCACCGGCGGTTACAAGTGAGCATGAAGCGCAGCCAGTTTTTGCTTTGCGAAGCGGCATCCTACTGGCGGTTCAGGCGAGATAACGTTCCGGGAGTTTCGCATCGCTCAGCGCCTCCAGCCATGGGCTGTAAACACCGCAGCGTCCAGCTTCCGATGCGCCTCCGCCAGAAAACGAAGAGGGGTTCCTGCCAAGAAGCCCAGTGGCGCATTTGTGGAGCCAGGAATGGAGCTTTAGTGGGATGGCGTTGCGGGAATGGGTCCTGCAAAATCCCAGCATGGACACTTATGCAAGCGTGCCCCGCGTGGGGGATAAAGTTCGAATCAAAGGCTTCCTAGGGGTCTTTGAGATCGTCGGAGTTGGGTTGGGAGGAGCGGTGGTCGATGTAAAACACCTCGACCTGGCCGGGCCTGCGTATATCGAAAGAGAAGTACTTCGGCACGAGTTGGAGTATCTTCACGCTCAACAGCGCGCTAGTCTTGTGAATATGCCTGCTCGCCCGGCCGCAAATGGTTCAAGGCCGGTAATCGCGCCACGAGTTCCCGCTCAGTCAGCGTAATCTGCCATCCTGGTACGCAGAATAGCTTTCGTCGTCCCAGAATTCACAAATAATCTGCGCGAATGCAACTCAAGGGCGGGATGAATCCCGCCCTTGAGTTGCATTCGTGCCTGCCCGCGCATCTTCCGCAATGACTTCCCGAAAACCGGAACCATGGGAACAAAGCCGTTCGGTTACTTCGACGCGGCGGCAAAGTCGTCGGCTTCATGATTCAGCTCAGTGGGTCCGAGCGCCTGGGTGGAAACGATGACGCGGTAGCGGAATGTGGCCGACTGATTCTTCTCAAGAGTCAAATTGAGTGCCGGTTGCTTCGAGTCGAAAACACTGGGGGCGAGAGGATTGGCGGCAAAGAGGCCATAGCCGCGGGCGTGCCAGGTGGTTGGATAGCCTGGATTGCCGGGGTGGTCGAGGATGGCGATCTCTGCCAGGTGGTTGCCGGTATGGCCGGTGAGGGAGCACCACCGTCCGCGGGTTCCCCAGGCAGCTCCGCCGGCGCGGCCTTCGCTGGTAAGGTACTGGCCGGAGGCAGCCGATTCGGCATCCGCAGGAGGCGCGGCATCGACCTTCGTTGGGTTGCCATTGGAGTCCATGAAGATGCCGCCTTTCTCCTCTGGCGATTCGAGCCATCGCGCAACGCGTAGCCCCAGCAGCCCGTCCTTTTCGTCGTTGAAGACGACATGGTCCAGGGCGGTGAGAGTAATTGTCTGGTCGAGGACCCTGGCATGGTTGCGGCGCGCGAAAACATAGCGCGTGGTCTGGTTGAGAATCTTCTTGCCCGCTCCGTCGATCCAGACCGACTCGACGATTAACTCGCCCCGCTCCGCTCCGCTGTCAGTGGACACGATGCGGGTGTGAAGGATGGAGCCCATCTTGGAGCGATTTTCCGGCTTGATGGCTTCGGAGTTATTCCAGAAATCAAAACCGTTGACGTTGGCATAGTTGAACCACAGGCCGGCATGGTGGGGGTGATCCACGCGCTCGCCGGCGCGGGGCGAGAGTGGGTAGCCGCGGGTCACCGTGACGCCGCCATCGTCGACGATCGGGTACAGAACCGGCTTCTTGAGCGAGGCCGGCCAGATGTAAGAGGTAAACGGCTGTCCATCGATGGTGACATCGACGCGACGCGCCGCCTGGTTAGCGACGACTTGAACGCCCTTGGCGGAAGCAGCGCCGAAGGCCTGGCCAGGCAGCCCGATCAAGGCGCTGCCGGCCAATGCGAGGCTGGCGGAAACAAGGGTGAACGCGGCCAACTTAGGCATACACCTTGCCTCCCGCCATGACCTGCTGCGTCTTGTCGTCGAAGGTGACCTTCTGCCCCGTCTGGATGGCAGCCACATTCATGCACAGGGCGATGGAGTGGCTGTAGCCGGCTTCGATCGGAGCATTGGGGGTCTTGCGCGAGCGAACACATTCCATCCAGTTGCGCATGTTGGCCGAGGTCTGCGGGTCTTTGCCGGTGTCGGCGGCGGTGGATGCGGCCTCGACGTTCTGCGAGAGCGAGAAGCTAGGCAGCAGGTTTTCCTTCAGGCCCATGGCCGCGGCTTCGCGAGCGCGCAGGCCGCCGGTGGGTGTCACGGTCTGCTTGTCCATGTCGATCATGCCGCCGTTGGAGTAGTAGAGCTCCTTCACTCCGCCGGCGGAGTTGGTGAAGCGTGACGAGTACTGCACCTGGAAGCCCTTGGTGAGGTCGTCCAGCGGGCCGTAGTCGAAGACCGCGGTCATGGTATCCCAATTCTGGCGGCCGTCCTTCCACAGATAAATGCCGCCATTTGCCACCACGCTACGTGGATGAGGCAGGCCGCTGAACCAGTGCACGGTGTCGATCTGGTGGACAAGCCACTGGTCGGGAATACCCGATGAGTATGGCCAGAAGAGGCGGAATTCAAGGTATTTGCGGGCGTCGAATGGCTCAAAGGGGTTGTTGAGCAGATAGCGCTTCCAGTCTGTGTCCTGTTCCTTGAGCAGAGGTACTTGGTCAGGGCGGCGCCAGCGGCCGGGTTGGTTTACGTTCCACGTCATCTCCACCATGACGATGTCGCCAAATGCGCCGGACTTGATGTACTCGGCGGCCTTTTGATAGCTGGGAGTGCTGCGGCGCTGAGTGCCGACCTGCACGATCTTGCCCGTCCTGTGCACCGCTGCGCGGAACAGCCGCGCGTCGGCCATGGTGTGCGCGGTGGGCTTCTCTACGTAGGCATCGCGGCCAGCGTTCACCGCCTCCACGCCGTGAAGGGCGTGTTGGAAGTCTGCGGTGGCGACGAGAACGGCGTCCACGTCCTTGCGTGCATAGAGCTCGTCGTTGTTGCGCACCGTGTCGACCGGCTTGCCGCTGAGCTTCTGAATATAGGCCGAGCCTTCTTCGCGGCGGCGGCGCCAGAGGTCGGAGATGGCTGCGAACTCGAAGTTCAACTCCTTGTTGTGTTCGAGGAAGGCGGGGATCAATGAGCCCTTCATGCGGTCTCCGCACCCCACGACTCCCACTCGGACGCGGTCGTTGGCGCCCAGAATAGCTGCGTAGCTTGAAGCATTCCATGAAACGGCAGTGGCTGCGACGGCTACGCTGCCGGCTTTCAGGAAATCTCTGCGATTTGTGTCTTTGAGTGGCACGCCCAAATCCTCCGTAAGGTTGGTGGTCAGTCCAGATTGTGAAAGCACGCGACGGAAGCGGAAAAAGGGAGAAAAGGAAGCGAAATCTCCCAGTACCGTTGGCCATGCCCGCCGATGAAAAATCTATGGTCAGACCACAAGGTCAGGGCTGTCAAGGGGGAACTGCATTGCACTGAATTTCACCGCGAAGACCCTTCTGCCGCGGCTCGCCAATATTCTGAAGATGCCAGGAGGATACTGCCTTTGGCCCCCCTCCAAGACTCTCTTGGAGGCAAGGTGTGGCAGAGGCTGCCATTTAATTCAAGGCGATTGTTGACATGAGAGGTCTGACCTCTGTATAGCTTTATGTCGGCATGTGAGACGTGAATTTGAGGCGCTCTAGAGTCCGAGCCAGGTTGCGAGGGCGAGTCCCACATCTTTCCGCTCATGAATGTGTGCTTGTGCGCCTGCTTTAGAAAAAACAATTGGAGGCTTCAATGCTCGAAATATGCTTCAAACCGCTGGAGAGGTTCAACCGCTGGGTGATACTTCTCTTTTGCGTTTCTGTCCTTCTGTTTTCCGCGCAAGGGAATGCACAGACGGCGGGAACGGGAAACATCCAAGGTGTGGTCACCGACGGTACCAGCGCTGTGACCTTGGATGGGTGTGGTAGGACCACGAAAATTATAAATGGCATTTGTTAAGTAATTGAATTTGCTCAGTATACAAGCGGTGATGTGAATCGATCAGCAAGCTTACTGGCACTGGAGCGGATGCCAATGCATAATTCTCCAGTTCTGTGAGGTCTGACCACCATCGTCCCCAAGCTCCCGCTGCCGATGGAGCGAAGATCCATGTTCAGTTCTTTGAGCGCCATTGAATTTCCCAGAGATACCCCATCCTGCGTCGCCTGTCTTTCGCCAGGTTCCTGCTGTTCGTCCTGTGTCTGATTACCTTGTTGAGCTCTGGAGCACAAGTTCCGAACACATTGCCGTACACCATGACGACGTTTGCCGGTGACGGATCTACGCTGATTACGGCAGCCGGCATGCAATGCCCGCATCCTTCCTTTGGTCTGGTACCCCGCCGCTGGAGGATACTTACTCGTCGGTGATTCTGCTCCATGGTTGCGTGGTCGGGGAAGTTGCAGGCGCAGACAGATCGATCTTGGTGCGGGGCAGTACCACCAGGTCGACGCGGCGATTCTGTGCGCGGCCCTCGGGGGTGGCGTTGCTGGCCAGAGGATGGAACTCAGCGTAGCCGGCGGCTGAAAGCCTCTCGGCAGGCATGGCATTGAGGTCGAGAAACATGCGGGCGATCCGTGAAGCGCGGATCGAGGATAGCTCCCAATTGGAATCGAATTCCAATGTGTGGATGGGGACGTTATCGGTGTGGCCTTCGATCCGCAAATCGTAGGGAGTGCGGCCCAACTGCCCTGCGATCTGGCGGAGTGTGTCGAGCGCTTCCGGGCGCGGAGTAGCAGAGCCGGAGTTGAAGAAGCCGGCCTCGCGCAGACTGACCACAAGCCCGTCGCGGCCCATGTTGATGGAGACGGTGTGGGTTGCAACCTGGCTGGAGAGAGTCTGCTCCAGTTCCCGCCCGATATGCTGGAGGTCGTCCTTGACTTTGGCGGGCGCCAGGACATCCTCTCCCAGGACAATATTGATCGGCATCGCCGGTGTTTCCACGCCTGTGTCAGTGGCCTTGTCCGGGGCTGGCTGGCGTCCGCTGTTGGGGAAGATGCCCAGGGAGTGAAATGCGGTATCGATCGCCGCGGGCACCTGCGCCTGCTTTTGCTGGTCGGCCTTGGCAAAGGCGTAGAGCACGACGAAGAAGCCAAAGAGCAGGGTGATGAAGTCGGCATAGGAGACCAGCCAGCGGTCGTGGGTGACGCGGTTTCTGGAAACGCCGGGGTTCATGCTGCGCGCTCTCCCTTCTTGCTGTGGGAGTCTTCGACAAAGCCGGCCAGCTTGACCTCCAACATGCGCGGGTGCATGCCCTCCAGGATGGAGATCACGCCCTCCAGCATCATCTCGCGGCGTTGATGGCTCTCGCGCGCCTGGATGCGCATTTTTCCGGCAAAAGGCAAAAAGAAGAGATTGGCAATGCCGACCCCGTAAATAGTGGCGACAAATGCGACCGCGATGCCCCGGCCAACCTGCTGAATGTTGTCAAGATGCTGCATCACCTGAATGAGGCCCAATACCGCGCCGAGGATGCCGATGGTCGGCGAGAAGCCGCCGGCCGATTCGAATACCGCGGGTAGGCGCTCTTCGCTCTCGGTGGTGGAATCCAGGCTGACGCGCATGATCTGGCGCAGTTCGGTGGGCTCTGTTCCGTCGACGGCCAGCATGAGCGATCGTTTGAGGAAGGGGTCGTTGATGGTGCGCAAATCGGCGTCCAGCGAGACGACGCCGTTGCGGCGCGCCTTGTTGGCGAAAGAAACCAGTTGGCGGATCAGGTGGTCCTCCTGCTTTCCGGGAGCGGCAAAGACGTGCGCCAGGCTGCGGAAGGCGGCCACGACAGTAGGCAGTGGGAACTGGAGAAGAACCGCGCCCAGGGTGCCCCCAAACACGATCAATGCCGCAGTCGGCTGCAGAATCTGGCCCAGGTTTCCGCCCTCGATCAGCAGGCCCGCAACGATGCCGGCGACGGCCAGAAAGACCCCGCCAATACTAGCCTTATCCATGGTGCGCTCCTCCGTGCAGTTCCTGTGGAGAATCCTGTCTTATCCTTCAGTTGCCGCGGGACATATCCCCCTCGCGTCAACGAATGGAGGGGCTGGGATTCCCGGATACATCGAGGCTGGTCAACGAGACAGCACGCTGCAACTCCGCGAAGGCAGGCAGTCGCTTGGCGACGCCTGCCAGTAGACGAGCCCGATAAGCGAGTACCCGCTCGACTACTTCGGCGCATTCCTCGCGCACGATCAGCTTTTCTCCGTTGATCAGGGTCAGCATGGTGTCAGGGGATGCCTTGGCTGTTTTGATCAAATCGCTGTTGAGCATCATGGGTCTGCCATTCAATCTGGTAACTTCGATCATTGCCCAATAATCTCCTCTGGCCGTGTTATCGGCGGGCCGCGGAAAAGCTTCATAGAGTGAGATTACCCCCGGCAGAGCCGGGGGCTTCATTGTGTGAGCCGCTCAAAGCGGCTTGAGCGGGGTCGCTAACGCGACCCCGGTTGAGTTGGGCCACCTTTTCGGTGGCAGGTCATTTCCACATGTTGAGCTGATCCATTCGTTTGTCTTCCTGCTCCTGGTTGCGGATGTAGTCGCGAATCGTGGCCTCATCTCGGCCAACCGTCGACACGAAATATCCGCGCGCCCAGAAGCTTTGCCCGGCATAGTTTTGCTTCTGCTCCCCATACACCCGTGCTAGGTGGATCGCGCTCTTGCCCTTCATGAACCCAACCACCGACGACACGGAGTACTTCGGCGGGATCGAGATCATTATGTGGACATGGTCGGCCAGAAGATGCCCTTCTTCAATGCGGCACTCCTTCTGCTCGGCCAGTCTTCGGAACACCTCGCCCAAATGCTTGCGAAGGCTCCCGTACAGCACCTTGCGCCGGCATTTCGGGATAAAAACGACGTGGTACTTGCACTCCCACTTGGAGTGGCTTAAGCTCTCATATTCGTCCATCCTGGATTCTCCTTGAAGTGTGCTTGGCGGCTCACCTCTCGGAGTTTCTTGGATGGACTCCAGTAAATGTCAAACTGCTACTGCCACCCCGGCAGAGCCGGGGGAACTCCCGTTTGATTAGAAACACGCCGGCCGAAGTGTCCTTGGACGGACACATTGGGCGAGCAATAAAGTCCGTAACTGCCTGGCCGAAGAAGGGGCCAGATGCGACGGGACCGGAACCGGGAGCAGCTACCCAGGGGAAAGAAAAATATGGGAGCACACCCGGGGAAGAACCGCAAATCCACGCATCCAACAAGGAGAACCCCATGTCCCTGGGTGTCTTGAACAACATCTCCGCCATCTACGCGGAGAATAATTTGAACAGCAGCAACAACAGCTTGAATACGGTGTTGCAGCAGTTGTCGTCGGGGTCGAAGATCAACTCCGGCGCCGACGACGCGGCGGGGCTTTCGCTGGTGAGTGGGTTGGAGGCCAACCAGACAGCCCTGACCCAGTCGCAGACCAACGCCAGTGAAGGCGTGGCGCTCCT
This sequence comes from uncultured Acidobacteriaceae bacterium, assembly GCA_963839155.1. Taxonomy (GTDB): domain Bacteria; phylum Acidobacteriota; class Terriglobia; order Terriglobales; family Acidobacteriaceae; genus Telmatobacter. The sequence continues at coordinate 191,699 of CAWITY010000007.1, forward strand.
GAAGGTGGCCGATGGCGCCCTGGCGCAAGTGACGAGCCTGCTGAACCGCGCCGTGACCTTGGCTACCGAAGCTTCGAACGGCTCTCTCAATGCGACTCAGGATACCGCGGCCAACCAGGAGTACCAATCGATTCTGGACGAAGTCAACAACATCGGAACCACGACCAGCTACAACCAGCAACAGGTTTTCAACTCCAACACCGCCATCTATACCGGCGACTCCTCTACGGTTGGCGCGTCGCTCAACGATCTGAACATCCGCTCGCTTTCGTCCGCCAACCTGGGCGACACTGGCGGCACCATGGGATACAGCAGCACCTCCGCAAACGGCGGCGACGATGTGTTCCTCGACCTGAGCGCCGGTGGCACCCAGATAGCTGCACTGAACGACGGACTCATGGTCGCTTCGCCCGGCTCCCCTGCAACAATCACCATTGATACCCTGTCCTCGACCGGAACCCTGGTGACCCACACGGTGAGCACGGGAGATAGCTCCACCACCGGGTATGCTGACACCGTCGGCGGGCTGATCAACGCCATCAACAGCGCTGGTTTGGGCGTCACTGCCAGCTTTGCCACTGGTAATGCCGCAGGTGTTGCAGCGGCCGGAGCGGACACTGGCATCATGATTACCGGCGCGGTAGGGGTTGGCACAGCGCCGAGCACGAACAGCTTCAGCGGAACTCTGGCCATCACCGGCGCCCATGCCACCACCGATGCGCTTACCGGCTCCATCACGATTCAAGACGGAACAGGCGCAGCGCAGACCATTAGCATGGCACAGGTGGTCGGGAGCACGGAGAACCAAAGCTCCGGAAGCTTCAACTCGGCCAATCTTCAAGGTCTGGTGAACTACATCAACGACTACAGCCCGACCGCCAACAACACGACCGGCACTTACGTTTACGGGGTAAAGGCCGCGATAGGCGCGGATGGGTCGCTGACGCTCACCAGCGTGAATACGGCTGGCACCACCCAAACCGGCAATGCCTTGTCCGTCTCCGAAACCCTCAACGACGCATCGGCCGCGGTTCAACCTTTGACCTACACTGCAACGGCAGCCTATTCAGTCGGAGTCAGCAAGGGTACGGCGTTTGATGCTGATTCGGGACAGGCCAACGCTACCGATGTCACCTTGACTGCCGGCAAGACAAGCTCCACGAGCGGGATTGCTACCATCAACTACTCAGACCAAGGCGGCGTGTCGTTGGCCAACACCGACTTGAGCACGCAAGGAGATGCCGAGTCCACGCTCACCGCGCTCAACACCGCCATTGCCGACGTGGCGGCACAGGATGGCTACATTGGCGCGCAGATCAACACGCTGAATGCCGCCAGCTCCGTGCTGAGCACGCAGCAGGAAAACATCAGCTTGGCGCAGAATGCGGTGCAGGCCACCGACTATGCTTCGGCAGCCTCCAACATGTCAAAGTACGAGATTCTGAGCCAGACGGGTATTTCGGCCCTGGCCCAGGCCAACAGCATTCAGGGAGAAGTAACCAAGCTGTTGCAGTAAACCAACGGTCCCCGGCGGCGGGATTTTGCTGCTGGGGTAGAGCCAAAACGGCGAATCGCCATCAACCAGAGAAGGGCGTCCGGGAGGGCGCCCTCCTTTGCATCGGGGAGCATGCGCGGCCGCGAAGGATGAGTTTTTTCCAATTGGTTTCATGGGAGCGTGGCGCGGCGGCTGCTTGAACAGGAAACGGAGGGGGCGATGGGCACAGTAGGCCTGAGTTTCGGGTCGCCAACCAGCGGGGCGGGATTCGATGTCAGTACGACGGTGTCTTCGATTGTGGCCAATCTGCAAAGTGTGGAGACGCCATGGAAGAGCCAGTTGACCAGTCTGGAGAGCCAGGACACGGCGATCTCCAGCCTGGGAACGCTGTTTTCGAATCTTTCCAACGACCTCAGCTCGCTCACGGATCTTCAGGGCATCATGTCGCAGAAGACGGGCTCCAGTTCGGACAATAACGTCCTCGAATTGACCTCGGCGACCTCTTCGGCGAATGCCGGGACGCATACGGTGGTGGTGAATAATCTGGCCTCCACCTACAGCGGCGATCTGACCACCATCGCCAATGCGACCGATACGCTGGCCGGCTCGATTTCGATCCAAGTGGGCAGCGGCCAGGCGCAGACGGTGAATCTGACTTCCTCCAACAACACGCTCGCCGGTCTCGCGGCGGCGATCAACTCGGCAGGCATTGGAGTCACCGCAAGCGTATTGACAGACGCATCGGGATCGCGGCTGAGCCTGGTCTCTGGCACTTCGGGGGCGGGGGGGAAGTTGACTGTGGGCTCATCGATCACCGACACCAGCAACTCCGGCGCATCCTTGAGTTACGCGCAGACCGTGAAGGGGGTAGACGCCTTGTTGACAGTGGACGGCGCCAGCCTGACGAGCGCGTCCAACACGGTGGCCAACCTGATTCCCGGAGTGACGTTTCAACTTCTGGCTCCCAGCGCGACAGAATCCGATGGCAGCCTGGAGCAGGTGCAGGTGGTGATCGCCAACGACAACACGGACGTGGGGAGCGCGGTCAACCAATTCGTGAACGACTACAACTCGCTGAGCAGCGCCATCAACACGCAGGAGGGGAACGACAGTTCGGGCAATGCGGAACCTCTTTTCGGTTCGCCCACGCTCACATTGCTGCAGCAACAGCTTCTGGACGCGCTCAATACACAGAACCCGAACGGCTCACTGGATTCGATCACGACCAAGACCAATCCCACGCTTGCGGGCTCGATCTCGATCCAGGTGGGCAGCGCTGCGGCGCAAACCGTCACGCTCGATTCGTCCGATAACACCTTGGCCGGGCTGGCCAGCGCAATCAACACCGCCAACATCGGGGTTGAGGCCACGGTGGTTACCAGCGGCACGCAATCGACCCTCTCGCTGTTTTCCCAAACCGCGGGATCTAGCGGGGCATTAACCGTGAATTCGAGCATCGTGGCCACTGGCGACACGGTGCTTAAATACTCCGGGGTGGCGGGCAGCGCCACGCAAACTTCCAGTGGGGCGCTGGATTCGATTCCGAGCGTCAATGATGTGCTTTCGGGTTCGATTTCCATCAAGGTGGGGACCGGCGCGGCGCAGACTGTGACGCTCGATTCGACCGACGACACTCTTTCCGGGCTGCGGGACGCGATCAACAATGCGGGGGTGGGGGTGGTGGCTTCGATTGTACCCAACAGCGACGGATCGTCAAGCTTGTCACTGGTTTCTCAAACGTCGGGCTCCTCCGGGACGCTGAGCGTGACTTCGAACATCCTGGATACCACCAATCTGACCAGCACGACATTGAATTACAGCAACTCGTCCGACATTTCGACGCTGGCAAATCTGGGCATCACGGTTTCAGACAAGGATGACGGGTCGCTCAGTTTCGACGCCACGACCTTGGACTCGGTGCTGAATTCGGACTACAACGGGGTGGTGGGCTTCTTTCAGAATCCCAGTAGTTGGGGACAAAGCTTCTCCTCCATGCTGAACAATGCTGGCACCAGTTCGGCGACGGGCATTCTGGCGCTTGCCGAGAGCGCCAACAGCAGCAGCGAATCCACGCTGAATGCAGATATCTCGAAGGAAGGGAGCCTGATTTCGGCGCAGCAGACGAGCCTGACGACAGAACTGAACAGCGCCAACGAGGTGATGCAGGAACTCCCCATGCAGTTGAGCGAGGTGAACGAGTTGTACTCGGCGATCACCGGCTACAACCAGGGAACAAACGGTTAAGGAGCGCAACGCGATGGGAAGTTATCGGGAACATGCACTGGAAAGCGCTTCGGCCGTGGACTTGGTCGTGGCCTTGTATGACGGCATTCTACGCTTTCTTCATGCGGCCAGCGCGGCCGCCGAGCGGGGCGACGCGGAGGGGCGCAGAAAGTCCGTCAAGCGGGCTCTGGATATCATCGTCCACTTGCAGGCGCGTCTGCGCATGGATGTGGGAGGTCGCCCGGCGCAGGTGCTCAGCGAGTTTTACGCTTCCGTTTTCGCGCAAATTCTACAGGCTTCCCAATCGGCCTCGTCACAGAAGTTCCACCATGTGATCGAATGCGTCCGCAATGTGCGCGATGCCTGGAGGCAAGTGGCCAGGGACCCGGAAGCCGGTCAGCAAGCAGCGCAGGTTGCCGGGAAGCAAAGCCGTTCCCGCCAGGTTGAGTTGGCGGAGCGCGATTTCGAAAGCGATGCTGTGTCCGGCTCACGGTGGAACGCCTGAGAGCCGGGACAACAGTCAGCTCCAGGCAAGGAGTGCGGGCGGTCCCGCAGCCGGTAAATCCGGCCCCGATTCTGCCGGCACTCTGCACTGGATAAAGCCCGGCCCCTTCAACGAAAAATCACTCAGGGCGGTTTCGCCAGGGCTATCCGGCGACGGTGAGTTCTTCTTCCAGTTGCTGCTTCTGGTAAAGGCTGGCATAGTAGCCATCGCGGGCCAGTAACTCGTCGTGCTTCCCAGACTCCACAATCCTGCCTGCGACGAGCACGGCGATCTGGTCGGCATTGCGCACGGTCGAAACACGGTGCGAGATGAGGATGGTGGTTGAGGTGGCCGTGTAGCTGTGCAGTCCGCCCAGAATGCGCTCTTCCGTATAGGTGTCCACGCTGGCCAACGCGTCGTCGAGGATGAGGATGGCGGGGCGGCGCAGCAGGGCGCGGGCAATGGCGGAGCGCTGCTTCTGCCCTCCGGAGAGCGTGACGCCGCGCTCCCCCACGGTGGTCTCAAACCCCTGCGGAAACTCCTCGAATTCCTTGCGGATATGGGCGGCTTCGGCAGCTACGAGCAGGTCTTCGGCCGATGCGTTGGGCGCGCCGAACGCCAGGTTCTCCCGTATCGATTCGCTGAAGAGAAAGGTCTCCTGCGGTACCATGCCGATGTTGCGGCGCAGAACTGCCAAAGGGTACTCGCGCACCGGGCGGCCATCGATCAGCAGAGCGCCGTCGGGCGCCTCGAAGAGCCGGGAGAGGAGGTTGACAAGCGTTGTCTTGCCCGACCCCGTGGGGCCCACAATCGCCAGGCTGGATCCGGCGGGAATGCTGAGTGAGATGTCACGCAGCACTGGAGTCCCTTCATAGCTGAAGTTCAGGTGGCAAAACTCGATCTCACCGCGCAGCACAGTTTCCGGTCCCAACGACAAATCTGCTGAGCGGTCGTCGATGGCCGGCTCGGCCTTGAGCAACTCGTCGATGCGTGCCATGGAAGCGATGCCGCGCTGAAACAGGTTGACCACCCAGCCCACGGCGATGATGGGCCAGATGAGCAGGATCATGTAGGTGTTGAAGGCCACAAAGTCACCCACGGAGATGCGATGGGCGATGACCAGATGGCCGCCTGCCAGCAGGGTGATGATCATGGAAACGCCCAGAATGAACTCGAGCGAGGGCCACAGCATTCCCATCAGTTGAACCAGGCGGAGGGAGCGGGCGATGTACTGGCGATTGAGGCTCTCGAAGAGCCCGATCTCAGAGTCTTCTCGGGCGAATGCGCGGATCAGGCGCGCGCCGGAGAAGTTCTCCTGGGCCTGCGAGGAGATCTCGGAGAAGCTGGCCTGAATGCGCTCGAAGCGGTCGTGAATCTTGTGTCCGAGATACTGCACCAGAATGCTGGCGAAGGGCATGGGCGCCAGCGCCACCAGAGTCAGCCAGGGGCTGATGCGCAGCACGAAGAAGAGCGCGAAGACGGTGAAGAACACGGTATTGGCGCTGTACATCAGGGCCGGGCCGAGCATGTTGCGAACGGCATTGAGGTCGTTGGTGAGACGAGCCATGATGTCGCCGGTGCGGTAGCGCTGATAGAAGCCCGAGTCCTGCCGTTCGAGGTGACGGAAGAGGTCGTTGCGCAGGTCGAACTCGATCTCCCGCGAGATGCCGATGAGTATCCAGCGCTGGGCATAGAGAAAGGCCCCCTTGGCCACGGCAATAGCCACCAGCAGACCGGCGAAGACGAGGATTCTCTCCCTGGTCACTCCGTGCTGCATTCGGTCGATGGCAATTCGGATGACCTGGGGAAATTGCACGGCGATGGCATTCGTGGCGATGCAGGAGAGGGTGCCCCACAGGTATCCCCAGCGGTAGCGGCGCATGTAAGCGAAGAGCGGGGCCAGATCGCGAAGCATAGGTCTATTGTACGGGGCGGGCGGCAGGTAGTCTTTCCCGTCTTGTCGCAGGCGGAGCACGAAGAAATACGGGGAAACTGCCGATAGGTGCACCAGCAGGAAATCTCCGGAGCGGGCTCTGGAAGGGAACAGGTGCGGCGGTGGACAATCTCAGCATTTTTCAGTCGGAAAGGGAAGAGGGCACAGCAGGCGGGGAACGCCGTCGTAGCCCGCGCTATGGCTGCGAAGGCCTGGCCGAGGCCTACGCCGCCGATCCGGGATATCTATTTCGCGGGGAGATTCGGGACATCAGCCAGACCGGCTGCTACATCAGGACCAACGCCCGCTTGCGCCTGGAGCGCTTTACAGAGCTGGATATCATCTTCATACTGCGCAGCCGCAGCCATCGCGCAGCAGCGCGGGTGGTAGCGGTTCGGCCTGGCCAGGGTGTGGGTATGGAATTCCTGTCGTGCGCGCCGAGGCCCGATGAATCGTTCGAGGAATTGATTCGGGCTGTGGTTCCGGTGCGTCCGGTTCGTCCGCCCAGCCAGCTGCGCCCGGTTGCGGCGCGGCGGACGCCCGGAAGAGGCGTTTACGTGGGCGTTCGCAGCAGCAGGTAGCCGCCGACCAGGCCGAAGAGGATATCCGGAGACCAGGCGGCCAGGGCGGCGGGCAGGTAATTCACGTTGCCCATGGCTCCAAACAGGCCGTCCACGACAAAGTAGGCCAGCGCCACGGCGATGGCCACGGCGATGCCGGTGAGCGAGCCGCGGCGGCCCATGGAGAGCGCGAAGGGAATGGCCAGCACCGCCATGACGATGGCGATCAGCGGATAGGCGAGCTTGTGCCAGAGGGCGACGCGCAGCCGCATGGTGTCAAAGCCGCTCTGGCGCAGGTCGCCGATGTAGCGGTCGAGCTGGCCGAAGTTCATCTCCTGCGATTGCAGGTTTTCCTTCTTGAAGTAGCTCGGGGTCTTCATGAATCTCGGCGAAGGAGGTCTGCTTGAATTCGCTGTAATCGGTGACGTTCGGCGCCCTCGATGTCGCGCTCCCAGCCGTTCTGGAAGCGCCAGGAGCCAGCTCGCGTATCCCAGAAGACGCGCGCGGCAAAGATGCGCCGCGAGAGCGCAAAGGTGGAGGGATCGAACTCGAAGACGGAGAGATTGGCGAACTCGTTGCGGTCGGGATCGAAGAACTGGTAGTAGAAGATGCGGCCCGGCTCGCCGGGGTGCGGCTGGCCGAAGATCCAGTTCTGCTCGGGGTGCAGGAAGGTCTGCGGCGGCCGGCCCTTGATGATGTTGCGCAGGGCCTCCTGCTTGCGGTTGGCCTGGGGCAGATAGAACTGGTCGAAGAGGAAGAGGCTGACGGCCAGGATGGCGGCGATGGAGACGATGGGAACCACCAGCCGGTAAAGGCTGATGCCGGTGGCCTTCATGGCGATGATTTCGCTGTTGCGGTTGAGCACGCCGAAGGTGACCAGCACGGCGATCAGCACGGCCAGCGGCGCGATCTGGTAGAGCATGCTGGGGGTGAGGTTGATCAGATAGGCGCCGACCGTGGAGAGCGCAATGTGGTTGCGCAGGATGTCGCCGACCAGATCGAAGAAGGTGAAGACCAGCATCAGCATGACAAAGCCGGCCAGCACCAGGAAGAAAGTGTTGAGGAACTCGCGCACCACGTATTCGTCGAGAATGCGCGGAAAGACATTGCGGGCCTTGGCGCGCTGGGAACGCGCTTGAAATCTCCCCAGTAAATTCGGCAGGCGAGATGCCGTTGGGCTTGGACGCGGTCTCCGGCTTGGGCGCTCGCGAGGCCCAGCCGGTGATGGCGTTGAGAACGCGGCCGCCGCTGGCCATCTGCCACAGCAGAAAGATGCCCGCGCCGGCGAAGAGCAGGTTGGCCGACCACACCGCGAAGAAGGCGGAGAGCCTGTTCTGCTTGCCCAGCGCGATGCCGGTAGAAGAGAGCAAGTAGTAAAGAAAGACCAGCAGAATGGTGAAGACAAAGCCGGAGCTCTTGCCGCCGCGCCGCGAGGCCACGCCCAGCGGAACGCCCACCAGCATCAGCACCAGGCAGGCCGCGGGATAGGCAGAAGCGGTTGTGCAACTCGATCAGGAACCGCTTCGCGTCGGGGCCATGGGTGCGCTCCAGCAGCGTCGTTCATGGGCAGGGCGTAGATGGCCGTGTCCAGGCGTCCCAGGTGCACGTCGCTCTGCTGGCTCAGGGCCAGCGGCAGATCGGTGGTGGTAAAGGTGGAGATGTTGTACTGGTCCGGCTGGCCGGCTACGGTCTCGTGGCGCGACCCGTCGCGCAGCCGCATCAGCAGCTCCTGGGTCGAATCGTCTGACCACGGTGGCCGAGGCGGCGGTGGTGATCTGCGGGTTGGTGGGATCGGTGACGTCGGCCATGAAGACCTGGCGCCAGTTGGCCGCGCCCGTTCCGGAGCGCACATCCTGCACATAGAGCACGAAGTTGTGGAAATCCTCGTAGAAGACGCGCGGCTGAATCTCGTAGGAGGCCTGCGAGGTCTCCAGTGCCTGCTCCATGTCCAGGATGGCCTGATTGGCGCGCGGCGCGACATAGAGCGAGTTGGCCAGCCCGAGCAGCGTGCCGGCAACGGCCACGATGGAGGCAACGCGCACAAAGTAGCCGATGCCCAGGCCGGAGGCGCGCATGGCGATGATTTCGCTGTCGGCGGCCAGGCGGCTGAGCCCCAGCAGCACGCCCACCAGCACCGCCATGGGAATGGTGACCTTGAAGATGTTGGGCAGCGTGAAGAGAAGAATCTCCACCACGTTGGAGAAACGTGGAGCTGTTGCGGACCACCATCTCCAGAATGTGCGGCAGGTCGTGCATGAAGAGAATGAAGGTGAAGAGCGCGCAGCCGATGAGCGTGTGGGAGAGAATTTCGCCGAGGATGTAGCGGGTCAGGATGCGCACAGGCAGGCTCTTGGGTTAGTTTAGCCTGTCAGGCCCATGTGAGGCTTCCTGCTGCCAAGGCGCGCAGGAAAACCGGGTATTTCAGGCGGCATCGCGTCAGGCGGAGGGCTTGCCAGCGGCGCAGGCGCAGGCTGTTGGCCAGCACGCTGACCGAGCTGAGGGCCATGGCGGCGGCGGCCAGCCAGGGGGTGAGCAGAATGATGGAAGCGCGGATAAAGCACGCCCGCGGCCAGCGGAATGCCGAGCAGGTTGTAGCCCGCGGCCCAGACCAGGTTCTGGCGCATGATGCGCAGAGTGGAGCGGGCCAGGCCGAGCGCCGCGGGAATGGCGGCGGGCTGGGCGCGGAGGAGCAGCACATCGCCGGCCTCCTGGGCCAGGTCGGCGCCCGTGCCCATGGCGATGCCGGCGTCGGCCTGGGCCAGCGCGGCAGCGTCGTTGATGCCGTCGCCCACCATGGCCACGCGCAGGCCGATCTGTTGCAGGGCGCGAATGCGGGCCAGCTTGCCGGCTGGGTCGAGGCCGGCTTCCACTTCGGCGATGCCCGCCTGGTGCGCGATGGGAGCGGCGGCGGCGGCCGAGTCGCCGGTCAGCATCAGCACCCGCAAGCCCGCCTGGCGCAGCGCCGCGACAGCCTCGGCCGCATCGGGGCGGAGCGCGTCGCGGGCGTCGAAGTATCCGGCGGGCACATTGTCGAGGGCCATCCACAGGCGCGTCACGCCCGGATCGGGTGGTGCCGCATCGTTTGGCAGCGGGATGGAGAACTCCTGGAACAGGGCTTCATTGCCGAGCACGCAGTCGTGGCCTTCGACCTTGGCGGTGAGGCCGCGGCCGGGCAGAATCAGTACATCTTCCGCCGGGTGCCAAACCAGGCTCCGCTCATGAGCGGCATCCACGATGGCGTGGGCCAGAGGATGGTTCGATCGCTCTTCGGCGGCCGCGGCCAGGCGCAGAAGGTCGTTCTCCGGTGTGGCCCGCAAGCGGATGAACGGCGGCCAGAACCGGCCGGCCCACGGTGAGGGTTCCGGTTTTGTCCAGAACGATGGCGTCCAGGTGGGCCAGCCGTTCCAGCGCCTCGCCGCCTTTGAACAGCACGCCAAGCTGCGCGCCGCGGCCTACGGCTACGGTGAGGGCGGCGGGAACCGCCAGCCCCATGGCGCAAGGGCAGGCAATTACCAGCACGGCAACGGTGTTGGCCAGAGCCAGGGGCAGCGAGTGGGCGGCGATGAGCCAGGCCGTAAAGGTGACGACGGCGAGCACGAGCACTACGGGCACAAAGATGGAGCTGGCGCGGTCGGCCAGGCGCTCCATGGGGGCGCGAGAACCCTGCGCCTGCTGCACCATGCGGGTGATCTGCGCCAGCACGGTGGCTTCGCCCAGCGATTCGGCCCGGCAAACCACGGCGCCGTCGTAGTTGAGCGAGCCGGCAAGGACGCGGCCTCCCGGCTCACGCGGCTGCGGAGTTGGCTCGCCGGTGAGCATCGATTCGTCCACGCTGGTGCGGCCTTCCAGCATGATCGCGTCCACCGGAAAGCGCTCGCCGGGCAGAACCAGCACGCTGTCTCCAACCTGAATCTCTTCCAGGGGAACCACCGCCTCAACGCCATCGCGGATGCGGCGGGCGGTCGCAGGGCGCAGGCGGGAGAGCGAGTCCAGCGCGGCCAGGGCGCGGTGCTTGGCGCGGCCTTCCAGGCTCTTGCCCAAAAGGAGAAATCCGACGATAAGCAGCACCGCGTCAAAGTAGACCTGGCGTTCCGGCGCGGGCCAGACCGTGGCATACGCGGAGTAGGCAAAGGCCACGCCGGTTCCCAGGCTGACCAGGGTGTTCATGTTGGTGGTTCCGTGGCGCAGGCCGCGGATCGCGCTCAGGTAAATGCCGCGTCCGGCCCAGGCCATGAGGCACGGCGGTGAGAACCAGCAGAAACCAGCGCAGCAGATCCGCGCGGCAGCGCATAGAGCCAGGGGAAAAGACGCATCAGGAAGTGGTCTAGCGCGCCCATTTCCGTTCCCAGCGGCATGGCCAGCAGCATGGCCGCAGCGCCGGCAAACAGGGTGACTGCGGCTTTCCGGTCAGCTTGGGTTGTTGAAGCGTCTGCGGTGGCCGGGGCGCCCGAGATTCCGGAGCGTGGAAGGACAGCGTCGTAACCGGCGGCGCGGACAGCCTCAATCAACCCGCCGGGCGTGGCGACGGCCGGATCGAACTCCACCTGAGCGCGATTGGCGATGAGATCGACGTGCGCGGCCCGCACACCCGCCGCGGAGCGCAAAGCGGACTCCACGTGGTGCTGGCAGGATGCGCAGGTCATGCCCAGCACGGGCAACGTCAGAGATTCGGTTTCGGTGGGGGCCATGGAGGGATCAGGTTTCCAAATGCGCCGCAAAGCCGGCTTTGGCCAGCGCCGCCAAGGCAAACTCGACCGGGGCGGGTTCAAGGGTCGAAGTAAACCGCGCCGCGCCAACTCGGACTTCATTCACTACGAGGCCCTCGGTGGAGGCAAGCGCCTGGGTGACACGCCGGACGCAGGACCCGCAATGCATTCCATCAATACGCAGCGTGAATTCCGCCATGGTGTTCTCCTGTTTGTCTTAGATGATACCCCTGGCAATAAGATGCGCGTCATGAACCGGGTTTCGAGAGAGACTGATGAGAGACTTATCGTGAAGCGGGCCGGAGCAGAAACCTGGGGGAAGATGCAAAGAGAGTTTCCAGAAATGCCGCTGGTGGGCGTGGGAGCGGTTGTCGTGGACCAAGGCCGCGTCCTGTTGGTCAGACGAGGAACCGAGCCGATGAAAGGTCATTGGTCGCTGCCCGGAGGCCTGGTCGAACTGGGCGAGACGCTTGCGGCAGCGGTGGTGCGCGAGGTAAGGGAAGAGACAGGACTCACAGTGGAGCCGCTGGAGTTGATTGAGCTTTTAGACCGCATCCATCGGGAAGGCGAACGCGTTCGCTACCATTATGTGATTGCGGACTACCTCTGCCGGGTGGCCGGCGGCCAATTGCGGGCCGCTTCAGACGCGGAAGCAGTGCGCTGGGTGGAACGGCCCGAGTGGAACAGCCATAGCGCGCTAATTCTTGAACCGATCACGGTCCGGGTGATTGAGGCAGGCTGGCAGAGTGCGCAAGCATTAGGCGCCCTCTGAATCAGTAAGGTTCTGAAAGGGCACGGCCTTAGTCGTACCGTAAATGGCACAAAATGAAGGCGGGCTCTAGCCCCTGAGGAAACTGATTCGGAAATCGAATCCTCGATCAGAGGTTTCTTAGAGCCAAAACAACGAGAGGAACGATGAAAGCGATGAAGCGGCTGTTTTGGATTGGATGCATGCTGGTTGTCCTGCTCACGGGCGGAGTGGCATTCTGGGCGCGCCCAGTCAGTTTCTTCAACGGTTATAACTATCTGCGCATGTTCTTTTCCGGGGTCCAAAGTCGTTCGGTCAACGTTGCGGGCCACCGGGTGCATTACTACGTGGAAGGGCCAACCAGCGGAAAAGTCGTGGTGCTGGTCCACGGGCTGGGGGGGCGCGCTGAGGACTGGAACAACCTTGCGACCTATCTCGATAAAGAGGGCTTCCGCATTTATATGCCTGACCTGCCGGGCTACGGGCGCAGCGACCAGCCTGCGGAGTTCTCCTACTCGGTGCCCGCCGAGGCGCAGGCTGTTGTAGGTTTCCTGGATGCGGTGGGGTTGAAGAAAGTCGATCTGGGTGGATGGTCCATGGGGGGCTGGATTGTGCAGCGCGTCGCCGCCGAGCATCCTGAGCTGGTTGATCGGCTGATGCTGTTCGACTCGGCCGGCATCTATGAGAAGCCTCCCTTTGACACCAGGCTTTTTACCCCAACCACGCCGGCCGAACTGGATGAACTGGACGCCTTGCTGATGCCCAATCCTCCCAAGGTGCCGGGTTTCATCGCTCAGGACATTCTACGGCTCTCAAGGAAAAACGCCTGGGTGGTTCAGCGAGCGTTGGATTCGATGCTGACTGGCAAGGATGCCACTGACAGCCTGCTGCCGGGACTCAAGATGCCGGTGCTGATTGTGTGGGGAAAGGAAGACCAGATCACTCCACTCAGCCAGGGAAAGACGATTAACCGGCTGATTCCGCAGTCACAAATGGAAGTCTTTCCCGGCTGCGGCCATCTGGCGCCCCGCGAGTGCGCCGAGGACATCGGGCCGGAAATTGTGGAGTTCGAGAAGCGTTAGGGGCTGTCGTCCAATCCTGAGGGGGCAGCGTTGCGAGCGGAAATCGGGCCAGATAAGGCGGAGGCTGTGGGCTTTGGCGGTTCCAAAGTCGAAGCCGAAAAGACTGTATGGCCCGTTTTACGCCACGCCCCGAAGGGGCAGGGCCCTTTTTCCCCAGCTCTTCTTCCATCGTCGCTAGCAGGCACCCGGTCTGCGTCGCTCCTCACTCCTGGATCTGGAAAAAAAGGGGCTCCCGTCGCTAGGATTTGTTGACAGCCCATAGTGCCGCTTGGCTGGCTTGGCGGCGGGCGCATCGTGGCGCGCCCATCGGTCGGTTGCAGCGCGCAATTTCTCAAGATGAACCTCGGAGTGACGAGATCCAGGAGCTTGTTGTCGTTTGCTCCCCCTTGCAAAACAGAGCGTCGCCTTCCATTTGCCGCTAAAGGAGCTTGCCGATGCGTGCTGAGCAAGGTTTCCATGCTGCGAGGCCGAAAGCGGTGGTCTTCGCGGGGCTTCGGTTCGCCTTCGAATGATATCCCGTTACCGAAGATTCAAACGAGAGGTTACCTGTTGCGCAAAGAGGATGCAAGGGGGCTATCGTAAAGACTGTCTGGGTGCAAGTGGAAGAAGGCTGGGTACGGAGGTTGCGCCGAGGTACCTGAGAGGGGCCATGAAATCAATCAAAAGGTGGTTATCGGTTGCGGGCGTGCTGGCGGCGGTGATTGGCGTTGCATTTTGGGCGCGGCCGATCAGCTTTTTCAATGGAGTCACCGCAACGGGCATGTACCTCTCTGGCGTTAGGAGCTACTGGGTCACGGTTGGGGGACATCGAATTCACTACTACGCGGAGGGGCCTCCCGAAGGGATGGCGGTTGTGTTGGTGCATGGACTAGGCGGCCGGGCCGAGGATTGGCGGAATCTTGCGCCCATGTTGGCCAGATGGGGTTTTCGCGTCTATACACCCGATCTGCTCGGCTACGGGCGGAGCGAACAGCCGAAGGATTTTTCTTATTCGGTGCATGATGAGGCAGAGGTGGTTGTCGGCTTTCTCGATGCGATGCGAATCAAGGATGTGGATTTGGCCGGCTGGTCGATGGGCGGCGGGATTGCGCAGCATGTGGCTGCCCGGCATCCGGAGCGGGTCAGGAAGCTGATACTCTTCGACTCGGCCGGCATCTACGAGATGCCGAATTGGGACGTGCGTCTTTTCACGCCCCAGACGCCCGCCGATCTTGACAAGCTGGACGCGCTCCTCATGCCCAAGCCGCCCAAAATCCCGACGTTCATTGCGCAGGATATTCTGCGCCGCTCAAGGCAGAACGCCTGGGTGATTCACCGGGCAATCGACACCATGCTGACCGGGAACGATGCTACCGACAAACTGCTGCCCGGACTGAAGATGCCGGTTCTGCTGATTTGGGGAGAGGACGACCTTGTGACTCCGCTGAGCCAGGGGCAGGAGATGAGCGAACTGATTCCACAGTCGCAACTGGAGTTTTTCCCCGGCTGCGGGCACCTGGCTCCAAGCCAGTGCACCGATCAGATCGGTCCGGTGGTTGTGGAGTTTTTGCGGCAATAGCGGTGGGCCGAATCTGAGTTGGAGAGAACAGCCGGGGTGAGTTCCGGCTATTCGATTCAGGGACTCTTCAATGCGTCATCCAAATGCCATGGCCCCCCCCAGGACCGCAGGAACACAGCCGCGGCCTCGGGAGGACTCCCAGGTGGGGTACCCACGTTCTTGCGCTAACCGTAGATGCGCGCTAGAAGATCCACCTGGCGGTCAGTACAAGTGCGTGGTTGTAGCTGTGGAACCGGCTGGTGGCAATCTGCATGCCCGCGCCTACGGCCAGACCAGGGCGCGACTTGGGGTTCGCCGGGTGCAGCGCGCATTTGCCCAGAATGAACCCTGGAGTCACGAATTCCTGGGTCTTGCCGTCGTTCGTTCCTCCCTTGAAAAACGTTGCGTTGCTTTCGACCTCCGGCCAAAGGAGCTTGCCGATACGGTACTGGCCTACGGTATTCCAGGCAACGGGACGGCCGGCGGTGGTAATGGCTGGGTATCCAGTTGGGAGCGTGGCGCCAAGGGTCGATTGCACATCGAAGCGCCCAATGCCCTTACCCCCGCCCAGCGTAGGCGCGATGCTGGCATCGGTCGATCCGTTTTTGTAACTGCCGGTGGGGATGGTAGCCAGCACCCAGACGCTCAACGTGTAATTGCCGTGCTGGGCGCTTCCGCTGGCGATCCGGTACTTGCCCATAAACGACATGTCGCCTGCGCCGTCGATGGCCGTGCTGTTGTGCTTGATATAGGGCGGCAGGTTGACCACCATTTCTGTGTTCGCCCAGGGAACCAGGTTGATGCCTTTGCTGTTGTCGAAGTTCCACGTATGGGTGAGGGCCGGCGCAACCTGGCGCACGATGTCCGTGCGCACCACTTGGATCAGCCCCGTGGTGGTGGTGACCAGGGGAACCGCCCAACCTGGTTGTTTTGCTTGCGTAGCCGAGGTGCGGGCCAGCCACTGGTTGAAGAATCCGCTTGGAGCGGTGGTTCCCGAGGAACTTGTGCGGGGGCCGCTTTGCGCGTACATGCTAGCCGAAGCCAGCAGGAAAATGAGGGAAAGGGGAAGCATTTTCATCTTGGTCCCCTCAGCATGAAGGGCGCGAATGAGCCCAGCAACCGCCTTTTGGACGAGATTCTTCTCGACCGTAGGGTGGACGTGCAAAGGAAAAGGGCCGCTTGGGGGCGGCCCTCTTCAACATTCCATTCTGCCGGTCGCGGTGTCAGACGCCGATTACAGCACAGAGTTCTTTCACGGCCGCGGCGCTCTTCTTCAGGGCGGCATCTTCCTCCGGCGTGAGCTTGATCTCGACGATCTGTTCCAGCCCGCCTGCTCCCAGCTTGCAGGGAACGCCAATGTAATAGCCATCGATGCCGTACTCCCCCTGGAGATAAGCGGCGCAGGGCAGAATCTTCTTCTTGTCCTTGAGGATGGCCTCGACCATCTCCACCGCCGCCGCGGAAGGTGCGTAGTAGGCGCTGCCGGTCTTGAGGTACTTGACGATCTCAGCGCCGCCGTCGCGCGTGCGCTGGATGAGCTGCTCCAGACGCTCGGGTGCGATCAATTCGGTTATGGGAATGCCAGCCACCGTCGAGTAACGAGGCAAGGGCACCATGGTGTCGCCGTGGCCGCCCAGCACGAATGCAGTCACGTTTTCCACGCTCACATTCAACTCCGCGGCAATGAAGGTGCGGAAGCGCGCCGAGTCCAGCACTCCGGCCATGCCGATGACTCGCTCGCGATTGAATCCAGCCTGCCGATAGGCGGCCTGGGCCATGGCGTCCAACGGGTTGGAGACGATGATGAGAATCGACTCGGGCGACTGCGCCACCACCTTTTGCACCACATCGGACATGATTTTGAAGTTGGTGTGCAGCAGGTCGTCGCGGCTCATGCCGGGCTTGCGGGGAATGCCCGCGGTAATGATCACGATGTCGGAGTGGGCCGTGGCTGCGTAGTCGTTGCTGCCGGTCACGTTGACGTCGCGTTTCTCAATAGGCAGTGCCTGGAGCAGGTCAAGCGCCTTGCCTTGAGGGATGCCTTCGACGACATCGATCAGTACTACATCGGCCAGTTCCTTGGCTGCAATCCAGTGCGCTGCTGTGGCGCCCACATTGCCTGCGCCGACGATGCTGACTTTCTTCCGCATTCTCTTCTCCTTGGGGAATCTTTGCATGAGTGAACAGTGGACAGTGAACAGTAGTCAGCAAATAGCCCCGGTGTCTGAAAACTGATCACTGTTCACTTGCTTACATGTTGCCGATGATCCGCGTGGCAAACTCGCTGGTGCCCACCTTGGTGGCTCCCGCGGTCTGGCGTTCAAAATCGTAGGTCACGAACTTCTTCAGGATGGTCTTTTCCAGCGATGCTTCGATGAGTTGGGCCGCTTCCTTCCAGCCGATGAACTCCAGCAGCATGACGCCTGAGAGGATCACCGACCCGGGATTGATCACATCCTTGTCGGCGTACTTGGGAGCGGTGCCATGGGTGGCCTCGAAGACGGCGAAGCCGTCGCCGATATTGGCGCCGGGTGCGATGCCCAGGCCGCCGACCTGGGCCGCGGCGGCGTCGGAGATGTAGTCGCCGTTGAGGTTCGTGGTGGCCAGCACACTGTAGTCCTCGGGGCGGATAATGATCTGCTGGAAGATGGAGTCGGCGATGCGATCGTTGACCAGAATCTTCGACTTCCAAACGCCGTTGCCGTGGCTTTGCCCAATGGAGTCGAGCACCGCCTTGACTTCGGCATAGACTCCGTCGCGATAGGCTTGCGAAGCCATTTCCAGGCCAGGCTCGATGAGAGCGGCAGTTGTCTTCAATGGAAAGACCGGGAGTGGCTTCGACATTGCCCAGAATCCAGCTCTCGCGCTCGGTGACGGTCTGATCGCGGAACTCCTGCACCGCGACTTCGTAGCCCCATTCGCGGAAAGCGCCCTCAGTGAACTTCTGGATGTTGCCCTTGTGCACCAGGGTGACGGTCTTGCGTCCTGCTTCGAGCGCGGCGCGGATGGCGTAGCGTACCAGGCGCTTGGTGCCAAAGATGGAGATCGGCTTGATGCCCACTCCGGAGTCATCGCGGACCTTCTTCTTGCCGCCCTTGAGCAGGTCGTTGTTGAGGAAGTCGATGAGACGGGCGGCGTCCGGGCTGCCCTGCTTGAACTCGATGCCCGCATACACATCCTCGGTGTTTTCGCGGAAGATGACGATGTTCAGCTTCTCGGGATGCTTCACCGGGCTGGGCACGCCCTGGTAGTACTTGACCGGCCGGACGCAGGCGTAGAGGTCCAGCAACTGGCGCAAGGCCACGTTGAGCGAGCGAATGCCGCCGCCAACCGGCGTAGTCAGCGGCCCCTTGATGGAGACGCGCAGGTCGCGGGCGGCGGCCACCGAGTCGTCGGGCAGCCAGGTGCCGAACTGCCTGAAGGCCTTTTCGCCGGCGAAGATCTCGAACCAGCGGATGGCGCGCTTGCCGCCGTAGGCCTTCTCTACCGCGGCGTCGAAGACGCGCTGCGAGGCCTTCCAGATATCGCGGCCCGTGCCGTCCCCCTCAATAAAGGGGATGATGGGATGGCCGGGCACCTCGAACTGCCCGCTTTCATAACCGATAGGCTGACCGTCCTGGGGAAGCGCCAGGCCGTTATAGGTGGTTTGCATGGTTTTTTGGGGAATCCCTTTCAGTGCGCGAACTTAAGCAAGAGGCTACCACCCCCAAATCGGGGGGCGCAATGGCAGGGCTGGGCGCTCGGCTGGGAGGGACCGCGAAAGGCGCGCGGTAGATTGTTGCAGTGTCCAGGGAAGGGGCTGCCCGAGTGGGCGGCAATCCAAGCGCGGCCTCAACCCCGTACCTGGGGAGTTTCCAAGGAGCGACCCTGAAAGAGGCATCTCCTCCAATCCGAGGTCCCAAAAAACGAGGGACCGGGGCCACCCGCCGCCGGGGCGGTCTCCGGTATGCAACGCCCCCGCCGCGTGCTACCGGGTCTCGATTGTAAAACTCAGAAACGGCTGGTAGCTTTTCTTCCCCTTCTTCCCGGGGATATACCCCTTGCGCCCGCTCATCTGATTGCCTAACAACGTTTGGACTGTGGTGTCGGCATCCACCGTGACCGAATCCAGTTGCGCGTTGGTTGCACCCAGGACCGTTCCCACATATGCCACTGAACCGCCAGCAGTTGCCGGGCAACGCCCAGGTGCAGTGAGGCCAGACAGCGCCAGAAGGTGCACTGCGGCGGAAAGTCCGCGCTCCGCAAAATGCCGGCCAGCATCGGCTCCCGCTTCAGAAACCGAAGATGAGTGAGCCGCGAGAACCCAGGGTAGCAGGCCAGAACCACCCCCAGGATGAAACGAGATTTCGTCATCACGCGCGCCTGACGCTCCACGGTCGCGGTTTCCTCAACCAATTGCTGGAACCCCAGATTCCCCGGCATCGTGGCCACCGGTAACCGTCATCCGTTGGCGGTCAGATTCCGCCCCTCGAAGTCGTAGGGAGTGGGAGCCACGATTCTATGAGGTCCGGGAATATCTGCTTGAGCCTCTTGATTCACGCGCATGTCAAGTGTAATCTGATTTGCATTCCTCACCATTTGGGTGACTTGTGAGGATTGGTCGGCGAAGCTCTGAACTTCGCGTCGCTACTGTTCTAAGACAGAATTCTCAGGGGATCCAAATGGCCCTGTGCATTATTCAGGTAGTAGTGACCCAGAAAAGCGGCACGCGATGCTGCAAAAATCCCTGTTCCCTTTGCTACCGGATTCTCAGCAGATTCCAGATAGCCTTGTGTGCTTTTCACCCGGCGACTCATGCCGGATGCCAGTTTGATCTACTGGCAAAGCATCGAGTGACGCGGCCTGTGGGCAGGTCACCGGAATGTGGATGGAACCATGGATTTGTTTGGAGATGAGCGCGGGAACGTCCTCGTGCTGACGGCAGTGTGCCTTACCTTACTGATGTCATTTGTGGCGCTTGCGATCGACGTAGGCAATCTCTACTACACACAGCGCCAGTTGCAGACGCTGGCCGACTCTGCCGCAATCGCGGGAGCGCTGGAGATCGCCACATGCGCCGGGATGGCACACTGCGGCGCGATGCAAACCGCCGCGACCACGGCGTTGACTGAGGGCGGCAACCCGGCTCCAACCCTCTTCCTGCAATGCGCAAGCGCCTCCGGGACGGGCCTGCTTCTGACGCTCAACAACGGTCCCTGCGCGCTGGGCAGCAGCGATCCGAACAATGCAAATGCAAATTACGTTGAAGTGGTGGTTACCGAGAAGAAAACAACCTACTTTGCGGCAATCGTCGGCATACCAACATTCCAAATCTCTGCCCGTGCTGAAGCTGGCAAATCATCCCCTGCCGCCCCCTGCATGGATCTTACAGGGACCTCCGGCCAAACCTTGACGCTTAACTCAGGCGCCAGCATCACCAATGGCGTGGGGTCTACGTGCGGCCTCAACGTTAACTCGAATGGAACGCCCGCTGTGATGGCGAATAGCGGCGCCACCGTGAATCTCGGCTCCTTTAACATAAGAGGAGGGATCACGAATAACGGTGCATTGCTTATTCCTTCGCCCACAACAGGCTCCTCGGCGGTGCCGGACCCCTTCGCCGCTGAAATTGCAGCCGGCACCCTTTCGGTGCCCACTCAAGGGACCACGCAGTCCGTTAGCACCGTCAATGGAGCCACGACGCTATCTCCTGGCTACTATGCAAACGGCCTCAACTTCAATGGGGGCGGCTACACCGTAACCCTCAACCCCGGCGTTTATTACATGGGCGGCAGCGTCAACATAGGCGGCCTGACGATCAATGGATCTGGCGTGACCATTTATATGGCGAGCGGACAGCTAAACATGAATAGCGCTTCAACGGTGAATTTAACCGCACCTTCGACAGGTTCCACCGCCGGGTTGGTGATCTGGCAGGCTGCAAGCGACACCAGTTCCATGAATCTGGACTCTGCATCCAATTCGAGTTGGAAGGGAGCAGTCTACCTTCCCAACGGCCAGCTTACATTGAATGGCGGCAGCAATGTATCCGCCTTCGGCATGGTTGTTGCGCAATCCCTCATGTTGAACTCATCCATATCGCTGAGTTGCTCCTCAATGCCGGGCGGCGCTTGCCCCGGTGCTGGCGGCAGCGGCGCCGGCAACGGTTCGCAAACCATCGCCCTGGCGGAGTAGACGATGAACTTTCCAGATCGCTTCCGTGTCCTATGCAAAGCCAGCGAGGGCGGAGCCATGATCGAGTTGGTCTCTGTCATACCATTTTTCTTGTTGCTTCTATTCGGGGTCATCGACCTTGGTCGCGTGTATTATGTGCGACTCGAGGTGGTAAGCGCCGCTCATGCTGGAGCAGAATTCGGATCGCAAAGCCCCAACGATACAGCTGGCATCACGGCTGCTGCCCGGCAAAGCGCTCCCGAGTTGTCGAACATGACGGTGGCGGTGCCTACCTGGGGCTGCGAATGCAGCGATGGTAGTTCGTACACTGCGAACTGCGCCACTACGCCGACGTGCACGGCAAGCTCGAATCGAGGCAGCAATGTCGTGCATAGGGTCCAGGTCACGACCTCGGTAATCTATAGCACGTGGATACCTTGGCCTGGAATTCCGGCCTCCTTCACTTTGTCCAGCACGGCCACTATGCGCGGCAATTAGAAGAATGCGCATCGGGATACCCTGTTTCGACGTGGAGAGACCAAGATGAATCGAGCCAAGAGCTTCATTTGCAATGAAGACGGCGCTGAATTGGTTGAGTATTCCTTTGCCGCAATGGTCTTATTTGCATTGATCTTTGGCATCATCGAATTCGCCTGGGTAATATATGCTGGCAACTTCATGGCGGTCGCTGCCCAGCAAGGGTCCCGCTATGCCATGGTGCGCGGTTCGGATTGGGCAAGTTCTTGCGTTTCAGTGAGCGACTATGGCTGCAAGGCTACAGCGGCCGACGTGCAAAACTATATATTGAGCTTGGCACACGGCGGCATCAACCTGCAGAAGAGCGATATTACGGTTACTTGGCTGACTACTACGGCCGCCGGCAGTTCGTGCACGCAATACAGCCAGGGATGCCAGGTAGAGGTGAAGGTGAGTTATTCATTTCCGCTGCATATTCCGTTCCTGTCCACCACCATTCCTCTCTCCAGCACCTCAATAGAGACAATTCAAAACTAATGGCCGGTCACGGAGTAACTGTGGGAAGGTGGCCAGGTCATCTGCTCTGAAGAACCACGATGAGCGGGTCTTGGGCGGCAGATTACGGCGAGCCTATCGTGGCGCCATACCGCACGGTCTGAAAAGGGGTCCAGAAGTTTGAAGGCGAGTCAGGGTAGACAGCAAGACTCCGCCAAAACCTCCGCACTCTGTCTCAAGGCGGGTCCTTTGTGCCGTCTCAAAAAGGTTAAGTCTTGAGACAGTTAGGCGTTGAATCGATCAGGCCATTGCGGGGCAGTGGCGTCGCTTTTCCTTCCCGGAGGGAAGGTAAGAAAATAGCCCAGGGTGAAACCCTGGGGGCGCGTTCCCATTGAAGCCATCCGCCCCGTCGGGGCGGCGAGAAGCGAGAATGCGAGGCCGGCGGCCATCCAACAACAAGCCGCCTTTCTATCCGCCCCTACAGGGCGGAATCCTCTCGTCACGAATCCTACCCAGGGTTTCACCCTGGGCTATTCTCTACGGCTCCCTACGGGAGCAAACCTGGCGATGCCGGCCGATATGGCATTTCCAAGATGTGCGACAATGTTGCGCATGAAACCAGACCTCTACACCAAAGCCGTTCTCACCGTCATTGCGTTCATGCTCGTCATGATCGGTTGCCATCAGTACACCAGTCCGGCCACGACGGTGAAAGCCGAGGGGCCGTTTGCTGGTGTTCAGTTCGCCAAGACGGTTGGCACCGTCTCGTTTTTCGATCCAGGCACCGGAACGATCTGGGTCTACGACGAGGAGACAAAGAAGGTCGAGCGACACCATAAAGTTGTAGCTCTCGGTCAGCCACTCCAATAAAAGGGCAAGGCGCATACGATCCAATAGTCTCAAGAAGGGGTAGAACTTGAGACAATTCCACTAGTGTTCAGGATAAAGGTGTTTCGCGTCTCAAGAATCGGTCCCGGGATAAGGGTGTCTTCACCCCTCCACTGTCCGCTTCAATTGCCCACAGGCCGCGTAAATATCCCGCCCGCGCGGCTTGCGCAGGTAGGTCGGAATGCCCTCACCGGCCAGCGTGCTGCGAAACGCCTCGACCGCCTCCGGCTGAGGCATCGAGTAGCCGATGCCAGGGCCGGGATTCCAGGCGATCAGGTTAACCTTGGCGGGCAAGCCGGACCGGCGCACCAGCCGGGCCACCTGAACGGCATGTTCGAGCTGGTCGGTCACTCCGCCCAGCAGCACATGTTCAAACGTGATCCGCTCGCGGCTGCGCAGCTTGACCTCGCGCACCGCGTCCATCACCGACTCAATGGGCCACTTGCGATTGATGGGCATGATCTCGCCGCGAATTGCATCGTTGGGTGCATTGAGGCTGATGGCCAGTTTGGGACGCAACTCGGGCGGCTCCAGGGCAAACCGCTCGATTCCCGGCACAATGCCTGAAGTGGACACCGTCATCCGCTGCGGACTCAGGCCAACCTCCTCCACCAGCAGCCGCACCGCCGCCATGAAATTGTCGTAGTTCAGAAACGGCTCGCCCATGCCCATGAAAACCAGGTTCACGCGGTCTCGGCCCACCTCCACGCCCTGGCGCGCGAAGACCTCGACCACCTGCCCGGCAATTTCGCCTGGCGTCAGGTTTCGTTGCAGGCCCAGCTTGGCCGTCAGGCAGAACTGGCAGTTGACCGCGCAGCCGATCTGGCTGGATACGCAAATCGTAGCGCGGGCCCAGCGGTTTGCAGCTTCGGGAGTCTCGCTTGCTCCGCAAGGACGAACCGCTGAGACTTCGAATCGCTTCGCTCGCCCAGGATGGCAGCTCAAAGGGGTACTCGGTTGAGGTTCATGCACACCCACCCATTCCGCTGGAGAACGCGGAATGGATGGTGCACGGAGCATCTCGGCAGGTTCACTATCGCTGCCGTCGCCGGTCTCGCCGTCGTCGCCCTCCGGCATCCAGACAGTTTCCACGGTCTCTGCGTTTTGTCCAAGGCACTGCACCAGGTAGCGCTCCGTCCCATCCACCGATTGGAAGACCTGCGCAATCCGCGGCCTGCGCACGCTCCATCCCTCGGTAGCCAACCTCTGGCGCAGCACTTTGGGCAGCGTAGTGATCTCCTCCAACTCCGCAACTCGCTGGCGATAGAGCGCTTCCGCCAACTGCTTTCCGCGCCAGGCCGGCTCGCCCGCCCCCACCATGCGCGCCGTCAGCCCGGCAAGATCCAGGCCAAAAAGCGGGGCCAGGCAGCTCGGTTGGGCAGTTGCCGCGTCTAAAGAAACGAGTTGGTCTGGTTTTCCCCTCACGGCTGGGTTCAGGATAGTGCATTTCTTCCCTTTATGAGCCTCCTGCCGCCAGAACCCGGCCGCTCCGGGTCATTCCGGTGGTTGCCGACCACGGGCAGCAGTGCCGTTTCGACCCCATTGGCCTACAATCGAGCTTGAATCGAGGACGATGAGCACTGAGAGAAATCTTCGCCGCACCGTACTGCCGAACGGCCTGATCGTGCTGACCGAGCGCATGGACTATCTGCGTTCCGTGGCCATGGGCGTATGGATCAAGTCCGGCTCCCGCTGCGAGCCAGCCGAGACCAACGGCATCTCCCACTTTGTTGAACACATGCTCTTCAAGGGCACCCGCTCCCGCACCGCCCAGCACATCGCCCGCGAAATGGACTCCATCGGCGGCAACCTGGACGCCTTCACCGGCAAGGAGACCATCTGCTTCAACGTCAAGTCCTTGTCCGACCACGTTCCCATCGCCCTGGACGTGCTTGCCGACCTGGTGCTCAACCCCATCTTCGCCGCCACCGACATCGAGCGCGAGCGCGGCGTCATTCTTGAAGAGATCAAGATCGACGAGGACAATCCCGACGTGCTGGTCCACGAGATCTGTTCACCCAGAGCTTCTGGAAGGACCATCCGCTGGGCAAGCCCATCCTGGGCACCATCGAAGACGGTGGCCCGGCTGGACCAGCAGAAGCTCTTCGCCTACCACGGCGACCGCTTCCACGGCGGCAACATGGTCTTTTCCGCCGCCGGCAACCTCGACCACGACCACTTCGCCGAGGCCGTTGCAGAGAAGTTCTCTTCCCTGGCCGGCGGCGAGGCCCTGCACGAACTGCCCGCGCCCGAGTCCAGCGCGCGCATTCTGCATGCGCAACAAGAAGTCCCTGGAGCAGGTGCAGATCTGCCTGGGCGTGCCCGCTCCGCCCATCACCGACGAAAACCGCTACGCCACGCTGATTCTTAACACCGTGCTGGGCGGCGGCATGAGTTCCCGCCTCTTCCAGACCATCCGCGAAGAGCGCGGCATGGCCTACTCCATCTACTCCGACCTCAGCCCCTACCGCGACACCGGCACTTTGCTGCGTCTACGCCGGAACCTCGGCCGGCAAAGCCCTCGAAGTGGTGGACCTGATCCTGGAGGAATTCCGCAATCTCAAAGAGAATCCGCTCGGCGAGGAAGAGCTGACCCGCGCCAAGGACCAGCTCAAGGGCAACATGCTCATGGGCATGGAGAGCTCCAGCGCGCGCATGGCCAACCTGGCCCGGCAAGAAATGTACTTCCAGCAGTTCTTCAGCGTGGAAGAGATCATCGCGCGCATCGACGAGGTAGACGCGGCACAGGTCCAGTCCATGGCTCAGCGCCTCTTCGACTCCGACCGCATCGCCGTCACCTTGCTTGGCCGCCTGGACGGCGTTCAGTTGGACCGCACCCGGCTGGCGTGTTGAAGAAGCAGGGACTAAGGGGCTGAGGGACGAGGGACTGATGGAACCTCTCAGGGGGCAAGGAACTGGGCAGCCGCTCGCTTAGCGGGGCCGAGTGCTTTCGCTGGGCAGTGCCATTGATCGCCACAGCGTTCGAGGCCCGATCCCGAATCCCTGAGTCCCCAGTCCCTGAGTCCCTCAGTCCCTGCCTTTCGAGCGTCTCATTTCCCTTCCGCGTCCATACGTTGTAGCATTTTCAGGAACAGGCTGGAAGCTTCCTGCCTGCTCCACGAGGGACGGGAATCCACATGAACAGCACGTTTTCGCTTTGCGGCACTCGCCGCGACGCCCTGCAGGCAGTGTCGGCAAACGGTTGCAAGCGGTCCAGCGGCTTTACGCTGATGGAATTGCTAATCGTTATCGCCATCATCCTCATTCTCATGCTCATGGCGATTCCCACCATCGGCAGCCTCAAAAAGCAGGCCAACGAGACCTCGGCCATCAACTCGATGCAGGTCATCACCAAGCTGCAGGTGCAGTACGATTCCACCTATCCCTCCAACGGATACGCCTGTTCGCTGACTGCTCTGGGTGGCGATCCCAAGACCGGCCCGCCCACTCCGGCTTCCTCGCAGTTGCTTCAGGGAGATTTAACTTCAGGCGTCAAGTCCGGCTACATCTTCACCATCAACAACTGCACCAAGGTGAGCCTGAACGGCAACGACCGCATCACCGGCTACCAGGTCACGGCCGTTCCCCAGACCGTGGGCAAGACTGGCAACCGCGGCTTCTGTAGCGACCAGTTCGGCACCATCAAGTTCGACCCGGCCGGCGGCACCAACTGCACACAGAACCTGGGCCAATGAGCGTGTGCGCACACTGGCGGCGCGGCGGCTTCATTCTGGCCGCCGCGCTTCTCTCCCCTTGTCTCTTCGCTCAACAGCGTTCGCTCTCCGCGCAGGAGCTGGCGCAGCGCGTCGACCGCCATTACAACCAGTTGCACTCGCTCAAGGCCGGCTTTACTGAGAGCTATCAGGGCCTGGGCATTCGCCGCACCGAAAGCGGAACGCTGCTGCTGCTCAAGCCCGGCCGCATGAGGTGGGATTACAGTTCGCCGGCCGGAAAGCTCTTCGTCCTCGACGGCAAATTTGCCTGGTTCTACTCCCGCGGCGACCCGCAGGTGCAGCGCATTCCCGCAGCCAGCTCGACGATCTGCGCTCCCCGCTGCGTTTTCTGCTGGGCCACACGGAACTGGAAAAAGAACTGAACAACCTCACCATCCGGCCCGCGCTCAACGGCCAGTTCACGCTTTCCGGCCAGCCCAAGGGCCAGGAGAAGCGCGTCGCTCGGCTCACTCTCACCGTGACTGGCGAAGGGAGCTATCACGGGCATCGAGATGGAAGAGGCCGACGGCGCTCTTACCCGCTTCACCTTCACCGGCGAATTGCCCAACGCGCCCATCCCCGTCGAGACTTTCCACTTCACCCCGCCCCCCGGCGTGCCCGTGGTCGACGCGCTGCCGCCGGTGTGAGACGAGGGAATAGGGAGTGGGGAGTAGGGAATAGGTGCCACGTGACGAAATATTCCCTCAGGAGCCGCCATGCGGGAGCAGCAATGCGCTCTGTATGGTGAGGAGAGCCTATTCCCTACTCCCTATTCCGTACTCCCTGCTTTACTCGTACCTGAGCGCCTCGATGGGGTCCAGGTTGGCGGCGCGGATGGCGGGAATCATCCCGCTGATCAGCCCGGTAATGGCCAGAATCACTGTGGCCACAATCACCGAAGCGGGGGAAATGATCAGCCGGATATCCGCGTCCTCGGCGTGACTGGCCAGGGCGCTATAGAAGGTGATGCGCCCCACCAGCAACGAGACCATGTAGGCCAGCGCGATGCCGCTCAGGCCGCCCACCCCGGTAATGGCCAGCGCCTCCGCCAGAAACTGGATCAGGATGTGGTGCTTGCGCGCGCCCAGCGCCTTCTCGATGCCGATTTCGCGCGTGCGCTGCTGAACTGCCACCAGCATGATGTTCATCAGGCCGATGCCGGCAATGCCCAGCGTCAGCGCGCCCACCAGCGAAAGCAGCACTTGGAGAGCAATCGACAGAATGCGAAACTGCTTCAGTTGGGTCAGGATATTCGCCACAAAGATCGCTCTGTGGTCCGAGGGGCGGAAATGGTGCGCCTCGCCCAGGGAATCCCGCAGGCTCTTCTCCACCAACTCATTGTCGCCGCGGTAGTTGAACCATATCCCGTCGAGGTACTGAGTGTCTTTCAAGTCGCTCATCGTGCTGAATGGCACATAGATTGTTCGATTGCGATCGTCGTCGCCTTCCTGCATCTTGGGAGCAAGCACGCCGACGATATTGAAGATCACGCCATTCAGGCGAATTGTTTCGCCCAGAGCCCAGCCGCCGGAAAACAGCTTGGTCTTGGCTTCAGACCCGATGACGCAGACGTGAGCTCTTTGCTGCTCCTCGGCGCCATTGAAGAAGCGGCCCTGTTCGGTGTCCAGCTTGAAGATATCCTGAAAGGCCGGGCGCACGCCGTTGACGGTCCAGGTGTACATATGCAGATCGTTCTGTACCGTCGTGTCCTTCCACGCATTGGGCGAAATCTGGAAGATGCCGGGAACGGTATTGGAGAGGCGGTCGATATCGTCCATGGTGAAGCGCACGCGCGCCCCTGCCTTGTCTCCGCCCGCCTGCTCGCTGGTGCGGCCGGGAAAGACACCGATGATGTTCGTGCCCCACTGCGCGAAGATGGCCTCAATGGCGCGGCTGAAGCCCGCGCCATAGGCCAGCAGTAGCACCACCGTGGCGATGCCCCAGGCCATCCCGATCATGGTGATGGCAGTTCGCCGGCGATTGTAGAGCATCGCTTCCCAGGCCTGGCCCAGAATGTCCCTCAACATGGTCGCTGCATCCCTTCCAGCTAGTGTCCTCAGTCCATAGTTCACTAAACATACTGTCATTCTGAGCGAAAGGGGCCCCGAATGTATCTCAGTTCGGGGTAGTGAGCGAAGAATCTGCTTTTCTCTCGCCCCGATTTCCGATGCGAATTCCAGGCTCTGGACACTATAGCGGAACCAGAGTCGATGGATCCCGAAGCCGCCGCATTCAAGTCGCTGCGACCCCCAGGGAGCGGCGATCCTGCACAGGGCGAAGGAGGCCACAGGGACTCTGGTTTCGCTCTAGAAGTGATCAGTGGACGGCAAAGACCGTTCGCTGTCCTCTGCCTTCTACTCTCTCCGCAACGCCTCAATGGGGTCCATCTGCGCCGCCTTGCTGGCCGGATAAAGCCCCGCAACCACGCCGCTGACAACCAGCGATCCCAGCGCCACAGCCGCCGACCACGGCACCAGCCGCGGCGGGTCCCATCCCGGCATTTTGCCGGTCAAAAACTGCTGCAGCAGCCACATGAAGCCTGCCGACGCGGCAATGCCAACCAGGCCGCTGATTCCGGTCAGCAACAGGCCCTCCCAGAAAAACTGCGACAGAATACTGCGCTTGGTGGCGCCGATGGCCTTCAACAGCCCAATCTCGCGAGTCCGCTCCGTCACCGAGACCAGCATGATGTTGATGATCCCTACCGCGCCCAGCCCCAGCGTCACGATCCCTACTCCGCCCAAAAACACATCCATCGCGGTGAAGATGGCCCCGATCATTTGCTCTTCCTTGATGGTGTCCCACTCGTCGAATGCGTCTTTGAGCGAGGGGTCGAAACCATGCCGCTCCGCGATCACACGATGGACCGCCGCCACCGCCGCCACCGCATCGCCCTTGGTGGTGGGCTGGAATTGAATGGAGTTCAACGCGTCGTGCGGAATGTTGTCGCCCTTCATGGCGAAGAGTTCCTGCATGGTGGTCAGTGGAATGTAGAGCTTCTGGTTGTCGCCGTCGTTGTTGCCGTGGCTGATGGATTCGGCGCGGCCCACGACAACAAAGCGCACGTCGTTGATGGTGATCGTCTCGCCCAGCATGGGCCGGCCGGGAAACAGCAGCGTGGCGCTCTTCGAGCCCAGCACCACCACTCGCCGCCGGTCCGCCAGGTCGGCATCGCTCAAAAACCTGCCCTCGGCAATGGGCACAAAGCGGACCGCTGGAAAGTTCGGTTCCACGCCCATCACTTGCCCCGAAGTATTCGCCCAACCGCTTACCTCGTAGAGGTCGTTGCGGCTGAGAATGGCGGTGACCGAGCGAAGCTGCGGAAGCGCTCGCAGGGCGGCCTCATCCCCCAATGTGAACTTGTAGGGCCTCATTCCGGTGTGCTGGTTGGGCAGAGCGGGAATCGTGGCGCTCCACATCATCACCACGTCGTTCCCGAATGTGGAGAGCTGGCGGTGTTGCCCGCTGCGGAAACCCTCGCCCAGGCCCACCAGCACCAAAAGCGAACCCACGCCCCAGGCAATCCCGAACATGGTCAGGAAGCTGCGCAGCTTGTTCGCCATGATGGCGCGGAAGACCTGGCCGAGCGTGTCGCTGAATGATTGCATAAGTGTTAGACGCCGCGAATGGGCGCTCAGAGAATGATACGCACTCCCCCCGCGGATGGTTCCACGCTCCCCGCAATGGCGGATGCCGGGACGCCTGAGTGTTTGACCTCTTGTATGTAGAACGAATCTGAGACGAGGGAGAGCACGAACCTAAATCTGCTCTACTTTGGCCAAAACCAGAGCATTTTTTGCTTTTGCCATCGACTTCTGTGCCCCATCCATTCAGCGTTCTCCGGCGGAATGGATGGGAGAACGACGGAATTACCGGGTACACAATTCAGGAAGACGCATCAAGCAGTCACGCGGTCGGAATCCTAATTCACCCGCTCGCTCTCGCGGGCCGGTACCAGGTCCAGCGGCTCCGTTAGAGTGAATAGCATCGCCGTACCCGGTTCCAGCGTGGCCTGGGGATGGCTGATGAGCAGGTGCGCGGTAATGACGCCGGCGCCGATCAGGCTGCCGGTCAATGCACCCACCGGGCCGCCAAGAATGGCGCCAGCCGCCGCTCCGCCCCCCACCGCTCCGCCATATTCCACGCCGTCGCGCTTCAGCCGGGAGTCGGGCACGATCGAGTTCTCATCTCCCATGTGCGTCTTGGAACCCGGTGTTCCGGTGATCTCCGCATGAAGACGAAAACGGGCGCCGTCGGGCAGAATCACAGTCTCGGGCCGCAGCCGCATGGAGCCGTGGCCGCCCGCATGGCCGCTGGAAACCTGGATCACCCGCCCGTCGATCTCGGTTCCGGCGGGAATCATCACCCGGCCGCCTTGCAATACATCGGAAGCGACCCGGCTGCGGAAGGCTTCGCCCTTTTCGCTGTTTACGGTGGACAATCTGCCCAGCAGGCGCACCCGGATGGTCGTGCCCTCTTCCAATTCCCCTGGCCGGCGGGCATGCACGTGCACAATGTCGCCGTCCGGATCGGGCAAGTTGGAGCGTTCCTCCAGTGATGGCTGTGGGGGCGACATCCGCCTCGCAGAAGGCCTGGTGTTATCCACGATCCCAGAATCCCCCGATGGATCGGGAAAGTTCGCCGCAGGATCGACAGACGTGGGCTGTGGCTCCGGTTGCGCCGCGGCATCCGCCGGCTCGGCTGCCGGAACAGTCACCGGTTGCCCGGCCCGTGGCTTGGCCTGCACCGTAACCGTAGTGACGATGGTCTCGTCTCCGGGAGGGTTTGAGGTCCCCTCGTAGGGGCTGGACTGGCTCGCCTCCTGCGCACTCAAAGCGGCAGTGGCCACGGCAAACAACGCACACAAAAGAATAGGCCGGCTCATCCAAGTCTCCTTTTCGCGGGCAGAATACTCTCTGGGTTGTAAACCCGCCCGCCAGCGGAAAGTTGCACACAACTCTCCCGGCCGGCAGGCCCGTCAACTCACCCAACGTAAGGCTAGCGCGCATCGCCAGAGCACGCCCTACCGCATCGTCGCGTGGGTGCCTCCGGCGGCACGAATCAGCCAAGGCACCCCCGAGCCGCGGTTTGCATCGGCCCAGGCGCCTGTGACCGTCGCCGCTGAGCCTCATGGGGCCGGGTTTGTTAGAATTCTTGAGGTATGTAAGCATTCCTGAGCGTTGGACGGAGAGGAGATTCGCTACGTGCATGAGCTTCTGGAGACAATTCGGAGCGCGCAGGGAGAAACTCTTGCCGTGGATCGCCGTCCCCAACTGAATGACCGGCTACAGCATCGCATTGTGAGGACCAACATGACTGAGATCGTTGCTATTCGTGCGCGCGAAGTTCTGGACTCGCGTGGAAATCCCACCGTTGAAGCGGACGTCATTCTGGAAAGCGGCGCTTTGGGCCGCGCAATTGTGCCTTCGGGAGCCTCTACCGGCGAGCATGAGGCCGTGGAGCTGCGCGATGGCGACAAAAGCCACTATATGGGCAAGGGCGTCCTTCAGGCCGTCGCCAACATCGAAACCGTCATTGCCCCCGAGATCGAAGGCATGGACGCCTCTAACCAGCGCCTGCTCGACCAGACCATGATCGCCCTCGACGGTACCGCGAACAAGGGTAAGCTGGGCGCAAACGCTATCCTCGCTGTCTCCATGGCCGCCACCCGCGCCGTGGCCCAGACGCTGGAGATTCCCCTCTACCGTTACCTGGGCGGCGTCAACGCCTGCATCCTGCCCACCCCCATGCTCAACGTGCTCAACGGCGGAGCCCACGCGGACAGCAACGTGGACTTTCAGGAATTCATGATCATGCCCGTCGGCGCTGAGCGTTTCAGCGATGCCCTGCGGTGGTCCTCTGAGACCTTCCACGCCCTCAAGGGCGTGCTCAAGAAGAAGGGCTACAACACCGCGGTCGGCGACGAAGGCGGCTTTGCTCCTTCGCTCAAGTCCAATGAAGAGGCGCTCGAACTCATTCTTGAAGCCATTGAAGCGGCGGGCTACACGCCCGGCGAACAGATCGCGATCGCCCTCGATCCCGCCTCCAGCGAGTTTTACGACAAGGAAAAGAAGAAGTACGTCTTCAAGAAGAGCGATAAGCGCGAGCTGTCCAGCGAGGAGATGGTCGCCTTCTGGGACAACTGGTGCCGCAAGTATCCCATCGTTTCGCTCGAAGACGGCCTGGCCGAGGACGACTGGGCGGGCTGGAAGCTGATGACCGACAAAATGGGCAGCCGCATCCAGTTGGTGGGCGACGACATTTTTGTTACCAATGTGAAGCGCCTGCAGCGCGGCATTGAAGAGGGCGTGGCCAACTCCATCCTCATCAAGGTCAACCAGATCGGCACGGTGACCGAGACCCTTGAAGCCATCGAACTGGGCCGCCGCTACGGCTATACCGCGGTCATGTCGCATCGTTCCGGCGAGAGCGAAGACACCTTCATCGCCGACCTCGCTGTCGCCACCGGCGTAGGCCAGATCAAGACAGGCTCGGTCAGCCGCACCGACCGCATCGCCAAATACAACCAACTTCTCCGCATCGAAGAAGAACTCGGCGGCGGCGCGGTCTTCCTCGGCCTTGAGAGCCTCAACTACAACGACTAAGAGACTGTCTCACGCTCGATTGCATTGAAGGGAGAGGCCTCGGCCTCTCTTTTCTGATCTTTACTACTCGCCCCCTACCTAAACAAACTTGTCATCCTGAGCGGCGCAGATCGCGCATTTTGCGACCTGCGCCGTCGAAGGACCCGCGGTTGTTCTTGTTCTTGCTTTTGCTTTGCTCTCTTGCATTTCAACCCGACCGCAACGGCGCGCCCAACTTGTCAACCGTCGGATCAACGATATACCACCCATCGCTCAGGTCATTCCACGTCGGATTGCTCTTTTCAATCAAAGCGATCTTTTTCGCCCGAATCCATCCCTTCAACTGCTTATCCCGTGCAATCGCACCCTCCGGCCCCATGAATCTCTCAAACCACACCAGCCGGTTGCAGTTATATTTCGAAGAGAATCCATCGTGCTTTCTCTGTTTGTGCTCAAACACTCGCTTCAGCAGTTCGCCGGTAACACCGAGGTACAGCGTATGACTCCTGCTGGCCACGATGTAAGTGCAACAGACCTTCCCATCCATGGCAAACAATCTACAACCAGTCATTGACTACGGCAAGGCGCCCAGTCTACAGTTTTCCACATTGATCCTCCCGCAATCGCTCGCACTACCTCAGCATTTGTCATCCTGTGCGGAGCGCAGCGAAGTCGAAAGACCCGCGCTACTTTTGCGGTTGCTGTTTCAGGCAGCTTGATCAGGATCGGAAGTGCGGAATAGCCCAAAGTTGGCGCACTTGAGGAGGAGAAATGCGCATCGTTCTCGCATTGGTTTGCCTTTTGACCCTCACCCCGCCATTCGCAGCAGGCCAGCGGAGCCGGAAAGACATCCCCGCAGCACCGCTACCTTCCGCGATTGTTAAGGCACAAAAGGAATTCCTGTCGAACGGCGGGGGAAGCGACCTCGCGTATGACGCCTTCTACTCTGCGATGAAGAACTGGGGTAAATATCAGATTGCAGGCTCGCCTGACGATGCAGATCTGATTGTCGAGCTGGCTTACCGCGTCGTTGACAGGGGGACCAGAGTCTGGAGTTCTACAAACACCTATAACGGCGTAACCGACATACATAGCAGAGAGATAACCGATCCTCAGCTCGTGCTCACAATCTACGACGCCAGAACGAAGAACTCTCTTTGGTTGACAATCGATCACCGCCGGTTGGCCCGAAGAGAAAAGAACCGGGAGAAGGAGACCATCAACTCGGCAGAGAGGCTGGTTGATGAACTAAAAACGCGGGCAAGTATTGCACAGTAAACGATTAATCGCCAACTGTGCGGAGTGACGAAAAGCAACCGCAGGTCCTTCGACTCCGCTTCGCGCAAAGTACGCGCTCCACTCCGCTCAGGATGAAAGCGTTTTGAGGGGAATGGCATTTTGCAAGCCACCGGTCATTCGTGCTTTCCCTACGAATTGACCCCACCCGGTGCACCGACCTCCAAACGCCCCTACCCCCTGACAGGTTATCCTTAAACTGATTGCTCTTTATCGAAATTGAGGTGTATTCCCGTGCCCACCAAGCGTCCAATCGTTCTGACCATCCTCGACGGATGGGGTTACCGTCCTGAAACCGCCAACAACGCCATTGCGCTGGCCCGAAAGCCTACCTACGACCTGCTCATGCGCGAGTACCCCAACACGCTCATCCAGGCCTCGGAGAAGTTCGTCGGCCTGCCCGAAGGGCAGATGGGCAACAGCGAGGTCGGGCACTTGAACATCGGCGCCGGTCGCATTGTGCAGATGGACATTACCCGCATCGACGTCATGGTGGCTGAAGACACGCTCAAGGACAACCCGCAGGTCGTCGCCGCCTTCGAGCACGCCCGCGAGAAAGGCCGCGCCCTGCACCTGCTTGGCCTGGTCTCCGACGGCGGCGTCCACTCCCACGAGGAGCATCTCTATTGCCTCGTCCGCGCCGCGCGCGAGTTCGGCCTGACCCGCGTCTTCATCCACGTCTATCTGGACGGGCGCGACACCCCGCCCACCTCGGGCATCGACTACGTGGCCAAGCTCGAACAGAAGCTGCGCGAGTATGGCGTGGGCAAGATCGCCACCGTCAGCGGCCGCTACTACGCCATGGACCGCGACAAGCGCTGGGAGCGCCAGCGCAAGGCCTTTGACGCCATGGTCCATCGGCAAGGCCGAGGGCGGCACAGCCACCAGCGCCGTCGAGGCCATCCGCGCCAGCTACAACACCGGCGTTCAGGACGAGTTTGTGCTGCCCATGGTCATCGTCGATGAGCATGAGAAGCCCGTCGGCATCATCCGCGACGAAGACGCCGTGCTCAACTTCAACTTCCGTGCCGACCGCGCCCGCCAGGTCACCCGCGTGCTCATGCCGCGAGAGCGGCCTCAACGCCGAGGGCGGCCGCAACCTGGACGGCTGGGAGGCGCTCGACCAGACCATTCCCCGCTCCGAGTGCCCCAAGAACCTGCACTACACCTGCATGACCCAGTACGACGAGAAGTTCGAGCTGCCCATCGTCAGCCCGCCGCAGTCGATGGAGCACCTTCTGGGCAACCAGCTGGCCGACGCCAACCTGCGCAACCTGCGCACCGCCGAGACGGAGAAGTTCGCCCACGTCACCTTCTTCTTCAATGGCGGCCGCGAAAAGCCCTTCGCCGGCGAAGAGCGCATCCTCACGCCCTCGCCCAAGGTGGCCACCTACGACCTGCTGCCGGAGATGAGTTCGGTCAAGGTCGGCGACAGCATCGAAAAGGCCATTCTCGACACCTCGCTTCGATGTGATCGTCTCCAACTTCGCCAATCCCGACATGGTCGGCCACACCGGCGTTCTGCCGGCGGCCATCCAGGCCGTCGAGGCCGTGGATCGCCAGCTTGCCCGCATCTACAAGGCCGTCAAGCAGCGCAACGCCATCTGGATCGTCACCGCCGACCACGGCAACTGCGAGACCATGGTGGACCCCATCACCGGCGAGCCGCACACCGCGCACACCACCAACCCGGTGCCGCTCATCTACGTCGCCGAGGAGGCCAAGAACTTCCGCCTGCGCACCGACGGCTCCCTGCGCGACATCTCGCCCACCCTGCTCGCTCACGCTCAACTTGGGCCTGCCCAAGGAGATGAGCGGCGCGCGACATGCGCATCCCGCTGGCCAAGTAACTCCGGCGCTGGCGTGGTGGCCCGGATGTTCGCTCCAATCTAGAGTCCCGGAAAGGGGATCGGTAACCCCATCGCCTTTAGGCGAAGGTTCGGGAGGCACGGGCTGGGATCCTTCGGGCAGCAGTTACACTGCCCGAAGCGGTGAAGGTTGAAGGACAAGGCCTCCGCGGCCAGATAAGGATACCCAAGAGCGTAATCGGCCGTACGGTCGATCAATCCCGCTTTTGAGGCGTAAACGAAGCCACCGCCTGTCAGGCGGTGGAGCATTCACAAGCTGTGCTCCGTTGATTGTGCGAATTAGGCCGAGCGACTACGCGGGCCGGGCCGAAGTGAAGTTGACCGTGGCGCACCTGGTCGCAGTGTCGCTATGCTGTGAAGCGAAGGCCAAAACGGAGACGAGCATCCATGACGCGCAGAGGCAACGATTCCTTCCGCTCGGGAAGACAAGGGAAGCCACCGGCAAGGCCTGTGGTTTCAGCCGTGGATCGCATGTTGCAGCAGGCCGTGGCGCATCACCAGGCCGGCCAATTGGCCCAGGCAGAAGCGCTCTATCGGCAGGCGCTGCAAGCTTTTCCCGAGCATCCTGACGCGTTGCGCTTGCTGGGCCTGATTGCGCTTCAAGTGGGACAATTTGCGATGGCCCTGCCGCTGCTCGAAAAGGCGATCCAAGTCAGGCCTGGATTTGCGGAGGCCTACGCGGATCGCGGGAATGCTCTGCATC
Source organism: uncultured Acidobacteriaceae bacterium (assembly GCA_963839155.1). Taxonomy (GTDB): domain Bacteria; phylum Acidobacteriota; class Terriglobia; order Terriglobales; family Acidobacteriaceae; genus Telmatobacter. The sequence continues at coordinate 228,644 of CAWITY010000007.1, forward strand.
AGCTTCAGCAGTACCAGGCGGCGGTAGAGAGCTACGACCAGGCCATTCGCTTTAGGCCTGGACTTGCCGAAGCCTACAGCGACCGAGGCGTGGCGCTTTTTGCGTTGGGGCAATTCCAGGCGGATCTGGAGAGCTGCGACCGGGCTATTCGTCTCAAGCCGGACTTTGCGGCAGCCCATGGCAACCGGGGCGCCGCATTGCTGCGGCTGCAGCAGTACCAGGCGGCTTTGGAAAGCTGTGACCGGGCTCTTCGCCTGAATCCGAACCTCGTGGAAGCACTTGGCAATCGTGGTGCGGCGCTGTTGCAGCTCCAGCAGTTCCAGGCGGCTCTGGAGAGCAGCGACAAGGCCATCGCTCTGCGGCCGGAAAGCACGGAGGCCCATAACAACCGCGGCGGCGCGCTTCAGGGACTGGGGCACTACCAGGCTGCGCTGGAGAGCTACGACAAGGCGATCCTGCTGAACCCAGGCTTTGCGGATGCCTGGAGCAATCGCGGAAATGTCCTGTACAGGCTCAAGGAATACCCGGCTGCGCTGGAGAGCTTCGACAGGGCCATATTGCTCAAGCCGGACTGCGAGTACCTGCCTGGGATGCGGGTTCATACCCGGCGGTCGATCTGCGATTGGGAGGGGATTGAAAGCCAGTGCCAGCAACTGGAAGCGGGCATCGAGCACAATCAGAGAGTCGTCCACCCATTCGCCATGCTGGACATCAGCGGCTCCCTGGCAGTGCAGCGGAAAGCGGCGGAGATTCTGGTGCGCGACAAATTTCCTCCGCGGTCGACCGCGCCGTTCAAGCGCCGGCCCAAACGGGACAAGATTCGCATCGGGTATTTTTCCGCGGACTTTCACGATCACCCCATGTGCTCCCTGATGGCGGAGATCTTCGAGCGGCACGACAGAAGCAAATTCGAAATTCTGGGGTTCTCTTTCGGACCGGACGAGACCGACGAGATGCGGAAGAGGGTTTCAGCAGCGATGGACCGGTTTGTGGATGTGCGCTCGATGTCCGACCGGGAGGTAGCCCGGCTGAGCCGCGAGTTGGAGGTAGATATCGCCGTCGATCTGATGGGATTCACCGACAATAGCCGCACCGGAATCTTCGCGGAGCGGGCCAGCCCCGTCCAGGTGAGTTATCTGGGCTATATCGGCTCGATGGGCGCCAGTTACATGGACTATCTGATAGCGGACCATACGGCGATTCCCGAAGCTAGCCAACGGCATTACTCGGAAAAGATCGTCTACATGCCGCATTGTTATCAGGCTAACGATTCAACGCGCGTGCCTTCCCCCAGGATCTATACGCGCGCCGAGGAGGGATTGCCCGACACAGGCTTTGTCTACTGCTGCTTCAACAACACCTTCAAGATTGCTCCCGCCACGTTCGATCTTTGGATGCGCATCCTGGGTCAGGCCGAGGGCAGCGTTCTCTGGCTGCTGGAGGGCAATCCGTGGGCCGGCGACAATCTTCGCAAAGAAGCAGCGCGGCGCGGAATCTCTCCAGACCGGCTGGTTTTCGCCAGGAGACTGCCGCTGGCCGAGCATTTGACGCGGCAATCGCTGGCGGACTTGTTTCTGGACACCCTACCCTACAATGCCGGGGCGACGGCCAGTCATGCGCTGTGGGCCGGTCTGCCGGTCTTGACTTGCATGGGAGAGGCTTTTGCCAGCCGCATGGCGGCCAGTCTGCTGCGCGCCATCGGCTTGCCGGAGCTGGTTGCCAGTTCAGACGCGGAGTATGTGACGCTGGCAGTTGAATTGGCACTCAATACGGAATGGCGCAAGGAAATCGGGCAAAAGTTGGCGATGAACCGGCTCACCGCGCCATTGTTCGATGTTCCAGGCTTTACTCGCCATCTTGAGGCCGCATATACGGCTCTGTATGAGAGGCATCAGATGGGCCTGGCCCCGGAGCATATCGAAGTTGCCCGGATTCCAAGTCCTTCCGGCTTTCTATCCTAGAGCGATTCCACAATTCACATGCCCTTTCCGGCATCGTGCAAGGTGGCATTTTCTTGAGAAAAACGCCACTTGATAGCGGTGGGTTCGGGGTATAGCAATTGTGGAACCGCTGTAGTGTCCCGAATCTGACGTTCGCTACAGAACTTTGGGAGCACGAAGGCGGATTCTTCGCCCCCCTGGTTGAAGAGCGTGCGGGGCCCCGTTCGCTCCGTCGAAAATCACCCTCGGGCGGTGTTTGCAGGGATGGGCCGCAGGTTGACGTTATGGCCAAGTTGGCGGAGCGTCCTGGCCAGTGCAGCGGCGCGCTTCCCGGAGCAGACTGAGAAACGGTCTCTCCTCACTCAGGGCGAATTCGGCCTCTGCCGTCCACACCAGAACACTATTCGAATCTCGTCCGCTTCCGCGGAGACGAATGCTCAATGGGCATTCAGAATGACAGCGTATTTGTTGAGCGAACCTTAGACTCAGGACATTAGTGCATTTTTGCAAAATGTGTAAACAGGAATTATGTTGGTCTTCCACCCATTTCTCAGACAACGCGGAATGGATGGAGTACGGAGGTCCATGGCAAATGCAACAATTCTCTATTACCGCCCCTCAGGGACCGGAACATGAGAATCTACTTCTTGTTTGCGTTTTCCAAACAGACGCAACGAATGGCGGCCCGGAAATAGTGTCGCAAGAAGCACAGGGCATGCGAGAAAGGGGAAGCGAATGAGAATTTTTGTTGCGGCCGCAATCGTGGCCTTATCCGTTGCCGGACCAGCCGTGTACGCACAGGTGGAGAAGCACCCTATCCCAAGCATCGTTCAGCAGAACGGACGCTATGCTCTGATGGTCGATGGCGCGCCCTTTCTGATGCTTGGCGCGCAGTCCAACAACTCCAGCGACTGGCCGGCAACGCTTCCCAAAGTGTGGCCCGCGATCGAGTATCTGCACGCCAATACACTCGAAATTCCCATCTATTGGGAGCAGTTCGAGCCCAAGGCAGGGTCAGTTCGACTACTCGCAGATCGACAGTGTTCTCGCGCAGGCCCGCGCGCATCGCGTTCACCTTGTTCTGCTTTGGTTCGGTACATGGAAAAACGGCAGCCAGCACTACATGCCTGAGTGGATGAAGCTGGACCCGGAGCGCTACTCCCACGTTGTCAACAAGAACGGGGAACGAGTGGACTCGCCCTCGCCGTTTGCGCGGGCCTCGCTGGACGCGGACATACGCGCTTTCACTGCTTTCATGCGGCACTTGAAAGCGGCAGATCCTGAGCGAACGGTGTTGATGGTGCAGGTCGAAAACGAAACAGGCACCTGGGGAACGCTGCGCGATTACTCTGCTGAAGCCAACAAGCTTTTTGCAGCGGCGGTTCCAGACGATGTGTTGAAGGCCATGAACAAGACTGCCACAAATGGGGCGGGATGGGCCGAGGTTTTTGGGCCGGATGCCGAAGTCTACTTCCATGCCTGGGCGATCGCCCGGTACGTGGGACAGATCGCCAGCGCGGGCAAGGCGGTTTACCCGCTGCCGCTGTACGTGAATGCGGCGCTGCGCGATCCGTTCAAAGGCGAGCCGGGTACCTACGAAAGCGGCGGCCCGACAGACAACGTGCTTTCCATCTGGAAGGCCGAGGCGCCGGCGATCGACGTTCTGGCGCCGGATATCTACCTGCTGGATACGCCGTCCTATCTGAAGGTCATCGAACTCTACCACCGGCCGGATAACGCCTTGTTCATTCCTGAGACAGCGGGAACGCCAGCAAGCGGCGCGTTTTCTTTTTGCTGCCTTGGGAATGCAGACGATCGGCTATTCGCCGTTCGGGCTGGACTACACGCGGACCAATCATCCGGAGAGAATGGTGCCCAATGAGCCGAATGCCTTTCTTGACCCCACCGCGCAGAACTACAAGCTTCTCGGTCCGATGATGCGCGACGTTGCCCGCCTGAACTTCGAAGGAAAACTGCAGGCTGTGGCAGAGGTGGAGGGCCAGCCCACGCAGACGCTTCACTTCGGAGATTGGGACGCCGTGGTCTCTTACGGCGTTGGCCGGGGAGGCGCTGCCAAAGGGAATGCAGAGCCGATCGGACGCGCACTTGTGGCTCAATTGAGCGACAATCAGTTTCTTGTCACAGGATTCCATTGCCGCGTCGACTTCCGTCCTGCAGGCACCGCACAGCAACAGAAAACGCAGGAGATCGTCGTCGGGACCGGTCAGACGCCCTCGGCCCTTATCGATGGGAATTGGCAGCACCGTCAGTTCCTGCGTGTAGAAGAAGGCGCGTATGAGAACGGCGTCTTCCAATCGCAGCGCATTCTGAACGGCGATCAAACCGACTGGGGGCTGGACTTCGGGTCGGACTCCGAGGTCCTGCGAGTATCGCTCGCCACGTATTGAAGCTGGGAGCGTACGGAAAGGTACTGAGGAGCGTAGGATCCCGCTTGGAAATCGGCTGAAGTGATGCGGATCAGTTGCAAGCAGGTTCCAGGCTCCGGAAACGAGCATCGGCGATAGTTGGCCTTTCGATTGGTGTCCTGAGTCCATGGTTCGCTAGGCAAATACAATGTCATTCTGAGCGAACGTGGCCCCGAACGGTTCTCAGTTCCGGGGTCCCCAAAGAGCGGTCTTTGCTCTTTGGGGTGGAGTTCCGGGGTCCCCAAAGAGCGGTCCTTGTTCTTTGGGGTGGAGTTCGGGGGTGGTGAGCGAAGAATCTGCTCTTTTCTCGCCCCCGATTTCTGATGCGAATTCATGACTCATGACACTAGATGAAGTTCCGGGTGAAAAATTGGCCGGAGTACGAACCAGGTCTTCGGCGTCGAGGCAGTCTGGCGTTGTGGCCACTCCAGAAGGACTCGATGGCTGGCTGGCGGCACGTCGGACGGCCCCAGGCGGGCAACCCAACTACTTTGAGCCTCGCACTGCGGTAACGCTACCTTCGAATTGGGTTCTCCAATAGAAGAACCATTGGCCAATTGCGGAGGACGTTGCCCTTGACGAGCCCATTCATGAACAAGCCGGTAAGGTAGCGCTACCGTCAAAGCGGAAATCTGATGTATGATTCTGTTGCCTCGTTTCGCCGCCTGACGCGGGGATCGGGGACACACGAATTCTCCTTATCAAAATGGTGAAAAATTGGCAATCCGCATGAAGGACATCGCCCGAGAGCTCAAACTCTCCGTGATTACAGTATCCAAGGCCATGAGGAGCGACTCCGACATCAGCGATGCCACGCGAGAGCGAGTCTTGGCCTGCATGAAGAGGCTCGATTACCAGCCCAACATGGCGGCGCGCGCGCTTGCGACCGGCTCGTCTTCCACTCTCGGGCTCATCGTGCCGGATCTGGTCAATCCATTTTTCGCGGAGTTGGCCAAGTCCCTGGGCGGCGCATTGGGCAAAGAATCCTACGGCCTCATTCTTGCCTCCTCAGAGGACGATCCGGAGATCGAGCGTTCGGAGATTCGCATGATGCTGGCCCGAGGGGTGGATGCGCTGCTGCTGGCATCGTGCCAACCCTCCCTGGATGGCTTCTTGCCCGCTCACAACTCAGGACTGCCGTTTGTTCTTCTCGATCGTCCCTTTCCCCATCTGCGTGCTAACTTCGTGGGATCTGACGACTATGCGGGCGGGAAACTAGCAACCGAGCACCTCATTCATATCGGGCGAAAGCGGCTCGCCTACATTGGCAGTCCAGACTTGAGCCCGGCGGCGGATCGCTACCGAGGTTTCCGCATCGTGCTGCGGGATCGGGACATTGAGCTTCGGGAAGATCTTGTTTTGCCTTGTCCCGGTGTTGAGAAACCAGACGCCAATGCTGGATACGAACTCATGCGGACGTTGCTGAAGCGGAAGGCCAAGCCCGACGGCGTATTCTGCCACAACGATGTTGTCGCTATCGGGGCCATCAAGGCAACCCTGGACGCCGGCCTCTCCATCCCCGGGGACATCGCCTTTGTTGGCTTCGATAATGTACCGTATTCGGAATACCTTCAGATTCCGCTCACTTCCGTCGATCAGTGCACCGGAAAGCTCGGCGAAGCCGCCGCGCAGCTCGCTCTCGATCTGGTAGCCAAGCGTGTAGACAAGCCGAGCAACATACTCTTGGCTCCCACTCTCGTGGTCCGAGAATCTACCATAGGGAAAACTCCGTCCAAGAGGGCAAGTTTTTCCGATCATCCTCGGCAACCGTGACATAGCTCGCCCGCCTCCGTATAAGCATGTTGCGCAAGGGGATAGGCAGCCAGAGCTCGCGTTGGAGTGCACTGAGGACGCGGGGGAGGAACAGGCGGCGGATCCTGCAATCGGCTGGCCGGCGGCTTTGGGTAGCGCTGCGAGGGGCGGCCCGTAATCCTGCGGCGACTGATCTTCCGCCATCTGCAGCCCACTTGCGTCGATGGCCGCGGCGGGCGGCGCGTCTTGGGCATTGCCAGCCTTCAGATTGTCATGCACTGCGGTGACGCCCGGGTTTGGCCGGGGATTGACTCCGCCAGTTCCTTCGAGAACTTGCTGGAGAGCGTCCCCGAGAGCGTAAGTTCGCTTTGAATCGTGGTAGCGGGGGGCAGGTCCTTCTTCGGTGCCGGAGAGCGCAGAAACGGTAGCGATACCGGACTCAGTCAATGGCAGAGATCTCTCGCAGAAATCCATAGATTTAATGGGCATATTGGAAATCAAGCGGGCCATGGACGGTTGCGGCATCGGTATCGATGTCGTACACTCGTTTTACGCGGGCATCTCGGCCGGTGAAATCGCATGTTTCTGCCTGCGCCCATTACGGACGAGTCCAAGGTCTTTTCGAGGAGGCGAATGCAAACGTCGCGCACGGGGATCGAAGAGCGGGCTATGCAGACTCCCATGAAAGCGGTCGGCCTGTGGGGCGCACTCTCCACCAATATTCTGAATATGGTGGGCATCGGCCCTTTCTTGACCATTCCCTTGGCCCTGGCGGCTATGGGCGGGCCGCAGGCTATGCTCGGCTGGATACTGGGCGCCGCGCTCTCCGTCTGCGACGGCATGGTCTGGGCGGAACTAGGGTCGGCCATGCCTCTGGAAGGCGGTCCCTATCACTACCTGTTGCAGGGCTTCGGCCCGCACAGTTGGGGCCGTGCCTTCAGTTTCCTCTTCCTTTGGCAATCCATCCTGCTCGGCCCGCTCTCCATCGCTTCGGGCGCTGTGGGCTTTGCCGATTACACCAAGTTCCTCATCCCCAGCCTGCATGGCGGCCAACTGATCGCGGTAGCCATCCTGGTTTGCCTGGTCAACACGGTGCTGGTCTATCGCAATATCCGCTCGATTGCCAGAATATCGATCATTGTCGCCGCTGTCGTTTTCGCGTCCATGATCTGGATTGTCTTCGCCGGCGCAACGCATTTTCATCCCGCCCTGGCCTTCGATTTTCCGCCGGGAGCCTTCCGCTTCTCGATGGGGTTTTTGGCCGGGCTGGGTTCGGCCACCTTGATCGCCGCATACGATTACGGCGGCTACTATAACGTCTGCCTGATCGGCGCAGAGGTCGTTCGGCCCAAGGTCACGATTCCGCGGTCGATTCTGTGGTCCATCGCCATTGTGTCGGTGCTCTACCTGGTGATGAACCTGGCCATTATCGGAGTGGTTCCCTGGCGCGAGGCCATGCAGTCCAAGGCCATCGTGGCGGATTTCATGACGGCGATCTATGGCTCCTGGGCGGGCCGGCTGGTAGCCGTGCTGATTCTCGTGGCCAGCTTTGGCTCGGTGTTTGCAGTGCTGCTGGGCTACTCGCGCATCCCCTACGCTGCGGCCTGCGAGGGCCGCTTCTTCTCAATCTTTGCGCGCCTGCATCCGCGTGGCGGCTTCCCCTACGTATCGGTGCTCACGTTGGGAGCTTGTTCGGCGTTGGCGTGCTTCATTAGCCTTGGAGGCCTGATTTCAGCGCTCATCGTCACCCAGACCCTGCTGCAATTCATGGGGCAATGCGTGGCCGTGATCTTATTGCGCCGCAAACGGCGTGAAACGGGAGAGTGTTACAGTATGCCGTTCTTTCCGCTGCCCGCATTGCTTGCCTTGGCGGGCTGGACTTATATCGTCGCGACCAGCGGCGCGCGCTACATCCTGATGGCTTTGGGATTGATGCTGGCCGGTGTCCTGGTGTATCTGATGCGGGCTCGCGCGCGAGTCGAGTGGCCCTTTGGAGGCGCGGCAGCATGACCAAACGCTGGGACGTACTCGCCGCGGGCGAGATTTACATCGACCATATCTTCACGGGGTTCAAGAGTTGGCCCGAGCCGGGCGAAGAAGTCTTCGCGCCCTCCTATGTCCGCGAACTGGGCGGGGGGGCGGCCATCACCGCCTGCGGCCTGGGCCGCCTGGGGCGCAAAGTTGCGGCGCTGGGCGTGGTCGGTTCCGAAGAGATCGAGTGGATCTGCTCGGTGCTGGGAGCCAACAATGTGAGCAGCAGCGCGCTGCGGGAGGTTGCCGGTCATACGGGAACCGCGGTTAGCATTTCTACCGTTGAAGACCGCTCTTTCTTCAGTCATGCCGGACCGAACGCCCAGTTGCCCGAGTGGCTGATGGAGCAGGCGGTCATCGAGCGGCTCACGCAAGCGCGCCATGTGCACTTCGCCGTGGCTCTGCCGCGCCATGCGGCCTTGCATCTGCTTCCGGTGCTGCGCAATGCCGGCACAACCACTTCGCTCGATCCCGGCTGGCAGCCCGTCTGGTCGGGCGACGAAGCCAATCGCGCAACCTGCCGCGAAGTGGATTTCTTCTTGCCGAACGAGAAGGAGGCGGCCTGTATCGCCGGCCTTTCGCTTGGTCAGGTAACGGCGCAAAAGCTGGCTGGCACGCTGGCGCGCATGGGTTTTACGAACACGGTGGTCAAGCTGGGGTCGAAGGGCGCCATTTCCACCTGCGGCGGTGCGGTCCGCCATGTCGAAGCGCCCGATGCTCCCGTCGTGGATACGACCGGAGCAGGAGATGCCTTCGATGCCGGCTTCATCGATGCGCTGCTGGACGAAGTCTCAACAGAAGCCATGCTGCGGCGTGGATGCTTATTGGGTTCATGTTCTGTCCGCGCGGTGGGCGCCCTGGCGGGCCTGCCTCTGCGCGACGGAATCGAGGAGATGTTATGAGCGAGTTCAAAAATCGTAAAGCTGCGCTGATTGGCGGAGGCGGTGTGCGCACGCCGCTGGTGATCTTTGGCATCAACGAATCGAGCAAGCGTCTGGGGATCGATGAATTGGTCCTTTACGATGTTGATCCGCAGCGGGTGCGCGTGATGGCCGGCTTGGGCGAAGCGCTGGTGGCCGCCGAGGGCGGAAGCCTGCGCATCCGCATTGCCGGGACCGTGGAAGATACCGTGGATGGGGCTGATTTTGTTCTGACCAGCATTCGCGCCGGAGGCATCAAGGGACGCGCCATCGACGAGAAGATCGCCATTCGCAACGGCTTCCCCGGACAGGAGACCACGGGGCCCGCGGGCATCGCCATGGGCCTCAAGACCGCCGTCGCGGCCATCGCCTACGCGCGCGAGGTCGAGCGCCGCAGCCCCAACGCCTGGCTGATCAACTTCACCAACCCCGCCGGCCTCATTACCCAGGCGATCAGCCATCACACCGGCGCCAAGGTCATCGGCATCTGCGACACGCCCACGGAGATGTTTCATCGCATGGCCGTCGCTCTGAAGGCCGAGCCCAAGGATGTGCATTGCGAGTATGTGGGCTTGAATCACCTTGGTTGGGTACGCCGCGTTCTGCTTCGCGGCGAGGATGTCACCGCGCGCGTGCTGGCCGACGATAGCATTCTCGAAAGTCTCTATCAGGCGCGACTCTTCGACTTTGACCTCATTCGCACCCTCGGTCTCATCCCCACCGAATATCTGTACTTCTACTACTCGCGCAGCAAGGCCCTCGCAAATCAGAAGACGGCGGGCGCCACGCGGGGCGAGGAGATAAGCAAGCTGAACGACGAGTTGCTCAAGAGCCTGACCGACGCGGTGGAAGCAGGCCGCGCGCATGAGGCGCTCACAACCTACAAGGACTATCTCAATCGCCGCTCCGGCTCCTACATGCAGTTGGAGGCAGCGGCCGGCTCCGCGTTCGACTCCGGCCACGTGCTTGACGAGGACCCATTCCGCACCGCTACCGGCTATCACCGTATTGCGCTGGATGTAATGAATGCTCTGTCGAGCGATGAGCCCAGCAACATCGTGATCAACGTGCGCAACCACGGGGCCATCGACGATGTCGATTTCGAGGATGTGGTGGAAACGCGCTGCGCCATCTCGCGCCACAACATCGTTCGCGAAAAAAACGGTCCGCTTCCCAAAGAAGTGCGCGGATTGGTGCTGGCTGTCAAGGCCTACGAGCAGGCGGCGATTCGCGCCGCCGTCGAGAGATCAAACCTGCAAGCCCGCAAGGCCATGCTGTTGAATCCGGCCATTGGCGAGTGGGAGCCTTCAGAGCAATTGTTGATGGAGTTGGCCAAATACAGCCCTGAGTTTCCTCAACTGCGCTAGTGCGTGTTTGCTTTCGCCATAGGCTCGCGTGCCCCATCCATTCCGCGTTCTCCTGCGGAATGGGTGGGAGACCAACAAGACTCTGATCTACACATTTTATGAAAAAGCGCTAGTGTGGTGTCACAGAAGTTCGCATCATAATTCGACGACCCTCAACCCGTGATTATTGATCCGGCCTTGAAGTTATGCATCAAGTCAGGTCTGTCATCCTGAGCGAACGGGGCCCCGAACGTATCTCAGTTCGGGGGTGGTGAGCGAAGAATCTGCTCTTTTCTCGCCACCGATTTCTGATGCGAATTTCAGACTCAGGACACTAGACTGTCGGCCGCTTGTCGTCGCGCCAACCGTGGGCGCCAAAGGGCCCGATTGCGGAAATTGGCAAAGCGCCCGAGCCGCACGAATTATCATGGACGCGGAGAGATAACCTTGCAAAATGCCGACAAGCCTGCAAGGTCGATTCGTCAAGGAGCAGGGAATGGTCGAGATGAGCCGCCGGGACTTGTTGCGTGGCGCGGCGGCGGTGGCTTTGGCTCCCCGCGGTTTGGCGCAAGCCGTAAACAAAGATGAAGAGACAAGAGGGCCGGAGTTGCCCAACGGTCGGCCTGCGCGGGGTGACCGCCATTTCAGCAGCCCGGCGGTCGATGAACTGATTCCGCGCTTGCAGCGGTGCATCGCAGATCCCGCGCTGCCGGCAATCTTCGCAAACTGTTTTCCGAACACACTGGATACAACCGTATGGCCTGGCAGGTACGAAGGCAAGCCAGACACCTATGTTGTCACCGGCGACATAGACGCCATGTGGCTGCGCGACTCTTCGGCGCAGTTGTGGCCGTATTTGCCGCTCGCCAACGAAGACGCGCCATTGCGCCAGTTGCTCGAAGGCGCGATTCGTCGCCAGGCGCGCATGATTTTGCTCGATCCCTATGCGAATGCTTTTGCCCGCAACCTGAACAATCCACCGTTGCTCTGGGCAGTGAACGATCGGACGGAGCATCGCCCCGGTGTGGCCGAGCGCAAATGGGAAGTCGATTCTCTTTGCTATCCGATCCGATTGGCGCACGGATATTGGCGGCAGACCGGGGACACGCGCCCCTTCGACGCGCAGTGGAAGGAAGCGGCCTGGACCATCGTGAAAACGTTTCGCACCCAGCAACGCAAGACGGGGCCGGGGCCGTATGCGTTTCAAAGAGAGTCCGCCATCCCGACAGACACGTGCCCCCTGGGTGGTTTTGGTAATCCGGCGCTGCCGGTGGGGATGATCTTCTCCATGTTCAGGCCCTCCGACGACGCGTGCATCTTTCCGCTCTTTGTACCTGCCAATCTCTTTGCCGTTACCAGCCTTCGCCAACTGGCCGAGCTGGCCGCGCATGTACTGGACGATGCCAGATTGGCCAACGAGGCCAAAGCGCTGGCAGCCGAAGTTGAGCTAGCACTGCGTAACTTCGGGAAGGCGCAGCATGCCGAGTTGGGAAGCATCTGGGCGTATGAAGTGGATGGCTACGGAAATGCCTTGAAGATGGACGACGCAAATGCGCCGGGCTTGTTGAGTCTTCCCTATCTGGGATGTTGTGCGCCGGATGAGCCCCTGTACAGGCGTACGCGCGCCTTTGCGCTGGGCGAGTCGAATCCCTATTTTTTCAAGGGGAAGACGGCAGAGGGAATCGGGGGGCCGCATGTAGGCAAAGACATGATCTGGCACATGTCGATTCTGATGCGCGCGCTGACCTCGAACGATGAGCAGGAAATACGCCAGTGCCTGCGTTGGCTGCGCGATACAACAGCCGGAACTGGCTTCATGCACGAGGCATTCCACAAAGACGATGCGAGCAATTTCACGCGGCCGTGGTTTGCCTGGGCCAACACGCTCTTCGGAGAACTCATTGTGACACTGGCCGCCAAACACCCCGCGGTGTTGAGTGCGGCCTTGACATAAGCTATTCAAGAACAGTCCAAGCTGGGGACTGAACCCCACACATATGGAAGAGGAGTCGATGCAGAGTTTTGCTCACGAAATGTTGCGCGAGATCTACGAACAGCCGGAGGCGCTGCGCCGCACGTTTGCGCTGTATCTGGCGGACGATAGGCTGAAGCCGGAAGTGGCGGCCATGCTGGCGGTGTGGCCCATCCCGGAGGGCGAGGTTCTGATCGCAGCTTCCGGCTCCAGCCGTCACAGCGGTCTTGCTGCTGAGATTCTGCTAGAAGACCTCTGTGGTCTTGCAGTGGATGTGGAATATGCCAGCGAATACAGTTTGCGGGGAGGTAGCCGGCTGAAAGGCGCGCATCAACCGAGCGTGCTAGTGCTTTCGCAGTCGGGCGAAACCTCTGACACTCTGGCTGCCTTGCGCGAAGCGCGCCTGCGAGGCCAGAGAACGCTGGCTATTACCAACGTGGCCGCTTCGAGCATGGCGCAGGAGGCGGATGTTTCCATGCCGCTGGCCGCTGGCACCGAGCGCGCGATTCCGGCAACCAAGAGCTTTACCTGCCAGTTGGCAGTGCTTTACCTGTTGGCGCTTTATGAGGGAGCGCGCCTGGGCCGAATCGACGAGGCAATGCTTGCCGCGAGTATTGCCGAGCTGCAGAGTATTCCTGCCAAGCTCGAAGAGCAGCTCGATGGTTGGTGCGAGACGATGGCCGGCCTCGCTGCCAAATATAAAACAGCCTCGACGTTCCTCTATTTGAGCCGGGGTATTCACTACGCCATTGCGCGCGAAGGCGCTCTGAAGTTGAAAGAGGCGTCTTACGTTCATGCCGAAGGCTATCCCGCCGGCGAATTGAAGCACGGGCCGAATGCGCTGGTCAGCGACAGTGTGCCGCTCGTTGTGGTGGCAACAGTGGATCGCGCGTTGCAGGCATCGGTCGAGCGCTACGACAAGACGCTGCAACTGCTGTCTGACATGAAGGCGCAAGGCGCCAGAGTGATTGCGATTGCCAATGCGGGTGACCGCGAGGTGGCCGGATTGGCGAGCGATTGCGTCTTTGTACCGCCAGCGTCGGAGTACTTGCTGCCCATTCTGGAAGTCGTTCCGCTGCAACTTTTCGCCTACTTCATGGCCCTGGAGCACGGAGTGGACGTGGACCGGCCTAGGAATCTCTCCAAGGCGGTGGTGGAGAAGTAGGTCGCAAGATGGAGTGTGATGTTTGCGCATGGCGCATGCACGAAGGGCTGGAACCGCGAGGTCCCAGCCCTTCGTGCATGCCGGCTTGGAGGTATGCCGGCAAAGAGTCAATCGCATCAGGCAGCCGTATCTCCGTTGGAGAAGACAGCATCGTTCTTGAGGCCCCTGGTAGCGCCAAGAAAGGCATAGGCCGCCACGCAGACATATCCGGCGAGTGGAACGAGGTATGCAAGCGCGGTCTTGTGTCCGGCCTCGGCGATCAGGCCCATGGCCGGAGTGAGAATTGCGCCGCCAATGATGGCCATCACCAGAAGAGAACAACCGAGCTTGGTGTTCGGTCCCAGTTGCTTGATCCCCAGCGCAAAGATGGTGGGGAACATGAGCGACATGAAGAAGCTGGTGAGAAAGATGGCCCAGAGCCCGATCCAACCCGGCCACGCCACACCGACGGCCACCAGTAGAACATTGACCAGGGCAAATGCACCGAGCATCCTGTTGGGCGCGAAGAAACGCATCAGGTAGGCGGAAGTGAAGCGGCCCACGGCGAAGGCTGCGAGCGTGCCGGTGAGAAACAGGCCGGCTACTTTCTCCGGCTGGTGCGTTGCCTCCTGCACATATTGAATGAAGTAACTCCACGTGCCCACCTGTGCGCCCACGTACATGAATTGCGCAAGGATCGCGAGCAGGAAGTGGGGGTAGCGGAGCAGTTCGCGGAAATGCCCATGGTCTCCCTGGTCGGCTTCATGCTCGCTCTGAATGGCAGGGAACTTGGTACGCAGGATCACCAGGCCCAAGAGAAATGCCACCAGGCCGAGAAACATGTAGGGCTTTACGACACGCAGTGTTTCGGAGCGAAGGTACGCCTCATAGAGGTGCTGCACCTTGAGTGAGTCGATCTGGGCTTTGGTCAGTTCAACTCCGGAAAAAATGAAGACCGTTCCGATGAGCACGCCGGTGATGGCGCCGAGCGGGTTGAATGCCTGTGAGAAGTTGAGGCGCCGCTCGGAACTGTGCTGCTCTCCGATCTGAGCGATGAAAGGATTCGACGCCGTTTCAAGAAAGGACAATCCGCTGGCAATGACGAAGAGCGCACCAAGGAAGTAGATGTACTTGCCCTCGACCGCCGCGGGCCAGAACAAAAACGTGCCCGCGCTGAAGAGTGCCAGGCCGATGAGAATGCCAGCCTTGTAACCGAAGCGCCGCATCAGCAGAGCCGCGGGGATGGCCAGCAGAAAATATCCGAGATAAAACGCGGACTGCACCAGGCCAGCCTCAAACCGGGTCAGGGCAAATGACTTCATGAACTGGCGGATGAGGACATCGTTGAGGTTGTTCGGAATGCCCCACATGAAGAAGAGCGAAGTGACCAGGGAAAAGGGCAGCATCCGCCCGGCTGGAAAGATTCCATCGTTGCGCGAGACCGCGCCGTGGGATTCCGTCTTCATCGCAAACATTGTGTCTATCCTTTGGCCGGCCGGGAGTCGTGTCAAGCGCTAGCCATCGCATTGAATTGGAATGAAAAGGTGAAACAGCGCTAATTACGCCGGAATAGGAACGGCGAGTTGGCTTCCGTATCGCGGAAATGGAAAGTTAGCGAATTGGCGGAGGGCAGGGGACCGAGCGCCCATGAAACGGGTGAACCGAGTCCATTTGGGTATCCCCCCTAGCCGCAAAAACAGGAAGGCGGCCAGGGGGGACTAGTTGCGTTTTTGGCTCTATGCGAAGTCTATCTTCAACGTGAAGCCAATGTCGGATATCTTTTCCGCGGGCATCTCGACCTTCAAGCAACATTCGTCCTGCTTCCACTTGAGGTCGCCCTTGTACCCAAGCATCTCCACCTTGCGAATTGTGCCGGGCGCCTGCGCGCTGGCAAGGCCAAATGCCTGGACCACCGCGTGCCTTTCCGGCCAGCCCATCACAAAGGCGTAGACCTTGCTGTCTTTGACCGTGAAACGAACATCCTCGGCGGTCAGATCATTGGTCTTGTCTTCGTTGAAATTGCCGGGTACGATCTTGACTTTGGTCGAGGGGCCTTCACCGTAAATCTTCCACGGACGTGAGCTGTAAATGCCTTCGCTGTTCACCGCCATCCATGCGGTGATTCCGTCCAGGGTGTTCATCTCTTCGTGGTCCAGTTCGCCAGAGTTGGGCAGCGGGAAGTTGAGCAGCAGGTTGCCGTTCTTGCTGACGATGTCAACCAGCAGGTCGATGACCTTCTTGGGCGATTTGTACTTTTCGCCGCGCTTATAGTGCCACTGGCCGATGCAGGTATCGGTCTGCCAGGGATTTTTGGCGATCCCGTCGGAGACGCCGCGCTCGTGATCGAGCAGGCAGGTGCCAATGGCGCAGTCCGAGTCGGTCTTGCTGTTGTAGACAGCCTCGACCACGCCGCCGTGCTTTTGCGCGCTGACGTTGTAGAGATGCGACACCATCTTGAGGCCGGTGTCCTCGAACGGCAAGTGGCCGTCGGTATAGAGCAGATCGGGCTGATACTTATCGATCAGATCGGTCATGCGATCCAGATAGTGCTTCTTCCACGATTCGGGAATATCGTCGTCGTTCCAATCGAGGTGGTCGATGAGGCGCGCGCAATCTCTATCGTGATACAGGTCTTCAAACTTGGGATCGGCGCCGTCATAGGGAACACCGGCCAGTGGACCGGTCTTGTCCGCGCCGTGGCTCACAGCCCACCACTTGTAGCTGATCCACAGGTGTTCGCTGACACCGAAGCGCAGGCCGTTCTTCTCGGCGGCTTTTTGCCATGTGCCGACAATGTCTCTCTTCGGTCCCATGTTTACGGCATTCCAGCGTGTATACTTCGAGTTCCACAAGTCGAAGTTATCGTGGTGCACGCCCATGCTAACGAAGTATTTAGCGCCGGCCTTCTTATATAGGCCCATCAGGTGTTCGGGGTCCCACTTGGCTGCCTTCCAGTTGTCTACCAGATCCTTGTAGCCGACCTTGGAGGGATGACCGTAGGTTTCAACATGGTACCGGTACTGTTCCGATCCTTCCACGTACATGTTGCGGGCATACCAATCGCCATCTTCGATGGCCGATTGTGGTCCCCAGTGGGACCAGATGCCGAATTTCGCATCGCGGAACCAGTCGGGAACGCGGTAGCCTTCGAGGGACCGTCTGGTCCCGACGAAGTTGCCGCCCTGAGCTTTCATGAATCGAGAGAGCGCAAGGGCGGAACACGCGCCGCCCATCCATTGAAGTAACTCACGCCTGTTCAATGCCATTGCCGTTGTTTCCTTTCGCGGTGGGCTTGCGTGGAGAGTTGTGTGTTTGCGCGCAGTGCGGTGCGCCTGGTCTATTTCAATTCAGAAACGAGCATCGCCTGGCGAAGGCCTTGTTCCGCCTGGGCATTCCAGTACCCGCAGTCGAGTTCGAAAAATACGGAGGTATAAGGAATCGTCATATCTGTCTTGACGATGAGGATGCGGAAGACTTGCGCGGATTGGTCGAGTTTGGCGATGATCTGTTCGTGCGGAATGGACTGCATGCTTCGGCCGTGGAGCAGGGCATCGAGCTGTTGCCGGTACGCCGTGACGCCATGCGCGTCGTTTTCGGCGACAAAGGCGAGTTCCTTGTCTGCATAGACATTGGCCCGCACATGCCGGCACGACGCAATGGCCTCGAGGACTACGCGAACGGCATCGATTTGCTCTGCGTGCGCAACCACAGTCTCGATCCCCGGCTTGGATTGGGCGGGATAAGCGGAGTCGGCAACCACGATCCAGTTGCGATGGCCGAAGAGCGGCAGCAAGTCGCGGAGTTGGTTCTCCCAGCCATTTGTTGCGGAAGATGCGTTGGCGGTCATCATGTCCTTTTCTTCAGAGAGGCAATGCGATTTCATTGCGGTGCTGCATTGTCTCGGCTTGCGCAACCTACTTTAGCTCATTTTCCCTGTTCCTGGAGTGCGAGCAGGGAGGTATCCCACCCTTTCGGCATAAAACGCGGAAAGGATGGGGCACCCAAGGTTTTCTACTTGTTGTGAGAATGCTCCAGCTCCTCATCCTGGCAGACGGCAACCTTGCCGCATTTGCCTGAGGCCATCAGAGCGTAGGCTTCGCTGGCGCGCTCCAGCGGGAACCTGTGGGTGATGATGTCGGCAGGGTGGAGGTTCCAGCGGACCAGACGCTCCACGAGTTCTTCCATCAGCCAGGTTGAGGTAACCCATGAGCCGTAAAGGGTCTTCTGATCGTGGATCATGTCGGGCGAGGGATTGAATTCCACGGTGCCCCCTTCGCCGAGTAGAACGATCCTGCCCCACTTGCGTGTGGCACGAATGGCGGTTGCCCGCGCTGCGTGATGCGCCGAGCAGTCCACCGCGCGTTCCACACCGAAGCCGCCGGTCAGTTCCTTTACCTGGGCGACGTTGTCAGGCCCCGAGGCAAGCACCGCGTCGCAGAGACCCAGGTCCATGGCGATCTTCATGCGCTCTGGGAGTACATCGATGCCGATGATCTTGCTTGCGCCAAGCTTGCGGCAAAGTGCGCCCGCGGCCAGGCCCACGGGACCCAGGCCGGTGATCAGCACGGCGTGATTGCCGTCGATGCCGATCTTCTCCAGGCCCTCGTAGACCGTGCCGAAACCGCACGCCACCTGCGCGCCGTCGGCATAGCTCAACTGGTCGGGAAGCGCGATCAGGTCCTTCTCTTCGGCGATCATATACTCGCCCATGCCGCCGTCGCGCTGCCACCCGTAAGCGCGGCGGTACTTCTCGCTGGTGCAAGAGATCATGTAGCCCCGCCGGCAGTCATTGCACACCCCGCAGCCGGAGATGTGATAGACAATCACGCGGTCGCCGGTCTTGAAGCGGCGAAGGCCTGGGCCTTCGGCCACAATCTGTCCGCATGGCTCGTGCCCGGCAATTACGCCCTGATAGCCCTCGGGACCTTTGCCCAGGTGCTCATGATAGATGCAGCGAATATCCGAACCGCAGATGGTGGACGCCTTGATGCGGAGCAAAACTTCTCCATGGCCCGGAGCCGGCACCGGCACGGTGCGCATCTCGACGGTTGAGTCGCCGGGCAGGAAAGCCGCGGTCATTGTTTCTTTCATCTTCTTCTCTCCATTGCAAATCCGATTGAGGTCCCACTGATCCAGCCCTTAATTACTACCTTTGGGCGCCCGATCCTTGCCGCGCACTTTGCGAATCAGGATGGGATAGCTCAACTCTGTTTTCGGGCTGCATCAAGAATGCCAGCCACGATTACGGAGGGGTGATCTCCCCATCCACGTCCCAAAGCGCTTCCCAGGTCTGTCCGTCTTTCCAGAGGAAGACTTGGCCCTTGATCAGCCGGCAGTTACGGTCGAGCTTGGCGATGGCCTGCATCTCATCTTCGCTGAGCGGGTCGCTCACAGCGCCGCGCAAGTTCGCAAGATAATTGTTGACGGAGAAGGGTATCGGTGTCTGTCCGCGCTGCACGGCCCATTTGAGGCAGATCACGGCGGGATGAACGCCATGCCGCTTGGCGATCTCGACGATGACCGGATCTTCAGTGGGCGAGGTGTCTTCGGGAGTGCGATCGCGCTCCGGGCGTCCCGGAGAGCCGATGGGGCAATAGCCGACGGGCTGGATGCCGTTCTCCACTACGAACTTGAACAGCTCGGGCTGCTGGAAGTGCGGGTGCAGTTCCATCTCGTTGACCGCGGGTTTGATGCGCGCGTCGCGCAGCACCAGCTTGAGCTTGGGGATGGTCATGTTGGAGGTGCCGATATGCCGCACCAGGCCCATGTCCACAAGCTCTTCCATCTTGCGCCAGGTCTTCATGAAGTTCTCGTGGATGTACGGCTTGGCGTCCGCGCTGCGCGAGGAAACGTCGCATCCCGGCGCATGGAAGTTCGGGAAAGGCCAGTGCACGAGATAGAGATCGAGATAATTCAGGCGAAGGTCGGCGAGCGACTTGCGGCAGGAAGCGATGACGTCGTTTTCGGAGTGCTTGTCGTTCCACAGCTTCGAGGTAACCCAAATCTCTTCTCGCTTGATGCCGCTGTTCAGGACCGATTCGAGGGCTTGGCCGACTTCGGCCTCGTTTCCGTACACCGAGGCGCAATCGAAGTGACGGTAGCCGACTTGGGCCGCGCCCTTCACGGCTTCCGCCACCTGGGCAGCGGTTACATGATCGGACCCAAACGTGCCCAGGCCGACGGCCGGCAAGTTGGCTCCGGTGTAGAGTTTCCGTTGAGGAACAGCCGCTGGATTGACGCCGGCTGGGCTACTCTGGCTTGACGTGCTCATTCGTGCTCCTTGAGGGAGAATACGTTAACGATAACTAATACCAGCGAAGAATACGCGTCTGCGCCAATTCATGTCAATACCAAAAGTTCACTGCTGGACATAATAGTTAACGATTACGCGACGGGTTGGGCGATACTGGATGAGACGGTACCATGGACGCCAAATCGCCTCAACATTCATTGTATTCGGTGCGGAGGCAGATATATTTGCGCCAGGAGCCTTGGACATGGCAGGCCACGGGGGAGCACAAAGAGATTCGTGCACGTGGGCCGCAGGCGGAGGAAATAGAGTGCGAGTTTGGATGTTGTTGGCGGGCGTACTTCTTCAATTGACGCAACCAGGTGTGGGGAACGCAAGGCAGGCAACCCTCCTTCCGGTTCACCTTACCGTTGAAATGCGCGTGGACCCGGTGGGCATCGGCACCGCGAGGCCTGTCATGGGTTGGAACCTCGAAGCCCTACCGGAGAGTCAGCGCGATGTGCGCCAGAGCGCCTATCGCATCCTGGTGGCCAGCTCCCCGGACCTGCTTGCTCACCAGACGGGTGATATCTGGGACAGCGGGCAGGTGGCCTCGGCATCGTTCTGGCAGATTCCCTACAGCGGGCTGGCGCTGCAATCGCATACGACCTACTATTGGCAGGCGCAGTCCTGGAATGGTGAGGGTTTGCCGGGCAGATGGAGCAAACCAGCGCGGTTTACCACCGCACTGCTCTCTGCCGGCGATTGGACCGCGAAGTGGATTGCCGCCGAGCCCGACCGCGGCCCCTACAGGCAGGCAAACGAGGGGCAGGGCCAGGAGCTCGCAGCGATGCCTCCGCCACTGCCTGTGTTCCGCCGGGACTTCAAACTGCGGGGTCCAGTGGTCAGCGCGCTCCTCTTTGTCAGCGGGCTAGGCCAATACGAGGTTCGCCTCAACGGCTCCAATGTAACCGAAACGGTTGTGAACCCCTCCTGGACCGCCTACAGCAAGACCGTTCCCTACGATACTTACGAGGTGAAGGGCCTTCTGCGGTCGGGAGTCAATGCTTTCGGGGTGTTGCTGGGTAACGGCATGTATAACGTGCAGGGCGTGAAGGGGCATTACACGAAATTCGTGGGCAGCTTCGGTCAGCCCAAGCTGGTTTTGCAAATGGAGGTGCGCTACGCCGACGGGAGTTCGGAGCGAGTTGTCACTGACAATTCCTGGCTCACGCACCCTGGACCCGTGATCTACTCTTCGACCTATGCCGGTGAACAGTACATGGCCGATGCTCTGCCAAACGACTGGGATCGCGCCGGTTTTGCCGCGCAGGGCTGGAAGCCGTCGATCGAAGTGGGCGGACCTGGAGGAGCGCTGGTTGCCAGCCAGTCCGCGCCGCTGATCGTTGCAGAGACATTCAAGTCCATGCGCATCACGCACCCCAAGCCGGGCGTTGCAGTCTACGACCTGGGGCAGAACATGAGCGGCTGGCCGTCGATCTCGGTTAGGGGACCGGCAGGATCAGGTGTCACCATGCGTCCCGGAGAGTTGCTGACAAGCGAAGGCTTGGTCACTCAGCACAGCGCGAACGCGTCCGCCGAGGAGCCAGTCCTTTTCAAATACACTTTGCGCGGTGGCGCGAAGGCGGAAAGCTGGCATCCCCGGTTCTCCTATTACGGTTTTCGTTATGTCGAAGTGACCACGCAGCCGGCGTCGCCGGGCGGTGAACTGCCAAGGGTTCTCAGGCTTGCGGGCGATTTTGTTCATGCCAACGCGCCTGCCGTGGGGCGCTTCGAAAGTTCCGATCTACTGTTCAACCGCATTCATTCATTGATTGATCGAGCCGTGCTCAGCAACCTGGCCAGCATCATTACAGATTGCCCGCACCGTGAGAAGCTCGGCTGGCTGGAGCAATCGTATCTGAATGCCGCAACGCTGATGCTGAACTATGATGTGAGCCGGCTCTATGAGAAGACCAGCGCCGACATGGGAGATTCGCAACTCGCCAGTGGCATGGTTCCCTCCATCGCCCCGGAGTACGTCGCTTTTGTCCATGAAGATGGCACAAGCACGGATTTTCGCGATACGCCCGAGTGGGGCAGCGCCATCGTTCTGGCGCCCTGGGCTCTCTACCAGCACACCGGCGATCAGCGCCCGCTGCGGGAGCATTACACTCAGATGCAGCGTTACGCCGCCTATCTCGGCAGCCGCGCCATCGACGGCCTGCTTGATTACGGTCTGGGCGACTGGTTCGACATCGGACCGAAGGCGCCCGGCGAATCGCAACTGACCAGCAAGTATGTGACGGCCACCGGGACATACTTCGCCGATCTTCAGGTTCTGTCTCAGATTGCCTCCCTGCTTGGACGTGCGCAAGATGCGGCTGCTTACATGCAACAGGCCGCGGCGGTGCGCGAAGCGTTCAATGCCAAGCTCTTTCATCCTGAGACGAATCAGTACGACCGCGACAGCCAGACGGCCAACGCGCTGCCGCTGGCGTTGGGCATGGTTCCCCCTGGACACGAGCAGGCCGTGCTGGCCAACCTCATTGCCGACATTCACGCGCATGGCGACCATGTCACCGCGGGCGACATCGGATTTCATTACGTCGTTCGTGCGCTCACCGACTACGGTCGTTCCGACGTGCTGGCGGCAATGCTATCGCGCACGGATTCGCCCAGCTACGGCTATCAGTTGGAGCGCGGAGCAACCACGCTGACCGAGGCCTGGGATACCAATCCAAACAGCTCACAGAATCACTTTATGCTGGGCCACGGCGAGGAGTGGTTTTACCGCGGGCTCGCTGGCCTCTCCATCGACATGTCGCACGTTCCGGAAGATACCATCTTGCTGGCTCCTTCGCTGCTCTTCGGTCAGACTTCCGCATCTGCTTCGTACCGCTCGGCGATGGGGCAGATCGAGATTGCGTGGAGGCGCACAGGACGGGGCGCGCAGGTCGAAGTCGCTGTGCCCGCAGGCGCGCAAGCGCTGCTCAAGCTGCCCGAGGCGGCCACCTGGCTTGAGCGCGGAGGCGCCGCCGTCCACACGCCCGGAGTGATCGACGCGAAGCAGGACGCAAGCGGTCTGCGGCTGCGGCTTGGTTCAGGGCGCTATCGCTTCACCACCGCGGATCTTCCAGAAACCGCGCCGCACGCGCGTTAGCAGCCTGTGATGAAGACAGAAAATCCCAGAAAACATTCCTCTGGAGCTACGGCCCGACGTTTCTTATCAGCCATTTACGGCACGGCTAAAGCCGTGCCCTTTCAAAACCAGACTCTCACCGCTGGCATTTAGGGTTTTTCTTTGTTTCTCACGTTTCAGGGCATTCTCGGGGCAGTTGCCCGCACGCATTTGGCAGCATTTGCGACACGGCGAAAGTCGTTGCTCGGTGCGGTCCTAGAGCGGTTCCACAATTCACCTGCCCTTTCCGGCATCGAGCAAGGTGGCATTTTTTGAGAAAAATGCCACTTGATGGCGGTGGGTTCGGGGTACCGCAATTGTGGAACCGCTGTAGCAGGTGCGGCGCTTCCCGAACGGAATGCCCATGTCGTCACTTCTTGGTGGATGAGAATGTGTTTTCCGCCACGCAACCCTCCCGCTTCGTAAGGACTCCGCATATGTCTCCAAGGCACTCAACTTGCCTCTTCGCCGCCCGGCTGTTGTTTCTGGCGTCAATTTCACTTGGGACTCTGCCTCTGCATGCGCAGAAGCTCCCTCCGCCCGCGCAGTTTCCCAGCGTGCCGCCCGCGCAGCCGCCCAACTCGATCTCCATGCAGGATCCCGCCATCTTCCCGGAAGTGAAGATGGACTTTCCCATCGCCGAGGGACCGTACCAGCCGACGTGGGAGTCGATCGACGCGAACTACACCACCGAACCCGCCTGGCTGCGCGAGGCCAAGTTCGGCATCTGGGTGCATTTCGGGCCGCAGTCAGCCGGACAAAGCGGCGACTGGTACGCGCGCCGCATCTATCAACCGGGTTCCAAGGCCTATGCGAACCACCTGCGCGATTTCGGCCATCCGTCGGTATCCGGTTACAAGGACCTTCTGCACACCTGGAATCCAGCCCATCTCGATCCCGAGAAACTGACGCAGACCTATCGCGATGCAGGCGCGCGCTTTCTCATCGTGCAAGGCGTTCATCACGACAACTTTGATAATTGGAATTCGGCGTATCAACCCTGGAATTCGGTCAACATGGGTCCAAAACGCGACCTGGTCGGAGAGTGGGCCGCGGCTAGCCGCAAAGCCGGGATGCGTTACGGCGTCGCGTTCCATCACGAGTACACCTGGTGGTGGTTCCAGCCGGCTTTTGGCAGCGACAAGGCCGGCCCCAACGCGGGCGTGCCCTATGACGCCAATCTGACCCTTGCCGATGGAAAAGGGAAGTGGTGGGAGGGTTACGATCCGCGGCTTCTCTATGGCATCGATCTGCGCGCCTACAAGGGCATTCCCCAGGTCGTGTGGAACCCGGAGAAGGGCATCTTTTCCCAGCACCTGGACTACGCAAACTGGTACGCGGCGCGGTGGGCGCTGCGCATCATGGACGTAATCGAAAAGTACGATCCGGACTTCATCCTGACCGACGGCGACTCGACCCATCCCTTCAGCGGCGAGAAGACGGGAACAGGCTACAAGTGCGACGCCATGCAGCGCGTCCTTGCCGGCTACTACAATCGCGCTCTGCAGACCAGGGGAAAGGTCGATACCTTCGGTATCGTCAAGTTCCATCCGGCGCAGCGGGGCGTGGCCACCACCTTCGAGGGTTCCTTTCCAGACGACATCAAAAGAGATCAGGTTTGGATTGGGGAGAATGCGGTGGGCGACTGGTTCTACAAGCCAGACAATGTCTACAGCGCCAGGGCTCTGATCCTCTACATGCTGGAGGTTGTTTCCCGCGACGGCAATTATGCCGTGAACGTTTCGCTCATGCCCGACGGCACGCTCGACCAGGGCAGCCAGCAGTTGCTTGGCCAAGTCGGGGAGTGGATGAAGATCCACGGAGAAGCCATCTACGGGAGCAGTGCGTGGGTAAAGTTCGGCGAAGGGAAGCTCAACAAGAAAGGAAATCTGCGGACCCTTCCCGACGGCCAGTTGGGCGCGCATCAGGCCAGGTTCCGCTTCGGCGCCAAGGATTTCCGGTTCACCCAAGGCAAGGATGGCGCGGTCTACGCCTTTGCGCTGGCGGTTCCCGCGCCGGGAGCACGCGTCGTCATCGCTTCGCTGGGCGCCAATGCCCACCTGCTGGCCACGCCCGTCCGTTCAGTTACACTGCTGGGCAGCGAGGCGAGGTTGGTCTGGGAGCAGAGGCCGGAAGGGCTGGCCATCGTTTGCCCGGCACAGTTGCCTTCGCAGATTGCGGTTGCGTTCAAGGTTCAGTAAATGAGCCGCAAACGCGGGCTTCCGAGCGACGGGCCGGATGAGACTGACGGTTTCCCACCCGTGGTGCGGTCAACCCGCGCCTTGGATGGGGCCCCAAGCATTTTGCGGTGGGTCCGATCGGGTCCATTCCACCCGTAACGCCCCAAATTGATGGATGCGCCTTACGAGAAATGCGGGTTGACCGCACAAAAAAAGATGGCCTGGATTCCGAGGAATCCAGGCCACATCCTAAATTGGGGAATAGTTGCATACCAGCACGAGCGAAGGGACTCTCCCCAGGATGGAAGGTCAGAAGCTTAGAAGGTCAGCTTGACTCCGCCTTGCATCACGCGGGGATTCACTGGGCCTATGCCCGTGATCTGGCCGAAGTTCCCATCTCCGGGGTTGGAATCGGGCTGACCGAAGCTGGGGTGGTTCAATGCGTTGAACGACTCGACGCGAAGTTGCAGCTTGTAGTGCTCGCGGTAATTGATGTTCTTCATCACCGCCATATCCACGTCCTGGATGGGCGCTTCCTGGAAGCAATACTTCTCGATGTTGCCGGGTGTCCCATAGGCGTTGTTGGTGAAGGCGTTCACGTTGAAGTACTGGTTGATCCAGTGCGACTTGGATCCGGAGCGGATGTTGTAGGCCTGCCCCTTCACAACGTCGGCGCGATCCTGTCCCACGTCGAAGAAGGAGTTGTTGTTGCCATTGCCGCCGTTCATGGTGAAGGGAGGGCCGGATTGCGCGGAGTAGAGGCCGCTGATCTCCCAGCCGCCGATCACGTTGCGAACGATGGCGTTCTGGTTGGCGAGTTTGGGCGTGTGGTAGATCAGGTTCGAGACCCAGATGAACGGATAGTTCAAGCTCGAAGGGCCGTGATCTTCATGAATATTGTAGGGGTCCGAGACGCTGGACTCGAAGGTCGGATCGCCCGATCCGCCCACGTCCATGGCTTTGGACCAGGTGAAGTTCGACTGGATTTGGAAGCCGTGCGACATGCGCTTTTCGATGCCAGCTTGCAGGGATTGGTAGTTGGCGGTGGCTCCATCTTGAACTTGAAGGATGGTGGTGAAGTTGGTATAGGTAGGGCGATTGCCGTTGCGCGCATCGCTCGGACCATAGTACTTGCCGGGGTTTTGCTCGACGGTGGTTGCCTGATGATAGGACTCGCTGCCGACATAGGCGATATGGAGGGCAAGATCCTGTCCCATCTGGCGCTCGATCGAGAGGTTCCAGCTCTGGGTGATCCCCAGCTTGAAGTTTGGATCGAAGACCGCGCTCAAACCTTCGGGAATGGGGAAGGCCGAGTTGGCGGGCGCAACGGAGTTGGGCGTGACGAAGGGCGGGAAGGGGCTCTTTCCGCCTGTGGCCACGGACAGACTCCAGGGGTTGTCGAAAGGATCGGGCACGGCCGAGTTGTAGGGCACGCCGTAGCTGGGATCGAAGGGATTGGCGTCGAAGACGCGGTTGTAGAAGGCATCTTCAAGCGGAGTTGTAAAGAACCCAAGGCCCGCGCGAACGGAGGTCTTTTCGTTTACCTGCCAGGCGACACCAAGGCGCGGCTGGAAGTAGCTGTAGCTGTTCTGCACCAGTCCGCTGGGGATGCCTTGTTCTCCCGAGAAAATCATGCCCACGGGAGCATTGGGGAAGCGGGTGCTTTGCTTGCCGGGGATAAAGGCGGCGCCGCGATTGCCGGCGATCGAAGGAGTTAGGTTCGGATCCCAGCGCACGCCTACGTTCAAGGTGACGTTGGGGCGCAGCTTGTACTGATCCTGCACGTAAGCTCCAAACATCCAGCCGCTGGTGGCGCCCACTTCTCCGGTGCCTTGGCCCACGCCTGTCGAATAGCCGAGCAGGAAGTCCGCCAGCATGTAACCGGTATAGGAGCCGTTGAATCCAATTCCGGGATTGACCTGCCCACCGTAATCCTCGAAGTAGTGGCGGTGCATCGAGTCGAAGCCCGCGGCCAGGGTGTGCTTGCCGAAGATCTTCGTTGCCGTATCGGAGAGCATCCACAAGCGCCGGTTGGTCTGATAGATGGTGCCGGAAAAAACGCTGAAACCCGACGCGCCGCCATAAAGGGAGTTGCCGTTTTGAGCACTCAGGTTGATGTAGCAGGCGTTGGCGGGGTCGGCGACGGCGATGAACTGCGAGAGGCAGATGGGCTTGCCGCTGGCATCCAACACCGGTGTGCCCTGATCCAGATCGTAGCTGATGTAACCAGCGGTGATGCTGTTGACCAACGTTGGTGAGATCGACCAGGAGTGGTTCATGGCCACGTTCAGGTCGACACCGTGCTGGCCCTGGACGCCAGAGAGGATGTTGCCCGGGATGTTCTGGCCTGGCTGCTGGAGTTCGTCGATAAACATGCGGACGAACATCCGCTGCTGGTTGTTGAGGTTGTAATCGATACGTCCGGTGCCTTCGTTGAAGTCGGAGACTTGCAACGGCTGAGCAAAGCGAACCAGGGCCGAGACGGGGTCCTGACCGAGGGGGATGGACTTGTCGAGCGCGACAGCGCCCTTGCTGAACAGGGAAGGATCGATCTGGTTCGGCTTGCCATTGACGGTGTGGAAGGGATTCGGCTGGCCAAGATAGCCGGTCAGCAGAATTGTGTTGCCGTTCTGATCTTTCACATTGCTGAAGTCGCCGTCGAGCATCGCTTGTGTAGGCGTATTTGCTGTGGCCGCCGAGTTGCGGATGCTGATACGTGTTCCCTGGTAGTTGGCGAAGGCGAAGAGTTTGTCCTTGATGACCGGCGCCCCGGCATAGCCGCCGTACTGATTGCGCCTTAAGAGGTCAGAGAGCCCAGAGAACCAGTTGTTGGCGCTGGTATCGTAGTTGCGCACAAACTCGAAGAGGCCGCCGTGCAGGTCGTTGGTACCGCTCTTGGTCTGGATGCTGACTACCGCATCTGGAGCAAAGCCGTAGCGGGCGTCAAAGTTGTTGGTGATGACGCGGAACTCTTGGGTGGCGTCGGCATTGGGGAAGGGAGCGGCCAGCAGCGTGGTGGTGTCCATGTTGGCCACACCATCGAGAAGATACCAGGTGCTGCCCTGGCGTCCGCCGCCTGCGGATGCGCCGGTCTGGGTGTAGAAGGACTGCTGGGTCTGCGTCGAAGCTGCCTGCGAGATGGTCTCGTTGGTGACGCCTGCCGAGAGATACACCAGGCTGGAAGGATCGCGGCCGTTGAGCGGAAGGTCTTCGACTTCTGACTGTCCAATCACCTGGCTGATTTCAGCCGTGGTGGTGTTGATCAGTTCGGCGCCACTGGTAACGGTGACCGTGTCTTCGACGCCGCCAGTCTTGAGAGCGATGTCCAGCGTGGCAGACTGGCCTACGGTCAGCGCAACGTTCTTTTCCACATGCGCGGCAAAACCATCCTTGGATGTGGTCAAGGTGTAGTTGCCCGGAGGCAAGGCGTTGAACGCATATGCTCCGCTTGCGGACGTCTCCGTCTTCTGGGTCAGGTTGGTTTCCGTGTTATGGGCGGTAATGCGCACCTGGGGTACTAAAGCTCCGGTCGCATCGGTGACCGTGCCCGAAAGCCGGGCGTTGGTAATCTGCGCCATCGCCACGGTGCCGAACAATGCTGCTCCCAGCAGAAGCAGCAGCGTCACAAGCCGATGAAAAAGTTTCATCTGGTCCTCCTCAGTGTTTCTTCTCGGTACGTTGTTTTGTCGCGTTTTTGTTGTCAATCTGCACTTCCCAGCCCGTGGTGCGGAATCGAGCTTTGGTGATGCCGTTTCGATCTCAAACTGGAGCGCCCCCAAGACAGGGCTCTGCGCAGGTGCCGCCTATCGCCGATCTGACCCTTCCCCCAGTTCCACCCCGCGAGATTGCCTTTGGAGAGGGCGAGGGTGGAGCGTCCGACTGCGGAGAACGGGCATTCGGAGTGCCCAGACCGTTCGGAACTTGAAGGATGGATCGCGGGTAGACGCAAATTTCCACCGCCTGGAAAATCTTAGCGGGAATATACGTTACCGGTACCGTTCTTGGCAAGGACTTTTTTGCGAAGAGAACTACCCGTCTATAAGTCTATATATTAATTATAGTTAGCAATCTCAATTCGGCGAAAAAACATACAATTAAGCAAAAGGTGGGTAGCGGTAACGTTGATCGCCCCTTCCCCCTTTCCGCGGCTTGACCTCCTGGGTGATCGGGAGAAATTCAGAATACTCACATGAGGTTCTCGCCGCTTTGCGCGAAAAACCTCCCTTGGGAAGCGCTGAATGAGCCGGCCTTTTGAATGGGCGCCACCTTAGAGGCTGCGGAAGGACTCCTAATGGGGGGACATGTAACTGGGTGCGACTTTAGTCGTGCCCTATATTGTTGATAATAAAAGGTTATCTTCAGCTACTCAGGGAACGCGACTCGGAAAACCGACACTTGTTCGGATGTTCCCTAATGGGTCATTAGGATGTGGGCGCCGGCCGCGCTGCGCTCGCTGCTGCCGGCAAACCTGGCTGAGTGGGGTTCCCCTCCACTCTCGTCATCCGCCCGCGAGAGGAATGGGACAGGGGGAGCATTGCCGCAGGCATTGCGATGCGTCTTCAATTGGCGAGTCCGGTACTCGGGATGACGGTCTTGGGATGCGCGGAACCTGCGGCGCAGGACATTCTTCGAGAAGCAGAGGTTCAAGAAGGATTGGCTCCGCGCCGATCGCAAGTTGGATTACAGGCAGGGCCGGGTGTAGTGCGTCGACCACTCCGCGCAACGGGCGTTGACAAAACGGCAGGTCTCGGCCTTGCGATCCATTTCGAGAATCATGAAGGAGTTCGCATCGTAGCGCGTCGAAGCAGCGACATAGTGTTGGGGGCCGAAGGTGTGGGCGAAGTCGACCCACCTGTGCCAATGCCCGCTGAGCACGAGGCGTACCGAGTCGGAATGTTTGCGCAGCAGGGAGTGCAAGCCAAGGTCGCCGAATTCCCTGGGCTCGATGAGCCACAGAGGATAGTGGAGCAGGACGACGGTGGGCGCCTTTTGCGCTAGTTCCGCCTCCAGCCAGTTCAACTGCTCCTGGCCCAGCGTGCCCACGCCCTGATCGTAGGCGGCGTTCTTGATGTCCCACGAGATGCCCAAGAAGTTGTTCAGGATGAGGAATTTCCATCCACGGTAATTGACCGCGGAATAGGGCTTGACGTTGAGCTTGGCCTTGAACAGGCTGTGTGTTTCCTCGCGGGAGATGCGCGGCAGGGAATAGTCGTGATTGCCGAGCGCCAGGTGAACGGGGACGTCAAAACCGCCCAGGATTTCGGCCGCATGGTCGAGCCGGGTCCGGTTTTGGGAATAGAAGTTGAAGTCGGCCGTGGAGGAGTCGTGCACGATGTCGCCGAGATGGAAGACAGCGTCCATGGCGGGCGTAAGGCGGTTGATGTGGTTGCGCGCCGCGATCAGCCTCTCCGCGGTGTGACTCATGCTTTCGGTGTCTTCAGGCGTCTCTTCGGGCCCTTTATAAAAAGGATCGACGATATGCGTGTCGGCCACAATGGCGACGCGAAAGGAGCGGTTATTGGCGGTTTGATCGGTTTTGCCGGCGGAGGCGCGCATGGCCTTGATGGGAGTGGTTGCGCTCAGGGCTGCGGTGCCGAGCAGGAGATGGGAGAAGGTGCGACGGTTCAATGGATTTGTCCCGATGGTCTTGTGAGATATGAATCGAAGGTTGAAAAGAACTTCCGGCGGCGGAGGACCATGCCGCCGGAAGGTTAGAGGTAGGTCAGTGAGAAGACCGTTTAGAACATGATCTTCAGCGCCAACTGCACGTTGAAGGGTTCGCCCTGGCCGATGCCGGGAGCATTTCCCTGCATATCGGTGCCGTGGCTGTATCCGAAGTTGCCGGCGCCATCGGTCAAGCCCGTGTCAAGACCACCGGAGTTGACGCGGTTGAAGAGGTTGAATATTTCCACGCGGAACTGGCTGCCGATGCGCTCGGTGATCGGGGTGTTCTTGAAGACCGAGAAGTCGACTTCGCCCAGGCCGGGGCCATGGAACTGGTTGCGCTTTTCCGTGCCGTACATGGGGATATAGACCCCAGGCGCGGGATTGGCGTTGGGTTCGTAGAAGCAGTTGTTGACGACGGTGGCGCTGCAAGGGTTGGGGTTGAACCAGGGTTTTGCCTGGTGGGCAACTTCCGGTCCCTTCGCCTTGGTCGGATCGCCGATGACGCTGGCGCGATCGCGACCGATGTTCGTGAGGCTGATGTCGGTCTCGGCGCCCACGGTGAAGGGGGTGCCGCTGATGGCGGTGATCCAGGAATTCAACTGCCATCCACCCAGCAACCGCTTGTACTGGCTGACCGTGGGAATGGTGTAGCTGAGGTACGCGCCCAGCGTCTGCCGGACATCGTAGTCGGAGTTGCCCCAATCCAGGTCGGGGTTGTAGCTGTTGGAGGGAACGCTGCCGCGCGGATTCGACATGTTGTCGAGGGCGTGACCGAAGGTGTAGTTGATGGTGGTGGCCAGGTTATGCCAGTTCGAACTGCGCATGGAGAAGATCATGCTGTTGTAGCGGCTGTGGCTGATGCTCGATACCTGGTCGATGCCATTCAGCAGTGGGAACAGCGCGCTGTAGGGGCGAAGAGCCTGGATGGGAGTATTGGGCGCGGCATCGCCGCCGAAGGGGATCTGGTTGATCTCCAGGGTGATGGGCAGGTGGTGAGCCTGGCTGCCTACGTAGCCGGCCTCGAAGACGGTGTTGCTGGTCAACTGGTACTCGACATTGAAATTGGCATTCTCGGAGTAGGAATCGACAAAGCGCTGATCCACGCCGAAGCCGCCCATCTGCAGATTGCCGGCGCCCAGGGTGGCGCAAGTCGGGAAGAGCAGTTGGCCGCTCTGAATGGTGATCGGGTTGTTGTTCGAGTAGTTGCAAACGTCGGTGTTGGGGCTGAAGGGAACGGCGTAGATGTGCGGGTTGTACTGCACGCCGTAGCTCTTGTTGCCGTTGTCGCGCGGACGGTTGTCGCTGAACAGGTTCATGTTCGGCGGTTGGTAGTAGAAGCCGTAGCCGCCACGGACAACCACTTTGCCGGCGCCCTTGGGCTGCCAGTTGAAGCCCACGCGCGGGGCAAAGTCGTGCTCGTCCCTGGGATAGATGGTGTTAAGCCCATGACCGGTGTAGACAAAGCCGCCCTGCTGGGGCATGAAGGTAGAGATGGTGTCGGTGGGATCGTTCGGCGGGCTGACGAATCCCCAGTACAAGCCGTAGTTAACTGTCAGGTTAGGCGTGACCTTGTAGGTGTCGCCGGCATAGACGTTCATGCTGTTGATGAGGTAGCGGCGAACCACGTTGCCCTCGTTGATGCCTGCGCCGCCGTTGGGAACTTCGCCGGTCATGAAGTCGGCCAGGGCGTCCAGGGCCCCAGCGAGGTTCTGGGCCTGCGATGCGTTGCTCCCATTCGCCAACAAGTAGTTGTAGGCGTTCCAGGAGTCCGAGGACATGTTCGCCGAATTGTCGTTTGGCAGCGGAGTCATATTCGGGCCGAGGAGGCCGTTGAAGTTGAAGCTGCCCTTCTGGCCGCGGTGATAGGCGGCATTGACCACAGTGTGGCGATACTCGCCGCCGAAGTGGAGTTCATGCTTGCCGTGAACGTAGTTGGCGTTTTCGGTGAGGTTGCCGGTGTACTCGTAGCGCCGGGTGGGGCTCTGTTGTCCGATTTCGGTGAACGGTCCGATGGCGATGTCCGGCGCGCCGGGGATGGCCACGGGATTGACGCCGGTGTTCAGGCCGGCCGCGATCGGGTTGATCATCGTGTCGTCGTCGTAGTAGCCATAGATGGCGAAGTTGAGGCCGAAGAGCGTCTGAGAGGTAAAGTTCGGCGTGATCATCTTGCGATACACGGCCGCCAGGTTATTGATCTGCGTAGGGTCCTTGTTGAAGTAGGCGGGCAGAACGCTGCCGTCGGAGGCGTTCTGGATGCCCTGGCCGGTGAACCAGCGCAGCGAGAGGTTGCTCTGATCCTTGAAGCTGTGGTCCAGCTTGACCACGCCGTTGTAGCTGTAGTCGTTATCTGGCTGTGTGGTAGAGAAGTTGTTGATCGTGGCAGGGGCATTGCCCATGCCTGTAAAGAAGCCGAGGACATTGGTGGAAACCGGGTTGACAGACGCGCCGCGTGCCTTCACCAGGCCGGTGGCCAGTGTGACCCACGCCGGCGACGGAACCGTCTGGAACCAGGCGCTGTTGCCGATGATCAGCTTCTGCTGTTCGTAGGAGGTGAAGAAGAACGTCTTGTCCCTCTGGATCGGGCCGCCGACGCTGCCGCCGAACTCCTGGTCGCGAATCTCTGGAGTGACGTTGCCGTACCAGTTGGCCTTGGCGAGAGCCTCGTTGCGGTTGAAGTAGTAGGTCGAGCCATGGATGTGGTTGGTGCCGGACTTGAGTACGGCGTTCACCGTGCCGCCGGAGGTGTGACCCATGTCAACGCCGCCCTGGGACTCGATCGAAAGCTCTTCGATGGAGTCGATGGGCAGCAAGGTGGCGGCGATCGACGCCTGTGCGCCTTGGTTGACTGCGTTGGTGGCGAACCAGGGGTCGTTGTTGTCCACGCCGTCGATCTGGAAGTCGATGGTGTTGGTGCGGCCGCCATTGAGCGTGCCGGACATGTTGGCGGAGTTGGCGTAGCCAGGTACCAGTTTCAACAGTTGGGTGAAATCGCGACCGTTCAGCGGCACGCTGGCCATGGTCTCCGGCGCGATGATGGCTGTCTGCGTCGTCTCTTCCGTGTCCAGGGTGACGGCATCGGCGGTAACGGTTTCGGTGACGGTGGTTGCCGCGGCGACCTTGAGGGTCACGGGGATGCTGTCGGTGCGGCCGGCCTCGATAATGACGCCGGTCACCTTCTTCGTGCCGAAGCCGGAGGCCACGACAGTCAGCTCATAGGTTCCGACGGGCAGCGTCTCGAATGAGTACAAGCCGGCGGAGGTGGTTTGGGTGGTGCGCGTGGCATCGGTTGCCACGTGCTTTAACGTAATCTGTGCGCCGGCAACCACCGCCCCGGTGGGGTCGGTGACCGTTCCCGCAACGCCGCCGCTGTAGTTCTGGGCGTTCAGCGTCAGGGCTCCGAGAAATACGAAGAGAAGTGCAATGAATTTTCTAAACATGGTGAAATTGCTCCTTCATCACCCGAGGCGAAAATCACAATCTTGTCGAACTTCGCCTTTGGGTGTTGAGGCAAGCCTTCACCAGCCATCCCACGACTCTCAAGGGTAAAACTTTGTCTACCCTCAACTCTCCCCCCCATTTTCCGCATTTGCACGGCGCGTTTTGACGCCAGATTCAAGCGCATACAGCCTCCATGAATATCAGGCAAATAATTTCCGTAGCAGGCAGGGGCTGGAGGGGTATACCCCCCTATATTTATTGCAGTTATTTTAAGATCGCCCCCTTCCCGAAGATGTATCCTGGGTTTAGTAGACAGCTTTTTTGAACCGGAAGGTCTGGCCCAGGTGCCCGTAATCGATCCCACTGCCGAGGCAAAATCCGAAGCAATCGAGCACTTGCTGGCCAGCCGCCATTTTGCCAAGGCGCCCCTGCTTTCCGCTTTTCTCCGCTACGTTTGGGATCGCTCCAACGCCCCCGGACCCAATCGTGTCACCGAGCAGGAAATCGGCGTCCGCGTCTTCCACCGCCGCCCCGGTTACGACCCCGGCGAGGACAATATTGTCCGCAACTACGCCCGCCAGCTGCGCAAGCGCCTGGAGGAGTACTACCTCCAGGAGGGCAAACACGACCGCCTCCGCATCGATGTGCCCCGCGGGGGCTATGTCCCGGTCTTCAACGAGCAGGCGACGGAAACTTTGCCACCCCCGGCGCTCGAAATGGGCGTCGGCGTCGATGTTTTTGCCGAGTCTACCCCAGCGGCCTCAAGCGCCGCTTCGCCGGCGCGTCGCCGCCATCGTCTCTGGATTGGTCTTTTGGCCGGGTTTGCAATTGCTGCTCTGCTCTGCCTTGGCGTCTGGCTCTGGTTGCCCCACGCGCCGCTCTTCGACTCCAACACACGCAGCTTCAACCGGTTCTGGCGGCAGATCTTCGCCACCGACAAGAGCACTTTCATTGTTCCGGCGGATACCGGCTTCGTCATGGTCCAGGAGATGAGCGGCAGAACCTACTCTTTGGCCGAATTCGAAAGCTGGCCGGGGATCGAGCAATACGACCACGTTTATTCGTCGTATTTGAAGGCGCAAAAGTACACCAGCGTCCTCGATCTCAAGGTCGTCTCGCAGGTCGAGCGCCTGCCCCAGACTTCCAACAGCCGTATCTCCATCCGATCGGCACGGGATATGAAGATCGAGGATTTGAGCGACGGAAACGCCATACTGCTCGGCTCCATCTATAGCAATCCATGGATCGAGGCCTTCCAGGGCAAGCTGAACTTCCATTTCGTCTATAGCCCTTCGGAGAGCCGCTCCTGGATCTCCAACCTGCACCCGCTAGCCGGCGAACAGCCCGACTACGGCAGCAGTTGGAGCAGCTACTCCCACAACACCTATGCTGTGCTGGCCTTTGTGCCCAATCTGGCCAAGAACGGACACGTGCTGCTCATTCAAGGGCTCGATGGGGCCGGGACCGAAGCCGCGGCCAATATGGCGCTGAGCAAAGAAGGTTTTCGCCCGATTCTCGAAAAGGTGCGCCGCCCCGACGGCAGCTTCCGCAGCTTTGAAGTGCTGATCGAGGCCACTTCCCTGGACTCCCACGCCACCAGCCCGCACGTGCTTTCGCTGCGTCTGATGGAGAATTGAGCCCCTTTTCTCGTATCGGCTGTGGCATCCTAAGACGATGAAAAAGAAACAGATGCTTCGCGGCATCCTGACCCTGTTCGGGTTTGCATGCGTACTGGCGGGAAGGGCGCAGGCGCCAGCCGCGCACAAAACCGAAAACGTAATTGTCGTGATGATCGACGGGATGCGCTGGCAGGAGATATTCCGCGGCGCAGACCCTCGGCTGATCGAAACGCAGGAATCGGACAGCCTGAGCGAGCCAAAGGAACGCGCCGCCCACGCCCAAGAGCTCTTTGGCAGCGCCACAGCGAAAGAGCGCCGGCAGGCTCTCATGCCCTTCTTGTGGGGTGTAGTGGCCGCGCAGGGCCAGATCTACGGCAATCGCGACTTGGGCTCGGACTCCCACGTCACCAATGGACTGAACTATTCCTACCCAGGCTACAGTGAGACACTCACCGGATTTGCCGACCCACGCGTACACTCCAACGACAACATCCCCAATCCAAATGCGACGGTCTTCGAGTGGCTCAACGCCAAACCCGCATTTGCGGGCAAGGTGGCCGCATTTGGCGCATGGGATGTCTTTAATGGCATCTTCAACCGGGAGCGATGCGGTTTCCTGGTCAATGCCGCATACGATCCGCTCACCGCCATCCCCGCCACCCCGCAATTGGAGCTGCTCAACACGCTCAAGGCAGAAGGTGTGCGCTATTGGCTCGATGAGGCGTTCGATCCCATGCCATTCCACACGGCAGTCGAGTATTTGAAGGTCAAGAAGCCACGCTTGCTATTTGTCGGTTTGGGTGAGACCGACGATTGGGCACATGCCGGGGTCTATGCCGAGTACCTCAATGCGGCTCATCGCGCCGATGCCTACGCGAGCCAGCTTTGGGAGCTGGTCCAGTCCATGCCGGACTATCGCGGCAAGACCACGCTCATCGTGCTGCCCGACCACGGCCGCGGCGAAGGCCCGAAGTGGACCGGTCACGGGGAGGATATTCCGGAATCGCGGGAGACCTGGATGGCCTTTCTGGGGCCGGATACGCCAGCCCTCGGCGAGCGCAAAGGAGGACCGGCGGTGACCGAAAGCCAAGTGGCTGCCACTCTGGCAGCCCTTTTGGGCGAGGACTACCACGCGGCTGTCCCCAAATCGGGCGCGGCGATTGTGGATGTGTTGGGAAACTAGTTCCAGAGCAGGTCTCGGTGCGCTGGCGATAAGGAGCATCTGGCGAGGATCTTCCCTACTCGCCAGATGCAGGCATCACGCCTTCGGAATCGCCTTCACGCTGGAGTAGACGATGACCGGCCGGTTCGCTTGGGCCTGGACCACGATCGTTCCAGCGATGCATTGCACATCGCACTCAACGCGGCCTTCCAGCGTCAAAGCGCGCGCCGTCACCGCCTCCGCGTCCCAGCTCGCCGGCAGCGGATAACGCAGGGTGCGCGCCGTCCGCGCGTAGAAAGCAATACGGTTTTCGTCGATGGGGCAGAAGGTGGCGTTGTCGCGCGCAATCTCCACCCCGCCGATCGCCGCCGAATACGAATCGCCAGCCGCATCCATCGCCACCTGCGAATTGCCTTCCAGCAGCAGCCTGCGCAACGTTCCCGCGCTCTCGTAGTCTTCCACCGCCAGCTTGTGCAGTTTGCCGAACGGCAGCACGACGAGATAGTAGAAATCGGCGATCGCTGCGCGATCCGTGTTGGCCTGGAACCACAACGCCGAGCGGGTGTTCCAGAAGATCTCCTGCTGCGGACGAATCTTGGGGTCGCCCGAGTTGCCCCAGATGGCCGAGCCGCGATAGACGGTAGGCAAAAGAGGGATCTGCTCTCCGCCAAAAGGGCAGTCGCTGGCGCTGGGGCCGTCCATGGTCAGCGCCATTTTGCCAATGAAGGGATACCGCAGCTTCTCCGAAGTGACCTCGACCCCGCGCCGCCGGAACTCATCAACGACCTTGAATTTTCCGTCCACCAGGTTTCTATAACCACTGGCCGGATGCTGCCGGTCCCAATCGTTGCGCACTGCAAACCACGACATCGCGTCGATCAGTATCGAGTTCTCGATTCGGTAACGGTCCATGGTGTAAGCGATCCGCTTGGCTCCCCAGCCGCCTTCCATGAACTTGGCCATGCCGACGATATACGAGTCCTCGTCGTCCCAGGATTGACTCTTCCAGATGCGGCCATCGGGCCGGCGGGCGATGAACGCCTCGTTGAATATCGGGCTGCTCTTGTAGGCGTCGTCCCAATTGGTGTTGAGGGTGACGTTTGCGTTCCACTGCTTGCCGGTTTCCATCAACGCGCGCATTTCGTCGTATGTGCCCAGGCTGGCGTTGATCTTGTCCTCGGAAGGGAAGCCGGTGTCCTGTCCGTCGTAGGCCCAGCCGCCGAGAAAAACCGTCTGCGGCGCGCCGTCGGTAAGCAAGGCGATGTCCTTGACCAGTTGCCCGCTCTGCGCAAAGGTCGTTGCCGGCAAGGCATCTACCTTTCTCTTGCCGGCCACAATATAAAGGAATCGATCGGAGAAAAAATCGCTGGGGAGCTTCGGCATCCGCGCGCGCAGAATCTTCGCGCCTGCCATCCAAGGCTGTTTCATCCCGGCGCAAGCAAACAGGTCGAAGCGAGTCCGTGGCATCTGCCCAACCAGCAGATTTGGTGTCTCCGCGTTGCCGCAGTTGGCGTCTGCTCCGTCGTTCATGCCGTAGCAGCGCCCGCCGTGAACTCGGTGGGTCATTACCGTTCCCAGGATGGCCGCGCGGCGCCCGTCTGCTCCCTGGATCTCGGTCTCGGTGCCGTCCATGCAGGCAGTAACTTCCATCATGCAGCCGATCCCGGCTTGGCCGACCATGCCAATGGGCAGTTCCGTACTGACGCGCCCGAAGAACTCGTCGTTGGGGAAGCGGTAGGCCCTGGCCGCTTCGAGGCGTACAAACGATCCGCCATTGCGGCCTTCCGCCATCCATGCTGGCCCGTCTTGCTCGCGCACTGCAACCAGCTTGGGAAGTGAAACCTCAATCAGTTGAAAACCCGCGGATTCCACTACCGACTCAAGGGTCATCTGCATGGTGCTGCCGGCCAGCGCATAGCGCAGATGAAACGAGGCGGCTGGAAGGCCCTTGACGGCAGCTTGAAATTCAAAGTCCAGCGTTTGGCCGAATTGGCGGAGAGCGCTTGCTTGCAGCGCAACCGTCTCGTAGCTGCGCGGATCCATTCTGCACACGACCGCATGGGCAGGATGACTCTCCGTTTCTCCCCACAGGCGCTGGCCCCGATATCGATAGGAATGGGGCAGGCCAAGGCGTGCGTCGAAGACGACCTCAAGTTCGCCATTCGCGAGGCGGATGGGGGCGCTGGGAGTCTTCGCCGCAAGGGGGTGAGCGGCTGCTTGATCGAGACTGCCGTCGGCCGCAGCATCCACTCTGCGCAGGGGTTGCGCCGCGGAAGCGAAAGCGCGGCTGCCGGCAAGGCCCACCGCTCCAAGGATCAAATCTCTTCGATTCATGACAATCAGGACCTTCTCTCAAGAACGATTCAAGGGGCCAGAATCAACCTGGGCGGAAGTCCTGGAAGGAGCAGTCCATCTGGCTGGGGGTGGGCATCGATTCCGTAGGCGCGGTGCGGTCTAATAGGCGGCGGCTGGTGACTGCCGGCTTGTAGCGTTATCGGAAATGACTCGGTCCAGCCATGGCCGCATCCGCGTCTACCCGGTGTGGTTTCATCGGATGCGGCATGGTCTCTTGCATTCGGACGGCCCTTTGTGTCCGTTCAACGTTAACGATAACGTCGATGATCGAAACATACTATTGCAGCGGCCCGTTGTC
Organism: uncultured Acidobacteriaceae bacterium; assembly: GCA_963839155.1. GTDB lineage: Bacteria > Acidobacteriota > Terriglobia > Terriglobales > Acidobacteriaceae > Telmatobacter. The sequence goes on from CAWITY010000007.1 coordinate 268,304, forward strand.
AAGAGAGCCACTCAAAAATAATTAGCTACTTTATCGATGAAGTAAATTTCCGGAAAACGCTTGCTGAAGTACGGCGTCTGGCGGCATACTGCAAGATACAGAAGACTTCGGCATGGGGGGGACAGGAAATCATTTTGAGCGATGGCAAGGAAGAAGACCGGAAGCCTCGCAAGGCCACGCCGGTGCGCTTGAAAGACATTGCGCACGATCTGGGACTCTCAACGGTTACGATTTCCAAAGTTCTGCGCGGCCACTCCGACATCGGCGAAGAGACCCGCAAGCGCGTGCTGAAGCGCATGGAAGAACTCCACTATCGCCCTAACCTTGCGGCTCGCGCCTTGATTACCGGCCGGACGTACACCATCGGACTGGTGGTCCCGGACCTGCTTCATCCCTTCTTTGCTCAAGTCGCCAAGGCCATCTCCGCGGCCATTCGGGGGCAGGGCTACAGCCTCATCATTACCTCGTCTGAAGAAGACCCTGAACTGGAGCAGCAGGAGATAGAACAACTGCTTGCGCGGCGCGTGGATGCGATACTGATCGCCTCGGCGCAGTGGACCGTTGAGAGTTTCCGCCGCATCGAAGAGCAGAGAATCCCCTACGTTCTCATTGATCGCCGCTTTGCCGGCCTTCCGGCCAACTTTGTTGGTGTGGACGATGATGCCGTGGGCCATCTGGCCACCACTCATATGATTGAGCAAGGTTGCCAAAGAATCGCTCATATCCGGGGCCCCGAGACCAGCACGGCGCTGGGCCGCGTGGAGGGATTCAGGCGGGCTCTTGCCGAGCACGGCCTGGCGCCCTTGCCGGAGCACATCGTCTCGATCGGCACTTCGGGCGACGACCGCGGCGAACCTGGAGGCTACGAAGCGACCCGCAAGCTGCTGGCCACTGACCCGCGCCCCGACGGCATCTTCTGCTTCAACGATCCGATCGCTCTGGGCGCCATGCGAGCGATTCTCGACGCCGGCCTGCGCATCCCCGAGGATATCGCGGTCATGGGCTGCGGCAATGTGCTCTACTCGGATTTTCTGCGGGTTCCGCTTACCTCAGTGGATCAGGACAGCGCGGCCATCGGCCGCTACGCCGCCGAAATGGCGCTCTTCCTGGTCGGCGCAAAAGAGCTGGTGCGGCCAAAGACCGAGTTGGTTACGCCGCGGGTGGTGGTCCGGGCGTCTACTCTGCGCAAGTAGAGCAAAATCAGACCGCGGCGTTCCGAATGTGAGCAAGACGGAGAATCATCCCGGAATTCAGCGATCCTGCCGGGAGCGCATTGCAAACGGTGCCTCTGCAGGGAGCTCTGAATGTCCAGGAACGAAGATCACTCGGGATGGTCCGGGCTCATGAGGCAAATGTCGGGCAGGTTCCTGTAGCGCTCAGCGTAATCCATGCCGTAGCCAATCACAAAGAGATTGGGAATGGAAAAGCCCACATAGTCGGCTTCGATCTTCTCCAGCCGCCGCGAGGGCTTGTCGAGCAGAGTGGCGATGCGCAGCGTCTTGGGATGCTGCTGCAGGAAGAGCTTGCGCAGGTAGGAGAGGGTGAGCCCCGTGTCCAGTATATCTTCAACCACCAGAACATTCTTGCCCTCAATGGGCTCGTCCAGGTCCTTGATGAGCTTGACCGCGCCGGAGGAACGCATGCCCTTGCCGTAACTGGAGGTGGCCACGAAATCGAAGGTGGCGTCGGCCTGTACGGATCGCGCCAAATCGGCCAGAAACGGGGCCGCGCCTTTGAGAACGCCAATCATGACAAGCTTCTCGCCATTGAGATCGCGGGTGATCTGCGCGCCCATTTCGGCAACGCGTTCAGCGATTTGCTGGCGGGTGTAGAGGATCTCAAGACCTTGGTAAGGAGGGGTTGCCATGTTCACAGTATCGCCCGAATGCGGGGCCTGCTGACAAGGGAGCCTGTGAAAAACCGGGTCCAAAGAGCGGCCAAAAGCTGCGGCTTGCAGGGCTTTCTCGTTCTTCGCGCGTCTATACTTGAAAAGCGATGATTCCTTATTTGCATATCTGGCACTTGAGTTTGCCTACCTTCGGACTGATGTTGTGGCTGGCCGCGGTGGCGGCGGCTGTGGTGATGGACCGAAATTTTCGCCGCGCAGGCCTGGACGCGGATGCGGTGGGCATGGTGGCTGTGGCCGTGGTGGCGGGCATTGTGGGCGCCAAGCTTTGGCACGTAATCGACACTCCGGTGGAGTTTCGTGAGCTGGGCTGGCGCGTGCTTTGGGATTCGGCCGGCTTTGCCTGGTTTGGCGGGCTGCTATTCGGCATCTCGGCGCTGCTGTTCCAGGGCTGGTGGGCGAAGATCGGTGGGCTGCGGACCCTGGATATGGCCGCGCCGGCGGCAGCCATTGGCTACGGCATCGGACGCATTGGCTGCTTTCTCTCCGGCGATGGATGCTACGGGATTCCGACCAAGATGCCCTGGGGCATGAGCTTCCCCAACGGTATTGAGCCGACGTTTACGCGCGTGCATCCCACTCCGCTCTACGAGTTGGCCGCGGGGCTGCTGATCGGTGCTTGGCTGTGGTGGCGGGGCGGAAAACCAAGAGCCGCCGGGGCCATCGTAGGCGAGTATCTGGTGCTCAGCGGAATCGCTCGCTTTTTGGTTGAATTTGTTCGCCGCAACCCCAAGGTATTATGGGGCTTATCCAATGCTCAACTGGCCAGCGCGGGCTCGGTAATTGCGGGCATTGTGCTGATTGCCTGGGCCGCAAGACGGCAGATCGGGCCAAAAGAAGCGGCGGGAGCAGTGAAAGCCGCTTGAGCAATCGTCTGCCTTGCGGCTGGGACGGCTCCTTCGTGCCTTAGAGCCGCTTGATGAAGGCCATGGCTTCTTTCAGTTGCGGAAAAAGGCTTTCCTCGGCCTTGAACTCGCGAGAATGAACGCATCGGCGCAGTCCACGCATCTTGACGGGATGCTTGAGGTGGAGCATCTCGTGGTAGAGCAGGTACTCGATGGCATAGCGCGGGCTTGACGGGCGGTCGAAGACGCGGCTGACCACGATGGTGTTGTGCGCGGCGTCGTAGTGGCCCAGGGCGCGCTTGGCCATCTGCTCGCTCCAGGTGAGCTCGGGGCGGCCAAGCATTCCGCCGAAGAATCTGACGTTGAGAGAATCGAAGACCTCTTCGAGGTGGTAAAAGCGGCCTTCCGGGCCGCTGAAGCGCTTGCTGCCGCGGGCGCCGCGAATCAACTCCGTTTGCCGGGTGACTGCGGCGCTGGAGGCAAAGCGCTTGTAGCGCATGTTCTGCATGGCGTCGATGGGCTTTTTGTAGAGCTTGGCCAGCAGAATGTGCGCGATGGCGCGGATGACCGGCTCAGGCGCGCCCTCCAGCAAGTCGGAGAGGCTGACAAAAATCTTGCCTTCGCGCAGCCGGATGGTGGTATTCAGCGAGGTAAAGCGGCGAAAGCGCACCGCGATATCCGGCATGGGCGCTCTTGGGCGCAAGGCCCGGTACTCTTCCTGAAAGATGGGGACGAAATCGACGGTCACTCCATACAGCTTACAGCGGACAGTCGACAGCTCACAGATTCCAAAACGAGAAGGCGGTCAACTAACAACTGCCGGCTGTCAGTTTGCACTATTTAGGTTCTGCGCGGTCCTGGCCCTGTTCGTCCTTGTGCAGATTGAAGTAGTCGGTCTGTTCCTGGAGCAGGCGTTTGGCTTGGTCGGCCAGGTCCTCGCAGCTCTCGATAGCCTCTTTGCGGGCTAGATCGAAGCCGGATTCGCCTGCCAAGGCGCGCAGGATGCCGAGCCAGCGCTGGGTGGCTTCAGGCAGCGGCCTCAACGACTTGCGGATGTCTGCATGACGGTCGGCGTAAAGGTCGAGGTTTGAGCCGAGCTCATCCATCAATGCGGTCAAATCCTGCAACTGATCGTCGAGCTGGCGGCTTCGAGCCTCGGATTTGGCGCGGTTGGTCAGGCTCTTGATGGCGTCGGCGCGTTCACTCAGGAACTTGGTGTAGAGCTTGACGCGGCCGTCGGGATCGACGCCCGCCTCGCGAATCTGCTCGATCTGCGCCTCGTTCAGCGGCTCACGCTTCTCCTTTTGGGCAAAAAGGGGGCAGACCCAAAGCAGAAAGATGAGTACGGCGGCAAGATAAAGATAGCGGCGCATGGACTCGAACCCCCAGCGCCTCCCATTGGAGCATATGTTCTTTAGTTGTGTGAAGCGCCGGAAATTGCCGGGGTGGGGCACGGAATCCGAGGACCCGCTGGGCGGCCTGGCGAGCGGCGCCTATTTGCGGAAGACCTGCAGCATGGCTTCGCTCTGGGCTTGGTTCACTTGGGCAAGAGTCTCCTGAACCAGGGGACGGTCTTCAAAGCTGCTGGCATGGAGCATTTCGGTGAGGCGAAAGGCGGTATGACGCAGAAGGATCTCGGCATTTTTCAGCCGCTTGTTGTCTTCGGAGACAGACAGGTGGACCTTGTGCGCAAGTTCCTGGATCTGCTTCAGCAGGGCGGCCGCATGATCCACGTCGCCCGCGGCATATTGCCGCACGCTGAACTCGGTCATCTGGTGCATCAGCTCGGCATAGAGAAAACACTGTTCCCGCGGCTGCGCCAGGCTGGCCTTCACTGCCAGCGCGTTAATGGTCTGTTGGTCGAAGGGTTTGTCGTCGAGCGAGGAAGCGCAGACCGGTAATGGAGCCACGCCGAAGAGCAAGAGGGATGCCATCGTAACCACTGACCGCATGAGGAACCTCCGCTGCCGCGGTTTTGCCTCTGGCCGTGACTATAGGAGCAACTTGCATGATTTGGCAAGGCGGGGAAGCCCTTGGCAAATCACCTGCTCGATTGCCGCGGCGTCTTGCAGAAGGAGCACCGCTTTCATGCTTGCATCGTTGCACATCTCACTTTTTCTTTTCGAGCAAAAGAAGACGCTGTCGCGCTTGCCACTCCTGATCCGGGAATTTACCGGCAGCCGCTTCAAGAAAGCGATGGTAATAGGCTGCGGCAGCCGCCTTATCGTGAAGCGTATCGTAAGTTGTTGCCCAGAGGAAGTAGGTTGATGGGACTTCGGGTAGAAACTTTGATCGCATGGTAAGCGCATGCAGCGTGATGGAAGGCTGGTCGGTCTTCGATGCGGCAAAGGCCAAACCGCTCCAGCCATCAGCGTTGCCAGGGTCAAGCTGGGTGGCCTTGTCGAAGGCGGCGAAGGCCTCGGCGTTCTTGAGCTGGCGGATAAGGTTTTGGCCATGGGCGACCAGCAGGGCGGGGTCATCCGGGGTGGTTTTGAGCAGCAAGGCATAGAAGTGATCGGAGCCCTCCGCATCGCCCGCCTCGGCCAGCACCTCAGCCAACATGCGAGTGATGGCAGGGTCGCTGGGATGGGCATCGTGCAGCCTCTGGAGCAAAGGGATCGCTTCTGCCTTATCCTGCGCGGCCAGCGCGGCGGCCAATTGGGCGGTCAGCGCGGGGTCGTCGGGCGTTTGCTCCAGGGCGGCGCGAAGAAAGGTCTCAGCTTCGGGAAACTGCCGGCGGGCAATCAACAAGTGGGCGAGTCCGGCGTTGGCTGGAGTCGACTTCGGGTCCTTGGCCAGGACGCGGCGGTAGGCGGTCTCCGCGGCGTCGAGTTGTCCGGCCTGGGCGGCAAGTTCCGCCGCAAGCAGTGTGTCGGCCGGCGTTTCAGGCGAGAGCTTGAGCGCTTCCAGCAGGTCGTTGGAAGCTTCAGTGGTGTCGCCGGGCTTGTCGGGGCCGGGGCGGTCGATCTCCGCCAGGGCGCGCCATGCGCGGGCCCTCAAGGCAGGCCCGCCGTCGCCGGGGTCGAGCGCCGTGGCTGTTTCCAGTTCGGGGCGGGCTTCGTCCAGCTTGTTCTGGCGGGCGAGCAGCAGCCCCAGGGAGAGATGTGCTTCGAAGGACTGTGGATTGGCCTCGACGGCGCGGCGGTAAAGGTTGGCGGCATCATCCAGGCGGTTCTGTGCGTCGGCCACGTAGCCAGCATCGAAGAGCGCGCGTGCATCGGCAGGATTGGCGGTCAACCAGAGGTCCAGCTTGGTCTCGGCGGCCCTCCAGTCGGACTTGGCGATGGCTGCCTCGGCGTCCGCTACGTCGGCGGAAACGGGCTGGGGCGCGGCTGCGGCAGGAACAGCGGCAGGGGCCTGTGCTGGAGGATTGGAGGAGGATTCCTGGGCGAACCCGGAGACCGAGGCAAAAAGCAGGACGAAAAGGGCAGAACGGAGCACAGAATACCTCTAGCTACAGTTTACCGGGGGCTTGGCTGGAACCGGTAGTGGTTGGGTGCGTCTCAACGGGGAGGGAATCGGAGTGGGAACAGCCCTTTGTTTCGGGTGACCTGTTCTACAGCATCAGGAAAAGAGGATTGGCCGAACATGTTCGCGTAAGCGCGCAAGCTGGATGGCATTGTGGCGAAGTTGCTCGTGATCCCAGACGTTGCTCGTGTCTTCACGGCAATCTCTTGCTAGCGCGGAACCGATCTCTTCCAAATTTCCCAATCCAGCGCGTTTGAGATCTTCCGGTTCAATCAAAGCGCCAAGGATGAACACCCTATCCTCAATATCGGGAGGAATCCTGCTCTGCACGGATTCCAGTCTCTCCAAATGATTGTCAAAATCAATCAACAACACAATGTGCTGAAAACTGTTGTTGTGCATGATGCGAATATGATTGTTTTCAAAATCGTCGAGAACTTTGATCCAACCGCCTGACGGGTCCAGCACCCTGATGTTTGTCGATTCCGGCAATGAGAGACAAAACCCGTTTGCCAACTGACGGTTGGCATCATCCTCAGGAAGCAATAGAACGTGAGGCTTGTGTTTGTTGACTTTCATAGATCGAGGTCGCCTCGAATCAGAGTACCGACTAGATCGCCATCGATCTGGAGTTCGTCCAGCAGCCGGACGATGGTCGGTTCAAGGTGACTTTTTCTATGGAGAACAAGTGTGTTTTCGTCGGAGAAACCGCGAATCGCCTCGGAATTGTGCGAGGTGGCAATGAATTGACCGCCCGATTGAAACGCCCTTCGCAGCGTCATGATGAAGTGGCCGACTTCCTCCAGAGAAAGAAAGTTGTCAGGCTCGTCCCAGAAGCAAAAGAGCGGCCCATAAATGGAGTTGGCGGCCAGGACAAGAGCGCAGATGACGAAACTCTTTTCGCCATCGGATAAGTCTTTGAAGGACAATCTTATCTTTCCCTGCTCGTTGGAGAAGCGGACGAACAGGCTTCTTGAGTCCGTTCCTGTCTCTGGATTCTGGATATCCTCAAAATCGGGCATCACCCGTTTCAGATAGGTATCGATCTTGGTGTAAGCCGCTGGTGTATTCGCCAAAAGCCCCGTGAACCAGGCTCCAAGGTCGAGAAGCTGCCTCGTTGGTTGCAGGGTTTCCTGCTCCGAGATTCCGTCGATCAAGCTTGGAATGGGCTGAAGGATAAGCATCCGGGCGAGCCATTGCCTAAGGATGGAGAGAGGATCTTTCGACGATTTTTCCTGAATAATAGGCAGGGCAACGAGGTGCCAATCAATGAGGAAGTTTGCTTCCTTGGCTTGGCCTTCTCTTGACAAGTGAACTTGTGCTACCTCACGGGCGTAAACAGGCTTCCCGTCAACCTCCAGCTTCTCTGCGAGAATGCGGAGCTCCTTGAACCCCTCTGGAAGCTCAAACGCTATCGAATATCCGTAGGTTTTGGAGTCGATTTCGACTTCGATTTCAAAACGCATGGGAACGTCGGTAATACCGCGAGTGAAATCTTTCGGCTTCACCAGTTCGCCTACCCGATTCGTTCCTCGCGCGATCTTCTGCAGAATCTCCAGTGCAAAGCCAACTGTTGTTTTGCCTGCGCCGTTTTTTCCGATGAGCAGAGCGGAAGGCTTGCCCGAGATGGGCAAGTCGAAGTTTTGCAGGCTGCGAAAGTTATTGACGTACAGGCGACGAATCACAGAAGCATGATACACGCTCCGAGGGCGCTCTGGAACGGAAAGTTGAAGGAGGCTTCTTGTCAGAGTGGCTGCCCGGATGCTGCCCGCACCCCCTATAATGAAGAATGGCCGTTTGCGCCCTGAGCCCTTCTGAGGGTGCAGGGACGCGGCTCGCCAACTTCTTCCCGGTGCTTTCCCATTGAATCCGTCAAACGAAGCGATCATCATCCGCGGCGCGCGGACCCACAACCTGAAGAACATCTCCTGCGAGATTCCCGCACGGGAAGCTGACGGTGGTCAGCGGCGTGTCGGGGTCGGGGAAGAGTTCGCTGGCCTTCGACACCATCTATGCCGAGGGGCAGCGGCGGTATGTCGAGTCGCTTTCGGCCTACGCGCGCCAGTTTCTGGAGCGCATCGAAAAGCCGGATGTGGACCTGATCGACGGGCTGGCCCCGGCCATCGCCATCAAGCAGAAGAACTCCACGCGCAATCCGCGCTCGACCGTGGCCACGGCTACTGAGATCTACGACTACCTGCGCCTGCTCTATGCGCGCTGCGGAACGGTGCATTGCGTCTATCTGCGACGGGCTGGTGAAGCGCGACTCGATGGACGAGATTGCCGAGGCGATTCTGGCGCTGGGCAGAGGGAACGCGGCTGAATGTGCTGTTTCCGGTGGCCAGCGCAACGCCGGCGGCGGAAGCCGAAAGCCGCGGCAAAACCGGCCAAGGCTGCGGGGCGGCCGGCAAAGGTCCCGGCGAAGGCCAAGCCGGTGACTGGCGGCGGCGACTCGCCGCACACCGAGACGCTGAAGGCGCGGCTGACCGAACTGCGCTCAGGCGGCTTCAACCGGCTCTATCAGCAGGGCAGGATCGTCGAGTTCTCGACGCCCGAGTCGCTGCTGGACCTGGACTTTACGCTGCCCGTGTTTGTGCTGCTGGACCGCATGGTGGTGAGTGCGGAGAACCGCGCCCGCATTGTGGATGCCGCGGAGATTGCCTACCGCGAAGGCGGCGAGGTGATCTTCGAGGAGGTTCCGCGGGACGAGACTGCGGAGCGCAAGCGGCACCGCGTTTTCAGGCGCATACGAGTGCAAGAGCTGCCACCGGCCGGGCAAGGAGCCGGAGCCGCGGCTGTTCAGCTTCAACAATCCCTTCGGCGCGTGTCCGCGCTGCCAGGGATTCGGCAACACGGTGGACTTCGACCTGAACCTGGTGATTCCCGACAAGGGGCTGAGCCTGGCGCACGGCGCCATCGATCCCTGGAAGCGGCCCAAGTACCGGCCCTGGTTCAGCGACCTGCGCAAACAGGCTGCGGAACTTGGGATTCCGCATGGACGTGCCCTGGCGCGACCTGCCCGAGGCGGCGCGCGAGACGGTGCTGCGCGGCAAGGGCAGCTTCGAGGGCGTCTATCGGCTTCTTTGCGCAGATGGAGCGCAAGAAGTACAAGCTGCATGTGCGCGTGATGCTGAGCAAGTATCGCGGCTATGCCGAGTGCCCGGATTGCCGCGGCCAGCGGCTGCGCGCCGAGGCGCGCAGCGTGCGCATCAACGGGAAGAACATCTGCCAGGCGACGGCGCTGACCATTGCCCAGGCCAAGGAGTTCTTTGACGCGCTGAAGCTCTCGCCCATGCAGGAGGAGATTGCCGGGCCGATTCTGGACGAGGTGCGGCAGCGGCTGAGTTTTCTTGATGCGGTGGGCCTGGAGTACCTGACGCTGGACCGGCTGGCTTCAACGCTCTCCGGCGGCGAGGCGCAGCGGATTCAACTGGCCACTTCGCTGGGCTCGCGGCTGGTGGGCGCGCTCTATGTGCTGGACGAGCCCTCGATCGGCCTGCATACGCGCGACACGGCGCGGCTGATTCACATTCTTGAAGAGCTGCGCGACCTGGGCAACACCATCCTTGTGGTGGAGCACGATGCCGATGTTCTGCGCGCCGCCGATCATCTGCTCGATCTGGGGCCTGGGGCGGGCGAGTTTGGCGGCAAGCTGCTGGCCGAAGGCGTTCTGGCGGAGATCGAGGCCAATCCCAACTCGCTGACCGGGCGCTATCTCTCCGGGCAGGTTTCGATTCCGGTGCCCACGCGGCGGCGCGATGCCGGGAAGGGAACGGCTGGTGTTGCGCGGGGCGCGGGCCAACAATCTGCATGGGCTGGACGTGGAGATCCCCCTGGGGATGCTGGTGGCCATCACCGGCGTTTCGGGCTCGGGCAAGTCGACGCTGGTGCACCAGGTCTTGTACCGGGCGGTGGCGCGGGCACTGGGGCAGAGCGACGGCGCCGACCCCTCCGGGGTCTTCACTTCGTTGACCGGCGTCGAACGCCTGAACGACGTGGTGCTGGTGGACCAGACGCCCATCGGGCGCACGCCGCGCTCGAATCCGATCACCTATATCAAGGGCTTCGACCTGGTTCGCGAGCTGTTTGCCGCGCAGCCCGAGGCCAAGCGACTCTCGCTGACGCCGGGGCATTTCTCCTTCAATGTGCCCGGCGGCCGCTGCAACACCTGCGAAGGCGACGGCACAGTGACGGTGGAGATGCAGTTCCTGGCCGACGTCGAGCTGCCCTGCGAGGACTGCAACGGCACGCGCTACCAGGCCAAAGTCTTGCAAGTTGAGTACAAGGGCAAGAACATCCACGACGTGCTGCAAATGACCGTGAAGGAGGCGCTGCGCTTCTTTGCCGGCCAGACGCGGCTGCTGGAAAAGCTCGCCGTGCTGGACGAGATCGGCCTCGGCTACCTGCGCCTGGGCCAGTCGGCCACTACGCTCTCTGGCGGCGAGGCGCAACGCGTCAAACTGGCCGCGCATCTGGCGCAGGTGCGCGCCGCCAATGCCAATGCCAAGCCCTCGCAGGCCAGCCGGGTGCTCTACATTCTGGACGAGCCGACGACCGGGCTGCACTTCGACGATGTGTCCAAGCTGCTGACGGCCTTCCGCAAGCTGATCGACGGCGGCGGCTCGCTGATCGTGATCGAGCACAACCTGGACGTGATCAAGTCGCGCCGATTGGGTGATCGATCTGGGGCCGGAGGGCGGCGAGGGCGGCGGCCGGATCGTGGCCGAAGGCACGCCGGAGGAGATCGCGGCCAATCTGCTTTCGCATACCGGCAAGTGGCTCGCGCAGGTACTGTAAAACAGCATTCCCGATTGTTGTTTCCCTTTTTGTTGCGCAATCCGGAGGGAGCCGGGGACTTTAGTCCCCGGAAAGGGCGCGGAATATCCTGGGCCTTTAGGCCCGGTCCTTTCTCTGAACACGCAGTGAGCCTGTGCTCCGTTACAATCGGGTGTCGTGCTGGAGGACTCTATGCAACGCCGCCAATTCCTTGCCGCTTCACTTGCCACCTCAGCCATGGCCCTCGCACACGAAGGCGCGGCAGAGGGGCCAGCCGCCAGCCCCCGCGAGTACTACCAGATTCGCCGCTACCAGATGCGCTCTGGGCCCCAGACCGAACTGACTGAGGCCTACATCGGCGATGCTCTCATCCCTGCGCTGAGCCGCATGGGCATGGGACCCATTGGCGCTTTCCAGGCGGAGATTGGTACCGAAACGCCGGCCTACTACGTGCTCATTCCCAGCGGCTCGGCGGAAGCGCTGGCTCAGTTGAGCCTGCGGCTTGCCGAGGATGGGGCCTTTCTCAAAGCTGCCGATCCTTTCTGGAGCGCGCCTGCTTCCGCCCCGGCTTATGAGCGCGTGGAGACATCGCTGTTGCTGGCTTTTGCGGGCTGGCCAAAGCTGACCTTGCCTCCGGCCACCGCTGCCAAGAGCAAGCGCATCTTCCAGATGCGCACCTACGAGAGTCCCAGCGATAGGGCCCACATTCGCAAAGTGGAGATGTTCAACAGCGGCGAGTTCGAGTGCTTCAAGGCCGCCGGCTTCCATCCGGTGTTCTTTGGCGATACGCTGGTCGGCTCGCACATGCCGTGCCTCACCTACATGCTGAGCCTGTCGAGCCTGGACGAGTTGAACGCCCGATGGGATGCCTTCCGCAGCGATCCGGGTTGGGTGAAGCTCAAGGCCAACCCGCGCTATGCCTACGAGCCGATTGTCAGCAACATCACGAATCTGATCCTGAGCCCCTTGGCCGCGTCGCAAATCTGAATGCCCGAATTAGGGCTGCGACTCTACTCGGCAACCACCGGGTTGCTGAGCGAACCGAGTCCTTCGATCGTGATGACGACCGTTTCGCCGGGCTTGAGCCAGCGCTGGGGTGTGCGGCCCAGACCGACGCCGGAGGGCGTTCCGGTTGACACAATGTCGCCGGGCAGCAGAGGGGTGATCGACGAAAGATACGCGACCAGTTCCGGGATTTTAAAGATCATCTCGCGGGTGTTCGAGTGCTGGTGGACAACGCCGTCGATGGTGAGTTCGATCTGCAATGCGTGCGGATCTTCGATTTCATCGGCGCTGACGATGGCCGGGCCGAGGGGGCAGAAACTGGGGAAGCTTTTGGCCATGGTCCACTGCGAAGTAGCGAATTGCACATCGCGGGCGCTGACGTCGTTGACGATGGTGTAGCCAAAGACATGCTCGCGCCAGGCGCTTGCAGGGATGCGAAAGCCGCCCTTGCCGACGACAAAAGCCAACTCGGCCTCGTAGTCGGGCTGCGTGGAGTTGATAGGGATCACGATGGCTTCGCCTGGCCCGACGATGGCGGAGGGCAGCTTGAGAAAGACGACCGGAGTCGTGGGCAGTGCCATACCGGATTCGCGGGCATGATCGCGGTAGTTGAGGCCGATGGCGAAGACGCGCGGCGGGTTGGCAAGCGGTGCGTGGAGGCGAACCTCGCTGATCGGATAGGTGGGATAGGAGCCGTCGGAAATGATTGGGACTGATCCAGCCTGGATGAATGCCAGTGTATCGGCAAAGCCGGCTGTGCTGAGGTCGATGACGAAGCCCCCTTCTTCATGGATCGACCCAGGGCGGAGTTTGCCATCCGCGGCGGAAAAGGAAACAAGCTTCATTGGGCCCTCCCAAGTTGGAAACGGGAAACGAAGGAATCCTGCGCTCGATTCAAGATAGCGCATCGCATCGGTTCCCGGCGGGGCGTGACGAGGGCAGCCTCAAGTAAATCGTCTTACGTGCTAATGTGTTGGGGGCAGGCGCCGAGGTGAAATCCGCGACCGAATGCCAGGGCCCGAGAGGCAATGCAAAGGCGCAGAGAGGTAAACTTCATTCCGTGAGTCAGACACTCTTTGATTTGAGCGGAAGAATCGCAGTGGTGACCGGCGGGACAACGGGACTGGGGCATGCGATTGCTCTGGGCCTGGCCGAAGCGGGCGCCAACGTGGTGCCCACCTCACGGCGATTGCAGCAGGTGGAAAAGGTTGCCGCGGAGATTGAGGCGCTGGGCAGACAATCGCTGCGCGTAACCAGCGACGTGCTCCATCGGGCTTCGCTCGAAGCTCTACGCGACGCTGTACTTGGCGCGTTCGGCAAGGTGGATATCCTCGTGAATGCGGCCGGGGTGACGCACAAGGGGCCGACGCTGGACATGGACGAGGCCGACTGGGCGCGGGTGATGGAGACCAACCTGACCGGCACTCTGCGCGCCTGCCAGATCTTTGGCAAGGAGATGGTACGCGCCGGCTACGGCCGCATTGTGAACATCGCTTCGCTTACCTCGTTTGTGGCGTTCTCTGAGGTGGGCGCGTATGCGGCCAGCAAGGGCGCGGTGGCTTCGCTGACCCGGACGCTCGCCGTAGAACTGGCGCAGAGCGGGGTGAACGTGAATGCCATCGCTCCCGGAGTCTTTCCAACGCCTCTGAATGCCGCGCTGATTCACGGCACGCCGCGCGGCGAAGAGTTGCTGCTGCGCACACCCATGCGCCGCTTTGGCGAAGCGCGAGAAGTGGCGGGAACGGCGATATTTCTTGCCTCGGAGGCGGCTTCGTTTGTTACCGGTGAAGTGATCGCAGTCGATGGAGGCTTCCTGGCCAGCGGGGTGAATCAGTGAACAGTGAGGCAGTGAAATAGTGAAACAGTGAACAGGAATTGTTATCGTAGCCGCATGATTGTGCATTGGCTGAAACGTAGCGCCGCCTCCAGACCGGCTGTCCTGCGGGCGTCCTCGCACGCAGAGGCTCGGTATCCATGAGCTAGTTGCACTTTCAGGGGGACAGGGAATCTGCGGAGCTTTGCCAACATGAAAATCACCAATGCGTATGTGAACATCACTTCGCCGGGGCGGAATTTTGTCACGCTGAAGATTGAGACCGACGAGGGCATCTACGGCCTGGGCGACGGCACGCTGAACGGGCGCGAACAGGCCGTCGCCAGCTATCTCACCGAGCATGTAATTCCCTGCATCCTGGGCCGCGATCCGTTTCAGACCGAAGATATCTGGCAGTACCTCTATCGCGGCGCTTACTGGCGGCGCGGGCCTGTGACCATGGCGGCGATTGCCGCGGTGGACGTGGCGCTTTGGGACATCAAGGGCAAGCTGTTGCATACGCCGGTCTACAACCTGCTGGGCGGCAAGTGCCGCGACGGCGTGATGGTGTACGCCCATGCCAACGGCAAGGACATGGACCGCGCACTGGAAGACGTGGCGCGGCACAAGGAGATGGGCTTCAAGGCCATCCGCGTTCAGAGCGGTATCCCCGGCCTTTCGGCAACCTATGGGGTGTCGAAGAGGCCGGGCAGATATGAGCCGGCCGAACGTGGACTCCCGCTGGAGGCCGAGTGGTCTACTGAGCTTTACTTGCGTCACGTTCCCAAGCTGTTTGCGCGGGTGCGCGAGACCTTCGGCGATGAACTGCACCTGCTGCACGATTGCCATCATCGCCTGACGCCAATCGAAGCCGGGCGGTTGGGCAAGGATCTGGAACCCTTTCATCTCTTTTGGATGGAAGACCCTACGCCTGCCGAGTTGCAGGAAAGCTTTAAGATTATCCGGGAGCATACCACCACGCCAATTGCGGTCGGCGAGGTCTTCAATTCGATTTGGGACGCGCTTGACTTGATTCGCAACCAGTGGATTGACTACCTGCGCATGACGCTGGTGCACGGCGGCGGCTTTACGCACCTGAAGAAGGTTGCCGATTTCGCCGCGCTGTATCAGGTGCGCACCGGCTTCCACGGGGCTACGGATTTGTCGCCGGTGACCATGGCCGCGGCGCTCCACTTCGATATTGCAATCCATAATTTCGGTATACAGGAACTGATGCCGCACAACGAGGAGACCAACCGGGTCTTCCCGCACAACTACACTTTCAAGGACGGGATGATGCACCCCGGAGAAGCGCCGGGGCTGGGCGTGGACTTGGACGAGAAGCTGGCGGCCCAGTACCCCTATCAGCGCGCCTATCTGCCCATCAACCGCAAACTCGACGGAACCCTGACCGACTGGTAGATCCACGGATGCAAAAATGAACAACGTGAACAAGAGAGCAAGCGTGGGGCTACTGAACCTGCTGGTTTTCATCTCTCTGGCGATCTTTCTTCCTGCATGGACCCTCCATTACTGGCAGGGCTGGGCCTTTCTGTTCGCTTTCTTCACCCCGTCGCTGGGCATAACCCTGTATCTCATGAGGAAGGACCCCAAGCTCCTCGAGCGGCGGTTGACTGCCGGTGTGGTAGCGGAGAAACAAACAATTCAGAAGATCATTCAAGGCCTTGCTGCGGCGGCATTTGTGGTGACCCTCGTGTTGCCAAGCCTCGATCATCGCTGCAGATGGTCTGCCGCGCCGCCATGGGCATCGATCACCGGGGACCTGCTGGTCGTGATGGGATTCCTTGCAGTGTTTTTGGTGTTCAAGGAAAACACCTACACCTCGGGGATCATCGAGGTGGCAGCCGGACAGAAAGTCGTCTCGACAGGCCCCTATGCCGTGGTCCGCCACCCCATGTATAGCGGGGCATTGCTGATGTTGCTGGGCGTGCCGCCGGCTCTGGGCTCCTGGTGGGGGATGCTGACGATTGTTCCCATGACACTGGTCATCGCGATCCGCCTTCTCGACGAGGAGCGATTTCTCGAAAAGAACTTGCCGGGCTATTTTGAATACGAATGCAAGGTGAGGTTTCGTCTTGCGCCATGGATCTGGTAGTGTTGATTGTTTTGGCGTGCAGGACGGGTGGCAGTTTTCTGGAGCCAAGGACGAGAGGAAGCGATGACGAGAACGCGCAAGTTACGCATGGGCATGGTGGGCGGAGGACCGGGGGCGTTCATCGGCCCGGTGCACAAGATGGCCGCCGAGTTGGACGGCAGGATCGAGTTGGTGGCTGGAACGTTCTCTCATTCTTGGGAGAAATGCCGCGAGGCGGGCGAGACCTACCGGCTCAATCCTGACCGGGTCTACCCGTCCTGCAAGGAAATGCTGGCGGCGGAGCGGGCGCGGCCCGATGGGATCGACTTTGTGGCCGTTGTGACGCCCAACTACCTCCATCTGCCGGTGGCGCTGGATGCGCTGGAGAATGGCTTCCCGGTGGTGAGCGACAAGCCGGCGACGGCAACCTATCCCGAGGTGCTGGAGTTGGAAGCGGCTGTGGCCAAGTCCGGGCTGCCTTACGCGCTTACGCATACTTACGCGGGGTACGCTCTGGTGCGCGAGGCGCGCGATCTTTGCGCCAGCGGAAAACTGGGCGCGCTGCGCAAGGTTGCGGTGGAGTATTTACAAGGCTGGTTGAGTACGCCGCTGGAAGCGACAGGCCAGAAGCAGGCCGCCTGGCGTTCCGATCCGGCGCTGAACGGGCCAGGCGGTTGCTTGGGCGACATTGGAACCCATGCATTCCATCTGGTGGAATATGTGACCGGCCTCAAGGTGACCAGCCTCAACGCGGCGCTGCGCTCCGTGGTGCAGGGAAGGAAGCTGGACGACGATTGCAACGCACTGCTGCGCTTGGATAACGGAGCCAGCGGAACGCTGATGGCTTCGCAGGTGGCTGCGGGTGAAGGCAACGGCCTGCGCCTACGCGTCTACGGCGAGCATGGCTCTATCGACTGGCGGCAGGAAGATCCCAATCGGCTGCGGGTGAAATGGCTGGATGGACCGGAGGAGATTCGGCACGCCGGCGGTTCGTATTTGAGCGCGCCCGCTCTGGCGGTGACGCGGCTGCCAGGCGGGCATCCGGAGGGGTTTATCGAAGCCTTTGCCGTGCTCTACCGCGAGTTTGCCGACGCGCTGATTGCCTGGCGCGAAGGGCAAGCGAATCCCATGCCTGCGACGCTGCCAGGCATCGTGGCCGGCGTGCGCGGGATGCGGTTTATCGAGCGGGCCATCGAGAGCAGCCGTATGGAAAGCTGGCTGGAGTTCTAGCGGCAGCGATTGACGAGGATCAGTGTTGCGATGGAGAGAAGGCACAAAACTGCTTGGACCGCAGGCCGCGTAGTTCTCGGCGTACTTGCATCCGCGTTGCTGTGCTGGTGCTGTCTCGTGGTCGGTTTCACTTGGTTTCCCGAGCCGTCGTGGTGTCTCGTCGGGGAATCGTTTCAATCGCAACTGAATTTGGTTCCTCGAGCGTTGAAGACATTGGAGTGCATCGCGACAGGAACCTGTTGCTTGCTTCTTGCCAGATGGTCTTTTGCGAGGAATCGCACAAAATAGGAGCAGGAGACGAGAATGAAAACCATCAAGGGACCGGGGATTTTTCTGGCGCAGTTTGCCGGCGACGACGCGCCCTTCAATACACTGGCTGGAATCGCGCAATGGGCTGCCGGGCTGGGGTTTATCGGCGTGCAGATTCCCACCTGGGATCGGCGGCTCTTCGACTTGAAGCTGGCTGCGGAAAGCCAGGCCTACTGCGATGAAATACTGGGGGTGGTAAGCAAAGCGGGCTTGGCGATCACGGAGCTTTCCACGCATCTGCAAGGCCAGTTGGTGGCCACCAATGCGGCCTACGATGTGCTCTTCGACGGCTTCGCGCCGGCGGAGTTGGCCGGGAATGTGAAGGACCGCCAGGCGTGGGCTGTCGAGCAGTTGTTGTGCGCTGCAAAGGCCAGCCGGAACTTGGGTCTCAATGCGCACGCCACGTTCTCCGGCGCGCTGGCCTGGCCGTTCTTCTATCCCTGGCCGCAGCGGCCGGCGGGACTGATCGACGAAGCTTTCGCCGAGCTGGGGCGGCGCTGGCTGCCGATTCTCGGTGCATTCGACGAGGCGGGCGTGGACGTTTGCTACGAACTCCATCCCGGCGAGGACCTGCACGATGGCGCGACCTTCGAGCGCTTTCTCGATGCGGTGGGCGGGCACCAGCGGGCCAACATCCTGTACGACCCCAGCCACATGGTCCTGCAGCAGATGGACTACCTCGCCTTCCTCGACCTCTACCACGAGCGGGTGCGCGCCTTTCACGTAAAGGACGCGGAGTTCCGGCCCAACGGGCGGAGCGGTGTCTACGGAGGCTACCAGGATTGGATTGACCGGCCAGGGCGATTCCGCTCGCTGGGCGACGGGCAGGTGGATTTCACTGCGATCTTCTCCAAGATGGCGCAGTATGACTTTCCCGGCTGGGCGGTAGTTGAATGGGAGTGCTGCCTGAAGCATCCCCAGTCGGGCGCGGCGGAGGGAGCGGCGTTCACCCGCGACCACATCATTCGCGTGACGGACCGGGCCTTCGACGACTTCGCCGGAGGGGCCGCGGACCGGGAAGGGAATCGGCGGATTTTGGGGCTGCGGTAGATCCAGAGAGGCGCAAGCAACCGCGAAGTTCCGTGCCCCATCCATTCCGCGTCTTTTTGCGGAATGGATGGGAAAGCACAAACGCCCGCGGGTGGTTTCTCAGCGGCTTTAAATGGAAATTCCCGCAGAGCGATAAATTTCCGCGATGTACCGCATGTCGCGCAGCCCTTCCTCGCCCGGGGTCTTCGGCTCCAGGCCATTCTGCAGGCAGTGGGAGAAGTGCTCGGCCTCGGCCTGGAAGTGCGAGGGGTCGAGGGCGGAGTTGGGCTCGTCGATTGTGTCGCGGCCGATGTTGGCGCGCAGGCGCAGGCCCTGGTAGACGAAGGCATTGTCCACCTCTAGCCAGCCTTTGGAGCCATGCACGCGGTAGTAGCCCTCCATGGGTGCGCCATAAGTGGTGTTGCAACTAGCCACGATGCCGGAAGGGAATCGCATGGTCCAGGAGACATTTTCTTCGACCTCGTCGAAGCGGCCTTCCTTGTCAATCGTTGAGGCAAAGGCGGCGATGTGCTCCGGCTCCTCGCCGGTCAGATACCGGCAAGCGTTCAAGGAGTAGATTCCCACGTCGTAGAGCGGACCGCCCCCGGCCATCTTCTTGCTCAGGCGCCACTCGCCCTTGGCGATATTGAAGCCGAAGCTGCTCTCGATGGCTTGCACCTGGCCCAGGGCTCCGTCGCGAATCAGTTGAATGGCGCGCAGGTTGGTGGGCTCGTAATGGCAGCGGTAAGCGATCATCAGCTTAACGTTGGCTGCCTTGCAGGCCGCGATCATCTGTTCGGCCTCGGCCACGGTGGTGCACATAGGTTTTTCGCAGAGCACGTGTTTGCCCGCCCTGGCCGCGCGAATGGTGTACTCGGCGTGCATCGAGTTGGGCAGCGCCACGTAGACGGCATCCACGTCGGGGTTGTGCGCGATCTGGTCGAAGTTCTCGTAGTTGTAGATGGAACTCTGCGGCACTCCGTATTGCTCCGCGATGCGCTCGGCCTTGTCGCGATGGCCGCTGACGACCGCTGCGATGCGGGAATTGGTGGTCGCGAGCGCGCCGGGCATGAAGTGGCCGGCGATGCGGCCCAGGCCGATGACCGCGTACCCGGTCTTGCGCGCGGAAGCTTCGGCATGGAGCGAGGGAACAAACCGTGCTGCCAGGCCGAGAGCGCCCAACTTGGCGAAGTCTCTTCGCGTCAGAGTCATGGGGATCGGTTCTCGCTTTCGTGGGTGGAATGCCGCGCGATGTCTCAATGCATTGGAGGAAAGCAATGCCGCGAAGCACCGGCGCTTCCACTATACCCCTTGGCTCCTCAGCAGCCTATGGTGGCAACCCTATTTTCAAAGGGCACGCCTTCAGTCTTGTCTCCATGGGCCTTCCGCCCACCCAAGGGCGTGAGAACGGCGCGGAGGCATTCGCCCCGGAGGGGTCGAAGGATGTTTGCCCAGGACCGGGGTCCCCAACGACGGGTCGTTGTCGTTGGGGTGGAGGACCGGGGTCCCCAACGACGGGTCGTTGTCGTTGGGGTGGAGGACAAGCGAAGCGCAGTCCTGGGAAAGGCCGACAAAATCGACCCAAAGCCCCGTAGGGGCGCCCGAAATGGCAGCACAGATTCTAAAGGGGATAGGCAACTTGTTCGACCGTGCGGTAAATAGCCATAAAATCAGGGGGGCTTCAGCCCTTGAGGGGCGGTTCTCTCCCAATTGCGGTTTCCGCCACAGACTCAGCGCCGTCGGGAAGGCAGCTTACGGGTCACTGAAGTCAGCTTGCCGGTGACGGCATATTTCCGCCGCTCGACGGGCGTGGAGAGCACCAGGCTCGTGACCGGATTGCCGTAGGGCAGCAGGGCCTCGATCAGCGCTTCCAGGTCGGCCATGGTGGTGGTGGTCACCTTCAGCAGGAAATCGTCGCCGCCGGTCAGGTGGTGGCACTCGCGCACCTCTTCGAGGGTCTGCACGTACTCGACCAGCCGGTGGTAGTGCTGGCCGCCGCAGCTCATGCGGATGAAGGCCATGACCTCCAGGCCCAGTGCCTCGCGGTCGATCTCCACGGTGTAGCCGTGCACGATGCCGACCTCTTCCATCTGCTTCATGCGCTCGGCGGTTGCCGTGGGCGAGAGGCCGATGCGCCGGCCCAGTTCTGCCAGGCTGAGGCGCGCGTTGTTTTGCAGTTCGTCGAGCAGCTTTCTGCCGTAGCTATCGAGCAGTGCCGTGGAATCCATCGCCATAGATTGAAAGCATAGTGGATTTCATCTTCCAAGCCAAATATCGCCGGGCAATCGATATGGACCTCGGCCATTCTCCAGCCTACGATCAGCCCATGGATTCTGTGATTCTCGACGGCCAGCCGCTGACGCTGGCCGAGATTGAAGCTGTATCGCTGGCTGCCTGTCCGGTGGCTGTTGCTCCCGCCGCCTTGGCGCGCGTGGCTGCCAGCCGCGACCTGATTGAGCGAGATTCTGGCCGCCGGGCGAGACGGTCTACGGCGTCAATACCGGCTTCGGCAAGCTGTCGGACGTGCGCATTCCGCCGGAGAAGCTGGCGCAGTTGCAGACGAACCTGGTGCGCAGCCATGCCGGCGGGGTGGGTCAGCCGCTCTCGGAGGGCGAGTCGCGCGCCATGCTGCTGCTGCGCGCCAATGTGCTGGCCAAGGGCTTCAGCGGCTGCCGTCCGGCGCTGGTCGAGCTGCTGGTGGCGCATGCTCAATGCCGGCGTGCATCCGGTGATTCCAGAAAAAGGCTCGGTGGGCGCGAGCGGCGACCTGGCGCCGCTGGCGCACCTGGCGCTGGTGGCCATCGGCGAGGGCGAGGCGTTCTACAAGGGCGAGCGGATGCCCGGCGGCGAGGCGCTGCGGCGCGCTGGCGTTGCAGCCGATCGTTCTGGCGGCCAAGGAAGGCCTGGCGCTGCTGAACGGGACGCAGGCGATGACCGCCGTGGGCGGCTTGGCCGTGGCGCGGGCGCGGCGCGTGGTGCAGCTGGCCGATCTGGCCGGAGCCATGTCGCCTGGAGGCGCTGATGGGCACGCCGGCGGCCTTCGATCGCGCGCATTCACCAGGCCCGGCCGCATGCGGGGCAGATTGCCGCGGCCGAGCACCTGATGCGGCTGCTGGCGGACTCGGAGATTCGCGAGGCGCATCGCGAGCACGATTCGCGCGTGCAGGATGCCTATTGCCTGCGCTGCATGCCGCAGGTGCATGGCGCGGTGCGCGGCGCGCTGGAGCATGTGGCCGGCGTGCTGGAGATTGAGGCCGGCTCGGCTACGGACAATCCGCTGGTGTTTCCACAGACCTCCACCGAAACGCAAGACGACGGAGCCGTCATCTCGGGTGGGAATTTTCATGGCGCGCCGCTGGCCTACGCCTTCGATTACGCGGCCATCGTGCTGACCGATCTGGCCAGCATCACGGAGCGGCGCATCGACCGGCTGCTGAATCCGGACATCAACGAGGGGCTGCCGGCGTTTCTCTCGCCCGATCCGGGGCTTTCGTCGGGGTTCATGATTGCGCAGATTGTGGCGGCGGCGCTGATCAACGAGTGCCAGGTGCTGTCGCATCCCTCATCGACGGGCAGCATTCCCACCGACGGCGGCAAGGAGGACCATGTCTCGATGGGCATGACCGGGGCGCTGAAGCTGCGGCAGATTGTGGAGAACGCCGAGCGCATTGTGGGCATCGAGCTGATGTGCGCGGCGCAGGGACTGGAGTTCCGCCGGCCGCTGAAGCCCAGCCGGGAGATCGGAGCGGGCGCATGCGGCGGTGCGGGCGGTGGTTCCGCGGCTGGAGCAGGATCGGGTGCTGGCCGGCGACATCGAGGCGCTGGCCGCGGCGGTGCGGTCTGGCGCGTTTAACGCCTGGTGCTGCTGACCGCGCTGGATCGCTTGAGCGGAGTGCAGGAATTTTTGGTATTGAAAGGGCACGGATTTAGTCGTGCCGTAAATTGCTGATAGTAAAGATGGTCTTTAGCCTCTGACGGGTGGCTTTTCTCCCGATTGCGACTTCTGCCACTGGCTGGCCAGGGTAGTGTTTTTCCGTATTCTCCGCGGAAGACGCGGAGAGGATAGGGCGCCGGGCTACTTCACGCTCAAATCGCCATCCATGTCGACCACAAGGTTGTCTCCCTCGATTTGCATGGAGTGGACCTTGAGCCGGTCCAAAGTCACCTTGAAGCCGGTGGCGGCTGAAGAGCCTTCGAGGGCCTTGCGCAGCAGGTCGGCGGCATTGATCTTCATGCTGGAAGGAATCTGACGGCTGAGGAAGGGGGCCAGCACAAAGTTGAGCTCCTTCTGGTCAATGACTTTGTCGAGGCGTGCGTCGCGGAAGCCAATCACTTCGCCTTCGGCAACCGGGGTCAGGGAGACTTCGGGTGAGGTGTTCAGGGCAATGCCCAGGCAGTTGTTGCCGAAGGACTTGCCCAGCCGGGCGTGCGCCTTGAGAAGCACAACAACACGGTCCTGGTCGAAACGGAGCCGGGCATCCTCGGCGTAGATGGAGCAAGGGGTCTGTGCGTTGCCCTTGAGGTAGTAGCGACCGTCGGGTCCGCTGAACAACTGCTGCTTGAGGGTCCGCTGCAAGACGTCGCGGCTGACCTTGAGTTCCACCGCGCCAGTGGGCAGGGCAGTGGCGGCGAGCAGCAGGAGCCCGGCTACAAGCGATCTCCGGCATGTTGTCATAAGAGTATCCGTCCGTTCACATTTCCACCCGGTCAATCCTGATCATACAAACAGGGTCCCTGGACCAGCAAGAATCTCAAAAAACGAGAAATAAGTATTTATGGTACAATGATATACATCGATTTTGGAAGGTAGGTCGAGGGCTGCAATTTGATGGCGCAAAAGGGCATTTTGCTATTGATTTTTGAAGAAAATATCCTTAAAATAAGAGAGTAAAGTTTCCTCCAAGCCGACAGTCCCCCGCTTCGCGCTCGAGGATGTACCTCAAAATAACCCTTCTTTTTAAGGATACCAAATCGATGGCAAAGCGTCGTGGAAATCCGAATTGGGGCAAGCCGGAGCCCATCGGCCCGGTAGTGCCCACAGTGACCTCCTTCGAGCAGATCGTCAAGGAGTTCAAACTCAGCCCGGATCAGTACATCCGGTCCACCCGCCTGCGGGAGTGGGCTCGCCGGAACAAGAACTCAAAGTACATCCCCGAGGCCCTTCTCGAGGCATGGGGTTTTGAGATCGAATCCACGTTGTAGGCCCGTTTGATCGTGCTGTGTTCAAATGAAGCGCCGCCTTCGGGCGGCGCTCTTGCATTCTACGCGGGAATGTTTGCCTGCTCCGCAATTCGTTCCCCATTCTCCAGGAATGCGCGCTTGAATTCCGGGGCTGGCGCCGGCCGGCCAAAGTACCAGCCCTGTCCCAGCACTTGCCTTTCCTGTGCGGCGAAGAAGGCGACCTGTTCCACAGTCTCGATGCCTTCCACAATCACTTGCAGGCCGAGCCCCTCGGCCATGGAGAGAATCTGCGGAAGAATTTCGCCGATCACCGCCTCAGTCTTGATTGCCTGGGTGAAGGACTTGTCGATTTTGATCGTGTCTACTGAGAGGTCTTTCAGATACGCGAGGCTGGAGTATCCTGTTCCGAAATCGTCAATCTCGACGCGATGGCCGCGCTGGCGCAATCGGCGGATGGTCTCAATGGCGACCTGCGTATTTGCCGTCGCGCTCTCGGTCAGCTCGATGGCCAGCCGTCGCGGTTCCACCCCTGCTTCGCGCAGGGCGCGTTCCAGCATGGGAGGGAGATGGCTATCCTTCATGTCGAAGGCCGTGATGTTCACGCTGACCTGGAAATCTCCCTCGCTGCGCAGAAGATCGCTCAATTCGCGCAGCGCCTGCCGCACTACGAATTCCGTCAATTCGCCCACGAATCCCTGCGCCTCGGCGAGGGGGACGAAGACCAGCGGACTGACGGCGAAGCCCTCCTCGTCGGTCCAGCGCGCCAGCGCCTCTGCCTGCGCAATGCGCCCGCTGGCCAAGTCTACGATAGGCTGATACACCAGGCACAGCTTGCCGGTGCGGATGGCGCGGCGCAACTGACTTCCCATGCTCTGGCTGCGCTGGTAAACAAGCAGGAAAGCGAGGGCCACGAATCCCCCGCTCAAACCGCCCAGCGCACAGTGCAAAGAGAGCAGCCCCCTGGCGCTGGCTAGTGAAGCGGCAACCGAGCCGTAGGAGATGACGCATTCAAAGCTGCTCGGCGAGCACCGGGTTGCAAAGAGCGTGTCTCCCAACCGCCCCTGGGCATCTCGGTCCGCGATCACGCCGGGCACTTTTGGTGTAAAGCCTTCAGGATAGCCGTCTGGCTGTCGCAGAGAGGTGATATTCGCAAATCCGTGGTTGCTTCGCAGCGCGTTGAAGCGGATGCTGAAGTTTGGGTCCTCCACCACGAAAGCATCGCCTCTTTGCCGGGAATATACCGGAACACCGGGAACGGTGTGCAGTGGCAAATCGATGTAGAACCTGGTTCCATCGAGGTTCATGCCGCGGGGTTGGAGTTGCTCGGTGGGAAGATTCTCTCTGCCGTAGACTGCCGTGCATTGCATCTTTCCATCGTGCATGCGCCCGGCATCGCGAATGTTCTTTGTGTAGTAGATGAGCCGGCGAAGCCAGGCGATCTCCTGGTCGGAACAAGGCGGCTGCTTGGAGGCATTGATCGCAGCCATCAGATCCAGCGACTCGACCACCAGGGAAGAGAGCATCCCGTCCATCTTGGCCGCATCCTGCGCAAGAAGGTCTTCGGCGCTGCGCAGAACCTCAGCGCGGCCCAGAGTGTAGCCGGCCAGCGTCCCCAAGGAGACCGAAAGCAGCAAGGCTGCCATGGCCACCCATCCGCGTGCTTTTGAAAATTGCATCATGCTGGCGGCGCTTCATCCTTCCCGCGGCACTATGCGCGACAGGAACCTTCCGCGAAGCTCGGAATCTGTTATCGGCCAATCTGAGCCGGCAGGACAGAAATTCAGCCGCTTTTTGCGACTCTCGTATAGAGAATAGGACTCCTGGCGCGGCAACCCTATGCGAGGATTCTAAATTCAATCGGCCCGGTGCGCCTGTCTCCTTCAAGGCAGATCGATTTACCGGCCAGTTTTACCTCTTCTCCTGGCGGCCTGGCGCCAAAAGTGACCGCAAGGCTCCCGATGCGCGAGAATAGGAGTTGAGATTATGCCGCATACTCCCCGCAGTTTCGAGCCCCCTTTCACCGACGTACCCGGCGCTGTTGCCGAAATCCGCGCAGGCCGCATGGTCGTTGTGGTTGACGATGAGGATCGCGAGAACGAAGGCGACCTGACACTGGCCGCGGAGCATGTGACACCCGAGGCGATCAATTTCATGGCCCGCTACGGCCGTGGCTTGATCTGCCTCACGCTGACCGAGGAGCGCGCCGATCACATGCGGCTCTTCCCCATGAGCCAGCAGAACTCTTCGCGCTTTGGCACGGCATTTACAGAGACCATCGAAGCGCGCGAGGGAGTGACGACCGGCATCTCCGCGGCGGACAGGGCGCACACCATCCGCACGGCAATAGCCGAGGATTCCACCTATACCGATCTGGCGCGTCCCGGCCATGTCTTCCCACTGCGCGCGCGCAAGGGCGGCGTGCTGGTGCGCGCGGGGCAAACCGAAGCTTCAGTGGATCTGGCGCGCATGGCCGGACTGAATCCTTCCGGAGTGATTTGCGAGATCATGCGCGACGATGGAGAAATGGCCCGCATTCCGGACCTGGTCCCATTCTGCAAGGAGCACGGGCTGCTGATTCTGACGGTGGCAGAGCTGATCCGCTACCGGCTGCGCAACGAGCGCTATATCGTCCGCGCTGGCGAGAGCCGCATTCAGACACGCTACGGCGAGTTCCGCATGATCGCCTACCAGAGCGAGGTGAACGGCGGCGAGAGCCATATTGCCCTGGTGCGCGGCGACTTGTGTGCCGAGTGCCCGGCGGTGCAATGCGGTTCGGCCATCGGCTGTCCCGCGGGCGCTCCTTTGCAGGGAGATTTGGGCGCAACGCGGCTCCCGTGCAGCCATGCGGTTCTGGTGCGGGTTCACACGCGCTGCACGGCCGGGGATGTGTTTGCGGCCGATTGCCATTGCCGCGAGACGCTGGATCAATCCATGCGCATGATTGCCGAAGAGGGCTGTGGAGCGGTGCTCTATTTGCACAACACTTCGCGGGGCTTTGAGATCGATCAACCGCAGGTCCCTTTCACGGCCTTCGATGCAGCGGGGGCGGCGGCTTCTTCGTCCGCGCCCGACGGAGGCGTGGGGCGACTCGTGCTGCACGAGGAACTGCGCGCACGCGAAGGCAGTCAGGCTCGGACTGGACGCATTTTGCGGGCGATCGGGCTAGGCGGTCAGATTCTCTCGGATCTGGGCATTCAGCGCATCCGGCTACTATCGAATACGCCCATGCACATTCCGGCGCTTGAGGGTTTCGGGCTGGAGATCGTGGAGCAGGTGGCGATTCCGGTGGAGGAGTGCAAGCGGGTGGGGTGAGGCTGCTTTTGCAGTCGCTTTCCGGGCCATCGTGGGGCCGCGTCGAGCCAATTGAGGAGAGTCTGCAAGACTGTGCAATTCTGTACAGCAGCGGCGTATTCATTGGACCTAGCCTAGGTGGGCTTTTTCTTTTTCCTATACAATCTCATTGAAAAACAACTATAGATGAGCCGATCTTGAAATCACGGCGGCTCGCTTTCAAACAAGAGCGGGCCGCCTCAAGAACGCTCGCAGAAGGGCCCCTAAATACGGGCAGGACAGGCAGGCGGCTATGACCCACGGAGTAAGCGCGAGCGAGCCGCACGACCTTTTTGAGCTGGCCTGGACCTATGCTCCCGGCGGGATGTTCGCATTTGACGCCTCCGATGGCAGCATTGTGAATGTCAATCCGGCAGCCGTCGCGCTGTCAGGGCATTCCCGGGAACAACTCCTCGAACTCAACATCGCCATGGTGCACCCTGAACCCGAGCGCGAGCGGGTGAGAGCGGAATTTCTGCATGTTGGCAATGAGCCAAGCTCCTATCCCGGCCTCCATCTGCAACGCAAAGATGGCCAGCTTGTGCCTGTCCTGACGACGGCGTCGAAGTCTTTGATCTTGAACGGCAAAGACGTTGTCATTTGCGTCTATCGCGACATGACGGAGCTTGTGGATCGCGAACACCGCTTGGCCACCAAGAGATGGGCGCTCTCAGCGTACGCCGGCGCTGCCGCAGCGCTGTGGCAGAAACACTCTCCCGATAGCTTTCTTGAGGCGATATGCCAGGCCATCACGCGTGAATCTGTTTATGTGCTGGGCTGGGTGGGGATTGCTGAACATGGGCCGCACAAGCCGATCCGGGTTGCCGCGGCAGCCGGCAGCGCCTTGGGCTATATGGACGAACTGCATTTGAGCTGGTCGGAGGGGGAGCCCTGGGGGCAAGGTCCGGCGGGTGTCTGCATTCGCACCAAACAGTTGCAGATTGTGGAAGACACGGAGAGTTCCGTTCTCTATAGTCCGTGGACGGATCGGGCCCGGCAGTTCGGCATTCGCTCCTGCTTGTCGATTCCGTTTGTATCGGACGGCACAATGAAAGGGGCGCTGGTTGTGTATGCAGCCCGCCCCAGGGCCTTTGAACCGGTTGCTGTTCAAGTCTTTGTGCACCTTGCCGAGGAGATCGGGCACGGTTTGCATGGCATGGAGCAGGAGCGCCAACTGATTGCGGAGCGAGAGCAACTGGCCAAGGCAGAGCGGCAACTGACTGAGGCGCTGTCGGCCATGGTGGCGCCCATCGTGACGGCGATGGAGATGCGCGACCCCTACACCGCCGGGCACCAGAGCAGGGTGGCGGAGATTGCCTGCGCCATTGCCACCGAACTTGGCTGGACCGAGGGACGCATCCAGGGATTGCGAGTAGCGTCGGTGGTTCACGATATCGGTAAAATCTCCATTCCCGCCGAAGTGCTGACCAAGCCAACCAAACTCACCAAAGCGGAACGCGAGATGATCAACGGGCATCCAGAGACCGCTTATACAATTTTGAAAGATATTCCATTTGTATGGCCCATCGCGGAGATCGTGCGCCAGCATCACGAGAAACTGGACGGATCGGGGTATCCCTTCGGACTGAAAGGGGATGCGATCCTGCCCGAATCGAGGGTGTTGGCTGTGGCGGATATCGTGGAAGCCATGTCGTCGTTCAGGCCCTATCGGCCGCCCATTCCCATGGATATTGTGTTGAAGGAAATCGAAAAGGAATCCGAGAAACGGCTGGACCCTGAAATCGTCCGGGTCTGCATCGCTCTCTTCCGCGAAAAGCACTTTGTGTTGACGGGGTTCAATCCGCTCTGAGCTGGAGCGGGCGGCCAACGGAAGGGCTCCCGACAGGCCAGATTTTGTAACAGGGTGCGGCTTCAGTCGTGCCGTAAGCGGATGATAATAAAAGAATAGTTTTAGCCCCTGCGGATGCTTCCTCTTCAAGTCCAACCCACTTGCGGGCCTCGGCAGGTGCCTCCTTTACAATTCTCGTGGAGGAACCAATGTCCACACTTCCCTATCTCTGCGTTGCCGCGCCTCTCACGTCTGCGGACTTCAACGCCGCGCTGGCTGCATTGGGCGCCGACGCGGCATCGGTTTGGTCGATTCTGGAGGTTGAGTCGGGCAAGGCGGGCTATCTTCCGGATCGCCGGCCGCAGATTCTCTTCGAGCGCGCAATTTTCCACACCCGCACCGCCGGGCAGTACGACGCGACCAATCCCGGCATCAGCGCGCCGACGTGGGGAGGCTATTCCGGCGGAGCGGCGGAATACACCCGCCTGGCTGAAGCATATGCCCTGGATCCGGACGCGGCGCTGCAAAGCGCTTCATGGGGCATTTCGCAGATCATGGGCTTCAACTTCTCTCCGGCCGGCTATGCTTCGGCAGCCGCTTTTGTGCAGGATATGTGCGCATCTGAAGGCGCACAACTGCAGGCGTTCCAGAGCTTCCTTCTCCATACCGGGATCGCGGTGTCGCTGCAAGCGCAGGACTGGGACTCCGTGGCGCGAAAATACAACGGACCGGGCCAGGTGGCGGCCTACTCGCAGAAACTGAGCGAAAATTATGCCCAGTTACAAGACCCCACCAACCTGCCCAATCTGGATGTGCGCGCCGCGCAGCTTTATCTGAGTTTTCTGGCGAGCGCGCAGGGCGACGCGGCGTTCAACCCCGGCGGAGTCGATGGAATTCTCGGTGTCCCCGGCAGAAGCCACACCCTGGCCGCATTGAACGCTTTCCAGTCTGCGCAGGGGCTGGCTGTGACGACGACTGTCGATGGCGATGTGCTTGCCTCTCTGGCAGCGGCCCTTCCCGCGGCAGAAAATTTGGCGCTGGGTTGAGATAGACTGGGCTTGTGCTGTTGCTGCATCGGCACAAGCCTGTTTTTCCTATGCCCGCCGGCGGCAGATTCTCGATGGACCGAATTGCAGGGAAGTACCCGGCAATTGCCTGATCGGGAAGACACTCTCTAAGGCCACCGTACTCGCACGAGGAAAGGTTGGACCCGATGAGAGTTCATCTGGTGAACCCTAGCGACAATTCTTTTGGCACCGCCGTCATCACACCGCGATGGCTGTTTGTTCTTGCGGCAGCCATGCCCAGCGCCGTGGGAGATCCCATCCTGGTCGATGAGTCCTTGGAGCCGGTTGTCCCGGAGACGACTCAGCCGGGAGATATTGTCGGCATCAGCGTTCATACCGGAGGGGCTCAAGGCGGTCTACAAGGACTGGAACTGCTCCGGCGATGCTATGGCTGAGCGGTTGCAGACCTTCAAGAAGCACGGCGTGCATGTGCTTGGTTCGTTCCTCTTTGGATTGCCCACTGATCGGCCGGCCACCTTTGATGCAACCGTGGAGATGGCGCTGAAGGCCGGCGTAACCTTCGCACAGTTCGTCATGATGACCCCATTTCCGGGCACAGTGGATTTTGGGCAAT
The DNA here is from genome assembly GCA_963839155.1 of uncultured Acidobacteriaceae bacterium. Lineage (GTDB taxonomy): Bacteria > Acidobacteriota > Terriglobia > Terriglobales > Acidobacteriaceae > Telmatobacter. Next base: position 298,721 of record CAWITY010000007.1, read on the forward strand.
GGGATAAGGAACAGTCCTTTAACCCCGCCATGGTTGGCGATGTGCCAATTACACGGTACTGGCTGATTCCGGCTGAGAATCGCCCCAAGATGTTTACGCCGCATCCGACCATGAGTTCTGAAGAGATCAGGGAACGGACACAAAAGGTATGGGACAGGTTCTACGATTGGGGCGCGATCTGGAAGAGGTCTTCGTGCTGCCCGAACATCACTTCGCGGATCGCTTTCATCTTTCTCTCGAAACTCTATCGGCAGATGTATGCGGGCACGGGGATTTCCACCGAAAGCGCCCGCCGCAAGAAGTCCAAGGCTGGAGCCAGATGGACGGCGCGCCAATGCAAAAAGCTGTTCAAAGCGAGGCCGATGCCGGAACTTGCATCGCGCATATGGGATACCGGAGTGGCTTCACAAGTTGAACCGGCTTTTTCACTCGACGGGCCGATGGCGCCGGGGCCTCTCTTTGTCTTTCCTGGGAGTTGAGGGCATTTCCCGAGAGTTGATGTGTGCTTTGATGCGCTGAGCTGCGAATTTCGCTCCACGGAAGTCGAATACCGCTCCGTGCGATTGCGCTCGATTGCAGCGATTTTGGACGGGCGATAGCGGAACCGCGGAACGTGGTTCCCGAGACCATGGAGTACACGCTAAGGCACTGACCGGTGAGCGGGGGCCCTTCACAATTTTGGCAAGGGCGCAGTTACCCCGGTTCCGCTCTATAATCGACGGCATAGAGCAACCGGCTCACTCCGGCGGAATTTGTTGATGAGCTTACAAGGCCGATCGCTTTGTCCGATTCTGGGCGGGGCCTTTGTTGGGTTTGTGCTGGCCGCGATTGGTTGTGGCGGCACAGGCAACGCTGGCACAGCGCCGGTGACTTTTACGGCGTCTTTGGGTGCGACCAGCGTCATTACGCCGCAGGACGGAGCCGCCGTCACTTTGCCGGTGAACATCACGGGGCCGAGCGGGACAGCGACGGTGACGGTGAGCGGGTTGCCTGCCGGTGTTACGGAGCAATTCACCCCGGCCAGCGGCGGCCCTTCAGGTACGCTGACTTTTACGGGCGGAGCGGCAGTTCCCGCAGGGAATTATGCGGCTACCGCAACCATAAGCCTGGCGGGCCAGAGCGCCACGTTGCCCTTTACGCTTGTCAGCGCCGTGGTTGCCAAGGTGAGCAGCGCGGTGGACACAACGCTGGGCGTGCAGGGTGTGCTCAAGCAGTTCATGTCAACCTCATTTCAGATTGCCGAGTGGACGGGCGACCCTTTGGGGCCAGCCGCTGTGGCGAGCGCGCGCGAAAGCACACTGACCGCACTGGGGCCGCAACACATTCGCTTGCAGGCGCTCTCTGAAGCCATCCCCATGAAGGCCAACAGCGGGGCAGCCAGCGACTGGGATTTCACGCTGCTGGATGAGACGGTGCAGCCGGTTCTGGCGTCGGCGGATAACAGCCCGGAGTTCCAGATTGCAGCTGCGCCCGCCTGGATGTGCGATAGCAATGGGTATATCGATTTGACCAACCATCTACAGGACTTTGCCGCCTATGCTGCCAACCTGGTGCGCTATTACAACAAAGGCGGCTTTGTGGTGGGCGGTGCGCCGTTCCGGTCGGCCAGCACGCATCCCATTACCTGGTGGGGCATCTTCAACGAATTCAATATCAATGGGCTGACCGCAGCCCAGTACGTGAAACTCTATAACACCGTGGTTCCGGCCATGCTGGCTGTCGATCCATCCATCAAGTTTTCAGCGCTGGAGTTTTCAGATTTTGGGCTGGGCACGGGCGACGCGGGCGACCCGATGCAGTTCCTGCACACATTCCTTGCGCCCGCTGGCGCGGGTGGAGTAAGTGCGCAGGTGGATAGCGTCTCCACGCACCTTTATGGAAGCTGCAACCAGAAGGATACCGATGCCGCCCTGTTCGCCGCCCCGCCGGATTTTGCGGCCAATGTGGAGTATTTCTATAGCGAGCTTCAGGCCCGGCCCGATTTGGCGAGTGTGCCGGTCTGGGTCACGGAAAACAATGTGAACGCCGACTATGCAGCGGCAAACGGCATGAGTTCCTGCAATCCGGCGCAAATCTTCGTAACCGATCCGCGCGGAACCAGCGCGTTTTTTGCCGCCTGGCGGCCCTATGTGTTCTCGCAATTAGGCAAGGCGGGGAACCAGGCGCTTTACCATTGGAGTTATGCGGGAGACGCGCAATACGGAGAAACAGACGGAAACGGCAATAACTATTTGAGTTACTGGGTCGACAAGACGCTCGAAAATACCTATCCGTCCACCGCGGCATCGCCGGGACCGAGCATCCTCGCAATGACTTCCACGGATGCTTCCACGGTTGAGATGCTGGCGACCCGAAACAGCAACAGCACCGTCACCGTGATGGTGGTGGACCGTGCGGTGCACGCGGCTGGAGACGACAACGGCAGCGGCGATCCGCGGACCGTGGTGGTGGATCTATCGGATTTCAGCGGCTTCTACGCAGCGAGTCTGCTCACCATTGACGCCACGACCAGCGTAACAACGGGACCTGCGGGAGCGGGCGTTGCGCCGGGCACACGGATGAATGTGACGCTGCCAGGATATGGCGTGGCTTTTCTGACCTTGACGCCGTAGGCGCAACCTCCGCGCTCAATCTGAACTGCACCAATACCAATAGTTGAGCGTGCGGCCAGCGCTGTTGCGGGAAGCTGGAAATAACGTTACCTTGAACTGAGGCTATGGCAATGGGCAAATGCACCAAGATGAATGAACTGATGGGCAGAGCGGTGACCGGAAAGCCGGTTACCGAATGCGCCGACCTGAACGAAGTTTTTGCGGCCTCGCTTCCGGCTTTTGGCGGTGGCTACCTGCGCCGCGTCCATGAGGCGTTGAAGCAGGTGATCGAGAAGCGTATTCCGCTTGTGATTACTTGCGCGGGACCGATCACGGTTTCAGATCAGCACCGCGCGTGGCTCATTCCGCTCATCAAAGCGGCGAACACCGCGTACATCACGGTTACCGACGCCATCTGTTACCACGACGGGCATGACTGCCTGAGGAAGACCGATGAACGTCCGATTCGCGAAGTAGATCTGTTCGGCGACGATGCCGAACTGCGCGAGAACGGCGTGATTCGCGTGACGGACACAGGTTTTGACGAACAGGTGCTCTTTGACCAGGACGCGGTGCTGACCGGCATTCTGCAAAGGCCTGAGTTCCAGATGCGGATGACCACCACCGAGCGCAATTACCTGCTTGGCAAGTTCTATGCCGAACGCGAGAAGGCGCTGGGCATTGCACCCGGACTGATGAGCACATGCGCCGAGCTTGAGTTGCCAGTCTTCATCGGAGCGCCTGCCGATGGTAGTGTGTTTTTGAATTCCGTCAAGCTGTGGACGCTGGCCAGGCTGGGGAAGATCAAGTACGGCTTCGATTACGACCTTCATGAGGATGTATTCGAATCCTGTGCCTACCATCACTGGGGATTGTTCGACTCTGAAGCGAAGACCATGGCCATTCTGATTCTGGGGGGCGGCGTTCCCAAGAATTACTCGCTGCAACCGGAGCCGACGCTCTCGCAGATATTCTTCCTCGAAAACATTCGCGGTTACGACTACGATGCGCAGATTGTCTCATCGCCTGTGACGGATGGCAGCCTGTCGTCCTGCGCTCCCGCCGAAGCGGTCTCCTGGGGCAAGGTCAACCCGGAAACCTACACGACGCAGACGGTGAGCATGCAGGGCGATTATTCTTCCTATATGCCTTTCATCGTGCGCGCGTTGGTCGGCAAGGAACTGCTGCACAATCCGCCGCAACCGCTGCGCCTCTACGCCAAACGCGATGAATTGAAGAACAATTTGCTGGAGACAATCGGCAACGACGAGAGCGCCATGGAGAAGATCATGGAGACCCTCTCGCTTCCGGCCGCGCTCAAGATCTGAGAACGAGACCGGAGTTTCTGGTCGAGTACAAAGGGGATGGGCCATGGCCCGTCCCCTTTGTGCAGGTGCACCGCATATGCAACAAAGTTGTGTGCCCCATCCATTACGCGTACTTTGCGGAATGGGTGGGAAAGCAGGAATTCCGATCAAGCGAAGGGCTCGGGGTGCCCCTGGTCCCGATTCTGAGACCAGTGAAACCTCGAACTATTGCGCCCTCTTCTCCTCCAACAACTCATTCACCTTGGCCATCACCTGGAAGGCGTCTGCGATGTAGACCACATCGGCCTTGCCGCGCGTCCAGCCGCAATTGGGGTCAAGCGAGATGGCGCGGCGATCGCCGATGAAACGCCAGCCCACCACGTGCGGCTCCTCGCCGTGGCAGCAGGTAGACAGGCCCTTGGCGTGACGCGGCGTGGCGCCGGTTTGTCCAATCTGGTTCATATGGGTGAGGAAGGGAAGCACCGGCACGCCCTCGCCGCCCTGGTCTACCAGCGACTTGCTGCTGCCCAGGGATGAACTGGTGAGACGCAGGAAGCCGAGAATCAGTTCACTTGCCTCAGCCGCATGAATCTGGCCGTCTGGTTGCTTCTTGGTCCATCCCGCGCCGGTGACGAAGAGCATCTTGGCGTCGGGGCGGATGGTCTGCGCATCCTGTGCCGGAGCGCGCAGGCCGCTGACGGTGGTGCGCAGCGCGGGCAGTTCGACCGCGACTTGTTCAACCTGGGCAGCAGCGGGCGCGCCTGCATAGGCGGCGTGGGTGCCTGCATCGAGCAAGAGGAACCAGGGACGTGCGTCGCGGCTCACTGCGGCTTCAACGCGTTGGCGATAGAACCAGCGAGTGGCTTCGATGGCTGGCGCGCCGGTGAGCGCGGTGATGTGCGTGTCGATGAATCCGCCGAGCCGGTGGGCAACTCCGGCGGCGACGCGTGCAAAGCGCGAAGTGCCGGGAGCAAGCACGATGGTGGCCGCGGCAGCGCGGCAGAGAGCTTCACAGGCCGCGGCGTCGCTGGCGTAGCGTGCCTGGGCGAAGGCCTCGCCCGAAACGGCCAGCAGGCGAGCGCCGGTGGCGGTGACGGCGTTGAGTGAGGCAGAGTCGCCGATGACGCCGATGGTCAGCGATGCGGAGAGCTGCGCGCAGAGTTCAACTCCGGCGGTCACGGCCTCAAGTGAAGCCCTGGTCAGAGCCGCGCCGGTCTCGTCGACATGCGTCAATACTAAAATCTTTTCCATTATTCGGCTCCTATCCACGCGACCAGCTCGGCGGCGATCCCCTCCGGGGTCATATCCTTTTCGACGCGTGTCGTCCGGTGTTGTTTAGGCAAGCTGACGGAGATGTAGCGCAGGCTGTTGGCTTCGAGCTTGGCGGCTTTGGCCTTTTGCAGCGCAGGCATGATGGTGCGCATATTGGCCATGCCGACTTGCGGATTGTTCCTCGGCTCAGCCAGGTTGCCGGTAGCCCAGCCCAGTACGGCGGGTGCGCCGGCGCAGACTGAGACCTGGTGCTTGCCGCCCTCGACGCGCTCCAGTACTTCAAACGAGCCGTCTTCGCGGAGGACAATCTCGTCCACGCCCTCGAACTGATCGGTAATCCCCAGGCGCTCACCGACGAGTTGCAGCGTGACGCCCGCGCCGCGGGTGGCCGACTCCCAGCCGCCAAAGAGCAAGCACTTCGTGCGGTCTAGCCCTGGGATTGCTTCGATTGTTTCAGCAAGCACGGCAGCGGTGGAGTGCGCATCGGGAAAGCCGCCGATGGGGCCGTCGATGGGCACCAGTTCAAAGGCGACCTTCTGCGCCACGGTCATCATCACCTGTTGCAGCTTGGCCTTGGGGCCGAGCGAGACCAGCCAGACCTTGGAACCGGGGTTCTTGGCACCCAGGGCGGCAGCTTCATAGAGGCCGCTGGCGGCCCAGGGGTCAAGCACAGCGGGTAAGACCATCTCGTTCTTCAGCCCCGGACCGGTGGGGCCGGTAATAGGCTCCAAAGTTTGCAGCGGATCGGGAACGATGCCCGCGCAAACCACGATGTGCAATGCATTTGCCATTCTTTTCTTCCTTCTTCAAAAGTCAATCGTATTTCTTCTGCTTTGAAAGGGCACGGCTTTAGCCGTGCCAACAACGGCCATATAAAAAACCTGGGCTTTAGCCCCTGAGGGAAGTTTTTCATCTTGCGACAACGTGGAGCTTTGTCACCTAAAGCACATTGCTTTTACCAAGGTTGCAAGCCTCGCAAAGACTCTGGAGGTTCTCCTCGACGGTTTCACCGCCAATACTCCAAGCGATTATGTGATCAACGTGCAGTTCAAGTCCTGGTGTCAAGGCCGGACTTGCACCACACGCTCGGCATGAGAAGTTGTCTTTTTTGAGGATGCGGAATCGAAGCCGCAGAGAAGGGTCCCTACTCGTTCGGTGACCACTGGCCAATTCAACTGGGCTTGGAGGAGTTCTTTCTTGAGAGTTTGCGTATTCAACAAACTGTTCAAGGGCCTTTGTCCAAGAACCAAAGCGGCGAATATACGGCCTTTCGGAAAGCGTGGAAGGCTGATGGGCTGTTTCCCTGCGCTTTGGTTGTCGTCCGTAGTGCTCCCATAACACCATCATGTTTTCAAATAGACGCTCGTCCGAAATATACACCTCATTCGAAATCTCAAGCCCAGCTTCAACAAGAGCATGGTTCCAGGAACAAAAACGTTTGCTTATAGTTGTGGCTGAATACCTCCCGAATCTGGGATACAGTTTGCTACCTATGCTTTTTGTCCCAGCAACTTCCGCGGCGCGTTGAAGATCGGCCAACAATTCAGCGCTGGATACAGGCGCATTTGGTGATCTGGTCAACTGAAATCTCGAATCGTGCATGGCACCCCAATCTCACGCTATGATCCCTCAGGGGCTAAAGCCCACATCGATAATGCCGCATTTGCGGCACGACTGAAGTCGTGCCCTTTCAAAGCCAAAGCGACCTTCAAAGCCGCAACGATCAGTATAAATCGAGGACGGACGGCCCTCAGTTCTCCGCCGAGTGCAGCCCGCCGGCGCCGGCGCGGAACTCGATGTTCGAGTGCTCGCCGTCGGGCGATTGGCCGCAGTTCCACAGGCACGCGCCGCAGTGGACGCATTTCTCGCGCTCAAAGGCCGGCGCGCCGTCCGGTCCCTGCGTGATGGCCTGGCCGGTGCACATGGCCACGCAGGTCTTCTCAAGGCAATCAATGCACAGCGCCGCGTTCTTGAAGACCACATGATCGGCAAAGCCGGGCATGGCCTGCACCTTGCCGCCGATCAAGAGCGCGTCCTGCTGCGTAATCAGCAGGCGGCCGTCGAGGGCGATCTCCGGCCAGCCGCGCGCGGTCAGCAGGGCATCGTGCAGCGGACGCCCGTCGGCGATGGCCAGCGCGGCGGCGTCCTTCAGCTTCACGCCTGCTTCGGAGCGAGCGAATCTGCTTGTGCGCCGGTGGAATGTGCGCGCCCAGCGAGAGCTTGCCGCCGGTCAGCCCGGCCAGCGCCATGCCGATCATGCCCTTGACGATTCCGCCATGGAAGCCGTTGCGGGCGTTCTGCGCCTCTTTCGCGCCGCGCTCGACCCAGCTAGCGCGGCGGCGGGCTTCGTAGGTGGAGGCCAGATTTTCTTGCGTAAAGGGCTTGCCGGCGCGCAGCAGCTCGATCACCGACTCGCCCAGTTGCACGCCGGTGGTCCAGGCCTCGTCCACGCCGGAGCCGGTGAGCATGTTGGTCGAGCCCGAGCCTTCGCCGATGCGGGCAAAGCCGTCGCCGGTGAGGAACGGCTCGCCGTGCTTGCCCGACTCCTCCAGCGACTTCGCGCCCCACGACCGCAGCGTGCCGTCCTTGAGGTACTTCCACAGGAGCGGGTGCTGGATGTAGTGCTGCAAGTAGCGGTAGGCGGTGCGGCTGGGGTCGCTCATCCAAGATGGAACAAAAATCCCTACCGAGACAAGGCGGTCGGGATGCACATAGAGGAAGCCGAAGATCTCCGGCTCGGGGTAGCCGAAGCTGTGCCAGACGGTGCCCGGCTCGAGCGTGGTGTCCTCGGGCAGTTCGATAACGAACTTCATGCCCAAGGCCCACTCGCGGCGCGCATGGCCATCGGGAAGTCCGAGGCGCTCGTCGAGAGCCTGGCCGACCGCGCCTACAGGGCCGTCGCCCACGACCGTCAACTGCGCGCGCACGTCCATACCGGCCATGAAGCCGTCGGACGGTGTGCCGAACTTGTCCACGCCCTGGTCGGTGAGGCGCAGGCCTTCGACAGCCTTGCCGTTGAAGAGCGGAGTGCTGACTGGCGTGCCCGGCCAAATCTGCACCAAACCGCTGCCCATGAGTTGCGAACCGACCCACTGGTTGAACTGGCCCATCGAGAGCACCAGTCCGCCGTGCTTTTGCAGGAATGCGGGAGTGTAGGGCAATTCGAAGGCCGAGTCTTTCACACCGAGCAGCGGGGCTGCCGTTTTCAGCAATGCATCCCCAAGACGCAAAAGCGTGGAACGCCGGCTGGCGCCGATGGGATCGAGCAGGTAGAAAACGCGCTCCTGCTTCACCTCGACGGCCATGGGAATCTCAGCCGGGTTCAGGTCGGGAAAGCTGGCGCGGATGCCCTTGCCCACGGTGACCACGCCGCTGACGCCGGAGGCGATGTCGTCGGCGCGTTCGTAGCAGAGCACCTGCAGGGGCATCCCCGGCATGGCCTTGCTCTCGAAGGCCGGGTCGGCGGGGTTCTCGCTGAGCGCGCGTGTAAGGGTGGTGAGAAAGCCGCCCATAGCCGGGCCGAAGCCGGCGCAGGCAATGTCCACTTCCATCGTTTGGCGGTCGATCTCCGGTAACTCAGCTACGTTAGCTTCTGCGCTCAAGCGGGCCTCCCAAAAACTGTCTTATGAATCTTCATGGTGTTTGAAGTTGTTCTCAGGCAGAGAATCTCGTAGTTCCTCGATTTCAGCCTTTAGAGTCTCAATTTCTGAAACCACCTCGTCGATTGTTTTGGTATTCGCCTGGGTTCGCTCGTAGGCAGTTATGGCAAATGCAAAAACGAGAGAAAAGAAAACAATCTTGCAAATCACATCCCAGCTTCCTGAAAATGGAAACTGGCCTATATAAATCCACCAACAAATGGCGATTGAGACAATACCAATGCAAAGCCAAAAAGGCAATCCGAACTTTTTCATTTGATCCCCAATCAAGATTGTGAATCAGTAGAAGTCATCTCATAAGCCTTGCGATGCCCAAAGACGACATCCCTCAGGGGCTAAAGCCCGCGTTCATTCTATAGCTTTTGCGGCACGACTTAAGTCGTGCCCTTTCAAAACATTGACTGGTTTATGGATCCCAGGCCCGAGAATCAAGACCTGGGGCACACAGTTCATTACAGCAACAGACAAGCTAAAAGCTAATAGCTAGAAGCTAAAAGCTGCCCTACACGGGATAATCCAGCGCTTCTGGAATCATCACTGTGGCGACGTTCTCCGCGGCGCGGTCCTTGGCCAGGCGGGAACCGCTCAAGCAGGTGAGCAGCTTGCTGTGCAGGAGCAGAAATTCGCTGTTGCCGGCGCAACCGGCGCACGGGCCGGCCTTTTGCGGGTGGCTGCCATCGGAGGCCAGCACATCGACGGCCATGGCGCTGATGCCTGGCATGGTCTCCTCGAACTCCTCCAGTTCGCTGGCCAGGAAGCAGTTATTGTGCACTTCCTCGTCCCAGTTGGGATGCTGGTTGTAACCAAAGACCAGCTCGGCGCAGATGCGCGAAACCTCGCCCGCGGCCCCGGCTGCCTGCGTATGGCACAAGTCGCTGAGGAACTGCACCGTGCCTTCAAGGCCTTCGCTGGCCACGGGGTCGTCTCCGCCCCGCTCCGCCAGTTCGAGCACGTCAAGGATCTGGTAGCGCGAGGCGAGCAGCCAGCACAGCGCATCGGCCAGCGCAAAGGTCACGCCCTGGCGCTGCCCGTGATAGAGCTTGCCGCCGACGGGATCTTTAGTCTTTTGCAGGTGTTCCAGGGTCCAAAGCCACAGCTTCATGGCCGAGGCCAGCGTGCAGGCGCCGGTGCCGGGCCGTTCCGAGGCAATGCGGCGCATCTCCACGGTCCATGCGCGGAACTGGGCCAGAAAGACCTCAGAGGTCATGGTGACGGTCAACTGGCGGCGTTGGACGGCTTCAGGGCCTTCGTAGGTGGCTTCGAGCTGGGCGTCCATCCATTTATTGGCGAGGAAGCCGGGGCAATCCTCGGTGATTCCGTAGCCGCCCATCAGGCTGACCGCTTCGCGCAGAATATTTGCGCCGTGGCCGGTGTTCCAGAGCTTGGTGGCGGGGCAGATGACGTTCGTTTCGGCGTCCATCAACACAAATTGGACCAGCGGATCGGCGGCGAGTTCGGTGCGGCGAGGATCGTCATGCTTGAGCGAAAGCAGTTCGATGGCCCGCTGCTCGCTCTCTTTGAGGGCCTTCATCTCCGCGCGCCCGCCCTGGATGCCGCGCTCCTTGAGCAATGCCGTCTTCTGCTTTTCCACCGGCTCCAACTCGTCGAAGAGCCGCGCCGTGGCAAAGCCCAGCGACGTGGCTGCCTCGCCCGTGGCCCAGACATCGACCAGGCGGTGCAAAGCGTCTTCGCGTTGCTGGATGCCTTGCTCGTAGCGCAGCGAACCGGGCTTGGCGCCCTCCGCTCCGCGGAAGCGCTGGCGCTGGTAGCGGATGACCGGCTCAACGGCGGAAAGCAGTTTGGATGCAGTCATCAGGCCGACGGCGACGCGGGTACGCTTGAAGACTGCTTCGAGCACCTCGGTGTGGGTCCAGTTGGGGACGATGACGCCGTCTTTCAAGGTGTATCCGCCGACGATTCGGCTGGCGGGAACCTTGAGGCTGAAGATGGGGTCACCGGTAGAGGAAAGCTGATGAACCAGCTTCTTGGTTGGGGTGCCGTGGTCGAAGGTGCCCTCGTCGGTGTCCTCCAGAATGACTACGCAACTGCCCTTGATGCGCGGGTCGTCGGAGTTGACTGCGGCGGTGACGAAATTGGCGAAGGCGATGTTGGTGATGAAGCGGCCTCGCTTTTCAACCTGGAGCCAGGGCTCCTCTCCGTCTTTCCATTCGGTAATGCGCACTTTGCCGCCCAACATGCCGGTATCCACGCCCACATAAGGGATTGGCTCGGTGAGCACGAATGCGCCGCGCCAGGGCTTGCGGTCCTCGCCCTGTTGGGGCGGGGCAGAAAGCGTCTTGTAGTGGCGCGACTGCTCCTCGGTGCCGCGTTCGTGAATGGGCGCCAGGGCGAGGAAGCCGGCCAGGCTGGCGGTAGCCGCCCCGCCGTCCACCCAGGCCAGCTCAAAGGCGGCCAGAGACAGGGCCAGGTTCTTGGGACCGGAGATAAATCCACCCTCCTCCGGTTCCATGAAAGCGGCGGTGATGCCGGCGCGATCGAACGCCTCCATCATCCCGTTCTTTCCTGGAGTCCACTCGTGTGTGTTGCGCTCGCCGGCGGCCACCAGCCGCGCCACGGTTCCCCGAGCTACGCCTCGCGCCGATTGCACCAGCATTTGCAGGTCGAACCGGTCGGCAAACCGCCATTGGATCTGGCGGACGGCATCTCCAGGAAGAGTGAGCATATTCTTTGCTTCAGATCGTGCGACTGTGGCCATGAATGAACCCTCAAACAGCTCTGATATTCTCCAGGACCAGGGTGCCTTCGGCAAGTGACCCACATCACCCCGGCGTGCGCGACGCTGTTCTTGGAGCCAGCAAGGAAGTAGGGAACAGCTTCCAAACCGTGGAGGATCAGCGGCTTGTTCCGTGGAAAGCGCGTTTCAACCTGTGATCGACGTCACATGCGCCGGTTGAGTATAACAAGTATGAAAGGTACTTGACCGAGAAAAGGCAAAGTCCGGTCAAGGAGCAACTACATGAAGCAGATTCTCAAAGCGGCAGCCGCGATCTTGCTGGCCGCATCCATTGCGGGGCCGGCCTTTGCGCAGGCGCCCGGTGCAGATACGTACAAAGCAAAGTGTGCCTCGTGCCACGGCGCCGACGGCCTGGCCGCGACCCCGATGGGAAAGATGATGAAGATCCTTTCCTTCAAGGCTCCGGAGATGATGAAGGCCACAGATGCCCAGTTCATCAAGTCCACCACAGACGGCAAAGGCAAGATGCCCGCCTACAAGGGCAAACTGAGCGATGGGCAGATCAAAGACTCGATTTCCTACATTCGCACACTACAGAAGTAGTTTGGGCAACGGGGCAAGTTCAGACCGCTGAATGTGAATCGGGAGAGGCCGGCGCGACCGGTCTCTCCGTCACCCCAAAGCGGCACGATCGAACGGAGTTGAAATGAAAATCTCTTCCTCCATCACGCTGCCCATGGTTGCTTTTGCGATCCTGTTTGCCGCGGGGCCAGCCAGGGCGCAAGCCAACAGCGAGTGCCTGGCCTGCCATGCGGACGCGGGCCTCCAGGACGCATCGGGGCACAGCGTTGCCGTCGACGAGCACAAATTCGGCGCCAGCATTCACGGGGTGTTGCAATGCGCCAACTGCCATTTCACCATCAAAGGCTATCCCCATCCTGACAAAGTGACGCCGGTGAAGTGCGAGACATGCCATGCGGATCAGGCGGCGGGCCTTGCCGGTAGTGTGCATTCCAATGCGGCGGACCACCCCTGCACCAGTTGCCACGGCAGCGCCCATGAGATCTTCCCCAAGAGCGATCCGCGGTCGGCGGTTTATCCGCTGAATGTGCCGCGAACCTGCGGTGCCTGTCACGGCACCGAGGGAATGGCGAAGAAGCACGGCTTGGCAAGCGTTTATCCGCTCTATATCGACTCGATCCACGGTTATGCCCTGAGTAAAGAGGGTCTGCTGGTGGCGGCAAACTGCCAGAGTTGCCACGGCTCGCATCATATATTGAGCCGCAAGGACCCCTTGAGCCCGACGAACAAGGCCAACGTTCCCGCGACTTGCGGAACCTGCCACGCGGGAATCACCAACGACTATATGGGCGGGGTGCATGGCAAGGCGGTGGCCAAGGGACACATGGACGCGCCGGTCTGCTCCGACTGCCACACCGCGCACGCCATCGAGCAGCCCACGGCGGATGCCTTCCGCATGCAGTCCACGCCGATCTGCGGCAATTGCCACAAGGATAAGTTCACCACCTACCGGGATACCTTCCACTCGCAGTTGGGCTCATTGGGCGGCTACGTGGAGACGGCGCGTTGCTGGGACTGTCACGGAGCGCATGAAATTCTACCTGCATCCGATCCGCGCTCGCCGGTAGCTCCGGCCAATCTGATCAAGACCTGCGGACGGTGCCATGCCGGCGCCAATGCCAGCTTTGTCAAGTACCAGCCCCATGCCAATGCGCGTAACCGCAAGTTGAATCCGGCCCTCTACTTTGTCAGGCTGTTCATGAACCTGCTGCTGGCCGGCACGCTGACATTCTTCGTGATTCACACCATCCTGTGGCTCATCCGCTCGCGCTACCAGCAGATCAAGACCAGGTCGAAAAATGGAGGGACAAATGCCTGATTTGGAGCAAGCCGCAGAGGGCAGCAATGAGAAGAACCACGAGGGCGAGCGTCATTTCACGCGCTTCACGCGGGCGCAGCGTTACATGCACGCAGTCCTGTTCACCACCTTCCTGGGGCTGGCTGCCACCGGACTGCCAATGCGCTTCAGCGAGAGTTTCTGGGCCAGAAAGTTTGCCAGCGGCGTGGGCGGGTTCGGTGCGATCATCTTCTTCCACAAGCTGTTTGCCGTAGTTCTGACGGTGGCCTTCCTCATCCACTTGAAGGACATCTTCACCCGCGCCCTGATTCATCGCGAAAAGGGCGTCTTCTGGGGGCCAACTTCCATGGTGGCCAACTGGAAGGACGTGAAGGACCTGTTTGGTCACCTGAAGTGGTTTGTCGGCCTGGGGCCCAAGCCGCAATTCGAACGCTACGCCTATTGGGAGAAATTCGACTACTGGGCGGTCTTCTGGGGCATGATCGTCATCGGATTTTCTGGTTATGCAATGTGGTTTGCGCCCTTTTTCGCGCACTTCCTGCCCGGCTGGGCGCTGAACGCCGTGCTGGTGATTCACAGCGAGGAGGGGTTGCTGGCCATCCTCTTCATCTTCTCCATCCATTTCGTCAACACCCACCTTCGGCCCGACAGCTTCCCGATGGATATGGTGGTCTTTACCGGAGTGGAGACCGAAGAAGAGTTCAAAACCAAGCGCACGCAAGAGTACGAGCGGCTTGCACGCCAGGGAAAACTGGAGTCGAGACTTGCCAGCGCACCGCCGCTGTGGCTGGTGAATTTCTCCAAAGTGGTGGGATTCACGGCCATTCTCATTGGGCTGATTCTGCTGGCGCTGACGCTGAGTGCGTATTTCGGCTCCTGAGCCGGGGCAAGAGTCTTCGAAGGTCCAACGTCCCCCGCCCTTTTGCGTTGCTTTTCGCGAAAGGGTGGGGGATCGCCTTTTGGGCCTACTCTGTTCCGCATGGTTCGCGGGTGCGGATTGCGCCAGGCGTACCGCAGGCTTCGGCTTACTGGACCCAGGCTGCTGCCTCGCCCGAGGGTTCCCATCACGATGTGATTTCAATCACTGCGGGCTTTTTTGCCGAAGCATCTTATCAGACATGTGAACCGCTCCAGACGAACTTTTACTCCAATCCTTGCTTTCTTTCTGCTCACTTTTGCCTGTTTGGCCGGCGCCGAACACAAGCCCAAGGACAAAGACTGCCTTGCTTGCCACTCCGACGCCACGCTGACCACGGACGTGAACGGCAAACAGGCCAGCCTGTATGTGGACGAAGGCAAACTGAAGCACTCCATCCACGGCGGCATGTTTGCCTGCGTTGATTGCCACACCGACGTGAAGGGGCTGGTTCACGATACAACACCCAAGAAAATAACCTGCGCCCAGTGTCACGCGGACGCGCAGGAGGCCTATTCGCACAGTCAGCACGCCAAAGTCACAAAGACCGGGCAGGCCGCGAACTGCCAGGATTGCCACGGCGGCGCGCACGAAGTGCTGGGCTGCGGACGATCCCAAGTCGCCGGTGAATCACGGCAACATTCCCAACACCTGCGGCCGTTGCCACGGGCAGAAGTTTCTGATGGGAGACAATGGCGAGAGCGCGCAGCCTTTCATGTCCTATCAGGAAAGCGTGCATGGGCTGGCCACCGAGAAGGGATCGAAGAAGGCCGCGGTTTGCACAGATTGCCACGGGGCGCACGAAATTCTCCCTGCCAACGATGCCAAGTCGCCCATCTACAAGTTCAATGTGCCGGCAGACCTGCGGCAAGTGCCACAGCACGATCTCGCAGACCTTCATGCAGAGCATTCACGGGCAGGGAATCGCCCGCGGGAACGGGCTGGCGCCGGTATGCACGGACTGCCACGGCATCCACTCGATCAAGGCGCACAAGGACCCCAACTCATCGGTCTCCGAGCAGAACCTGTCGCGCGATACCTGCGCCCGCTGTCACCAGGGCGTGCGGCTGTCGCAGGAGTTCGGCGTGCCCGGGAACCGGGTGACAACCTACTTCGACAGCTATCACGGATTGGCTACGGAGGGCGGCTCGGTTGTGGCGGCGAATTGTTCCAGTTGCCACGGAGTGCACAATATTCTGCCTTCCACCGATCCGCGCTCCACGATCAATCGCGCCAACCTGGATGCGACCTGCGGCCAGTGCCACAAGGGCGTGACGCAGAAGTTCACGCTCAACAAAGTGCACATGGACGGCAGCGCGTCAAAGGATATCGGATCGCTTGCCGTGCGCTGGGTGCGGTGGATTTATCTGGTTCTGATTTTCGCCGTCATTGGCGCCATGTTCGTGCACAACTTCATCATCTGGCGCGGCAAGGCCGTTGCGCGCCGGCAGATGCAGAATCCCAGCATGACGCGGATGACACCCAATCAGCGCTGGCAGCACCTGATCTTGCTCACAAGCTTCATCGTGCTGGTGATCACCGGATTTGCGCTGAAGTTCCCCAACTCGTGGTTTGCCGAAGTGCTCGGCATGGGCGAGAAGTTGCGCAGCATGACCCATCGCGTGGCGGGAGTCATCCTGATCGCGGCGGGCATCTATCACATCTTCTATCTGGCGATGACCAGGGAAGGCAGACGCCTGATCTGGGACTTCGCACCGCGGCCCAAGGACGCATTCGATGCCTTGGCTACGATGCGTTACTACCTGGGCCTGGGCGGAGAGAAGCCGAAGTTCGGTCGCTTCAATTATGCGGAAAAGGCCGAATACTGGGCGCTGGTATGGGGCACCGCGCTGATGGCCGTTACCGGCATCATGCTGTGGGCAAATATCTCCGTGGGCAATGCGCTGGCTCGCTGGTGGGTGGATGTGGCCACCGCGATCCACTTCTACGAGGCAATCCTCGCCACGCTGGCCATTATCGTCTGGCATTTCTATCAGGTCTTCTTCGATCCGGATGTCTATCCGATGAATTGGGCATGGTGGGACGGCAAGATGTCAGTGGAGCAGTATCGTCACGAACACGCGCTGGACACTGAAGCGATCGCCGAAGCCGAGGGCCAAGCCGGGGAAGCCGGACCAGAGCCGGGGACGAAGTCGCCGCACGAGTAAGGCAAATGCAGCACTCAAAGCGCAGGCCCTTGGGATTCCGGGCCTGCGCTTTTTTGCGAAGGGCGAAAAGCTCCTTCTGCGTGGCAAGAAGGGTCAGGGCACGGCTTCAGTCGTGTCTCGATGTGCCTTCGGCCCACCCAAGGGCATGAAAACGGCGCGGAGGCATTCGCCCCGGAGGGGCCGAAGGATGCTAGAGCGAAACCAGAGTCCCTGTGGCCTCGTTCGCCCTGTGCAGGATCGCCGCTCCCTGGGGGTCGCGGCGACTTGAATGCAACGGCTTCGGGATACATCGACTCTGGTTCCGCTATAGCCAAGAACAACCGAAGCGCAGTCAGGGGAAATGCCAACAAAAAGGTGCCAAAGCCCCGTAGGGGCATCCAAGCCGACAATGGCCGATATTAGGCGGCGGGCTACTGAGCGATTGTTTTTGGGGAATTTCGCTTGTTCTCCGTGGTTTTTCCCCAGCATGTAAAACCGGCCTTTTGCATGGCCCTGACGGCACGCGACCCCGACCAGAGGGTCGCCCGGTACTCCGGTCGTACCCTGGCACAGGGAAACATCGTTGACGCACAATGACGCACAATTTCATGCATACAAGCCATTGATTAGGCCCTGAAGTTATGCATCAAGTCAAGACTGTCATCCTGAGCGATCGGGGCCCCAAACGTTGTTCAGTTTGGGGGTGGTGAGTCGAAGGATCCGTGGCCGCTTTTCCTTCATTCCGTTCAATTGTTTCAGGGCCGGATCAGTAAGAGGCCAGGTATGAAATAATTGCGCTGATACGCGCATCCTTTTTTCCGAAGCCGTGTTTAGACAAGAGGATGGCGATCAGCAGGGGCGAAACTCGCGTCTGACTGCTTTCACATCCCTCGTACCGGAGTTTGCTTTTCCGGTTGCCTATCGTTGTGGTTCTTCCAATCGATGTACGCCGGATCAGTGCGCTGAGTTGGCGTTTTCTTGAGAAAACGCCGCCTCTCCGCGCCGGAGAATGTACCTCCCTTGTAGATCTGCTTTGATCTCTGCCCCACAGCCCATGGAGTGAAAGTGTCCTATGGCTCAGTTACGCAATCCTGGCGTTCCATGCTTGGCCGCGCCCATGCCGATCTTTGGTCTTCCATTGGCGGCGCAACCTGGCAATCAGTCGGCATTCAAGCCGTATCCCAAAGACACCGTACGATTGATCGCGGGTGAGGCAGCGCGTCCAGATGCTGGATACAAGGGGGGATCCCTCGCCCCTTGTGCATCTGGTCGCGGTCTGTTGTCAGCCGAATAGGCAGTTGTTTGTAAAGCGTCTGCCCCCCGGGATTGAGCGCGGAAGGGGAAGACGGTTGAAAGAAGAAAGAGGAAACGATGAACATGCAGCGCTTTTCCAGGGCCATGAAGTATGGCTCTTTTGCTCTCATCCTTGCCGGGTTCGTAGGCAGTTGCGCCATGGCAAACGCCAACGATAAGAAGAACGAGGAGAGCCACCCCGCCGCCAAGCCCGCAGCCGCGGCGCCTCATCCTTCAGCACCCGCAGCTAAATCCAGCGCCCCGGCGCCAAGGCCGGCGCCTTCAGCACCCGTGCCTGTTTCCAGGCCATCGACGCCCCTCGTTGCTCCGGCTTCCAAGCCTGCACAACCGGCTGCAAATTCTGGGGCAACACTCGGTGGCCGGTCCACGAATGTGCCGGCCAATCCGACGGCCAGTGGCACTCATACCGTTACACCTCCCCCTGTGAATTCCAAGCCCACGAGCGGCTCGGGCAATGCCGGCAGGCCCCCAGTGAGCACAACTCCAAGCAATGGGACAGGTAACGGCGGACGGAATCCTGCGAATACGGCCCCGGCCAGTGGGACAGGTCAAAACAACAGCGGGCGGAATCCTGTGAACTCCGCGAGCCCGATGGGGCAGAACAACGGTGTCAGGAACCAGGCTGGCCCCAACAACGCCCCCCACAATCCAGCGATTGCTACTCCTCCGTCAAGGGGAAGCCGTGAGAATATCGCCAGGAATGGCAGCGCAGTTCGCGTCCGGCCGAACGGCAGGGTGAGCGACGTGCATGACGTCAGACGGGGAATGGATGTGCACCAGGGGATGAACGGCGGGCGCAGCATCATCGTGGATCGCCCGGATCACAGCCGCACGTTCTTTGCGTTGGGACGTCCCGGATATGTGGCGCGTCCTTACAGCTTCCACGGCCATGACTTCGACCGGCGCACCTACGTCTATCATGGGCACACGTACGACCACTTCTATCGCGGCTACCGTTTCCACGGCTTGGGATTGCACGTGTATGCCCCGTCTTTCTACTTCGGGCACGCTTACTACGGGTGGGCTTTCAATCCCTGGGCATCGCCAATTCGGTACCGCTGGGGTTGGATGGGCAATCCCTGGAACCGGTACTACGGTTACTATTTCAGCCCCTATCCGGTGTATCCGTCGGCAGCCTTCTGGCTTACGGACTACCTGATCTCGACCAATCTTCAGGCTGCCTATGCGGCACACCAGGAGGCCGGCGAGATGAATGGCGATCCCTCAATGGCCGCCGGCGTGGCGCCGATGACTCCCGATGTGAAGCAGGAAATCGCCGACGAAGTTAGAAACCAGTTGACACTTGAGAGCCAGGAGGCGCAGCAGAACGCACAGCAACAAGTGGCGGACCCCGGCGCCAGTGGTATTGCCAGCGTGATGACCGATGTTGCAAACGGCCATCCGCGTGTATTCGTAGTTGGCGGCTCGCTGGATGTGGTTGACAGCTCAGGAAACGAGTGCGCCTTGAGCGACGGAGACGCATTGCAGTTGCAATCCGCACCTCCGGCCAATGCAACCGCTGCCGATCTGGTTGTTCTTGCCAGCAAGGGCGGCCAGGAATGCGTAAAGTCCGATCTCGTCTCGGTCCCGCTGGACAGCCTGCAAGAGATGCAGAATCACTTGCGGGAAGTCATAGACCAGGGACTTCAGGAGCTACAGACCAACCAGGGCAAGGGTGGATTGCCGCAAGCGCCAGCTTCGCCTCAAATGGCGCCGGCGGTCTACACCTCGGTTGCGCCTCCGCCCGATCCGAACGCGGCCAACGAGATTCAGCAGCAGGTTCAACAGGCCGATCAGGCCGTGAACGATGTAACCTCTGAAGCTGGCGCGCCGGCCGTGGCGCCCACGATCTCGGCTGGCCAGTCCATCGCCGATGTCGAGTCCATCCTCGGCCAACCAACCAACAAGGCTCTCCTGGGAAGGAAAGTCATCTACAACTACAAAGGCATGAAGGTGACCTTCATCGACGGAAGAGTATCCAACGTGGAGTGAGGCAAGCCGGAACAAGCAATGGGAGGAGATCGAGGATCTCCTCCCATTCGCTTGTTGGAGTTACAGTTGTAGGTCAGTCATCTTCGCGAGAACCGGGGACATCTTCCGCAGCGCGAACTTACACCCGGAAATAATCGGCGCGCCAGCTCTTGATGCGCTCCTTGATCTGCTTGCGGTTGAGATTCTCTTCAAGGGTTTGCTTGGCCAGTTCCACAACTTCGTCGTCGGCGGCAAAGCGCAGGCCGATGAGTTGGTCCTCGCTGAGACGGAAGATCTGTGTGTGCCACTCTGCCGGGGCCAGTGCCTGCAACCGCAGGCGCTCCTCAAGCCTGATCACCCTGTCCTGCACCTTCAATGGATAAGTACGGAGCTTGGCCCAGCCGATAAACACTGCCAGCGAGAGCACCAGGAACCATCCGGCATCCAGGTTGCGATGGTGCCAGAGATGAACCACGGCGACGATCAGGTTGGCGACTAGAACGAAGAACAGCACATAGTGGAAGGCTGGATCCATCCTGCCATGTTTCTTGAAACTTTGCGGGGTACTTTCACTCATGCGTAGCCTTGATTTCTCTCAAGCCGAAATGGACTGCCGTGTCTGCCAATGGTTCGGCAGAATCGCCGCCAGCGGCGCCGGGGGCCTGTACACCTGCGCTCAAGGGATTCTGCGCGGGCTGAGCGGGGCCTGTCAATGCTTCCAGGCTTCCAGGCCCCAGTATCCGGGGATGCTTGGGGATGGGATGAAATCGGCCGCGCACAAGGTAGTCCGCAAAAAGCCCCCCCGCCAGGTACGGATTGACCAGCACGATGGGGACAGCGTATGCCGTGGTGGTTAGCGACTCGGCGATGCTCTTGTTTGAAGCGCTATGACGGCGATAGCCGGGAATCTGCGGAATTTCGAAGATCTCCAGGTGAATTTCAGGGTGCCTGCGGGCATACCGCACCAGCTTGTAAGTAATCTGCTTGGGAGTGGTCATGCCGGCGTCGGGAAAGACACTGCGGTTGAACGTGCGGGGGAAATACGTATTGAGTATCGTGCGCGAGAAATCAGCGCAGTTTTCAAACAGAAGCTGAAAGTGCGAGAAGTTCTTTCCCGAGTTCATGCGCGCAATCAGTTCGTCGTCTTGTTCCGGAGTGGTCTCAAAGCGGAAGGCATAAATGCGGCGCTCATAGGCCGCGCCCACCAGTTGCGTCCATCCTCCCCGGACCAGGCCGCCCTCGGGCAGATTCCCGCTCAGATCAAGCAGGTGGCTTTCGCGATAGCTTCCCCGCAGGCGTCTCACCTGATCGCGACTGACATGGGCGGGAACTTGAGACTCATTCTCGACTGAATAGAGGTAGGGAACCAGGGGCATTGCCACCCAGTCGTACCCGTCGATTCCCTGGTACCGGGAGATGACGGCGCCCCGCTCACCGGGTTCGCAGCGGCGCAGCTTGACTGGCGTTGCAGCGCAAACGCGATCGAAGTAAATGGCAATATGTCCCGTGGGATTGACCGTCCCGAAAAAGCCGTACGGCTCTTCCAAAAGTAAGGCCGCCTGCGCATTGCCGGGCGCCCCACAAAAGGCCAAAACCGCTAAGGCAATGAGAGCGAATGCCGCTCCGCGTATTTCACGCAAGGAAAGCATAGGTTCCCCTCGGTTAGGATTTCGAATTCACTTCCTCGTTCCAAAGACCCGGAGAAGACAGATCCTGCAACGCCATTTGCAGGTAAAGTGACCGGTATCACCGGGCCGTGGCGTCTTGGCACTGGGAAAGGATAGTGGCGCCTCTCTTTCGGTCTCTTCTTCCAACTTTGACACGAATCTTCCTTTAAGGTTGCGGTCAAAACCTGTGAAAAGGAGGCATCTGTTCCCACAATCGCCAGGAGGGCGTTGTCTTCCGGCGTCCGGCCGGGAGGATTTGGTGCATGTCGGGTGCTTTCAGGTCGTGCGCGATTCCGGGCTCTGAGTTCGCGCACCCCCAGTCCCGGATTCGGAGCTTGTGGTGCCGGGATCTCGAACAATTACGCGCGGTTAGTGCCCCGGAGCGCTTTGCGGGGCGGCTTCATCGTCGTGCCGCGAATAGCATACGACCTCTACGATCGAGGTAGCCACCAGGCCATCCTCAACCATGGCGTCGAGATGGGGCAGGAGCCGCGCAATCTGCTCTTCGGTATCGATGATGCTCAACTGGATAGGTGCGTCTTTTGAAAGCGGCCAATGGCTGGCATGGCGAATTCTGCTGCCAGCTCCATACCCCTCAATGCCTTTGAATACAATGGCTTCCGCAATACCAAGTTCCTTGCACTTGGAGAGGATCGCTTCATGCAAGGGTTTGCCGTGCCAGCGATCGTCTTCCCCGAAATGGATGCGCAACATGCGAGCCGGGTAGTGTTCCTTCATGATCCTGCCTCCAATCAAACCAATGCGCTTCCCCGCGCCGCCACTGCTCCTTCGGTTTCCGGTTCCATGGGGCGATAGGCGTACTTGATAATGTCCACGTCGGAAAAGACCACGAGGCCTTCTTCCACCATCTGGTCCACCAGCGAAAGAAAACCGTGGAGTTTCTCCGCGGTGTCGATCACTGAGAGCATCACTGAGCCGTGGTGAGGCGTGTGAAGGGGCTTGTCCTTGCGAACCCGCCCATGGGCTCCGTAGCCGAGGATGCCGCGATAGACGGTGACCCCAGCAATGTCGTTGGCCCGCATGGCCGCCACCAGAGCTTCGTGCAGCGGTTTATCCTTCCAGCGATCTTCTTCGCTCACATAGATGCGCATCATCTGTGCCTTGCCTTCGATCTTCAGGTGGGCCGGGGGAACCAGTCTCTTGGGCTTGGAGACCTCGGCTGGCTTGACGACCAGCGTCTCCTGCATCTCGATCAAGCCGCTCCCGGCTAGCTCCTCCAACTTGCCCAGCAGAGCTTCGACCTTCTCCCGGGTCTCGATGAACTCGATCTTGAGCGGCAGCCGATCGGAGATTTCCACCATGCTGGAGGAATGCATATGATGATCTGCGCCGAAGCCGGCGATCCCCTTCATCACCGTAGCCCCAGCTACGCCGCGATAGAAAAGAAAGTCCAGGATGCTGGAATACACCGGAATCCCGTGACGCGTCGCCCCATCGCTCAGATAAATGGAGACTTTGATCGCCTTTCCCGCATTCAGCATGTTCCCTCCTTCATGGGCAGACGCAGCGCCGGGAAGCGCAGCCCGGACACGGGAGGATTGAAGCACTCCACAAGGAGAAGTGGCAAGGCCCCATTAAATTCGGTGAAAAACGCGGCTTCAGGAGAGCGCTTCGCCCAGCAGCGAACCGGCCCAGACCGCTGCCAGCCCCAAAACCAGGCTGCCGCCGGCATACAGTGCTCCCAGCAGGAATGCCCCAGATCGCAGCGTGGAGAGTGTCTCCCACTCATAGGTGGAAAATGTACTGTAAGCCCCAATGAAGCCGATGGGGACCAGGTATCTCCAGGCGGGATTCAGCCCCCCGCGCCGCCCCAGAAAAGTGAGCGAGAAACCAATGGCCACGCAGGCCGTGATGTTGACCACCAGCGTGCCATAGGGAAATCGGATGCCCATCCGGCCGGCAATCGTGGAGCCGACCCAGTACCTGGCGATGGAACCTAGCGCGCCGCCGATGGCAATCAGCAGATATTTCTGCATCGTCTCACTCAGTATCGAAAATCAGGAAGACAACCGACCGCAAACTCTGGCAGAAGTTGACACGACGCCAACAGAAGGCTGCCTCAGCCGCAAGCGGGCAAACCCGCTTGCGACCGCATGGGAATTGTGCATCGGAGAAGATCCCCAGCGTTTCCCGGCTTCTGCTCCAAGGGACTCCAGAATATCAGGTTTATCACAGACAAAGCGGCGCCAAAGAGCTCGTGGCACGAAAGGCTTCTGGAGGCGTCCGAACGGATCAATTTCCGGCCGGGTCGGTGGCGGAAGGGGGTGGGAGAGATTTTTGCTTGCGCGCAAATGTCGATCTCGAGCCAATGCACAATGAACCCGAAATGCGGCAGCCGCCCAACCTCCTTCCTCAGAAAGGAGTCAGGTTCCAAATGGGGATTCGAACCGCGGCTGCCCTGCGGTCGCTCCGTGCCGGAGCACCCCAGGATGCATAGCACAAGTGATTGGAGTCATGTGAGTTAGTCTTGGAAAGAGGGTTCAGGGGATGACCAGCTAGGGCAGTTTGTAACCTGAAAAGCAGCGCCGCCGTCCTTGCTGGGAGTACTCTGGCGCGAGGGAAGGTGGACTTGGCAGCCGCATCGTAATGGTGTTGATTTAGTAGTAATATTCCATATTTTTTCTTGACGCGACCTTGTTGCGGTGCTAGATTTTCGTTTCGAGTTTTGAAGATGTAATTTTACGGTTGTCTAAGTTCCCAGACAGGCCTGCGGGCCGCTGCGAATTTTTGACAAACTGATCGAGCGGAGCGCCCTAAGTAGCTCCTGAGGAAGTCCCTGGCTCTAGCTCCACCTCGTTCCAGTGGATGACGTAGTTGGATTGGCAGCAGTGACAGTGAGTAAACTCCACTCTTTCTCCAGGGTGGATGGATGGCGTTCTCCGAGAGTCTTGGGAATTAACCCCGGCCCGTGGAGAAGACATGTTTTAGACAGCATCGCTTGATCACCAGAGATTGCACCATGAGGAAAGCCACCATGTTCGAGATCCGCACAATTGCCGACGCGAAACAGGAAGCCGTTCAACCGAGTCAGGTAAGCAACTCCGCCGCTTTGAGAGTGGCCGCAAGGAACGCTGCGCAGGCTGCCCAATGGAGAACCGTGCGCGTTCTGGCGGGTTGCATGGCGTTGCTGGCCCTGCTGCTGTGCGGTGCGCCGCGGGCACAGGCGCAGGTCGTTGTCGGCGGCGTGCAGTCGCAGATTGCTCCCTCGACCTGGACGGGTCCGGTCGGCGTGGCCACCGATTCGAGCGGCAATATCTACGTCGCGTCGTACACTCTGGGTCCGATCATGAAGATCGATGCCACCACGAAGGCGGTCACAACGTTCTTCGTTACGGACGGCACGACGCCCTTACAGAATCCCCAGCAGATCGCGATCTCCGGCAGTAACCTCTATATCGCGGATCAGGGCAATGACCGCGTGGTCGTCTGCTCGATTGGACCAGCGACTTGCACCTACACTGCGCAATATGAGGTCGATTCGGGTCCGTTCGCCATTGCCGTAGACCCCTCCGGAAACATCTGGGTCGGCTCCGGAAAATGGGCGTTTGAAATCCCAGGCAGCGCTACCAGCGGCAGCGGGCCATACGATACTCCGGCAATCACCCTCCCGATTGGCGCCGCCGAAATCTATGGCATCACCTTCAGCGCCAGCGGCGACATGTACATTGCCGACAACCAGGACGGCATCATCTACGAGTACACGGCAATTAGCTCCTATTCTTCACGCTCTCAATTTGTTTCCGGCCTCAACACTCCTGGCGGCTTGTTCTTCGACTCGTCGAACAACCTGATCGTCGCCGAGAGTGCTCCCGGCGCCGTCTTGAAACTCCTCGCATCAGACGGTTACTCGTTGGCCTCAGCGATCCAACTGAGCAACTCTGTTCCGCAGGCCGAAGCGGTAGCCCAGGACCAGAAAGGGAACCTCTTCCTTACGGCCTACAACAGCGGCACCCCCGACGCTGGCGTTGTGACAGAAATCAGCACACAGGCGGCCAGCTTTGGCAACGTGAATGTCGGTGCAACCTCAGCTTCTTTGTCGTTCAACTTCGACATTCTGGCCGGCACGACCGTCACTTCGTGGGCAGTCCTCGACCAGGGCGTCAGCGGCCTGGAGTTCCAACAGGCGAGTTCCGGGTCCAACTGCCCCACAGGGTCCAGCCTTGCCGCCACCTCCTGCGTCATCGTGGCAACCTTCACGCCCAGTTTTCCCGGCGCGCGTTACGGAGCGGTTGAGGCGCTGAATGGCAGCACCGTGCTGGCCACGGCCTATGTGACAGGTGTAGGAAAGGGATCGCAGGCTGCTCTCCATCCCGGCGCGCAGACCACGGTGGTCTCCGGCATTGGAAGCTCTTGGGGAGACACCTTCGCCGTGCTCCCCGACGGCAGCATCGTTTCTGTCGCCGGTTCTATGACAGGCCTGATCAAGCAGTCAGGAAGTACCCAGACCACCCTGGTGGCTTCTGGCCTCTTGAATGTGAATGGCGTGGCCGTTGACGGCGCCGGAAATATCTTTGTGGCCCAGGCAGCCCCATCGATCTCGTCGATCTTGGAGGTGCCCTTCACGGGTTCCGGCAGCACAGGATACGGCACGCCGTTCAGCGTCGGCAGCGGACTCAGTGCACCCGATGGCGTGGCTGTGGACGGAGCCGGAAACCTGTTTATTGTTCAGGGAACCACCACGGTTACCGAGTTCCCGTGGACGGGCAGCGGCTACGGAACGGCGGTTCAATTTGGTACCTTCACGGCTGCTACCAGCGTAGTGGTGGACGCCAACAGGAACCTCTTTGTACTCGACAACGGCGGCAAGCTGGTGGCCAAGATTCCGTGGACCGGCAGCGGTTACGGCACGCAGAGCACCGTCGCTTCCGGATTCCCGGATCCGACTGGGATCGCCGTGGATGCAGGCGGCACGATCTACGTTGGAGAGGACCTTCATGTAGCGGTAGAAGCAGTGCCATTGACGGCCAGTGGTTATGGTACGCCGGTTGTAATTGCTAGCGGGTTCTCATTCCCCAACGGGGTGGCATTGGATGGCGCCGGAAACCTCTATGTCTACGACGAAACTCCTCAAACGATCACAGAGATTAACGTCGGCAGCCCGCAATCAATCACCTTTGCGACATCCACAACGGTTGGAAGCCAAGACATTCCTGACGGAATAAAGTCAGTGACCGTGCTGAACACAGGCAACCAGGATTTGACGTTCTTCCAGACTGGGTCTCCGAACCCCCTCTATCCCAGCGGTTTTGCTTACGATGCGGGTAGCACTTGCACCCAGGTATCCAGTAACGGCTCACCCTATTCACTGGCCGCTGGCTACGAGTGCACCTATAAAGTGGACTTCATTCCAGCGACCAGCGGTACCAACAGCGGATCTCTGGTCCTGAGCGACAACAGTCTGAACGCAACAAGCGGCGCTCCGGCGACCCAGAGCGTGGCTTTGAGCGGCACCGGGATTCCACTGCTGGGTTTTGCGGCTGGGAACGCTCCAGCAACGCCGATCGCGCTGGGCGGAAACGCCGGCATAGTGAACGTGAATGAGCTGGATGCTTCCAGCGCGGTGATCACCTCGGCGACCGATTTGATCACTCTGGCTGTGACTGGGCCGACGGGCTACACCGCGTCCTACGGTGCGACGGCTGTGAGCGGCGTGGCCACCTTCGACCTTAGCGCAATTAAGCTACCGAGAGCAGGCAACTACAGCTATGTTGCCTCCCTAACCGCTGTGACCGGTAGCCCAACTGCATCGGCCACCGAGAACGTGAACACGGTCGCACCGGGCATCGCGGTTGCCCTGACAGGCGGCGTAAACAATTCGGCTTACGGAACAGCGCTGACCTTCACCGCCACGGTAACCGGCCCGTCTGGGGCGGCGTTGCCAACCGGAACAGCAACCTTCAAGGACAGCGCCGCAATCTTGGCGTGCAGCGGCGTGGGCGACAACACCTTGACGGCGGGGACAACCAGCAGCACGGCGACCTGCACCATCTCGTCGCTTACCGGCGGACCGCACTCGATCACCGCTTCTTACGTTCCAGGGAGCGATCCAAATTATGCAGCGGCTGGACCTTCCACGGCTCTGCCGCAAAGCGTAACCCCCTTGGCCACCACCGTGGCGCTTTCGTCCTCCGCTCCGGTATCCTCCATCGTCAACGGCTCGGTTACCTTCACGGCTACTGTCACCTATTCCACCACGCCCCTGCCTACTCTCACACCCACGGGAACAATGGCCTTCACGCTGAATAGCAATCCCATCGCCAACTGCACGGCCGTTCCAATCAATGGGGGAGGGACCTGGACCTGCGCCGTTCCGAACCTGATTGCTCCGTCGGATACGATCGGGGCCACCTACAGTGGCGACGGCAACTTCGCCACTTCGATTGCGCCGCCTCTGAGCCAGACGGTCAACCCGGCTTCTCCAACGTTAACCTTGACACCTTCGCCCGCCAGTTCCACCACTGTCGGCCAGACGGTGACCTTCACGGCAGCTCTTGGTCCGCTTGCGAATCTCTCGCCCATCGCACCCACGGGGTCGATCAGCTTCACGGTTAACGGCAGCTCCAGTCCCGACTGCCCGGCAAAGACCCTGACCGGAGGAGCAACGAGTGCAACTTGCATAACCTCGGGGTTGGTTTGGCCGTCGGACGTAATCAGGGCGACGTACACTGGCGATACCAATTTCAACCTTGCAACCGCAGCCCCGCTGACCGAGATCGTGGCCAAGGCCATACCGCAAGTCACAGTGGTCTCCTCGGCGTCGCCTGCTGTTGTGAATCAGTCATTGACCTTTACCGCGACCGTGGCTCCGCCTACGGGGAGCGGCCCCGAGGTGCTTCCCACGGGCACGGTCACGTTTGCATGGAACGGAACAAACATACCGGCCTGCCTTGCAGTGCCGATCTCGAATATCACAGGGAAGGCAACCTGCAGTTATATTCCCACCGTCATCACCGCTGGAACCGCAGTTACGGTCACCTACAGCAGTGATTCAAACTTCACAGCTGGAGTGGCCGGAACCTTCAACGAGGTGGTGAACGCCACTGGCACAACCACGGTTCTTTCCTCGTTGCCCAACCCCTCCAACGTCAACCAGTCTGTGGCCTTCACCGCGACTGTGACGCCCACGACGACCGGCACAGTGGTGCCCCAATCTGGGACGGTGGTCTTCGCAACCACATCCCCGGCAATCACCACCCTGTGCACCAATACGGTCAGCAACGGAATTGTACCGGTTTGCAACTACACCTTTACCTCCAATGGCAGCTACAGCGTGACCGCGACCTTCTCGAGCACCGACCCGAACTTCACGGGCAGCGTTTCGGCCGCTGACCCCCAGACGGTGAACGCCAGCGGCACCACAGTGGTTGTTGCCTCGGGGACGAATCCCTCCGTGGTGAATCAGCCGGTAACGTTGAGTGCAACCGTGACCGCCAGCAATTCGGGAAGCACCTTACCTCAAGGAATCGTGGTCTACAGCGATGGCGCGACGACGCTCTGCACGGTAACGATGGCCAGTGATGGGAGCGTCCCCAACTGCTCCGTCATTTTCCTGGCTTCGGGAACGCACATGATCAAGGCGGCGTTCACCCCGTCCGACCACAACTTTACTGCCGCGAGTTCGGTTGCCATTCCGCAAGTCGTAAACCAGACCGGAACCACAACGGCGGTGGTCGCGTCACCTTCCTCCTCCGTCGTTGACCAGAACGTACTCTTTACCGCGACGGTCACCCCGAATACCGCCGGCTCAACGAACCCAACTGGCACGGTCACCTTCAGTTCTACCCTGGGTACGCAAACGGCCAACCTGTGCATCCCGCAAAACGTGAGCACCACAGGGGGAGTCACCACCGCGACATGCACTGCACCGTTCTCCTTGGTCGGAAGCTACGGGATTACGGCAGTTTATTCCGGAGACGCGAACTTCCTTTCAGGAACACCAGGGACGGGTACGCAAACTGTTGCCAAGCAGACCCCGACAGTAACCTGGGTCGGTTCGCCCGTTGCCTCTCTGGTTAATGCGCAGGTCAACTTCCAGGCGGTTATCAACCGTGTCGACACGGCTGGTTCAGCATTGCCTTCGGGTACTGTGACGTTTACCGACGGGCTCACCAGCGCTACATTGTGCGTGATTACGGTCTCTAACGACGGCACGGTGGCGCCCTGCAGCTACACCTTCCTTACCGCTGGCACGCACCCTGTTACCGCGGCTTATAGCGGCGATAGCAGCTTCAATGGCGCAAACTCAGTGGTCTTCAGCCAGACCGTCAATCAGACGCCAACCGCAGTGGTTTTGAAGTCCTCCTTGCCCACCAGCGTCGCAACCCAACTCGTCACTTTCACCGCGACCGTGACGCCGACGCCTACCGGAGCGGCGGTACCTACGGGAACTGTAGCCTTCTCATCAACGGACACCGTATTGAATGGAACCTGCGCTGCACAGGCTTTGACAGCCTTGGGCAATGGCGCCGCCACCGCTACGTGCACGGTCCAATTCCCGCCAACGGAGGCCCTCTCAGCGAGTGCCGAGACAATTAACGCGAAGTACGTGGGCGATGCCAACTTCAAGTCCTACGACACGGCGGCAAGCGGCGGAACGATTACGCAGACGGTGCAGAACTTCTCTGTAGGGCTTACCCCCACTCCAGCCGGGACGGTTTACCTGACGCAAGGCTTCTCGACTGCTACGAGCTCCGCGGCCGGCACAGATCCCTTCAACCCCACCAAGATCACCGGTGCCGTGACGTCTTCGGGCGGGTACAGCGACTCGTTGAATCTCACCTGCTCGGTAATTAGCAAGGCGACCAGCTTGCCCGTCAGCGATCCGAGCTGTTCGCTATCGTCGAGCACAATGAGTGGGGTGACGGGTACTTCGCTCTATTACACCCTGAGCGCTTCGGCAACGGCTGCGGTGGGGGCCTACTCCATTGCGTTCACGGCTACCGACAACGCGAATAACTCGCTCTCGCACACGACGCCGAGTATGGTGGTCTATGTAGTCGGTGTTACAGGCACTCTGAGTCTGGCCCAAGGCGGAACCGGGACAGTGAGTGGCTTGTTCGACACGGCGACACTTTCATCCGGGACAGCGCCGACATCGCTCACCGGGTTTAAGTGCGGCACCATTCTGAACGCGAGCACTGGCGCCCAGGTTGCCAGCAGCGAACTGACTTGCACGGGCCCATCGGGAAGCGTTGCTGTGACAGGCATTCAGACTGCTGTCCAGATCAACCTCACGCCGGCCGGTACAACGGTGTCTCAAGTGCAAACCTCCAGTTCAATTTATGCGGCGGCGTTCCTGGGCATACCGCTTTTCGCCCTGGTAGGGTGGTTTGGCAACAGAAAATCGGCACGCAGAAACCTCTTCCGTTTCCTGGGCCTGATCCTGCTTCTCGTCGGTGTCTCGTATGCGACTGGCTGCGGGGGCAGTTTCACGCGCCCAGCAACGCCGGCTAGCGGAGGAATGCCCGCAGGGAGCTACCTGGTTCAGGTGGTTGCAACAGACCAGACTGGCACGCAGCAGTACTATGCCGTCATTCCTCTGGTCGTGAATGCGAATTGAGTAAGCGGGGAAATTGATGTTGTCCTCGGTGTACTGTCAACGTCCATGATTTGCGCTGATTGCGCAGGGGAGAATTTGTGAAAGCCAAAGTTCTGTTGCTCATCGTCTCGTTTGCGTGTGCACCGACGTTCTATTCGTTCGGACAGGCCGGCTGGAAGGTCGACTGCACGACCTCGACCAAATTGGTTTGTCAGTTTCCTGTATCCGCTGAAACCCTGTCAACGAACACGGTCGGAAGCAGCGGCACGGGATATGTGAGCGCGTTCCTAGCTGCTGAGACGCAAGCTCGTCCGATCAACGCATCCATTGCGACTCAACTGACTCAGCTTCCCATCCCCAGCGCCACCGTCGGAGTTGTGTCGCTCCAGAAGAAGGGCAGCGATGTCGGTGTGCCCTTCGAGAACCTCGGCCCAGTCCTTACCGACCGCCCAGATACGGTCGGCAAGGGCCATATTTTCATGGGTTTCAGTTACCAGCATTTCAATTTCAACGCTCTCGACGGGGTCAGTCTTGGGGCGCTCCCCGTCGGCTTTCAATTCAATCAGCAATCGGCCTTCAATCCGGGCGATACCCAGACATTCTATGGGGCGGAAAGCAACAACGTCAGCTTCAAGCTCGATCAGTACGTGGGCGTTGTGACCCTTGGGGTCACCAAGACGACCGACATTTCTGTAATCCTGCCGTTCAATTCCGTCACGCTGGGCGTCAAATCATCGAGCTTCCAGGCGTACTTGTACGATCCTCAGAAGGGATACACAAATGAGACCCCAGCGGCGGGGACAGCGGTGACTACGAACGGATCGTCCAGCGGAATCGGAGATGTTACCTTGAGCTTGAAGCAGTTGCTCTTGGGAGGAGGCGGCAGCCGCACAGCAATGGCGACCGGAGTTGCTCTGCGCTTTCACAGCGGCGACGCACTCAATTACCTCGGCTCAGGTGCGTATGGCGGTAACCTGTATGGGCTGTTTGAATATCGCGGCCGTTTGGCTCCGCACGTGAAGGTCAGCTATCAATGGAACGGTCTATCACAGGTATTGGACCTTCAGAACGCGCCAGATATCCGACTGCCAGGCGGATTGCAATACGCTGCTGGCGCCGACTACAAGGTGGTCCGGCCATTGACCTTGGCTGTCGATTTGTTGGGCAGCCAATTTGTCAATACACCGTCATTCACTCTTGGCACGACAAGCTTGCCTTCGCCTAGCACAGGAATCCCCTCTACCATCACGTCAGTGACGCCGCTGAACAACACGTACTCTACCGTCAATCTCAGCACTGGGGTGAAGTGGTCTCCGATTCCGCATTTCCTTGTGTACGGAAACGTGCTGATGCAACTCAACAATGTCGGCTTGCGCAGCGACCCGGTACCGCTTGTTGGCATCTCTTACAACTTCAAGGCAATGTAGCCGCCGGCTGTGGCGCTTTAACCTATCCCAGAAGCGAAACAGGAAAGCTGCTGGAAGCCAATTGAGTGAATTCAATCCGATAACGATGGACCAGTTCGCAGGCCATCGCTATCGGATTGTTCGCAAGTGAAAGGTAATTCTCCTGCTTTTGCTTCCGGGTGCGACCCCCAATCTCATCCGGACTCTTCGTTAACCCTGAAGAAGGCGATCTTGCGAGAGTCTCGGGTGTTTGCAGGCACTGGCAGCGGTGTGGGGTATATGGAATTCAGTTCACCGGAACTCGCAGAAGTAGTTTGCGCTTCCATCCCGTGTAAGGGTGCCACTCCCTGTTGGCCGCATAGATAGTACGAAAATAGCTCCGACCGCGTCATTCCCCAAGACACTCTCTTACCAGCCGGAGATTTGCCAGTTTCCGTCCGGTCCCTTTGCAAATCGAAAGATCCTCTGGGAGTGGGAAGGCTGCGGGTCGCCATCCTTGGGATGGATAATCCGCGTCTCTGAGCAGGTCAAAGTCGGCGCATCGGGAGAACCACCTACCTGCTGCCCACACTGGTCGTTCACCTCAAAGCTCTTTGCCGAGGCGCACCATGCTGCCAGGTCATGCAATCTGCCTTGATATGGGCCGTTGAGCACCGCCTGGCATTCTTTGGTGTTCTTTCCAGACGCCCGACCGAAAAGGCTTTTGTAAGCATTGATCGCGGGGTCCAGGGCGGCGCGGTCAGGACCTGGAGGCTTGGGCTGGGTGTAGGTGGCGGGAGGCGTGATCACCTGCACTTGAGACTTTGGTTCGTGTACATCCACGTTCTGCTCGGCAAGCAGTGCACTGCCATTTGCAGTCAGCTCATACTTGGTAGTCCTATTGGGTGTGACCGTTCTGCTTCCTTGCGGCGCAACGGCGCCGATATCGCTGATGGCGATAGACGAAGCGTTGTTAACTTGCCAAGTAAGGGTGACAGACTGTCCTCTTTCAATCGAATTTGAGCTTGCGGAAAGAGATCCAGTGGGCTGTGGGGGCGGCGCGTTGATTGGGACTGCCTGCATTTGTGCGGCAAGCGTCTGCGTCTGTCCCCCGGCGATTATGATCTGTCGATTCACGGGCTGAAACTTGTCTCGCGAGATCTCGACAGTATGCGAACCGGCCGACATTCCTTGCACGGAGTAGTTGCCGCCCGCATCGGCCGGTCCCTTATACTGCCCATCCACTGAGATTTGCGCGCCGGGGTTGGTTTGTATGACCAGACGCCCGGTAGCCTGCACATTGGTTGCAGTGCCGGTTGATGGCTTGTTTGGCGGCTTCAGAAAGAATGAGTCTTGCGTGGCTTGGTTTGCGGCGATCTGGACAGTATGCTCCTGGGAGTCTGATTCGTCCTGTGTCGCGTACCGGATCTTGTGGGTTCCCAACTCAAGAGAGATCGACTCCCCAACCCGGTGCAGTCCCATGTTCTTGCCATCCACAGAGAGCTTGAACTCGGGGAGATTGCCTTGCGCGGAGAGCGTTCCCGACCTTCCTGGGGGAGGGAGTCTGGTAAGCAGCACCTCATCCTTGACCGTCTCTCCCGGATTCACTTCAAACTTATCGGCAAAGGGCTCAAAGCCGTCCTTTGACACCTGCAACTGATGCGTTCCCGGCTTTACCTGGACAAGTAACTCTCCGTTGGCATCTGCCCGCTCGGGGGGGGCGTTGTCGATTGAGATCGACGCGCCGGGCGGGGCTTTTGCCACCTTGATATGGGCTACGGCTGCGGGTGTCGACGGCAGCATCTTCCATAGCACAAGGACGGCAATCGCCAAAAAGGCCGCAATGCCGGAAGCGATGGCCCACTTTGGCCTTCTGCGAGCTTTCGTATTTGCTATCGCGGATATTTGCGCCTTGAAACCGGCGCTGCCGTCCACATCTTGAGGCTGCCGAAGGGCTTTCTTGACCGAGTCACCGAGGCGCTTCCAATCTGCCTGTTTGGTGTGGTCGGCAAACTCCATCATTTGCGTGGCGCTCTTCAACTGCTCCAGTGCGCCCTTTGGATCGTTTTTTAGCAGGGATGCGCGAGCTGCCTCGATGGACTTCCCGACGACTTCCTGGGCATAGGATGACCGCGCGTTCTTTACCTGCTGGATCGCGCTGGTCAGTTCCGCAGACTCTCCATAAGCACTCTGGACTGCCTCAAGCGAATTCAATCCAGTAGAAAAATCTCTTTTCTCCACTGCCGCCCTGGCAGACGCTATTGCCTTGCCGGCCAACTGCCTATAATTCTGTTCTGCCAGAAGTGCAGTCAGGAGCTCCTGCATCGATTGGTTGCCGGGCGTCGAAGCCAAATAGTCCTGCAGAAGCTGGATTGCCTCTCCCGTATCCCCGCTGTCTCGCAAGAGGTTGACGCGTTTATGCAAAAGCTCAACCCTTCGGGCCACCTCAATCTGCTGTTCCCGGGCCTCATTGAGGAGCGTGGACAATGACGGGTCGCCTGTCTCCTGAATGCCATGCTCCAGAAGGCGGATCGCATCTTCAAGATGCCCATCGCGAATCAAGCTGCGCCCATCCGAAAGGCAGCGATCAATCATCGATTGGCGTTGCTGGTTAGCGAACTCGTCTCGTGCGAATGCCAGAAGATCGCTGATATCTGTGTTCTGGCCAAACTCAAGTTGAAAGGACTGGAGAACCCCGATGGCCTTATCGAATTGTTGCTCCGCCATCAATTCACGGGCTTTGAGCAGTGTGTCGGCGTGTAACTGCTCAACCCGGAGAGCATCCAGTTGTTGGCGAAGCGAGCGTTCGTAAGCAACCAGCCGTTCTTCGGCGGGCATTCGGTCCAAGGCTTGATGCAGTACTTCCAACGCTTCAAAAGGCGAGTCGGCGAACAGTCCCTTGGCCTGGGAGATTGCATCGTCCACAAAGCGCTTCGCTGCGAACTTGCGCGACTCGCTATCGACCTCGGCTTTCAAACGATGCAGCATGGTCTCGCTCGGCAATTTGTCGAGCGCGAGATTGATCAAGTCGGCAGCTTGGTCGTAGGAATCTGCGCCTAGCAGATCGTTAACTCTTGTCTGGATCTCCTCAAGGATGCCTCTGCGCTCTTCCAACTCCTTGGCCTTCGCCAATTCGCGGCGGAGTTTGTCGGCCTCAAGATTTGAGGAGTCGATGCTGTCTACTTCGACGAGCAGGGCTTCCACTGCTGAGTGATGTCCAGCGGTAAGCTCTCTGCGGGCATTGTCGAGGATTTCCAGAGTTCTCGCGCGTTGAGCCTCAATCTCAACTTGTCGCGTCAGTGCTCCGCTTACAGTCAGCAGGTCCTTGTTGCCGGGATCTTCCTGAATAGCCCGCGCGACAATTCGCAGCGCCGCGGTGATGTCGCCTCGATTCCTTGCTGCCTCTGCCTCTGCGAGGGCACGGGCGCTCATTTCAAAGCGACGCTTTCTGTTCTCTACCGCTTGAATCCTCTGCTTGATGTCCCCTGAAGTGAAGTCTAGGTTCTGTGCCTCGCGTAGGTGGGTGAGTGCGGCTTCGAAGTCCCCGGCCAGCAAGGCTTCATCGGCTCGGATGGTGCACTCGCGGAGCCGTTCAGCGCGCTTGATCCTGTCCTGATGTTCGCGAACGAACTTGCGGAGCTTTCTTGCCTGGGTGTTTGAGGGGTCGAGCTTGATTGCTTCGTCGAGAAGTTCCAAAGCCGGCGCAAAGCGGCTTTCTGTTGTGAGCCGTTCTGCGTCGCTGAAGAGCTCCGACACCCGGTTTCGCTTCAAGTCTTCGATGACATCATGGAGCGCATCGGCAAAATCCTCACCGGTCGAATACCGGTCTTCAGGGTTCTTTGCCAGGGACTTCTCGACGATCTCGTCAAGTGCGGCAGGATAGTCGTGCAGATATATCCCGAGCGAAGTGTGCGCTTCATTCAGAATTTTGTAGGACGCGGTCGCTTCGCCGCCAGTGAAAGGCTCCTCACCCGTAAGGAGCTTAAAGAGCGTGACCCCGGTGGAGAAGATGTCCACTCGGCCATCGATCGGCCCGCCCTTAAACCTCTCCGGAGCGATGTAATGGAGGGAGCCTATGACCTGGCTGGTTTGCGTCAGGCCTGCCCGGCCGTCCGCATCCTGAATCTTGGCAATCCCAAAATCAATAATCTTGGCGACTCCATCGGGCTGGACGATCACGTTGGCCGGCTTGATGTCCCGGTGGATGATTCCGTTTTCGTGAGCATAACCCAAAGCCGAACAGACTTGCTCGATAATGCGGAGCTTGGTGATCAAATCCAATTGCTTGCCAGAGGCTATGATTTTATCGAGTGTTTCGCCCTCCACAAATTCCATGGCGATGAAGGGCAAACCGTCCTGGACGCCCATCTCGTACACGGCTGGAATGTTGGGGTGACGGAGGGTGGCAGCTCTGGCTTCGATCTGAAAGCGGGCCAGACCGTCCTCTAATGCGGACTTGAAAGGCCTCTTGATGGCGACCATTCGGCCCAAGTCTTCATCTTGAGCGAGAATTACTTCGCCCATGCCTCCGCGGCCAAGGACCTTGACGATCTCGTATTTTCCGATCTTTCCCGCGGAGACTCGTTCCATTGTCCTGGCCGGACCTTTGTTAGCTTAGAAAAGACATTCTTTGCGAAGCACACGACAGGTCACACGTTCTTGAAACATCGATACTGCATAGAAGTGCGGGCATGTGCTCTGCACAAAACGTTATCACGAAACGGGTGCGCAATGGAATTGCCGTTTTCCCCAAAATCTTCCGAGAGTGGAGCATGGATTGGTTCCCCTTGGCCGGAAGCCGGAACTCCCACAGGCGATTGCGGTCCTTCAGTTTCTGCAGAGCGAATGAACTTTGCTAAGTAGCTCTTTCCTCAAGAAAAGACACCCTGTACAAGGTCAGAGTCGTTTCACAACATGCAGAAGCGTCCGAGGAGCACAGAATCAGCCGGATGTCATGCCGTGGTTGGGTCTTTTTTGTGAGGCAGCCGAGAATGGGCGGCTTCGACTCTGGAAGGAATCTTCTCAAGCTAAATCCTGGCAGGTAGCTCGGGAAGACGGCCGAAAGCGCCGGGAAGCGAAAACAGCGGGAGAGCAACATCGGTCATGGGCTCTCGACTTTTACCTGCCTGGCAACAAGCCCATCCTTTTCTTGCATGAAACTCAGAATGGACTGCGGGTCTTCCGATTCAAGGAACCAAATCTCGACTGGGCCAAAAAACACTTTTGTTTCGCCCGGTGTGGTGGTCGGCAAGAAGTCGCGCAACACTCTTGGGTCGTAAAAGCGGAAGTAAACCAAGGCGCCATTCTCGATCTGGACCATGAGGAAGCGGCGAAAATGATGGCGCAGATCCTGGAATGAGGCCTTGCTGGTGAAGTAACTGGCCCAACCTTTGCCCCATCCCTTGGCAATCAACGCCTTGATCAAGGGAGCTTCGAGCGGGAGTTCGACAAGGTAAGGCGCCCAGGCGGCCAGTTCCGTCGCGGAACGCCCTTCGTAGAGGCTTTGGTGCTGCTCCTGGGCATGAACCAATAACCCAGGGATGGACTTGTCGCAGGCTGCGTCAACCAAGGCGTAAAGCGGTGCATGAAGCGACGCAAGGTATTCAAAGATCCCGGAGCTTCCGCCCTCGGGAGGGGGTGGCTGAACAACAGGAGCCGGCGGAGCCTCTACGGCAACTCGGAGCGCTAGAGAGCCTGCCGCAATCGAATCACCGGGATGGAGTTCTGCCTGTTGAATGCGCTGGCCGTTCAGAAAGGTACCGTTTGTGCTGTCAAGATCGCAGAGTATGAGCCCTGCCGAAGTGGCCTGGAACGAGCAATGCAATCCGGAAAGAAAGTTATCTTCAGGAAAAGGCAGAGACGCGCCCGGCTTGCGACCGAGGGTAACCGGCGAGTCTCCGAGCGGGAACCTCGATCCGGTTCGGGGGCCCGCGACGATTTCAATGAAGAACTTCATAAGGTGTCAGGACCCACACTGCTGAACGAAGGGCGCGCCGCTCTGCGCGGCGGATTCCATGGCTGCACCCTGGCCGGATACGCCGATCATGACCGTGGGAGCACCCATCACGATGACGCCGCCGTGTGCCGTGGGATCGCCTAGACGCGCCGCCATCAGTCCACCGATCAGGACAGTGGGGGAGCCCATGGCGATCACGTCCGGCGGGCCGTTGCAGACCAGCATGTCTGAAACACGCGCGGCGGGCAGGTTTTCAATCAGGACGGTGGGCTCGCCGGGCGAAACGATCGGTCCGCCGACGTGAGGGACCAGCCCCGTGACCATGGGACATACATGCATATCGGTCAATCTTGCTGCTGGTGGCATTTCGCCTCCTCCGCGAGGGTGAATTCCAAGGCTCGAAGTTTCCTTGTGTGCCAGGATCGGGAATCAGGCGATGGATCCCCCCATTCCATTTCGGCTAGTTCACGCAAAGGCTTCGTCCGACCAATCATCCCCACCTGCCCAATTAAACGCACCCGTCGAGTCAGAAGCATCCGTGGAATCAGGTGTGGAGGATTCGTTCGAAGGGTTGGGAGGTTCCTTTGTGGCCGCGTCAATCACATTGTCGGATGCTCCTTGCGCGGCAGTGGAACCAAAGTCAGTGATGGCATGTTCCTCATATCCCAACTGAAGTGAGTTGTCGACTTGGGAAAAGGCTCCCTGGACATACTGAGCAGCGCCGCCAACCACTCCATCTACAGCGATGGTCGCGCCGAAGGCCCCCCAACTCCAATCGGGGTTCGCGCCATCGACGTAGTTGGTCACGTAGCCTATAGCGCCCCCTGCTCCGTTGGCTGCTGCCGCCAAGCCGACCCCGGCTAACCCGGCGACCGGAGCGAAGCACGCTACGGCGGCTGCCGGTATGGCGCCCAGCGCGCCGGCAACCGCACCGAGGCCCGCTGCCTTGAGAATGCAGGGCAGGCAAAAGCTGCTCTCGCTAAATGCCTGGTTGAGTCCTCCAGCCACGGCGCCGGCGGCAGCACCGGCCAGGACCATTGCGACGGGCAAAGCGACCGGCGCCAACGCGATCACCGCTACGGCCACGGCCGCCGCTGCCACAACAGTGACGGCGGCTTCAGCCACGCCTGCCCAGGTCCATAGCCCCAGCGGGTCGGCCTGGTTGATGGGGCTGTTGGCCGCGTAGCGGTAGAAGTTCATCCCAGCCAGCAGGCCGAGCGGGTCGCGGCTCAGGTATCTGCCCATGGCCGGCGAGTAGTAGCGGAAGCGGTTGTAGTGGAGTCCAGACTCGGCGTCGAAGTATTGGCCGGATGCGCGCAAGGGGTTCTCGACCGTGGCGCGGGAAATTGAAGCTTCGCCGAAGCTGGAGTAGCTCGCTGCCCAGACAACCGTGCCATCCGGGCCGGTGAGCAGGCGTGGCGTGCCCAGGTGGTCTGTGTGGTAACTGTAGACTTTGCCGGCAACGCGCATGGCCAGCGGCGTGAAAGTGCCGGGCAAGTAGAGGTAGTCGCGCCGGACTACGGTGTCACCGGTTTTCGCCACCTCGCCGATGAGTTGTTCGCCCGCCCAGATGAACTCGACGACCGTCTCGCCTTTAGTTTTGCGGATGCGCCTTCCGTAGCCGTCGTAGGCGTAGGTGGTCACCTCGCCGGAGGGTGACTGGGAGCGGACCATGTGGTTGCGGGCGTTGTACGAGAAGCGCCAGACGCCGTCGATTGCGTCCATGGTCGCCAGATTGCCACGCCCATCGTAGGTGAAGTGTGTGTGGCCCAACGCGAGCATCTGGTCGGCCGCGTCAAACTGTCCGGTCTTGCCGGAGATTTGCAGCGGATTGCCGGCGGCGTCGTACTCGAAGCTCTCATTCAGGTCCCTGGCCTGAGAACTTGCAGAGAGGAGTTGGCCTTCTGCGTCGTAACTGAACCTGCGGTCCCCGAAGGCGCTGTCGCTGAGTGCGCTGACCCTGTCTTCCTGGTCATATGCGTAGCCCAGGGAGAATATCGCCTTTCCGTCGCGGCCAACGGCGATGTTCTCAGTCAGGCCGAGATCGCTCAGGCGCGTGTAAGTATCCAGGCCATTCGGCCCCCGCAGGCTCATGCCGCGATCGTTCTCAGCGTAGCGGATGGAGTGCTGGCCGCCGTTCCAGTCACGCACCTGGGTAAGCCTCGAATCGGCATCCCACTGGTACTCGATCTTCTCGCCGGTAGGATAGGTCATGCCGGTCAAGCGGCCTGCTTTGTCGTACTCGTAGAGAATAACGGCCTCGCCGTTCTGCTCCTGGGCCAGGCGGCCTTCCTCGTTAAATGTCGCCTTGCAGATCTGTCCCTGGGTGGCAGAAGAGGTCGCGCGGCCTTTGTCGTCGTATTGGCACCGTACCTTGGTCCCGTCGCTGAATCGCATGTGCAGCGGCTGGCCCTTGTCGTTGCTGGTGAGCTCGACGCGGCTGGTTTCCGTTGAAATCCGGCGCACAAAGCCCTTGTCGTTGTAGGCGTAGGACTCCACTGCTCCGTTGGGATCGATGGTCGCGTCCGGTCTTTTCCACCGGCCGTAGCGGAACTGGGTCCGGGCGCCTTTGCCGTCGGTGAGTGCCACGAGGCGGCGATGCTCGTCGTACTCAAAGGCTTCCCGAAGGTTGAGGCGGTCGGTAGTGGTGGCCGGGGCTTTCCAGGGCGTGTAATCGACAACTTCACGGGTGCCGTCAGGAAAAGCTACGCCCGCCTGCGTCTGCCTCTCGTTATAGAGCAACTGCACGCGGGCTTTGCCGTTGCAGGAGATGCAATCGATCTGTCCGGCTGGCGTGTAGCTGAAGCCGAGCGTGTGGCCCGCGGGGTTCCTGAGTGCGGCCGGTCTGCCACCTGCAAGGTTCTCAATTTGCCAAACGCGGCCCATGGGGCTGGTGACGGAGGCAATGAAGCCCTGTTTATCGAAACCGAATCGCGTGGATTGGTTCAGCGGGTCGGTGGCAACAACGCTGTCTTTCTTGCTGCTCCAGCGGGCGCGGACAGGGCTATCCGCAAATGTGGCGATCAGGGCATCGCCGATCTTTTTCCGGCGGATTGCAGCGAGTTGTTCCGATCGAATCTGGAACATTTCCTAAGCCTGCTCCGATGACTCCAAGTCTAGCGCAAGTTCCTTGTACTTTGTTGGAATCCTTGCCGGCAATGTAACTCAGGAGGGCCGAAACGGATAACCAAAAAATTGTGCCGGTGTTACCTTGGCCCAGTAGCCAGATTTTGTCTCGCGTTGCTTTGAAACAACTCTCAATCCGCGACGGCCCTGAGCAGGATGCAGGTGATGTTGTCCTGGCCGCCACGTTGCTTTGCGCAATCGATGAGGTTGGCGGAGGCGGAGTCAAAGGGCGAAGCCGTAACGATGGCGGCGATTTCGTCCTGGAGTAAATAGCGGGTGAGCCCGTCGGTGGCCAGCAGGATACATGTGCCGGGTTGGAGATCGACCGAGAAAAAGTCGGGCTCGACCTGGTCGGCCACGCCGACAGCGCGGGTGATGACTGACTCCATCCCTTGCAAGTCGGCGTTGTGCGCATTCTCAATGGTCAGCGTACCGTTGCGAATTAACTCGTTCAGGTAAGAGTGATCGACGGTCAACTGGACACATTGTCCGTCCTGGATCATATAGGCGCGGCTGTCGCCAACGTTGCCCAGGATGAGCCTGTTTCCATCCAATGCGGCGGCCACGGCTGTGGTTCCCATGCCCTTGTTCTCTGGAATCTGGGCATTCTCCCAAACATCCTGGTTCGCGGATTGGATGGCATGGAGCAGCCTGCCGCTGACTGAGGAGTTGGAAGAGGCCGAGCCGGCAAATGCACGAACGAGAGTGTTGACGGCGTGCGCGCTGGCGACCTCTCCACTGGCCATTCCTCCCATCCCG
The DNA here is from genome assembly GCA_963839155.1 of uncultured Acidobacteriaceae bacterium. GTDB lineage: Bacteria > Acidobacteriota > Terriglobia > Terriglobales > Acidobacteriaceae > Telmatobacter. The sequence goes on from CAWITY010000007.1 coordinate 340,924, forward strand.
TCGCAGACCACATAGACGCCGAGAGACTCGTCGTAGCCGAAAGCATCTTCGTTATTGGTGCGAACGCAGCCCATATCTGTGAGTGCGGATACGACGATGCGCAGTGGACCAGGAGACAGTGCGGCTGGCGGCTCGGCAGAAGCGGTATCCGCTTGAACCTGTGCGGCAGTCAGCTCTGGAGCAGCTTCAGCCGGAGCAGGCAACTCGGCAGCGAACTCCGAATGACCAGGCAGGCCCAGAGCGAATTCCTCCAGTGCAGGAGGCTCGAATGCCGCTTCAGGCTGAGCAGGGGACTCAATGGGCTCAGGTCCGGATTGCGGCTCAGCGACGCTTTGCGAGTCAGCATTGACCTTTGGATCGGACACTGAATCGGAAGACGGATACAGGTAGGAGGAGTCCTGGTTCATCGTCGCATCTCGAGTCTCTGGGCTGGTCTGGTCCCAGTTTCTACGGGCACTCATCCTGACAAGTGCCAGCCCCACCGCCGCGGAGCCAGGGGCTGCGCGGGCGGGTGGCCGGGTCTTGCCTTCAGGACGAGCAACCTTAACGAGTCACTGTCGTGACGCAGCGGAATCCCCTCATGAATTGCGGATCGAGCAGCACCGCACCAGGGCCGGATGCGTCGAACAAAACAATTTCGGGCGCTTGGTTATTGAATTGGAACAAGTACTTCAAGCGATTGGGGGCGATATGTTGAGCATCGAATCCGAGTCTGAAGACCGACCATGAACCTGCCATGGGAGGAGCCGTGTTCTGCTTGGTGGCAAGGCTGATCCTGCTGGCAGGCTGTGAGTTCCAGCGGAACGTGAGTGTCTGTCCCGCGGCTGTGATTTGCTGCCCGTCGATGTTGAGTACCCCATCGGAGTCACCTGGAGCTTTGACTTCGGAGAGAGTGAAAGTGAGAGAGGGTTGTGTGCCGGAGGAAAAGAGCGCGGAAGAGATCCTCTGGGCGTCGTTCAAGAAGCGGAGGAAGGAGCCATTGATGGGCACCTTGGAGCCTGGAGCGGGGACGAACTGAGAGCCCTGCTGAAGGATCAGTTTCTGCAAGGACGTGTTGTAGAACTGGGCGAACTTTCCCTGTCCCGGAGAGAAAAGCTGCGCGGCCTCTTCGGGCGTAGCTTCGGTATCCGACTGCGGATTGAAGGGGAACTTCCTGAGCACCGGGCCGATCTGCTCGCAAAAGGACTGCGCGGCGCCGTTGGCGGCGGAGGCAGGCGCGCGGGCAGCCAGTTCTTCCGCGCCCTTGATGGGAGCTTCAAGCAGCGCATAGCTGGTCTTATCCATGTTGCCCGCCGGGTCGGGGACAAAGGAGTTGCGCAGGTTCTCGGCGGCCTGGTCGGCAGTGATGGCCGCGTTGATGATGGGCGTAGCCGCGGAGGGATCGTTCGCGACCAGCGGATTCTCGGTCAAGGTCTTGATGGCCACGCCAAGATCCTGAAGTCTCTGAATGTAGGCTTGATTGGATTGCGCGGTGTAGACGTTGTCTGGATTGGACGGAGGGACGACAGCTTGTGGCGCCTGGAAGGCGCTGGAGATGCTGGTGGATGCCACGCCGGTATTGAGCGAAATGAGGGAAAACAACTCCAGCATGGGCGAGACGTTGGAGTCGAGAATGCTCAGCTTGACGGCGGCGTCGGAGAGATTCCGATAGCCGACGAAATGCGCGCTGGTCATGTAGGTTCGCCAGGTCTGGATATAGTCGGCGGTATACATATCCTGCAGTTTGCCAGACAGAGAAGCCGTGTCGATCGGCGGCCCCGACGACGGGCCAAGAACCCACTCCTCGCCGCTGAAGTAAGGTGCTGGGTGCAAGATGGCATCCTGCATGAAGCCGAAGCCGTTCTTTGTAAAGGCGCCTTGGACTTCGAATCCATCGACAATGTACTGCGCGCTGCCGGGGAACTTGTCGTTGAACCGCAGACTTGGCACCCTGTGGTTGGCGGCGGCAAGCATGCTCTGGTAAACATGCTGGAATCCCTGAAAGCCGTTGAGGTAGAAACGCGCATGTGCTACCGTTTGCAGTTCGGGGGCGCCCCCGGCAGCGGCCAGGCAAGAGGACGGCTCAGATAAGGTTGCGGCATAGAACTCGAATTGGGCCTGCGCCAGCCGTGAGACATCGGCCGCGGGTGTGTTGTTGCCGGTCCATTCGGAAGTGAGCACGGCAGGCAGGAAGTCTGAGGTGCTCTTTTCGGGGTTGGAGGTTGTGATCAGGTAAGCCTTGAGGGGCTTGTATGCCGCGTTGTAGTTGGCATCGGGAGTTGGAGGGGGCTGGACAGCGCGGAGCTTGGCCAGGATGCTGGCCTGCGTGGGCGCGAGAAGCAGGCTGCGGAATCGATTGGAGTAGGCCTGGCAAGCTACAGGAAAGAGCGCATCGCCACGGTACAGTCCCCAGCGATACATGAGGGGCGCGCCATCCCGGCGATAGGATTGCAACTCAACCAGCACCGACCGGAGTTTGTCCAGGTTCTCAAGGTCGTGCTGAGAGGCGTAATCGTTATTGGGGAGCGGAGAGACAGGAACCTGGACCGCGTCGGCGTAGCGCTGCTCCAGGGACCTGTTGTTGAAGAAGGAAATAGTGGCAAACACTAGCAAGAGCAGAATGACCGCGCTGCAACTGGCCAGAAGCACGCGTTTGAGCAGGTTGGTGCGTGTGCTCGCCCGGCTGGTTTCAAGGGCTGATTTGTCGGCGAGGATGATGTTCGAGAACAGATGAGGCAGGAAGACCCACTGCGGCACCTTGCGCATGCCGCCGGATCTGCCGCGCGGGGCTTGGACCGGCGGTTGCACGGCAGAGAGGGAGAAGATGCGCGTTGCTCCAGTTTCGACTGGAGCCGCGGCTTGAACCTGGGCAGGTCCTATGTCGAGCACATCCTCAACGAAGTGCGCGCGCATGCCCGCAAAGAAAAAGCCCCGCAGGAAGGGATTGACGCCGAGTTGGCTGGGGCGGGCAAGTTCCAGCAGGAATGCGACAACGCCGGCGCGCAGTTTGCGCAGGTCGCGCGGAAATTCATAGGCGCGCGACAGGTTTTGAAGTTCTCCGCTGCGGGAGAGAATATCGAGGCGGAACTCTGAAAGTGCGTAGATCAGCTGGTCAAAGCGAGCGCCAATCTGGGCGGCAGCCTGCTCGGCATAGAGCCCCGTTCCTGTTTCAATGGAAGAAAGCAGGGAACCGACTGGGAGTTTGACTTCCTCTTCCGAAAGGTTGCCGACATATTCGGCAAAGGGGCCCAAGGTGTCGAGCTTGGTGAAGAGTACATACACTGGCAAGGAAATGCCGAGGTTCTGAGAGAGTTGCCGCAGGCGCTCATTCAGGCTTTGCGCCAGCGCGCGTATCTGCTCTGACGTGCTCGGGGCCAGGATTCGCTCAATGCTGATGCAAACAACAACAGAACGGGGCGGAAGGCGACTGTCTTTTGAAAGAGCCGAGCCGAGCCGAGCCGGCTGGGTCGCCCGGATGAGTCTGAGCCACAGTGCGGGCTGACGCAGCAAAGGGCCACCGGCCTCGACCAAAGCATAGGAACCGGCGAGCCAGATATTCGCCACTTGTGTGGGTGCGACCGCGCCATCCTGAAAGACATGCCCCGCGAGTAATTCGGGTTCCAGGCCAGACTGAAGTACGGTCTGCGTTTTGGCGGAATTCTCGCTCCCGATGATGTACACCAGGGGCATGGATGCAATGGACTTGGCATCGCGGCCTGCTTGGCGAATCCTGGAGTCCGCATTGGCAAGCAGAACATTTAAATTGACCGTGTCTGCCGTCTCGGGCGGACCGGACTGATTGGACTCGTTATCGACCTTGTACAAGTACCAGACAACGAAGCCAATGGCAGCCGCGCCCAGCAGACCCAGAAGCAGGCAAAACAGGAACAGCTTGGCGCCTTCGAAATGAAGGGCTATTCCTCCCAGAATCACCAGGGCAAGATAGAGGACGAAGATGAGGATTCCAATCCAAACGCGCTTCATAGGGAAATGTCCTGAAGACTGGAAGAAATAAGACAGATTTGTTCGGGAAGCGGAGCATCGTTGCCCGCCGTTGTTGAAACCGATTGCGCCAGAACCAGCATGTATCCGAGGTAGGCCAGAAGGCTCAAGACAGCGACAAGAACCGCGGTGATGGCGAGACGCCGTATCCAGGGGTCCCGTTTCAGCAGCGGAGGCGCTGCCGGAGCTTGCGCGGTGCGAAAGAGCATGAACGACCCACGGATTCTGGCAATCTTCTCGCGGATGCGGCGGAGAATGGTCTGAATCTCAGAAGTGTCGCCAAAGGCGAAGCGGCCCCGATAGCCAAGCAGAAGGCACAGCGCGTGCAATTCAAGCACATCGGCAACCTCCGACGACTCAGGCCGATTCAGCAGGTCGGAAACATTACGAAAGAAGTATTCGCCGGCAAAGTGCCCGCCGAACATCTCCTCCTGCAAGGGGCGGCCTGACCACTCTGCGAAAGCCGGGTCCTTGGAGTTGAGGATGCTCTCGTCGAGGAAGGCAATGATGGCGTAGATCGCCATCTTCGAAGCTTCGTCGCTGTAGCCGGCACTCGCGGCCTCCTTGACCGCCATGGAGATCATTCGGCGAATGGTCGCCCGAAAAGACTCAGCATTCTCAACGCGCTGCACGTGAAAGCGAGTGCGCAGAATGACCGTGAAAACTTCCTGGAAAACAAGCGCGAGGTTGTTGGTCCTGCCCCCTTGATACGAAGAGGCTGAAGAATCCGTCATGAGGAGGTCTCCGTAATCACCGTGATTTCAAAGGTCAAGTCGCCGACCTCGCCGGGAATATAAACTCCGACTCGCTTGGTTTGGAGGATGTGCTCCCAGCAAGCTCCACCGAGCGAGATGGAAAAATAGTGCATGTCTGCCTGGGCGTGCAGGGCTGCGGGTGGGACGGGAACATGCAGAAGCTCAAAGCCGGGTAAGGCGCGCTGAACAAGCTTGGGAACTCCTTCCGCCGAGCAGACTTTGACCAGCCGGGGTACCAGACGCAGCACCGATGAGTCGCTGAGAGAAGAGCGGACTCCGAAGATCCACCGCGACCGGCGCAGGCAGCGCTCGTCTGTGACCGGGGCAGCGAAGACGAAAGGTTCGGTCTTGTGAAACTGCAACGTAACCGTGTTTGAAGGAACGACAATCTCCAGGTAGCGCCGGATCAGGGCATCCAATGCTCTGAAGGAGGAAGAGAGATCCTCGTGCTGGTATTTTGGAATCTCGTCCTGCGTCGATTCCAGAGAAAACGTGCTGAGTGCTCCGGCCAGCCGCGCAAGATCGCGATAGACTTCCTCGGGATGACTCAGACGGTCAACCAGATGATGGCGCAGGGCGGGCAGCGCGGAGTTGAGCGCGTGCAGAAACCAGTAATTGGCCACATCCAGGGCAGAAGTTCCAAGTTCAAGGCGTCCGGAGCTGCGCTTCTGACTCAGCACGCTGTCAACCCGCTCATTGATAGCTTCAACCAGCTTGTGCACCAGCAACACGAGATCTTCACATGCGCCGATCCGCAGGCACGGGGGAATGAAATCCGCATCGCAAGCAAAGCCTCCCTTTCCGTCGCGCACAATCTTCGCGACAGGAAAGGCGATGGCGTCGCTGGGCAACTGTGCCTGACTGCAAAGAAACAGATTCTTGCGCGCAAAGGAGACGTTGTATTCTCCCTGCCCCAGGGAATCGTCTCTCAGCGTGCGCTCAACGGCGCCATAGCGCGTGCTGGCTGCTCCGCTGGAGTCGCAATCCAATCCCTGATCGTGGCGGGCCGGAATGGCCAAGTAAAGAACGATGTCATTATCGATGGAAGAAAAGAGGTTCCCGAGATGAGCCGGGGCGGGCGCCGCGTCGCAATCGGGCAGGTCGAAGATCAGACCGTCTGGCAAGATACCGGAGGCGAAGGTTAGAATCGCCAGGCCGTTCTGAAGAGCTTCCTTGTCGAAGGAATAATGAAGAAATCCCCATGGGTTCTGCCGGCGGCTCGAGTTCAAAAACCAGAGCGTGTCTTCAAAATAACGGCTCTGGTTCTGGAAGTGGTGCGGGCCGAGATGCATTCCTTCCGACCAGACAACGCGCGAGAGGAACTTCATAATCGAGAGACCACCATCGCAAACAGCTCAGGTTGGGATACCTTTGTTATGCGGCGCAGGGCGAAAAATCGGGCAATTCACTTGCCCTGAGCCGCTAGAACCGATTGCATCCCGAGAAAAATGCAGGAGCCATCCGTCTTAGACCCATTCACGCAACGCCGTAGCAGTCATAGAGCATCTTACTCAAAATCATTTCGTCTGAATAGACCTTTCAAAGGGAATAGATGTTTTATGCTACTGGCATGGCTCCGGAGGCATGCTTGTATGGAGAATTCCGCAAAGGGTGGCGGGCAGGACCCGTCGAAGTCCAGACCACAAGAGGATGCTCTTTCCGAGAGCCCTTTTGGGGCGACCGGCGTATTCGGCCAAGCAAATCGATCTACCTCGCCGGATGGGTTTGAGACCGAAGCTGCCCGGGACGTAGTTCCTCTCGATCCATGGCGCGAGCAAGCCCCGAAGGCCCCTTTGCCCCCCCGGCCGGCATCTTTGGCTGAGCCTGTAGTGCACAAGGTCGCGTTGGGCTCGGGCGGTGGGGGCAACTCACAGGATCTTCTGCAGCGCATCCGGAATATTCGGGAAGACAGGGCCGTCCCAGAAGAGAGGCGGATCACTGCGGAGTCAGCCCCCAGTGAGACGCCGACGGAAAGGGAATCCGCCGCTCCCAAAGGCGGCAGCGCCGGCTTCACAGCGTTGCTGAGAACCTTGGGAAGCGACTCGCCTCGCAGCGCTGAGCGGGCAAGCGAGACGCCGACCGCAGATTTTCCGGCTCCCGCACAGGGCTCGGGGTTTACCTCTTTGCTGCGGAACCTGGGTTCGGCGGGAGGGCCGGCGAATCAACCGGAAGAGACCCTCAAGAGGAATCGGCCGGAGCCTTCCTTCTATCCGGAAGAGCCAGGAAAGACTGTCCCGGCAGAGAATCCCGGCAGTTTTACGTCTTTGCTTCGCGGAACCGCTGGCCAAAGCATCGATTCCAACCGTCCGGGTCAGCAGCCGCTGGGGATGCGGGACGCGCCTCTCTCCGCTGCATCCGGCCAGACCGCCCCTGGGGGAAAGGAAAGTGGGCCGGGAGAGTTCACGCGGCTGTTTGGAAGCTTCGGGACAGGGAGCGGGAGTCCTTCCGTATCATCGGCGGGCGGTCGCGAGGCGGAAAATGCCCACTTCCCGAATCGCGAGGCCTATGCTCCCCCCACCCTGCCGCAGGCCCAACCTGCGCAAACCGAAACCCCTGCCGAGGGCTTTGGATTGACGCGGTTGATTCGCAAACTGGATGAGCCTGGGAAGGTGCCGGAACCGCAGGGCGGTGGGTCCTCTGGGCCTCCACAGCAACCGGAGGGCGCCGGTAGCCTCACGGCGCAGTACGGGCCGCGGATTCCTCAAGCGGGACCTTCTTCACCGCCAACCTCGGTGACCGCACCTGCGGCAGTGCAAGGCTGGGCGCCGCCGCCCGAGAGGCCACAGAGCGCAGGCGGCATGAACGATCCGGCATTCAACGCGCCCAGTGCGGCGGCCAGAACCGCCGGGCCAAGCGAGTTTACACGCATTCTGGATGCATCGCGAATGCGCGAACTGGGCATGAAGACCGGCGGCGCCGCGGAACAGGCGCGCCAGCCCCAGGCCTCTCCACCGGCGCCGCCCCCCGTTGCGGTTCCCAGTTATCCTTTGCCTGTGCCGCCCATGCCGGGAGGGATGGGAGCGATGCCTCAGCCGTTTGGAATGCCAGGGATGCAGCCACCGCCCATGCCGGGCGGCATGATGAGTTTCGGCCAGGGCGCAGGGGGATCCCTTGGGCACATGGGAGTGCCCGCCATGCAGCCTCCCATGTATCAACCGCCTCCTTTGCCGGTTGTTCCTCCCCTGCCGCCACCGGCTCAGATTCAGCCGGGCGCAGGAATGGGGAAGCTGCAGCAGTTTGTTCCCTTGCTGTTGGTGTTGATCATCTTCTTGTTGGTGGCGCTGCTGGTAACGGTGATCTTTCTCCTGAAGCACTGAAAGGGAGATTGCCCAACAAATCGCATTTGTTCAGGCTTCTTGGACGAAGCCCGAGTTTCACCAGATTTGCCTGACTCTTGCGGACATGGCCGGGGTGACTGCAAAAGTAAGTACCTCCGCCAGCCGGAGGCTTCAAGGAATCTCTGATAAGGTAGGTATTTTTGTCCAGCCGGGTACTTCCCTTTGAAAGGGCACGACTTTAGAGCATTTTTTCTTTTGCTATAGACTTCCGTGCCCCATCCATTCCGCGTGTTCCAGCGGAATGGGTGGGAGACCAGCAGATCTCCGGTCTACACAATTTGCGAAAACGCTTTAGGAAAGCTGCCCTCGGCTAAAGGACCTTTTCAGATCATCTCTAAGGGGTTAGTCTCTCAAAGGCGTCTGTGTAGAAGCGCTCCAGACCGCCAGCACTTCGTCGCCCGCGCCGAAGGCGCACTGGTTGCTAGCCCAGCGCTTCAGCGCTCGCGACGAGCGCCATGAGAAGTAAACAGGAGTCCCGAAGGGACGGCGCTCACGCTCAGGGCCCTTCTCACGCTTTGGCAAGAATGATGGAAGATCACAGACTGGGAACAACTCCCGCATTTGCAGAATGTATACGGCCACCCCAACATAGCCAACACCTTCGAAGCTGGGCTCGAATCGCCGATTACAGGGAGGGTGTACCGCGTCATCTCCGCATTCAAGTCAACGCGACCCCCAGCGGGTGGTGGCCCCGTAAAAACTCAAGTGAATGCCTTAATTCCGGTTCCGCTCGACAGCCCGCGTTGGCGTTGCTCCTTTTGCGGCGCGGCTGAGGTCGTGCCCGCTCAAACGTCAACTTGATCGGAGCCCCTTTATACCGGCTGCGAAAAGAGAATGATCAGCTCCATTTGCGGGTTGAGCAGTTCAGAGGGCGCGTAAACGGCGAAGTTGCGGGAGCGTTGTACCGACTCCCAGATTGGGCCGCTTTGCTCAATCGCAAAATACTGGTGACGCATCTTGACGGGGATGGACCGCGGCGGCGGCGAAATGTGCTGCAACCGCAGGCCGGGAAGCGCGTTGCGAATAAGCGTCTCAATTTGTGTCGCCGAACAGGCTTTGAGCAGATTCTTTGAGCGGTCGATCAGATCGGCGTCTCGCATGTCGGCGGCAATGGCGAGATAGAACTTCGTACCCTCAAAGTATGCGTCCTTCTCAATGGAGGCCGCATACGTGGTGTCCCGCAACAGTTTGAGGGGGAGCGCGATGAAGTTGCTCGGCACCACGGTCTCGAGCATAAGACGAATCAGGCGATCGAGTTCGGCAAAGCAGGAGCCAAGTTCCTCGTGGTTATAGGAGGGAAGGTCTCGGGGCGAAATCTTGGCGGAGAAGGCGGTCAGGGCTCCAGCCAGATCTGAGAATTCGCCAAAAAGCAACTCGGGATGGACCATGCTGGATTCCAGGTAATGGCGCAGCACGGGCAGATGGCTGTTGATGGTGTAAAGCAGCCAGAAGTTGGCCACGTCGGATGCGGTGAAATCGGCCAGAGACTGGTTCTTCTGGCGGCGGCTGCCGGAAAGCTGACTGCCGCGCGCCACCAGTAGCTCCACAATGTTGCTGAGAATGCGCTTGAGGGTGGGATGCGCGTGCACGTCGAGCAGAGGAGGAATGTAGACCGGATCTACCTGGTACATTCCCACTTCGGAGCGGAGGATCCTGGCGAAGCCAAGAAGTACTGACCCTTCCAAATTGTCTCCCTCAGCCAGAATTTGCAGGTTCTTGCGAGCCACCTGAATGGGCTTTTCGCCAGCTCCGGTGTTCTCGTCGCGGACCATCTGCAACTGCGAGAGGAAGCGCGTGCTCACTTGGCCGCGATCCATGGAAATGTTCATTCCGCCTTGCAGGTATTCGGGGACCGCCAGGTAGAAGACGCAGCTTTTCCGGCCATGCAGAAAGCACTCGTCGAGGGTGCGCGCTGGCGGAGGAGGATCGGAAGTGGGGATGTCGATGGGAAGGGCATCGGGAAACAGCCCGGTCGCCAGCGTCACCACCAGTCGGCCCTCCGAAAGGGCCTTGGCATCCAATTGAAACGCGCGAAATCCCCAGGATTTCGGATTCAGTGAGTCCAGATAAAAGCGCGAACTGTCCTCGACAAAGCGCTCTTGCGCTTGCAAGTGCTGGGGCGAGAGAAACGTGCCCTTCGACCAGATGACGGGTTGAAGCTGTCGCATTTCCTGAGCAACCTTGCCTAAGTTTGTGATGCTAGCGCATCTTCGCTGCCTTTGTCTCCCTCTCAGCGCAACAGACCGTGTTTCCTCAAGGGAAACGCAACTTTGGCGGGCTGCGGAAAAGGTGTAAGGCGAAGAAGGAGTCGATGCCGATGGATGCAGGCGCGGGTGGAATGCTCGGAGATAGCTCAATGGAATGCGGCGAGGGCCGCGGTAGGCTGGAAGACGTTATCGGCGAAAAAAAAGCCATCACCCCAATCACCCCCTGCACGCGTGCTTGTAGAGCGCCCTCGGAACAAGCCGCCAGCAGTCTGTGGGACCCCTCTCAGCGCAACGCCTGTTGTGCGTCAGGCATAAAAATGTCCCTTGCTCTGGCTGCGCCTCGCAAGCCGTGGAGCATCTCCAACCCAACGTTACAACAACATCGTCGCACACACTTGGCGCTTACGGAACTGTTTTTTCCGCGACGAATGGACTTTTCGGAGTTTCTTAGCTCACTGCGAAATTTCATCCACAATTCCGCTGGACATGGGTACGGGTTTGCGATTACTTTGTTTGTGTCATTTCAACTGTCAATTCCGGAGCGTTATGGCCAGAGAGAGCACACAGCAAAAACTGAGTCGCATTCGGGCTCCCAGAGTTCAGATCACCTACAACGTCGAAGTTGGCAACGCGATCGAGATGAAAGAACTTCCTTTCGTGATGGGCGTTCTGGGCGATCTAACCGGGAATCCAGAGAAGCCGCTCGCGGCTTTGAAAGATCGTAAATTCGTTGAGATAAACCCCGACAATTTCGATACAGTTCTCAAGGGAATGGCGCCCCACCTGAGCTTTACGGTAGAAAACAAGCTGAGTTCGGACGCGAAAGCCGGGAAAATCCCCGTAGACCTGCACTTTGAGAAGTTCGATGACTTTTCCCCAGAGAATGTGGCCAAGCAGGTCGATCCCATCAGGGAATTACTCGATTTGCGAACAAGACTCTCGGATCTGAGAGGGAGTCTGCAAGGCAATGACAGACTCGATCAAGCACTATTCGACGCGGTTTCAAAGACGGAAGAGCTGAATAAGTTGCGTACGGAACTTGGTAACAAGGGGGAGGGGGACAAGCATGAGTAGCATGCCGAACCCATTGGCTGCGCAGGCCACGGAAACACAGACCAGCGAGGGATCGCTGCTGGATCAGATCGTCGCTCAGGGCCGGTTTGGCCGCGACGCGACCGCAACCGAGCGGGGTAAGGACCTGGTGAAGGAGTTCGTCAACCAGGTGCTTGAAGGAAAAATGGCGCTTACCCGCGATGCGGAAGCCACCATCGCCGCCCGAGTTGCCGAAATCGACCGCCTGATCTCGATGCAACTGAACGAAGTGTTACATCACCCGTCTTTTCAAAAACTTGAAGCCACGTGGCGTGGAATCAAGCATCTTCTGGACCAGAGCGAAACCAGCGAGATGCTGAAGATCAAGCTGCTGAATGCGTCCAAGAAGGACCTGCTGCGCGATTTGCAGCTCTCCGGCGAATTCGATCAGAGCGCGCTATTCCGGAAGGTCTACGAGGAGGAGTTCGGCATCTTCGGCGGCGCGCCGTTTGCGGCGCTTGTGGGCGATTACGAATTCGGCCGCGGACCGGCGGATATCGAGTTGTTGGACAGGGTGGCTCAGGTGGCTTCGGCGGCCCATGCCCCCTTCCTTTCTGCCGCCTCGGCGGAGATGCTGAATCTCTCTGACTATTCCGAGTTGGCAGGAATCCGCGACATCTCCAAGGTCTTCGACAACACCGAATACGCCAAGTGGAAGTCCTTCCGGGCGTCGGAAGATTCGCGCTATGTGGCGCTGACCCTGCCGCATGTATTGATGCGGGAGCCCTATGGAAGCGATACCCGTCAAATCGACGCGTTCAACTTCGAAGAGGCGGTAGACGGCAAGGATCACTCCAAGTACCTTTGGGGGAATGCCGCATATGCTCTTGCGGCCCGCCTTACAAATTCGTTTGCGAAATTCGGTTGGTGCGCTTCGATCCGGGGTGTGGAAAACGGAGGTTTGGTGGAGGGTCTGGCCACGCACAACTTCCGCACCGACGAGGGCGATGTGGCTTTGAAATGCCCCACAGAGGTCGGGATCACCGACCGCCGAGAAAAGGAATTGGCCGATCAGGGATTTGTTCCTTTGGTGCACTGCAAGGGGACAGATTATGCCGCATTCTTCAGCGTGCAAACGGCGAACAAGCCGAAGAAATTCGACAAGCCAGAGGCCAATGCCAATGCCGCACTTTCTGCGCAGCTTCCTTATATGTTGGCCATGTCGAGGTTTGCCCATTATTTGAAGGCCATGATGCGCGACAAACTAGGTAGCACCATGAGCCGTCCTCAGGCCGAGTTGTTTCTTAACCAGTGGATATCAAACTACGTGATTGCGGACGACAATGCGTCTCCCGATGCAAAGGCTGAAAAGCCCTTGCGGGAAGCCCGCATTGAGGTGATGGAGGTGCCAGGGAAACCTGGTGCGCTGCGCGCTGTTGCGTTTATGCGGCCTCACTTCCAGCTTGACGAACTTACTGTGTCTCTCAGACTGGTCGCGGATCTTCCGCAGCCGGCCGGAAAGTAGGCCGTCGGTCTGCGTTTTCAAGGCATGAAACATCCAACCAACCTGCAAACCAGGTCTAACAGGAAAGGATTCTGACATGGCGGTTGATTTCTTCTTGAAGCTCGACGGAATTCAGGGTGAAGCCACGGATTCGAACCATCAGAATGAGATTTCGGTTCTGTCCTTCAGTTGGGGTGGAAATCAGGTGAGTTCGGTCGCGGCCTCGGGCGGTTCGGGGGCTGGGAAAGTCAGTCTGGCCGATCTTCACATCGTAAAGAACTATGACAAGTCCAGTTCGGCGCTGTTCAAGTCGCTCGTTTCCGGGCAGCACATCAAGACCGGCTCTCTGACCGCGGTAAAGGCAGGTGGCGGAGGCAAACCGTTTATCCAGTTGGATCTGGAGGAGCTGTTCGTCACCTCGTTGCAGGTGAGCGGGTCCAGCGAGATTCCCACGGAGAGTGTCTCCTTCAGCTACAACAAGGTGAAGAGCCAGTACAGCACGCAGAATGCGCAAGGCGTTCTGACAGCGACTGGTTCAGTCACCTATGACCTTCAGGCGAACAAGGTTTCCTGAGGAACGATGACCCCAATTGAGCTCTACCGCGACGGAAAACTGCGGGAGGCCATCAAGGCGCTTGGCGAAGAACTGAGGTCCAATCCTCTTGACGCCAAGCGCCGCACTTTCCTGTTCGAGCTTCTTCTGTTTGCCGGGGAATACGACCGGGCAGAGAAGCACCTTGATCTTCTGGCCCAGGGGAGCGGAGAGGCTGTGGCAGGCGCGCTGCTTTACCGCAGCGCCTTGCACGCCGAGCGCACCCGAGAGCAGATGTTTGCCCGGCGCGAAACGCCCCCCGCGGCGGAGGATACAGGGCGGGGCGGACGGTGGAACGGAAAGGAATTCACCGAAATGTCCGATTCGGACCCCCGGATTGGCTCCAATTTCGAGGTATTCCTGGCCGGAAGCTATAGTTGGATCCCAATGCGCTATGTGACCCGGCTGGTGATTGAGCCGGCGAAGAACCTGCGCGATTTGAAATGGGTGCGGGCACGCATGGAGACGAGCCAGGACTTTCCTCAGCAGGAGCTGGGCGAGATTCTGCTGCCAGCGATTTGCCCGCTTTCTTCCCGGCATCCGGACGAAGCCGTTCATCTCGGCCGGGAATCCGCATGGGAGCAGGATGAACAGCATGGCGAAATCCCCTATGGAGCGAAGATGCTGCTCATCGATGGGGTGGACGTCCCGCTGCTGGAGTTACGCGACGTGGAGTGGAACAGTGCGGTGAAGGAGTCCAGCGATGCCCTTGCGTGAGGATCTTCTGGATCCCATTGCAGAAAACTCTCCTGCTGGCGAAGATCTGCATTACGACAAGGTCTTCGATCAGATCAAGGAGGCGCGCCGGGAAGACGAAGATCTGCCAGAAGGCGATTGGGCTCTGGCGCAGAAAAAAAAGGCCGATTACCGGCTGGTCATCAAGTTAGCCGGCGACGCCCTTGCCAAGAGAAGCAAGGATATCCGTCTAGCGGAATGGCTGGTCGAAGCGCAGTTCAAGATGGAAGGCTTCCCCGTCCTGTTGCCAGGGATCGCACTGATTCATTCGCTTCAGGAGACCTTCTGGCCAACCCTGCATCCGCAAATGGAGGAGGATGGAGACCTGCAATTGCGGGCGCTTGCCGTGGAGGCTGCGACTCGGCAGCTTGCGGTTGCTGTGCGCCGGGCTCCTCTAACACAAAGCGGATTGAGCCTGGATGACTACCTGGAGTCTCGTCATATTGGGTACGAGAAAGACGCGACCACTGAGGCCAAGCAGGAAATCCGCAGGGATGCCATCGCGACAGGGAAGCTCTGCGCCGAGGATTTCGACCGGGATTTCGAAGCGACTCCCAAGAGCTTCTACGTTGATGCGAACGACATACTGGAGCAAGCGCTGGCGGCCACCGGACTCCTGGACGAATTTCAGCAGGAAAAGTACGGCGATGCGGCGCCGAATCTGACCAGGCTCCGAACCTCACTGGAAGAGGTTTACCAGCTTGCGGCTTCGCTGCTCAACGAGCGGCGCAAGACCGAGCCGGACCCCTTGCCGGTGGTTGAGGCGCCCGCGGGTGAAGGCGCTGCCGTTGGAGGCGAATCCCAGCCCGCCGCGGGGGAAGGCCCCTCTACTCTGGACGGTCTTTCTCCTTCGGCCGCAGTATCGCAACTGGGCGAGGCCTATTTGCAGGTGGTTCGCAGCGCGGAGTTCTTCTTCGAAAGCAACCCCGTGTCGCCCGTTGCCTATCTTGTTTGCACGGGACTCCGGTTTGGAGAGACTCGGATGCAGGGACCGGTTCCCGCACCCGGTTTTGCCGTTGGCCCGGCTCCCGAGATGAGACGCTCGCTGCGCACGCTGGCTGGGCGCGGCGCGTGGAGAGAATTGCTGCGTGCATCCATTCCGATTCTGGCGAGTGAGTGCTCTCGTGCATGGCTTGATCTGCATCGCTACATATGGCGTGCAGGACAGGAGACCGGCGCGAACGCGATTTCGTCGGCGGTGGTGGGGACGGTCCGAAGCCTGCTGGAGGAGCGTCCAGAGTTGCGTCACTGGATACTGGAAGACGACACCGGAGCGGCGAATCCCGAGACGCAGCAGTGGATTGATACTACTGTCTTGCATGTGGGCTAGGAGGTGCGAATTCGGCGGCGAAGCGAAGG
This sequence comes from uncultured Acidobacteriaceae bacterium, assembly GCA_963839155.1. Classification (GTDB taxonomy): domain Bacteria; phylum Acidobacteriota; class Terriglobia; order Terriglobales; family Acidobacteriaceae; genus Telmatobacter. The sequence continues at coordinate 356,427 of CAWITY010000007.1, forward strand.
TTGAAGTGTCCTGGCAAAGCCATCTTGGCTCAATAGAAATCCCAGGTCCATGGCGGGAGAATAGCAGAAGATCGTGGGCGGGATAGATTCCGGAGGAGAAGATGGCAAAATCAAAGGCTGAGATTCTGATTACCCAGTCGTTGATCGATCGTCTTGTCGACATGGAGCAATGGCCCGACACGCGCGCCGCCTCCCTGGTCATGTATCGCGAAGCCCTGAAGCGGGATGTGGAGTGGCTACTGAATACAAGGCAGCCCGTCATCCGCGGGTTGGATTCTTTTCCCATGGCCACGGCTTCAGTGCTGAATTTTGGCTTGCCCGATCTGCACAATTACGATGGCTCGGCCGGAAAGGACCAGGCGGCTCTTACGCTGGCCATGGAACGATGCATCAAGACATTTGAGCCGAGGATTCGGCATCCGCATGTTTACCTTGTCAGAACGGATACCCTGAGCCGCAGCCTCAAATTCCATATTGAGGGGCAGGTCACCTACGAGACGCAGGAAGAAGAGATCAAGTTCGATACCGTGCTGGAGTTGATCAGCGGCGAATACGAGGTGAAATAGGCCATGCGCGAAGAACTGCTGGAGTACTATGAGCGCGAGCTTTCTTACCTTCGCCAGATGGGCGGAGAGTTCGCGCACAAGTATCCGCAAGTTGCGGGCAGGCTGCTGCTCGATCCGGATCACTGCGAAGATCCGCATGTGAACCGGCTCCTTGAGGGTTTCGCGCTGTTGGCTGCCAGGGTGCACCGCAGGATCGACGACGATTTCCCGGAGATCAGCGAAGCTCTGATCCAGATCATCCATCCAGGGTATCTGCGGCCGATTCCCTCCATGACCGTCGTTGAGTGCCAGGCTGACCCGGCGCAAGGGAAGAAGACAGCGGGCGTATGCGTTCCCAAGGGAAGCCCGCTGGTGACCAAGGCCACAGTCGAGGGACTGCCTTGCCGCTTTCGCACCGCGTACGATGTGGAGCTTTGGCCGTTTTCAGTGGCGGCAGCGGAGTGGCGACAGCCGGAGCGGATGCAACGCCCGCCTCGCGTATCGGGAGCAGTGCAGGCTGCTGCCGCGGCGCGGCTCAGGCTGCGCTGTCTCAGGGATGTGGTCTTCGAGGGGCTGCCGCTCAAGCGCCTGCGTTTCCACTTGGCAGGGGAAGCGAGCGTTGTCTATCCGTTGTATGAGCTCTTCTCGCAGAATTGCGTGGAGATTCAGCTTCGCGACCCCAAGGATGAGCAGCGCCTGATCAGCCTTTCACCCGAACGGCTCAAGATGGTGGGGTTCGACCGCGAAGAGAGCTTGCTGCCGTTTGTGCGCCGCTCCATGGATGGGCACCGGCTTCTTCAGGAATATTTTGCCTTCCCCGAGAAGTTCCTGTTCTTCGATCTCGACGGCCTGGAGCCTCTGGTGCAGGCGGGTTTTTCTGAAGAAGCCGAGATCGTATTTCTGTTTTCGCGTTTCGAGCGGCCTGAGCGGCAGCAGGCCTTGGAATTGGGGGTGAATGAACGGACGTTCCGCCTGGGATGCACGCCGGCCATCAATCTCTTTCCGCAAACTGCAGAACCCATTCTCTTGAATCAACTCCGCCATGAGCACACCATCATTCCAGATAGCCGCCATTCCGCAGTGATGGAAATCTTCAGCATCGAAGAGGTAGTCGCGACGAACCCCAGGCTGCGGCAATCCGTGGTGCTCGAACCCATGCATTCCTACAGGTATCAGTCGCGAGATCGCAACGACCTGGCCTATTGGGTGGCAACGCGCCGGCTGAACGAGTTGGGCGAGCGCGAGCCATCCACGATGACCGTCTCCGTGGTGGATCTTACCGGTACCTTCACAGACCCCGATGCGGACGTGCTGATGGTGCGGACGCTCTGCACGAATTTCGATTTGCCCTCCCGATTCAATTTTGGGGCGGAGGCGGGGGATTTTGAAGCGATTGGCTACTCCGCCGCCAAGACGGTCGTGGCGTTGCGGCGTCCCACGGCAAGCGTGAATCCGGTAGGGAAGAAGGGCTATCTATGGCGCCTGATTTCGCTTTTGTCGCTGAATTATCTTTCTCTGAACGAAGAAGGACGAGCAGCGATGCAGGAGATCTTGCGGCTGCACAACCTGACTGACTCGGCCGCAAGCGAAAACCAGGTGGGAGCGCTCTTGAAGATGAATCTCTCCCCCAACTTCTCCCTGGTCGACTCCGCGTACGGATACGTTCCCGCGCGCGGTACCCAGGTGGAGATGGAGTTTGACGAACAGCAGTTTGCCGGCGGCGGACTTTACCTTTTTGCTGCCGTGTTGGACCGGTTTCTTGCCGGATATGCTTCGATGAACAGCTTTTCGCGGCTTATCGCGCGGAGCACCCTGCGAAAGGAGGTTCTGGGAAGATGGACGCCGAGAGCCGGGACTCAAGCTTTGCTGTAGCAAAGAGGTATGAGGGATACGGAGAAGGACCGCAGTTTGACAAGCTGCGCCGATTACTGGAAGAGGAGCCCTTTCGCGTGCATTTTTTCCAGGCCGTTCGCCTCCTCCAGCGCATGGAGAAAGGGCGCAATCCCGTGGGGTACTTCATCACGCCACAGGAGGAGACGATCCGCTTCGCCGTGCTCAATTCACTCGCTTTCCCGCCCAGTGAACTGTTCAACCTGGAGCGAAAAGAGAACGGCCAATTGAAAATGACGGTGCAGTTCATGGGGCTTTGCGCTTCAATCTCCGTGATGCCCGCGCCATACACCGAGTTCCTGATTGCCCGCGCGCGGCAAAAGGACCATGCGCTCGAAGAATTCTTCGATATTTTCAACCACCGCATGATCTCATTCTTCTACCGGGGATGGGAGAAGTATCGCTTCTTCATCGGGTATGAACGGACAAAGGAAGATCGACTTTCTCTTCGGCTTTTCGACCTGATGGGATTCGGCACGGAGGGAATGAGAGGGCGCGGCGGCGTTCCCGACGAAGCGTTTCTGAACTATGTAGGACTGCTGGCGCGCCATGTGCGCTCTGCCTCTTCGCTTCAGCAGATTCTGGAAGACTATTTCAGTGTCCCCGTGAGCATCCAGCAATTTGCCGGGACATGGCGTAAGTTGATGCCGGAAGATCAGACCTGTTTTACCGGACTGGGCGGTGCCAATGAACGCCTGGGAGTTGGCGTGGTGGCCGGTGATGAGGTGTGGGACCATCACGGGAGGGTTCGCGTCTCCCTGGGACCCATGCGATTCGAGCAGTATTTGACCTTTTTGCCGGGCCACGAAGCATATAGGGAACTTGCGGCGTGGCTCCGGTATTACTCCAACGGCTGCTATGAGACCGAGGTGCAATTGGTGCTGGTGCGTGAGGATGCGCCAGCCTGCGAGCTGGGGTCGCAAAAGAATGACGCCCCCCAGCTTGGACTGGTGAGTTGGTTGAAGACCCGGCCGCTGCAACGCGATCCGGCCGATGCAACCTATCTCGTCCAATAAACAAAATCCGATCGTGAGGCTAGTGGAAGACGATGAGTACAAATCTGAAAGCGCTAATCGACAAATTGAACGATTCGACTCGGCGGACTCTCGAATCAGCAGCCGGACTCTGCGTGGCCCGCACGCACTACGACATCGAGATTGAGCACTTCCTGCTGAAGGCTCTCGATGCTTCAGACAACGATATTGCGGCCATTCTCAAACACTTTGGCGTCAATCGATCGCGGCTCACCGCGGACCTGGAGCGCAGCCTGGACTTGCTCAAGAGCGGCAATGCACGCTCCCCCGCTTTCAGTCCCACTGTGGTGAAGATGCTCTCGGAGGCGTGGACGGTCGCCAGCATCGACTTCAACGCGGGCAGCATCCGCACCGGATTTACTCTGCTTGCCCTGCTGGGTAACGACGATCTTCTGCGGATTACTAAGGAAATCAGCCGGGAACTGCAATTGATCTCACCCGAGGGGCTGCGCAGCAACTTCATGGAAATCGTCTCCTCCTCAGCCGAGACGCAAACCTATCTAGCGAGTGCAGCGAGTGCAAAGGAGGGAAGTGCGGGAGCGGCGGAAGAGGGCCGGCCGGCAGCCAAGGGAAATACGCCTCACCTGGATCAGTACACAGTGGACATGACGGCGAACGCCAAGGCTGGCAAGGTGGACCCGGTTCTGGGTCGCGATCACGAGATTCGCCAGATGATCGACATCCTGATGCGCCGTCGTCAGAACAACCCCATCCTGACTGGTGAGGCCGGCGTGGGAAAGACGGCTGTGGTGGAGGGCTTTGCCAGCCGCGTTGCCTGCGGAGATGTTCCGCCGCCGCTGCGGGGGGTACATGTGCGCAGCCTGGATTTGGCGCTCTTGCAGGCGGGCGCGGGAGTCAAAGGAGAGTTCGAAAATCGGCTCAAGGGACTCATTAACGAGGTGAAGTCCTCCTCGGACAGGATCATTCTGTTCATCGACGAAGCACACACCATGATTGGTGCGGGAGGCGCCGCTGGACAGAACGATGCGGCCAATCTGTTGAAGCCCGCATTGGCGCGCGGCGAGTTGAGAACCATTGCTGCCACCACTTGGTCGGAGTACAAGAAGTACTTTGAGAAGGACCCGGCCCTTGCACGGCGCTTCCAGGTGGTCAAAGTGGAAGAGCCAACCGAGGATGTGGCCTGCACCATGCTGCGCGGCATTGTTGCCTCGCTCGAGAAGCATCACAACCTGCGCATCCTGGATGAGGCCGTTACTGCAACGGTCAAGCTATCGCACCGCTATATCGCCGGCAGGCAACTGCCCGACAAGGCCGTAAGCGTGCTGGATACGGCGTGCGCCCGCCTGTCTCTGGGGCAGCATTCCACTCCTCCGCGCATGGAGGATACCCAACGCCACATCGACGCCCTGGAAGTGCAAACCAGAGTGCTGGAGCGGGAGACAAAACTGGGTACCGACCACGCGGAGCGGCTACAGGAATTGCAAGCGAAAACGGCCGAGGCAAAAGCAGAACTCAAAACTCTCCAAGAGCAGTTTGAAAAAGAGCGGGAATTGGTAAGCAAGATTCGCACCTTGCAGGCCAGCCTGGAGACCGCGGAGCACCAGACCGCAGCGAACGGAGCCGGGGCCCTCGATTCCCAGGCGGAACTCAGTGCCCTGGAGAAAGAGCTTGAAGCGCTGCAGGGTGAGCGGGGCATGATGCGTGTCTCAGTCGATGCGCAGATTGTGGGCGAGGTCATCTCGGCCTGGACCGGAATCCCGCTCGGCAAGATGGTGCGAAACGAGATTGAGACCGTGCTCAAGCTGGATGAGCACCTCAGCAAACGCGTCATTGGGCAGGATCATGCCCTGGCTGCGATTGCCGAGCGGATTCTCACCTCGCGGGCCAATCTGGACGATCCAGTGAAGCCGGTCGGTGTCTTCCTTCTTGTGGGGCCCAGCGGCGTGGGGAAGACAGAAACAGCCATCGCTCTGTCTGACATCCTCTATGGTGGTGAACGGAACATGATCACCATCAACATGTCTGAATTTCAAGAGGCGCATACCGTCTCCACCTTGAAGGGGTCGCCCCCTGGATACGTGGGCTATGGCGAGGGTGGCGTGCTCACTGAGGCTGTGCGGCGCAGGCCCTATTCGGTGGTGCTGCTCGACGAGGTGGAGAAGGCGCATCCGGATGTGCTGGAGTTGTTCTATCAGGTCTTTGATAAGGGCAGAATGGAAGATGGCGAGGGGCGCGAGATCGACTTCCGCAATACGATCATTCTGTTGACCAGCAATGCGGCCACTGAGACGCTGATGAAGCACTGCGCTGACCCCGAGACCATGCCAGACAGCAAAGGGCTGATTCAGGCGCTCAAGCCGGAGTTGAACAAGATATTCAAGCCGGCCTTTTTGGGCAGACTGCTGATCGTGCCGTACTTCCCGATTCGGGATGAATCGTTGAAGCTCATCACCAAACTAAAACTGGGAAGAATCGAGAAGCGTCTCTTGGAGATGCACAAGATCGCCTTCTCGTACGACGATGCGTTTCTCGCGGAAGTGGTTTCACGCTGCACGGAGGTGGAGAGCGGGGCGCGCAATGTGGACAACATCCTTTCCAACACCATCCTTCCCGATCTTTCCCGGCAGATTCTTGCCCGTATTGCGGAGGGCTCCCAGGCAAATGGAGTCTGCGTGTCGGCGCGGGATGGGGCAATCAGTTACCAATGGAACGTTGCATAAATGCATTGAGACCGGCTGCCGCTGGAATGCGGGAGCCGGTGTCTCAAAGAAGAGGCGGGCAGAATCGCCATGGCAAATCTTAAGCAGACAGACCGGTTAATGCAGTTTTCAAGTCCTCTTGGCAAAGATGTGCTGCTGATTGAGTCATTGGACGGAGTAGAGGGGATTTCACGCCTGTTTCAGTTTCAGGCAGAGCTGCTTGCAGCCGCGGGCACAGAGATCGATCCAAAGGCGATTGTCGCCTCCAAGGTCACGGTTGCGATCAGCCTCAACGACGTCCAGGGCACCAGATGGATCTCAGGTATCGTCTCCTCCTTTGAACAATGCGCGGGCGATGCGGACTTCGACATCTATCGGGCCAGTATTGTTCCGTCGATGTGGCAATTGACGCTCAGCGAAAACTGCCGAGTGTTTCAAAACAAGACAGTCCTGGAGATTGCCAAAGCGGTGATCGGCGAGTACGGGCTCTCCATTGCGGATCGCACGGCCCAGTCGTACAAGCCGCTGGACTATTGCACCCAGTACTCGGAGTCAGACTTTCATTTTGTCTCGCGCATTCTGGAGGAGAGCGGTATCTGTTACTGGTTTGAGCATACCGATCAGGACAACAAGATCGTGTTGGGAGATGGGCGCAATGCCTATCAGAACTGTCCTTTGTCGGCTCAGGTCCACTACGCTTTGAATGAGAAGGGGGAGGAAGGGTCCTACGGGTCGGCGGTGATGGAGTTCACGGCGACCTCGACCATGGTGACGGGAAAGCACTCTACGCGAGACTACGACTTTCGCACCTATGCTCCGCACGATGTTCCGGCAAAGAATAGCGCAAGCGAATTTGGCAAGAACGGCTTTGAGTCCTACCGCTATCCCGCGGGGGAAGAAGGTTACGTCAAGGAAACCGGCAAGCAATTGAGTTCGCCTGATTTTGCAACCTTGTTTCTTGAGACTGACGTGCTCAGCTCCGATGCCACGGCCGAGGTATATAACGGCATGGCCAATGCGCGGTCGTTTTCAGCGGGATACACGTTTGGCATGGAGAAGCATCCCAGATCGGCGTGGAATCGGACCTACTTGCTCACGTCCGTCAGCCACCAGGCCAGCCAGGTTCCCTCGTATCGATCCGATGCCGCGGCGTATGGGTCTGGATACACCAACCGGTTTTCTGCGGTGTCCTCCGACATCGTTTTCAAGCCTGCCAAGACCGCGACAAAGCCCCGAATCTACGGGCCGCAAACGGCATTTGTGGTAGCGCCAAGCGGTGAAGAAATGTACATCGACAAGCTCGGCAGAGTGTGCATCCAGTTCTTCTGGGACAAGCTGAGAAAGCCGAATACGGTGGACAATACCTGGGTACGGGTGGCGCAAAGCTGGGCGGGGAACGGGTGGGGAACCTTCTTCTGGCCGCGATTGAAAGACGAGGTCGTAGTGCAGTTCCTTGACGGAGATCCGGATAATCCGGTGATCGTCGGCTCGGTATACAACGGCGTGAATGTGCCCAAGTACAAGCTCCCCGACCACAGCACGCGCTCTGGAGTGGTGACGCGCAGCAGCAAGCAGGGCTCGGCCAAAAACGCCAACGAACTGCGCTTTGAAGATAAGATGGGGAGCGAACAGATCTTCCTGAATGCAGAGCGCGACATGGACCATCGCACAGAAAGAGAGCACCGCCGTTTTGTCGGCGCCAAGGACCACCTCGTGGTGCAGGGAAATCGCTTGGAGAAGTTTGGCGCCGATCGCCATTGCCAGGTTCAAGGCCAGTCCGTGGAGAAGATAGGAGGAAAATCCGATATCGACATCGGCTCTGACTTGAACGAAAAGGTGGGTTCCAACTACTCCTTGAAGGTCGGCTCCAACGCCGGAGAGAAGGTAGGGGAAAATTATTCAGTCGATGCCGGCATGCAGATTTATATGAAGGCCGGCATGACCGTGGTGATCGAAAGCGGAATGGAGCTTTGCCTGAAAGGCGCTGGAGGTTTTATTACCATCGGTCCGGATGGGATCGCGATCTCGGGCTCCATGGTGATGATCAACAGCGGAGGCGCCGCGGTTCCTGGCAGCCCAGCTATGCTTTCAGACCCCGGCGCGCCCGCCATTCCCGACATGGCAGACGACGGGAGTGCAGGCGGTGCCCTGGGCTAGAGCATTTTTCTTTTGCCATTGACTTCTGTGCCCCACCCATTCCGCGTTTTCATGCGGAATGGGTGGGAGGCAGACAAAATTCTGGTCTACACAACGTACGAAAACGCCCCGATGGGCTCTTGGCAGATGATCTGCCGAGGCTGGCACGGTCGCGGAGAGAGTCTTTTGCGCCATGCAGGCCGGTCGCCCCCTTCGCAGTTCCACTTACCACTCCGTTACTACCTGGCGGGACTGGCCGGCTTCAGCGCCTCAGTGAGCACGCGCCCAACCGCAGCCGATGGCTGGTTGATGCCCGCAAGAGATGCCAGCGTGGCTGCCAGATCGACCGGGGCCACCCTCTGGCGATACTCGCCCGGCACAAAAGGGTCCCCATAGAATGCCAGCGGCACATGGCGGTCGTAGGCCCAGGGAGTGAAGTGTGTTGTCCCGCTGTGTCCGGGCCCGCCGCTCATCTGATATGGGCCCAGGATCAGCATCACATACCAGTTGCCGTGTTCAGTGTAACTATGGGCCAGCAGACGGCCCCACTCGGTGGGCGGCAATTGTCCGTGCGCAAGTTCGAGCCGGGTGTAGGCGGCGGCGAACTGGGGCGAGGGCGGGAGCCGGTGCGTGGTGGGCAGGGGCTCGTCAATATGCGGAGCCTGATGCGTGATTTCCTTTCGCATCAGATCGGCCACGGCTTCTTCGGCGGTCTTTTCATCTACGCCGGCCTTATCAAAGACGCGGCTGTCGAGCACGATGTACGGTAAATCTGGCCCTGGCATCAAATATTGCAGTTGCTGACCCTTGCTGTAGCGCTCGTTTAACTGCGCGTTGACCCTTGTATAGGCCAATTGCATATCGAGGAGGACTGCGTGAATGCCCAGCTTTGCCGACTCGGAGGTGATGGGCGCAACGCCGTGGTCGGCGGTGAGCGCGAGCCACACGTTCTGGAGGCCGACGGACCTGTCCAGCCAAGCATTGAAGCTGTCCAGATCGCGATCCAGGCCGAGAATCATGGCTTCCTCCGACTCCGAGTCGGGACCAAACTGGTGGCCCTGAATATCGTTGGCGGATAGGGAGACAACGACCAGGTCGGTGACGCCGTTCTGGCCAAGCTTTTCGCCGTCGATAAGAGCTTCGGCAAAAGCCAGTTCGTAGCTGTTGGCGGCCGGAGTCGGCCCCACGTTTTCGAAGAAGTGTTGAGTGCCCGCCTGCTGGGCCTGGCGTGTGGCTTGCGCACGGCGGTCGCCGGCGTTGAAGGCCCGCGCCCACTCTGGCAGATGTTCCATGTAATAGGTTGACGTCGTGAATTGGCCGCTAGCGTTGTCGATCCAAAACGCTCCGTTAGCCGCCTGGCCGCTGGGCAGGATTGCGGCACGATCTTTGAGCGAGATACCGTAGACGCGGGAGCGGCCGTTGGTGGCCAGACGCAACTCATCCCCCAGCGTGGTGGCGCGCAGATTGCGCGGCGAGGAGCCGAGGACATACTTGAGGGCGCCTGGGGGCGCTCCCGGTTGGTTGGCAGGGATTGAAGATGCTGGCAGATCGACGAGTTGGTAGCGCTCGTCTTCCACAGCGGTCACCTTCTTTACAAACGAGCGTGAGGCATCCCAGAATTCGTTGCTCTCAATGCCATGTCCGTCCGTGTAGGCGCCGGTTCCGATGGTCGCGTGGCCGGGGGCGGTCTTGTTGTTGGCGTAGTCGAAATAGCAATCGCTGAACCACGCCCCCTCCTTCATGAAGAGCTGAAAGCCCCGGCCTTTAAATTTGTTTCGGTCACGGTTTAAATAGTCTCCGCGGAACTGGTCGATCACCACAATTACGATTAGCTTGGGATGACCCACATAAGCTTGGGATTGGGCCATGGCGGGGAAAAGCAAGCCCAGAAGCAAAGATGCGATGGAAGAAAGTAGAGGGACGGAAAAAGCAGAGCGCATGTGCATCTCTCGATGATAAACACACGATTGTTAAGGGGACTTCAAAGAGAGTGCAATCGCAATGCTGGGGCGGTTTCTCCGCAAAAAACTGGGCAGCCGTTCAAGGCTGCCCGGTCGCTTTCACTTTGCAAAGCTGCAGCGGTTCCACAATCGATATACCCAGAGACCACTGAAATCAAGTGGCATTTTTCTCAAGAAAATGCCACTCTGCACGATGCCTGCATCGGTACGTGAATTGTGAAATCGCTCTAGACTGCAACAGGCGCGCTACTGTTCACCTTTACGGGGGTAAGCCAACCAAAGCGGTCAGGCTTGAGGCCGTTGGCAATGCCGAAGAACTCGTCTGCAATCTGCTTGGTGATCTCGCCTGGGGTGCCGTCGGCTATGAGAATCCTGTCGATGGAGCGGATGGGAGACACTTCGGCGGCAGTACCGGTGAAGAAAACCTCGTCTGCAATGTACAGCAACTCACGTGGCAGAGCCTGCTCGGTGACCGTGAGCCCCAGATGGCGAGCGATGGTCAGCACGCTGTCGCGTGTGATGCCGGAAAGTGCGGAGTTGGCCAGAGGCGGGGTGTAGAGCACGCCATTGCGCACAACAAAGACGTTCTCGCCCGATCCCTCGCTGACAAGTCCGTTCACGTCCAGAGCGATGCCCTCCGCGTAGCCGTTGATATTGGCTTCCATGTGGATCAGTTGCGAGTTCATGTAGTTGGCGCCAGCCTTGGCCAGTGAGGGCAAGGTGTTCGGAGCCAGGCGGTTCCAACTGGAGATGCACACATCTGCCCCGCCCTGACCCGCAATGTACTTTCCCCAGGGGAAGTTCGCGATGTAAACCTCAAGGGGCGAGCCCTTCGGACTGACCCCGATCTCCCCGTAGCCGCGCAGAGCGATTGGCCGAATGTAGCAAGGCGCAACGCCATTGGCCTCGATCAGATCCACCACTCCGGCGCAAAGCTCATCGAGAGTAAACGGTACATCCATTCGATAGATCTTGGCCGAGTCCAGCAGCCGCTGCATATGCTCTGGAAGCCTGAACACCGCCGAACCCTGCGGCTGTCCATAGCAGCGAATTCCCTCAAAGACGCTGGAGCCGTAGTGAATCACATGGCTCATGACGTGGATGGTCGCTTGCTCCCAGGGAATGAGGTTGCCGTTGTGCCAGATCTTGGACGTGGTTTGAATAGGCATGGGGGTTAGTGCTCCTTCATCGTGTCGAACACGAATACCCAACAGGGTATCGTGGATTGCGGCTGCCTGTCACTGCGGAGATGCTCTTTGGCAACTGCAAGATTCCTGCCTTGATACCCCCCGGCGCATGAGCGGCTACTTTTCCTGCTTGCAAAGCAGCTGGATTACGTCCCTTCCGCAGACATGCCAGAGAGGTCGTTGCCCCCCGCGGGCCCCTCACGGTTGCGGATACGTGCCGGCTTTCAGTCGATTCAGGATTTTGAACGGCATTTGGTCTGCATGTCCTTTGCTTCCAAAGGAACTCAGCCTGGGAGCATGCCTGCACTGCGATCCTGAAAAACAAAAATCTGGTATCGACCGATCTTAAGTGGGTGATTAGCGTCACAGTATACTGTCCATAGACGCACTTAAGGTGAATTCCGTCATGTACCTGCTCTGGCTTCGAGTCGCGGCTGTCCTGTACGCGGCAGCAAGTTTCGCTGTGTTCCCCGCCGTGCTCTACGGCCGGGAGCGATGGCGCAAGACCTGCGTGCATCTGGCTGGCCTTGCGCTCTTCTTCCATTTCGTTTCGGCTGTGGAGATGCTGATGCAAGCCCATCGATGGACTCCGGTGGGAGTGCGCGAGGTGGAATCGCTGCTGGGCCTGGCCGTGGCCTCTTTGTTCTTTCTTGTTTGGTGGCTTTACGATGCCGTTTCCCTGGGCATTTTTGCCATCCCAGCGACATTTTTCCTGGTCTTCATTCCTGCATTAGGACCGGACCGCTACACATTCCCCTCTGAAGGCGTGCGGGTCAGTTGGCTGGTTGCCCATATCGTTGCCCTGATGATGGCCTATGCTGCTCTGTGCTTCAGCATGTTGGCGTCGGTGCTTTACCTCTTGCAGGAGCGGCGCATCAAGGCCAAGCCCAAGGCCGGCGGGAATGCCTGGTGGCTGCCGTTCGACTGGTTGCCGCCCCTCGACACCCTGGAGCGTATTGCCCACGCCACCCTGGAATTCGGCTTCCCCTGCATGACCGTCGGCTTGGTCATCGGCTCCGTGCTGGCACAGGAGACGGCGCTGGGTGCTGCTTACTTTCGCGACCCCAAAGTGATTGCCTCGTTTGTCAGTTGGGGCATCTATGTTTTGTTGCTGCTGGTGCGCCGTAGCGCCGGTTTGCGCGGACGCCGCGCGGCGTATCTCTCTGGCGCCGTTTTGCTGGTGATGATGGCGGTTTGGGCAGCAAACCTGTTTAGCCACGTCCACAGGTACGGTCCCCAATGACCCTGGCTCTGATCGGAGTGAACCACAAGACGGCGCCGATCGAGGTGCGTGAGCGCATCGCTATCTCCCGCGAAGATCTGCCGGAGGTGACCCGCGCCCTGGCCGCCACCCCAGGGGTGACCGAGTGCATGATTGTCTCCACATGCAACCGCGTTGAGTTGTTGGCTGCCGTGGAGTCGCTGGATGCGGATTTGACCGGCTTTCTGCATCGCCAGTTCGGGCTGGACCCCGCGCTGCTGGAGCCGCATCTTTATAAGGAGATGGACCGCGACGCCGTTCTCCACCTCTTCCGTGTGGCGGCGAGCCTGGACTCCATGGTGGTCGGCGAGCCGCAGATTCTGGGCCAGGTCAAGGAGGCCTTTGCGGTCGCCAAAGCAAGCGGTACGGTGGCCGGCCAGCTTGAGCATCTACTTCAGAGCGCCTTTGCTGCTGCCAAGAAGGTTCGCACCGAGACCGAAATCGGCTCGAACTCCGTCTCTATCGCCTCCGTGGCCGTCGACTTGGCGCGCAAGATCTTCGGCTCACTGGCAGGACGGACCGTTTTCCTGGTAGGTGCGGGCAAGATGAGCGAGCTGGCCGCTCGGCACTTGGTGCAGCAGGGCGCCGGCACCATCCTGGTGACCAACCGCACCCAGGAGCGCGCACGGCGCATGGCGGAGCCATTCAAGGGCCGCGTGATCCCGTTCGAGGAGCTTTACCTGGCGGCCAGTGACGCCGATATTGTGATCACTTCAACCGGCGCGCCGCACCCTATATTCCGCCGCGAGCATGGCCAGGCATTCCTCCAACGAAGGCGGAACCGCCCCATGTTCTTTATCGACATTGCCGTGCCTCGTGACGTTGATCCGGCGATGAACAAACTCGACGGCATCTTCGTCTACGACATTGATGACCTGCAGCAAGTTGCCGCAGCGCACATGGCCGAGCGCAGCCGCGAGGCAAGCGACGCCGAGGCCCTGATCGGCGCCGAGGTGGACCGCTTCCATCAGAAACAGCGAGCCGTCAATGCCGCGCCGGCAATTGTTGCCTTGCAGCGCCAAGCTGAGGAGATTCGCCAGGCAGAGCTGCGCCGCGTGCAGGCGCGTCTGGGCTCGCTGAGCGCCGAGCAAGTTGCGGCTGTCGAGGCCCTGACCCGTGGCCTGGTCAACAAGTTCCTTCACCCGCCCATGCAGGCGCTGAAACAGGCTGCACGCGAAGACGATGCAACCCGGCTTGAGACCCTTTGCGAGACCTGGTCGCTGCCCTCCAGCGCCAGTCTGGACGAGACAACAACTGCCGCCCAAATTAGATCTCAAGAGGAGAACCGCCCATGAAACTCCGCATCGGAAGCCGCGGTTCCCAACTCGCTTTGTGGCAGGCCAATCATATCTCCAACCTGCTTCGCGCCCAGGGGCACTCGGTTGAAATCGAGATCATCAAGACGACCGGCGACCGGCTGCAAGAGGTCACCTTCGCCCAGGTTGGCTCCAAGGGGATGTTTACCAAGGAAATTGAGGAGGCGCTGGCCGAGGGTCGGGTCGATCTGGCAGTGCACTCGCTCAAGGACTTGCCCACCGAACTCCCCGCGCCCTTTACGCTGGCGGCCACGCCCGAACGGGTTGACCCGCGCGATGTCTTTGTCTCGGTCAAACACGGCAGTCTGGTGGCGCTCCCTCAAGGCGCCCGCGTGGGGACCAGCAGCCAGCGACGGCGCGCACAGTTGAAGGCGCTGCGGCCCGACCTTGAGGCAATTGAGTTTCGCGGCAACGTGGATACCCGCCTGCGGAAGCTCGCCGAGGAACAGGTAGAGGCGATTTTGCTGGCCGCTGCCGGGCTCGACCGCTTGGAAAAGACAGAATGGGTGCGGGAACGGCTCGATCCCAAGGACTTTTGCCCCGCCGCCGGTCAGGGGTCGCTAGGCATAGAGACCCGGAAGGGCGACGCGGCGACGCTGGCCGCAGTGGCATTTCTCGACGATGCCTCAACCCGATTTGCCGTCACCGCGGAGCGGGCTGCTTTGGCGGCTCTGGGCGGCGGCTGCCAGGTACCGATCGGCATCCACTGCCGGTCGCGCCAAGGTGGGGAGGGGGATTGGGAGGTCTTTGCGATTGTGGCTGCTCCGGAGACCGGCTCCGCAGTCCGCGTCTTTCAGACCGCGCCGCGCGAAGACTCGGACCCCGTAGCACTCGGTCAGGACGTCGCGGACAAGTTGCTTGAGGCAGGCGCAGCCGCGCTGCTTCAGACTCAGGGTGGGGTTGGGCAGTGAACGGACTTCCGCTGGCTGACAAGCGGGTGCTGGTCACCCGTGCTGTGCATCAGGCGAGCAAACTGAGCCATGGATTACGGGCTTTGGGGGCAGAGCCAGTCGAGGTCCCTGTGCTTGAAATCCAGCCACCGGCGAGCTTCGATCCCCTCGATGCGGCGCTAATCAACCTGGAATCTTATGATTGGATTGTTTTTACCAGTGCAAACACTGTGCACGTGGTCGCGGAACGGGCCGCATTTCTAGGTATTGGAGCCGAGAAAATCGCAACACTCAAGGTGGCAGCCGTGGGAAATGCCACAGCAAAGGCCGCGCATGATACAGGATTCATACTTACATTCGTTCCAGAATTATACGTGGCCGAAAGTTTAGTCCAGGGCCTGGCTGACGACGTCTCCGGGCAACGAATTCTGCTGGCCCGCGCAGAAATCGCCAGGGACTTGGCTCCCGATGCGCTGCGCAATGCAGGGGCTGTGGTCGATGTCTTCGACGCCTATCGTAACGTCCTGCCGGAAGCCGCGCCGGAACAGCTCAAACAGGCCCTGGCCAAGGGGATCGATGCCGCGACCTTCACCAGTTCATCGAGCGCAACGCATCTGGCCGAGGCCGCCCGAGCGGCAGGAATTTTGTGGCCGTTTGCCGCGGTGCCGGCGGTGTCCATTGGGCCGATTACCAGTCAAACGTTGCGGGAACTGGGATGGGAGCCCGCTATCGAAGCGGCCCCCTCCGATATTCCAGGGCTGATTGAGGCGGTCGCAAAGGCCTTGCGAAGGTAGAGAGTCTCTGAATATCCGGGCGTCTTGAAGAGTGGGGACTTTACATGCTGCGAAAAAAAGTCTTCTGAAAGGCAAGAAGCGTCAGGGCACGACTTTAGTCGTGCCGTAAGTAGCTGTGAAATCAACAGGGGCTTTAGCCCCTTGTATGACAGAGGGCCGTCTTTCGGTGCTTTCGCATGTTCTTCGGGGCTTTTCCGCAGCCTCTTTAGCCGTACATTGACGCCTTAGATTTCGGGATTCTGCCACCTGCACTTCAGCAGTGCCCTAAGCCCCGGAAAATCAGTGAACTCTAGCCGCTCAGGCAAGGCCTTTCAGAAGCTTGCCCTCCCTCGGCAGCCCATTCCGGGAACGGAATCGGGGGCTCAAAGCATCCTCTTTCACAAAGTTTTCTATGATTCCCACGTCTTCTCCTTCGACATGCAAAGCGGCTCGAGGTTGCAGCGGTCGCATTTGGGCTTGCGGGCGTCGCATACCTGGCGGCCGTGGTGGATGATCTGGTGGGAAAAAATGATCCAGCGGCTCTGCGGCAAGATGTGCATAAGCTCCTGCTCGACCTTTTGCGGTGTGTCGCCTTTAGCCAGACCAAGGCGGCGGGCGATGCGGAAAACGTGCGTATCCACCACCACGCCTTCGGCTTTGCCGAAACAGACCCCCAGGACCACGTTTGCCGTTTTGCGCGCGGCGCCGGGAATGGTGATCAACTCGGCGAGCGTCTTCGGAACCTTACCGCCGAACTCCGCAACGATCTTGCGGGCCGCGCCTTGGATGGATTTGGCTTTATTGTGAAAGAAGCCGGTGGTGCGGATGAGTTCTTCCAGTTCCGGCAAAGTGGCACTGGCCATGGCTGCCGGGGTAGGGAAGCGGTGAAACAGCTCCGGCGTCACCATGTTGACGCGCACATCGGTGCACTGCGCGGAGAGAATCGTGGCCACCAGCAGTTCCCACGGCGAGCGATGGATGAGCGCGCACTCGACGTGGGGATACGCTTCGTCGAGGTCCTTGAGAATTGCGGCAATCCGGTCTGGAGCTAGCTCGCCGCGCAGCGATTCCTTCGCGGACTTTTTCGGCGATGTCTTGGCTTCTGGCATGGCGATCCTTCTCTGGTTGGATTTTGTGCTTGCGCACCTCTCAGAATAGAGTGCTTTGGCACCCAGTTTTCTTGGCGATGACATAGCCCCGAGTCCAACGCCGGCCAGGCCAGAGCAAGAAGCCCCAGCGCAGTTCTGTGGAAAGGGAGTACGTGGCCTTGCGAATGGAAAAGCACAAAGTGGCAATGGGTGCCGGATGCGTAGGATGCTCCCCGGACAATTTTGCCTCAAGAAGCTGAATGCTCCTTTACGATGAGCCGATAGGGAAGCGATGCGGAACTGGATGGCAGCTTGATGGCGAAGATACTTGTTGTGGACGATTCCCCTACCGCCCTCGCCATCGCGAACGCCATGTTGTTGGAAGCAGGGCACGAGGTAGCGACCTCAAAATCAGCTCAGTCGGCGCTCAAGATGCTGGCTCTGGACGACTCGATTGACATCATTCTCACCGATATCGAAATGCCCGTTATGGATGGCTTCGAGTTCATTCGGGAGATTCGCAGGCATTCCCCGTGCACTCCGGTAATTGCGATGAGCGGCGCTACGGGAGGATCGACCTTGTTGAGCCTCGGAAAGCACGGCGGAGCCTGCTGTGCGCTGAAAAAGCCGCTCTCACAATCTGAACTCGGCCAAGCCGTGGCCACAGCGATGAATGCTGCCTCCCGGCTGAAGCAGCGGCGGGGCGACAGAGATCCAGCCCAACCGCCGGAAAAGGCCGGTTAGAGAGAGCACGAGTTGGGCGCCATCGATTCCTTCCTTGCCTCATGCCTTCAGAATTCACCCCTCGTTTCCAAACGACCGAGAACTTCTGTGCCCCCGGCCGGGAAGGCAGTGCCTACTCAAAGACAGAGGCTACCGCTGAGCCATCTTCCGAGCTTCTCCATGGGCAGCCGCACGCTGATGAAGAACTGCCCGAAGAGGGCATAGACTGCACTGACTTCGTCGAAGCGCATCTCGTAGATGAGCTTCTTAAAGACCACCGGGTCGTCGGCGAAGAGGTCCACGCCCCACTCCCAGTCATCCATGCCGATGGATCCGGAAATGATCTGCTTGACCACCTCGCCGTATCGCCTCCCGATCAGCCCATGCTCGTGCATCATGCGCTGGCGCTCGGCGAAGGGAACGGTATACCAGTTCACCTGCTCGCCACGTTTGCGGTCCATGGGGTAGAAGCAGAGGTACTTGGCCTCGGGAACGGCAGGGAAGAGCCGGGGAGCCATGGCGGCGGAGGCTCGCTGGAGACTGGCGGCCACCTCGGCCTGCCACTCCGGCGTATGGGCTGCAAAGCCCTTGGCAGAGGCAGTTTCGTAGGTTTTACGGCTGGACTCGTAGAGCCCCAGTTCGACCACCGACACATAAGAATGGACCTGCGTGAGATAGGCGTAGAGTTCGGTCTGAGCCAAGTCCAGTTCCACCTGGTTCAAGGCTTCCAGCGAGTCGCGGAAGTGCATCAGGATGAGGTCGCCCTTGTGGCCGAGTTGGGAAAAGAGCGCCGTCTGGATGGGCGAGTCCGGAGCTTTGCGCTCCAGATGCTGAAGCGTGGCGACGCCGTCGGCGGCAATGCGCTCGCGGTCGGCGAGGGGAGTGGCGCGCCAGGCCTTCCAATCGAAGCGGAAAAATTGGTGGAGCAGGCTGGAACCTTCAAGTGTCAGCGGGACGGAGGGAAAATCGGCCAAGGGGAAAACCTCTCTTTTTCAATACCCCTCATCGTAACAAAGCGGGGGTGGGGCTTCGTGTAAACCACCCCAAAGGAGAAGGAGCCCCTCGTTTGTCTTCTAGAAGTTGCGGCGCGACTGAAGTTGTGCCCTTTCAAAGCATTGCCTTAGCACCGCTCTTTCCGCCGTCTGCAAAATCCGCTTCGTTGATCGGGGGCAAGGCATGGCCTCGCCTACAAACGTTTGCAAAGGCTGTGCTTTTCGCCGCAGCGGGGCTTTCCCCATGTCTGCCAAGCCGCCAGCCTTTGGAACGGCGAGTTTCCGGCACAGCCTGCAAACGTATGCAGAGCTTGTTTACTTCCTATCAGCTTCATATTCCGCAGTTCGGAGATCCCGTGTCGTTCACCGTGGCCAGGGTTAGCGCCGCTTGCAAACGTCTGTAAATGCGGCCCCCGCTGTTGTGTTTATTCCCTCTTTAAATGGACCATAGTGCGCTCATTCAATTGCTGTTATCAGTGGTAGGCTTGCGCGCCATGTTGGGTGTAGCGGTGTGGGATTTACGCGTTACGGGAAGCGCAAGTGGCAGGGCCGGACCTGAGTGCGGGCTTATATACTGAAGGCGCCAATGAGCGAAAAAATTATTGCCTTCCTTGTGCAATTCGTCACACAAGTTATCGCTGCCGGAGGATATACCGGCATCGTCGCGCTGATGGGTATCGAATCAGCCTGTATTCCCTTGCCCTCTGAGATCATCATGCCTTTTGCGGGCTACCTGGTTTACCTGGGACGCTTCAGGCTATTCTGGGCGGCAACGGCGGGGGCTGCGGGCTGCAACCTGGGTTCGGTCATCGCCTACTGGATCGGCGCCAAAGGAGGCCGGCCGCTGGTGGAGCGCTACGGCAAGTGGGTGCTGATGAGCCACCACGACCTTGACCGAATGACCATCTTTTTTGACAAGTATGGATCCATCACGGTGCTGCTGTCGCGGCTGCTGCCAGTGGTTCGGACCTTTATCGCGTTTCCGGCAGGGATCGCCAAGATGCCCCAGCTCCGCTTTCACATCTACACTTTCGCAGGTTCCTGGCCGTGGTGTTTCGGCCTGGCATATGTGGGCATGAAGCTGGGCGAAAAGTGGCACACAGACCCTCGTTTTCACGAGGCATTTCATCGCTTCCATCTGGTCGTCGAGATCGCACTGGTGGCTGGAATCGTCTGGTTTGTCTGGTCGCACATCAACCGGAGCAGGCAGGCGGAAGCGGTTTAACGAGGACCAAGAAGATCAAAGCGCTTCACGGGGGAGCATACTGTTGCCCTCACAGGAAGTTGAATTTGGCAGGTCCGAAAATCAGCAATCATCAACTGAAGGTTAGGAGAAGAGATGTCAACTGAAGAACAAGGCGGCCAAAAGACCGCTACAGCATCGAAGGTTTTGCCCGCCACGGGCAAATTGGGAGTCATGGTAGTCGGCCTGGGCGCCGTCGCCACGACGATGATCGCCGGTGTGGAAGCCGTCCGCCGCGGACTGGCCAAGCCCATCGGCTCGCTTACGCAGATGGGCCATATCCGTCTCGGGAAACGCACTGACAACAAGTCTCCCATGGTCAAGGACTTTGTGCCCCTGGCCAAGCTGGAGGACATCGTCTTTACAGGTTGGGACATCTTTGAGGACAACGTCTACGAGTCTGCTGCTCATGCCAAGGTGCTGGACGAGAAGGTGCTGACGGAGCTGAAGCCCTATCTGGAAACCATCAAGCCCATGCCCGCGGTTTTCGATCAATACTATGTCAAGCGCCTGCACGGCACTCACGTGAAGAAGGGCAAGAACAAGCGTGATCTGGCCGACCAGGTGATTGCCGACATTCAGGCTTTCAAGAAGACCGTGGACCGCGTGGTGATGATCTGGTGCGGGTCTACAGAGATATTCCTTGAGCCCACCCCGGTTCACGCGACCATCGAAGCCTTCGAGGCGGGGTTGGAAAACAACGACATCGGCATCGCTCCCTCGCAGATTTATGCCTATGCGGCTTTGTCTGAGGGCGTGCCGTTCGCGAATGGCGCGCCCAACCTGACGGTCGACACCAAGGCGTTGATCGAGCTGTCAAAGAAGAATGCCGCGCCCATCTGCGGCAAGGACTTCAAGACAGGCCAGACATTCATGAAGACCGTTCTTGCTCCGGCCTTCAAGGCACGCCACTTGGGCGTTAAGGGATGGTTCTCGACCAACATCCTGGGCAATCGCGACGGCGAAGTGCTGGACGATCCGCAGTCGTTCAAAACGAAGGAAGAGTCAAAGCTTGGCTCGCTGGATTACATTTTTCAGCCGGAGCTTTATCCCGATCTCTACAAGGACATCTACCACAAGATTCGCATCAACTATTACCCTCCGCGCGGCGACGACAAAGAAGCCTGGGACAACATCGACATCTTCGGATGGCTGGGCTACCCCATGCAGATCAAGGTGAACTTCCTCTGCCGCGATTCAATTCTGGCAGCGCCCATTGCTCTGGACTTGGTGTTGTTCCTCGACCTGGCAAAGCGCGCCCCGGAACTGCGCTCCAAGGGCATTCAGGAGTGGCTGAGCTTTTTCCTGAAGTCGCCCCAGACCGCAGAGGGACTTTATCCGGAGCACGATCTCTTCATTCAGTCGATGAAGCTCAAGAACACCCTGCGCCACATCATGGGCGAGGACCTGATTACTCACCTGGGCCTGGAGTACTACGACTGACAACTGCGGTGGGCCAGTTGCCTCACCTCATTCGATAAGCGCGAAAGCGGAAACAGGGTAGGAGTATCTGGGAGCCTCCGCATTCAAATCGGCGTGGCCACAAGGGAGTGGCGATCCCGCACAACACTCAAGGGGGCTCAGTAATTCTGGGCCCGCTCGAAAGCCTCATCCGCAAGGGTGGGGCTTTTGCGTGAGCGTGCGCGATAAAGTCGTGCGGGTTCATTCTGCACGCAGAGCCAAAAAGAAGCGGCTCCGGAGACGACACCCTTTTGAGGCGATTGCCTCGCGAGTGTGCTTCTCCTTCGCCGCCAATCTTGGAGGCTACGAGGATGGCCAGCGAGAATTGGGGAAGTGTGTACCCCTGGTCTCACGCGATCTGCGATGCGTTCGGCGGCATCCCGCAACATCTGCGAAATTCTCTGTCTTGTCCGCAGATTGCTGCAAATTACATCCCGGACTGGGTCGCGTCTTGCAACTCGAAGCGCAGGTCGTTCAATTGAATCGCTCGCAGAATCGAGGCTCCGCCCTTGCTGAGGGTTTCGACTGCGGCGTAACCCTTTTCATCGATCTCCTTTGCCGCAAACGTGGCCACGGCCTTGTCCTTGCGACTCAGGGTGCCCTGAACGTTCGCTCCGGAACCTGTCCATGTGAGTTTGTAGTCGCCCGCGGGGACCTTCGTCGAGCCTATCTGCACAGGCGTGGGGATGGTTACTGTGGCGGGTTGCTTGGCGGCGAATACGGGAAGGGAAAATAGAGCCAGAGCCAACGCAAGACCGAAAGAACGCTTCATAATGTGTCTCTCCTCAATCGCCTCGCGACTTTCTTGTTCGCAAGAGGCGCTGAGAGGATTAAACAACTGTGCATTCAAAACGAATCATAAGAATTCTTAAGCGTTGAAAAGCCGGCTTCGACGGCAGCCGCAAGCTCGCTTCAGGCGGGAACCGACGAACGGAAAAGCGGAATCGCGATATGCACGCTCAGGCCGGGTGCTGCGTTTTCCGCGCCGATCGTGCCATGGTGCAATTGCACGGCCCGCATTGCAATCGACAAGCCTAACCCCGACCCTCCGCCCACGGCATCGCGCGCTTCTTCAACCCGGAAGAATGGATCGAATATGCGTGTGAGCGTGTCCTGGGGAACGCCGGGGCCGTAATCGCGGATTGAGATGCTCAGATCGCGGGAGTCTTCAGCCAGGGATACGTCGATGCTTGAGTGCTCGGGCGCATAACGAATTGCATTGCGCAGAACATTCTCCACTGCGCGGCGCAGCAACTCCCGGTTGCCCAGAACCTCGCCGCTGAGTCGGCCATTGACCGCGATGCGACAGCCGCGCATCTCTGCTTCCACAGAGCAGTCGCGCACAACTTCATCGAGCATCTCTCCCACGCGCACGAACTCCGTGCCCTGAACGGCGGGGTCCCCTTCGATGAAAGTAATCTCCACGATGTCGGCCACAAGGGACGTAATGCGGTCCACGTCGCGCTCGATGCGATCGAGCGCAGCTTTGCTGTCGGTGGATGTTCTGGCCAGTTTGACGGCAAATTTGAGCCGGGCAAGCGGTGATCGAAGCTCGTGCGATATATCTCCCAGCAGCCTGCGCTCGCTCACAATCAGCCGTTGAAGGCGCTCGGCCATTTGATTGAATGAGCGTCCAAGTTGCCCGATCTCGTCCTTCCGGTTTGTATGCACGCGAGTGGACAAGTCGCCTTGTCCGAAAACGGCGATGGAGGCCGCGATTCTGCGGACCGGGGACACTACGCCAACTGAGGCCAGCCAGCACAGAACGCCCGTAACGCCAAGCACCAGGAAGTAGTAGGGAAGGAACGTCCAGATATGCGGCCGGTCAACCAGGCCCACGGCGGCAATCCAGTACTGTCCATCTGCCGATCGGTGTGCGCGAATGTAGCGGCCATTCGCCCTTGAGCGCCACTGGGTCCGGGGCGGAGGGGGCAACAGGCCCGCTCTGTTTTCACCCGAGACTAGATCGATGCCATGGGAGTCGAGAAGATAATGGGACGAGCCTCCAAAGATGGGTTTCAGCGTTGCCAGATAGTCATTGAGCGCTTTGGGCCCTCCCCGCCCCAAGGCCGCGCGCGCGCTTTCCAATTCGAATTCGTCGATGCGGTCGAAGGCCGGGTCGATGGTCTTCTTCTGCATGCGGTCGGAGATCTGGTGGAACACGAGAAACGAAAGCGTCAGTGTGCACACCATCGCCAGCAACACACCGTAGTAGAGGGATTTCATGGGCAATACCTTAAGGCGTTCCGGCAAATACATACCCGACTCCCCTTACGGCACGGATGAGATTCCTTCCGCCCTCCAGCTTCTTCCGCAGATGACTTATATGCACATCGAGGAAGCGATCGTAAGGCGTTGCTTCGCGCTCGAAGAGAGCCACAGTGATCTCTTCCCGCGTCACGACATGGCCTGCGGAGCGCATCAGCATCTCCAGCAGATCGAACTCCACCGCGGTCAAATCCACGGCTGAGCCCGCGACCCACACCTGTCGTGTCGTGGTTTTGACCTGGATATCGCCAACGGTGACAGCCGTGGTGTTCTTCCAGTTCGCGGCATCGGTACGGCGCAAAACTGCGCGGATGCGCGCCAGCAATTCATCTGGATCGAAAGGCTTGGGAAGATAGTCGTCGGCTCCCGAATTCAAGCCAAGAATCCGGTCCTGCTGCTGGACGCGCGCAGTCAGCATAATCACTGGAAGGTCTCTTCGCCGTCGCAGTTGTTGCAGAACTGCGAAGCCGTCGAAGACAGGCAGCATCACGTCCAGAATCGCAAGATCGTAATTGCCGTTGAGTGCGCGCGCCAGACCATCGCGGCCATTGTAGGCGCAATCAAGAAGATGGCCTGCTTCGGCGAAGAACTCCTTCATCATCCCGCATAACTCTGTGTCGTCATCGACGAGCAAGAGCGATAATTGTTTTTCCGCAGTCTCCATCGCACTGCCTCAAGACCGGGCAACCGAAGATCGTCAGCCCATACGCTTCCCAAGTCTCGCACAAATCTGGGCTGCGGCGGCGCGCTTAACAATTCTTAAGACAGGCGCAAAAAGGAAGCTGCTGCTGTCTCCCTGCCAGCTATGCCGCCATGGCCTGCGCCAGCCGGCGAACGGTCAGCACGGTGATGTCGTCTTCCTGGCCGAATTCCTTGGCGGCGTCGGCAATGTAGAAGGCGGACTGGTTGCTCAGATTGTGCACGCGGTCGAAGCCGAAAAGCTCGCCGGAGGGCTGGCGCGCCTCAACCACTCCGTCGGACAAGCAGCAGCATGCGGTCGCCGGGATGCAGGTAGAGGCGGACCTCTTCATAGCTGACTTCTGGCAGAACGCCCAGCGGCAGGCCGCCGGGCAGCGCGACCTCCTGGCTGTTCAGGTAGGGCGGCAGGTGGCCGGCGTTGGCCAGCACCAGTTCGCCATCTGGCGCCAAACCACGCGGCCTGGCAGGTGGTAAAGCTCTCGCTGCCCGTCAGCACGCGGTTGAGCGATTCGAGAATCTTTGCCGGGCTCGCTCCGGGGTGCGGCGCAGCGCTCCCATCAGCATGGAGACGTTCATGGCGGCCTTCAGTCCCTTGCCGGCCACGTCGCCAATGACCACCAGCAGGCCGCCGTCGCTCGTGGGCTGCACGTGGAAGAAGTCGCCGCCCACCTCGTTGGCCGGGTTGTAGATCGAGTCCACTTCGAAGCCCGGGTGTCTCCAGCTTCTCCTGGGGAATCATCAGCTCCTGCACGCTGCGCGCCGCGGCCAACTCGCTGGAGGCCCGCTCCTGGTCGTGCTGGATGCGCAGGAAGCGCACAAAGATGATGAGCACGATGACGAAGATGCCGGTGAAGTCGGCGATGGAGGCAAAGTGGATGGGAATGGGCCCGGCCTGGATGGTGAGCGGCGAGCGATAGGGATGGCCTGCCCCAATCGCTCATGCCCGCGGTGAACAGGGGCTCGATGCCAGCCGATGAGACTCAGCACCAGCGGAATCAGAAGCAGCCCGGCCTCAAAGTTGCGTCGCACAGTGGCGGCAATGAGGGTGATGAAGATAAAGAGCAGCCAGCCCAGCATCCAGAAAACGCTGAAAACCAGGATCACAACCAACAGTACGCTGATCAGCTGTGCCGTGGCCAACGATCAGCAGCGCGGGGCCAATTCCCGCCAGGATAGGGGCGCTGTAGCGCAGCGTGCGAATGTACCAGCGTTTTGCGCAGGGCGAGAAAGGCAACCAGAAACTCGAAGTAGAGGTAGGCCGAGACGACCACCAATTGCAGAACCAGGGCCAGATACCACAGGTGGTCCAGCCGGGCAGAACTCCCCGCCAGATCCACGAAGCCGAGTGGGGCCTGCAGCAGCTCATACAGCGCGAGCCACAGGTACTCGATGTGGCCCTTTTGGGTGAAAAAGAGGGCCAGCAGGAAAAGAGCCAATACTGTGAGCAAAATGGCGTTGACCAGCCGGGGAAGGCGCTCAAAGAGGCTGTGGACCCTCCAGAGTTCCAGGGCGCGGTCCAGATCTTCGCGGTTGCCCAGGCGCAGTCTGCGGCTGGAAAAGAAACCGGTATAGGCTCCGTACCCCAGAGGAATGTAGACGCTGCGGATTACCAGCGTCAGATCGGTTTCAGAGGGAGCAAGGTTCAGATCGTAAATCCGGGAAATCTGCTGATAGCGCTCGGGAGAATCTCCGTGCGGTCCCTCCGGGTGAATCTGCCTGCCATTTGCAAAGACATCCAAGCCGATGGTCTCAGAGCTGATGGAGGCATTCTGAGACGGCGGCAGCTCTACCAGCAGTGCGATGGGTCCATGGTTGCGCGCCAGCTTGAGATGCAGCCGGAACCAGGCAAAGGGCCGCTGGTGGTCTTTGGGGTGGCCGGCTTTGGGATTCCGGTCGGGCGGCCCTCCAGGGTGATCCTCGTCGGGAACGTCGGCAAACGACTCCTGGGCATCGCGAAGCGCCCAGGTGGAGTCGTCGAACTCCGGCTTGGCAACTGCAGGGTTGCCCGAGATTCCTACCCGCCAACCCTTGTCGAGCAGCAGGGGTGATCCGAGGCTGGTCGCATCGAAGAACACCTCGGGAGTGTGCGGGGCATTCAGTGGTGCGGCCGGCATGTGAGCGTGCGGCCCCAGCATCTGGTCGATAATGGTCTTGGGATGGGGCTGCTGGGCTGCCACTTGTATCGCCCCGCAAAGGGCTATTACGGCGATCCCAAATATCTTTCTGCGCAAGATTCCTCCCGCCGATTCCGCGTGTTCTCCACTCTAATTCAGACGAGTGGATGCGCCAACAGGAACATCTTCACGGCGGCTGCAAGGGCCGCCCGATGGATTTCCGGGGGCGAGTGGGCGCCGGCGGCGCAGGGAATTATTCTCAAATTGTGATGCCGAATGGGCAGATACTAGCGTCTAACGATTGGAGCGAAGCGGCACAGTGCCCAGAGGCGTGCGCGCGCGGGAGGTTAGGTCATCATGGCAAATTTGAAGGCTTCAAGAGCAGGGACGCTGGCAGCAGGTGCGCTACTGCTGGCCTCAATCGCGTGGGCGCAGTCCACCCCATCGGCGACGCCGCCCGCCAACACGCCCAGCGCGCAGCCGGCGCCCGGTACCGCCCCGGTTGGAGGCGACACGGCGCAGCCTGATGCCGACAAGAAGCAGACTGCCCCCGGCAGCAAGCAGCCTGCGCCTGGAACCGCACCAGTCGGCGGCGATGCCGCTGCGCCCGCAGTCAATCCCGAGAAGGTGGTTGAGGTGGGCAGCCAGAAGGTCAACGTCAAGCCGGGCAGCATCGACGACGTCAGCGCCGTGGGCAATCGCGACATCGGCGGCCGCGGCATGGGCAACTGGTACTCGACCGATACCGAGATCAAGATGGGCAAGATGTACGCCATGGAGATCGAGAAGAGCACCAAGTTCATCACCGACCCGGTGGTGACCGAATATGTAAACCGCATCGGCCAGAACATCGTGAAGAACTCCGACTGCAAGGTGCCGTTCACCATCAAGGTGATCGATTCGGACGAGATCAACGCCATGGCGCTGCCCGGCGGCTTCTTCTACGTCAATTCCGGGCTGATTCTGAATGCCGACGAAGAGGCGGAGCTGGCCGGCGTGATGGCCCATGAGACCGCCCACGTCTGCGCCCACCACGCGGTGCGCGAGCAGACGCGCATGAACTACGCCCAGTTGGGCACCATTCCGCTGATCTTCATCGGCGGCTGGACGGGGTACGGCATCTACGAGGCGGCTTCCATCGGCGTGCCGCATCACCTTCCTGAAGTTCTCGCGCGAGTTCGAGGCCCAGGCCGACTACCTGGGCGTGCAATATATGTACCGCGCCGGCTACGATCCGCAGGCCTTCATCAGCTTCTTTGAGAAGATCCAGGCGCTGGAGAAGCGCAAGCCCGGCATGGTGGCCAAGGCTTTCTCCGACCATCCGCAGACCCCCGACCGCATTCTGCACTCGCAGGAGGAGATTGCCC
Source organism: uncultured Acidobacteriaceae bacterium (assembly GCA_963839155.1). GTDB lineage: Bacteria > Acidobacteriota > Terriglobia > Terriglobales > Acidobacteriaceae > Telmatobacter. The sequence continues at coordinate 384,035 of CAWITY010000007.1, forward strand.
GCATCCTGCCGGCCAGGGACGAGTACACGGTGACCACCTCGGAGTTCGACGACGTGAAGGCGCGGCTGGCGCGGATTGAGAACAAGCGCCGCCTGACCGACTCCAAAGACACCAAGAAGCCGTCGTCTGCGGCGGGCCAGCACCGGGTCGGGCGATCCAACCAGCCCGTCGAGCACATCCTCTACCGGGGACAGCACGTCGAGCTCCGACGACAAGCCCACGCTGCATCGGCGCGACGACCAGAACTGATCCCGCCGAGATACCAGACGCGGCGCACAGGCTCGGGCTTGTGTTGCGGGGTGCGGAACGATACATTGATTGCGGGGAGGCATAGGGATTGAACCTCTCTCCCGCCTGATCCTGAGCGCCCTCCAGCACCAGGCGTGTGCAGGCGGCGGTGCTAAAGGACGCTTTTCGCTCATGAAGAAGATCGCTATTTTTACGGCAGTTTTTGCCTTTATTCTGCTGCTCACGAAAATCGCCAATCAGGTTCCCCCGGAATCGCCCAGCGGAACGGCATTCTCTCTGATGGCACAGCACGTTGTTCAGTGCTCCGCACTGGAGATTACCCTGGTGGACAACCACCAGAAAGCCACACATCTTGAGAAGGACGAGACCTGGCCTGATTGCTCCGTCTTCCAGAGGGATGATGTGCTGGATTTCTACCTTTCGCGCGGCGAAAAGACCCGGTTTCTGAGCTTTGAAAGAACAACCTGGTGGCGCAAGGCCATGTGAGCGGCGCAGGCAGGGAATCGGCTTCTCAAAGCAGAACCAGATTCCATCCTGCCTCCGAACAAGGGCCCAAATTCAGTCCCAGAACAAAGCTCCGTGACCCATCCTCTCCACGTCTTGAGCGGAAAGGTCGTGAGAGCGGCGCCCTCACGCGGCCATTCACGGTGATCGCCGTCCAGAATTCTTCCTTCCCGCACCATCTGCTTTAACAACCCAATCCCTTGGGGAGGGCGGGAACCGTGGCCCAATCTGCTGGGCTAGTGGCCGATTCTTGCATATCCTGGCCGCCGGGCCGGGAGCCGGAAAGCCCGTGAATTTCCGGCAACTGTCTGAAAATCCTTGAAAATCCAGGTGAAACCGCGCTATATACAAGATTACCGGCAGGCTTGCCGGAGCCCCACGAGAGGCATCGGCCCGTTTCGAAATGGACCAAGGAGGCAATCATGCGCAACGCCACAGTCCGCTCCAATCTGCTGGTCCCCGAAGTGCGCGAGGTCATGGACATCCGCCAGGCCTCGGACTATCTGGGCATCTCGCCTGACACGCTCTATAAATATGCTTCGGAGGGCTTTGTCCCCGCCTTCAAGCTGGGCAACCGCTGGCGCTTCAAGCGCAGCCGCCTGGACGAGTGGATGGACCGTCAGTCCGATATCCAGGCCGCCGAGATCGACCCGGAGCAGAAAAAGCCCGTCCGGCCAGCAATGTAAGGGCAGGGAACAGGGAAAGAGTGGATAGGCGATCGACGCCTATACGGGCGTGTGGAGCAAACTCAGGTTTACCCTACCGGCTTGCTTTGGCGTTCTGAGCGGAACGCTGATGTTTCGGACGTTCATAATCAGCGCATTATCGAATTGATGGGAATGACGTGGGATACTGGAGCACCCTTGTGGCCCAATCAGACACCAAGGATACTGTTTTTTGCATTGAACACTCCGGCCTGCATTGTTGCCAATCCCGCTTCAAATCTCTTCGGCCTGCTTGGACCTTTTCGCTATTTCGCACTTTTTCCAGTCGTGATTTTTTGGTGGTGGCTCGTAGGAATCGCTTTTGACCGAAGAATATTCGAGCCGGCATCTCGCAAAGGCTGGATTTGGTTCGTATGGTCCGCTGTTCTGGCGATGCTCTTTACCCTCGCGGGAGTCCTCGGGCTAAACGATTCGCTTCGTTGGTGGCAGACCTACTGTGGAAGATTCCTGAGTTGGGACAACCTGATCCTGCTCAGGTCATCTGCACCGGCGATTTGGTGCGTGGTGCTGGGTTTTGTGTGCGGGCAATTCACGATGCGCATGGCCGTGACTACCAGGCGCTTGGCAGGTGCAATCGCTGATCACTTGGCAAAGAAAACTGATCCCTGATCCCTGACCCCTGAGCCCTGTTATTCTTAGGCCGTGGACCACTTTCGCCGCATCGGCCTCTTGCGCCGCCGTTTGACCAAAGCCGGGCTTCACGGGCTGCTGGTCACCCATCTGCCCGACCTCCGCTATCTCTCCGGATTTACCGGATCGAGCGCCGCGCTGGCCATTACCCGCCGCTCTGCGCGGCTATTTACTGATGGCCGCTACACGGCGCAGGCCGCCGAAGAGGTCCAGGCCGCGCAGGTTGAGATTGTCTCCAGTTCCCCGGCGGTTGCAGCCGTGCAATGGCTGGCCGCGCAGCCGGGCGTGGAGTTCGCCGGATTCGACCCGGCCCGGACCACCGTGGCGGACCTGGCCCGCTGGAGAGCAGCTCTGCCTTCGCGGCTGCGCCGTGCATTTCTCAGCACGCTGCCCGCGCCGATGGTCGAGCCGCTGCGGCTGATCAAAGACGAGGACGAGCTGGCGCTGATGATTGAGGCGGCGCTCGTCGGCTGCAAGCTCTTCGACCACATTCTCGGTTTCATCCGGCCCGGCATCGCGGAGATCGACGTGGCCGCCGAGCTGGAGCATCAGGCCCGGCTGCTGGGCGCCGAGGGAATGTCGTTTGAGACCATCGTTGCCTCGGGCGTGCGCTCGGCACTGCCGCACGGGCGCGCCACCACGGCAAGGCTGCCCCGCAGAGGCTTTCTGACCCTCGACTTCGGTGTTATCCTCAAGGGTTACTGCTCGGATATGACCCGCACCGTGTACCTGGGTACGCCCAAGGGCAATGAGCGCGACACCTATCGAGGCGGTGCTGGAGGCCCAGGAGGCGGCGGTGGCTGCGGTGGGCGCCGGGGTAAGCTGCGGAGAAGTGGACGAGGCCGCGCGCAGCGTGCTGCGCAGGGCAGGTTTGGCGGAGGCATTTACCCACTCCACCGGCCACGGTGTCGGGCTGGAGATTCACGAGTCGCCGCGCATCGGCGCCGGGCAAACAACCAGGCTGCTAACCGGGCATGGTTGTGACCATCGAGCCAGGGGTCTACCTGGCTGGTCGGTTCGGCATCCGCATCGAGGATATGGTGGCTGTAACCCGAACCGGAGGGCAGGTGCTTACGCCCGCCCCCAAGGCGCTCATCGAACTTTGAGACCTGAACGCTAATCCAGCCCATCCCGCCCCCGAGCGGGAGAGTCAAGGAACGAATGAAACCACAGGATATCGAAGACCTGAAACAACTGATTGAATTCCTGAAGGAGAATCAGGTTGCCGAGTTCGATCTGGACCGGGGCGACCTCAAGATCCGGCTCAAGTTCGACCAGCCGCAGGCGTCCGCCGCGGGAATGTCAGACCTGGCGCGGCTGCTCTCCAGCGCACAGGCCTCCGCTGCTCACACCGCCGCGCACAGCGTTCCGGCTGCGGCGGCTACTCCCGCGGCAGACCCGGATGCCGGGCTGCACATTGTCAAGTCGCCCATCGTCGGCACGTACTACGGTTCGCCCTCGCCCGGCGCGGCGCCTTTTGTCTCTCCCGGCGATCGGGTTGAAAAGGGCCAGGTGATCTGCATCGTCGAAGCCATGAAGCTGATGAACGAGATCGAATCCGACGCCGCCGGCGAGATCGTGAAGTGCTTTGTTTCCAACGGCCAGCCCATCGAGTTTGGGCAGCCCCTCTTTTCAGTCCGGTTGGTGTAAAGAAACAGCGGAGTTCGCGGTGTTCGGCGCGCTCTGCACAGGTTCGCGGAGTTGGCGCTCCGGCTGCACTGGATTCGTCAACTCCGCAAACACCGCTAGCCACGCTGACTCCACTTCTAAAAGGGTCCTGAATGTTTCGTAAGGTACTGGTTGCCAATCGCGGCGAAATTGCGCTGCGCGTTCTCAACGCCTGCCGGGAACTCGGCATTCGCACGGTCGCCGTCTATAGCGAGGCCGACCGCAACTCGCTGCACGTTCGCTTTGCCGACGAGGCCATCTGCATTGGCCCGCCGCGCCTGGCTGAGAGCTATCTGAATGTGCCGGCCGTCATTTCCGCCGCCGAAATCGCCAACGTGGACGCGATCCATCCCGGCTATGGCCTGCTGAGCGAGAACGCCAACTTCGCCGAGGTCTGCCGCGCCTCAAATATCAAGTTCATTGGACCTCCGCCGGAGGTCACCCGCCTGATGGGCGAAAAGGAAAAGGCGCGCCAGGCCATGAAAAAGGCCAATGTGCCCATCCTGCCCGGCTCGGATGGCGTAATCGCTACTGCGGATGAGGCGCTGGTCTGGGCTGAGAAGGTGGGCTATCCGGTCATTCTCAAGGCCAAGGCCGGCGGCGGCGGGCGCGGAATGAGAATCGTGCGCACCCCGGAGGATCTGCCCAATCTCTTCCACGCGGCCTTCACCGAGGCTGCCAACGCCTTCGGCAACGGCGAGCTGTACATGGAGAAGTTCGTCGAGAACCCGCGCCACATCGAGTTCCAGGTCCTGGCCGACGAGCACGGCAACGTAAGAACTCTTTTCGAGCGCGAGTGCTCCATTCAGCGCCGCCACCAAAAACTGATCGAAGAAGCGCCCAGCTTGCAGGTTTCACCTGAAATGCGCGAGGAACTGGGCCGCACCCTCTGCCGCTGCCTGACCGACATCGGCTACCAGAACGCTGGCACGGTCGAGTTCCTGATGGACGAGGACCGCAAACTCTACTTCATCGAGATGAACACCCGCATCCAGGTGGAGCACCCCATCACCGAAGCCATCACCGGCGTGGACATCGTGAAGGCGCAGTTGCGCATCGCAGCCGGCGAGCGTCTGGACGCCATTCTGCCCGAGAAGCTGGAGATTCGCGGCCACTCCATCGAGTGCCGCATCAACGCCGAGCATCCGGTCAAGTTCACCCCCTCTGCGGGCAAGATCACGGTCTTCAACGTGCCCGGCGGCAACGGCGTCCGCGTGGATACGGCGCAGTACGCCGAGGGCGTGGTGCCGCCTTATTACGACTCGCTCATCGCCAAGCTCATCGTCCACGGTTGCGACCGGGCAGAGGCAATTGCAAAAATGGAGCGCGCGCTGAGCCAGTTTGTAGTGCAGGGCATCGAGACCTCAATTTCGATGCACCAGGCCATCTTCGCCGACCCCGCCTTCCGCGCCGGCGAGTTCAACACGAGGTTCATGGAAGGGTTCCTGGCCCCCAAGCCAACAGGCAAATAAATCAATAGCTTGCAAGGGAAAACAGCGGTCCATCCGGTGAAACCGGGGGACCGCTTCTATTCTTGAGGATTGCGCTCAGCACATCCACGGAAAAATTTATCGCTTTTTCTTCGCCTTTTTGTGCGGAATCGGGTATGCTGTTTTCGCAACGAGGAGGTTGCCCGATGGACATTCAAAAAGAGTTGATCGCCGAATACGACCGCGAAACCGCCAAAACGCGCAAGATTCTTGACGCCATCCCCGCCGACGCCGACTTCACATTCAAACCCAATCCCAAGTCGATGGCCCTGGGCCGCTTGGCTGGGCACATCTCCGAGACGGCCGGAGAATGGGCCAGTTCGACGCTCACCAAGGACAAGCTGGAATTCCCGCCAGATCACAAATGGGAGCAATACATTCCAGCCTCGAAGGATGCTCTGCTGGAGCGCTTCGACACGGATACCGCCAAGGTCAAGGCAGAGTTGGCTGCGTTTAAACCGGAGAACTGGAGCGACAACTGGAAATTTGTGGCAGGCGGGCAAGCCTGGATCGACGAAACCAAGTACGAGGTATGGCGCAATTGGGTGCTGAACCACCTGATTCACCACCGCGCCCAGATTGGCGTCTACCTGCGCGTGCTCGGCAAGCCCATCCCCGGTACATACGGCCCGTCCGCGGATGAAATGTGAGAAAAGCAGGGACTAAGGGACTGGGGACTATGGGACTAGGAGAAAGCCAGGCGACAACCGAGGTTGTGTTCCCAGTTCCCTTAGTCCCCTAGTCCTGACTCCCTAGCCCCATAGTCCCTGATGCGCTACCCTATCTCCATGTCCTTTTCCTTTCCCAAGATCTACCCTATTCTGGATTCTTCCGTGATCCCGGCACTAGGTCGCGCCGATTTTCTGCGCAAGCTCGGAGGCGAACTGGCCGAGGCAGGTGTCACGCTGCTGGAGTACCGCAACAAGACCGGCGCCGACGCCGAGCTGCTGGCAGATGCCGCCATTCTGCGTGCCGCTATGCCTGCCGGACAGGTGAAGTTGGTTCTCGATGACCGGGCCGATCTGATTGAGCAAATTAGCTTTGACGGCGTGCACGTGGATGCGAACGACGCCACTCCGGCTGAAGCCAGGCGGTTGCTTGGCCCGAATCGCATCATTGGGACATTTGGAGGCGGCGGAACGGGAATGGTACCGGGGATTCTTGAGACTCCGGCCAACTACTTCTCGATCGGCGTGGTCTTTCCGACGCGGACCAAGCAGGTCTCCTCGCCGCCCATCGGAATCGAAGGCGTTCGGCGGCTGCGCGCCGAGGCCGGTCCTGGCCCGGTGCTGGTGGCGATTGGCGGCATCACGCTGGCCACCGCTCCGGAAATACTTCAGGCAGGGGCTTCAGTGGTAGCCATTGCCGGGGCGCTCTTCCGCCAGCCGGACCCGGCGGCGGAGTTCCGCAAGTGGATTGCAGAGCTCGGCTAAGCGGCGCCATTTGGCTCTGTTGCTTTCCCGTCTTTGCGCGAGGAGCGCGTAACGAAGAAGCAACGGCGTTTTACAGGTCCCAGGTCTCAGAATCTAGACCTGCCAGTTCGTGGTTAGTGATGTGGTTTTGAAAGGGCACGACTTCAGTCGTGCCGCAAAATCTTGATAATAAAGGGAAGGGATTTAGGCCCTGCGGGATGTTTTCGGGGTCTTTCCTCAGTCTGTTTAGCCCCTAAGGGACGGTTTCGGAATTTTCGGCTTTCTCCTCAGGCTGCGGGGGTACCCAGGGCAGTTTTCCACGTGAGATTGAACAAATGCAACGACATCTTGACAGAAATCGGGTAGAAAATTTGCAAGTGACGAACCAGAATCCCAGTTCCCGCCCAGATACCGCCGCCTTGGCTGACGATGTGGCCAGTGCTCCCAGACTGGTGCAGAGCCTTGGCTTGTTCAGCTCAACCGCCATCGTGATCGGCTCGATGATCGGTTCGGGCATCTTTATTGTGGATGCGGACATTGCCCGCGGAACCAACTCGCCGGCGCTCTTCCTGGGCGCGTGGTTGGTCACGGCCATCCTCACCATGATCGGCGCGCTTAGCTACGGCGAACTGGCAGCCATGATGCCCAGGGCCGGCGGCCAATACGTCTACCTGCGCGAGTCGCTGGGGCCGCTATGGGGCTTTCTTTACGGCTGGACGTTGTTTCTGGTCATCCAGACCGGCACCATCGCGGCTGTGTGCGTGGCTTTTGGCAAGTTTCTCGGCGTTTTCTTCCCGGCTGTTTCGACCACCCATTGGCTGTGGCACATTGCCCATGTTCCCGCGCTGCAAGTAGGGCCCATGGTGCTGGGCAACATGGAGATCGGCGTCAACACAGCCAACCTCACGGGGATCGCGATTGTCTTCTTCCTGGCGATCGTGAATATCTTTGGCGTCAAGCTGGGCGCGCTGATCCAGAACGTCTTCACTTCGGCCAAGGCGATATCTCTGGCAGCCCTGATTCTGCTGGCCTTCACCGTTGGACGCAACGCCACGGCCTGGCAGGCCAACTTTGGCTCCAGTTGGAGCGAGTTCTGGAAGAACGCCGGATGGAGTTCGCTGCATCCGGTGCAGGTTGGCATCGGCGGCCCAACTGTGCTGGTGAACCTGCTGGTGATTCTGGCGGTGGTGCAGGTGGGTTCGCTGTTCTCGGCCGACGCCTGGAACAACATCACCTTCACCGCCGGTGAAGTGAAGAATCCCAAGCGCAATATTCCGCTGTCGCTGATTCTAGGCACCGGATTTGTGTTGACAGTGTACTTTCTGGTGTCGCTAGGCTACCTGCTGGTGTTGCCCATGCACGGGGATGCGAGCGGCGCTACGGTGATGGCGCGCGGCATTCAACATGCCACGGAAGACCGGGTTGCCACGGCAGTGCTGGAGCAGGTTTTTCACTCCGGCGGCGCCTGGCTGATGGCCGGTGCGATTCTGATTTCGACCTTCGGCTGCGCCAACGGCATGTCATTGGCCGGAGCGCGCGTCTACTACGCCATGAGCCAGGACGGGCTGTTTTTCAAGTCTGTCGGCAAGCTGCATCCGCGCTACAAGACTCCCGCGGCGGGACTGATGGTGCAGGCTGGCTGGGCCACGCTTCTGTGCATCTCGGGGTCGTACAGCCAGTTGCTGGACTACATCATGTTCGCCGTGTTGGTCTTCTACATTCTCACCATCGTGGGGCTGTTCGTGCTGCGCTTCAAGCAGCCGGATGCGCCGCGGCCCTACAAGGCGCTCGGCTACCCGGTGCTGCCGGCGCTCTATATCGTGATGGCCGCCTGGATCTGTATCGTATTATTGCGGTACAAGCCTCAGTACACGTGGCCGGGTCTCGTGCTGGTGCTGCTCGGCATTCCTGTCTACCTCTTCTGGTCTCGCCGGCCTGCGAGCTAGACTCCAGGCCAATCGTTACAACCCAATTCACACCTCTGAGGAGGAAGTCCCTCACCCATGTCCAGGCTGCTTCGTATCAAACCCATGTCGATGCTCTCGCTAGAGGCTGCTGAAAAGGGCGAACACACGCTCAAGCGCTCTCTCAGTGCGCTGAACCTCATCACGCTCGGTATTGGCGCGGTGATCGGCGCGGGCATCTTTACGCTCACCGGACAAGCCGCCGCGCTCCATGCCGGACCCGCCGTGTCGCTCAGTTTTGTGCTTGCCGGCTTGACCTGCGCTTTTGCCGGACTGTGCTATGCGGAATTTGCCTCGATCATTCCGATCGCCGGTTCCGCCTATACCTACGGCTACGCGACGTTGGGCGAGTTGGTGGCGTGGATCATCGGATGGGATTTGACGCTGGAGTATGCATTTGGCGCCTCAACGGTGGCCTCGGGTTGGGCGGGATACTTCAACAGCCTGTTGCAGCAACTGGGGATCTTCTTTCCACCAGCGTTTACCACGACCACGGGCAATGTCCTGGTGAGGTATCAGGGAGTGTGGATCGACAGAACTTCGCTGCCGCCGGGCGTGATCGACGCTGGATTGCCGCATGTGACAGGCATCTGCAATCTCATCGCGGTGCTCATCGTCATGGCGATTACGACCATTCTCGTGATTGGCATCAAGGAATCCGCGAATTTCAATTCGGCTATCGTCATCATCAAGCTCGGCATCGTGGGCATCTTTCTGGTGGTCGGGGGCTACTTTCTTTTCCATCACCCTGATGTGGCCAGGGCGAATTGGCATCCCTTCATTCCGCCCGCGGATGGGCATGGAAACTTCGGGTGGGGAGGCATTCCCACGGCAGCGGCGTCGATCTTCTTCGCCTATATCGGATTCGATGCCGTCTCTACGGCGGCCCAGGAGGCCAAGAATCCCGAGCGCGATATGCCAATTGGCATCCTCGGCTCCCTGGTTGTCTGCACCATCCTCTACATCCTGGTGTCGCTGGTGTTGACGGGACTTGTGAGCTACAAGACATTGAATGTTTCGGCGCCCGTGGCGCTAGCGATTGACGCGACAGGCGTGGGTTGGGGTTCGATGCTGGTCAAGGTCGGCGCGGTCTTTGGGCTGGCCACGGTGATGCTGGTGATGCTCCTGGGCCAGACGCGGGTCTTCTACTCCATGTCGAGAGACGGCCTGCTGCCCAAATGGGCGTCGTCGATTCATCCCAAATTTCGCACTCCCTGGATCACGACGATTGTCTTCGGATCGTTCGCGGCAATCATGCCGGCGTTTCTGCCGATCAGCAGGCTCTCGGAACTTGTGAACATCGGCACGCTGCTGGCCTTCACGATTGTGTGCGCGGGCGTATGGGTGTTGCGAGTGCGTCATCCAGAGATGAAACGGCCGTTCAAGACGCCTCTCGTGCCGCTGGTGCCGATTCTCGGCATTGGCACGGCGCTGTTTCTCATGTCGCGGCTGGCCCGCATCACTTGGATTGTGATGATTGTCTGGCTGCTCATTGGGTTGGTGATCTACTTTACCTATTCGGTCAAACACAGCAAGGTGCAGAAACTGTCTGGAGCGCAGGAAGGCGACTGATTGCCCGCGAACAGGAAAAGATGCGGAACGGCTTCCCAGATGGGAGGCCGTTCTGCTTTGAAGCGTTAAACACGGGGATTCAGACAGCCGGGAGAGCCTGTTCTGAGAACTTCCCGGCGACGCGCTTCAAGATCGCCTCTGCCGCCCATTTGCCGGACTCTGCCGCGCCCTCGGTGAAGGGCATGCTCATATAGTCGCCCGCCAACCACACGCGGCTGTTCCTTTTGGATTCAATGTCTCTGTACTCGCCAATATCCCTGGCTCTGCCTACATGCGAACAGGGCTCGGCGTGATTCCAGCGATAGAGCCGTCTGGTGGCAATCTGGCTGCTCAGGCCCGGCAGGAATCTCTCTGCATCTTCCACTGCCGCGGCGGCAATCTCATCGTCGGGCCGTTCCAGCATCGCTGTCGCCGAGCTGTGGCAGAGCAGGAGGCTCAGTAACTGGCCTTCCTGCCCGTCCGTGCGATTCTTGTTGCCCTCAATGCAAATGGCGGCAACATGGCGCCGCTCCCGGCGCGGCACCAGCAGGCCGTATACATCGCGGAGCGGTTCCGGCAAGCGAAATCCGCTCCGGGTGACAACGGCAATCAGAATCGTCGCACTGAAAGGAATGTCCAACAGTCTGCTGGACGCCGTGTCGGCGTTGCGCAGCAACCGCCTCGCCTCAGGCGCGGGAATGGCCAGAACCACATGCTCAGCTTCGATTTGCTCCGTGTCCATTTTCACAGAGACCGAAGTGGCGCCGCAGTCTAGCGACCGGACCGGCGCGTGAAGAGCCACGCTGAGCCGTGCCGCAATCGCTTCGGGAAGTGATCCGAGCCCACCCGCAAGCGCCAGCGGGCGCCCCTGCTTCGATCCGAAGGCAAGCAGCATCAAACCCAGCGCGAGCGACGTATCTTCCGGCTGCTGAAAGTAGAAACCATGCAGAATCGGCTCAATCAGGTATTCAAGCACTGAGGAGCCGAGTTTGCGATTGGCCCAGTTGGCAATTGTCTCCCGGTCGAAGCCCGACCACTGGCTGTAATCGTTGAGCGGCAGAGTCGCCAACACCGGGCGCAGCCGCCAGAGCTGCCATCCAAGTCTCATCCATGAAAGTGGACCCAAAAGGCCAGCGGACAGTGTGCTCAGCGGAGCCGCGCCGGAGATACGGTGGACCTTGCCGCGGCGCACAATCGCGTTCCACTGAGAGGTCGCGCACAGGGTCTCTTCCAACCCAACCTCTTTAGCAAGGGAGAGCAGGATCGAGTATTCGGTAGACAGGAATTGGGCCCCGCAGTCCACCGTGAAACCGTGAAGTCTGCCGGTGTTCATCCGTCCGCCCACGCGGCCCGAGGCCTCCAGCACTTTCACGCGCACGCCTGCCTTGGCAAGACAATGTGCGGCGGTCAGTCCAGCGATTCCCGCGCCGACGACAACGACCCGTGCTGAAGGTCTCTCAGTCACGCTATGCGGCTCTCTTTACGCCGTCGTTTTGGCGCAGAACTCATCGAAGGCGCGAACCAACTCGGCGGCGATCTGCTGGGCGGTCGACTGCTCGATGACTGAGCGCTGCATCAGGTAGACCAGCTTGCCGTCGCGCAGAAGAGCAATGGCCGGCGAACTGGGCGGATTGGCGGCGAAGTAGCTGCGGGCGCGCTCTGTGGCTTCTTGGTCCTGGCCTGCGAAGACGGTAATCTTGCGGTCGGGCTGGTTGGGGGAGTTGTTGAGCGCAAGCCGCACGCCGGGGCGCATCTTGCCGGCTGCGCAGCCGCAAATGGAGTTCACCACTAACATGGTTGTGCCCGGTTGAGCCAACGCAGCGTCTACGTCTTCGGCGCTGCGGGTTTCTGTGATTCCAGCGCGCACCAGTTCCTCGCGCATGGGAATTACCATCAATTCTGGATACATGTTCGCCTCCGGCAGGGGAATTGCCTGCAGTTTAGATGCGCCAGGTCCGGTGAGGTAGCCTTTATTTCATGATCCTGCACGAAAATACGCCGCTTGCTCCCTTCACCACCTTTGGTATAGGCGGCCCTGCCCGCTGGTTTGTCGAGGCTACAAACGAAGAGGAGATCGCCGAAGCAGCCGAATGGGCGCAAGAGAACGGGGCGCCGCTCTTCGTGCTCGGCGGCGGCAGCAACCTGCTCGTTTCCGACGCCGGCTTCAACGGCCTTGTGCTGCGCGTGGGGTTGCGCGGTATTTCGGCCTCGCCGGCTGCGGAAAGACCCGAGTCGGAGGGAGGCGGGGGTTTCAACCCCCGCGCAAAGCTGGCAGAATCGAAAAGGGCTTTAGCCCCGGAAGGCTCTGCCTCGATTCCAAACCACAAAATCTATAAGGTTGCCGCCGGCGAAGACTGGGAGCACTGCGTGCAGCGGACCATTGAAGACGGCTGTGCGGGTCTGGAGTGCCTCGCCGGTATTCCCGGCACGGTGGGCGGGACGCCGGTGCAGAATGTGGGAGCCTACGGGCAAGAGGTGGCATCGGTCATCGGAAGTGTTCGGTCCTATGACCTTCGCGAGCGCGCTTTCGTGGAGTTCTCCGCCGCGGAGTGCGGTTTCTCTTACCGGAGGAGCCGGTTCAACTCGGAGGATCGCGGACGCTACATTGTCACCCGCGTGGATTACCGGCTCACCGTTGGCGGCGAGCCGACCTTGCGCTATGCAGACCTGCAACGGGCCTTTACGGACGGTGTGCAGCCGACGCTGGCCGAAGTCGCAGCGGCGGTGCGCCGTATCCGCCAGACAAAGGGCATGTTGATGGTCGAGGGCGATTCGGATTGCCGCAGCGCGGGCAGCTTCTTCAAGAATCCGGTCGTCACCGACGACGAGCTGAACCGCATCGCGGCAGGCAGTGAAAAGGAACCGCCGCGCTTTCCCGCCGGAACAGGCGCTGAGAACGCGGGCCGGGTCAAAGTCCCCGCCGCATGGCTGATCGAGCAATCCGGCTTTGCGAAGGGATACAGGCTGGGCGCTGCGGGGGTTTCAACGCGGCACACGCTGGCGCTGACCAATCGCGGCGGGGCAACCGCGGCAGGCGTGTTGGCGCTGGCCAAGCAGATTACAGACGCAGTCGAAGCGCGCTTTGGCATTCGGCTACAGATGGAACCGGTGATGGTCGGGTTCTGATGCGGCGTGTTGCACTGTGAAAAGCGCGACAACGAGTTCTTCTTGCTCCGGCAGAGAACTGGTAGGCTAACACCAGACATGAACGACAATTTGCATCAGCTGCGTTGTTTTGGATGTGGGGCGCGGATTTCCGGGGCGGAAGCCCAACCGGACTTCCGCTGCGCCGTGTGTGGCGACCTGTTTGAAGTGGAGTATCCCGGCTGGAGTCTCCGCAAGGGACCGGACCGGCCCAACCCTGGCGCGCTCAAGTGGCTGTGGCGCGAGCGGCGCTGCTCCTCTGAGGCGCTGGATCACTCCGGCGTCTGGCGCTTCCGTGAGTTGCTGCCGATTCTGGACAACTTTGGCAACGCCGTCACTCTGCGCGAGGGCAATACGCCCCTCTATCCGCTGATTCGCGCCGCCAAGGCGCTGGGCATCGATCAGCTCTTTGCCAAACATCAGGGAATGAACCCCACTGGCTCGTTCAAGGACACAGGCATGACCGCGGCCCTCAGTGTGGCCAAGGAGCGCGGCTTCGAGTGGGTGGCCTGTGCGTCGACAGGCAATACCTCCGCCGCGATGGCCGCCTATGCTGCTCGCGCCGGGCTGCGCAGCTTGGTGCTGATTCCCGATGGCAAAATTGCCTGGGGCAAGCTGTCGCAGGCCATGGATTACGGTGCGGTGACCTGCCAGTTGAAGACCGATTTTGACGGGTGCCTGCAACTACTCACGCAAATTGTGAAAGAAGCGCCCATCTACCTGCTCAACTCGGTCAACCCGTACCGCCTTGAGGGGCAAAAGACGCCAGCTTTCGAGATTGCCGAGGCCTTTGACTGGACCGTGCCCGACCATCTGATCGTTCCCGGCGGTAATCTAGGCAATAGCTCGGCACTCGGCAAGGGCTTCCGCGAGATGTACGAGCTGGGGCTGATTGCGCGGATGCCGCGCATCTCGGTGATTCAGGCGGAGGGAGCCAATCCGCTCGTACGCAGCCTGGCAGAGAACCATGGTGCATCGCTGGAGCCGGTGGAGGCGCACACCCGCGCCACGGCCATTCGCATCGGCAACCCTGCCTCCTGGCGCAAGGCCGCACGCATCATCCAGGACACGGGTGGCTTTTGCCTGGATGTGACTGAGGCAGAGATCTCCATTGCCAAGACCGAAATCGGCCTTGAAGGCCTGGGCTGCGAGCCTGCATCCGCCGTCACTCTGGCAGGCTTGAAAAAGCTCTGCGCTCAAGGCGTCATCGGCTCGGGCGAGACGGTGGTTCTGGTGCTGACCGGCCACACCCTGAAAGACGCCGATTACACCATTGACTTTCACCGCGGAACCCTGCTGCAAGAAGAAGAGATGGCCGGGCTGAAGACCCAGATCGAAGGGCTGCGGCGCAATGCGGTGGTGGTAGACGCCACTCCGGCTGCCGTGCTGGCCACCTTGAAGGGCAGAGCGGGATGAACGATGCCATGAGGGCCAGCGCTGCCAGAATCGGGCTGCGGCTACCTGCCACCTCGGCTAATCTCGGCCCGGGGTTTGACGCCGCCGCAGTGGCGTTGGACATTTTTCTTGAGATCGAGGCCGAGCCGGCTGCGGAGTTCAGTATTGTCGCAACCGGCCGGGACACCGAACGCTGCTCCCGGCTCGACCCCAACCTGATCCTTGACATTTACCGCCGGCTGCTGGAAGAGAACGGCAAGCCACTGATTCCACTGGCCATTCGCATGGCCAATGGCATTCCGCTGGGGATGGGCTGCGGCTCCTCGGCCGCCGGGCGGCTGGCCGCCGTCGCGCTGGCCGTACATTTTGGCCGGCTCGGCTGGAGTTCCGAGCGCATTCTCGAAGAAGCCTGCATCCTGGAGGGCCATCCTGATAACGCAGCGGCCTGCTGGCTAGGCGGGTTCGTGACTTGCGCGAGCGAAGGCCGAATAGTGCATGTGGCCCGCGTAGTCCCTCCAACCGAGTGGCGGGCCATTGTGGTTCTTCAGGCGGACCCGCTGCCCACCAGCAAGGCACGAGCCGTGCTTCCCGCCAGTTATTCCCGCGCGGACGCAGTGGCCAATATCCAGTCCGTTGCGATGCTGGGGCTGGCCTTTGCACAGGCCCGCGGCGACCTGCTCCGAATGGCCATGCAAGACCGCCTTCACCAGCCCTACCGAGCGCCAATCTGCCCGCTGTTGCCTCGTCTGCTGCCTCTCGCTGGGAGCCACGGCATTCTCGGTGCGGCCTTGAGCGGCGCGGGCCCTTCGGTGCTTGTCATTACCGCCGATGAAGCCAGCGTGGCAGAGGCCTCCGCCGCCATTCGCGGCTCACTTGCAGGACTTCCCGAACCGGAACTGGTGGTCTGCCGGCTCCTGGCGACCGGGGCAAAGCAATTTACAAAAGATTTCCGGGCCTGATCCAGCGTGCAAGTGGGGCACGTCACTGCACACTTTTCAGTGCAATTGAGGTGTTATCGTTGCGGTAACATTCGCATCAGGAGCAGTGCCTTTCTAGGCAGTCACCGTGAGCTGTTACTGTGAAAATTACCTAAGATTTCTTGCTATTCCTCCCCGCAACCCAGAGAATTCCCGGCGTGAGCAGTTCCGGGGGAGGGCTGCTCTGGCGCCCGCGATCCTCCCAGGATCCGGGCGCCGCTGTTTCTGTGCCCGTTTCGAAGTTATGCCCTTCAAATAGCAGATTGTAATGATCTTACTATTACGCAACCTCTGCTTCGCCCTGCCCGCTCATTTCCTGCCTTGAGGCGAGCCTTGCGACCTTTACCTTGCTTACAGCATCCCATATACGCACGGCAGCAGGTACACTCAAGAGAGTGAATGCGCCGCAAGGAGGATCATGGCAGGTTTGGGAGTTGTGGAAGTAAGCGATGCAACGTTCGATCAGGAAGTGCTGCGCAGCGAGCAGCCGGTTCTGGTGGATTTTTGGGCTGCTTGGTGCGGCCCCTGCAAGGCGATTGCGCCAATTGTGGATGGAATAGCTGCAACCTATGCGGGCCGGCTCAAGGTGACCAAGGTCAATGTGGACGAGAATAACGCCACTCCGTCGCGCTTCGGCATCCGCGGTATTCCCGCTCTGCTGTTCTTCAAGGGCGGCAAAGTGGCCGACCAGGTGGTGGGTTTTGTGCCCCAGGATGTAATCGAAGAGAAGATCAAGCGTCTTCTGGACTAATCATGATTCGCGACATCCGCGAAGGAAATGCAAGAAAGGGCCCGGCGAACCTGCCGGGCTTTTCTTCGCATTTCAGCCGCCGCATGGGGAGATGGTCTCAAGGCCAAGCCGCTTGCGGCAGTCCTCCAGCATGGCCTGGGTGCGAGTGGCTCCCACGCGGGTCACGCCGATTGCGCGAACGGCAAGCAGAGTGTCGAGGTCGCGAATGCCGCCCGCCGCTTTCACCTGAACGCTGGCCGGGGAGTGCTTGCGCATCAGTTCCAGATCGGGAAAGGTCGCACCGCTGGGTGCGTAACCGGTCGAGGTCTTGACCCAGTCGACGCCAATTTCGCCGCAAATCTCGCACAGGCGGATCTTCGCGGCATCGTCCAGGTAGGCGTTCTCGAAGATCACCTTGATCTTTGCCCCTGCGGCATGGACGCACTCGGTCAACTGCTGGAGCTCATGCCGCACATACGGCCAGTCTCCACTGCGCGCCTTGCTGATGTTGATGACCGCATCCAGTTCCTGGCCACCGTCCTTGAGCGCCTGCCGAGCCTCGGCAAGCTTGGTGGCCGTGGCGTGTCCTCCATGGGGAAAGCCAATGGTGGTGCTGGCGTTCACCCTTCTCCCGGCCAGCAACTCGGCGCATCGAGCTAGATAGTAGGGCAGGATGCACACGCTCGCCACGCGATAGCGAACCGCCAGCGCACAGCCTTCTTCCAACTCCCGCGCCGTCAGGGAAGGGTTGAGCAGCGAGTGATCGATCATCCCGGCGATGGATTCGTAGTCGAACGAGCCGGCCAATTTTCTCTCCAAACTCAGCGGTATTTGCGCAGCACGCCCAGCACCCGGCCCTGGATGGCCACTTGAGCTGCGGGCACGTAGATGGGCTCCATCTCCATGTTGGCCGGCTGCAGGCGGACCACGTTGCCCTCGGTGTAAAAGCGCTTCAGCGTGGTTTCCGCGCCATGCACCAGGGCCACCACGATCTCTCCCTGGCGGGCCGTCCGCGTGCGCTCCACCAGCACATAATCGCCGCTGATGATGTGCTCGTCGCGCATGGAGTCGCCGCGCACCTCCAGGGCAAAGACGTCGCGATTGCCCACCACGTCGTGCAGCGAGATGCTCTCTGGCACTTCGACAGCCTCAACCGGCAGTCCGGCGGCGATGCGGCCGGCAAGGGGCAGCCGGTCGCTGGAGCGCGTGCGCGTCCCCGGCGGCAGCACGTCGATGGAGCGGCTGCGGTTGTGCACCCGGTCCAGCAACCCCTTCTTCTCCAGATTGGTGATGTGCTTGTGCACCGTCGCCAGGCTCTTCAGCCCCATGCCGCGCGCAATTTCCTCAAACGACGGGGAATAGCCGTTGCGCGTTACAAACGACTCCAGGAAATCGAGGATCTCTTTTTGCCTTCGTGTGACAGCCATGGGCGCATTATAGCGAATAAAGAGCGAATTGCAACAATTCTTTTTCGCCTTTCTTTCGGGCGAAGAAAATGCCGATCTGAAGGGGTTGCAGAAGGATACGCAGTTCCTCTCATTGGGAAAACTGGCTTCTGAATACGTCTTTGATGTGTTGCAGACGCTTGCTCAGCGCCTCCGCCTCGTCGGGCAGGCCCAACTCGTTTGCCAAGCGGATGGCATCGTAAAAAAAGTCCTTGGCGTCGCGGTAGCATTCATTCGCGTCGCGGAAGGAATGGGCCTCGTACATCGCGTCGTAGGCCTTTTCACCCATCGTCTTGCAGTGGGCGAAGCTGGCCTCTTTTCCGGTTCGCTCTTCTTTCTCATTCATGGCAAAACCTCAAGATGGATTTGTTTCCTCAAGCCAGGGGTAGGCCGGGACTCAACTGCGTCCGTGGGTTCCCTTGAGCTTGCCCAAGCGGCGCATCCCCTTGTCCAGCGCAAGCTCTGACAGCAGCACCCAGCAAACCAGGCACATTGGCCGTCCGTCGCGCCTTCGCGCGGTCGACTTTCCACAGCGCAGGCAGCGCTTTTGCGGCATTTTGCGTCTCATGGCTCGACCTGCCTTCGAACCGAGGGTCCCTGGCGACCTGGATTTCCTCTCCCCATGCTCGGAAGACCGGGAGCAAGTTGTTTCGCACTTGGCAGTTGCGGCAATCAGCGCCGTGCAAATAAAATCTCAACTCCCGTCCCGCGGATTGACGAAACCGAGAGAACTGCCGATAGAGCAAGGTGAACAGTTCTGGCCTTCGTACCTTCGAAACGACGTCGCTCCGAGGATAAATGATCTCACTGAAGAAGTATCTCGATGCAGTGCATTCCGGCCCGGAAGAGCTTCCCGCAGCAGGCGAGAACGGCCTGCTCCCCGTAACGATGGCGGCCTATCGCTCTGCGCTGCTTGAAGTTGGAAATTGCAGCCTGGATGCCTGTCCTGCGCTGGGAGAAGAGCTCAAGCAGGGTCTGGGCAAGCTGGGAGAAACTCTCTCTCGCGACCTGACCCGCGAGAAGGTAGCCACCACGGAAAAGACGGTCCGGGAAAAGCTGCAGGATTGGGGACGGCGCGCCGCGGGCCATTACGAGCAGAAGACCAACGAGGTGAAGGAGATCCTGATCGTCCTGGCGCGCACTGCCGAGTCGGTGGGCGCCAGGGATCAGCGCTGCGCCCAGCAGATCACCGATGTCACCACCCGGCTGAGAGCAATTGCCAACCTGGAAGACATTACGCAGATCCGCGCATCCATTGAAAAGAGCGCCTCGGATCTGAAGACCTCCATTGACCGGATGACCGAGGAAGGCAAGGCCGCAATCGACCAGTTGCGCGTGGAAGTGACAAGCTACCAAGTCAAACTGGAAGAGGCCGAAAAGGTTGCATCCCGCGATTCGCTGACAGGTTTGCTCAGCCGCGGCTGCATCGAAAACCAGATCCAGCGCCGTACCGAGTCCGGCCCGCCATTCTGCGTGGCCCTGCTCGACATCGACGGCTTCAAGCAGGTGAATGACCAGCATGGACATCTGGCCGGCGACGAATTGCTGAAACAGTTCGCAGGCGAGCTGAAATCAAGAAGCCGCACAACGGACCTGATCGGGCGCTGGGGCGGCGACGAGTTCATCATCCTGCTCGATTGCGGCCTGGTTGCAGCTAAGACGCAGATCGGCCGTCTTCAGGAATGGGTGTGCGGCAACTACACCATCAATGCAAACTCCGGTCCCCTGAAGTTGAAAGTCGGCGCTTCCATCGGCCTGGCGGAACAGAGGGAAGGTGAATCGTTGAAGGCGCTGGTTCATCGCGCGGACGCGGATATGTACAAGCAAAAGGCCGCCTCCCGCTCCAATGGCAACGCCGCCAGGCGGTAAAGAGGGCGCTCGCGCGACTCTTGGGCAGGTCCCCTGTGGCCTGCCTCGGCACTGACCAGGCGTCTTGTTCTCAAGGCCTTGGCCGTAGCAGGTTGCCTAGCCCGCCCAGAGCCATCCGTCACATCTACTGCGAAGTGGGGCTCTTGATCGAGCCTGCCGGTTCCCAATGTCACGCTCCCCATTTCGGGAATGGCTGCCACGCCTTCCCGATTCTGAAATTCCATTGCAGTCATTCCTCATGACGGTGTTGAGTCTTCGGCATTCCTTGCAGGAAGGTATTGGTGAGGCGTCTGCACGTGCCAGCGGTCTCGGCTCACCGGTGGGGAGCGATGGCCTAAAGGGCTGATGGTCAGGGGCATCGCTTCAGGAGAAACGCTGCCATGAGGGTATTGATCGCCGAAGACGACCAGGCATTGGGGATGTTTCTGAGCCGCGGTCTGGAGGCTGACGGGCATCGCGTGCGCGTTGTCCTGGACGGCGGGGCCGCGGTGGAGGCATTTCGACTGGAGATGCCCGAGTTAACCATTCTGGATCTGAACATGCCGGTTAAGGACGGCGAAGTGGTGCTGGAAGAGGTCCGCCGCTTCGATGCCGACTTGCCGATTCTTGTGCTCACCGCCCGGCAGGAGGTGGAGACGCGCATCCGCTGCCTGGATCACGGGGCGGATGACCTGATGACCAAGCCTTTCAGCCTGCATGAGCTGCGGGCGCGGTGCCGCGCCCTGATGCGGCGCAAACGGGATACCCGCCTGCAACTGCGCGCGGGCGACCTGGAGCTGGATCGGCTGGACCATACTGCCCGCCGTGGGGGCGAGCCGATTGAACTGACCAACAAGGAATTCGCGCTGCTCGAACATCTCATGCTCAACCGCGGCCAGTGTGTCTCACGGGTTGAGTTGCTGGACTCGGTCTGGAATCTGGAGCCGGCGCAAACCACCAACATCGTCGACGTTTACGTGAACTATCTACGGCGCAAGCTCAAAGACCCTCCCCCGGGCCATCTGATCCGCACTGTGCGCGGGCAGGGCTACATGGTGCCAACGGAGGTTCAGCTCCCGCTTCCAGTTCTACCCGCCCTTCCCGAACTCGCGCAGCCTCAGGCATCGCTTCCCGGCTTTCAGGTCCACTAACGCTCAGAGCTTCATCCAGCCCGCACTAGAGTCAGGAGAATCCCCATGCAGACCGTGCCGGTTTCCTCTCTTCCCTCCGTCCTCCGCATCCGTCCACGCACAGCCCTGGTGGCCAGCGCCGATGGCAACTTCCGTCAGCGGATCGCTGAGATTCTCACCGGGTTGCGCTGGCAAGTGCGCGTTACGGAGGGCGGCGCCCAGGCCTGGGCCGAGGCCCAATCGTCGGTGCCGGAAGCCATGATTGTCGACACTTGGCTGCCGGACTTGGATCTGGCAGAGTTTCTGCGGGATTTCCGCCGCAGCTTTCCCGATGTGGAGTTGCTGACCGCCGATGGGGACACCTCGCAGGAGGGCCCGCGCAGCCCGTACCGTCAGGAGCTGCTCTATGCGCTGCGCCGCAGTCAGGACAACGACACAGCGATCTGGAACTCCGCACCGGGGTTGAACCGGGGCGGCCCGGCGCCCGCACCTATGCGCACGGATCCATGGCCGGCTCAGCCAGCAGTTCCTCTGCCCGCCGTGCATCATGCGCCCTCCTCTCTGGACGCCGGTGAGGCGCCAACCGCCCCCCAGCTCACTCCTCAGGCTGCTGTATCCGCCGCTTCCAATCCAACGGCAGCAGGCCGGCAGCCGACCGTCAGCGAACGGCTGCCGGAGCTGATTGGCAACGCTCCCTGCATGCTGGAGGTGAGCCGGCGGATTCGCCTGGTCGCTCCGCGCTCGACTCCGGTGCTGATTGAAGGCCCCACCGGCTCGGGAAAGGAACTGGTGGCCGAAGCCCTCCATCGGCTCTCAGCGCGCAGCCGTAAACCATTTATTGCCATCAATTGCGCCGCCATTCCTGAAGCTTTGCTTGAAGCAGAGCTTTTTGGCCACACCCGCGGGGCCTTTACTGGAGCGGTGCAGGGGCGCACGGGACGCATTGAGGCTGCCGACGGCGGCACACTCTTTCTGGACGAGATTGGAGAGATGCCGTTGGCCTTGCAATCCAAGCTGCTGCGTTTTGTCGAGAGCGGCGAACTGCAGCGGGTGGGCGACAACGAGACGGTGCGTGTGGACGTGCGGATTGTGGCCGCCACCCACCAGCCCCTTGCCCAGCATACCCAGTTGGGAAGCTTTCGCGCCGATCTCTACTACCGGTTAGCGGTCTTTCTGATCCGCACTCCCTCGCTAGCCGAACACGCCTGCGACCTGCCCCTGCTGGTGGATCACTTCATGCAGCGGATGGGGCGCGAAGGACCGGTCAAGCGAGTCGACTCCAGCGCGCTGGCCAAGCTGACCTCGCATGATTGGCCCGGGAACGTGCGGGAACTCGAACACGTCCTGGAACGGGGAGCCATACTGGCCGGCAACGAGGTGGTGCTGACCGAAGTGGAAATCGATTTCGGACTGACGGTGAACTGAGCCGGGGCAGGGGAGGCGGCAATGAACATTGGCTTGGAAAGCCGCACGGCCGACCAGTTGGCCAGCTACCTCGATCTGGCTTCAAGCCAGGTGAAGCTCACCGCCGCAAACATGGCGAACATCGATACTCCCGGCTATCGCGCCGTGGGGATGGACTTCGAAGCCGAGATGCGGGAGGCGATGGCCAGCCTGGACCAGGGGAGAGCGCCGCACCAAGTGCGCATTCAGCCGGTGGATGGGCTAGTGGCGCGCCCTGACGGCAATAACGTCTCCATGGACCGCGAGAGCCTGAATCTCGCCGAGGCCCAGTTGAAGTTCAAGACCGGCGTGGCCCTGCTGCGCCAGGAGTATCAACGCATTCTGGACGCGATCCATGCCGACAGCAAGTAACCTGCGCGCCAAAGGAGGGTCGGGAATGAATCTCTTCGGTTTAATGGAGACGTCGGGAAGCGCCATGCAGGCTGAGCGGGTGCGCGCCGAGGTGGTCGCTGCCAACATGGCCAATGCCGAGACCACGCGGACTGCGTCCGGGGGGCCCTACCACCGCCAGCACGTGATCTTTGCCGCCAACCAGACAGACAGTGGCTTTGCAAACTCGCTGGCCACGGCAAGCACGGCATCGGGCAGTCTTCCAGAGCTCTTAGCTCCCAGCTCTTCGCAGGGGCTGCCGGGCGTCCACATCGCGGGAGTGGTGGAGGACACCTCTGCTCCGCTCAAGCGCTACGACCCAGGGCATCCCGACGCCGGGACAGACGGTTACGTCGCGTATCCGGATATTAATCCGCTCACAGAGATGGTGGACCTGATGGGGGCGACGCGTGCATATGGCCTCAATGCCTCTGCCGTGCAGGCCGAGAAAGGCATGATCGCGTCAGCGCTGGAGATAGCCCGGTCTTAACGGTAAGCGTCAGAGCGCCGGTGCGGCGGAAAGCGGCTGAACAAAGTCTCAGCCGCAAGGAGAAGCAATGCAAAGCGCAATCAATCCGATGACGACGCCGATCCCCGCGCCAGCCAGCCTGCCTGGAGCCGCCCCGGCGCATTTTGAAGGCGCGGCGCAAGCGCCCTTCGCCGATCTCTTCACCGACGCAGTGGGCCAAATGAACCAACTGGAGGGGGAAGCGCACGCCGCCGTGTCTGGCCTCATCACGGGCGCGGGGGTGGATGTGCATCAGGCGCTGATTGCCACCCAGAAGGCAAGCATGGCCTTCGAGATGGCCCTTGCGGTGCGCAACAAGGCAGTGCAGGCATACCAGCAGGTGATTGGAATGCAGTTCTGAGACATGACGGGACACGGAGACCATGGCCATCGGAACCCAGTTGGAAAAGAGCGCGGCGGTTTTGCCGCGGGCGCCCCGCCTCCCCGACCGGCTGGCCGCCCTCTGGGGGATGGCGCGTGTTCGCTGGGCGGCCATGCCGCCCGGTCAACGGGGATGGTCGTTGGCGGCTGGAGCACTGCTGGCGGGCCTTGTCTGCGGGCTGCTGTGGTACTCGCTGCGCCCCGACTGGCGGACTCTTTACGCAGATATGGACCCGGAAGACATGCGTCAGGCAGGCCAGCTTCTCGCTCAGGCGCAGATTCCCTTCGAACCAGGCGCAAGCGGCGCGGAGATTCGGGTTCCGGTGGCGCAGTTGGCCAAGGCGCGGCTGGCCATCGCGGCCAAGGGAGGCATCAAGAGCGGGCGGTTGGGCTTTGAGCTCTTTGACAAGCCCAACTGGGTGGGTTCGGAGTTTGACGAGCAGGTCAACTATCAGCGCGCCCTGGAAGGGGAACTGGAGCACACGGTGGGGACCCTGGCCGATATCGAGTCGGCGCGGGTTCACCTGGTGCTGCCCCATGACTCCCTCTTCCGCGAGTCGGAACGCCCGGCCAAGGCTTCGGTGGTGCTCAAGCTGCGCCATCGTTCGCTTTCCGAAGGAGAACCGGAGGCCATTCGCAATCTGGTGGCTTCTGCCGTGGATGGGCTGACCGCCGAGCGCGTGGTGCTGGTGGATGCCGCCGGGCATCTGCCGCTGGGGCCAAAGACCGCCGACGCCCTGCGCCTGAGCGCCGAGCAGGCGCTGGAAGAGAAGCTGATCGGCACACTGGAAGCGGTGACCGGCGCGGGCAACGTGCGCGCTTCGGTGACACTGGACTACGATCCCGCGGCGACCGAGGAGACGCAGGAGAGCTACGATCCGGACCAGACAGTGACGCTCTCCATGCAGCGCAGCGAACAAATCAGCGGCGGGAAGCCGATCGCGGCAGGGGTTCCCGGCACGGCTTCGAACGCGCCCAATTCCCAGGCCCTGCCGGTCTATCCCCAGCAGACCGCGCCGCCGGAGAGCGCCAAAACCGAATCCAGCACCTATGGGGCTTCAAAGACCGTGCGCCATGTGCTGGAGAATCCGGGCAGAGTGCGCAGGATGACTGCGGCCATCGTGGTCAACGACCGGCTGACCCAGGCCGCGGCCAGGGGGAAGGCGGCACAGTGGCAGCCGCGCTCGGCCGACGAACTGCATAACCTGACTGCGCTGGCACAGGCCGCGGTGGGGTTCGATGCGGCGCGCGGCGACTTGCTGACCGTGGAAGATCTGCCCTTTGAGGAGACCCGCAATCAGCCGCAAGTTTCGCTCCCCGGCGAGGCGCTGGCCATTGCGGAAAGCTCGCCGGTGCTGGTCAAATATGCCACGCTTCTGGCCGGAATTGGGTTGGTGGTGGTATTTGGCGTGCGTCCCGCGCTGCGCCGGGCGCGTCCTGCGTCCGCCGAGCCGGCCAAGGCCTTGCCGGGGGGTGTCCAAGGCGCTCCCCAACCTGCGCCCAATTCGCTGGAGCTCCCCGAAGTGGATTCGGACCGTAGCCGAACGCAGGAGATATTCGAACAGGTGACGGAACACTTGAAGCGCGAGCCGACGCAGAGCTCGCGGTTGTTGCAGAGCTGGATCCACTCAGAGTAAGCGGAGCGATTGGGACGCGGATTCTATCGAGACAGAACGCCAATAGGGAGAAGGGCCGGCCGTGGCAGAGCAGGGAAACGAAGAGGGAAAAGCACGCCGTCCACTATCGTCGAGCCTGACCGGGGTGCGCAAGGCCGCGGTCTTGCTGGTTGCTGTGGGCGAAGACCTCTCCAAGGAGATTCTGCGTGCGTTGCCTGAGGCGGACGTGCAGCGCCTCACCGAAGAGCTGACCGACCTGCGCGGCATCACGCCCGCGCTTTCGGCTGAGATTCTGGAACAGTTCTGGGAGCTTCTGGAGACACAAAACTTCACGACGCATGGGGGGCTGGATTACGCCAGCCGCCTGCTGGTCAAGACCTTCGGCAAGGAGCGCGCCGACGACCTGTTGTTACAGGTGCGCCAGTCGCAGGAGGCAGCCCAGGGCAATTTGGCTAAGCTGCAGCGTACTGACCCGCAGCAACTGGGCAAGCTGCTGGATTCAGAGCATCCGCAGACCATTGCCCTGGTGCTGGCGCACCTTGATCCGCGCCGGGCCTCGATGGTGTTGGATTACCTGAGCGAAGAGCACAAAGTGGTCTCCGTCCAGCGATTGGCCGAGATGCGCCAGTTTTCGCCGGAGATGGCGCAAAAAGTCGCCCACATCCTCCATCGCCGGCTGGAAACCGTGGGAGACGTGGCGCGGAAGAGCTATTCCGGCTTCAAGGCGGTAGCGGACCTGCTCAACCGGCTCAACGCGGAGGAGGCGAAGAAGATTCTGGAAAGCATTGAGGAAGGGCAGCCCGAGTTGGCCTTGAGCATCCGCAACCTGATGTTCACGTTTGAGGATTTGATGACTGTGCCGGCGGTCACCATCCGCGAGATAGTCTCTGCCGTGGATAAGCGGCAGTTGGCGCTGGCCTTGCGGGGCGCCAACGAGGAGTTGCAGGCGCAGATTTTCAAATCCATGAGTTCCAGGGCGGTGGAGATGTTGAAGGAGGATATGGAGGTGCTGGGCCCGGTTCGCTCGCGGGAAGTTGCGCAAGCGCAGCAGGAGATCCTCAACCTGGCCCGGCGGCTGGAGGCCGAGGGCAAGGTGGTACTCAAGTTGGAGTCAGGCGACGAGATGCTGGCGTGACACCCGCCAGCCCCGGTGAGCCTTGCGACGCCGGCCACCAACCACGGACGATGGGAGAAGAATTCTTTGCGGCAGGCAGAATCGGCAACGCGGAACGCCGTTCCAGGACGGATTGAGGTCTTCGAGTATCCGGGCAGCGCGAGTGCGCCGCATTTCCCGGCCTGGGAGGGTTGGCAGGACGCGGCCGACAGCGCAAGCAGCGCGCCAGGACCAAGCCCGGATGTGGCCAACTCGGCGGCGGTAGCCGGATTACAGGCCGAATTTGACCGTCGCCTGGCCGAGGAGAAGCTCTGCGCCTTCGAAGAAGGACGAGAGAGAGGGAGGCAGGAGGGCCGATTGGCCGAACGCGAGGCGCAGGGTGGGGCGCTGGCGGCGGCTGCCCAACTCCGCACACAACAAATCGCGGAAACTCTTGAGAACTTCGCTCGCGAACGCGACAAATTTCTCCAGGCAATCGAACACGAGGTGGTTGAATTGGCGCTGGCTATTGCCGCCCGCATCCTGCGCCGGGAGGCGCAGATGGACCCGCTGCTGCTCACAGGCGCGGTACGGGTGGCTTTGGGACAACTGAGCGAAACGACCCAGGTGCGCCTGCTGGTGCCTGCCGAAGAACTGGAAATGTGGATCGAAGCGATGGCTCTGCTCCCGAATCTGGCGCTAAGACCGACCGTTGTGGCAGGCGAGGGGATGCGGCTGGGCGACTGCGCCATCGAGACAGAATTGGGAACCGTGGATCTGGGGATTCGAGCGCAGTTGAGCGAAATCGAGCGTGGGTTCTTCGATCGTGCAGGAGCGCGCTCCATCCCGGTGGCGGAAGCAGGGCAGGAGAGATCTCGATGATTCCGCAGCAGGAGCTTCATTTGGCACGCTTCTTTCCCAGGCTGAATCGGCGGCAGCCATGGCGCTGGCGGGGACAGGTTCTGGAGTCGTTGGGTCAGACCATCGAGTCGGCGGGTCCGCTGTGCTCAGTGGGCGAATGCTGCGAGGTTCTGGACAGGCTTGGACAGGCCCATCTAGCCGAAGTCATCGGATTTCGCGGGGCTCACGTGCTGTCGATGCCCGTGGAAAGCACCGAGGGCATTCGTTTTGGCGATCAAGTGGCCGCCCTTGGGATGAGACCGGAGATCGAGGTGGGACCGGCGCTGATGGGCAGGGTGCTGGACGCACTGGGCGCGCCCATCGATGGCGGAGGCCCGCCAGCAGTCTCCGTGGCGCTGTCGCTGGACGGAACGGCGCGACCGCCGTTGGACCGTGTGCCCATCAAGACTCCGCTCGGCAGCGGCATCCGGGTATTGGACGGCCTGCTGACAGTGGGCCGGGGCCAGCGGGTTGGCATCTTTGGCGGTTCAGGTGTGGGCAAGAGCACGCTGATCGGCATGATGACCCGCAACACCGAGGCGGATGTAACAGTGGTTGGCCTGGTGGGTGAGCGGGGCCGCGAGGTGGGCGAATTCCTTGAGGATTCTCTTGGAATCGAAGGCCGGGCCCGTTCCGTGGTGGTGGTTTCAACCTCCGATCAATCGCCGCTGATGCGCATCCGGGCCGCGCTGGCCGCGACTACCGTGGCCGAGTTTTTCGCCGCCCAGGGAAAAAATGTGCTGCTGGTGCTGGACTCGCTGACCCGCTTCGCCATGGCCGCGCGGGAGATTGGCCTGGCCGCCGGAGAACCGCCGACAGCCAAGGGCTATACCCCTTCAGTCTTCTCGCGCCTGGCTTGCCTGGCAGAAAGGGCCGGGCAGTTCCGCGTAGGTTCGATTACCGCCTTCTATACCGTTTTAATGGAGGGAGACGACCAGCAGGATCCCCTGGTGGACGCTGTGCGTTCGCTCCTCGATGGCCACATTGTCCTCTCTCGCACCCTGGCCGCCGAGGGTTGGTACCCTCCCATTGAATTGCTGGACTCGATCAGCCGTCTCATGCCCAGTGTCACCCAGCCGGAACATCGCGAGCGGGCCGCATTGGTGCGCAAGCTGCTGGCCACCTACGCACGCTCCGAGGATCTGGTGCGCATCGGGGCCTACAAACCGGGCTCGGATCCAGAGCTTGACCGCGCCTTGCGCGCTCGCAACCCACTGCGCGCGTTCATGACCCAGGAAGCACACGAGCAGGTTGGCTTTGCCGATGCCCTTCAACGGCTGGCCACACTGGCCGCCGAGCTCTGAGCCATGGCGCCTTCCCGCTCGCTGCGCCGCTTGCTTCGCATTCGGGATATCGAAGAGGAACAGCGGAAAATGTCTCTCGAATCTGCACTGGAGGAACTGCGCGGGTTGCGGATCGCATTGACGGCTGCCCGGGAGCGGGATCGTCTGGGCCGCGAGCTTGTCAGGTCAAGCGCCCGAAATGGCGATTTGACTGACCGCCTGGCGGGCGAAGAGGAATCGGAGATTGCTCGCCGGCTTGGAGCGTTTCTAACCCAATCCATCGCGGGGACCGAACTGAGCGTGGCCACGTTGCGGCAGGAGTTCTTGTCGAAACGGGTCGAGCGCAGGCAGGCAGAGGCCTTGATCCGCGAGGCAGAGGCGCAAGATGCGTTGGAGCAGGAGCGGCGGGTGCAACACCTCCTCGACGATTGGTATCGCACCAGGCCGCAGAGGCAGGAGAGATCTGCGGAGGAGGCTGGGCAGAGTGCGCATGGCCTGGCGATTTCAGGCGTGAAAGGGCAAAAGGCCCGTGAGTAGGGGGAACTTGAGTGCCACATATCGGGAATTTGCTTTTGCTTCCTGAATCGGGAAACGTGGTCCCATTCGTGACAATGCTTTAACCCATTTCCCCTGCTTTTTGGTACGTCGTCTGCATTTACTGGTTCCATGACCGCAGCCGCCTCCATCGAGAGCGCCATTGCAGCCGGACCGGCGCACGCACTCAGGCAGTTTATCGGCATAGGGTTCACCCCGACGCAAAACGAAACTCTGCATGAGCCGAGCACAAACCGACCCCAATCCGCGTTCATCGGGAGCTTTCGATCGGCATGGCAATCGATGCTGACTTCTCTCGGCCCCAGGGCAATCGATCTCAGTCCGCAAGAGTTGGAAGCCCCCACCGAAGCGGAGGCAGCGGCACCATCAAGAGCTTGCGCGAGTTTGCCAGCGAAGGCAGCGGCACCATCAAGGGCTTGCGCGAGTTTGCCAGCGAAGGCAGCGGCACCATCAAGGGCTTGCGCGAGTTTGCCAGCGAAGGCAGCGGCACCACCAAGGGCTTGCGCGAGTTTGCCAGCGAAGGCAGCGGCACCACCAAGGGCTTGCGCGAGTTTGCCAGCGGAGGCAGCGGCACCACCAAGGGCTTGCGCGAGTTTGCCAGCGGAGGCAGCGGCACCATCAAGGGCTTGCGCGAGTTTGCCAGCGGAGGCAGCGGCACCATCAAGAGCTTGCGCGAGTTTGCCAGCGAAGGCAGCGGCACCATCAAGGGCTTGCGCGAGTTTGCCAGCGGAGGCAGCGGCACCACCAAGGGCTTACGCGAGTTTGCCAGCGGAGGCAGCGGCACCACCAAGGGCTTACGCGAGTTTGCCAGCGAAGGCAGCGGCACCATCAAGAGCTTGCGCGAGTTTGCCAGCGAAGGCAGCGACCAAGTCCTCGTTCACGTTTTCAAATGAGGCAGAGCAAGGGATCCCGGCCTCTGGGCAAGGAATTTCAGAGCAGGGAAGCACGCCGCAGAATGCGATAAATCAAGCCTCAGCGTCAGAACTGCCGGTTGCGCCGGTGGCGCCTCGCCTTTTGGAGAAACCCGCGCCCGCGGTCGTCACTAGACCTATGGCAATTGCTCTGCCGGCAGAGGCCGACCAAAGCGTGCGCCGCGCAGACCGGGAAGAAAAAGCCAAATTGACTTCAGCGGCCGGTGGAGCGCAGAATCCACCGGAGTTGCCCGCGCAAACAACGGCGGTCTTGCCGGTTTCTTCGGCCACTCCCGCCATCCAGACCAGGCTGCCCAGGGACCTTCCTGCCGAAGTGAGCCTGAAAGCCGCAACCGGAGCAGAAGAAGTTGAGGCGGGCGACAGTCCGGCGGGAAAGGCTGTGGCCGGTGCAAGGGACGGAGGTTTGGCCAGCCATGCCAGCGGACACCCGCAGCCGCTTCCTGAGGTTGCGGCCCGCCCTGACCCATCCGCATTTGGCAGCCGGGAATCGGGCCATTCGGAGGCTCTGGCTGGCGCGACTTTGCCGGCGTCGAATCCACGGACGGACGTGCCTGCGAGCATCCCGGACGCGGTCCCCGCAACGAGTGTGCGAATCGCAGGGCAGGCAGTGGAACGGGCATCCCTTACAGGCCCTCGCAGCGGGACCGCTTCGCACAAGAATATGACGGGGACGACCCCAGTCCGGCCCGCGCAGCAAGATTCCCTGGATTTCTCTCTGGCGCGAACCCCCATCGCCGAGCGCGGAGCAGCAACCACGGTTGCTGAGGCCAGTGGAACATCAGGCGCAACAAACACGACGAGCGGCGCGCGCGAGACCTTTTCCGCGCTGGATGCGGAAGTGGTTCCGGCGGCTTCATCCTGGATTCACGCCAGGGCTCACCATGCCGAGGCGGGTTTTCAGGACCCGGCCCTGGGATGGGTGGGCATTCGCGCCGACTTGGGCGGAGGCGGAATCCACGCTTCCCTGGTGCCAGGCTCGGGAGATGCGGCCCAGGTGCTGGGCAGTCACCTGTCCGGGCTCAACTCCTACTTGACAGAACAACGCACGCCGGTCGAGAGCCTGACTCTGGCAGCGACAGACTCCGGACAGGCCGGCTTGGGAGCGGATCAAAGGCGGGGACAAGGAACTGGCCAGGATGCAGGCCAGAGCTATCATCCTGGCTCGCAATCCAGAGAAGCGCTCGATGACGTGGTTCTACCGTCCGCGGTCAGCGCACTTGAGACTGGCGCCTTTCAGGCGGCAAGGCCCGCAGGCGCAACGATCTCGGTAATGGCTTGACCCTATTAGGGAAGGCGATTGGGCAGCCGGGGCCGGTTTGCCCGGCGCAAGAAATGCAAGGAGGCAAAATGGCGGCAGCAACGGGAATCTGGAATCAGCCCTCGCAAGCAGGTCAACTGCTCTCGGGCGTTAGCGCCACTCCAATGGGCAACTCCGCAAGTGGCAGTACTTCGAGTAGTAGTTCAGCTACCATCTCGGCAAACGACTTTCTCACTCTGCTTGTGACCGAGATGCAGAATCAGGACCCGACGGCGGACACCGATCCCAATGAGTACATCAATCAGCTCGTCCAGGTGAACAGCCTGGAACAACTGATCGACATCAATCAGACCGTGTCGACCGACCTGGGGGGCGTATCCCCCAATGCAACCGGCAGTTCGAGCTCCAGTTCGGCAGCTATATCGAACACCGGTTCGGTCAGCACTCTGGCGCGCAGCGGCACTGCGCTCGCCGGTTCATCGTCGCAAAGGGCCAGCAGTATGTTGTCGAGCCCCCAATCGTCGACGCCGGGCCAAACGGAGGGCAGCGCCCTGGCAGCGCTTGCCGCCAGGCTCAAGCAGGCTCCCGGCAACCTCGGCGTGCCTGAGGAACGGCCGGCAGCGCACCGCGTAGCCGAGTCGCTGGCTGGCCGGACGCCTCCGCGTCAGATCTCAGCCGGATCGCAATAGCGGAAAGTCTGCGAATCTGTTGGCCGCTAAGGCCTGCGCCCCACCCCAACGAGTCTTAAGGAGACCCGCCATGGCAAGTTTCTTCATCCCTCTCACTGGCCTAAGTGCCGATTCGACCGCATTGAATACCATTGCCAACGATCTATCGAACATGAATACCACTGGATTCAAGTCGCAGTCGGTCAACTTCTCCGACCTCTTCTACCAGCAACTCGGGGCCTCGGGTTCCGGCGACCTGCTGCAGTTGGGAGCTGGTACCCAAGTGGCCTCAACCGAGTTCAACTTTACCAATGGATCGCCCAATTCGACGGGTGTCGACACGGATGTCGCGTTGCAAGGTAACGGGTTCTTTGTTGTCAACGACGGAAATGGCAGTCTATTCACCCGCGCGGGCAATTTTTCCCTCGATTCGAATGGCAACCTGATCACCGCAAACGGCCTAAGCGTGATGGGCTACCCAGCCAGCAACGGCGTGGTGAATACCAATGCGCCGCTCACGGCGATCAATATCCCGGAGAACCAGGTTGAGCCGCCCAAAGCCACAACCTCATTCAGCATGAATGCCACGCTCGATTCCGAGTCAACAATCGGAACCAGTGTCGCAGGCCAAGTACCGGTCTTCGACTCGCTGGGCAATAACTACGAGGCTACAGTGACTTACACCAAAACGGGAACCAACACCTGGTCCTATAGCGTCTCCATGCCCGATACCTTGACCCCCACCTCCAGTGTCGCGGCCGGCGTAACCACGATCAAGTACAGCTTCGGATCGAGCGGCGGCACGCTGGCAACGCTGGATTCCGGGACCAATCTGACCATAACCGGACCGACAGCGACGGGTACGGGGACCATCGACGCACCAACCATCGCGACCGGGGAGTCGGTCAGCACCTACGCCAACGCGCTTACGAGCGCTCTGACCTCCGCGGGCATTACCGGTGTCACCGTATCTGCTTCGGCGGCCGGACAGTTGAGCATTACCGGGACGGGAATCACCACATCCGGCAGTGTGATTCAGGACCCGGTTCCCTCGGCCAACAACAGCGGGACGCTTGAGTTTGACGTGAACGGCAATCTGATAAGCCCGGCGACAAACGTGGCCGGAATATCATTTGCGGGACTCTCAGACGGCGCGGCCACGATGACCATGAAGTGGAATCTTTTTGAAGCGAATGGAACGGGCTACGTCAACCAGGTGGACCAGACATCGGGAACTTCAAACTACACGCAGGACGGATATGCCAGCGGCGAGTTCTCAGGCTTCACCATCGGCTCGGACGGCACTGTCACCTCCAGTTTTTCCAACGGACAGAAGCTGAATATGGGCCAACTGGCGCTGGGCACTGTTGCCAATCTTCAAGGGCTGAAGGACCTGGGGAACGGGAATTACCAGACCACCCTGGCCAGCGGCACGGCTTCGATCGGAATCTCCGGGACTTCGGGCCTGGGCACTATGGAAGATGGATCGTTGGAGGCGTCCAACGTGAACATCTCGGCGGAGTTCTCTGACCTGATCATCGCCCAGCGCGCCTTCGAGGCGAACTCCAAGACGATTACAACCTTCGACACCGTTACTCAAGACACCATCAACATGGTCCACTAGCTCTTTGCAACCGAACTGAATCACAAACGCCCCACCGCGCGCACCGATACGACGCGAACGGTAGGGCGTTTGCTTGGCCTGGGAGCAACCGTGCAGAGCGAAGTGAATCTGTTCAAACTGTTGCGCCCATGCTGACACGATTTGCTTGCCGATCGATGCTGCTCGTCTCCTTGAAGAATGCAGGGAATCCGGGTGAAGCCGCGGCATCCACGCGGAGGTTCGCGCAGATCGAGCAGATAGAAACACAGCGCGGGCAGGCCCCCTCCAATGAAAAAGCGCAAATGGAAGCTCAGAACGGGCAGGCATCTGCCTTAGTGGATGCCGTTCCGAAGCATCCCACCGAGCCCGCGGATGGGCCGGAGCATGAAATCCAGGGCGTAATTTGCGGAGTGGAGTGCAGCTATCCAGGGGTAATCGAATTCCGGGCAGAAGGCGCGTGTGCAATACGTCGCCAGCACAGACACGACGGTCGATGGACAAGTCGTTGCCGTTGAACTGAGAAAATAGGACCGGCGCGGCGCGGCGAGCGACACTTGCAATGGATCCGCGTCGCCTATCTTGGCTTCACTTCGATGAACAGTCCCTTGCCATGGGCCAGGTCCTTGCCGGCGGCGTTGAATATCTTGGCCTCGGCCCAATGCTTGCGACCCTCGCCACGAACCACGCGGCCTTCCAGGCGAATGGGCACACCGGAGGGAACCGGCCTGAGGTAGTCGGCCTCCAACTGCCGGGTCATGCTGGTCAGGCCTTGCGCGCGCACGGCCTTGCTCATGGTCTCGTCCAGCAACGTGGCGATAATGCCGCCATGTAAATAACCGGGATGGCCATCGAAGGCCTCCGGTACCGTAACCAGGCAAACCACGGTGCGATCTTCCGCGATGAGGAAATCGAGATGCAGGCCGGCAGGGTTTGCCGGGCCGCAACCGAAGCAGCGGCTTTGGGCGGAGTGGGCAAGCGGGGTGAGATGTTCGATGTTTTCTGTCATTTTTCCTTTGCTACTGCTCTCTTGCCAGCACCTTCGCGTAGGTATCCATATCCACGTTGCCGCCGCTCAGGACGACACCGATCCGCCGGCCCCGCAGGCTCTGCATCTCCTGTGTCGCTCCGGCGAGCGCTGCCGCCCCGGCGCCTTCGGCCAGGTTGTGCGTGTCCTGATAATAGGCGCGCATGGCCTGTGCGATCTCCGCGTCGCTCACCTCGACAATGCGGGCCACATTGTTCCAGATGACCTCCATTGCCAGTGCATTGGGAGTGCGGCAGGCCAAGCCATCGGCGATCTTGGTGGCGGACGGCGCCTCAACCACCCGGTGCGCGGTAAAGCTGCGCGCGTATGAGGGGGACTGCGCGGCCACAACGCCGACGATCTCCGTCTTGAGTCCCAGCGCATTGCGCGCCGCCGCAACTCCGCAGATGGACGAGCCGAGGCCGATAGGCACATAGACTATTTCCAG
This sequence comes from uncultured Acidobacteriaceae bacterium, assembly GCA_963839155.1. GTDB lineage: Bacteria > Acidobacteriota > Terriglobia > Terriglobales > Acidobacteriaceae > Telmatobacter. The sequence goes on from CAWITY010000007.1 coordinate 418,999, forward strand.
CGCTGGCGCTCCCTCAAATAGTTCCAATGCGTAGGTAGCCGTGCCCATCACCAGCCGCTCGTGGAAAGAATCGAGCATCGCGAAGCCGCGCTCGGCTGCCAGCGTGCGGGCGAATTCCAGCGACTCCTGGAAGTCGTTCCCGTGCTCGACCAGTTCCACGCCCTGGGCCAGCATGGCGCGGTTCTTTTCTTTGCTGTTGCCGTGAGGAACAACGATTGCCGCCTTCAGGCCAAAGATGCGGGCCGCCATGCCCACGCCCTGCCCATGATTGCCGCGCGTGGCCGCGACTACGCCTGTGAGCGCGGGCTGCGTCTGCTTCAGCCAATCCACATAGACCAGAGCTCCGCGCAATTTGAATGCGCCGGCCGGAGTATGGTTCTCGTGCTTGACCCATGCCTCAGAGCAAAGCCGTTGGTTCAGAAGCGGCCAAGTGTATTGAGGCGTGGGCGGCATGTGGCGATAGATCAGGTTCTGGGCTTCGCGGATCTGGCCGAGAGAGGGAAGCTGCATGCTTCCAGCATATCGAAGCTGGCGAACTTCAGCGCAATGAAACAATTCGAGCCGTTTCCGCGCAGACTTTTCCTACTACGCAGCATCGAACCAGACGGAGGGTATTCACAACATGATGGACCGCAGAACTGCAATCAAGCATCTTGGCGGCGCGGCCAGCGCGCTGCTTCTGACTGAAACCTTGCTTGCCGAAGGATTCGGCCAGGCACCTGCGGCAACCCCGCCCGCTGCGCCCGCAGGGCCTTTCACGCTGCCCCCGCTGCCCTATGCTTACGACGCCCTGGAGCCCAGCTTCGACGCCCCGACCATGCATCTGCACCACGACAAGCACCACCAGGCTTACGTCAACAATCTCAACGCCGCTGTCGCCGCTCATCCCGAACTGGCAGGCAAGACCGTGGAAGAGCTGGTGGCCAATCTGAACTCCTGGCCGGAGTCTGCGCGCACCGCTGTCCGCAACCAAGGCGGAGGGCACCTCAATCACTCCTTCTGGTGGCCCACGCTGGGCAAGGGCGGAACCGCCCCCACTGGCGAGCTGGCCAAAGCCATCGACGCCAAGTTCGGCTCGCTTTCTGGATTCCAGGACAAGCTGACCGCCGCGGCAATGAGTGTCTTCGGCAGCGGATGGGCCTGGCTGGTCAAGCTGCCCGATGGCACGTTGGCCATTGAGACCACTCCCAATCAGGACAGCCCACTTACCCTGGGCCACAAGCCGGTGCTGACCGTGGATGTGTGGGAACATGCCTATTATTTGAAGTACCAGAACAAGCGCGCAGACTACGTAAAGGCGTTCTTCCAGGTCGTCAACTGGGATTACGTGAGCGGGCAGTTTGCGCAGAAGGCGTAGGGGCAACGAGCCAGGCGGTTTGGGCTGGTTTCATCCCAGACGTACAATGCGGACGGAGCTTGATTTACGTCATGTGGAAGCCTCTGGCCGAAATCGCCTGCGTATTGCTCTTTTTCTGCGTTGTGGCGTACGTCTTGTATCTTCGGATTCGAGTTGTGTTTTGGAAACTCGATATCCCGTCCGAAGAGTTCCGTCATGGCACTCGAATGAAGAAGGTACTATGGGGCGGGTTTGCTGCCATTCTCGCGCTAATTGGCCTCGAATGACCATGAAGCCAGTAGTACGCCTTTTGCATTGTGCCGGTCTTTTTTTCGGTGCGGCGGTCGGTTTGGCTGGTTGCCATTCCGCCCCGGCTCTCACCCCGCAGGAGGCAGCAGGGAAGCATCTCTACCAGGTCCGCTGTGCCCATTGCCACGAGGACAACGACCTGGCCCTCAAGAAGATTCCTCCAGACCTGCATGGGCTTTTCGACCACAAGACGCTGCCCAGCGGAGTTGCAGCAACGGACGAAGCTGTCCGGCTGAATGTGTTGACAGGCAAGGGGTTAATGCCTGGATTCAGCGGGCGTTTCAATGAAGAGCAGATGGCCGCTCTGCTCGCCTATCTGCATACCGGGCTGCGCTGAGCCCGCTCCAAGTGCTACCGAGGATGGGGGCGGGTTGAGGTTCGTGGTTTCACATCCCTGGCGCGGTGAAGCTGCTCCACGGATGGGGCACCTAACTCTATTGCAAAAACAAAAAGGCCTTAGAGCAAATCTCCAAATCGTATCGAGGAGATTCTCGCGGTGTTGACGGAGGGAGCGTGGGGCTTCAGCCCCACGAAATCGAGACACGAGCTGAACTGGCCTTCAGGCCCGGGGCTGAAGACCGCTTGAAGTTCTCTCTAATTCAGGGGACTAAAGTCCCCCGCTCCCAACTTCTCTTTCTCCCCTCAATACCAATTGGAGAGCAGTTCTATTGTCCTGAGTCTGAAATTCGCATCAGAAATCGGGGGTGAGAAAAATCAAATTCTTCGCCCCCCCCCCCCCGAACTCCACCCAAAAGAGCAAAGACCGCTCTTTGGGGACCCCGGAACTGAGAACCGTTCGGGGCCCCGTTCACTCAGAATCACAGTGTATTTGTTTAGCGAACTGTAGACTCTGGACCCTAGTCTTCCTCTTGGATGCGCTTGCGCATGGCGAGCCGCGCACCGATGGAGTAGCCGAGCAGCGCGGCTGCGGGCCACGTGCCGAAGAAGGGACCGTCGTTGTCGATCAGACCGCTGGGTTTGGGCACGCTGAAAAATGTTCTTGTCAGCTTTTCAGTGGCGTCGCACTGGAAGCAGGCGTTCGGCCCGGTGGGCATATCCAGAATCCACAAGCTGAGAATGAGCATGGAGATCAAGCCGACCAGCCAGACCAAGGTAGCCATCTCGTCCTGCCTGAAGCGGGTCACGATGTGCCCCACTGCAAACGGGACCACAAACGACAGCAGCAGGATGACCCACTGGGAAACGGCGGGCGGATTCAGCGTATAACCGAGGAAAATGAGCGCAAGCCACGAACCGAGGGCCAGAACAGTGTGGAGGAAAAATGAGGCAGCCTGTCCAGAGAGCCTTGCTTGATTTCTATCCTCTTCTGTGTACGACGTTGGCTGCATTTTGTCTGGCTCCCCCGCAATGGATCTGCTCACAACAGTATTATCTGCTTTATAAACTACACTTCACGGCCACAAAGGACAATTCCGAACTTGGGCCGGTGTTGAGCCGGTCAGGCCGCCCGGAGCCGGGAACCGCGCGTGGGGCTCTACAATAACCAAATGTTGATTGAGGGCGTTTTTGCCGCTGTTCCTACTCCGTTTTATGCGGATGAGAGGGTTTATCTCCGCAAACTTGAAGCTAACGTGGTTCGCTACTCGCGCAGTCTGCTCGCTGGAATGCTGGTTCTCGGGTCCACGGGCGAGGCGGTCGCGCTGGACGATGCAGAATCACGCGAAGTGTTGCAGGTAGCCGCGGAGGCGGCAGCGCCAGAGAAGGTGCTGGTCGCCGGGGTGGCGCGTGAGAGTGTCAAAGGTACCCTGGAGTTGGCTGAAGCGGCGGCACGGAATCGGTACGATGCCGTTCTGGTCCGCACACCGACGTACTACGCAGGGCAGATGTCCACGGAAGCCGTCCTGCATTATTTCCGCAGCGTCGCGGACCGCTCGCCTTTGCCTGTGCTGCTCTACAACATCCCCCGCTGCGTTCCCTACAACATCCCCGTTGAACTGGTCGCGGAGTTGGCGCAACATCCAAACATCATTGGCATCAAGGACTCCAGCGGCAGTGTGGAGCGGATTCGCGCCCTGGTGGAGCAGACGCGCAGCGCTCCTCGGCGCACCGTGACCGTGACTCCAATTTTTGAGGCGGTTACCGGGCGCATGTTGACCGTCAGGCCAGCGGAGGGCAGCAGCTTTGTTTCCGCCGAGAGCCTGGGGGGTGGCGTGGCCGTGGCGCAAGCGCCTGCTGCCCCGCTCCTGAAGACGCGCACCAAGGAGGTGGGCTTCAATGTCCTCACGGGCTCGGCGGCCACGCTGCTGGAGTCACTCGAAGCCGGCGCCGCCGGAGCGACCCTGGGTTTTGCAGCCTGCGCTCCGCAAGCCTGCCAGGAAGTCTATTTTGCCTGGAAGGATCACGACCTGAAGCTGGCAAAGGAAAAGCAGGACCGCATCGCCGGGCCCAGCCAGCGGATCGTTGGCCAGTTGGGCATCAGCGGAGTGAAGTACGCCTGTGACTTTAACGGCTACTACGGCGGCCGCGCGCGCGCCCCGTTGTTGGCGGTTACGGCCAAGGAAAAGGCAGAAATCGAGAGCCTGCTGGCCGGGATACGCAACTGACGGACGAACCGGGAGGTTTGTGCGATGGGCCTTTGCTGCTGTACTCTGGTCCGCAAAGAAGATCATGCGCAAATGTAGAGAAGTAGAAATCACCCTTCTTGCGGCCATTGCCTTGTCGATGACTGCGTGCCGGGAGCAGAAGCGCAACTGTGTCGATTCACAGAATCGCATTCAGCCAGACTCCACCTGCCAGGCTGGTATGTATGGGGCCCACTACGTCTATGGAGGATCGAGCGGCGGGCATGTCGGTGATGCCGTGGTCGGCGGCTCTGTCTCCCGCGGAGGCTTTGGAGCCATCGGCGGCGGTGGTGGCGGCGAGGGGGGAGAATAGATGCGCCGTTTGACCATGAACCCACGCAACGATTGGCAAAGCCGTGTGGAGAAGGTCGGCTTGACCTATCACACCCTGGAAGACGGCACTCCTTACTGGGACGAGTCGGCTTACTGGCAATTTAGCGCCGCTGAGATCGACCGGCTTGAGGCAGCCACCTATGAGGTGCAGCGCCTGGCTCTGGCCGCCGGAGATGTGATTCTGGATCAGGACCGGCTGGCCCAGATGGGGATTCCGGCCAGCGCCGGAGCGGCGATTCGCGCCGCGTGGAATGGCGAACCGCCCGCGCTCTACGGCCGGCTCGATCTGGCCTACGACGGAACCACCATCAAGCTGCTGGAGTACAACGCCGACACGCCCACGGGCCTGGTTGAAGCCGCCGTGGCGCAGTGGTACTGGCTGCAAGAGTGCTTTCCCGATTCCGACCAGTTCAACTCGCTGCACGAGAAACTGGTAGCCAAATGGAAGGATCTGAAGGATTACGTCGCCAGTCCCGTTTATTTTGCCGATAGCGGCAGCGAAGAGGACCGGATGACGGTCAGTTACCTGCGCGACACCGCGCAGCAGGCCGGCTTGCATACCCGCCACATCGCCATGCACGACATCGGCTGGGATGCGAAGCATCTTCGCTTTGTGGATCTGGACAACCACGCCATGGAGACGCTCTTCAAGCTCTATCCCTGGGAGTGGCTGCTGGCCGAGCCCTTCGGCGAACATGCGCTCTCCACGCTGCCGCCCGAGGCTGCCTTGCAGCAGTACGGCCCTCGCAAGGACCGCCGCATGTGGGGCTCCATGCTTTGGATTGAGCCGATCTGGAAGATGATGTGGTCGAACAAGGCTCTGCTGGCGATTCTCTGGGAGTTGAACCCCGGCCACGAACTGCTGCTTCCGGCCTATCTTGACGGCCCGCGGGAACTGACCAGCTACGTGCGCAAGCCCATTCTAGGCCGCGAAGGCTCCGGCATCGCGGTTGTTCGCGATGGAGTGGTTGTGGAGGGCGCGCTGGCCGGGGAGAATCCGCAGGGCTACCTCTATCAAGCGTTGGCATCCATGGCTACCGGGGGAGGGAAGACCGCTGTCTTCGGTTCCTGGCTGGTGGATGGCGAGCCGGCGGGCATGGGCATCCGCGAGTCCAAAGGGCTGGTGACCAACAACACCAGTTGTTTTGTGCCGCACAGGTTCAGCTAGTTTGGTGTCTCTTACATTCGCATCGGAGATCAGGGCGGGAAAGAAGCAGGTTCTTTGCTCGCCACCCCCAAACTGAAGAACGTTCAGGGCGCCGTTCGCTCCAGAATGACAGCCGCATTTTTGCCAGCAACAGCGGAGAGATCGAGCTACAGCGGTTCCACAATTGCTGTAGCCCGAGCCCACCGCTATCAAGTGGCATTTTTCTCAAGAAAATGCCACCTTGCACGATGCCGGAAAGGGCATGTGAATTGTGGAGCCGCTCTAGGGTTTCTGCGCAGACGGCCAGTCGAGATTCGCCGGGCCTAGCAGGTTTTTTTCCACAATCGACTGAAGCACGAGAGACGTTGACGTAGTTCCGTATGGGGTAAGGCGGTCGATCACGTCCTTCAGGTGTTCGACTGAAACCACGTTCACCTTGAGGATGAAGGAGTCTTCTCCCGTGCCGCGATGGCACTCGACAACCTCAGGCATGGAACGGACGCGGGCCGTGAGCTTGGCCAGCACATCGCCCACGATGCTCATGCGAACGAACGCCGTAATCGGCAAACCCACGCGCGACGGGCTAATGTCGGCCCGATAGGCGCGGATGATGCCCGCATCTTCCATGCGGGCGACGCGCTGGGCTACGGCAGGCGTTGACAGCCCAACACGGCGGCCCAGCTCGGCAAAGGAGATGCGGCCATCCTTCTGCAACTCGGTCAACAGCTTCCATCCCAGCGAATCGAGGAGCTTTTCACTGCTGCTTTCGGGCAATCTTGGCCTCCTTCTTGCATTGACTTAACGATTGTAAGGCGAATTGCTCAGATAACGAAGAAATTATGAAGATCAACGGGAAATAACAGCGAAATCGTATTCAATCGCAGATGCATTTGTCCTATCCTCGGTTGGTATGAGGAGCAGGCTTGGTCTGCGCCGCGAAAGACGCGGTTTTCCGGCCAGGAGCCGGTCCCACTGAGAATCGCACCAGGAGGAGATGAGATGGCAATCGAGAAGCGCACATGGGCAGAGCCGTTCAAGATCAAAATGGTTGAGCAGGTCAGGATTCCCAGCCCGGCCGAGAGAGAAAAGGCTATTTGCGAGGCCGGTTATAACACGTTCCTGCTGCGGTCGGACGATGTTTATATCGATCTGCTCACCGATTCCGGCACTTCCGCCATGAGCGACCGGCAATGGGCCGCGATGATGGTGGGCGACGAAGCCTACGCCGGAAGCAGAAGCTTCTACCGTCTTGAAGCCGCCGTCCAGCAGTGGTACGGATACAAATACGTGGTGCCCACCCACCAGGGCCGCGGCGCGGAGAACCTGCTGTCGAAGTCCCTCATCAAGCCGGGCGACATCGTTCCGGGTAATATGTACTTCACCACCACTCGGCTGCACCAGGAGCTGGCCGGCGGTACGTTTGTTGACGTGATCATTCCCGATGCGCACGACCCCAAGAGCCTGCATCCGTTCAAAGGCGATGTGGATCTGGTCAAGCTGGAAGAGGTTATCCAGCTTTATGGGGCAGAGCGCATCCCGTATATCAGCATTGCCGCCACGGTGAATCTGGCCGGGGGGCAGCCCATCTCGCTGGCCAACGCGAAGGCCGTCCAGGAGTTGGCGCACCGCTACGGAATCCGGGTGATTCTGGATGCCGCGCGCGTGGTGGAAAACGCCTTCTTCATCCAAAAGAGGGAACCGGGCTGCCAGGAGCGGTCGATTGCCTCCATCGTCAAGGAGATGTGCTCTTACACCGACGGGTGCACCATGAGCGCCAAAAAGGACCCTCTGGTCAACATCGGCGGTTTTCTGGCGGTGAACGATCATGCGATCTATGAAGACGCGGCCAACCTGGCGGTGATTTACGAAGGGCTGCACACCTACGGCGGCATGGCCGGACGAGACATGGAAGCCCTGGCCACGGGCATCGAGGAGTCGCTGCATGAGGACCACATTCGCGCCCGCGTGGGGCAGGTGCTTTACCTGGGGCAGAAGCTGATTGATGGCGGTGTGCCCATCGTGCAGCCCATCGGCGGGCATGGCGTGTTCCTTGACGCCAGAGCGTTCCTGCCACACATTCCCCAGGAGCAGTATCCGGCGCAAGCCTTGGCTGCGGCTCTCTATCTGGATTCAGGCGTGCGCTCGATGGAGCGCGGCATCGTCTCAGCAGGCCGCAACAAGGAGACTGGCGAAGACAACAAGCCCAAGCTGGAACTGGTGCGGCTCACCATTCCAAGGCGCGTCTATACCCAGGCGCACATGGACGTGGTAGCAGAATCGGTTGAGTCGGTTTTTGCGGAACGGGCCAGCATCCGCGGCCTGCGCATGACCTACGAGCCCAAGTACCTGCGCTTCTTCCAGGCGCGGTTTGAGCCGCTGGGCTAGTCAAGGCGGTTTGCGCCTGAGAAGTCCATGCGGATTGCAGCGGCCCAATTGCTTTCCCGGCCAGCGCCCGGACGCAGGGTGCGAACCGGGAGGGCTCGGGTCACCGGCTCTCCTCCGGGGAAAATTGGCTTTGTCCTGTGCTGAACGGCGCCGCAGGCAGCAGAAATGGTAATTGTGTGGCGTTCGCCGCATCCAGCGTTATCATCGCTGTCGAGTAGAGTTGTGAGCAGGGGGCCGATGAGCGAGTTGATGCTTTGGACGGGCAGGGAAGTCATACATGCGATCCGCCACGGACTCTCGCTCCTGGCCGAGTCTGGAGGACGCGGCGGAGACTATCGCCCGGAGACGGCCCATGGCTGATGGAATGTTGTTGCACGTTTGCACTTCTGCGGAAAAGGGGCTCATCAAGCACGAAGCGCAGTCCGTCACCGTTCTGGTTGGGCATGGAGTGGAAGGCGACGCCCATGCCGGAGACAGGCATCGCCAAATCAGCCTGCTGGCCCACGCCGACGTCGAGTTCATGCGCGCCAAGGGATTGGATTTGAAGCCCGGCGCATTTGGTGAGAATCTGGTCGTAGACGGCCTCAATTGCGATGGCCTCGGAGTGGGTTCGCAACTCAGAATAGGCCCCGTGCTGTTGGAGTTGACGCAGATCGGGAAGGTCTGCCACACGCGTTGCGCTATCGATGACTCCGCGGGTGACAGCATCATGCCGCGCAAGGGGCTGTTCGCGCGCGTGCTCGAAGGTGGTGTAATGCATTCGGGGTTGCCGGTGGTGGTCGTGTACAAGGTGGCGCGTTCCACGATTCAGGCGGCGGTGGTCACGGTATCGGATCGCTGTGCGGCCGGCGCTATGCGCGACACGGCTGGACCGGCGGTTGCGGAGCTGCTTGGCAGGGAACTCGCTGCGCGCATTGCCTGGACCCGAGTGGTTCCCGATGAGACGAACGAGATCGCAGCAGAGTTGAAGGAGCTGTGCGACCGGCGTATCGATCTTGTGTTCACCACGGGCGGTACGGGCATTTCTCACCGCGACGTAACGCCCGAGGCTACGCGCACGGTCATTGACCGGGAGTTGCCGGGACTGGCCGAGGCGATGCGGGCTGCTTCGGCCCAAAAGACCCCGAACGCGCTGCTCTCGCGCGCCATTGCCGGAGTCAGGCACGAGACCCTGATCGTGAACTTGCCGGGAAGCCTGAAGGGGGCAACCGAGAACCTGCGCGCCATTCTGCCTGCCCTTCCTCATGCCGTGAAGTTGTTGCGCGGGGAGACGGCACATCCCGAGGAGGATAGGGAGCGATTGATCTCCAGCACCCCGGCCGAATAGGTGAGATCGCAGGCCTGAGTCTCCAGTCGCACCCCAGGGCAAACGTATCATGCAATGGAAAGCGTAGGGACATTATCTTTGAAAGGGCACGGCTTCAGAAGCCTGCCCTGAGCGAAGCCGAAGGGTGCCGCCCAAAGCCGCATCGAATGGCGGCCTTTAGGCCCTGAGGGACGGTCTTCTCCTTGATAAATCTTCCCTCGGGGGCTGAAGCCCATCCGATTGAAGCCATTTCCATAGGCACGGCTGAAGCCGAGCCCTTTCAAATGAGATGGTGCGTCTGCCCTGGTCGCACCCCCATGCCATCTACAGAGGCTTGGGAACAATGCTATCCTTCTGCCATCGCATTTCGCCCGAGATGCACCTAACCTAAGTGATAGGAATCGATGAAGACCTGTCCGATTTGCGACACGCCCTATACGGATCAGTACTCCACTTGTCCCGTTGACGGGGTGTTGCTGATCCAGTTGCAGGACCCTGCGTTCGGCCGCATCGTGCGCGGTAAATACAGCATTGTGCGCAAACTGGGTCAAGGTGGGATGGGCGTCGTCTATCTGGCCGAACATCGGTTGCTGCACGGCCAGGTGGCGCTGAAGTTTCTGGCGGCCGAACTGAGCCGGAATCCCCAGTTTGTTAAGCGATTCCGCAACGAGGCGCAAGCAGCTTACCAGTTGCGCCATCCCAACATCGTAGAAGTCACTGACCTGGATCTGGACGAGGACGGCAGTCTCTTTATTGCCATGGAATACGTTCCCGGACCGAGCCTGGGGGCAGCGCTCTGCGAGGCTCAGGGGCCGCTGAACGTGGAACGCGCCTTGCACATTGCGCGCGGCATCGCCGGCGGGCTGGCAGCGGCCCACGCCCGCGGGGCCGTTCACCGGGACATCAAGCCGGACAATATTCTGCTCGCAGCGCAACCGGGTGGCGGCGAGCAGGCCAAGATACTCGACTTCGGCATCGCCGTCATCACTGCGGGCGTTGACGGCCATAGCCTGACACAGGGACTTTTGCTTACGCCGGATTACGCCTCGCCGGAGCAGTGGCGTGGAACACCTTCCGGCGAGTTGGACGGCCGAACCGATCTTTACGCTCTGGGTGGAGTGATCTACAGAATGCTCACCGGGCGGACTCCCTTCCAGGCCGTGAACCCGGAAGGCTGGATGTACCAGCATTTGCAGGGAGTACCAGAGCCTCTCGCGCGGCTGCGGCCCGACCTGGCCATGCAGTATCCGGGACTTGATGCAATCGTGATGCGCTTGCTGGCGCGTGAGCGGGAGCAGCGCTTTCCCTCGGCAAATGCCCTCCTCGATGCGCTTGCATCGCCGTCTCCCGCACCCCATCAGGCGAACATGGTCGACGCCCCGCCTGCGGTTCGGGTTCCCATAGTTCCGCATTCGGCGGTGAAAACACACCCCGAGACATCACCCGCCGCAATTGAGCCGTCCACGGGACGCACTCAGGCCCTGTGGTGGGCTGTGTGGGCAGCACTGATTGTTGCGGCAGGCCTTGGAACCTGGTTCGCACTCAAACCTACGCACTCGATGCCGGTCACGGCGGTTCCGGTACTCAGCCCGGCCGGAGGCACCTATCCTGCCGCACAGCCGGTGGCGATCTCCGACGCAACCCCAGGCGCCAGCGTACATTACACCGTGAATGGCAGCGCGCCGACGATGGCATCGCCGGTCTATACCGAGCCCATCGCTTCGCTCCCCAACGGCACCATGGTGCGCGCCATGGCCACCGCCGAAGGCCACACACCGAGCACGGATGTGGCTGGAGTCTATACCTGGTCCCCCCTGGCGGTTGAGGTGCCGGTTAACCCTGCGGCAATACCCAGTCCCCCTGCGCCGCAGCCCCATAGCGCAAGTGGGTCACATGCGAAGATCGGGGTCCAACCCGTGTCCGTTCCCGCCTCCACGACAGCGCCCGCCCCCGATTTGACCGCGGAGCAATTGCGCGCGAGGGCCTATGTTTTGATGGGTGAACAAAAGATGAAAGAGAGGAACTATTTCTCGGCTGAAAATACCTTCCAAATGGCAATCGATCTCGATCCCGAGAATGAGGCCGCGAAGAAAGGGCTGGCCGCCGCGAAGAAAGCGCTGGGCGACTGATCTCCCGAGTCTCCGTCCATGCTGCGCCGGTTGATCGGAGCAAGACTTACATAGGCAGGCGCCGGAAAGGCTCACTTTGTTGTTGGCGCGGCGTTTTTGTCGCTACTCAGAAATCCGGCTAGTGCTACATTGCCGGAATTGCCAAAGGACATGATTGGACGCTGTTCCTCCAAAGTATCCTTGGCGACTTGCAACCGCACGAAAGTGAAAAGCTCGCTAGCAGTTACTGTGCCGTCGCCGTCGGTATCCGCCTTGCCAGAAAGCCCCTTGATAAGGTAGTAGGTAAAAGCTCCTGCGCCGTTCCATTGACCGCCGGCAAGAGATAGCTGATGAATATCGCTGGCTTCTAACGCCGCCATCCCTTGTAACTGCAAGGCGCGGGCCAGGTAAAGGTTCACCAGGTTATCCGGCTTTGCCTGAACGTCAGTATCCACGCCAATTCCGTTGCCATGGCATGTATCAGCCAGCACAACAACGTGTTTGGAGTTGACGGAGGTTGACAAAACATTCTGCAGGTCGGCCACGGAGAGCGCTGTGTTGGCCATATCGTGCGGATCGGAGTCATAGGTCAGGAGATACTTGTGATCTGGATCGGCCGGATCGTAGGCGCCCTGCATGTTGAGATAGAGAATCGCCGTGTCGTCCGAGCCGGCTGCGGCAAGAAAACCGGTCAACGCTTCTTTCACATTGTCCAGCGTCGCGTCCTCATTGAGGAGCATTTGCACATTCTCGCTTGGAGTGGCACCCCCATGGATCAGGAAATCCTGAAAAGCCTGAGCGTCACTATCCGCATAGGGAAGATTCTCCAAACCAGTTCCGCCAAACTTGTACTTCGCCACGCCGATGACCACCGCAAAGCGACGCCCGCCGACGAACGGCCGCTCGTACCGGTGGCGAGCAGTTTCCGGCAATGGAGACAAAGGCTTCTCCCCAGGAAGCTGAAGCATGAAGGAGGTGTAATGTACCGCGTTCCAGCGGTCTCTGTAGGTCACTTCGACAGAATTGCGTCCGGGTCGCAGCGCGAATGAGGGATTGCGCGATAAATCGAGGCTGCATATGATGCCCTCGTCCGCGGCGCGCTGTGTGGAGATGACGTTGGCCACCTCGGCGTTCAGCCTTGTGGTCACCTTGGCATAGGAGACATCCTGCGGTTGGCGCCCCAGATGAACATTGAGCAAGGGAATAGCGCCCGGAAGCAGGATGGCAGCCCCGTTTGGCTCTACGCGCAGATGCTGGCTGGGAACTTCAAGCCAGACGCCGCTGCCTGCCCCGGCATAGGCCGAAGCCGACGCCCCCGCCAGGAACGAGAACAATACGACGAATCGAAAACCTGTCCCGAGAAGAATCATAAAGCGGTTCGTAAGCTGCTTTGAATGGAATCAAAAAGCAGCTTGACTATAGCGGATTAGCATTCCTGTTGTCACGGGTGTTTGGAGATTCTCGCAATTTTTCGTTGACATGGAGGCTTTGAGTCATTTATGTTGCGGGTGCTCAGAATTAAATCCGAAACCATACATCCGCCGTCCCTGAAACTTGCCGCACGGGGCTGCGGGAAGAAAGCAGGTTCTATATGGGTCGCAGAGTAGTTATGGCGCTCGCTGTTACATTCCTTTGCTCTTCCGCCGTATGTTCCGCCCAGTTTGGTGGCTTGCTGAAGAAGAACGATCAGCCCAAGCCCTCGGCGACCTCGGACAAGGCGCCCGAGTACAGCGATTCGGACAAAGCCAAAATGGCAGAAATTGCGCAACGTCCCGCAGTGCAGGACGAGATACAGCTTGCCTGGAATGACATTCGCAAAAAGGACCTCCGCACTGCCTATTCCATTAACCAGACTGAAACCTGGGGAATCACCGAAGATCCGATCAAGAACGGGCTCAAGCCAGACGACGACCGCCTCTATAGCAATCCGATGATGCAGGTTTATATCAACAACATCGGGCAGAGACTGGTTCCCAAAGACTCTCCGAATTTTTACACCTTTCGCATTCTGGCCGATCCGCAGCCGCGAGCCTTTTCCTTGACGACGGGTTCCGTTTATATCAGCACCGGCCTGATCGCGATGCTCGACAGCGAAGCCCAGCTCAGTTACATCCTGGCTCATGAAATTGCCCATGTGGAGCAGAAACATGCTTACCTCCGCATCCGGGACGGAATTCTTGAGGATAAGCTGAATGAGGAAAAAGAAGCCAAGGCACAGCAGAAAAAGGCATTGATCGGACTCGCCGGCGCTGTGGGCGGCGGCCTCATCGGCGGATTGGCCGGGGGCTCGCAGGCTGCTGTCATGGGCGCCCTCGCCGGCGGCCTGGGCACTTATGCTGCATCCAGCTTCTTTGTTCATAGCGGCACTCACGAGACCTCGTGGTCGGTCGTTGAAGAAAACGAGGCCGACGAACTTGGCGCCAAATATATGTTGGCCCAGGGATACGATGTGCGCGAGGTTCCGCGCCTCTATGCCTCAATCGACAGCATGGTCGCCAAAGACTCGCGCGTCGGCCTCGGGTTCATCGGAGATCCCCGGCGGGTCAAGGAACGGATTGGGCACCTGAAAGAGGTGTTGAACGGACCGCTTCATGACCAGTTGGCAGCGCTTCAAAAGTCTGGCGGCCTGGTTGGGTCCGGTGCTACCTTCCCGGTGCTCCTTTCGGCAGCTAAGCGGGACAATGGAATTCTGGCCATGCAGTTCGACCTGTTTGCCATGGCTCGCCAGAATCTCGAGGATGCGCTGGAACAGCGCTCCAACGATCCCGCCGTCCATTTCTACTTGAGCAAGGTTATGTCTCTCACGGCGAAAACCCCCGAGGATCGGCGTGCGGCAGTGGCTCATATTACCGATGCGATTCGCCTTGATGCGAATCGTGGTTCCATTCCTGACCTTCATCTTGAATATGCAATCTCTCTGCTCACCCAGGGCAACAGCGCCAACAGGGAGCAGATTATCAGTGAGTTGAAGACCTATGTCGCTCTCTATCAACGCGACTATGCGGGCAGACTGCCCGGCAATATGTCGGCCATTTTCGACTACTTCAACCTTGAAGGCGAAAATAGCTGGTATTTGCCCCCGGATTGGTACCCGGCGACTCAATTGTCGAATGTGGGAATGGGATTGCCTTCAACCCTGGCCCCTGAGGAAGTGGTTCGCAAGGCTACGAACTCAGGACCGAAGCTTGTTACGGACACGCCGGTTGAAGCCCAACCAGTCCCGCAGCATGTATCGACCCACGTGAAAAAGTAGTCGTAAACCGGCGGGGGCAGTTCTTGCCCCCGCCCCCGCCTGAGGGTCCAAATATGTCCATCCACAGAAGTCTCTTGGCAGCCTTTTTTTGCCTGGCCGCCCTTGCCATGCCGGCGGCCGCTGAAAGGCCCACAGTGATTGGGATTCTTCCGGTCTACGACAACAGCGCCGAGACGCTGACAGAGAGCCTGGCGCCGAACCTCACATACATGATCTACCGGGATTTGTTGGAGAATCCCGTCTATCAACCGGTACTGTTGACCCCTGGCGGCCTGTACGACCCCGATGCCGTTGACTGGATTACCGAATACGCCACCAAGGCGAAGGTGGATATTGTTCTCATTCCAGTCATTCTGCCGTCCACCAAGAAGAATGATCGGCATCGTTGGCTCACGGTTGAAGTTCGACTATTGAATGTGGCGACTGGAAAGGTCGCCGCGAAAGCAATCAGCGACCCGGTTGAAATCGCGAACATCGATCTTTATAGCAGCGACGCGTCGAGCTACATCCTCACCACATTCGGGGGATTCGAGGAAGGGCCCAAGGCCTTTGAGAAGCACCCGCTTGGAAAAGCGGCACGCAAGCTGGTTGACTGGACGCACCAATATCTGATGTCTGCGCTCTCAGGGTTAGAGGTTTCACCCACTGGCGTTGATCCGCTCCCCATGCCTGCGACTTGCGAGATCTCTTTCAACATTCGCTACCTCTCGAAAAGGGCGATATCGAAGTCCTACACCCTCATCGCCGACAATATGGATGAGTCGTCGACAATCAATGACGGGATGGCTCATTTCACAGTGTCGAGCGGTCCGCTGTCTCTCCGGGTTCAGGTCAGGGATGAGCCATACGGAGTTCGAACCGAGAAACTTTATCAGGCATCGACAATTCTGGACTGCACCGCGAGTTTCCATAATCTGGTCATGGAAATTGGGAATGCCGGAGACGCATTGCTGCGCTGGAAATGATCTCATCCCGAAGATCCGATGGATAGCCGGAGAGCCCGGGAATCCATCGGATCTTATGTCTGATAACGGATATTCTGTATACTGAAGGCGAGGAAACTCGCTTCTACTCCCTTGCCTCAATCAACGGTCCAGTTGGCCTCTCCTATGGGAAGATCGACACGCCTCCTGGAGCGGCCTACATCTTGTAGCGGCCAAGGTCCTCATCGTTCAACCCCTCAAGCCAGCCGCGCAACTGCTCGGCAGTGGGACCTTCAGGCGGACCTGAGGTATTCAGCTTTGCAGATTGCATCACCGCCTCTGCGACATAGATCGGGCAATCTGACCGCAACGCCAGCGCGATAGCGTCTGAGGGGCGTGCGTCGATCGTCAGCAGCTCATCGCCCTGGCGCAGCCATAAAACTGCGAAGAACGTCTCGTCTCTAAGTTCCGTAATCACAACGCGTTCCAGCTCGGCATTCATGTGGCGCACGAGGTTCCGGGTCAAATCGTGTGTCATCGGGCGCGGAGCGGATACCTTTTCGATCTCGATCGCGATGGCATTGGCTTCAAAGATCCCGACCCAGATGGGCATCACCGTCTCGGAGGCTACGTCCTTGAGCACCACAATGGGCATGTTGGTGGCAGGGTCCATCATCAGCCCGCGAATTCTCACCTCGACATCCATGGATTCCCTTTCCGTTCCAGTTCTTATCTTAGACGGCCTCACCAGCCAGACTGTTCGGGTGCGTGGCTGTGATCCTCACTTGCTGATAGCTGCCGGGTGCTGGCGCGATGGGCTGAGCGCAAGTAAAGTTCACCGGCTTGTTTTGACTGCTGCGCCCTGAGATTTGCCCTCGGGCGGGGTGCTGTCCCTCCACCATCACTTCCATGATTTGCCCGATGTGCTTGGCATAATTGACCCTTTGAATCTCGCGCTGCCGGTCAAGCAGTACTTTAAGCCGGGTTGCCTTTTCTGCCTCCGGGATAGAGTCGATCATGGTCAGCGCTGGAGTATTGGGCCTGGCCGAGTACTTGAACCCGAAGACGCAATCGTACTGGACTTCGTTCAGAAGGTCCATGGTCTGGATGAAATCGTCTGCCGTCTCCCCGGGAAAGCCCACAATAATGTCGGTAGAGATGGAGATTGGCCTGCGAGCGGCCTTGATCCAGGCGATCCTCTCCAGGTACCAATCAGCCGTGTACTCCCGGGCCATCGCCTTGAGGACGCGTGAGGAACCCGACTGCACCGGGAGATGCACGTGGTCGCAGAGCGTGGGCACCGCATCGATGGCTTGCACAATGTCGCGGGTAAAGTCCCGCGGATGGCTGGTGGTGAACCTCACACGGCGGATACCGGACACTTCGCCAACGCCGGCCAGCAGTTCCGCGAAGCTCTGCTTCCCTTCCGGATCGCGGTAGCTGTTCACATTCTGGCCCAAAAGCTGAATCTCAGTGAAGCCCTCGCCGGCAATGCGGCGAGCTTCGTCAAGCACCGACGTCGAGGTGCGGCTGCGCTCTTTGCCCCGCGTGTAAGGGACGACGCAATAGGAGCAGAATTTGTCGCAGCCCTCAATAATGGTGATATAGGCGCGGTAGGGATTGGTGCGCGCCGTGTACTCAGTCTCGAAGGTCTCATCGGTCTGGCGGTCGTCCAGGCCGGTAATTCGGGTCTCTCCAGCCTCCAGTCGCGCAAGCATCTCCGGGAGTTTGCGGTAGGAGGCCGATCCGGAGACCAGCGAGACGTAGGGCGCCCGCTCGAAAATCCTCTCGCCTTCCTGCTGGGCTACGCAACCGAGCACGGCAAATCGCTTGCCCTCTCGATGCTGCCTCTTGTATTCGTCCAGGCGGTGGAAGACCTTCTGCTCCGCCTTGTCGCGGATGGAACAGGTGTTGTAGAGGATCAGGCCGGCTTCGGCTTCAGTCTCGACCTGCTGGTACCCTTGCTGCCGGAGTGTGCCAATCACCTTTTCGGAGTCATGGGCATTCATCTGGCATCCGAAGGTCTCTAGGTAGAAGGTTTTCTCGGTTGCCATAGTAAAGACTAGTATAACGTGATTCGGGTCACTTCTCCTGCCCCAGCCTCCTTGGCCGGATTCGGCTGCCCGGCCAATCGTCCGATGGTGGACACCGTGACACTGAAAGCGGACAACTCAGAGTCACTTTCGTCGAAGCC
The DNA here is from genome assembly GCA_963839155.1 of uncultured Acidobacteriaceae bacterium. GTDB lineage: Bacteria > Acidobacteriota > Terriglobia > Terriglobales > Acidobacteriaceae > Telmatobacter. The sequence goes on from CAWITY010000007.1 coordinate 436,875, forward strand.
TCTGCGTGAATCCAATGACTTACGGACGGCAACTGAGGCCGTCAACGGGCAGCCCCTGGCCAGGATCGTCCCGCACAGACGGCCCTGCTTTTCAACACAGGAAATCAGAGACCTCAACATGCAAAGTCTGTTTCAGGACGTGCGCGACGGGTTCCGGCAACTCGTCAAGATGCCTGGCTTCACACTGACCGCGGTCATCTCGCTTTATCCTGCCGCTCCTCAAGCGAAGTGAGAATCGGCGCTTCTCTGCTTCTGTCATCGGCTACCCTGCGCCTTTCAGCCCATTCGCCTGAGGCCTACTTTGCGAACGCTGTCGCGGCATGCAAATGCTGCAAGGCGTAGACCGTGGTCTGCCGCTTTTGCAGCGCGGCGATACCTTCCGCTGCGGCCTGTGCCGCGGCAATGGTGGTGATGGTCGGAATCCGCGCCAGCACCGCAGCCCGGCGGATGGCCTTCTCGTCGAAAAACGTATCCTGGCCGCGCGGCGTGTTCACAATGAGCTGAATCCGGTCGCCCTTGATGAGGTCGACGACATTTGGCCGGCCTTCCTTCACCTTGAAAACCCGTTCGACGCTTAGCCCGGAGCCCTCCAGCACGTCCGCCGTGCCCTCGGTGGCCACAATCTTGAAGCCCAGGTTTACATAACGTTGCGCCAGGCCGATCGCCGCGTCCTTGTCGTGGTCGTTGACACTGAAAAAGACCGTTCCGCTTGTCGGCAGCATCTGCCCGGCCGAGAGCTGCGCCTTGGCAAAGGCCTCGCCAAAGGTCGCGGCCACGCCCATCACCTCGCCGGTGGACTTCATCTCCGGGCTCAGCACGGTATCCACGCCGGCGAACTTCGACCACGGAAAGACCGGCGACTTCACGTAATAGTGCGTCCCGGTTTCCAGGTCCTTGCCAGAGGCCAGTTGCGCCGGAAGCAGCTCGCGCAGCTTGCGGCCGGTCATCAGCCGCGCGGCCATCTTGGCCAGCGGAATCCCTGTCGCCTTGGAGACATACGGCACGGTACGCGAGGCGCGCGGGTTCACTTCGATCACATACACATGATCCTGACCCTCGGCGTCGCGCTGGATGGCGAATTGCAAGTTGACCAGGCCCACCACCTTTAGAGCCAGGGCCAGCTTGCGCGTATAGGTGCGCAGCACATTCAACGTCTCTTCGCGGATGTCCACGGCGGGCAGCACGCAGGACGAGTCGCCGGAGTGAATGCCGGCCTCTTCGATGTGCTGCATGATGCCGGCGATGATGACGTCTTCCGAGTCGCAGAGCGCATCGACGTCTACTTCAATGGCGCTCTCCAGGAAGTGATCGACCAGCACCGGCCGTTCCTGGGAGTATTCGACCGCCTGGCGTCATATACAGGGCGACGGCTTCGGCATCATACGCAATCACCATGGCCCGGCCGCCGAGCACGTAGCTGGGCCTGACCAGCACCGGGTAGCCAATGCGCTCGCCGATGGCCAGCGCCTCTTCCACGCTGGTCGCCGTGCCGCCGGCTGGCTGCGGAATCTCCAACTCGTCCAGCAGCTTGCCGAAGCGCTTGCGATCCTCGGCCAGGTCAATCGACTCCGGCGAGGTGCCGATGATGGGCACGCCGGCCGCGCGCAGCCGCTGCGCCAGGTTCAGCGGCGTCTGCCCGCCGAACTGCACAATCATGCCGATCTCCGCGCCCGATTGCGCCTCGTGGTTGTAGACGGCCAGCACGTCTTCCAGCGCCAGCGGCTCAAAGTAGAGCCGGTCGCTGGTGTCGTAGTCGGTGGAGACGGTCTCCGGATTGCAGTTGACCATGATGGTCTCGTAGCCGTCGTCCTTGAGCGCAAAGGCCGCGTGGCAGCAGCAGTAGTCGAACTCGATGCCCTGGCCGATGCGGTTCGGTCCCGAGCCGAGAATGATGATCTTGGGCTTCTGGGTCGGTGGCGCCTCGTCCTCTTCGTCGTAGGTCGAGTAGAGGTAGGGCGTCATGGACTCAAACTCGGCGGCGCAGGTATCCACCAGCTTGAAGACGGGCTTGAATGCCCTTGCTCTCGCGCAGTTCCCTCACCTGCTGCGTGCCTGCGTGGCCTTCCAGCTTCCACTCCGTGGCGATGCGCTCGTCGCTCAGGCCGAGGCGCTTGAGCTGGCGCAGGTGCTCCGCGCTGATTTCTCCTGGAGTTGTTTGCGCGATGCCAGTCTGCGCCAGCGTGATCTCGCGCAACTGGTGCAGGAACCAGGGGTCCATGCCGGTCAGCCGCGCCACTTCGCGCACGCTCATGCCGCGCTCAAAGGCGTAGCGAATGTAGCTCAGCCGCTCCGGCTGCGGAGTGACCAGCATCTGCGTCAGCCGCCGCGGCTCCAGCACTTCGGCGCCGGTCTTCTTGCCGGTTTCGAGCGCGCGCCAGGCCTTCATCAGCGCTTCCTTGAAGGTGCGGCCGATGGCCATCACCTCGCCCACCGACTTCATCTGCGGGCCCAGCGTGTCGTCGGAGCCGGGAAACTTTTCAAACTGCCACTTGGGAATCTTGACGACGACATAATCGATGGTCGGCTCAAAGCAGGCCGGCGTCTTGCGCGTGATGTCGTTGGGAATCTCGTCGAGCGTGTAGCCCACGGCCAGCTTGGCGGCGATCTTGGCGATGGGGAATCCGGTAGCCTTCGAGGCCAGCGCCGAGGAGCGCGAGACGCGCGGATTCATCTCGATCACCGTCATGCGGCCGTCGACGCGGATTGACGGCAAACTGCACGTTCGATCCGCCGGTCTCGACGCCGATCTCGCGCATCACGGCGATGGCCGCGTCGCGCATCTTCTGGTACTCGCGGTCGGTGAGCGTCTGCGCCGGGGCCACGGTGATCGAGTCGCCGGTGTGCACGCCCATGGGATCGAAATTTTCAATGGAGCAGATGATGATGACGTTGTCGGCGAGGTCGCGCATCACCTCGAGCTCGTATTCCTTCCAGCCCAGCACGCTCTCTTCGATCAGGCACTCGTGCACCGGCGAAAGGTCGAGTCCGCGCGCCAGAATCTCCATCAGCTCTTCGCGGTTGTAGGCGATGCCGCCGCCCGTGCCGCCCAGCGTAAAGCTGGGACGGATCAGCACCGGAAAGCCGAGCTTGGCGGCAAACTCCAGGCCGTCGCGCAGGTTATTCACCAGCGCCGACTTCGAAACTTCAAGGCCGATGCGCAGCATCGCGTCCTTGAAGAGCAGCCGGTCTTCGGCCTTCTTGATGGCTTCGAGCTTGGCGCCGATCAGCTCGACGTTGTACTTGTCGAGAATGCCCGCGTCGGCCAGATCGACGGCCAGATTGAGCGCCGTCTGCCCGCCGACGGTGGGCAGCAAGCGCAAACTTGCCGGAGCCGGGCTTGGCGGCGAGCATCTCCGCCTCGATGCGGATGATCTCTTCGACGTACTCGCGGGTGAGCGGCTCGATGTAGGTGCGGTCGGCCAGGTCGGGATCGGTCATGATGGTGGCCGGGTTGGAGTTCACCAGCACCACCTCGTAGCCCTCCTGCTTGAGAGCCTTGCAGGCCTGCGTGCCGGAGTAGTCGAACTCCGCCGACTGCCCAATCACGATCGGCCCCGAGCCGATCACCAGGATCTTCTGAATGTCATTTCTGCGTGGCATATGTTTGTTCGATTTCCTGAATCATGTTGGCGCTGTTTCCGCTGCCGTCGCTCTTGCTGTTGTCGTTGCCTTTGCCATTGTCGTTGCTTTTGCTGTTGCTTTGAAAGGGCACGACTTCAGTCGTGCCGCAAACCGGCCCCAAAAACTCTCCGGGCTTTAGCCCCTGAGGGATGGGGTCCAACTTCCAACCGGGGTAGGCCGATGAATACCGATATTCCGCCGGACTCGCGCAAAGATGTTTCTTGACCGGATTCAGATGGATGTAATGCAGATGCTTGTCATAGTCCTCGACATCCCGAATCCTGTGGTCCGCAAAGCCGCGCTGCCAAATCTCCATATTCGATCCAAGTTCTTTCTTGGCTCGAAAAGAGAATCCGCCTTTGATCAGTTGAATCGCCCTCTCCAGCGCAATCGATGGCGTAATCAACAGATGAAAATGATCGGGCATCAGAACGAACTCGTGCAGGAGATAAGCCTCACCGCGATGCGAGAGCAGAGTCTTGAAGAACAACCGAGCCCACGATTCCACATTGAAAAGCGCGCGGCGTTCCCACGTATCGGAGGTGACGAAGTAGGTCTGCGCGTTGTTCGTTGCATGTTCGCGTGCGGGTTTCAAAACCATCCCTCAGGGGCTAAAGCCCAGCTTCTATTCCGGCCCTTGCGGCACGACTAAAGTCGTGCCCTTTCAAAACGCATGACTCACATATTGACGTCGTCTGCAGCAGCCTGTGAAGTCCGCGCCCTTTCAAAGCCCAAGACCGCGAAAAGTAAATCATCTCTCTCAAAGCAATTCCTTGCGATGTTGATTACATACGGAACTGATAATCGTATCTGTCTTGGTCCAGCAAGATCAATCTTCTTTAGAATCTCTTGCACATTCTTCCTTGTGCGCCTCGTTCAATCGCAGCAATCCCGAACAGATAAGTAGCCCCATATGAAACAACCGCTCATTTGAACTGTCATTCCAACAAATCCACGACATCAACTCAACCTCAAAAAACAGCGGAGCCGAGGCCCCGCTGCGGTTGCTAAAATCGTTCATCTGTATCGCTGACGTCTTCATCCCTTCCACTCCTCCATCATCTTGCCGGAAGTCGCGGAACAGGTAGTGCGAGTCGTGCGGGCCGGGGGCGGCTTCGGGGTGGTACTGCACGCTGAACAGCGGCAGCGTCTTGTGGCGCAGGCCTTCCAGCGTCTGGTCGTTCAGGTCCACGTGCGTCAGCTCCACTTCGTTGGCGTTGATCGAGTCGGGATCGACGGCGAAGTTGTGGTTGTGCGCCGTGATCTCCACCTTGCCGGTGGCATTGTTGCGCACCGGATGGTTGCCGCCGTGGTGGCCGAACTTGAGCTTGTAGGTCTTGCCGCCCAGCGCCAGGCCGGTGAGCTGGTGGCCCAGGCAGATGCCGAAGACCGGCACGCGGCCCAGGAATTTGCGAATCGCGCGCACCGCATAATCCACCGGCTCCGGATCGCCGGGACCGTTGGAGAGAAAGACGCCGTCCGGCTTCAGCTCCAGCACATCTTCGGCGGTGGTCTCGGCGGGAACCACCGTCACGCGGCAGCCCTCGCGCGTCAGCATCCGCAGAATGTTGTGCTTGATGCCGAAGTCATAAGCCACCACATGAAGGTGCTTCCGCGCTTCTTCGTCTTGGACGAAACCCGTCGGCCAGGCAGCGGATCGCCCGTCTGGTTGCGGCTGTCGGAGGCGTCGAAGGTGTAGACCGCCTTGGTCGAGACCACGCGCGCCAGGTCCGTCCCGTCCATCTTGCGGATGCTTCTGCGCCTTCTGCGACCAGCGCGTCGGTATCGGTCTCGACTGTCGAAATCACGCCGCGCATCACGCCGTGGGTGCGCAGATGCCGCACCAGCGCGCGGGTGTCGATCTCGGCCAGCACCGGAACCGAATACCGCTCCATGTACTCGTCGGTGACCTGCTCGGAGCGCCAGTTGGAGCTGATGGGCGAGAACTCGCGGACGATCAGGCCCTCGATATAGGGCTTGGCCGACTCGTTATCTGCCTGGTTGGTGCCGTAGTTGCCGATCTGGGGATTGGTGAGAACGACGATTTGCCCGGCATAGGAGGGATCGGTGGCGATTTCCTGGTAACCGGTAAGGGAAGTATTAAAAACGACTTCGCCCTGGCATTCGCCTGGGTGCCCATAGCCGTGGCCACGGAAGATGCGCCCGTCTTCGAGCGCTAGGATCGCCTGCATCGCCTCTCCGAGGAGTGGATTCAATCGATTCTAACAGGTTTGAGCGGTACGGAGATTCGCGGCGCAAATTGCCGCGCGTCTCTAGCGCACCACGCCCGCGTCCCGCGCCGGCCAGTAGACAAAGACCGCTTTTCCGTAGATGAGCGAGCGCTCGACGGGGCCAAATTCGCGGCTGTCGGAGGAGATCGAGCGGTGGTCGCCCATCATGAAGTAGCTGTCCTCGGGCACCACCATCTCCGCCATGGAGCGGCTGTCGCGGTACTCCTCGGGGACGTAGCTCTCGTGCAGCGGCTTGCCGTTGACCCAGACCTGGCCGCGGTCGATGCGCAGCCGGTCGCCGGGCAGGGCGATCACGCGCTTGATGTAGCTCTTTTCCGGGTCGCGCGGATAGTGGAAGACCACCACATCGCCGCGCTCGATGGCCGAGATGTGATAGACAAACTTGTTGATGAACAGCCGGTCGCGGTCCTCCAGCCGCGGCAACATGCTGGTGCCTTCCACGCGGACCGGCTGGTAGAGAAAGGTGATGATCAGCACCGAGGCGGCGGCGGAGACCAGCAGATCGCGCAGCCACAGCCCGATGCCGCCGTTCTTTCCGGTCTCGGGGCGGAGCAGTATCCAGAGGCGGCGGGCCAGGGTCAGCCGCCGGTTGCGGCAGTCAGGCCAGGATCTAGGGCGGAATTTTGAGGAACCGTTTCCATCTCTCTTCTAGATTACTCGCAACCGAGGCCTCCTGGTGGGCACAGCACCTGGGCCCGTTTTGGTTTTTCCATCGGCTTGGGCTGGTTGGCCGAGGGAACCAGATCGGGAGCGGTCCCCGGCGCGCCCGTTCGCTCTCAGATTCTCTTCTTCGAGAACCAGCGGCCGCTGCAGGACCATCTCCACCTGGGTTCCGCTGTCGATATTCACATCGGCGCCGCGGGTAAACAGCGAGACCAGCCCCGTGGCAGCCAATCCGGCTCCCAGGCCAATCACGCCTCCGGCAACCGGATGACCCGCTGCCGAGGCCGCCGATGGAGCCGATGGTTCCCCCGGTCGGGATGGCGATCTTCGCCGCCTCTGCCGGCATTGCGCCCCTTGTCGCCGTCCTGCTCGATGGTCCCTTCGCCGTCGTCTTTCACTTGCTGTTTTGGCGCCGGGCAGGCTGTTCACCAGGCCGGGAATCTCCACCACCGTGCCATTGGGAAAGATGATCGAAGTGAAGTGCATGTCGAGCTGCGCCTTGCCCTTCACGCGTCCGGCGCGGGCCACGCGGTCCACCACGCCCTGCACATAAACGCCGGCGGGGATCATGACCCTGTTGCCCACCACCACGGGAAAGGTCGAGGCGAGATAGACGCCGTCTCCCGGCTTGGCGCTCTTGGTGTTGATGGCGCTGCGCAACTGCAGCAGGACCTTGGTTCCCGCGGGGACGGTGTAGGTCTTCTTCTCTGCGGCGGATGCAGAATTGTTGACCGGCGCCGCGGGAGCCTCTGCCGCTGCCGAATCGGGCGCTGCGTCGGCCTGCGGTGAAGCTGCATCCTGAGCCATCCCCGACTGAGCTGCCGCGCCCAACATTCCGGCTAGGGCGACCGCTGTCAACACACCGGTCCGAACTCGCATCCATTCCTCCCAGGTTCTCTCGTTTGATAGACGGATCGCTTGTCCCTCAGGATAGCTTCATTCGCAAGCGGAGACACAAAAAATGGGAGCCGGATGGGGATCGGGGTTACGATGCTAGCTAGAGATGAGGTTTGGCATCAGTTCGACAGCTCTCTCCCCTGCCTCCCCGCGCAGCCAGTTTGACGTTGCCTGCAATGTGCTTTCTGACGCCATCGCCGCTCGCGCCTTTCCCGGATGCGCTTTCGGGGCTCTGGCCGGCGGAGATATCGTTCTCGAAGGCGCGCTGGGCTCCTTCACCTACGAACAGGATTCGCCCGCCGTTTCCGTGGAGACCGTTTACGACGTGGCCAGCATTACCAAGGTAGTGGCCACCACAGCGGCGGCCATGCTGCTCTTCCAGCGTGGCCTGCTGGACCTGGAGATGCCCCTGGGCGAGCTGCTGCCGGGCTTTGTGGTGGGACGTGCGCCCGGCGACCGGGCCCGCGATGTGAAGCTGCGCCACCTGCTGGCGCACAATTCCGGCCTGCCTGGCTACGTGGAGTTCTTCCGCGAGATCACCACTGCGCAGGGACTTTATCGAGCTCTGCTTGAGCTGCCCCTTGAAGCCGCTCCCGGCGAGCGTGCGGAGTATTCCGACCCCGGCTTCATGCTGCTGGGCAAGGCGCTGGAAGTGTGCACGCACGAGAGCCTCGCCACCTGGGTGCATCGCGAAGTCTTTGAACCCTTGGAGATGGCCGCAACGGGCTTTTGCCCCGCGCCCGGCGCGCGGCCTCAATCCCGCCCACAGAAGAGGATACGACATTTCGGCATCGCCGCATTCAGGGCGAAGTGCAGGACGAAAACGCCTGGCTCCTCGACGGCGTAGCCGGGCACGCCGGGCTTTTCTCCAACGTGCCGGACCTGCTGCGCTTTGCCGCTGGGATTCTCAAGGGCGGTTCCGAAAACGGGGCTTCACTCCTATTTGATCCTGCCACGGTTGCCCGATTTGCCCAGCGCCAGGGTCCCGAGGGCAGCTCGCGAGCCCTGGGCTGGGATACCCCCTCGGGCAAATCTTCGTCGGGCCATCGCTTTTCGCCGCACTCGATCGGGCATCTGGGTTTCAGCGGCTGTTCGCTGTGGATCGACCTGGAAGCGGGCATTGCTGTGGCTTTGCTCACCAATCGCACCTGGCCCGACCGGCAATGCCAGATGATCCGCGAGGTCAGGCCAGCCTTCCACGATGCCGTGCGCGCGGCCTTGAAAGCATCCGCAACGTGCGCTTTCCATGGCAGTTGCTCTTGAGATTTGTGAATGCATTTGCGCCTTTCCAGATACAATCAGAAATTGGGGACAGACGCGATGCTAACCAGCTCGACGATGCAGGAACGGCCAGCACCCAAAAAGAGGACTCCAAGAGAGACCAGGCCGCCTTGCTTCAGCAATTGACTACCGAGAGCCAGAACGAGGCTTCTCAAGGCTTTGACACAAAATCCGCACTCGAGATTGCACGCATCATCAACCACGAGGATGCGAAGGTTCCGGCGGCGGTGAAGAAGGCCATTCCAGAGATCGCGCAGGTCATCGACCAGGTGGCGCGCAGCCTGCGCGACGGCGGCCGGCTGATCTACATCGGCGCCGGCTCCAGCGGACGCATTGCGGCCCTGGACGCCTCGGAATGCCCGCCGACCTACTCCACGGCTCCCGGACAGGTGCAATACATCATGGCCGGCGGACCCAAGGCCCTGGCCTCGGCAGTCGAGGTCAACGAGGACTCAGAAGAACTGGGCCAGCGCGACATCGCCCGCCGCCGCCCCACGCGCAAGGATGTCGTGATCGGGGTCTCCGCCTCGGGCCGCACTCCTTACGTGGTGGCAGCCGTGGCCTATGCCCGCGCTCGCGGAGCTCACACCGCCGCCGTCACCTGCAACCACGACACGCCGCTGGCCGGCGCCGCCGATATCGTCATCGTGGCCGAAGTGGGCCCCGAAGTCATCTCCGGTTCGACCCGCATGAAGGCCGGCAGCGCCCAGAAGATGGTCCTGAACATGATCACCACCGGCGCCATGACCCGCCTGGGCTATGTGTACGAAAACCTGATGGTCAACGTGCACATGCAGAACTCCAAGCTGGTTGAGCGCGGCATCCGCATTCTGATGTGCGCCTGCAAGATCGACCGCGAGACCGCCGTGCAGACCATCAAGAGCGCCGGCCGCAGCGTTCCCGTGGCCCTGGTGATGCTCAAGGCCAAAGTCGACAAGCCGGAGGCCGTGCGCCGCCTGGCCAAGTCCGACGGCAATGTGCGCCTGGCAATCGAGGACAATGTGCTGGAACTGTAATGGAGTCCGCCATCCTGAGCGAGGGATCTGCGGTTGATTTTCTTGCACCTCTCTCGGATCAATGACTATTTTGGGAAAACATCAGGCAGGTCCGGAAACGGGCCTGCTTGTTTTGTTTCTGAGTGCGGCAACGATCGCCCAGCGAGCGGCCATCAGGATATTTACCGGTAACAGCACTTTCAAATAATCAATCGCTTCCGCTACGGTAAGGAATATGTACTCAAACCGCTATCTTTCTGCAAACCGGCGAACAAATTGCATTTTGCCTCTCCGGGCAAAGCAAGTTGCAGGCGGGCCTTGCCCTTTTGAGCTTCTCCGTCGCGTCGGGAACGCTACACATCTGCACCCCGCCGCCAGCAGTGGCCGCGTTTACACTAGAAGGCTAGGAGTTGCTGGATATTCATGGATAAATTCATCATTCGCGGCGGAAATCCACTGGTGGGCACGATTCACGTCTCGGGCGCCAAGAACTCGGCGCTGCCCTGCATGGCCGCGGCCATCTTAACCGAAGACGAAGTCACACTGGAAAACACTCCCCATGTGCGCGATATTGAAACCGAGAGGAAACTGCTGGCCTCGATGGGCGCCGAAATCCAGCTCAGCGGCAAAGGTGCTCCGCACACCACCACTATTCGCTGCCGGACGCTCTCCGACCCGGAAGCAAAATACGAGATTGTGAAGACCATGCGCGCCAGCTCCCTGGTGCTGGGACCGCTGGTGGCCCGGGTTGGGATGGCCCGCGTGGCCATGCCAGGTGGATGCGCCATCGGCGGCAGGCCTATCGATATGCACATCCTCGGGCTGGAGAAGATGGGCGCCACCATCACTCAGGCGCACGGCTACCTGGAGGCGCGCACAGAACGGCTGCACGGGGCCCATCTGGTCTTCGACAAGATCACCGTCACCGGCACTGAAGATCTGCTGATGGCTGCCGTCCTGGCTGAGGGCGAGACACTGATGGAAAACTGCGCTCGCGAGCCGGAAGTAGACGATCTGGCCGCACTGCTCACCGCCATGGGCGCAAAGATCGAAGGCGCGGGCACTTCCACAATCAGGGTGCAGGGCGTCAGCCGCCTCCATGGCGCGCACTATCGCATCAATCCTGACCGGATCGAAGCGGGGACATTTCTTGTAGCCGGGGCCATTACGCGCGGCGACCTGATCGTGGCAGACTGTAATCCCGCGCATCTTGGAGCTGTGATTGCCAAGCTCGAAGAAACCGGAGTGCGAGTGGATGTGCTGGGCCCCGACACAGTGCGCGTGCGCGCTGCCGGAAAGCTGTGCGCCGCAAGCATATCCACCGAAGAGTATCCCGGCTTCCCCACCGATATGCAGGCCCAATATATGGCGTTGGTCACCCAGGCTGAAGGGGTGAGCCTCGTCACGGAGAACATCTTCGAGAACCGCTTCATGCACGTACAGGAACTGGTGCGCATGGGGGCAAACATCAAGGTTGACGGTCGCACGGCAACCGTCCTGGGCCCCGCCCGGCTCTCTGCGGCGGCTGTCATGTGTTCTGATCTGCGCGCTTCCGCTTCCCTGGTTCTAGCGGCTTTGGTGGCCGACGGAGAATCGATTCTGGACCGCGTCTATCACATGGATCGCGGCTATGAACGCATCGAGCAAAAGCTGGCCGGCGTCGGCGCGCAAATTCAGCGCATGGGCAACGTCTTCGCTCCCAGGGACGGGACAAGCTCCGGGGACTGAAAGGGCGACACAGCCGCTCCCGCCGGCAAATCCACGTTCCTGCCGTTGCGGCGCGGGGCTGTCAGCACGACTCCCGGAATCCTATCTTCAGCCGTGACCGATGCGGTTACCCAATGTCCGGCCTTTCCGGCTTGAGCAAGTGAGGCCTCGCGCGCCCTAAGGCAGCTCTCCAATTTTTGTAGAGGGAGGAATAGGACGGAGGGAGCAGGGGACCTCAGTCCCCTGAACAAGCGATAGAATGATTCGGCCCTCAGGCCCGGGCCTGAAGGCGAGCCAAACTCGCGTCGGTTTCGTGGGGCAGAAGTCCCACGCTCCCTCCGTCAATTCCCCGCGAATCTCCTCTATACGATCGAGAGAGATGCCCTAAGGCAAGTAAAAAACCTCGTCCATCATCGGGAACCGCTCACCTTCGCGCACCTCCTCCGGCGGCAAGAAAAGCGGGGCCATGGTCTCTTGCCAGCGCAAGTCGACCGGGTCATTTTCAATCCTGCTCCAGGTAGCATCGAAGTCCACTGCCCTGAGGGTCAGCACCAGCAGTTCGCCTCTTCTGAAGATAGAGTACTCGCTGATACCCGCGCGCTTGAGCAAGGCCAGCATCTCGGGCCACACTTCGCGGTGCGCCTTCTCGTAGGCCTCGGCAGCGCCGGGCCGCAGCCGCAGGATAAACGCGAACCGCTTGAGCGGCTCGACTTCATGAATAAGGGCCATCGAATTCGTTGTCAACTGCTCACCACCGTCGCAGAAAAGGGGCTCCACCTTCAAATCTCCATTCGCGCGCCTTACTTCCCACGCGCAACCGTCGCCAAGGTATATCACCTTTTTGGTGTCCCTTGCAATAGTTTATGTATTGATATTAACCGCTCCGCCTCGAAACGGCTCCTGGGAGTTTCCCGACACCGGCGCTGCGGGTACACTAAATACCATGGCGGAGATTCAGCGCAGGAAAACAGCTACAGTCAAAATCGGCCCCGTTCGCGTGGGCTGGGAAGTTCCGGTCGTCGTGCAGTCGATGACCAACACCGACACGGCGGACATTGCCGGCACGGTCGAACAGGTCGCGGCCCTTGCACTTGCGGGCTCTGAGATTGTCCGCGTTACGGTGAACAACGAAGAAGCCGCGGCGGCCGTCCCTCATATCGTTGAGGCGCTTGACAAGCGCGGTCTGCGCGTGCCCATCGTGGGCGACTTCCACTACAACGGCCACTTGCTGCTCAAAAAATTCCCCGAGACGGCGCAGGCGTTGGGCAAGTACCGCATCAATCCAGGCAACGCCTCCATCGGCAAGAAGGACAACGACAATTTTCAGGTCATGATCGAGTGCGCCATCGAGCACAAGAAGCCGGTCCGCATTGGCGTGAACTGGGGCTCACTGGACCAGCAATTGCTGGCTCGCATGATGGACGCCAACAGCCGCCTGTCCGAGCCACGACCCGCCCGCGAAGTGATGATGGAAGCCATGGTAGTGAGCGCGCTCGACTCCGCCAAAGCCGCCGAAAGCTATGGCCTGGGCCACGATCAGATCATCCTCTCGGCCAAGGTATCGGGCGTGCGCGACCTGATCGACGTCTACCACAACCTGGCTGCACGCTGCGACTACCCGCTGCACCTCGGCTTGACCGAGGCCGGCATGGGCGCCAAGGGCCTGATCGCCTCCACCGCCGGCCTGGCGCCGCTGCTGCTGGCCGGCATCGGCGACACCATCCGCGTCAGCCTGACTCCCAAGCCCGGCGGCGACCGCACTGAAGAGGTGCAGGCCGCGCAACAGGTCCTGCAATCGCTCGGGATTCGCAGCTTCATGCCCCAGGTCACCAGTTGCCCCGGCTGCGGCCGCACCACCAGCACCTATTTCCAGGAGTTGGCCGAGCAAATCCAGAGCTACCTGCGCGTCTCCATGCCCGAATGGCGCAAGCTCTACCCCGGCGTAGAGGAGTTGAAGCTGGCCGTCATGGGCTGCATCGTCAACGGTCCCGGCGAGAGTAAGCACGCCAATCTGGGCATCAGCCTGCCCGGCACCTTCGAGGAGCCCAAGGCCCCGGTCTACGTGGACGGCAAGCTCTATACCACCCTCAAAGGCGACACCATCGTAGCCGAGTTCAAGCAGATACTCGACAGCTACGTGCAGAGCCACTACGGGCAAGGCGCAAAGAGCGGGGAGCTGGTCGACGCGCGGTAGTCACGGCTCACCTCCTGAACCAAGGGCTTGCCGGGCGTTATCTCAAAGAGCGACGGAGTGAGCTTCAGTTGCACCCCGCCGCATTCCTCATGCGATAGAATTTCAGCCGATGCACACACCCGGTTCATCGCGCACCATAAGCCGCAGGCAACTTCTTTGTGGGACAGCCGCGGCCCTGCCCTTGCTACAACTGCCCGGTTTTGCCGCCTCGGCAGCCGTGCCAGGCATCTTTGTCGACTTGTTTCGCCAGCCCGATTCCATGAGCGTGTTCCTTGGCAATGCCGAGGACGCCGCTCACAAATGCGAGCGGAGCGGTGACTCCTGGTCCGCGCCCGGTGTAGAAGTTGCCTATACCCCACGTGAAGACAAAGGAACCGTGGTTCTCCACGCGCCCGGCACGCCGATTCGCCGGCTCCATCTGCGCTGGATCGTCGCGTTGAGCAACGAGGTCCTTGTCCTGGGAGACGCCTGGGAACGAAGCTATGGCGACCTGGCCTGGCTGCCTCTGCAAGCTGAACGGCCGCTTCCCTGGTACTGCCTGCTCCATGGCGCCAGCTCTACCTTTGGTATGGGCGTGGCAACCGGAGCCTCGGCCTTCGCCTTTTGGCAGGTGGACCCCGCCGGCATATCGCTGTGGCTCGACGTGAGGAATGGGGGAAACGGCGTCCTTCTCAACGATCGCTCCCTGACAATGGCAACGGTCGTGACAGTCCACAGCGACGCCGATGAAAGCGCCTATGAAACGACCCGCAAGCTATGCCGCCGCATGGTTGCAGCTTCCTATGCGGGCAAGCCGGGCCGCAAGGGCTTGGCGGTGCCGCTCTTTGGCAGCAATGACTGGTATTACGCCTACGGGCAGAACACGGCGGAAGGAATTCTGCGCGACGCCGATCTGGTCAGGGAATTGGCCCCCACAGGACCTGTCCGGCCCTATTCAGTCATCGACGATGGCTATCAGGACAAGGCACGATTCCCCGACATGCAGAAGCTCGCCGCCGAGATTCGCAAGAGAGGCGTGAACCCAGGAATATGGGTTCGTCCATTGCGCGTTGCCCGTCCCACAAGGCAGTCCCTGCTCTTGCCCGCGAGCCGCTATGGACAACATCGGGAGCGGGTAGGAGAATTCGCCTTCGACCCGACCATCGCTGAAGCTCGCAACGCTGCGCTGGAAGTGTTTCGCGAGGCCATTGCATGGGGGTACGACCTCATCAAGCACGACTTCACGACCTATGATCTGCTTGGCCTGTGGGGAAACGAAATGGGCCCATCGCCGACGGTGGATGGGTGGAGCTTTCAGGATCGCGGCAAGACCAACGCGGAGATTATCGGCGAGTTATACCGGGACATTCGCGCAACCGTTGGCGAAGACCGGGTAGTGATCGGCTGCAACACCGTCGGACATCTCTCGGCCGGCATCTTCGATGGAAGTCGAACGGGAGACGATGTGAGCGGCCGAAACTGGGAACGCACGCGCCGGATGGGTGTCAACACGCTTGGCTTCCGTCTGCCGCAAAACGGCATCTTCTTCGCGACCGATGCTGACTGTGTGCCGATTACTGGAGAAATCCCCTGGAAGTTTACCGAACAGTGGCTTCGGGCCGTAGCCGAAAGTGCGTCCATCCTGCTGATCTCACCGCAACCTGGCGCAGTCGGGGCCGAGCAAAAGCGGGCCATTCGGACGGCATTCTCGCTGAGTGCCTCAAACCGCCAACCCAGCATCCCCGCGGATTGGATCCATACACGAACCCCAGAGGACTGGACGACAGGTTCCAGCCATCGCAATTACCAATGGCTCCTGCCAGATGGAGCGAGTCCCTTCGGCGTCTGATTCCGGGTGATCTCGTGATGAGCGGCCCGCCCGCGCTGGCTGGTTACGGCAAGAACGGCCCGGTTCGCCCGCCACAAAGGCCGAATCAACCATTCCTGGCTGAAATCCTGAGCGACCATGAGCGCAGCCAGGGGAGTCCAAGAACCTGTTTTTTGCAAGTTTCGCCCAAGAGTGGATGAGCACGCATCGATCTTTTACGTGCCCCACTTCCCTTCCTGCCCATTTCGCGCTAGCATGTCCGCAATCATTCGCGGAGATTTTCCATGTTCTTGAGCCCGCTGCGTTGGCTCGTACTTCTGGCTGTCAGCTCATCGCCTGTGGCCTTCGCCGCCCAACAGAAGCCCTGCCTCACCGCCGAGGAGGCCTCGAATCAAGTCAACAAAGACGTATGCATCAGCGCGCACATTTACGACGTGGTCGAACTGCCGGACGGAACCCGCTTTCTGGACGTGTGCACGCCCGACACGCCGGACGACCGGTGCCGCTTCACCATCGTGAGTCTTTGGGAAGACCGTGACGAAGTCGGCGAACTGCACAAATACCGCGATATGGACGTGCATGTTCGGGGAATCGTCCGGCCCATGCACGGGCGCGCGGGAATCGTGCTCAGTCACGCGCGGCAGTTTTACGGCGGGCCGCCCAAGTTCAAGCCCAACCCCCGGCTGGTGCGCGGCTTCAGCGCAGAAGAGAGCCGCCCTGCCGTCGGCGATCCTAACTTGCGTTCGCAAGGAGGCCATCGCGCCTTTATGAACACCCGCGACCAGGAAGTCCGTCCGGCGAAATAGAGCCGCGGTCTCCTTCTCTCTAGGTCCGGCCGTTGGCTGAACGGTCTACAGCACTGAGATGTCCATATTCTCCATCGCAGGGGCATGACGCGCGCCCTTCCATAGGATCACGCAAGAGACGACCATGAAGATCAGGGTCGAGCCCAGGCCAATACCCAGGTTGGAGTGGTCGGAGATGGCGCCGATGATCTGCGGAGAAAAAGTGTCGCCAAAGCAGTGGATGACGAAGAAGTTGACGCCGATGGCCGTGGCTCGAACGGGCGCGGAAACCGAATTGACAATGGCGGCGTTCAGTGGTCCGGTGTTGAGAAAGAGGAAGAACTCGGCGACAAGCAACGCCGGCACCGCGAAGGCCGGAGGGCCGAAAAAGAGCAGAATCCCAAACGGCAAGCTCAGCGCCACGCTCCAGAACGAGAGCAGGTAGAGCGCCCGGTGGTCGGTGCGCAGCCAGCGCTGGGCAACCCAGCCGCCCACCAGGGTTCCCAGAATGCCGTCGATGACCGTGATGGCGCCCACCACCATGCTGGCCTTGGCGACGGAGAGTCCGGCGGAACGGCTCAGGAAGGTAGGCACCCAGGCGGAGATGCCGCCCATGGCGAAGGTGAGGGTCGCCAATCCGAAGGTAGCCGACAGAAAGGCGTGATTGCCGAAAAGTCCCTTGAATGTGGTGGTGTTGACCGTCTCCTTCATGTTGTCGTTGGCGCCGCGCTCGGGCTCATGTCCCCAGAAGCCATACAGCACCGCAATCAGCAACCCAGGAATGGCGCAGACAAAAAACGGCGCGCGCCAGCCCCAGAGTGAGCCCATTTGGCCCCCGGCCAGGTAGCCCAGGGCCGCGCCTACCGGAATGGCCACGTAGAAGATGGAGAGGATGCGATTGCGTTCGCGTTCGGGGTAGAAATCGGCCAGGATGGCAGGCGCGAAGATGCCGAAGGTGGCCTCGCCAATGCCCACCAGTGCCTGGCGGATAAAAAAGGTCCAATAATCGTGGACCCAGACGGTCACCAGGGTCGCCAGACTCCAGAGAATGGCGCCAAAGATGATCAGTGCCTTGCGCGAGGTGCGGTCAGGCAACCGCGCGGCCGCGGGCTTGGCCCAGACATACGCGACCGACAGGCTGGCAGAAATCGCCAGCACGAGGAAAAACAGCATCCACGAGCCGTGCAGGGCCAGGATGGCCAGCACACACAGAACCGTGCCGCAAGCCAGCAATTGCTTTCGATTCAACCGGTCGCCGAGCCACCCGGACAAGGGCGCGGCAATCATGTAGAAAATGAACAGGGCGGTAGTGAGCGCGCCCATCTGCTGGTCGGTGGAGTGAAACTCGCGCTGAATCAGCGAGACTTCGCCGGGCAGGATGTAGCGGTCGATGTAGTTGAGCAGGTTGAGCGCAATGAGCAGCGTCAGCGTTGCCACGGCGGGGCTAATGCGAGGGCGGAGAGGCTCGGCGGAAGTTCGCAAGGGGCTTTGATCCTGCAAAGATCAAAGGGTTTCACACCAACCTTATAATCGGCAATACGATCCCAGGCTCGAAGCGGGAAATCAGCGTGGTTCCGCTGTGCGCCTCGGCCCGGGTTTGCGTCCGCCATCGGACTTGCCAGCGTGAGGATTGCGTTCTTGCATTCCCCGCCAGAAGAGGTCGAGCGGACGACAAATTCGCTTGGGCGGAAGCTGACTACTTCTTTTCTCCGCCTGGATGGCCGCGCCCATCGCGCACTTCGTTTCCGTTGAATTCCGCAGGAGCTTTGCGCTGCGCAGCGGCTTTGTCGCCAACCTTGGGCCGTGGGCCGGCATAGCCGTGCTGAGGATCGAGGGTATTGTCTACGTGCCCCCGGAATTCGCTGCGGCCATGGAACCATGGGCCAACGCCAATGAAGACGCCGTCGTCGAACCATTCGGCGCCGTAATAACCGTCGGGGACACAGTTATATGGGGCATAGTCATAGTAGCCGTAGGGACAATCCGGGGCGACTCCGACTTCCACTGTGGCTTGAGAATGCGCTTTGGGAGCAGATGCCGCCAGAAACATTCCAGCTACAGCCGCTATCGTAAGGAACTTGAATCCGCTCATGAAATCTCCTCACAGGCGCAGGGGCCGTCAACTCCCTGCCCCTACGCCCTTGACACTTGCGATGGAGATTGTGGGTGTCTGAGCGATAGAAAGCACGGGCGGTGCGCTCGATGAGCCGATTTGTGTCTGACCGGCGGGAGGCAAGTTGGCATTTGATGTTTCCCAGGTCAAAAAATCGGGACATGTGGCACACGGCCCATTGCCGTGGCGGGATCAGACGGCCGGCCGGGGCCAGCGCGCCTCAACGGTTGTGCCGATGCCGCCCCGTGGCCGGAATACGCCATGCACCACCGCCCACACCGGATCGCAAGCCTTTACCACGTCTTCCAGAACCTGGTTCACGATGTTCTCCTGAAAAATACCCAGGTTGCGGTAGCTAAACAGATACTCCTTCAGCGATTTCAGCTCCAGGCAGCGTTCGCGCGGCATGTAGCGGATGGTGAGCACTCCGAAGTCGGGCAGCCCGGTCTTGGGACAGACCGAGGTCAGCTCCGGATCGTCGATGAGGATTTCATAGCCGGGAAACTGATTTTGCCAGGTTTCAATGGCGGGAAATGGGAAATCGAGGCCGGCAGTTGCGTGTTTGTCAGTGTAGCGTGGTTCCGATGCCATGTTTTTATTGTACGGTGCCGCATATTGGCATTCCATGCCTGTCAGACAGCATTTTCCTGGTTCTTCTGAGTCTCTCGCAGACTCTTATATACTGACTCTGGTTAACCGAATGACTCAAGAAAGATCGCAAGCGGACCGCCGCCGCCTTTGGTTTTGGAGGGGCGCGGGCCTCACGCTCATTGTCGTGTTTTTTGCCGCACGGTTCCTTCTACGGGATCAGCTTCCCGTACGCGCGGCGCAGGCAACTCACAAACCCATGTCGAGCACGGTCAGCACCAACGGTCGCGTGGAGCCGGAGATGAACTTCGAACTCCACAGCCCGCTGGCCACCAGCGTCAAAGCCGTTTACGTGCAGCCTGGGGACAAAGTCGCCGCCGGCAAGCTGTTGATGGTTCTGGACGACGTGCAGGCGCGGGCCAGGCTGGCCTCCGCGCAAAGCGGCGTGAAGGCGGCTCAGGCCGCTGTGGAAGCGGCCACCCATAACGGCACCCAGCAGGAGCGCCAGATGGCTTCGGCCGACTTGGCTCATGGCCGGCTGGAGCGTGACCAGGCGCAGCGCGACCTCGACGCCCTGGTCAAGCTTAATTCCGCTGGAGCGGCCTCGCTCAGCGAGGTGTCGGCAGCCAGACAGCGGCTGCAATCCGCTGAGGCCTCCCTGCACGCTTCCCAGGACAGTGCGCAGAGCCGTTACTCGCCCGCGGAAGTGGACAGGGCGAAGGCCTCGCTGGCCGACGCGGAGGCGAATCTCGCGGCTGCACGGCAGGTAGAGGCGCAGACCATGGTGCGCGCCCCCGCCGCGGGAACGGTCTATAGCGTAAATGTCGAACCCACGGACTTTGCCGAGGAAGGCAAGCTGCTGCTGCAATTGGCCGACCTTCAACATGAACGGGTCAGAGCCTACTTCGATGAGCCTGAGATCGGCCGCCTGGCCCAAGGCCAAAAAATCCAGATCACCTGGGACGCCAAACAGGGGCGCACCTGGAACGGGCACATCGAACGCACGCCCGTCACCGTGATCACCTTTGGCACGCGGACTGTGGGCGAAGTGCTGGTCAAGATCGACGATTTCGACGGCGTTCTGCTGCCCGACACCAACGTGACCGTTACGGTGACCACCTCAAGCGAGCCCAACGCTCTCACTGTTCCCCGCGAGGCGCTCCACTCCGAGAATGGCAAGCCCTATGTTTACAGGGTTGTTGGCAGCAGTCTCAAGAGAACCGGAGTCACCACCGGGACCATCAACCTGACACAGGTTGCCATACTCTCAGGGCTCAATGAAGGCGATTGGGTGGCCATCGGGTCCACCAGCGGGCAGCCCTTGCAGGAGGGCATTCCCATCAAGGTCGTACGGTGAGCCAGTTCCCGCGCGCGCTCAGGTTGCTTCCAGCAGGAGTGCTGGCGGCAGCCATGGCAATTTCGGCAAGCGCGCAACTTGCAAAGGACCAGCTCGCCCAGGCCAATGCGGCGTTACAGGCGGGCGAGGCGGACAAGGCTCTCTCGCTGCTTGCGCCGCTGCTCCAGCCCGGCACGGACATTGCCGAGGCGTACAACATCGAGTGCCGCGTGCAATTTACGTTGGAGCATTGGGATGCCGCGGCCAGGGGATGCGAAAGGGCGGTCCGCATGGATGGAAGAATCTCCAACGACCATCTGTGGTTGGGCCGCGCTCTGGGTGAAAAGGCCAATCGGGCCTCGTTCCTGAGCGCATATTCTCTGGGGAAGCGCGTGCTGGCTGAGTTCGAAGAGGCGGTCCGGCTGAATCCTCGCAATTCCGAGGCGCTGGCCGACCTGGGCGATTTTTACAAGACCGCGCCGGCAGTTGTGGGCGGCGGCCTTGGCAAAGCTGAGAGCGTGGCCGCGCAATTGGACCGAGTGGATCCTGCCCGAGCCGAGGAACTCCGAGGCCGTATTGCAATGGAGCGAAAAGACTACGGCACGGCAGAGCGCGAGTTCAAACTGGCAATTCAGGTGGGCGCCCATCCGGCCTTTCAATGGGTCAGCCTGGCAGATTTCTTTCGCCACCAGCAGCGCTGGACTGATATGGAGTCGGCCATCCACAGTTGCGTCAGTGCGGCTGAGCGCGACAAGCACTCGGGTGTTGCCCTTTTCGACGGGGCTTCTATCCTGGTTGGAACCAACCGCGATCTGGCGCTGGCGGCCAAGATGCTGGAGACCTACTTGGCTTCTCCCTTCAAGACCGAGGAAGCTCCCGCGTTTGTGGCGCATGCTCGCTTGGCCAGGCTGAAGCTGCGACTCGGCGACCCCGGCGGCGCAAAGCGGGAACAGGCCGCGGCGCTCTCTTTGGCCCGCGATTACAGGCCGGCACAGGATTTGAAGCTCCAGGAAACCAAGCATTGAACGAAAGAGCGCGCGTGAAGAAGACACAGAATTCGCACTGGGGCTGCTCCGCCATCCTTCTAGGAATGGCGGTTGCAACTGCGCCCGCACTGCTTCCAGCGCAGGTTTCGCTGGCCACGGTCGTGGATCTGGCGCAGCGTAACTCCGGTGCCGTCAGGCTGGCCGAAGCCGATGAGCAAAAGGCTCACGCCGCCCTGTTTGAAACCGAGTCTGCCTACATTCCCAACCTGGCCGTTGGCTCCACGGTCGGCACATCCATCGGATTCCCCACGGGACAGCCCTCGATCGCCAATGCGTCCATGCAATCTCTGGTCTTAAGCTTCCCGCAGCGCGAGTACATCCGTGCGGCACGTGCCGGCCTGGAGGCGGCATCGCTGGCCCTCAAGGACGCACGTGAAGAGGTCGCGCTTGACGCCTCCACCGCGTACATCGAGATGGAGACGGTCCGCCGCGACCTTGACGCGACCGGACAACAAGAGGCATTTGCAGGACGACTTGTCGAGATTGAACAGCAGCGCTGTGAGGCGGGAGTCGACCCAATGGCCGACCTGCTGCAAGCCCGCCTTACCGCGGCACAGCTCAAGCTCAAACGCCTTCATCTGCAAACGCGCGCCAGCACCCTCGCCAAGCAGATTTCAGCGCTTACCGGCATGCCTGTTGGATCGGTCACGACCGATCGCTCAACGATCCCGGAGATCCCCGCAGTGAATGGAGACCTGCCCGCACGCACCACTGCGGGGATTGAATCCGCGGGGATGATGGCTCGTTCAAAAGAACTGAAGGCCCATGGCGATGGGCTTGCGGGACGCCGTCCGCAGATTGCGTTTGGAGCGCAATACAATCTTGACTCCGACGAGCTGAACAACTACACCACGTACTACAAGAATTTCACGCCCAACAATGTCGCGGTCGGATTCTCGATTCAGATTCCGATCTTCGACCTCGGCCTGCACGCTAAAGCCAGAGAGTCGGCTGCCGAGGCCTTGCGCGCCACCGTTGAAGCAGAGCAGGCTCAGCGGCAAAATGAGATTCAGATCGCGTCACTTACCGGCAACCTGCGCGAACTGGATGCCCTGGCTGAAATCGCCAGCCTCAAGCAGCAGATCGCCGATGAGCAGGTGAAAGCCGTCGAGGCGCAATTGGAACTGGGAAATGGTTCCGGAAGCGGCCCGGGCGCGCAGCCCGAATTGACGCCTAAAGCCGAGCAGTTGGCGCGCATCGACGAACGGCAAAAATTCCAGGATGCGCTCGACGCCGCACTGGACCTGAGCAAGGCGCGGCTCACCCTTTTGCGCGCCCTGGGCCACATGGAAGACTGGCTGCACGAGTTGCACGCAAAGTAGTCCGCAAACGCAAGATAACCGGCGAACGCATTTTCTGAAATGCCGCAATCCGAAACCAGGAACCCTGAGTCAATGCGACCCACTGGGAGCTGTGAGCGCACCCATTTTAAAATGCCGCATTTCCTCAGAAAATGCCGTAAAATTGCCGAAATGTTAGAATGAAAGGGATGACAATGCCCCTCAAAACCCTATTGCTGAACCCGCCCTCGTTCGAGAATTTTGACGGTGGCGCGAGCTCGCGCTGGCCGGCTACGCGCGAGATTGAGTCCTACTGGTACCCCGTCTGGCTGACCTATCCGGCCGGACTGCTTGAAGGCTCCCGCGTGCTTGACGCGTCTCCTCATCACGTCTCGGCGCAAGAAACCATCACAATCTGCAAGGACTACGAGTTCCTGGTGCTGTTCACGTCCACCATGGGCTGGAAGAGCGACCACCTGCTTGCCCACGCGATCAAAGAAGCCCATCCCGCTATCAAGATCGCCTTCGTAGGGCCGCCGGTAACGACCGATCCCGATCGCGCCTTGAACGAGTGCTCTGCGATCGACTTCATCTGCCGCCGCGAGTTCGATTTTTCCGTCGTCGAGTTTGCCCAGGGCAAGCCGCTCAACGAAATCCTTGGCATCAGCTATAAGAAGGACGGCCAGATCGTTCACAACCCCGACCGTCCGCAGATTGAAGATCTGGACGCCATGCCCTGGGCCACCAAAATCTACAAGCGCGACCTGGATGTAACCCGCTACACGGTCCCCTTCCTGCTGCATCCATTCATCGCGCTCTACTCGTCGCGCGGATGTCCGGCGCAGTGTACCTTCTGCCTTTGGCCGCAGACGCTGAGCGGCCACGCCTGGCGCAAGCGATCAACAGACGACGTAGCCGCCGAGCTCGCCTGGGCCAAGCAGAACTTCCCCGACGTGAAGGAGTTCTTCTTCGACGACGACACCTTCAACATCCAGGGCCCCCGCACCATCGAACTCTGCGAGAAGCTGAAGCCTCTGGGCCTCACCTGGAGCTGCACCTCGCGCGTCACCACCGATCGCAAGACCCTGCAAGCCATGAAGGAAGCCGGCTGCCGCTTGCTCATCGTGGGCTTCGAGTCCGGCGATCCGCAGATCCTAAAGAACGTCAAGAAGGGCGCTACCGTTGAGCGCGCCCGCGCTTTCGCCAAGGACTGCCACGACCTGGGCCTCACCATCCACGCCGACTTCATCCTCGGCCTGCCCGGCGAAACCAAGGAGTCCATCCGCAACACCATCAACTTCGCCAAGAAGCTGGATTGCGAGACCATCCAGGTCTCCATCGCCCACGCCTTCCCCGGCACCGAGTTCTACGACTTCGCCAAGGCAAACGGCTTCATCGTCAACTCCGCCGAGATGATCGGACGAGGGCGGCCACCAGATGGCGCACATCGAGTATCCCGGCCTGCCCATCGACTACGTGCTGGAGATGGTGCATCGCTTCTACGACGAGTACTACTTCCGCCCCAAGGCCGCATTCCGCGTGGTCTGGAAGGCATTCGTCAATCGCGATCTTCCCCGCCTCTACGTCGAAGCCAAGGCCTTCCTCAAGCTGCGCGCGCAGCGCAACAAGATGGTCAAGGTGGCGCGCAGCAAACAGGCCGAGCCGCCGGCTCCCGCAAACGCTGGCGCATAGAGGCGGCTCCAACCAGCTTTCCGGCGTGCGGTCTTCCTTGCAGGCGCGCCACAAAAGCTCCGTGCCCCATCCGTTCCGCTCATTTCCGCGGAATGGGTGGGAGGCCACGAATCTCAAACAGAGTCCGTTCCCCGGAACCGAAATACCGATGGCTCATCCCAAACTTTCGTTGTGGCAATATATGGTGCTGGGACTGGTCTCTGTCTGCGCTCCGCTGGCAGACACCTGTCTTTCGAGAGGCATGACCGGCTTGCCAGGCATCTCGCTGGCACATCCCGGCACGCTCATCGCCGCTGTCTTCACACCCTGGATCGCCGTGGGCATCGTCTTGCTGATTGGCTTTTTCGCCAGCTACCTCACCGCACTGTCCTGGGCCGATCTCACCTTTGTCTTGCCGGCCACGGCATCCGGCAATGTGATCGTGGCGCTTTTCGCCCACTTCTGGCTGCACGAATCCATCTCACTGCAACGTTGGGCGGGCATTGTGCTGATCACCGTGGGCGTAGGCTTTGTCGCCAACGGCCCCTCGTTGACCGAGCGTCCCGCACCAGCCGCGGAACTGGAAGAGGAGCAGGCGCGATGAACCTACCCTACTCCGCCGCACACTCCGGCTTCTGGTCCGCAACCAGCATGATCGCGGCCATTGTGCTCGCCTCTACCGCAGGCGAAGTACTCACCGCCGCGGCCATGAAGTCCATCGGAGACCTCGATGAGATTCGCGCCCGTTCCGGCATGAAAGGCGCCATTCGCGCCGTGGTCACCTGTCCGCTCTTCTTTGCGGGTGTAAGCTTCCTGGCGCTGGCTTTCTTCTCGCTGCTCTTCGCGCTGAACCACCTCAACCTGAGCCTGGTCGCGCCCGCCTCCGCCTCGCTCACGCTGGTCACCAACGCCATCGCCGCCAAGTTCTTCTTGAAGGAGAATGTTGATCGCCGCCGCTGGACCGCCGCCGTGCTGGTCTGCATCGGCGTTTACTTCCTGGCGCATTGATGAAGCAGGGATTAGGGTTTAGGGAACAGCGAGAGACCTCTCGTATAACTTAAACGTCTATCTCCCGCCGTCATGAATGGCACGCTATTCAAGGACATTCGAGCTATCGCGCAAGCTGGGGCTGTCAAGTTCGCCGCGTTCCTCAAGCACAGCTTTCGCTGCTGCGGCAGCCTCTTTGATTGACATTTGGGGTAATCGGTTGCGGAGATGCTCAGAAGAGAACTTGCGAAATCGCTCTCGGTACTCATCGAACTTGGCAAAATAATGCTCGCGTTTCTTCATGAGAACAGTGCCCGGATGGGACAATTCTAGATCAATAATTTGCCAGGTGCCCCTGGTTTCGATTCTGAGGCCTGGGAAAACACAAACCTCCGTACGGCAATCCCAAGCCTACCCGATGAATCGCATCAGCCCTTGCGGCTTCAGATCCGGCACGAGTATCGTCTTCGCCTCTCCGATGCTCTCGCAAAGAGCCTCCGCGGCTAGATGCCCCGACCGCGCCGCGCTCTCCATGGTCGAAGGCCATCCGGTCGCCGTCCAGTCCCCGGACAGAAAGCAATTCGGCCACGGTGAGACCGCGCCCGGCCTCGCGGCATCGATCCCCGGCGGTACGCCGAAAGTGGCCCGCATCTCCTTGACCAGCGCGGCCTTTTCCAGCTTCGCTTCAGCAACCAAAGGAAAGAACTCCGACAATTCGCCGACGGCCTGCGCGATGGCTTGTTCTCTCGGCAACTGCGCAAAGCTGCGCGATGCGCTGACTACCAGTTCCAGATAGCTGCCCTTCGAATCGCGCCAGGGCTGGAGGCGGGTCTTGTTGTACATCCAATGAATCTCGCGGTCCAGCAGCACGGCATGTTCCAGCTTTGTGATTTCGCGATCGAACCACAGATGCACGCTGCAAATGGGCCAGTGCTCATGGTGTTCAAGCTGCCGGGCCAGCGCGCCGGCACCTGCGGCAGGCGGCATCTGCGGCAGCAGCTTGGCGGTGGCTTCAAAGGGCAGCGCCAGCACCAGCAAATCGGAGGTCACAACGCCATCGCGCGTAATCACCGCCCATTGTGCGCCCTCCTCGTCCCACGCTGCCGATTCCACATTCGTATTCAGATGAATGCTGGACCCCGAATACTCCAGGAACACCTCGGCCCCCGCATACAGTTCGCTCAGAGGCACAGTGCTCATGCCCATGCTGCCCGCGAGGGCCGAGTTCATGAACAACTCGCGGATCACCTTGGCCGCGTAGGGCAGCGCAATTGAATCGATCTCCGCATTCAACGCGCTGGCAATCACCAGCCGCCAGAAGCGGTCGAGCGCGCCCTGCGTCTGCCCGTTGCGTTTGAGCCACGCGCCCAGACTCTCAGTCGAGTCGATCGCCACTGGGCGCATCAGCGCGCTGAATGCCCGTCCCAGTGCTACTTTATCGGCCAGCGTAAAGGCGTGTGCCGCCATCAGCTTGGGCAGCCCGTGCAGCGGCGCAGGCAGCCACGACGGCCCCAGCGCCGAGCGCCTTCCACCTGGCTCGATCATCGTCATCTCGCTGGTCCAGTGAATGCGATCCGCAACTCCGATGCGCCGGTAGAAGCCAACAAGATTCGTGCAGCAGCCGAAGAGCACGTGCTGGCAATTGTCGATGACCTCATCGACGCCGGGATGCCTATACGATGAGGCCCGTCCGCCCAGGTAGCCGCGCCGCTCCAGAAGCTGCACGCGCAGCCCAGCCTCGGCCAGCGCGCACGCCGCACTCATGCCCGCCACACCACCACCGACCACCGTGACCGTCTTTTTCGGGCCTTTCATCGGTTCACCCATCAAATATGCCTGTCATCCTGAGCGAAGTTTGGCGCGCCCTTTGCGCCAAACGGAGTCGAAGGACCTGCGGTTGTTCTTCGATGAACTACCAACTCACCACAATGGAGCATTTTCACCGATGGTGTAAGAAAACTCCGGGCCCCATCCATTTCTCGCACTTTGTGAAATGGGTGGGAATGCACAAAATCAACCCTACAAGAAATGTGAAGATTCACTAACTCCCAATAAGGCAACTGAAAAACAACCGCAGGTCCTTCGACTTCGCTACGCTCCGCTCAGGATGACAGATCTGTGCTGGCGCCGTCTTTTGAGGTGTGAATCAATTCCATCCAACGTCCGTCAGGCTATCCCAGCACCCGCGCCCACGCCATGCGCGCCATGCCCACTGCAAGAATGCCGAGCTTCTGCTCCATGGGCACACTGGCCCTTTGCGAGAATACATCGTAATCCGTGCTTTCAATGCGCTTCAGCAGCGCGTGATAGATCTCCACCAGCACCCACATCGCCGGCCGGCTCTCGCGATCGATCAGCGGCAACAACAACTGCGCGGACTTGTAGAACTCTTCCGCCCGTTGACCAATCGCCGCCAGCAGCGCGCGCTCCGCTGTTGTCGGCGGCGCACCCGCATTCCGATTCAGCAATGAATCCAGCGCCACGCCATGCGCGGCCAAATCTTCCAGAGGCAGATACACGCGGTTTCGTTCCGCATCCTCGGCCACGTCGCGCAGGATGTTAGTGAGTTGGAAGGCAATGCCGGTTTCTTCGGCCAGCTTCTCCGCGCGCGGATCACTGTAGCCGAAGATGCGGATGCAGCATAGCCCCACCACTGATGCCACCAGATAGCAGTAGCGATACAAATCGGCAAACGTCGCATAGGTATCGGGCGCATCGGTAGCCGCCTGGTCCAGATCCATGGTTACGCCGGCCACCAGCTCATCCAGCAAGCTCAGCGGAATCCCGTAACGTTCAACAGCGTCGCGCACTGCAAGGAAGACCGGACTGGAAGAGTCGCCGCCGTGGCAAATGCCGCGCCAATCCGCCAGCCACGAGTCCAGACGCCGCCGTCGCTCTTCGCGCGGCAGGCTCTCGTCGTCGGCCAGGTCATCGGCCTTGCGCATGAAGGCATAGATAGCGCAAATTGCGTTGCGCCTGGGCTTGGGCAGGGCGACAAACGCGTAATAGAAATTTTTCGCCTCATGTTTGGCGATGGCGCGGCACTCCGCGTATGCGGCATCTAACTTGGGATCGTGCTTCAAGCAGCCTTCCCTTGCGAACGCCGGCCCAGTCCCATGAAGGGCAGCACCTTGCCGCACACGGCGCGCAGCGCCAACCCCAGCTTGGTGCGTTTTGCGATCGCGGGCCGCGAGCTCAGTACGTCGTAGTCCTGCCGCTCGATGGCGCGCAGAATCTCTAGCCCGCCGCGGCTGAAGAGATCCAGATCCAGAGCCAGGTCGCGGTTGACCATGCCGATCAGCGGCAGGCCCTCTTCAAACAACTTGCGCGCATAGTCCACTTCGTAGCGCAACAGCGCGCGAAATTCCTGCGTCGCCACACCGGCGGCGATGGTGGCGTCGGTGACGCCAAAGCACTCCATGTCGTCCTGCGGCAGGTACACGCGGTCTCTCGCTTCAAAGTCGTTGCGCACATCCTGCCAGAAGTTGGCCAGTTGCAGCGCCGAGCAGGTTGCGTCGGAAAGCCGGAAATTCTCCTCGCTGACCTCGCCGCACGCGTAGAGAACCAACCGGCCCACGGGGTTTGCCGAGTAGTGGCAGTACGCCAGCACCTGCTGCATGGTGGCGAAACGCGTGACCGTCTGATCCTGACGAAATGCCGTAAGCAAATCAGCAAACGGCTCCTTGGGAATAGAGCAGGCGCGAATGGTTTCGCTCAGCGCGACAAACACCGGATGCCGTGCGCGGCCCTCGTAACAGGCATCCAACTCGCGCCCCCACAAATCCAGCAGCGCCAGCGCCACAGAACGGTCGCCAACTTCGTCGCCCAGATCGTCTGAGATGCGGCAATACGCGTAGATCGAGTGAAAATGCGGGCGCAGCGCCTTGGGCAGGAACCACGAAGCCACGTGAAAATTTTCGTAGTGCGATTCGGCCAGCCTTTGGCAATACCCGCGCGCTTCATCCAGCGTGGGTGCAACCTCGGGGATGCGATAAGATGCCGGCAGCGCAGCCCAGCCCCGCGCCAGCAGCGTCGCATTGTCCTGCGCTTGATTTTCCGGTTGCTCGGTTGCGGGAGTCATCGCTAGCTCTCAGGGCACAATGGCGGTTTTGATTTCGCTGCTGCGGTTCATCAGTTTTTCAAAAACGCGGTTCAGTTCGTAAAGATGCGCGTGGCCAGTGATAAAAGCTCCCGCCTGGAAGCTCTTGCCGGCAATCAGATCCAGCGCCTCGCGGCAAATGGCCGGCGTGTGGTGGAAGGTGGCGCGCAGCGTGATGTCGCTGTAGTGAATGCGATTTGTATCCAGGGTGACGTGCGTGCCCACCGCGCAACCGCCAAAGAAATTCACCGTGCCGCCTTTGCGGACCAGCTCGACAGCCTCTTGCCACGCTTCCGGCAGTCCCACGGCCTCAATGGCGATGTCCACGCCCTGGGCCTTCGGTGTAAGCGCGCGCGTCTCGCGGATGGCGGTGCGAATGTTGCTCGTCTGCACTACATGCGTCGCGCCCAACTGCTTGGCCGCTTCCACCTGGCCGTCGTGCTTGACAATCGCGATGGTCTCGCAACCTGCCAGAGCCGCCACATGCAGAATCATCAATCCCAGCGGGCCTCCGCCGATGATGGCCACCGTGTCGCCGGGATGCGGATGCGAGTCTTTGAATCCATGCACCGCGCAGGCCAGCGGCTCGGTCAGCGCGGCGTGTTCGAACGGCACATGGTCGGGAATGCGCAGGGTGTTCTTGCCCACGATGCGCGCCGGAATGCGAATGAACTCAGCATAAGCTCCGTTGTTGAAGAGCAGGTCGTCGCACAGGTTTTCTTGCCCGCGCGCACAGAAATAGCACTCTCCACAGGGGGCTGAGTTGAGCGCAACCACACGGTCGCCGGCAGTAAAACCCGTGACTCCCTCGCCTGCCTCGACGACGGTTCCGGACAGCTCATGGCCAAACAGCGCCGGGGGCACAATCATGCGCGCATGGTAGCCGCGGCGGAAGACCTTCAGGTCAGTGCCGCAGGTGAGCGCCGCGCCGACGCTGACAATCAACTCACCCGGCCCGGCCTCGGGAATCGGCACCGCCTCAATGCGAATATCCTCGCGCCCGTGGAGGACTGCGGCCTGCATTGTGCTGCGACCGTGCAGCAGAGCGTGTTCAACCGTTTTGCGGCCCAGGCTGACGGCGGATTCGACCTTCTTGCGGCCTTCGACCACCACCGTCTCGACCGTGTTGAAGCCGACCTCAACCACCGTATCGACAGTATTGAGGCCCCCTTCGACAACCGTCTCGACCGTCTTGCGGCCCCGGAGGATCGCGGCTTTTACCGTGCCTGCCATCGCACTCCTTCCCGCTCTGCCCCGCCGCCGAGCTCAGGCTCAATCATAATCTTCATCGAGTCTGCCTGGGGGTGCGAAGCGATCTCAATCGCCGCCACAGCTTCTTCCAGCGGAAAACGGTGCGAGATCAGTTGTGTCAGGTCGAATCCGTTGCGATACCCTTCGAAGACCAGACCGGTTACCTCATCCAGAATCTCGAACGATGACGAATAGGACCCGAGCAGGGTCTTTTCGTCCATGCACACCGCGCCGGGGTCGAAGTTGGCCCTCTCGTGCTGGGTCTGGGCAAAGAGCATCACCTTGCCGCCGGGCCGCACCGCGTCCATCGCCGTTTGGATCAGCCCCGTCCCGCCTACGGCCAGAATCACCGCATCCACGCCGCGCCCGCCGGTCTCGCGAAGAGCCCTCTCGACCACGTTCTCCGTTCCAGCGGAAATTGGATACTTCAGCCCGAACTTGGCCGCAATGGCATGGCGCTCGGGATAAAGATCGGAGGTGAGAATGCGCGCCCCGCTGCGCTGCGACAAAGCCGCCAGCATCAGGCCGATGGGTCCCTGCCCAATCACCAGCACCGTCTCGTCCGCGGCCAGATTGAGCAGTTTTACGCCCTTGAAGACGGTGTTCACCGGCTCAACAAAGGCCGCCTGCTCAAACGGCACACCATCCGGAATCCGCACCACGCCGCGGTTCGCCACAATCCAGTCCATCACCCGGATGTACTCAGCAAAGCCGCCGCCCGAGGGCTCCAGGCCCGCCGTGGCGCCAACCTTTTTGTAGACCGTGCACTGCGCCGGTGTGTGCTTGCGGCAATAGTAGCAATCCCCGCACGGCACGTGATGGAAGACCATCACCCGCTCGCCCAGAGCGAAATTCGTCACGCCCGCGCCCACACGGACAATGGTCCCCGCCATCTCGTGCCCAAAGATCCGCGGCGCCGAGTGTGATCCGGTATGAATTTTCTTGAGGTCTGTGCCGCAGATGCCGCAGGTAGCGATCTTGACCAGCAGTTCCCCTGGCCCAATCTCCGGCACCGGCACGGTCTCTAAGCGCATGTCGTTCACACCGCGATAGACCACGGCGCGCATGGTGGCGGGTATTCTGCTCTCGATCTGGTTTTCAGCGCTTGAGATTTCGGTAGCCATTCCGCTTCCTGATTTAATTTCGTTCCTTTAGAAAATCCAGCAGAGACACCGCAATGCCCTGTGCCGCCTTCCTACCATTTTCGCCCATCCGCACCAGTACCGGCCAATACCACGGCCTGAGAACGGCAAACAGGACGAACCAGACTATTCTAAACCTTCCATCGGGTGCGATAAAGTTATTGAAATCAGGCAGTTTCTCGCCAAGCCCGTCGCTCACTCCCTTGATGCAATAAAAAGGGATGCCGCGCATCCGGGCCAGGCGGGCAATTGCGGCTGCCTCCATGTCCACTAGGCCCGCTCCGTAGGCAGCAGCCAGGCGATGCTTTTCCGCTTCGCCGGCAACTTTGGGACTCGTTACCAGCCAGCACTCGTCTCGAAAGCAGCCGACTGAATCGACCGCGTGCTCCACCCTCGCCGCGTCTTTGGATCTGCAGCTGGGGTGTGTCAGGGGGGCCTCTTCCGTTTCAAACCGCTCCCCGGTGCGCGCATCCACCACGCCGGCAACCCAAAAGGCCCCTCCGGCCACACAGTTCTCACTCAACGCCCCGGCCCAGCCAATCGAAATTGCCGCATCGACAGAGCCGTCTCGCTCGATTTCGGCAAAACCTCGCGCCGCTGCATCCACGCCAGCTCCGGCACAGGCTGCCACCCACTCGCCCAGGTCGAAGCGCCAATGCCACACATCCACGCCGTTGCGCTGTTCGTGCCCCCAGCCGCGCACCAGTGGCTTCAACTCGCCAGGCATGGCGGCTACGATCGCCACTCGCGTCATGCGTTCGGCCAGCCTTGATTTTCGTCCTTGCGTGCAGCCGAATCCTCGCGCGGCGAAAGCCAAAGCAGCGGCGCCTGGGCCGCCAGCGAGACAAGCAACGCCACCGCGCCCGTTAGCCGCCATTGCTCGCACAGGGCCAGCATCAGCACCGCCAGCGGCAGCAGAATGGGGAGAATCCAGAGCAGGCTAAGCCGCAGCTGGCCCAGTCGCTTCGCGGCAACAAACGGCCAGGATACGGCGTAAATCAGGGTAATCACCAACCAGGACAAAGACTTTACCGTGAGATGCGGTCCCCAACTCTCAGAGAGGTTGATGACAGATAAAGGGAGCCACACCAGCCAAATGCCAAAGATGGGCAAGCTGTTGGGGTGCCGGCCTTTGGAAAAAACATGCCCTAGATTCATGCTTTGCTCCTTCCTCTCAATTCTTCGGCGCATACCCATTCGACTTGAACCACTCGATGGCGGCGCGCATGGCCGGGTAGACGGGCAGGATGCGGAATCCCAACTCCTGCTGTGCGTGGGCGCTGCTGGCATACATCTTCTTGCGGCCCATGCGCACTTCTTCGAGCGTGGCCCTCGGCTCCATGCCCCGGATTCGCCCCGTAATCCACTCTTCGAAAAAAGCATACGTCGCGGCCACGGCAAAAGGAATCCTCACCGTGGGCGAAGGAATCCCGGTGATCGCCGACATCTTGTCCAGAATCTGTTTGAGCGTCAGGTTTTCTCCGCCCAGAATATAGCGGTTGCCCGGCTTCCCCTTGGTCAACGCAGACACATGCGTGCGCGCTACCTCTGCTACATCGACCAAATTGAGTCCGGTGTCCATGTAGGCGGGAAACTTGCCGTTCAGAAAGTCCACAAAGATGCGCCCCGTGGGTGTGGGCTTCGCATCGTTCGGCCCGATAGGCGTGGTGGGGTTCAGAATCACCACACTCTGCCCGCCCCGCGCCGCGGCAATGGCCTCCTGCTCGGCCAGGAACTTCGACCGCTTGTAGTGCCCCACCATGTCCTTGAGCGAGACCGGCGTATCCTCGTTGATGACCAGCCCGTCTCTCCTGAAGCGCATCGTGGCCACGCTGGAGGTATAGACCACGCGTTTGACTCCTGCCTCGCGCGCCATGCGCAGAAGCTCGCGGGTCCCGTCCACATTGGCGCGGTACATGGCCGCTGGCTCGGGAATCCACAGCCGATAGTCGGCGGCTACATGCACCACCGCATCGCATCCGGCCAAAGCTGGCTTAAGCGATCCCGGCTCGGCCAGGTCACCCACATGGGTTTCGCCGGCAATGCCTTCAAGGTTGGCCAGATTGCTGGTCTTGCGCACCAGCAGCCGCAGCTTTGCGCCGTCGGCGGCAAGCGCCCGCGCCACGTGATGGCCGACAAATCCTGTTGCGCCGGTAAGAAAGACTTTCATAAGGAAAGATCGAAGATCAGGACCAGTTTACGCCATGCGACCGATGGGCCGGGGTCAGGATTCGGCGCAGATAATGCAGATTTGCATTATAGTGTAAGGGGACGATTGAGGGAGGTTTGCCATGGCCACATTGACCGTCACGGCGCGGGGACAGGTGACGTTCCGCAAGGATGTCCTGAAGCATCTTGGCGTGAAACCCGGAGAGAAGATCGAAGTCGAGCTCCTGCCCGGCGGAAGGCTGGAAGCAAGAGCCGAGCGCCCCAAGGGGTCCATTCAGGACGTATTTGGGATGCTGGCCGGAAAAACCGATGTGAAGTTGACCATCGAGGAGATGGACGAAGCCATCGGCAATGCTGTCGTAGAAGAGTTCCTGAGAGGCGTTCAGCGATGAAGATGATCGCGGACACCAATGTCTTGCTGCGCGCTGTGCTCGACGACGATATGGTCCAAAGCGAGGCATCGCGTCTAGCGTTGAGTTCTGCCGACCAGATCGTCATCAGCCGGCACGCATTTTGCGAAATGGTCTGGCTGCTTCTCCAACGCTACAAGATGCCGAAAGCAGAGGTCGTCAAGGTCATTCACGGATATTTGCAAGCTAAGAACGTCATCGCGGATACCGCCGCTGTTCGAGCGGGCTTGGATGCAATGGAGGCGGGCGCAGACTTCGCCGACGGCGTGATTGCGTACGAAGGCCGCTGGCTGGGCGGCGAAACCTTCGTCTCCTTCGACAAGAAGGCGGTCGGAGCGATTGCCAAGCAGGGGCTGCAGGCCAAATTGCTGGCCTGAGTGCAGGTTTAGCCTACGCGCTCCCCCAGAGTCCAGAATCGAAGCCTGAAACGCCCAGCGCCCCAGCCTAACAACCAACAACTGACAACTGACAACTGACAACTGACAACTTTGAGAAGCTACTCCAGCGCCTCAGGCGCCAGCCCGATATTCTTCTCTCCCGCCGCCTTCTTTTCGTTGTAGGCCTTCACCCAGTCTTCCCAGTGCTTGCCGGCGGCGCGATCCTTGCCGCTGAACTCCATGCGGGCGATCTCCGCGTAGCTAACCTTGCGCTTCTCGGGCGCGCTCGGCGTGAAGTAATACACAAACGAGTCAGCCAGTGTCGCGCCGGTCGTGCGGTTGAAGACAAACGCCTCGATGCGCTCGCCCGACTTCAGCGTCAGCGTCACGTCGCCGCGATAGTCCAGCGCCTTTTCGAGAGCTTGCTTCAAGTCCTCTTCCGTCGCCAGCTCCGGCACCCAGCCTTCCAGCTTTTCGTGTTCCGAGCCGGGAGCCAGTTCCAGCGCCTCGACCTGCTCCAGCGTGTATTTCAGCACTTCTGCGGTCATACGATGGTTTCCTCAAGCTTCTCGGCTTGTTCTTCAATCTGCACCAGAGTCGCCGGGCCCTGCGCCGGGTAGTCATTCAGCAGTTTCAGCGCGTGCCGGTCCTTGTAGAGGCTGAAGGTGCCGCGCACCATGCCCCAGAAGCCCTTCAGCGTGCCGAATCCATCCATCACGGCCGGCGCCTCGTAACCGCAACTCACCATGCAGTTAGCGCACTTGGGATTGCCGCTGGGCACGCCGTACTCTTCCCAGTTCGTAGTCTCCAGTAATTCCTTGTAACTGTCTGCGTAGCCCTCTTGAAGCAGGTAGCAAGGCTTCTGCCATCCGAAGATGTTATAGGCCGGCATACCCCAGGGAATGCAATCGTAATGGCGGTCACCCATCAGGAATTCCAGGAACAGCGGCGACATGTTGAACTTCCATGTCGGCTTGCGGTTCGACAGGATAGCCCGGAAGAGCCGCCGCACGCGCGCACGGCCCATGAAGCGATTCTGGTCCGGCGCCTTTTCGTAGCTGTACCCCGGCGAGAGCACAATGCCCTCGACGCCCATGCCCATTACCTCGTCGAAGAAAGCGCGGACGTTGTTGGGATCGGTGCCGTCGAAGAAGGTGGCGTTGGTGGTTACGCGGAAACCGCGCTTGACGGCCTCCTGAATGCCCGCGACGGCGATGTCGTAGGTGCCCTCGCGGCAAACGGCGAAGTCGTGGTGCTCGCGCAACCCGTCCAGATGCACGCTGAAGGTGAGGTACTTCGACGGCGTGAACTCCGGCAGCCGCCGCTTCAATTCCAGCGCATTGGTGCAAAGATAAACGTATTTCTTGCGCGCGATTAGGCCGTTGACGATCTCCACGATCTGCGGATGCAGCAGCGGTTCGCCGCCGGGGATCGACACCATGGGCGCGCCGCACTCGTCCACGGCGGCAAAGCACTCCGCTGGCGTCAACTGCTTCTTGAGGATGTGGGGCGGGTATTGCACCTTGCCGCAGCCGGCGCAAGCCAGGCTACAGCGGAAGAGCGGCTCCAGCATCAGCACCAGGGGATAGCGCTTGTTACCAGCCAACTTCTTCTTCAGCACATAGGTTGAAACCGTCCACATCTGAGAGATGGGAATTGCCATCTTTGTGTTAACCTCCAGCGCCGCGACCGGCGCATTGCATTTACCTACTGATCCGGCCCTGAAACAATTGAACGGAATGATGGAAAAGCGACCACAGATCCTTCGACTCACCACCCCCAAACTGAAGAACGTTTGGGGCCCCGTTCGCTCAGGATGACAGACCTGACTTGATGCATAACTTCAGGGCCGAATCAATAAAGCCCGTCGTTTCTTTTCAACCATCTACGGTACGACTTAAGTCGTGCCCTTACAAGACCTGACTCTCATCACAGGCAGTCAGGGGTTAAAGCCCCGCATGACTCTTCCTGGATTAGCGGCACGGCTGAAGCCGCGCCCTTTCAAAACGTCGACTTATTTCAGTGGTTCCTTAGCTATTAGCGACTAGCCTTTAGCTAGAAGCTAATAGCTGCCGTTCCGTTCCATCGTCCGCTTGTAGCCGGTCAAGGCCATCAGCGGGAAGTATTGGCGATACATGTGATAAGCCAGGTAGAACACTCTGGGGAAGCCGGTTCCGGTGATAATGCTCTGCCGGGTCTTTCCTTCACCCATCGATTCGTCCCAACTGCCGTCTGCCTGTTGCCGTTCGAGCAGCCAGCGCACGCCCTTGGCCAGCGAGTCGGAGCGGTCGTCGCCCGCAGCCAGCAGCGCCAGCAGCGCCCAGGCCGTTTGCGACGGGGTGCTCGGCCCCTCACCGCGCGTGTCCGGATCGTCATAGCTGCCGCAAGTCTCGCCCCAGCCGCCATCAGCGTTCTGCACCATGCGGATCCACTCCGCGCCCTGTTGCACCTGCGGCTCCAGATGATCCACGCCGATTGCATCCAGCCCGCGCAGCACCAGGAAGGTGCCGTAAATGTAGTTCACGCCCCAGCGTCCAAACCAACTTCCATCCGGTTCCTGCTCGCTGAAGATGAACTTGATGGCCTTCTCCACCTGCTTGTCGTCGCGCGTGTAGCCGTAGCTGGCCAGCATCTCCAGCATTCTTCCCGTAATGTCCACCGTCGGCGGATCGAGCATCGCGTTGTGATCCGCGAAGGGGATGTACTGGAAGATCATCTTGGTATTGTCTTTGTCAAAGCTGCCCCAGCCGCCGTTCTTGCACTGCATGGCGAACTCCCAGGCAATGGCGCGCTGCGCCACGTCGTGCTGGTAGCGCTCGCGCGGATTGTCCACCTTACTAAGCGCCATCAGCACCTGAGCAGTGTCGTCGGTGTCGGGGTAGAACTCATTGTTGAATTCGAAGTACCAGCCGCCCGGCTCCACATTGGGCACCTTCACTGCCCAGTCGCCCTTGTGCCTGACTTCCTTTGACAGCATCCAGTCCGCTGCCTTGATCATGCGCGGATCATTGCGCGCCACGCCCGCCTCGCCCAGCGCAAAGACCGCCTGTGCCGTGTCCCAAACCGGCGAAACACAGGGCGTCATACGGAAGGTCGGCTCCGGCATGGTCTCGCTGGCCGGTTCCTCGATGCCCAGTTTCTCGAATTCGTCGCGCGCGCGAATCACCTGCGGATCGTCCTCCGAGTAGCCCAGACAGCGCAGCGCGATAATCGCATTCAGCATGGCCGGATAAATAGCTCCAAGGCCGTCGGTCATCTCCAGCCGCGCCAGCATCCACTTCTCGGCCTTCTTGATGGCCAGCGTGCGCAGCGGGCGCAGGTGAACCGCTTCAACCCAGTGCAAAATCCGGTCAAGAATGATGAAAAAGTTGCGCCAGGAAACGATCGACTTTCGGTCCATGCGCAGGCGGAGCTTGGCTTTTGCGCGGCCGCCCACGAACAGTTCGTCAATCCCCTGCTCCGGCTGCAGCTTCTTGAATGGCTTGCGGGCGTACATGATGGCCAAGGGCACGAGAATCGAGCGCGACCACGAAGAAATCTCGTAAATGTTGAAGTAGAACCAATTGGGAAAGAGCACAATCTCCGGCGGAATGGCAGGCACCGCGTCGTAGTCGTACTCG
Organism: uncultured Acidobacteriaceae bacterium; assembly: GCA_963839155.1. Lineage (GTDB taxonomy): Bacteria > Acidobacteriota > Terriglobia > Terriglobales > Acidobacteriaceae > Telmatobacter. The sequence goes on from CAWITY010000007.1 coordinate 475,166, forward strand.
CCCAGCGCACACAGATACATCTTGGTGAAGGTGTTGCACGCCACCACGCCGCCGTGCGCCAGTACCCACTCGCGGCACTTCGCCATGCGCGGATCGTCCGCGTCGAGGCCCATGATCTTTGCCGAGGAGTAGCACTTCACCGAGAGCGAAATATTGCCCGGACCGCCGGGGTAGATGCTCCAACTGCCATCTTCGTTCTGGTAGCGCATCATTTCTGCGAATGCGCGCCGCAAACGGCCCGGATCGCCGGTTTCCAGTAGCGTATGCAGAAAGATGTAGTCGGCCTCGAGCATCGAGTCGGCTTCCAACTCCCCGCACCAATAACCATCGGGGTGCTGCTGAGAAAGAAGAAACTCCCGCGAGCGGACAACAGCCGTCTCAACTTCGCCCAGGTCCGCATCCAACCGCCCAAACCGGGGCGCTACGGATTGTGTCTTCCCTTTATGCGTAATCATGCGGTTTTGAAATGCCTCGGTTCCAGTCAGGAAAAACAGAAAAAATGCGTTCCGGTTGCAACAGACCGGGAGCAGGACATCGATTCCGGCTATCCCGCTACTTTATCCGAACGTCTGGCCACGGCCGCGGAAATATTTCCAACGATCCTGGCCGGGTGCCCCAGGTCTCCAATCCGAGACCTGAGAAAACGAATCACCTCACAGGCACAGCCACGGCTCCGCCTGCGCCGCCAATAGCCTGTACGATCTCCGGAGGCAGCCCAAAACGCACATTCTCGGGCATCACTTCTACCTCTTCGACGCTGTCGAAGCCGTTTTGGCGCAAATAGTTCACCACATCTTCCACCAGCACCTCGGGAGCCGAAGCGCCAGCGGTGACCGCAACCGTGGAAATATCCTTAAGCCATAACGGATCGATGGCCTGGGAGTTGTCAATCAGATAGCCAATGGTTCCCAGGTTCCGCGAGACCTCAACCAGGCGGTTGGAGTTGGAACTGTTGGTTGAACCCACTACCAGCACCAGGCCGGCATTGTGCGCCACGTTGCGCACCGCCACCTGACGATTCTCCGTGGCGTAGCAAATGTCCTGCGAGTGGGGGCCGACAATGTTGGGAAACTTCTCTTTGAGCGCGTGAATGATGTCGCGCGCCTCGTCCAGGCTGAGCGTCGTCTGGGTCAGATAGGCCACGCGGTTCGGATCGGGCACCTTGAGCGCAGCAACCTCTGCCACGTTCGACACCACCTGGGTCGCCTCCGGCGCCTCGCCCAGCGTGCCCTCGATCTCGTCGTGGTCGCGGTGGCCAATCAGCACCAGCGAGTAGCCCTGGCGGGCAAACTTGACCGCCTCAATGTGGACCTTGGTCACCAGCGGGCAAGTGGCGTCTATCACTTTCAGGCCGCGGCCTTTGCTCAATTCGCGCACCGCCGGCGAGACACCGTGCGCCGAATAGATCACACGCTGTCCGTCGGGTACGTCGTCAATTTCATGAACAAAAATCGCACCCTTTTCCGCCAACTCGTTCACAACATATCGGTTATGAACGATTTCGCGGCGCACGTAAATGGGCGCGCCGAAGGTTTCAAGAGCGATCTTCACAATATCGATCGCGCGCACCACGCCCGCGCAGAAGCCGCGCGGCTTCAGCAACAACACCCTTTTCTGACTGGGGGAAGTCTCGGCGTGGTTACCATTCGAGATGGAATCAAGCACAGTAGGGGTCACGCTGCCAGTATACCAACCGCTTGATCGAAGAGATACAGGGATGAGGGAATAGGGACTGAGGGACTGGAAGGCCGGGACCGGTGCAACTAGCGTCTGTTCACCCCAAAAACGCTCCGTGCCCCATCCATTCCGCGCTTTTGCGGAATGGGTGGGAAACCACCAACGCTGCCGGGTACCCCACCCTTGCCGCGTCATTCCTTTGCGGCGGCGGAGGGGCAGCCACGATCCTCATCCCGCCTTCGGCCTTCTTCATCCGCCTCCAACTCACGGAATCCGCTTCCAGACCTCCGTCCGCCCCAGCAGCGGAATGCCGATAAAGCCACGCATATGGAGACTGTCCTTCCCCACGGCCCAGACCTTGCCCTGGTATTCCTTGCCATTCTCCGGGTCCACGGCTGTTCCACCCACCCAATCGTCGCCCTCCGGGTGGAAGTCGCGCAGAATCACCAGGCCCAGAATGAGCTTGTTCTTCAACTCGCCGGAGCATTTGTCGCACAGATCCTGTGGAGTGCGCCCCGGTCGCAACTGCGTTACCCGGCCAAACAGCTTGCCATCCACCAGGTAGGTCTCCACCTGGCCGCTGGGCTTGCCATCGCTATAGGTTTGCCAGTGCCCCACTGCGTCTTTGAGTTTCTCTGAGAGCTGCTGTGCTCCGGCTCCCACAACGAAAACCAGGGCGAAAACTGCCAGGGCTGCGGCGAACTTCCGCGTATGTCGAGTCTTATCCAAAATGACCTCCTCTTTGCCGGGATTATAGAGGGATTGGGCAACAAGTGACCGGCTTCCGCCCGCGCAATGCGGCTGTCCAAGGCGCAAGGCGTCTGTTCAAGAGACGTTGGATGGAGTCGATGCCCTGAAAGAGCGCTGTTTCGGTCGAGCCGATAGGGAGCGCAAGAAACAGTGGACCTTGAAGGCTGCGGAAAACTCGTCCGGGCGCTTTACCCGGACTTTAGCCCCGGCATACCGCCGGGAGGACCATCGCTGGTTATAGCGGTTGAGGAAAGACTTCTGAGAGGCTGAGTTTTGTGCCATGACGGGAAGCCCAGGGGGACCGCATCTGCCGCCGGAGGTTACGATGAAGCGTGGCCCGATCAAAGACTCAACCGAAGCTCTACTGGCAATCCAAACTCGTTCTGCTGCTGGTGTTTCCCTGCCTGGGCGCAGATGTCGTGCTCAAGGCACGCTTTTGGGCCGTCAACCTGCCAACAGTGGCCCTTTGGACGCTGGGATTGGGCGTGCTTCTGGGCCTTGTGGCCTGGAAACTCCGCACAGCTACGCCCTGGGCCGCGGCTTCAGGCACGGTGATTGCCGCCAGCATCACCTTCGCCACCCTTTCATATGGGGACTACCGCATGTACGCGCCATGGCGAACAGCGCTGGTCCCCTTGGTGCTTCTGCTGGCGCTGAGTTCGCTGGCTACGCGGCTGGGCCGAGCCCGCAAAGAGAGGTTGGGAACCGCCGAAAGGCGCCAAGGGCGCTCGGCTGCGCAGGTGGCCGCGAATCTCGGCGTTGCAGCGTTACTTTCAAACCAGGCGGCGCTATTCTGTCTGGAGGGTTTGGGGGGGCTTCAACTCGGCTTTCAGCATCTGCATGGGGTTCGCGGCGTCTTCTGGTCGGCGACGCTCCCATTTGCCATTGGATTGGCCGCACTGGCGGAGTCCGCGGCAGATACCGTCTCTTCCGAGATTGGGCAGGTATGCGGCGGAAGACCGAGGATGCTGACCACTCTGCGCATTGTTGAGCCAGGGACCGATGGCGCGATCAGCCTGGTGGGAACCCTGGCCGGGGTCGCTGCTTGCACCGCCGTTTCACTGGCGGGGACTTTCGCGTTGAGCGGCGGCTGGGAGATGCTCTCGATCGCCGGAGCAGGCGGCGTCTTCGGCCTGTTCTTCGACAGCCTGCTGGGAGCCACCCTGGAACGCCGCGGCTGGCTCAACAACGACGCGGTGAACTTCCTCTCTACCGCCAGCGCCGCCGCCTTCGCGGTGGTTCTGCTTGCCCTTCTGTCGCATCCGGGCGTGAGCTGACCCTCTCGCATCCTGTTTTGAAGCTCCAGTGGTTTGCGTACGGCCCGCTCAGGGCTCGGCCAGGGATGACCATTGGGCGGATTTCGAAAGGCCTGCCGCATGGTCCCCATGCATTTTCTTGCAGAGAAAAAGCCGTGCAACGGTTTTGGTTTCGTTCTTTGGGCAGGGCAAAACCCTGGCAAATATTTCATCCCAGAGAAAATAGGCCGAAGGCTTCCCAAATTGGGTCTATATTCTTGAAATTTTCAGCAGATGAACAAAATTGGACAGTTTCCCAATTGAACCTTTGGCACTTTCTCGTAAAGCATAGAAGAGTGCTTCAGAGCCTTTTGCCCTTTCTGCATCATGCGGGAGAATCGCCGTACCGTAGGTCACGCTATGAGAAACAAGCCGGCCAAAACGGTTCTCCTGATTGAAAGCAATCGGAGAGAATCTCGCGCCATCCGCAGGATGTTCAACCATCCGGGCGCCCAGGCATTCACTTTTACACACGTCGAGGGCATGGAGGAAGCAGAGAAGTATCTTGTCAAGCAAGAGTTCGATGTTGTTTTGCTGGATTTGACGTTGCCCGGACTCAAGGGGGTGGAGTCGGTGCGGCGAATCCTCACAGTCCCGAACCAGGGCGCCCTGGTGCTGCTCTGTAGCCAAAATGAAGAACCTGTCGCCATGCAAGCCATGCGGGAGGGCGCACAAGATTACCTGGTCAAGGGCAAAATTGAGCCGCGCAACCTGCTGCGCACCCTGCAGAATGCCATCGAGCGCAAGACCATTGAGGAGGCTCAGTTCAAAGAGAAGGCGCGCGCGCTGGCGGAGCAGATGTGCCATCGGGCCGAGCACGACGCCCTTACCGGGTTGCCCAATCGACTTCTGTTGAGTGACCGTCTAGGCTATGCGATCGCGCGAGCCGGGCGAAACAAGGGGCTGGTCGCGGTACTGTTCCTGGATCTGGACGGCTTCAAGCATATCAACGACTCACTGGGCCACTCGGCCGGCGACAAACTGCTCCAATCCGTCAGCAAGCGGTTGCTGGATTGCATCCGCACGCCGGATACGGTGGGCCGGCAAGGTGGAGACGAATTCGTCGTGCTGCTACAGGACGTGAAGCAACCCGAAGATGCCTCGAATGCGGCCGCCAGAATCCTGAAAGCCGTGGCAGAACCCCACTCCATTGACCGCCGCGAGGTGTCCATTACCGCGAGCATCGGCGTAAGCATCTATCCCAACGACGGCCGGGATGCTGGCACCCTCATCAATAACGCCGACACTGCAATGTACCGGGCCAAGGAGGATGGTCGCCAAAGCTACCGCTTCTTCGAGCCAGAAATGAACGCCCGTGCCATCCAGCGTCAATCACTGGAGAAAGACCTGCGGCGGGCACTCAAGCGAAACGAATTTCAGTTGCATTATCAGCCCAGGATTGAACTGCGGACAGGCGTCATTGCTGGGGCGGAAGCCCTGCTGCGCTGGAGGCATCCCACGCGAGGACTCCTCCCTCCCTTGCAGTTCATTTCCGTCGCAGAGGACTCCGGCTTGATTTTGCCTATAGGCGGCTGGGTGCTGCGGGAGGCCTGTACCCAAGCCAAGGCCTGGGCGGAAGCTGGCTTGAAAATGAAGAATATAGCGGTCAACATCTCGGCTCTGCAGTTCTGGAACGAGAACTTTCTGGAAGACCTGGCAGACGTGCTAAGCGAGACCGGCCTCGACCCTGCCTCTCTCAATATTGAGATGACTGAAAGTGTCGTCATGGAACGTGCCGATCTTGGAGCCCCCCTGCTTCAGGTGCTGCGGGACAGCAAGATTAGGGTGTCGGTGGATGACTTCGGCACTGGCTACTCCAGCCTGAGCTATCTGAGGAAACTCCCGCTCGATGCCCTCCATATCGATCAGTCGTTTATCCGCCAGATCACCGCCAATCCGGCGGATACGGCCGTTGTGAGCACGATCATCGCCATGGGCCGCAGTTTGAATCTGCGAGTGATTGCCGAGGGAGTGGAAACGGAGGAAGAGTTGGCGTTTCTCAAGTTGCACGGATGCGACGAGGCCCAAGGTTTCTACTTTGGCCGCCCTATGCCGAGTGAGGACTTCGCCCGCCTGCTCGCAAACCAGTTGCCTTGAAGGCTACAGCGGTTCCACAATCGATATACCCAGAGACCACTGAGATCAAGTGGCTTTTTTCTCAAGAAAATGCCACCATGCCCGATGCCTGCATGGGCACGTGAATTATGGAATCGCTCTGAACCAGCCAATTTCAGTGCAGGTGCAACCGCCAGAGTGTGTAGCTGAGGAGTTCGTGCTCGATGCGCTCAAAATCCCGCGAGCCGCCTTCGACGGGCGCCCTGGGCCGTGGAGAAGTTAGAACATCGAGCCCTTCGGCGGCACAGATTTCATGAATGCGAAACAGGTGCGTTCCATCGCTGACGATGACCAGGCGGCGGAGCCCGTTCGCGCGGGCAATCACGGCGATGCGGCGGGCCGACTCTTCTGTGTTGCGACTCTCGGTCTCGGCGATGATGGACTCTTCGCGGACCCCCATGCCCATCAGGTATTCGCGGCCCACGGTCCCCTCGTTGTACTGATCGCCGCCGTTTCCTCCCAGAGTGATGAGGAGCGGTGCAATGCCGCGCCTGTAGAGGGCGAGCGCGTGATCCAGGCGGGCGCGGTACACCGGAGAGGGCTTGCCGTCGTACTCCGCCGCCCCAAAGACCCCTATGGCATCGGACGGAGCCGCCTGATCCCGAACGGCGTAGCTCTGAATTTGCAGGTAAACCCAACGGCACCAGCCCAGCGTAGCCACTGCAAGAGCCAGCAACAGCAGCAGCCCCAGGCGGAAAGCAAGATTGCGGCCCTTCGAATTTGTCCGGCGCCTCATGCGCACCTTCATTACAGGGACTGAGGGACTAGGGGATTAGGGACTCGAATGAGGGATCAGTATCCTTTTGGGGTCTATGAACTGCGGTTGGCAGTGATTCCCTGGTCCCTCAGTCCCCACTTCCTTAGTCCCTAGTTCCTCAGTCCCTTAGTCCCTGTTTTTCTCACCTTTGCAAGACCATGACAATCTCATGCGTGGAAATAGCGCCTTCACGCAAAATTTCCCAGCGTCCGGGGCCCAGCGAGAGGTCAACAATCGTTGTCGGCTGCGAGTGACCGGTGGGTCCGCCATCGATAATCAGCGGAATGCGATCGCCAATCTGGTCGCGTACGCAAGCCGCGTGGGTACACTCCGCGGCGCCCTGCAGGTTAGCCGAAGTCGCCGTGATGGGGAGTCCGAAGCGCTCTACGACGGCGCGGGGGATGGCGGCGTCTGGTACGCGCAGGGCCACGTTGCCCGGTGTTCGCCGTGGAGCGCAGAGGTAGCTTGGTGCCGGCTCTCACAATAATGGTCAGCGGGCCGGGCCAGAAGCGCTCAGCCAGTTTGTCCAGCAGCGGATCGGTGTCGCGCGCCAGTTCATAGGCCTGGGAGACAGAGGCGATCAGCAGCGACAGCGGCTTGTGCTTCTGGCGGCGTCTTCAGTTGGTAGATTTGCTCGACTGCATGCAGGTTGACCGGGTCCACGGCGAGGCCGTAGAAAGTATCGGTCGGCAACGCAACCACATCGCCCTTGCGCAGGCAGGCGACGATGTAGTCGATCCGGTCCGGCTGGGGTTCATCGGGATGGACGCGCAAGATCTCCGCGGACAAGAAGGTCTACCTCAGTTCCCGGTTATGAAAACGCCATAAAGACGGAAGCTATCACAGCACCAGCCTTGGTGCAAGTAGGGCTTGGTGTAGCCCTGCCCGCAGGCCGCCAAAACAGGCTTAGAATCGGCTAAGCGCAAAAGGTTCAGCACAAATGCCTATCCGCATTGTACAGAGTAAACAGAACGCCCGCCTGAAACAGCTTCGCCGCGCGCTGGCCCACCCCGGCCGGGACGCCGACGGCCTGGCGGGAATCGAAGGGCCGAACCTGCTTGAAGAGGCTCTGCGCGCCAGGTTTGCGCGTGGATTGCGTGTTTGCTGCCCAGGGAGCCGAATTCTTGCTCGACGGTCTGCCCCTGCCGCCGGAGACCGAGGTGCTTCTGCTGCCCAGAGAATTGCTGGACTCCGCCCTCACCACTGAAGCGCCTCAGCCCATCGCCGCCCTGATCGAGCCGCCAGCCTGGAGTTGGACGGACTTGCTTGATGGCACGGGCAAAGCCCCTCCCCTGCTCGTTGTCTTTGCAGGGTTGCAGGATCCCGGGAATCTGGGCACCATTTTGCGCTCGGCCGAGGCCTTTGGCGCCAGCGGTGCCTTCAGCCTGCCTGGAACCGTCAGTGCCTGGAACCCGAAAGCGGTGCGCGCCTCCGCGGGGAGCGTCTTTCGCCTCCCGCTGCTGGCGGCCAACGCCGAGGAGTGTTTCGCCGGGCTTCGCAAAGCAGGCGTCAGAATCTGGACCACCGCTCTCCGCGAGGCCAAAGTCGCCCATTTGGCCGATCTTGCCGGGCCAAGCGCCTTGCTTATCGGCAACGAAGGCAACGGCGTGCCCGAAGAACTAGCCGCACAGGCCGATGGAGCCCTGACGATTCCCTACCCCGGCCCGGTCGAGAGCCTGAATGCCTCTGTGGCTGCCGCCGTGCTCCTTTACGAAGCCTCCCGTCAGCGAGGAAGCCTGTCATGAGCCTCTTTGACGGCGAACCCGAAGGTCCCAAAGGCACGGTGCGCACTGCGCCGCTGGCCGAACGCATGCGCCCCCGCAGCCTGGACGAGCTGAGCGGTCAGGAGCACCTTGTCGGCCCCGGCAAGCCGTTGCGCATTCAGATCGAGCGCGACGATTCGGGTTCC
>CAWITY010000008.1:0-298606 GCA_963839155.1 uncultured Acidobacteriaceae bacterium
GCGCTACCGTTCTGCTATGCACCGCGACGAGCCTGCGCTGGACACGCGCTCTGGGTTCGATGGCCTGCCGAATATTACCGAACATCCGATCCAAGGAAGAAGAACACAGGCTCTTTCGGCAATTGGCGCGAGTGGAGTACCGCTGGCCCGAAATCAGATACACGGTGGTCATGGGAACGCGTCGCGGAGGAGATGCGAAAGACAGAGCAGGCGCTCGCCATCTTGAACACCCGCGCGGACGCGCTTGCTCTGATGGAAGCCCTCGACGATCCTGATGCTCTGCACCTCTCGACCCAACTCCGCGGTGCGCATCGACGCGCGGTGCTTGCCGAGGTGCGCCATCGCCTGGCTGACGGCGCCCCTTGTCGATTGGTGGCAACACAAGTCGTGGAAGCGGGCGTTGATATTGACTTTCCGCGAGTATTACGCGCCATTGGGCCACTCGACCGCATCGCGCAAGCGGCAGGCCGCTGCAATCGCGAGGGCAAACTGGCGCAAGATGGTGTGCTTATCCCTGGTGAAGTGCTCGTGTTCACGCCAGAGGATGGCGGTCTTCCGCCAGGGACCTATCGCATCGGGACGCAGATCACAGGTGGACTTCTCAAACGAGGGAATGTCGATCCGCATGAGCGAGGCTTCACCGCCTGCTACTTTGACCAGTTGTACGCACAGGTGGATATGGACTAACTGTAAGGTTTCCGATGCACGCAAAGGACTCGACTATCCAGAGACAGCGAAGCGCTTCCACATGATCGATGACGACACTGAGCCAGTGGTGGTGCGCTACGGGACAGCGGAGGAGCAGAAAAGCGTACGGGACGCAATCAATAAACTGCGAACCCAACAGGGATCGCCGCGTGACCTCATACGCCGATTGCAGCCCTATGTTGTGGCATTGCGAAAGAAAACGGAGCTACAGCAGGCACAGCGAGCGGGTCTTCTCGTCGAAGTGATTCCGGGACTCTGGGAATGGCAGGGCAACTACGACACAACGAATGGTACGGGCATCGTGTTAGGCGGTTCCATTGAGCCGGAGCGAACCATATGGTAGAGGATTTCATCGACACCAGCAGTGTTGAAATAGTCAATAAAAGTGGAGGCGAGCATGGGTGCTAGCGACCAGACCAGCGCGCGCGAGTATGAGCCAGTTACGGTGAAAGTGTGGGGAGAGTATGCCTGTTTCACCAGGCCAGAGATGAAGGTTGAGCGGGTGAGCTACGAGGTGATGATGCCCTCTGCTGCCCGTGGTGTGCTGGAGAGCATTTTCTGGAAACCGGAGTTTCAGTGGCATGTGCGTGAAATTCGCGCGCTGAAGCCCGTTCATTACTTCTCAATTCGGCGCAACGAGGTGAACAGTCGCGCGACGTACCGCACCGCTCTCAAATGGATGGAGGAGGGCGTGGGCGACTCCGCAGACGAAGATCGTGCACAGCGACACACGTTGGGTCTGCGCGACGTGGCATACATCATCGCGGCGGACGTTGCCCTCCGCGACGACGTGCGTGAGGACCCAGCAAAGTATCGCGTCTCAATTTCTCTGCTGTGGGGTCGCCAACGGCCAATGCTACAGCACTCCATACCTGGGATGTCGTGAGTTCGCCGCGGGCTAGTTTTGCCAAACCGACGGCTATCGAGCGAGTTCAGCCGATCACCAGTGATTCCGGCGGATGCTCTTCGACATGGACTATGCGGCGGACGGTGGCACCCGCATCGAACCGCGTTTCTTCGAGGCGCGACTGGAAGACGGAGTGTTGCGGGTGCCACAAGCGCTCTACGCGCTGGAGGGAAGCCGTGTTCCTGCAACGGTTGAGTGAGTATGCCGACCAATTCGAATTGCCACCCTTCATGTACCAGCCGATGGACATCAGGTACGAGGTCCAATTGGAGAGCCGTTCCGGCGTGGTCACTGTCATCGACCGCCAGACGGAGACAAAAAAACGAGGAAAGAAAGAGCTTGCGCCCCATGCAATGAAGACTTCGGGGGTCAAGTCCCGATTGTTGGCCGAGAATGCCGAGTATGCCCTTGGGATGGGCCGAAAGGATAGCAAGCCGGTCCAAGTCCAAGAACGCCATGCCGAGTTCATGCGCGCTCGTCGGGATGCGTGCGCCACCTCTACAGGCGAACCTACTGTCCGAGCAGTTGCGGCGTTTCTGGCTGACATGCAAGTTGGAGACCTGCTGCTACCCCCCGACTTCGACCCCAAGGAAAATGTGACCTTCCGGGTGGATGGTATCCGCCCAATCGACCTTCAGAGCGTCCGCGCTTTCTGGGAATATGCGCCAGGCGCATCAGTAACAACCGAGCCAATGCAGTGCTTGATCTGCGGCAATATCCGGCCAGCGGTCAAAGTGTTGCCAATACAGTATAAAGGTATTCCGGGAGGACAATCGAGCGGCGCCGCGCTGATATCTTTCAATGCATCGGCATTCGACTCCTATGGGCTGGATACATCTGTTGGCGCACCTACCTGTGAAGAGTGCGGTTGGCGCTTCAGCAACTCGCTCAACGAACTACTTCAGGGAGAACAAACACATCTTCGAATCGATCCAGTTGTCTACATCTTTTGGACGCGCAAGCCACTCGGCATCTCCTGGGCGAACATTCTTACTGACCCGTCATCTGAGGATGCGCGTGAGTTCCTCAGGTCCGTATGGACGAGCAAGTCTGGTCCATCGCAGAATTTCGACATCGTACCGTCTTATGCCGCAATGCTCTCGGGCGCAAAGTCGCGGGTGATCGTGCGCGACTGGCTAGAGACGACGTTGGGCGCGGCAAGAGAAAACTTGATGCGCTACTTCCGCTTGCAGCGTTTGGTGGGATACGACCGGAAGGAGCGTCAATTCAGGGGGAGTCTCAATTTCCGTTGCGCGAACCATGCAGGCGACGGTGAGCGCCAATTCAAAAGTGGAGGAACCCGCACCCCAGGTAGGACAGGCGCTCTTGAGGTTGGCACTGCATGGCGATCCGCTGCCGCAGTGGCTGATGTACCAGGCGGTGCGGCGAGCGCGAGCCGAGCAAGGCGTTCGTACTGAGCATGCGGCGTTGATCAAAATGGTGCTCCTAACCCAGGACGGTTGGAACGAAGGAGAGAACAACATGGCAGAGCTTGATCTGGCGGTAAAGTAAAACCAGTCGGCTATCTCTGCGGGTGATTGCTGGCGGGAACTTGAGGCTATTCAATATGCGGCCCTTGGCAAGACCATTCGGACCATCGTAGATAGCTACTATGGCACGGCGTCTTCTGCACCCGCGACGGTCTTTGGGCGTCTGATGACCGGAGTCGCGCCCACTTGACGAAACTGCGACACGAAAAGCCCGGCGCGCACCTGCGCCTAGACCGGGCCTACAAGAGATTATGGCGGGGCTGCCGAGCTTCCCGCGCACACTGACGCTGAAGGATCAGGCGCTGTTTGCGTTGGGTTACTACCACCAGAAAGCGGCGGACTTCAAAGGCTATTCAAGAGCGCAAGGCGACGCGAGGAGGAGCCATAGCGCCAGATGATGTTGACGAAGTGGAGGGCATCGTCGAGAGCGAATAGCAACCCTAGGACACCCCTGAATTTGATGAATGTGGAACATCCAAGGAGTGTGAGACATGACGGCAGAGATTGTCCGCGACACGACGAAACGCCACGACTTTGTTTTCCCTTTGATGTTTCGGACGGTAATCCGAACGGCGATCCAGATGCTGGCAACTTGCCACGAGTGGACCCGGAGACGATGCAGGGCTTAGTAACGGACGTGGCGATTAAGCGGAAGGTCCGAGACTGGGTTGATCTGATGGAAAGCGGACGTCCCGGCTACGAGATTTACGTACAGAACTCAGGTGTGGCGTTGAACACAAAGCATCGTCGCGCTTACACCGAGAAGAAAATCAATCCCACGCTCGAATTTGTGCCGCCCAATCTGGTCGACGCCGAGACGTTTCTCATTTACTGGGTTGAATACAAAAGCGATGGCGACGGCGTTCCCACCTGGCTGGGCTGGGCGTCGCCGTTGATGTTCACCGCGATCATGACCGGGTGCAGTTTTGGTCTCGGATCGGCCACGATGGCCGGCGTGCGGGCCGCGCACGTCAATTCGATGTCCAAAAGCCAGACGGGCCGGCCGGACGAGGCGCAGCTCGCTGACCAGCACACCAAGCTTGTAGACCTAGCAATACGTAGTCGATCAGCGGTTTGCCGCCAGCATAACGATCTGGTTAGTGCCGCTCGGCGCTGGTGCCCATGCTGCTCTATGCGCAGGACGAGATCGGCTACCTGTCCGACGCCGTCATCGCCGAGGTGGCCGAGCGCATCGGCATCACCGAACTGGAAGTGCGCAACGTAGCCACTTACTACTCCATGCTGCGCTTCAAGCCGGTGGGCAGATACAACATCCAGGTGTGTACCAACATCAGCTGCATGTTGACCGGCGCCTACGACATCTACGAGCGCTTCCAGCAGGAGCTGGGCATCGGCCCCAAGGGCATCACCCCCGATGGCGTCTTCTCCATCGAAGAGGTGGAGTGCATCGGAGCCTGCTGCTGGGCCCCGGCGATCCAGGTGAATTACGACTTCCACGACGAGTTGAAACCCGACCTTGTGCCCGGCATCCTGGGCGGTTATCGCGGCAGGGCAGAAAAGGAAAGCGCTCATGCCTAGGCTCGTCTCCCATCCCGATGAAGTGAAGATCGTCACCCGGCGCTTCGGCCAGGGGGCGGCCAAGATCGACCGCTATCTGGAACTGGGCGGCTATGCGGCTGCGAAGAAGTGCCTCGCCGAAGGCCCCGACTGGATCATCAACGAAATGAAGGCCAGCAACCTGCGCGGCCGCGGCGGCGCGGGCTTCCCCACGGGCCTCAAGTGGTCGTTCGTTCCCAAGCAGAGCGCCAAGCCCAAGTACGTGCTGGTCAACGGCGACGAGAGCGAGCCCGGCACCTGCAAGGATCACCTCATCTTCCTCCACGATCCGCACGCGGTCATTGAGGGCACGATCATCGCCGGCCTGGCCATCGGCGCCAAGCTGGGCTTTATCTATCTGCGCGGCGAGTACCGTTATCTGCTCGAAATCATGGAAAAGGCCGTTGCCGATGCCTACAGCAAGGGTTTTCTGGGCAAGGGTATCTTCGGCTCCGACACCGAGTTCGAGGTCATTGTGCAAACCGGCGCGGGCGCCTACGAAGTGGGCGAAGAGTCGGCGCTGATGGAGTCGCTGGAAGGCAAGCGGGGCGTACCGCGCATCAAGCCGCCTTTCCCTGCCGTTGTGGGCCTGTATGGCGGTCCTACGGTCATCAACAACGCAGAGACCATCGCTACCGTGCCGCATGTCATCGCCATGGGCGCGGCGGCTTACTCTGCTGTCGGCACCGCGCGCAACGGCGGTACACGATTGTTTGGAATTAGCGGCCACGTGGAGCGGCCCGGCGTCTACGAACTGCCCATGGGCTACAACTTGAAGAAGATGGTCTACGAAGTGGCCGGCGGCGTGAAGGGCGGGCACGGGTTGAAAGCGGTCATTCCCGGCGGCTCTTCGACTCCGGTGCTGCTTCCCGAAGAGATCGACATTGGCATGGACTTCGACCAGGTGGGCAAGGCCGGATCGATGCTTGGCTCCGGCGGCGTGGTGGTGATCGACGACCAGACCTGCATCGTCGAGTTCGCGCTGCGGACGATCAGCTTCTATCAGCACGAAAGCTGCGGCTGGTGCATTCCATGCCGCGAAGGCACCGACTGGATCAAGAAATCGCTGACGCGCTTTCACGCCGGATTCGGCGAGGCCAAGGACATCGACAATATTCAGTACCTGGCCGAGAACATGCTGGGCAGGACGTTCTGCCCGCTGGGCGACGCCGCGGCCATGCCGATTCTGGGCTTCGTGAAGAAGTTCCGCAAGGAGTTCGAGGAGCATTTGAACGGGAAGGCTTGTGCGTTCGCCAAGCATGTCGATTTGGCGGTGGTGTGAAGTCTGGACTCGCTCGGAACTAAGTGGATTGGAGGGGGACGCTAATGCCGGTGGGATATGAGAAAGCGGAATTATTCCGGCTTGGCGCAGGTGCGAGCGGCTGGGGAGAGGACTTCATCCAAAGCCTCATCGTCGAAGACCCCGGGATACTAGGGCTTGGGAACCTAGTCGTAAAGGAAAAGGAGCGGCTTCAAGTCGGAGGCGGAAGGCTCGATTTTCTATTGCAAGATTCCCCCGTCACCATCCGCTACGAGGTCGAGATCCAGTTGGGTGATACCAACCCAAGTCACATTATCAGAACGATCGAGTATTGGGATCGCGAACGTAGAAATTCGCCGCAATACGAGCACATCGCAGTGATTGTCGCAGAGGGGATTACGTCGAGGTTCTTCAACGTAATTAGCCTCTTTAATCAACATATACCTCTGATTGCGATCAAAATGAATGCGATCAGCGTCGGGGGCAAGCGCTCCATCATCTTTACCAAGGTGCTGGATCACTCTAAGAAGTCAGTCGAAGAAGACGAGGATGCTGGAATTCCTGAAACAAATCGCTCGTATTGGGAGGAGAGGACATCGCAGGCTTCAATGACACTTGTGGACGAGATTGTAGCGATCGCCAAGAACGTCGATCCTGCGATTGGGCCTCGATTCAATAAGGGCTCAATTCCATTGAAAAAGGGCGCGGAATTCTGGCGATTTCTGACCCTCTGGCCCAGGAAGAAGCACGTTAGGATGTCGCTACCGTACGCCCAATCCGAGCAAATCGAGGCTCAACTGACGGCTGCGGATATCGACTTTGACGAGTATGACCAACTGCGAAAGCGCTATATCCTGTTACTCGTTCCGGGCGATCTACCCAAGAAGACCGAGCTACTCAAGGCCCTTATCTCAAGTGCGTACAAGAAGACTGAGGACGAGGTGGCCGAAGCTGGGGATGAGTAACTGGACAGCTTCGCGGATGCAGAGAATGGAGTAACGCGAAGACGCAATGAAGCAGAAGTTCCTTGTCGTATACGAACACGGAAAGCGGAACTACGGAGGCTTTGCTCCCGACATTCCGGGCTGTTTCTCGACGGGCAAGACGCTGACGAAGATTCGCAGTCGGATGCGGGAGGCTTTGGAAGCTCATCTTAAGTGGATGGCCGCCGATGGGGACATCATGCCAACGCCGAAGACAAGCAGTTTCGATTTTTCGACGGTTGACGATCCTGACGGTGAAGTGGATCACTATGTAGTTGAATGGATGGAGATTGAGGTTCCAATTTCCGAACAAATCGGGGAAGCGGTAACGGCATGAGACCGCAGGAATTGGCAAGGATTCTGGAAGCCGATGGCTGGTATGTTACACAGCATACGGGCAGTCACAGGCACTATCGGCATCCTGTCAAGCCTGGCCTCGTAATCGTACCCATGCATTCGGGCAAGGATCTGGGCACGGGAATCGCGCATAGCATTTTGAAGAAGGCGGGGTTGAAATGACACGGGAATACATGGTGGTCTTCGAGAAAGGCGCCAAGAACTGGAGCGCATTCTCTCCCGACGTGGAGGGATGCGGATCGTTGGGCGACGACCTGGACGAAACGCGCTGCCAGATGCGTGAGGCGCTCAAGGCCTATTTGGACGATGCGTTCCAGGCTGGCGAGCCGCTTCCCGAAGCCCGAAAGACACAAGTCGACTTCGAAGAGTTCGACCCGGAGTACGCAACTAAGCAATACGTTGTGGAATGGCTCTCCGTGCCTCTTCCCGAATCGATCTCCTCTACCCACCAATCGCAGGCCGCATAGGAAAACATGGCAGACGTAAATTTCATAGTCGATGGAAAGAAGCTGACGGCTCCCGCGGGGACGCTGCTGATCAATGCTTGCCGCAAGGCGGGCATCGAGATTCCGGCTTTCTGCTACTACCCTGGGCTGAGCCTGCAAGCCGCCTGCCGCATGTGCGTGGTGCGCCAGGAGAAAGTGCCCAAGCTGCAAACCGCCTGCACCACCACGGTGGCCGAGGGCCAGGTCTTCATTACCGAGTCGGCGGAGATCGCACAGGCGCGCAAGTCCACCATCGAATTGCTGCTGGGCAACCATCCGCTCGACTGCCCGGTCTGCGATGCCGGCGGCGAGTGCGAGTTGCAGGACATGACCTTCAAGTACGGCGCGGGCGAAAGCCTCTACGCCGAGGCCAAACAGCACCGCGAAGAGCAACAGTGGTCGCCGGCCGTCTACTACGATCGCCCGCGCTGCATTCTCTGCTACCGCTGCATGCGCATCTGCGGCGAAGGCATGGACGTGTGGGCGCTGGGCGTGCAGAACCGCGGCGTGAATGCGGTGATCGCTCCCAACGGTGGCGACCAACTGGATTGCGAACAGTGCGGCATGTGCATCGACATCTGCCCGGTGGGCGCGTTGACCTCGGGCAGCTATCGCTACAAGACGCGGCCCTGGGAGATGAACCACGTGTCTACTGTCTGCACGCATTGCGCCGACGGTTGCAAGGTGACCCTGGGCGTGCGCCAGACCAACGACGGCTCGGAGATTGTGCGCGCCGACAACCGCGACAAGAGCGGCATCAACGACGACTTTCTCTGCGCCAAGGGCCGCTTCGGCTTCGACTTTGTGGACAGCGCGGAGCGGTTGACCAAGCCGCTGGTGCGCAATGCGGAAGGCAAGCTGGAACCGGCCACCTGGGAGCACGCGCTGCGCGTTGCCGCAGGCAAGTTGAAAGAGATTCGCGATAGCAAGACTGGAACGGCGGAGGGCGGCGCGGCCATTGGCGTGATCGGCTCGAACCTCTCCACCAACGAAGAGAACTATCTGTTGCAGAAGTTCGCCCGCACCGTGCTCGGCACCAACAACATTGATCACCAGCGCACCACGGACTACGCGGCCTTTGCCCGCGGCCTGGCCGGGCACAAGGACAAGGCAGCCAGCCTGCGCGAAGCGGCCACGGCTCCGGCGATCCTGCTCATCGGCGGCAATCCCACTGAGGAGCACCCGCTGCTGGCCTGGAATCTGCGCACCAACGTGCGCCTGAACCGCGCGCGGCTCTACATCGCCAATTCCAAGGTCATCAAGCTGGAACGCCAAGCCAAGGCCGCGTTGCTGCTGCCCGCGGATGGCTATGCGGCCTTTACCGCGTATCTCGACAGCAGCAACTCCGACTTCAGCAAGGCCGTGCTGGCCGAGGAGAACCTGCTGGTCATCTTTGGCCAGGAATACCGAGGCATCCGGGTGGACGCGCTGGTGAGCTGGGGCCTGAAGCGCGGAAACGTGCGTTTCGCCATCCTCGGCGATCACGCCAACTCGCGCGGCGCGGCGGATATGGGCTTGCTGCCCGATCTGCTGCCCGGCTACCTGCCGGTCTCAACTCCCGGCGTCTTTGCCCAGGAGTATCCCGGCCTGCCCGCGACTCCCGGTTGGAGTCAGTCGGAAATGCTGGCTGCCGCCGCCAAGGGAAGACTGAGCGCGCTGCTGGTGGTGGGCGCCAATCCGGCTGCAAAGGCGGGTCTGGATCGAGCAGCTTTGAAGAACACATTTGTCATGGTGCAGGACATCTTCCTTACCGAGACCGCAGCGCTGGCCGATGTGGTCTTCCCTGCCGCCAGCCTTTACGAAAAGACCGGCACGGTGACCAACACCTTCGGCGATGTGCAACTGGCCCACAAAGCAGTTGACCGCGCCGGGGTCAAGCCGGACTTCGAGATTCTCGTGCGCCTGGCAGACGCCATGGGCGCGGATGTCAAGGCGCTGGTTCCTTTCGGCGCGGGCAGCGTGACCGCCGATCTGGGCCAGTCGCGCGGCGTGCACTCCGGCGAGGCCGACCGCCACGCAGTGTGGCTGGCGTCCAACAGTCTCGAACCCAAGCTGAGCCCCTTTGACCCGCTTGCCGTGCTGGACGAAATCCAGCGACTGGTCCCCGGCTATACACTGGACCGGATCAATCTGTTCGGAGGCAACGATGTGCCAACCGAGCCGGGATTTGTACTGCACTCGGAGGTGACGGTATCCGAGCGGGACCTGGTGAATCCCGCGCACGACGGGCTATTTACCTCCTCGGCGCTGGGGCCGTACAGCCCTGCGCTCAAGAAACTGGAGCGGCACCAGGCGCACGATTTGGCCGAGTCCGCGGCAGACTGATTGTTGTTGATGAAGCAATGGTTGGAGAAATCTGGCTTTGTATCAAGGCACCATGGAAGCCGTGGTGAAGAGGGTCTGGTTTTGTAACCGTCCGGCACCAGTGCCTCTGAGCCGCGATGGACGAAACAGCCCGACGTGGAGGTGGCCTTGCAGAGGGAGCAGGGGCCTTCAGGCCCCTGGACCGAGTTCAATCTGTTCCGGCCTTTAGGCCCGGGCTTTTGCATTTTCACACGGGTTTGCGTTTTGTCTTTGTTTTGTTGGACTTGATTTTTTGTTTCTTATCAGGGCGCGACTTTAGTGGTGCGGAGCGAAGTTGAAGAAGAAGATGGGCTTTAGCCCTTGAGGGATGCGCTTAGGCCGTTTGCAGTTCCTCAGCCGCTCAAGCCGGGAATCGGAATCGGCTGTATACGACGGGTTGAGACCTGTCCCTATCAACCAGGTTTTTCACGAAGGTTCTAAAAAAAGAGGCTGAAGGCACGTGACGATTTTGCAGTTTTTCCTGTGGAGCTTGCTGAAGGTCGCCGTAGTGACGGTGGTGATGCTGTTGGGCGTCGCTTATACCGTGCTGCTGGAGCGCAAGCTGGTGGGCCGCATCCAGAACCGCTGGGGACCGAGCCGCGTGGGGCCGTTCGGCCTGTTGCAGCCGCTGGTCGATGGCGCGAAGTCCTTTCTCAAAGAGGACCTGATCCCCACCGGCGTCTACAGGCCGCTCTATCTGCTGGCGCCCATCCTCGCGCTGGGCTGCGCGCTCATCTCCATTGCCGTGGTGCCCTTTGGCGAGCCCGACGTGGGGCCGGGCGGCATGCATCTCTTTCAGATTTCCGACGTCAACATCGGCCTGCTGGTCATTCTCGGCATCACCTCGATCGGCGTCTACGGCATTGCGCTGGCCGGATGGTCGTCGAACAACAAGTATTCGCTGCTGGGCTCGCTTGCGCTCCTCGGCGCAATTGATCAGCTACGAACTGGCGCTGGGGCTCTCGCTGGTGGGCGTGGTGCTGCGCGCCGGCTCGCTCAATCTGCGCGTCATCGTCGAGCAGCAGGCCACCAAGGGCATGTTGACCTGGAACATCTTCGGCGGGTTGCAGTTCTGTTGCCTTCTTCATTTATCTGATGGCCGCTTACGCTGAGACCAACCGCTCGCCCTTTCGATTTGCCCGAGGCCGAGAGCGAACTGACCGGCGGCTACACACCGAGTACAGCTCCATGAAGTTCGCCATGTTTTTCATGGCCGAATACGCCAACATGATTACCGTGGGCTGCGTGGCCACGCTGCTGTTTCTGGGCGGCTGGACCAGCCCCTTCGGCGACCTCATTCCTCCGCCGCAGAACATCCTGGTCCACGCGCTGTTTCCCATCTTCTGGTTTGTGGCCAAGGTCTTCTGCTTCCTGTTTCTGTACGTGTGGGTGCGGGGAACGCTGCCGCGCTTCCGCTATGACCAGTTGATGAACTTCGGATGGCGTTACCTGCTGCCGCTGGCCATGCTCAACATTGTGGCGACAAGCCTCTGGCTTGCCTACCGCTGACGTACAATCGGGAAGTCCGCGCGGCCACGTGCCGCCCGCCTTTCCCCCAACCGGCCGGCTTTTCCGCGACCGTTTTTGCCTTTACGCGATGGAACGATGCACCTGATTCTGTTTATCGTGTTTGCCGGATTCTGCCTGGCGGGAGCGATCAATCTCCTGCTCCAGAGCCATCCCATCAACAGCGCCCTGTCGCTGATTGTGGTGATGACCTCGCTGGCCGTGCTTTACCTGCTGCTGGGCGCGGAGTTCCTGGCCGCCGCGCAGGTGATCGTCTACGCCGGCGCCATCATGGTGCTGTTCACCTTCGTCGTGATGCTGCTCAATGCCGGCCGCGAAGAACGCACCCTGGGCAGCCGCGCGGCTCGCGCCGTGGGCTTTCCCGCGGTGGTCGTGATTCTGGCTGTGCTGGCCACCGTCATCCTCCACACGCGGGGCCTGGGCTCCGCCAGCTTGAGCAACGGCATCACCACCACTGAAGAACTCAGCCGCGTGCTCTTCACCGAGCTGCTGTTGCCCTTTGAGGTAACCTCGGTGCTGATCCTCATCGCCATTCTGGGCGCGGTGGCGCTGGCCCGTCACGGCCACGGAGATCGAGGAAAGGACGGCCGGCAAATGAACTCCCTTTTCGCGCAAGAGATTCCGCTTTCCTGGTATCCTGCTGCTCAGCGCGGTCTTGTTTTCGCTGGGCGTGGTGGGCTTTCTCATCAAGCGCAACCTGATCACCGTCTTCATGTCGATTGAGCTGATGCTCAACGCGGTGAATCTCTCGTTTGTGACCTTCGCCCACCAGTGGCACGCGGTGAAGGGGCAGATCTTCGTCTTCTTTGTGATGATGGTGGCCGCGGCGGAAGCTGCCGTGGGACTGGCCATTATCATTGCCATCTTCCGCGTGCGCGCAAATCTGGCCGTCGACCGCATCGACCTGATGAAACTATGAACGATTTCCAGCAACTCCGCGATGTCTACCTCTGGCTCATTGTGCTGGCGCCTTTCGCCGGATTCCTCCTCAACGGTCTCCTCGGCAAACGTCTGCCAAGGTCGCTGGTTACGGCGATTGCGCTACTTTCGTCGCTGGCCGCGTTCGGCGCGGTGCTCAATGCGATCCTGATAGCGTATGACATGTTCGCCTATGTAGTAGGCTGCAAAGGTTGTCTTCAGCACTCGACTTACTTGCTCTCAACTCAGACCCTCGGCAACTGGATCAGCACCGGCTCTCTTCACATCGATTTCAGTTCGTCCTCGATCAGCTCTCCGCCGTCATGCTGCTGGTGGTGACTGGCGTCGGCTTCCTCATCCACGTCTACTCCGTCGGCTACATGGCCCACGAAGAGGGCTACGCGCGGTACTTCAGCTACCTGAACCTGTTCCTGTTCTTCATGACGGTTCTGGTGCTGGCCGGCAATGCCCTGGTGATGTTCATCGGCTGGGAGGGCGTTGGTCTGGCGTCGTACTTGCTCATCGGCTTCTGGTTCCAGAAGAAATCGGCGGCGGACGCGGGCAAGAAGGCCTTCATCGTCAACCGCATCGGCGACTTCGGCTTCCTGATCGGCATGTTCCTGCTGCTGGCCAACTTCGGCACGCTGACCTTCGCCGAGATCGGCGCAAAGCTCAACGCGCTGCCCGGCTGGCAGGGCGGCGTGCTCACCGTGATTGCCCTTTGCCTGATGCTGGGCGCGGCGGGCAAAAGCGCGCAGTTGCCGCTCTACATCTGGCTGCCGGACGCGATGGAAGGCCCTACGCCGGTCTCCGCGCTGATCCACGCGGCCACCATGGTCACGGCCGGCGTCTACATGGTCGCCCGCACGCATGTCCTGTTTGACCACTCGCCCTTCGCGCTGGGCGTTGTTGGCATTGTCGGCGCGGCAACGGCGCTGTTTGCCGCGACCATCGGCCTGGTGCAGAACGACATCAAGCGCGTGCTGGCCTACTCGACGATCTCGCAGCTCGGCTACATGTTCCTGGGCTGCGGCGTGGCGGCCTACTCGGCGGCCATCTTCCATCTGATGACGCACGCCTTCTTCAAGGCTCTGCTCTTCCTGGCTGCGGGATCGGTGATTCACGCCATCGGCGGCGAGCAGGACCTGCGCAAGATGGGCGGCCTGTGGAAGAAGCTGCCCGTCACCTTTGCCGTGACCACCGTGGGCGTGCTGGCCATCGCCGGATTCTTTCCCTTCGCCGGATTCTTCTCAAAGGACGCAATTCTCTACGCCGCGTTTGTGCAGGGCGGCAGCGGACGGGTCTTGTGGTTCGTGGGCTTGGTGACTGCGCTCTTGACCTCGTTCTACATGTTCCGCCTCTGGTATCTGGCCTTTCTCGGCAAGCCGCGCACTGAGGGCGTCCATCCGCATGAGAGCCCGCTCTCCATGCTCGGCCCGCTGGTGATTCTCGCCGCTCTTTCCATCTGCGGCGGCTGGATCGGCATCGAACGCTTCGGCGCTTTCCTGGCGCCTTCAGTCGGAGCGCGCGCAGCCGAAGCAAGCAATACCCAGCTTGAATGGATGCTCAGTGGCGCAGCGGTTGGCGTGGCGTTTCTTGGCTGGCTCGCGGCCTACCTTTTCTACCGCGAGAAGTCCACGCTGCCCACGCAACTCTCCGCGGCGCTGCCCGGCGGCTACAAGCTGCTGGCTAACAAGTATTACGTCGATGAGATCTACGGCTGGACGGTGGTCAAGCCGCTGCTCGCCTTCTCAAAGTACCTGCTGGGTATTTTTGTGGATGTGGTTGTGCTGGGCGGAGCGGCCTGGCTGCTGGGCGGCATCGCCACGCTGGCCGGCGCCATTCTGCAACGCTGGCAATCGGGCAATTTGCGCTCCTATGCGGCGTGGCTGGCCGCGGGCGCGGCGGCCCTGCTGCTTTTTGTTCTGGTTCCGTGGGCCACGGTGCTGGCCAGTCTTACGGCAACTCACTTCGGCGTGATGGGGCATTAGGGCTGCAACCCCTTATAGGATGGCAGCGACGGGAGCGGATTCTTTCGAGATCAAGGAGTGAGGAGCGCAATGTACTCGACGTACCTGAGTGACGAACGACGCAGAGACCGGAAGAATCCGCCCCGTCCCCTTGGGTTGCGGAGAAAATCGGGCCAGACATCGTTGCCGCCCTCGACCTTGGAACCGCCAAAGCCTTCGGGCTCCACCTCGTTTGGCCCGATTTTCTCATGCAACGCTGTCCACCCTATGAGGGGTTACAGGCCCTAAGAGAATGAAAGATATAAACCAGATGATTCTCACGTTGATCGTCCTTGCCCCGCTGGCCGGAGCGGTTCTGGTGGCGCTCGCGCCTGACCGCGCCAAGTTGCCCAACTGGATCGCCCTGCTGACCACGCTGGTGAGCTTCGGCCTGACCCTGCATCTGCCCGCGCACTACGTTCTCAGCCAGGGAGGCTTTCAGTTTGAAGCCAAGCGCGCCTGGATCGAGAGTCCGGCCATCTTCTATCACGTCGGCGTGGACGGACTGAGTCTCTGGCTGGTGGTGCTCACCGGGCTGCTCGGCCCCATCGGCGTTATCGCCAGTTGGAACGTCATCAAGGATCGGCGCAAGGTTTTTTATTCGCTCTTTCTCATTCAGCAAACCGCAATGGTCGGTGTCTTTGTCTCGCTCGACCTGATGGTCTACTACGGCTTCTGGGAGCTGTCGCTGGTGCCCATGGCCATCCTGATCGCCATGTACGGGCGCAAGGACGGACCCAAGGCCGCGCTCAAGTTCTTCCTCTTCACCTTCATCCCCTCCGCGCCGCTGCTGGTGGCCATCCTGTGGCTCTACTCGCGGCCCGGCATCGGCAGCTTCGACTTCACCACGCTGCAGCAGAACATCGCCCTCGGATTGATTCCCGCAGGCCCGCTGTGGTGGGTCGCCCTGGCCTTCCTTTTTGCCTTCGCCGTCAAGGTGCCGGTCTTCCCGCTCCACGGCTGGCTGGCAGATACATTCTGCGAAGCGCCTGTCGCCCTGGCCATGGTGGTGGCCGGCAAGCTCGGCCTCTATTCCATGCTCCGCTTCCACATCGGACTCTTCCCCGTGCAGGCGCGTGCGCTAGCGCCCTACCTGATTACCCTGGCGGTCGTCGGCATTCTCTACGGCGCATGCCTGGCGCTGGTGCAGCGCGATTTCTGGAAGCTGTTGGCATTCGCCGCCCTGAGCCACCTGAGCCTCATTACCCTGGGCATCTACGGCCTCACCTCCACTGGATGGACCGGCGCGGTTTACCAGATTCTCTCCCACGGCATTGTCGACGCCGCGCTCTTCCTGTTGCTGGGCGTGCTGTACGAGCGCTACGCAACCAGCCAGATCGACGACTTCGGCGGCCTGGCCGCCAAGCTGCCCCGCACGGCAACACTTTTCGTCATCGCCTCCCTGGCCATGATCGGGCTGCCCATGCTCAGCGGGTTTGTCGGCGAGTTCCTGATCCTGTCGAGCACTTTCATTCAGGTGAGCAAGGGATGGGCCATTGCCGCCACGCTGGGCGTGATTCTGGGCGCGGCGTACATGCTCTGGCTGGTGCAGCGCCTCTTCTACGGGCCAGAAAGCAAGCTGGCAACCTCCCGTCCGCCCGACGATCTGCACTTCCGCCAACTGGCCGTGCTTTGGCCGCTGGCGGTGCTGATGCTGGTCATGGGCCTTGCGCCTTCCTTCTGGATGCAGACCATTGAAAAAGGCGCGCGACCTCCGCAATTGCAGACGCCGGCCGCGCTGCCCGCCTCCGCAATGCCTCAATCCGTATCAACTATTTCGCTTCCAGGGGAGGCCCAGCGGTGAATCCCGTTCCCGACATCTACCGTATCCTTCCCGAGGTGATCCTCACGCTGACCGGCGTCGCCGTCATGATGATCGACGCCTCTCTGCCGCCCCATTGGGCACGCCGCCCGCTGGGCTGGGTTGCGGCCATCGGAACCACCCTCGCCCTGTGGGCCAGCCTGTGGCAGCTTGCCCTGCCCATGGGAACCGGCTTCTACGGCACCGTCGAAACCAGCGCCTTTACCGTCTTCTTCCACGTGCTGATTTGCGGCATCGTGCTGGTGGCTCTGCTGCTCTCGCTCGACACCCTGCCTGAAGACAGCCATCATCAGGGCGAGTTCTACGCGCTGGTCGTCTTTGGCGCGGTCGGCATGTGCCTGCTCACCGGCGCGGTCGAGCTGCTGCTGGTCTTCATCGCGCTGGAGATCTCCTCCATCGCCACCTACGTTCTGGCCGGCTATCGCAAGCACACGGGCCGCGGCCCCGAAGCCGCCATCAAGTACTTTCTGCTCGGCTCCTTTGCCACAGCTTTTCTGCTCTACGGCATCGCGTTGATCTTTGGCGCCACCGGCACCACGCAGATCTACGAGATCGCCCGCCTGCTGCCCACCGCGCCCAATCACTCGCTGCGTGCTGGCGGCTCTGGCGCTGATGCTGGTGGGCATTCTCTTCAAGGTCTCGGCCGCGCCCTTCCACGTGTGGACGCCGGATGTCTACGAAGGCGCGCCCTCGCCGGTGGTGGCGCTGATCTCCACCGCGCCCAAGGCCGCGGCCTTCGCGCTGCTGCTGCGCGTGGTCTACGAGATGTTCCCCACGCTGCGCTCCGTCTGGTCGCCGCTGCTGTGGGTCGTGGCCGTGCTCTCAATGACCGTGGGCAATCTGGCCGCGCTGCGCCAGCAGAACGTGAAGCGCATGCTGGCCTACTCGTCGATCGCTCACGCCGGCTACCTGCTGGCAGCCTTCGCCGGCCTGGGCAACAGCGGCATTGCGGCGGCCAGTTTCTACACCGCGGCCTATGCGGCCATGAATGTCGGCATCTTCGCCGTGATTACCCTGGCCAGCGGCTACGACGAGAGAATGCCTCTGATCAGCGATTTCCGCGGCCTGATCTATCGCTCTCCGCTGCTGGGCAGCCTGCTGATCTTCTTCCTGGTCTCGCTGGTCGGCATTCCCTTCACCGGCGGATTTTTCGGCAAGTTCTACTCCTTCTCAGCGGCGGTGGGCGGCGGAGCGGTCTGGCTGGCCATCATCGGCCTTCTGAATTCAGGCTTGGCCGCGGCGTATTATCTCCGCCTGGCCCTGGCCGCGGCGCAAGAGCCAAGCCCGGACAGCGGCAAGTCCCCAGCCGCGCCCCACGTGGGTGTGGCCGTGGGAGCCGCATTGCTGCTGACCGTCGCCGCAACTCTCGTTCTGGGCATTGTGCCCGGACAGGTCTTGCAGGCTGCCCAATATGGCGCACACACGCTCCAATTGCCTTCAGCGCAGCCCGTCCCTGGGGACCTCAATCTTGTGCAGGTTCCAAAGCCGTGACCTCGATTGGCAGGATCGCTGAGACCCTGGGCCTCAGAAGACTCTTGTAATACGCCGTGACCAGTCCGAGCACACGCTCGTGCGGATAGTGCTCCAGGACCCAGGCGCGCGCAGCCAGCCCCATGAGCCGGCGCCGGATCGGGTTACGCAGCAGCCGGAGTACCGCCTCGCGAATCGCCACCGGATTTCCCCGCGGAATCAGCAGCCCGGTCACCTCCGGCACCACGGAATCGCGCGACCCAGTTGACACTGTGGTGATCACCGGAATGCCGCACGCCGCTGCCTCCAGCACAACGTTGGGAAACCCCTCCCGCCAACTGGGCAATACCATCAGATCCATGGCGCGATAGTAAGGCGCGGTGTCGGCCACGAATCCCGTGCAATGAATCTGCGGATGATTCTGGATGCGGGCGCACAGAGCGGGGCAGAGCGCGTCTTCCGAAGCGTCGAACCAGCCCACCAGCAGCAGGCGCGTTGTCGGTTGCTGCTGTAGAATCTCCTCAAAAGCCTCGATCAGCTCCGGAATCCCCTTGTCGCAGGTCAGCCGGCCCACAAAGCCCACCACCGGTACTTGCCCTGAAATCCCCAGTTCCTCCCGCACGCTACTCGTCCCCGGCGAAAACCGCTCCACATACACGCCGTTGGTGCTTCCGTCTCCCAACATGCGCAACTTGGCCTCGGGCGCAAGGCCCAGGTCCAGTGCTTCCCGGCGCAAGCTCTCGCTGTTGCACAGCACGACGTGGGCGCAGGCCGCAGTCAGCCGTTCCATGGCCAGCAGTACCCTGCGCTTCAATCCAGTGCTGCACTCAAGCTTGAGCCCGCGCAGCATGTAGACGCGCACCGGCACGCCGCAGAGCCAGGCAGCCACCGTGCCCAGCAGTCCCGCCTTCGGGGTGCTGAATTCGGCCAGATCCGGCCGGAGCCTGCGCAAGAGCCGCCACAGCCTGGCCAGCGAGACCAGATCGGCCAGCGGCGCAATGCCCCTTTCAATGGGCAAGCCAATCGCTTCCACGCCCTCGCGCGCCGCCGTACGCTCCAGCAATTCGCCAGGGCTCGAAATCAGCGTCACGCGAAAGCCTGCCTCGCGCAGTGCGCGCAGCCGCCCGGTCAGCGTCAGGCAGGTTTGCGGGTGGGTAATGCCCACCACGATGTGCCGCGAAGGCAGCTGCGTGCGGGGGGGCAGTTGGTTCAGGAATTCTGGCGCTTCCACTACCGTCATGCTCGGCTTTCACTCCCTGCGGGTTCAGGGCAGTCCTGGCGGACTGTCCGGAAACTCTGCTCGCAACACCGGGGGTGTGAAAGCCAGTCATAGCTCCACGCTCGGGCCATGACATGGCAATCGAGTAAATCAGCAGGGCAAGGGCCCCATGCGCATCTGCTTTTCAACAGGCTTCTGGAGCCCGCTTGCAGACTGCTCTATAACTCACAAGCAATCTAACACTGAAAGAAACATCGGACAAACTATTTTTTTGCCGCAGATCTGTCCTATACTTCCTTGACTCCTCAAGAGGCCATGTCTCAGCTTCCCAAGGTTCTTTTGCTCATTCCGCATCTGGGCGGCGGCGGCGCGGAGCAGGTTGCCGCCATGCTGGCAAAGAGCCTCCCTGGGCGCAAATATGAGTTGCATCTGGGTCTGGTGACCCAGGCCGATCCTGGATTGGAGCTGTTGCCGCCAGGGGCTACAATCCACGCTCTGGGCGCGTCCAGAGTGCGCACCGCCGCATTCCCGCTGCTGCGGCTGGTGCGCCGGGTCAAGCCGGATTTGATCCTCTCTGGCATGGCGCACCTGAACTTCCTCGTACTGTTTCTGCGGTCCCTCTTCCCGCGCAGAACGCGCGTGCTGGCTCGCCAAAACGGAACCGTCTCGGCGGCGTTGCAGGTGGGAGACCAGCCCGGTTACACCCGCCTGCTCTTCCGCCTGCTTTACCCTCGCGCCGACCGCATCATCTGCCAAACCCGCGCCATGGCAGAAGATATGGTCCGCGAGCTTGCCCTTTCGCCGGACCGGACGGTTGTCTTGCCCAATCCGGTTGACGCCGATGAGATTCGCCTGCAACTCTTGCTCAACCCAAGCTCCTGGACCGGCCCTGGCCCGCACCTACTGGCTGTTGGCCGCCTTGCGCGGGAAAAGGGCTTCGATCTCCTGCTGCGTGCGCTGGCTGCAGTGCGGCGGGATTTCCCCACGGCGGACCTGATCATTGCCGGAGCCGGCCCGGAAGAAGCAGCCCTCAAAGCCCAGCGCAGCGCCCTCGATCTGGAAGCCGTGGTCCACTTCGCCGGCCGCCTCGACCCTCCCTTTGCGCTCTTTTCCGGCACAAGCCTGTTCGTGCTCTCTTCGCGGCACGAGGGCCTGCCCAACGCCCTGTTGGAAGCCGCGGCTGCCGGCCTTCCCCTGGTAGCCTTGCCGGCCTCCGGCGGCGTCGTGGAATTGCTGCAAGGCCAGCCCGGCGCCTGGCTGGCCCCGGAGATATCTCAAGACGCCCTTGCCTCGGTGTTGCGCCAGGCCCTCGCGGCGATAGAGCCCGGCCAGCGCTTCGCCCACGCCTTCATCGAGCCTTTCCGCTGCCAACGCGCAGTGGCTGCCTGGGAGCACTTGATCGACTGCACTCTCGCCGGGAGGCAGCCGTGAGCCATGCGATGTTGCTCATTCCCACGCTGGACCGCATCGGAGGAGCCGAGCGCCAGGCACTGCTGCTGGCCAAGGGGCTGGTGCAGCGTGGCTGGCGGGTCAGCGTGGTCGCCCTCTCCGGCACGGGAGGACCCGCCGCCCGTGAGCTGACCGAGGCCGGAGCCGCCTTCCTCAGCCTGCAGATGCGCAAGGGCCTGGCCGATCCACGCGCATGGGTTCGCTTCCACCGGTGGCTGCGGCGGGAACAGCCGGAGGTCGTCCACGCCCATCTGCCTCATGCTGCCTGGTTGGCACGGTGGTCGCGGTTGACAGCGCCGGTACGGGCCGTGGTGGATACACTGCACAGTTCCTCCACGGGCACTCTGGGCAGGCGGCTTGGGTATCGTTGCAGCAGTTGGCTGCCGGACCGGGTCACCGCCGTCAGTCAGGCCGTCGCCCAAGCCCATCTCGTCGCTCGAATGGCAGCCCCTTCCAGCCTCATCGTGCTTCCCAACGGAGTGGATGTGGACCAATGGCGCCCCGACGAAGCGGTGCGCGCAGCCGTGCGCCGGGAACTGGGCCTCGATGGGGCGTTTCTCTGGCTCGCGGCGGGCCGCCTGGAGACCGTGAAGGACTACCCCACCCTCCTTTGGGCGATGATTGAGACCCCCGAGCCGGCACGGCTGGTCATCGCCGGGAGCGGGCCGCTTGAAGGCGGTCTGCGGAAGTTGGCCTTCGATCTCGGCCTGGAGAACCGCGTTCGCTTTCTCGGCTTCGAGCCCGATCTGCGACCCTGGATGCAGGCAGCCGACGCTTTTGTCCTCTCCTCCCGCTGGGAAGGCCTGCCCATGGGCCTGCTGGAAGCCGGCGCCTGCGCTTTGCCCGCCGTCGCCACCCGTGTGCCCGGCACCCGCGAAGTCCTCGTGCCGGGTCGAACCGGCTCACTGGCCGAGCCGGGCAGCGCCATGGCTCTCGCCGGTGAGATGACCCGCTTGATGCGCCACTCGCCAGAGGAGCGCCGCGCGCTGGGCCAGGGAGCGCGCCAGCGTGTCCTTGAGAGATTCAGCCTGGAGTCTGCTCTCGACCGCTGGGAGGCTCTCTACAACGAGATCCTCCAACAGAATCCTCAGCCAAAGCGCTGGGGCTCTGCCGGTCGCAAACCTGCGCTCAGCCTTTGAGCAACTTGCGTGGAGGGCGGATCAGCCGCTTTCGCAGACGGGAGGATTGGATGCGCCAGAGCGTCCACGTCTCAACCAATTGTTCACTCATCTCCAGTTCCGCGGGAGCGTACTCGGCCAGCACCCGCTCCACAGACGTAAATTGCGCACCATGGCGCTCCAGAAAGACCCGCAGTTGCTCCACCAGCGCATCGGATGCCGTGTTGCTGTGCAGGCAAATGGTCCAAAGCCCCTCTGCTTTCTCCACTGGAGCCCAAAGCTGCTGTGGAATCCAGGTCAACCCGCCGCGAAGAAACGGTAGGCGCGCTAATCCCTCTGAAACCAGGCTAATCCCTTCCTCGCGCAGTGCCCGCAGCGTAGTGCCGTCCAAGCCGTGCCGCGGCGCGACCCAGATGCGCGGCGTCAGCCCTTGCCCGCGCAGAATCTTCAGCCCCGCACGAATCCACTCCCGCTGCATCTCATACGGCGCCCCGGCAAACTCCGTTCGGCGATGCAGCGGCGCCAGGCTCCGGCCGTGGCTCAGGCAGAGATGACCGTAGCCGTGCAGTCCAATCGCGGCTCCCGCGGCCTCCATCGCGCGCATCTGCTCCCAGAACGACGCATCGGGTTCCGCAACCGCCAATTCCGGGTCCCGATTGCCGGGCACCACGGCCAGAATCGGGCGGATTCCGAACTCCTTCAGCAACGGCGCAAACCTCTGCCACCGGGCTCGCTCCCAGGTCGGGCAAAGGTCGTCGAAGCGCAGCAGATACTGTGCCGGCCGGGGAATCATGCTTCCTCCGACCGCGAAGCCGCTCCCAGAAGCCTCCGCGACCAGTACCAGAGAAATACCAATGTGCTCACCGTCCACAGCGAGGTAGCCAGCGCAATGCCGGCCACGCCCAGCCAGCGCATCAGCACCAGGTTCAGCACAATGTCCAGCGCCAGATTGAGCACGCCGCAGTAGAAGATCAGGTCCGTGCGCCGCATGGCCACCAGGAAGCGATAAAAGACCCGGCTGGAGACAAAGAACGGAATCTGCATCGCATACATGGCCAGCACCGGCGTGACCACCGCCGTATCCCCTGAGCTGAAGGCTCCGTGCTGAAAGGTGACGCGAATCAGCAGGTGCGCGCCTGCGATGAGTGCCGCCGCAATGGGCGCTGAAACCAGCGCCGTCAGCCGCACCCAGGTGCGCAGCGTCTGCCGGCATCCCGACCAGTCGCCCAGCGCAATCATGCGCGAGAAAGTTGGCGTAACCGCCGCCGATACCGCCCCGGCCAGCAGCGTGACCACCACGCTGACAAAGCGGTTGGCATACACCAGCGCGGAGACGCTCCCCGCCGGCAACATGGCGGCCATCGACTGGTCCACCAGCAGCCCGCCTGATGCCACCACACCGCTCAGCAGCACCGGCCCGTACTGATGCGCCACTTCGCTTGTAGCTTCTGTCATGCCATGCCACCGCAGGCTGAAGCGGTATCCGTGCGCGTCCATCATCCACGCCACCGCGGCGGCATGGATCAACGAACCCGCCAGCGTGGCGTACACCATGGCCCAGATGCCCAGCCTATCGCCCAGCAGCAGCGCGCCCAGGATCGATCGCAGCCGGAATCGCCATTGGCGCCAGAGCGGGCAACGCAAAGCGGTCAAAGGTATTCAGCACGGCGGTGCAGTTGGTGGCGATGCCGGTGATCAGCACCACCGGCAGCAGCGCATAGAAGAGCCGCACCGCAAGATCCAGCTTGGCAGCGGGAAAATGCGAGGCAATCAGCGGAAAAAATCCGCGCGCCCCAAGAGCCATCAGGGCCGAAGCCGCAATCAGCAGCAAGCACATCCACAGCATGGAACTCGACAGCAGTTGCTGCGCCCGCTCGTGGCCCTCCCGTTCCCTCACCCGGATCAGCGTGGGCACCAGCGCCTGATTCATCGACTCGGAGATGAGGTTGATCGAGCAGCCCCGGAATCAGGGCCGCCGCCAGAAAAGCATCCATGGCGTCGGAGCGGCCATAGACCCCGGCCACGGCAAACTCCTTGCAGGTGGCCACCAGCTTCACCAGAACCCCGGCCGCGGCTACCGAAGCGGCGGCGCGGAAGATGCGCCGGTTGACGCTGCAGCCTTCAAGCAGCCGCAAGGCCGGTACAGGGAATACGAGCGCCCCAGATGCTTTCATCCGGGACCCGCCGTTTCTCGACAAGGTCTCTGGGCAATAGCCGGCGCCCCGGTCTGCCGCCCTCCAGAGAAACACGCCGCCAGTTCCTCCGGCTGCTCCACGGCCAGCCGCCCGGCCAGCGCAACAAGCCCCAGGAGCAGCCATGTCGTGCGGCTCTCTTCCACCGTGGCCACCAGCGAAGTGACAAGCCAGACCAGCAGCCCGGTGAGCAGCGCCAGGCGCAGCAGCCCATCAGTCCGCATCGCCGACCAGCCCGCCGCGGCCACAATGCCAACGGCCAGAAACAGCGCGCATAAACCGCCGCCCACCAGGATGGAAAGCACGGTATTGTGCGCCGTGTCGGCGGAGGCTGTACCGGCTGCGGCCACAAAAGACCCCGCTCCCCGGCCCAGCAGCGGCGCCTGGGCAAAGGCATCCCAGCCGGCAGCCCAGATATTCCACCGCTGGTTCAAGTCGCGGCCCCGGAGCTGCTCGGCGATGGTGGCCAGCCGCTCCAGCGTCTCATGAGGAACGGTAAACCAGAGCGCCGCAACCATCGGCGGCAGAGCCAGGACCGCGGCCAGCACTCTGCGCGGGTGGCCGGCTCCCAGCAGAAGGCCGCTGCCTGCCAGGCCCACCACGGCCGCCACAAAGCCTCCACGAGAGGCGGTCAGCAGCACGGCGACCAGGCCCAGCGGCAGATAGCCCGCCGCCAGCAACCGCCCCGCCCAGCGCGATTCCCCATCGAAGAGCAGCGCGGCCAGCGGAAAGCCGAGGTCGAGAAAGCGGGCCACGTCGTTGGGGTCCTGTCCGCTGGCGGCAAATCGGACTTGTCCCGCGGCAATGGCCTCAGGCGAGGCCATATTGGCAAGCGTGAGCACGGCCAGCACCCAACAGCCGGCCACCGTGGCCCGCACCAGCTTCCGCAGATCGTTGGAGCTCTCGGCAAACTCCCACACCAGCCAGACAATCATCATCTCCTGCGCGTAGCCGCGAATCCTGGCCCAACTCTCCATGGGGTCAATGGTCCAGAAACATGTGCAGCAGAACCAGAGGAAGAAGGCCAGCACCAGACCTTGCATTGCGCCGGGCGCGCGCAGCCGGCCCGCCTGCAGGACCGCCGGGATGGCCGCCAGCAGCAACAAAAAACCCGCAATGCGGGCAATATTGCCCAGCGGCTCACCCAGGTCCATGGAGTACTCCCACGGAATCGTGAAGGCGAAGACCAGCAGCAGAAACCAGGCGATGCGGCGCACGGGATGACCTTCTCCTACTGCGGTCTAACGATTCCCGGCCCATTTGCTGCTGGGTCGAGGGGCCGCGGCCTGCTGGGGGGGCTCGGTTGCGTTGTGGTCGTTGTGGTCGTTGTTGACTTCGGCAATAACCACTGCGAATAGACCAAGGTTCCGTAGATCGTAACGCCCACCGCCGATTGGATCGCTGCCTCCATCGTCCTGTTCCACAAATTCTTGGCCATTGAATCGGGCACGAAAAGGATGTCGCGGTCGTAAATCGGTTGATCGGGTTCCTGGCCGCGCAGCAGACGCTTGAGGTTGAGTGTGGTCAGTGTTCGCCCGCCCTTCTGCTCACGAATCAGGAGAGCCTTGCCGGTTGCGGCATTCTGGTTCGGTCCCCAGGCCAGACTCAGCGCCTGAACAATCGTGAGCCCCTGCGCCGGGTCTACCGGAAACCCTCCCGGCCGGATCACATCGCCGATCACATACACCAGCCCGGCGCGACTCACCTGGACGGTATCGCCCGGCGCCAGTTCGGGGTTGTGATCGGAGCGCGTATCGGTTCCGCTGGGGTCAAGCACCACCGGATGCGCCGTGCTGGGATCGCTGCGGTGAAAGACGTTCACCAGCCGCCCGGCGCTGGGCGCCAGACCGCTGGCCGCCGAAATCACGTCCAGCAGCCGATGGTGCAACGTGTAGGGATAGACACCGGGCCGGGCTACCTCGCCCAGCACGCTTACATCCTGCCCGGCATAGGCGGTCACCATCACCGAGACCTGTGGGTGCAGGAGCATCCCCTGGGCAATGAGCGCAGCTTCCACGGCATGCGCCGCGGAGCGCTCGTCCAGCCCGCCCAACTCGACCTCCTTCACCATGGGCAGCGTCACCGTTCCCGAGGGCGAGACCCGCACCAGCGAGTGGAACTCCGGCGTGCGGTATTCGCTGACATCCAGGTAATCTCCGGGCCCGATCGGCGCCGGCAGCGGCGACTCCGCCAGCGTGGCCACCTGAGACGTTGTTCCCGCCGAGGTAGCGCCGCCCCCGTTGTTCCACACCGCCGGAGCTTCCTTGGGATTGGGCAGATTCGTGACTTGTTGACTCAGCGGAATCTTGGCCACGCCGGTCGGCAGGCCGGAGGTGCTGGGCGTGGGAGCCTGCGCATGAGCCGCTCCGCAAGCCAGAAGCACCGACAACAGCGCCATGCCAGCCCGAGTTTCGGGGGTACTGAAAGATTCCTGCAAGAGCGCGCCTCCTACGCCCAGCCACAAGCTGACAAAGAGCGTAATCGCCAGGTAAAGCAGAAAATCCGGCGACTCCGGCTTGGCCGGAGGCCGCGCCGCATCCACTACCGAAATGTTCGAGCCGTGAACGCCAGCCGCAAGTCCCGCCTCTTCCACCTTTTCCAGCACCTTCAGGTAGAGCTGATGGCTTGAGGCGGCTTCCTGGCGCATCACTGCGTACTGAATTGCCCACTGATTCAGCGTCATGGCTTTGCCGGTGAGCTGCTCCAGGTTCTTGCGCACCAGCAGCTCGCGGTCCAGGGCCGTCTGCCAGGCCTCGCGGAACCGCTCCACCAGCCTGGCGTCCTCGGCTTGGATCTGCCGGTCCAGGTCTTGCAACTGGCCGCGAATCTCCAGCACCCTGGGGAAGTTCGGTCCGTGCTCGATGCTCAACTGCGCCTGTTCCTGCTCCAGTTCGCTGTGGCGGAGGTGAAGCTGCTGCAGCACAGCGGTGGCAAAATTGCCCCCTGCCGCCAGCAACCGCGGATCGGAGGCAATCACCAGCTCGGGATCGCCCTTCGACGCGGCCCGGTACTCGGCCTCGCGCAGAATGCGGTCTGTGGTGGCGGCCACCTGCTGCCGGCCCAGCTCATCGATCTCCAGCAAGGCGGAGATGTGCTGCACCTCGCCCTGCTGGCCGTTGCCCAGCGCCTCCGGAGTGCTGACAATCCCGTGTTCGCTTTGAAACGCCGCCAGCCGCTGCTGGTCCTGCTCCACACGGGCCTTCAATTCCTTGACCTGGCTTTCCAGCCACTCCGACGCCTGCGCCGTCGCCACCACCCGCGACTCGCTCTCCTGCTCGCCATAGGCGCGGATCAGCCCGTTGACTACCGCGGCCGAGAGAGCCGCATCCCGGCACCAGAAGCGAATCTGAACCAGCAGGGTGCGCGGCATGGCCTGCACATGCAGCCGCCAGGCAAATCGCTCCAGCAGCCAGGCCTGGGCTTCCGCGGTCGGCGCCTCGGGGCGAAACCCTGGGAACTTGCTCTGGAACCTGCCGTTGAAGGCCGGGTCCCTGTAGAGCTTCAGCTCTTCAATCACCTTCCAGGCCAATTGGTCGCTGCGGAAAACGTTCGCCAGCGTCTCCTGTTGCACCGGCGCTGAAAGAATCGATGCCGCGGCATAGGTCTCTGCCGCTTCCATGTTCAGCGAAGAGGCCGGCATGGTGCGCAGAGCCACCTTGGCGCTGGCTTCGTACTGATTTGGAGCGATCAGGCAATACAGCAGGCAGACCAGCAGCAATCCCCCCACAACCCAGCCAACGAGCCGCCGCCGGCGAACCAGCACCTGCCATAACTCGCGCAGGGAGACGGAACTCTTCAGGGGAGCAGCACCCGTCCGGCTGCCTGAACCGGACGTGTGAGAGCCTTCATGTGGAACCAACGGAGTGTCGGCCAAGGTCTCAGAACCTCAGTTCCAAAAGCTCTCCGGCAGAGCTATCCCTCTGATACACAGCGAAATAACTCTGCGGAGGAAATCCCCGACAGTGTCCGTCATCGCGGGCATTTCGTCAACAGATTCCTTCCTGCAAGAAACAAACTTGTGGAAAACTCAAACAAGCTATCCTGAGTTTCAAACTGCCGCTTGCTCCTTGCCGCGGCGCTTCAACCAGGTCTTGGACTCGGTCTTTGGCCGCACGGTGCCCTACTCAAGCCTGGGCGGCACACCCTCAGCGCGTCGTGGCTTTTGCGCCTTTGGCGGTTCTCCAGTTGCCGCGGAGCGCATGAACGAGGCGTAGCTTGTTCCTCAAGAAGAGGACACCCTGCAGGAAGTCAGATGCGCCACACAAACTGGAGATCCGCTCTGGGGTGCGATCGCACAGCACTCGACTGCAACCTTCGAAACCACCGCTCAGAAACCTGGCTGCGCAGCATCGCTCCCGCTCCGGAGGAATCAATGCCAATCGATATGCACGGACTATGCCCCCTGCTTCAAGTCTTCGACATGCCCGCCTCAATTCGCTTCTATCGCGATGTGCTGGGCTTTGAGATCTTCAGCAACTCCCCGGCACGCTCACCGGACGACTTCGATTGGTGCTGGCTCAAGCTCAACGGCGCCGAGTTGATGCTCAACACCGCGTATGAGTTCGACAGCCGCCCGCCGGCCCCCGATCTCGCCCGCATCGCCATCCACGACGATACCTGCCTATTCATTGGCTGCCCCGATGTGGATGCGGCTTATCGTGACCTGCTCGCCAGGGGCCTCAACCTGAAAGAGCCGAAGATCGCGCCTTACGGGATGAAGCAGCTCTACCTCAAGGACCCCGACGGCTTCGGCATCTGCTTCCAGTGGCCCGCTCAAAGCACATAATCCCAGGACGGCCCCCGCGCCTTTCGTGTATCGTGGTTTGGTTTGGTTCGCTTATGCATTTCTTGCACGCAACCCTGGCTGAACCGCTCCATTTCTCCCTCGCGGAGAAACTGCTTCTTGTCGCGCTGACCGCGGCTTCGGCCTATGGCTTCTGGCGCCGCTTCGGCAAGGTCCTCGACAAGATCCTGAAATCCAAGCCCGACCCCGGCTTCCGCCTCTTCCCTCTCGGCCCGCGCCTCCGCCACTTTGTGTGGGAAGTGCTTTGCCAGGCCAAAGTCGTCCGCCAGCGCCCGCTCCCCGGCCTGGCCCACGCCTTTGTCTTCTGGGGCTTCTGCGCCTTTGCGCTAGTCACCCTGAACCATTTTGCCGTAGGCCTGGGAATCGGATTCCTCGACCCCACCGGCCCCTTTGGCCGCTTCTACTTCATCTTTGCCGCCGCCTTCGCCCTGGCCTGCGCCGGGGGAATTCTCGGCCTCTTCCTCCGTCGCTTCCTTGTCCGCCCCAAATGGCTGGGCGCAAAGCTCTCCTGGGAATCGGGCTTCATCGCATTGCTGATCTTCGTCCTGATGGCCACCTATCTGGCCTCCTTCTTCGTTGCCGACACCGATCCAGCCGCTCGCGTTCTGTGGTGGCTGCACACGCTGGCCCTGCTGACGTTCCTGCCCATCATTCCTCACACAAAGCACCTGCACCTCGTCCTCAGCCCGGCTACGGTCTTCCTCTCGCGCGGCGACTTCAGCCAGATTCCCCCGCTTTCGGGCGACGAAGACTTCGGCCTGGTGGCCGGAACCGACCTCACCCGCCTGGTCAGCCTGCAGGCATACTCCTGCGTGGAGTGCGGCCGCTGCACCGAGCACTGCCCCGCAGCCAACACCGGAAAATTGCTCAACCCCAAGGAAATCATTCTCGGCCTGCGCGCCTACCTCAACGACCTCGGCCCGGCCACTGAGAAGCCGCTGCTGGGAAAGTACAACGCCCAGGAAGCGGTATTCCAATGCACCACCTGCGGCGCCTGCGAGTTCCAGTGCCCGGTGGGCATTGCGCACCTGCCTATCCTGGTCGGGCTGCGCCGCGGCGCGGTCAATACCGGAACCTGGGAAGACGACTACGGCGGCAAGCTCTTCCTGGCTTTGGAGCGCGGCAGCAATCCGCTGGGCATCAGCGCCGCCGAGCGCGACAAATTTATTGAAAGAGTGGGCCTGCCACTCTTCGACGGCAGCCAGGAGTATTGCCTCTGGCTGGGCTGCATGGGTGCTTACGATCCCAAGGGCCGGGAGATCGTCGCCGACTTTGCCCGCATCCTGAATTACCTGGGCACCAGCTACGGCGTCTTGCGCAAGGAGAAATGCACGGGCGACGCCGCCCGCCGCCTGGGCAACGACTTGCTCTTCCAGCAACTGGCCGAGGCCAACCTGGAGAACATGGCGCAAAACAATGTGAAGAAGATCGTCTCCATCTGCCCACACTGCGTCCGCACCATCCAGGAAGACTGGAAGGAGTACGGCACGCCCCCCGCAGTGGAGCACCACAGCGAGTTCCTGGCCCGCCACGCCGACAAGCTCCCGTCGGAGGGAGGCGGGGGTTTCAGCCCCCGCATTGGGCCAACTGTGCCAGGAGGGGCTTTAGCCCTGGAGGCGGGGCCTTCGGTCGCATCCCTTGCCACCAATCCAGAAGGTTCCGTGTCAGGGCACGACTTCAGTGGTGCCGAAACAGCCGCTCAATCAACCTGGGCTTTAGCCCCTGCAGCCAATGCTCCAAGTTCCAAAAGAATCGTCTACCACGACCCCTGCTACCTGGGCCGCTATCGCAATGTCTACGACGAGCCGCGCGCTGTTGTGTCCCTGGCGGGAGAATTGATCGAGGCGCCGCGCAACCATGAACGCAGTTTCTGCTGCGGAGCGGGCGGCGGGCTGACCTTCCTGGGCGAAGAGACCGGCGAGCGCGTCAGCAAGGTCCGCGCCGCCGAACTGGCCTCGACCGGTGCAGCCACCATCGCCACCGCCTGCCCCTTCTGCAACAGCATGTTCCGCGATGCGCTGGCCGATGCGGGCGAACCAGCCCCGCAGTTGCTCGACATCGCGCAGCTCGTGGCGCGTGCATTGCCGCCGAACGGAGTTGCCGGATGATCCTCCTCCGAAGCATCCATCTACAAAAGCAATGTCATGACACAGCGATTCTCGGTCATTACACAGCAATGCTCTGTCATTCTGAGCAAAGCGCAGCGAAGTCGAAGGACCTGCGGTTGCTTTTCATCGCGCTATTGTCGGGTCCTAGATGTTCCTATCGAGAATTTGGAGGGTGCAAAAGCAGATTCTTCGCTCATCACCCCCAAACTGAAAAGCGTTTGGGGCCCCGTTCACTCAGAATGACACCGGCGGTCATGTTAGGAAAATCGGGAACAGGATGCTACGGCTGTTCCACAATCGGCAAACTCCGAGACCACTGCAATCGAGCGGCAACTTCCTCAGGAACATGCCGCCCTGCACGATGTCTGAAAGGACACGTGAATTGTGGAATCGCTCTATAGGGAGCAATTCAGCATGAAAATCATCGTCGCCATCAAACAAGTGCCGGAGCGCGATGCGCAGATCCGCATCGACGCCGCCGGTAAGTGGATTGAAGAATCCGGCCTTCAGTACGCACTCAACGAGGCCGACGCATACGCCCTCGAAGAGGCTCTCCAACTCAAGGAGAAGCACGGCGGCGAGGTCGTCGTGCTCTCGACCGGGCCGGAGCGCGTGGGCACAACGATCCGCGAGGCGCTGGCCAAGGGCGCCGATCGCGCGATCCACGTAGACTGCGCCGACCTTGGGACGCGCGATGCTTTCGGCGTGGCCCGCCTGCTGGCCGCGGCTATTCAGCCCGAGAGTCCCGACCTGATCCTCGCCGGGCTTCAATCTGAAGACCTGGGCCAGGGCCAGACCGGCGTCATCCTGGCCGAACTGCTGGGTCTGCCCCATGCCACGCTCATTCTGCAAGTGGAGAAGACCGAGACCGGCCTGCGCGTCAAGCGCGAGTTGGAGGAGGGCTGGTTCCAGAGCATCGATCTGCCCACCCCGGCGGTGCTCACCATCCAGTCCGGCGGCAACAAGCTGCGCTACGCCACGCTGATGGGCATCAAACGCGCCAAAACCAAGGAGGTGCGCACGCTGATGGCTGCCGAACTGGCCGTCGATGCAGCCCCAGCCGTGGTGCTGGAGCGGGTAACTCTGCCGCAAAAGCAAAAGACCACACAAATGCTGTCTGGCACGGCGAAAGAAGCTGCGGCGGTGCTGGTCGAGAAACTGAAGTTCGAAGCGAGGGTGCTATGAGCGGAATTCTCTTGGTTTTGGAGCAGCGCGATGGCCGCATCAGCCGAATCAGTTGGGAAGCGGTAGCCGCAAGCCAGCTTCTCGCCCAACAAACCGGGCTGCCCGTCAGCGCAATCGTCGTTGGAGCCGACACCGAACCGCTGGCGGCCGAAGTTGCCTCCAAGGCGCTCGCTAAAGTGGTCCGCGTCGAGCACCCGCTGCTCGCCCAGTACACCGCCGACGGATTCACTCTGGCCCTTCAGCATTTCGTCCAGACCGAAAATCCTGCGTATGTGGTCTTTCCGCACACCTACCAGGTGCGCGACTACGCGCCCGCGCTGGCTGCGCGCTGCGGCCAGGTGCTCATCGGCGACGTAACCGGCATCGGCGCAGGCCCCATCTTTACCCGCCCGCTGATGCAAGGCCGTCTCAATGGCAGTTACCGGCCTACCGGGAGCGGGCCGTGCTTCTTCTCCGTCCAGGCCGGAGCCTTCCGGACCGACACCATGCAAACTGGTTCAGCCGAAATATCCACCTTCACGCCCAGCATCGACGCCGCGCAAATCCGCACCATACCCGGCACGCCCTTCCGCGGCTCGGCGCAAACCGTGGACCTTGGCTCGGCACAACTGATTGTCAGCGTAGGCCGCGGCATCAAGGGAGCGGAGAACCTTCCGCTGGTGCAGGATCTGGCCACCGCACTCGGCGCCGAACTGGCCGCCTCGCGCCCCATCTGCGATAACGGCTGGCTGCCCATGGAGCGGCAGGTCGGCAGCTCCGGCCAGACCGTCGCGCCCAAGCTCTACCTGGCCGTCGGCATCTCCGGAGCGATCCAGCACCTGGTCGGCATGAAGGGCTCACAGTGCATCGTGGCCATCAACAAGGACCCCGACGCGCCCATCTTCGAGATCGCCGACTATGGCATCGCCGGTGACCTGTTCGAGGTGGTCCCGGCGCTCACAGAGGCGGTGAAATCAGCAAAGCGGTAAGGAGCAGTGCGTAACTTACTGCTCCTGATCGCGTCAGGCACCCATGCGTGTCCTGTCAAGACGCTGCCTTCGGCGTCCAGAGACCCACCGTGTTGCCCTCCACATCGGCAAACCAGGCGAATGTCCCAGTTGGAATCTGCACTGGCGGTACAATCGTTCGCCCGCCTTCTGCCTCTACCTTGGCCAACGAAGCCGGAATATCAGCCGATTCAATGTAGAAGTGGGTGAACTGGTGCGGTTCGTGACCAAGGGCCGCAACATGGCCCTGAATACCTGCGGTTGAGCCGGTATCGATTGCTCCCATCGGTCCCTGGTCGATCTGCCAATTGAATGCCCGGCGGTAAAAATCGGAGACCTTCTCTTTGTCTTTGCAGCCAATTTCAAAGTGAATGACCGGATGCGCCATGCGCCTCTCCTTTCCCGAACGCGGCCAGTATCCCAAATTGCATCGCCGGGGTCAATGCAAAATCGCATGGGCCACAAGCTGCGCGGCCTCGGAAAAACGCCCGTCATCCCAGGGCATTTGCACCTGCATGGGCAGAGGCGATATGGTTCGATGTTTGCCGATTACAACCGCGCAAACGGGGGCTATCAAGAATGTTCCTTCCTCAGACCTATCAAGCCGCACTCTTGCTGATGATCCTGAGCATGTTGTGCTGGGGATCGTGGGCCAACACGCTCAAGATGTGCCCGCGCTTCCGCTTCCAGCTTCTTTATTGGGATTACGCCATTGGCCTGGCCGCCGGAGCAATCTTCTGGGGACTCTCCGCTGGAAGCCTGGGCCACGCGGGCACGCCATTCCTCGACGATGTTGCCCGTACGCCCCTCGGCCCCATTCTCTTTGCCGTCTGCGGCGGCGCGGTCTTCAACGTGGCCAATTTGCTGTTGGTGGCCGCCATCGACGTCGCAGGACTAGCTGTGGCCTTCCCCGTGGGCATTGGTCTGGCGCTGATTGTGGGCGCGGTATTCAGCTACCTGGTACGGCCCGCGGGCAATCCCCTGCTGCTGTTTGGCGGAGTGGCCCTGGTCACCGTAGCCATCGTTCTTGACGCCATGGCATACCGCAAGCGTGAAGGCGAGGCAAAGGCAACCACGACTCGCGGCATCGTCTTGAGCCTCATTGCCGGCGTGCTGATGGGCTTGTTCTACCCGCTGGTGGCCCACGCCATGGCCGGCACAAATGGTGCGCCTGGCCCCGGCCCCTACGCCGTCTCTCTGTTCTTCGCCATCGGCGTACTGCTCTCCACCGTGCCCGCCAATCTGCTACTCATGGCCAAACCGCTTGACGGCCAGCCTCCGGTAAACGGGGCCGACTACTGGCGGGCGCCGCTGGGCTGGCATCTGGCTGGAACGCTGGGCGGAGCTATCTGGTGCACCGGCGCGGTGGCCAACTTTGTCGCGTCGGGAGCGCACTTGATCGGCCCGGCCGTCTCCTACTCCATTGGCCAGGGCGCAACCATGATCTCAGCCTGCTGGGGCGTTTTTGTCTGGCGCGAGTTTGCAGGCGCGCCGCGCTCTGCCAAACTGCTGC
The DNA here is from genome assembly GCA_963839155.1 of uncultured Acidobacteriaceae bacterium. Taxonomy (GTDB): domain Bacteria; phylum Acidobacteriota; class Terriglobia; order Terriglobales; family Acidobacteriaceae; genus Telmatobacter. The sequence continues at coordinate 34,412 of CAWITY010000008.1, forward strand.
TCTTGTTGATGTTCATTTTCTTCGCACTGGGACTGGGCGCCGTGGCCCTGGCTCCGCTGTATTGAGAGACTTCAAATAAACGGCGTAAAATTCCCATGCCGATGAATTTCCCGCACCCTTCCTCGGCGCAGGAGAGCCGTATCATCGGCATATGAAACTAGAAAGGGCTCCAAGCGGTCGCGCCTCCATCCGCACCCGAGTTGCCAAGGCTGACGACAGCGAGCGGCTCATCCCCTTGATCAACTCCGCCTTCTCCATCGAGACCTTTCTTGAAGGCACGCGCACCGACGATGCCCGCCTGGCCGCCATGATGCAGAAGGGCAATCTACTGGTTGCGGAGAACGCCTCTGGCCAGCTCGTCGCCTCGGTCTATACCGAATTGCGCGGCAAGCGTGGCTACCTGGGCATGTTGGCTGTCGATCCGGCGCATCAAGGGGCTGGCCTGGGCAGGCTGATTGTCGAAGCCGCTGAAGACCACCTGCGCCGCCAGGGATGCGAGGCCGTGGACATCACCGTCCTGAGCCTGCGCCCCGAGTTGCCGCCCATCTACCGCCGCTTTGGCTACGCTGAGACCGGCACGGAAGAGTTCAGCCCCTCTCGCCCGCTCAAATCTGGGGCCGAGTGCCATTGCATCGTCATGTCGAAGCAGCTCTGAATTACTTCCCCCTGGCTGCCGGCTCACGCAGATAACGCCCGGCAAACTCCAAAAATGCCGGCCAGTTCGGTGCAGGCGTGTGCCCGAATGTGTGCTGCCGGAATCCCAGATCGCCGCTCATCAGCGCCGTTTCGATCGCCGGAAACTCCGTCGTCCCCAAATCCCTCTTGCCCAGCAGACGGTAGACCGGCCCGGCGTCCACTTCCGCCATGAACATCCCTCGCGCATCGGCCCATCCGTCTCCGCGCGGCTTGCCCGGTTCGTTGGGCACGCTCAAACCTGCGCCGATAAACACCGGTCGCGGCGCGCACAGGGCAATCAGTTCGTGGCTGTCCACCGGCAGATCGCCAGGTGTCAGCGGCCCTGCGTATTTCATCAGGTTGGGGGCCATCCATTGATACAGCCGTGCCGACATCAGGTGCGCCAGCGGCTCGCCATAGGCGTGCCGGTAGAGCTTCGCGCCGCCCTCGCCGGAAGAACTGCTGTAAACCACCGCAAAGCGCGGATCGTAGGCCATGGCCACGAGAGCGGCTTTGCCGAACCTTGAGTGCCCTTCCAGGCCCACGTGCTTGGCATCAACAGCCTTGTCGGTTTCAAAGTAGTCCAGCGCCCGGCTTGCACCCCAGGCCCAGGCCTTCAGGCCGCCCCAGTCGTCCAGCTTGCGCGGCTGGCCTTTGTTCATCAGACCGATGATGCCCTCCGTGAGCCCCGCGCCGTCGTCTGCCTGGAAGCTGGTGGGGCTCAGGACCGCGTAGCCCCATCCCTTGGCCAGCACCTGCTGCTGCCACGGAGTGCCATTGTTCCCAGGTCCGCCCGGAATCATCTCCGGGATGCTCCTGGTGATGGAGGCCATGAACTCATCGCTGAAGGCCAGCTCCATGATCACCGGAACCGGCCCTGAGGCATGGGCTGGGGTGGTCAGCAGCAGGTCAACATGCACCGCGATCTGCGGGTAGGACGAGTTGTCCACGTGGCCCACCAGCTTTTTGGTCAGCACCGCGACATCGCCGACGGTTTCCGGCTTGGCGCTCACCACCTCCCAGGTCACTTTGGGCAGGTTGGCTGGAGCGCGGCCCAGAACCTCGCGGTCGAAGTCCTCGACGATCTCTGGCCTGCGCTGCGCCCACCACATCTTTGCCGAAGTGACGGGCTGGCCGCTCTTGAGCACCAGCGGGTCGGGCAACGTGGGATAGACGTTTGCCCTGGCCTCATCGTAGTTGACCCCGTCCGGCGCGCTGGGGTTGTCTCGGACCGGGGCCAGAGCTTTGATTCCCAGCAGGTCGAGGAGCCGCTGGTGGTCCTGCTCCGCCGTCAAATGGACGGGAGCAGGCGCTGACTGCGCCGCCAACCGGCAAACACACACGCAGAAGAGCAGAGAAAGGCCCGTTGATTTTAGGCCTCCAAAGGCCATCGGCGGCAGTAGAGACATGGGCGCCTCGCTTCCAGTCCGCCTCCTCTTTGAGCATTTTCGCATTTGCCATAGACTTCTGTGCCTCATCCATTCCGCGCTTTACTGCGGAATGGGTTGAAGGCCAACAGAATTACGGTCTACACAATTCACGAAGAGGCTCTAGGAGACAGAAGCCGCCGAAAGAATATCGGTCTAGCGCGGCTTTGAGCAAGCGAGGAGCTCCCGTGGCCAGGGCAAACACACCCTCTCAATGGAACGGATTTGAAAGGGCCATGCCAGAGTTTTTCCGCAACCTGTGAAGCCGCCCCCCTTTCAAAACATCTGTCCTTGCGGGTTCAACCACATGGTGCGTTTACCCTGCCCCGATGGTGATGGTTCCTCCTTACTTGATGAGTGTGCGGAAGTAAGCGACCGAACTCTTGATCTCCGCATCGGTGAGCTTGTCCTTGAAAGACTGCATTTTGCCCATACCGTTCCTGGTGGCATCCAGCATCGCTGCCTCGGTGAACCTTCTCACATCTGGATCAGTGACCGGCTTCACTTTCATCGCCCTGCCCACCACCGTGTCGGCGAGCCCGGCTGCGCCATGGCAGTTTTGACACCGTGCATGGTACGTTGCTTCCCCTGAAGACTGGGCAAAGCCCACAGCGCTGGTCAGAGACAAAATTGCGGCCAGCGCAACTTGCGTTCGAGTGGTCACGTTCATTGCATTACCCCTTGGGGGCCTATCGGCGCGTTCTTCCCAGGTCCAAACCCACGCGACGATCGCTCCAAGGGATGCCTCCCATTTTGGATTCTGCTGCCCCATGCAGTTTCGATTCGGGGAGCATCCCAGAATCGCAGTCGCATCTTCCCGCCGAAAGGCCAGACCTTTCCGCGCTTTTGCCGGGGGATTCCCGGCATGGAGACAAAAGTACTCAAGCTCAGCCGTCCTACGCCGATACAACCAGCGAATCGCCCCAGCGCAGGCCACCGCAAATAGGGTCATCCGCCGAGCCGGCGAATGGGCTGAATTCAATGAAAGGTCTCCCGGAGGGCATATGGTCCCGCTCATTTTGGGGCGTTCACGGCACGACTGAAGTCGTGCCCTTGCAAAGCACAATTGACCATCGGTGTGGCGGACACCACGAGAAAGGCTTCAAGCATGCAATGGCTTCGTAATCTCCCCATCTCGCTCAAGTTCTTTTACGCATTCGGCATCGTATGCGGGCTCTGCCTCGTACTTGGGACCTATACCTATCTCACGCTGCGGGCCATCGCCCAAAAAAGCGTGGATTTGAGCGGGGACCATGTGCCCGCATTGATTCACATCGGAGAGATCCGCAACTACGTCAATGTGGAGCGGCGGGAAGCACTCGAGCTGATGCTGTGCCAAACGCCTGTCTGCACGGCGGATCACGGCGCAAGGCGTCAGAAGGCCATTGCCGGCTACCAGAACGCGCTGGCCGCGATGGAGCCGCTGGTGACCCCAGATGAGCGAGAAAACTACCTGAAGTTAGTGTCTTCAATCAAGCTGTATCAAGATGGCAGCGATCGGGGCATTGCTCTGCTGGCTGTCGGTAAAGCGGGCGACGCGCTGGACACCATTTCGTCCGATGCGGTGACGGCGGCCATGGGAGGAGCAATCGATTCAACAGACCGTGGATTTCTTCAGAACGCTAGAATTGCCGGGGAAGAGGCCGAAATGGCCAGTAACACAAGTCAGCGGGCCATCTGGATCAACCTCGGGGTAACCCTGCTGATCGCTCTGCTTTGTGCGCTGACCGGCAGGTTGCTCACGCGGGAAATCGTGCCGCGGCTCGCTCGGGTCAAGGCCATCGTGGATCGCCTCGCTTCCAAGGACATGACGGCATTCATTCACGCCACAGAGACGGACGAAATCGGCCAGCTTGCCGATGCCCTCGACGCCACCGTCGTTTCCATGCGGTCAGTCCTGCAGTCTGTGGCCCAGGGCGCGGATACACTCTCAGCCGCCACAACGGAGATCAGTTCGCGCTCAGTGCAGAGCGCTGGCAACGCGCACACCCAATGCAGCAAGACCAACCAGATTGCCGCCGCAGCCCAGGAGATGACGGCCACCATCGGAGAGATCAGCCATAACGCTGAAAGCGCCGCCAGCGCCAGCCGCGCCTCGGCCGAGACCGCCAACCAGGGTGGCGCGGTGATGCAGGCAGCAGCCTGCACCATGGAGAAGATTGCCGCCGCCACTTCTTCTGTTTCCAACAAGATGACCTCCCTGGCCCACCGCTCAGAGGAAATTGGCAAGGTGGTGAACGTAATTCAGGAGATCAGCGAGCAAACCAACCTGCTGGCCCTGAATGCCGCCATTGAAGCAGCCCGCGCCGGCGAACACGGACGCGGCTTCGCTGTGGTGGCCGGGGAGGTTCGCCGTCTGGCCGAGCGCACCAAGAGCGCCACTGAAGAGATCTCCGGCACCATCGGCAGCATCCAGCATGAGACGCGGCAGACCCTCGAGCTGATGCAAGAGAGCCATTCTGCCGTCGAAACCGGGATGGGCGAAACCGCGCATGCCCGCCAGAGCCTGGAAGCCATTATCCAGTCATCAAGGGAGGTGGAGCACCAGATCCACCTCATCGCCACCGCCGCGACCGAGCAAACAGCGGCATCCGGCGAAATCTCAGAGTCCGCCGGAGAGATTTCAAAACTCTCCACTGAAACCGCACAAGGGGCCGAAGAAGCAGTCGAATCTCTCAAAAATCTGGCCGAGCTGGCCAGCGATCTGGACGGATTGATCCGTCAATTCCATCTGGGAGACGGCAATCAGCCTGGCAGCACGTCTGTGGGCCATGGGAAGCCGCCAATGCAGCGAACGCTGCGCTCGGCGCACTCGTAGAGTGGAACCAGTATGGCTGTGCACTCTTGAGGTTTGCGCGGGGTCGCTCCCTGGTGGGCGCGTCGGCTTGAACGCGGAAGCTTCAGAGTACACCTCCTCTGGTTCCGCTGTAGCCCACTACAAAACGGCGGCATCCGGGTCCCCAAATCTGCGAGCCCAGCGATCTTGAGCGGCCGCTGGGCCCCGGAATGCCGCCGTTTCCCTCGCCTTTCTGCCGGTTGATAGCCTCTCCCCGCTTGCCGCTCGCCGCCAAATTCCCGCGGCCTCCTATTTCATGCAGATGCGCCCTATGGTAGCCTCCGGTTGTGGACCGTCTCCGCTTCCCGGTTGAAATGCATTTTACCCAGGAGGGAACGCCACCTCGGGAGAGACTCTGGCATGAATGCCGTCAAGTATGACCTGATCGTCATTGGTTCCGGGCCCTCCGGGCAACGAGCCGCCGTGGCTGCATCCAAGATGAAAAAGCGCGTGGCCGTGGTTGAAGCCCGCTCCGTCGTGGGCGGCGTGTGCGTCAACACCGGCACAATTCCCTCCAAGACCATGCGCGAGGCCGTGCTGCATCTCTCCGGGTACAACTACAAATCCATCTATGGCATGAATTACCGGGTCAAGGAGAAGATTTCCATGGCCGACCTGGCCTTTCGGGTCCAGGCGGTGATCAAAACCGAGGTGGATGTGACCGAAGCGCAACTTTCGCGCAACGGCATCGACGTGATTCACGGGATCGCCCGCTTTGTCGACGCCCACCAGGTGCGCGTCGAGGGGCCCGGCACCGACACCATCCTGGAAGCCGAGCGCATCATCCTGGCCGTGGGCACCCGGCCCGCCGACTCGCCAAAGGTACCCCTCAACGGGCGCACCATCGTGAACAGCGACCAGATCCTTGACCTGCCTGAGCTGCCCCGCTCCTTGGTTGTCGTGGGTGGCGGCGTCATCGGGGTGGAATACGCCTGCATGTTCGCCGTCCTGGGCGTGCGCGTCACCCTCATCGAGAAACGCGACCGGCTGCTCGAGTTTGCAGACCGTGAGATTGTGGAGGCCCTCAGCTACCACCTGCGCGACAGCCGCGTAACACTGCGCCTGGGCGAGGAGGTGGAAAGCGTCGAAGAGATTCCGCTGGGGGGCGTGGTGGCCAATCTCCAGAGCAAGAAGAAGGTCTCAGGCGATGCGCTGCTCTATGCTGTCGGCCGGCAGGGCAACGTGGAAGATCTCAACCTGACCGCGGCTGGACTGGAAGCCGACTCCCGCGGCCGCATTCCGGTCGACGAGCACTTCCAGACAAAGGTCGAGGCCATCTTTGCGGTGGGAGATGTCATCGGCTTTCCTTCGTTGGCCTCGGTCTCCATGGAGCAGGGCCGCATCGCCGCCGCCCGCGCCTTCAACGACCGCGCCACTACCTCCAACCCCAGCTTTTACCCCTACGGCATCTACACCATCCCTGAAATCAGCTTCATCGGCAAGACCGAGGAGCAGTTGACCGGCGAGGACATCCCCTACGAGGTGGGCATGGCTTACTACCGGGAGACCGCGCGGGGGCAGATTCGCGGCGACACTACGGGCCGGCTGAAGCTCGTCTTCCACCGCGACACGCGCAAAGTGCTGGGTGTGCACATCATCGGCGAGGAGGCCAGCGAACTGGTCCACATCGGCCAGGCGGTCATGGTCCTGGGCGGCACGGTGGACTACTTCATTGACACCGTCTTCAACTATCCCACCCTGGCCGAGTGCTACAAGGTCGCGGCCTTCAACGGCCTGGGCCGCCTGCATCGCTACCAGGCGGAGTGACCGGGTGCGCACCGCCTCGATCTGCAAGGAGGGCTGGAATGACCACCGCCATCGGCGTCGTAATCACCGAACACATTGTGACCGGAAGGCTTGAAGACCAGCACCTGGCCAGCGAGCTGCTTCGCTATCCCAACGGGGTTGATGAGTTGGACGCTCTGACCGCCATCCCAGCCCGCGAACTGGTGGAAATTGTGGCCGGTCACATTGCCAGCCTCACCGGCGAGAGCGCTGCTCCGGTAGACGCCATCGGCGTCGCGGTTCCCGGCATCATCCGCTCCGGGGTGGTCGAGGACTCGCCCAACCTGACGCAAATCAAGGGAATGCGGCTGGCCGCCGAGCTGACCAGGGTGCTGGCCGCCCGTGGCATCCATGCACCGGTGCACGTGGCCAACGACGCCGACGCCATTGCCGCGGGAGTGGCCGCCCAATACAACCAGCTCGACCGGCTCACCCGCGTCTGGACCATCGGCAACGGCATCGGTTATGGCCGATGGCCCTATGTCGAAGGGGTGTGGGAGGGCGGCCACATCACCGTCACCCTGGACCCCAAAGAGCGCTATTGCGGATGCGGCGGCGTGGGCCACCTGGAAGGCATCATGGGCTATCGCGCCATGCGGCTGAGATTCCTGGATCTGGAGCCGGAAGAGGTTTTCGCCCAGGCCAAACTGGGCGACGCCCGTTGCCGGAAGTTTGTAGAGCTCTGGCACCGCGCGCTGGCCGCCGCAACCGCCTCGTTCATCCACCTGGCCGGCCCCGGCCGCTTCTACTTCACCGGGCACAACGTGGGCTTCCTGGAACTGCCCCTGCTGCGCAGCCACCTGGAAACCATGGTCAAAATGAGCCCGCTGCAAAGCTACTCGCTTGAGATTCTGCCCCCCGACGACGCGACCGCTCTGCTGGGCGCGGGAGTCAGCGCGCTACGCGCGCCGGGAGAATGAGGTAGCAGGAGGCTCACCCCAGCGCCCCATCGATGAGTTTGTCGAGAATCAACCTGAGGTCTGGGCTTCACGGCCACAAGGGGCTCAAAGGTCTGGGGGAAAAGGCATCGTGCTGGCCAAAATGCCCGACAGAACATCCCGCGGGGGCTATAGCGGTTCCACGATCGATATACCCAAAGACCACCGAAATCAAGTGGCATTCTTCTCAAGGAATTGCCACCCTGCACGATGCCTGCATGGGTTCGCGAATTGTGGAACCGCTCTAAAAGCCGGAGTCGGAATGGACCTTTTGCGGCACGGCTGAATCCGTGCCCTGACGCATATTGGCTGATTGATGGCAATTTTGCAAGGGGCTCAACTGCCTGTTTGGCGGACACCATCAGCATTTGCGCTGGTAGGTCTTCGACAGCCGGTCGTGCCAACTCAGGTGGTCTTCGTCGAAGATGCCCCAGACCACGCCCAGACCCACCGGCATGACAGAGAGGAACAGCGCGCCCAGCCGCTCGCACCGCTGCCCGCGCGTGGGAACCTGTTCGTCGAAGGTGCAGAGGGAGATGCCCGCATACCGCATCCCGGGGGTGGCCTCAGCCAGCGCGGAAAACACCGCCAGATAGACCCATCCCGTGAAGAGCAACGCCAGTGCCGCGCCTGCTTCAAGAACCCTGGGCTGTGGGAGTTGTTCGATGTGCATCGCAGCAGTCAGGGCTGCCGCCAGAAATGCCGCGGCAATCAATGCGCCATCCACCACCGCGGCCATCAGCCGCCGGGAAAAAGGCGCCAACTGCAGGCTGGTAGCCGCAGGGAGCGGGTCGGGCTCAAGTTCGATCTCCTCCTCGGATTGGGCTTCCAATTCGATGCCTGCCCACTGAAACACTTCCGGCTGGGCAAGGGAGGCCTGGGCTGCGTGCTGGGAAAGAATTGCGTCTGGATCCACTTCGAAGATGCTCAACTGCCCGCCGCAATCCTCGACCGGGGCAAACGAGCCGTCGGCCAACCGGGTGTGAACCCTGCGCGCGGCAACCAGCTCGCGGGGAAACTCGATCAGGTTGGCGTGAATCGGTTGGCCGGGTTCTACTGGCTCAAGTTCCGTAATGCCCAGGGCATGGATTTCCGGCGATCCCTGCCGCCACGAATCCTCGGCCGCAGCCTCGTAGCTGGGTTCCCCATGGGAGACGTGCATCTCCGCAGATTCAACCGGCCGCTGCGGCATATCCGGCTCCCAGCGAATCTCCAGCGGCTGTGGCTTTTCGGGCTCGCACGTGGGCGGGGCCGCCGGCTCGGCCATGAGCTGCCGCGCCGGTTCGCCGGCCTCCGCCTGCCTAACTACGAATGGCAGATCGGCGGCGGGCCTGGGATGGCCGATCCATGCGGCCTCAAGGCCGGTCAAGGCCCCTTCGGCCACGGCCTGCGCTTTGCCTGCTGCCTGGGTAGCGGCGGGGGCGGCATGCAACGCACTCCTGGCTTCGGCTGCCTGCATCTGGCTAAAGCTGGGCGCGTTGGCATAACGGGCCGCCACGCGCGCGGCGGCTTGGGCAGCCCGGCTGTTGATGCCGTGGCAAGCCTCCGCGGGCGCCTCCTGCCTTGCCAGCGCCGGGCCGCTGCGGCTCTTGTGCGCTGCCAGGCGCCGGTTCACTTCCTGCTTCCAAACAGGTGCCGAATTGGGCTGGCTCACTAAAGTGCTCAAAGGTCAGGTTTCCCTTCTGTAGCGATTCTCAGGCTCGGTCGCTGGCCTTCCAGTTTCCAAGCCCTGCCCGCTGTTCTGGTCCGCAACTCCACCGCTTCCGCGACGGCTGCGGGCATTGTCTACAAGAGAGAAATGAGGTCGCGCAGAGAATACACAGGTTTCGCCCGGAACATGGGGTCCGTGCCGAGCAAAACAATGCGATTTTTTGTTACTGCCAGAGCTACGAAGGTTTACATCCCGTTCCAAGCGGCTGGCATTTGCTATCCTGAGCCTTGGCGCTGATCTTGGGACTGGGATGCATCTTCGTAATTTAGTGTTTATCACGCTGCTGGCCCTCTGTCACCTGCAACTTGGCGGGCAGACGTTGACCAATGGGTTACCTGCCGCAGCTCTTGGCACAGTGGGCGCGGGGTTTGCGCTCTCCAGCGAATCCGGCTCCGAGGCGCAGGACCCGGCCAAACCGGAGGGAGACGCTCCCGGCTCATCGGCATCTGACGCACTTCCCCAGGATCCCGGTCTCGAGATGATCCCGGTCGCCCAGGCTCAGCCGACCCCGGTGGCCGGCGTTCCGGTGCAGGTTGAAGCGCAGCGCCAGACCCGCGCAGGCGACACCTGGACCCTGACCGGCGATGTGGTAGTCCACTACCGCGATTACATCGTGCGTGCCGACAAGGCGGTCTATCACCAGTCCACCTCGGAACTGGAGGCTGAAGGGCACTTGCAGGCTTCCGGCGGCCCCAACGACGTCTTCATCGAAGCCTCGCACGGAGTGATGCGCCTGGACATCCACACCGCGCGCTTTTACAACGTGACGGGTTCCATGGGGGTGCGCAGGGCTGGCCGAACCGTGGTGTACAGCACGCCCAACCCGTTCATTTTCTCCGGGAGGGTCTTGTTGCAGACCGGCGAGGGCAGCTACCGAATCGTCGACGGAACCATGACCAACTGCCGCCTACCCAAGCCGGACTGGATCCTGATCGCCCACTCCATCGAACTGGCCAACGGCAAGGCCTCCACATCCAACACATTTTTCAAGTTCCTCGGCGTCCCCCTGTTTTACCTGCCTTACCTGCGCCATCCCATCGACGAGACGGGCCGGGAGAGCGGATTGCTGATCCCCGTGATCAGCAACTCCTCTATCAAGGGTTTTATCGTAGGCGAGCAGGTCTACTGGGCTATCAACCGCAGCATGGATATGGTGGTCGGCTCGGAATACTACAGCAAGCGCGGATGGGCGCCCAATGGCGACTTCCGCTATAAGGGCCCTGGCCAGGACCACATGGTCGTCCGCTGGAACGCGTTGCTCGACCGGGGCATCGAAGAGCCCAGCACCACCAGTCCGGGGACGAATGAACTCGTCAACCAGGGCGGCGTGGACGTGAATGCCCTGGGCCGCAAGGATCTGACTCCCAATACGCGAATTGCAGCCAATGTCGAGTTTCTTTCCAGCTACGCGTACCGGCTGGTCTTCAATGACAACTACACGCAGGCTGTCAGTTCGGAGGTACAAAGCGACCTCTCGCTGACCAACAACCATAACGGATTCGTGCCTTCCCTCTCATTGGACCGTTTTCAGACCTTTGCCAGTGCCGCTTCGGGCGATGAGGTGAGGATTCTGCATTTGCCCAGCGTGCGTTTCGATGTGGTCGACCGCCCGCTGGGAACTTCGCCGCTCTACTGGGGTATGGGTTCTTCGCTAGGCTTTCTGGGCCGGTCCGAGCACCACTTCCACGCCCGCAATCTGGGCCGCTTCGACTTCTATCCGCACCTGTCGGCGCCTTTCGAGGTCGGGGGCTGGAGCGTGGTTCCCCAGACCGCGGTGCGCGAGACCTTCTACACCATCAGCCAGACCCCGGACCTGACAACCACCGGGACCGGCATCCCCACCATCGACCACGACCCGCTCAACAGGATGGATGTCGAGGCCTCGGTCGATGTGCGCGCGCCGGCGGTGGAGCGCGACTTCAAGCTGGGGCGTTGGAACCGGGAGCTGCGCCACGTCATCGAGCCCGAACTGACCTACCGCTTCGTGAATGGAATCGCTGCGCAGGCGCGCAATGTGATTTTGATCGACACCTCCGACATTGCCACCAATACAAACGAGGTCGGCTTCTCCTTGACGCAGCGCTTTTATATGCGCTCACTGGGCCAGCAGCCCTGTTCTGCCGAGCCGGCTCAGTCCGCCGATGGCTGTCCCGCCAGTTCTCGCGAGTGGGCCAGTTGGCAGATTGCGCAGAAATTCTTTATCGATCCGCGATTCGGCGGCACGCTCATTCCCAACCGGCGCAATGTCTTTGACGCCACCCTGGATGCCAGCGGCGTCGCCTTTCTCACTTCACCGCGCAACCTCGCTCCCATCACCTCGCGCATGCGCTTCGAGGCCATTGACAACCTGCGTATCGAGTGGGACCTTGACTACGACTCCAAGGACGGACGCCTTGGCGCCGACAACCTCTATGCCGGGTACACCAAGGGGAGCACGACCGTCGGCATCGGACATGCTCTCCTCAATGCCGTGGACGAGAATGGAAGCGCCGCAACCATCATCCAAAGCCAGCAGGTGCAACCCTTCCTCACAATTGGAAAACCCAACGGCGCCGGCTTCAACCTGGCGGCCAACGGCGGTTATGACTTTGTCCATGGCTCCTTGCAATATGGCGGAGTGCAGGCCATCTATAACTGGAATTGCTGCGGTCTCACCGTGGGCTATCGGCGCTTCTCGCTGGGGACGGTCGGCACGGTGAGCCGCGACGAAACGCAGTGGCTCTACAGCTTTACCCTGGCCAACTTCGGTTCCGTGGGCGACATTCGCCGCACGAATTCGGTCTTTCGCGACCCTACCCTGCCCCCCGCCTACTAGGGGATGTGCTCGGCAGCCGGTATGGATGCCTACCCAAGGCAATTGCACCAAGCTGATAAACCAGGAGGCATAGGAGTTTTGAATGTGCACGGCTTTACAGGTTGCGGAAAACCCTTGTATGACCCATTTTTTGAAAGGGCACGGCTTCAGAAGCCTGCCCTGAGCGAAGCCGAAGGGTGCCGCCCAAAGCCGCATCGAATGGCGGCCTTTAGGCCCTGAGGGACGGTCTTCTCCTTGATCAATTTTCCCTCGGGGGCTGAAGCCCATCCGACTGGAGCCATTTCCATAAGCACGGCTGAAGCCGAGCCCTTTCAAAGCCATTCCCTTGAGATGGTGCGTTGGCCTTGGAATTCTAGCCCCTTCCAACCCGGCATCGGCGCCACTGGGGTATCCTTTTCTGAGAGGAAATCATTTTGCCCCGCATTCAAATATTGGCTTGCCTGCTCGCTTTGGGCATGGCCGCTGGCTGCAAGGCCCAGCCCACACCCGCGGCAGTGGCCGATCAGGCAATCAGCCGGCATATCGAGGTTGTGGTCCGCTCGCAATTCAACGTGCCCCCGGAGGTCGATGTGACCATCGGCGCCCGGAAGCCAAGCCAGATTACCGGCTATGACACGCTGCCCATCACGCTCTCTCGCGGCGCCACCACAAAGGTAGTCAACTTCCTGGTTTCTACCGACGGCAAGACCCTGGCTCGCCTGGAGACCTTCGACCTGGTCAAAGACCCCATGTCGGCCATTGACGTGACCGGCAGGCCGGTTCGGGGCAATCCCGCCGCCAAGGTGACCGTGATCAGCTACGACGATCTCGAGTGCCCCTACTGCGGCAGGATGCACCAGACGCTTTTCCCCGGCGTGCTTGAGCGCTACAAGGACCTGGTTCGGGTCATCTACAAGGACGACCCGTTGGTAGAGATTCACCCCTGGGCCATGCACGCCGCGGTGGACGCCAACTGCCTGGCCGCGCAAAGTGGCGAGGTCTATTGGAAGTACGTCGACTACATCCACGCCCATGGCGACGAAGTCAGCGGTGAGGACCGGAACCAGGCAAAGAGCTTCGACGCGCTGAACCGGATAGCCCGCCAGGAGGCCACACTGGCCAAGCTCGACGAGACCCGGCTGGACGCCTGCCTCGCCAAGCAAGACGAGACGCAGGTGCACGCCTCTGCCCTGGAAGCAGAGGCACTTGGCGTGGACGGCACCCCAGCGCTGTTTATCGACGGGGAGCGGGCTACAGGCGCCCTCCCGGAGAATCAACTCTGGCTCGTGATCGACCGCGCCCTGCGAGCTGCGGGCGTGGAACCCCCGGCCGCCAAGGCTCAGCCCGCCGCTGCCGGCAAATAGGCGACAGGGCCTGAATCTTGCCCAAAAACCTCTGCTCGATGCGAAGAAGTTCTCAAGCATCGAGCAGATTTGTTGAAATGCATATCGCCGTGCCGGTTCATGGATTTATTCTGTAAGGCCGGGGGCATTTGTGCCCCGCAGGAGACACCAGGTTGCAAGTTGAAGGTCTAATCTCTACGCGTTTCCGTTCCGCCGCTTTCATTCTTATGGGCGGAGCCATTCTGGCCGCTGTCGCCGGATGTCACAGACCACCCGCACCGGACGTGATGGCCACGGTCAACGGCAAGGAGATCTTGCGCTCCGAGGTGGAGAAATACTACAAGGCTTCTGTGGGAGACAACCCGCAGGAACCCAGCACGGAACAGGCGAATATTGTCAGGCTCAACGTGCTGCACCAGATGATCGAGGACGAGATCCTGCAACAGCGCGCCGCAAAACTCAATCTGGCCGCCAGCGACGAAGACGTCAACGCAAAATTGACTGAGATGAAAGCGCCCTTCACGCAAGAAGAGTTCGACAAGCAGCTCAAGCTGCGCAATGTCACGGTGGACGATCTGCGGCGCGACCTGAGGCGCTCACTCACCAAGACCAAGCTGCTGAATAAAGAGATCGAGTCGAAAATCAACATCACCGATAACGAGATCGGCAGCTACTTTGCCGCTCACAAGTCGGAGTTCAACCTGATCGAACCCCAGTACCATCTGGCCCAGATCGTGGTGACCGGCGGCCCGGCCCAGCAGACCGGGAACCTGCAGAACAACAAGGCCTCAGGCGACGCCGACGCCAAGAAGAAGATTCAGGCATTGCATAATCGGCTGGAGAGCGGGGAGGATTTCGGCGCCGTGGCGATGAACTTCTCTGAAAACTCCAACACCGCGTCGAATGGCGGCGACATGGGTTTCGTTGCCGAGTCGGCCCTGCACAGCGAGCCAGAAGCCTACACCGCAATCACCAAGCTCAAGCCAGGCCAGATCACTGAGATACTCCCCGTCTTCGACGGAGCCGGCCCCGGACATCGGGCCGTGGGCTACGCAATTTACAAGCTCATTGCGCGCGAGCCTGCGGGTCAGCGCGAATTGAACGACCCCCGCGTGCAGCAGACCATCCGCCAGGGCCTGCGCGAGGGCCACGCCCAGTTGCTCAAGAACGCCTATTTCGAGGTGCTTCACGACGAAGCCAAGGTGCATAACTACTTCGCCGACCAGATTCTGAAGCAGGGCGCTCAGTAGCGAAAAAGGACCGCGTTTGCTTTCAAGCGGATACAAGGAGAGGCTCTTTCACAAAGAAAGAGCCTCTTTTCTTGTTCTGTGCGCCGCAAGGTTCTCCTGCGGAGTGGGTGGGAGACCAATAGAATGACCGCTAGACAATTCACGAAAACGATCTAAATGTAATGTCCAATCCTTAATTATGGGGATGGCAATTATGCCTTTCTGTAATTGCATAAGCGGTGTTATTCTGCGTGGGCGGAGGAGGGAATAACAGATGGATGCAGGGATTCCGAAGACCGCTCGCAAGCGCTGGTCTGGACTGGTTGGAGCAGGCCTCCTCATCGCAGTGGCGGCGATTTCCGGGTTCTGGGGCTATGCCCATTACCGGGCAAGCAAGCTGGCGGCCCTCGCGGCCACTGGGCTTTGGCAACCGCAAATCCACTTCTACGCCGGACCCAAGTGGAATAACGACCCCAATGGCCCCATTCTGCTCGACGGGCAATACCACCTTTATTACCAGTACAACCCTTTTGGCGACCAGTGGGGACACATGAGCTGGGGCCATGCGGTGAGCACCGACCTGGTGCACTGGAAGACCCTCCCCGTGGCGCTGGCCGAAGAGAATGGCGTGGCGATCTTCAACGGCGCGACCGTAGAGGACCCGCACAACACCAGCGGCCTGTGCGGAGAAGCCAAGGAGACACCCGGCTGCCTGGTGGCCGTCTATACCGGCAATTCAACACGCGGGCAAAATCAGAATGTCGCCTTCAGCCGCAACGGTGGAAACACCTGGACCAAGTACTCCGCCAATCCGGTGATCGACTTGGGGCTCAAGGACTTCCGCGACCCCAAGGTCTTTTGGCACGAGCCCAGCAAGAGCTGGGTGATGGCCGTGGTCATCCCCGACCGGCACAAGGTGCAGATCTACCGCTCGGCGAACCTGACTCACTGGCAGTTGTCCAGCGAATTTGGGCCGGCCGGTGCGGTGGGCGGCATCTGGGAGTGCCCCGACCTGATGGAGTTGGCCGTGCGCGATGCCAGCGGGCCGCGCGTGGGCAGCCACTGGGTGCTGAATGTGAATCTAAATCCCGGCGGCCCGGCCGGCGGCTCCGCGAGCCAGTACTTCGTGGGCCAGTTTGACGGTTGGCGCTTTACCGAGGACCATCCCAGCTCTGGACCGCATTGGGCCGACTGGGGCAAGGACTTCTACGCTTCCACCTCCTTCGCGAATATTCCGGAGGGTCAGGACCGCTTGTGGATCGCTTGGATGAGCAACTGGCAGTATGCCGGCCTTGTGCCTTCCCTGCCCGGCCGCGGCGAGATGACCCTGGCGCGACGGCTCTTCTTGCGCCGGATGGATGTCCAATCGCGGACTGAGCCGTTGGTGCTCGTGCAAGAGCCGGTCTTGCCACTGCCGGAACACAAACCCGCGTCCGGCTCGCTCACGGCGGAACAGGCAAACGCGCGCCTGGCAGACGAAAAGGCCGCGGGCAGCGTCTACCAGTTGAACGTAACCCTGGAGCCAGGCTCGGCAACTGAGGCTGGCGTGCGGCTGCGCCGCAGCGCATCGCAAGCCAACGGGCAAGTCGAGGAAGAGACCGTGGTCGGCGTGGACCGCGCCAAAGCGCAGATCTTCGTCGATCGGCGCCGCTCGGGCGCGACCTTCTTCTCTTCCGATTTTCCGGCGCGCACAGCGGCGCCTCTGAAACACCCGACCGCCAGCGCCATCCGGCTGCAAATCATCGTGGATCGCAACTCGGTCGAGGTCTTTGCCGAGGATGGGGAGACCGTCCTGACCAACCTGATTTATCCTCAGGCGGCAAGTAGGGGTCTGGCCTTTTACGCAACGGGAACACAGGCAGGCGGCGACCCGGCGCGGTTCCGCGACGTGGATTTTGTCAGTCTGGAGCAGACTGCCGCGACAAAGTAGACGGCAAGTTGGTCGCACCCAAGCAAAAGCCCCCAGCCTTTGGTTGAAGGCTGGGGGCTAGCAGCTAAAAGCTGCCAATTACTTCACTCTCACCTTGGGCTCGACCGACAACCCCGGCCTGAGCAGGTGGCTGGGGTCTTCGCTGTTCAGATCGGTAAAGTCGATGCGCACCGGGACGCGCTGGACCACCTTCACATAGTTGCCTGTTGCGTTCTCCGGCGGGAAGAGCGAAAGCACCGATCCGGTGGCGCCGCCGATTTGCGTCACCTTGCCTTTGTAGGTCTTGCCGGTGGCGTCCACTTCAATCTCGACCGGCTGCCCGGCAGCCATGTGCTTGAGCTGGGTCTCCTTGAAGTTGGCAGTCACCCACAGGCCTTCAAGCGAAACCAGCGTCAGCAGGTTCTGCCCCGGCGCCAGATTCTGGTTGATCTCCACGCTCTTGCGGGTAATGATGCCCGCCGTGGGAGCGACGATTTTGGTGTAGCTCAGGTTGAGCTTGGCCTGGTCGAGCTGTGCCTGGGCCTGGGCTACCTGGGCCAGCGCCTGCTTGGCGCGAGCACTCTGCGCGGCCACTTGTTGCGGACCGGTCTGGGCATACTTCAAGCCGGCCTGAGCTTGTGCCTCGCGATCGAGGGCGACCTTCACTCCATCCACGGCAGCCTGCTCGTTGGCGCGGGCGTCGGCCACGGCGGCCTTGGTGGCGTCGGCCGCGGCTACGGCGGCGTCAAACTGCTGCTTGCTGATCACGTCCTTCTCGACCAAGGGCTTGTACCGCTCAAGATCGGCCTGCGCTTTGGTGTAGTTGGCCTGGGCCTGCGCCACACGAGCGTGCGCCGCGTCCAATTGCTTCTCCGCCTGCCCCACGCCGGCCTGCGTACCATTCACGTCGGCATCCGCAGAGCGCAGATTGCTGCCCGTATTGACAGTGGCGATGGGCACGGCCACATTGGCCGCCGCGGCGTTGGCCTGCGCGCTGGCCAGCGCGGCTTCGGCGTTCTCCACGGCCACCGTGTAGTCGGCGGGATCAAGCTCGGCAATCGTGTCTCCCGCCTTGACGACCTGGTTCTCGTCCACATCGACCTTGGCTACCTGGCCCGCGATGCGCGAACTCACCTGAATGAGATGGCCGTTCACCTGCGCGTCGTCCGTGTCCTCTGTGAAGGTGGAGCGCCACCATAAACCGGCCGCGACCAGCGCAAGCACCACAACCACGACAATTACGATGCCTTTGCGCCGGGACTGCGGCTGCACCGCTTCGGTCGTCTCGTCCAGCTCGGGTTGGGTTGGTGTTGAATCCGCCACGTTTACTTTCCTCCCAGATAGTTCTTGTAGTTCTCGCCTGCACCCAGCGCACGGGCCAAGCTGAGCTTGGCCATATTGTGCCGGTAGAGGCTGGCGACGTATTGATCGTTGGCCTGCGCCACGGATTGCTCCGCCTGGCTCACCGCCAGGTTATCGCTTACGCCATTGGCATATCTTTGCTGGGCCTCGCTGAGGGCCTCATTGGCCAGCTCGACGCTGGAGTGGGCAACCTCAACCTGCTGCTGCGACGACGCA
Organism: uncultured Acidobacteriaceae bacterium; assembly: GCA_963839155.1. GTDB lineage: Bacteria > Acidobacteriota > Terriglobia > Terriglobales > Acidobacteriaceae > Telmatobacter. Next base: position 52,637 of record CAWITY010000008.1, read on the forward strand.
ATGTCCAGCAGCGCATCGCGCACATCGGCATCCACCTGAGCGTTCTTGTCGCTCAGTTGCGCCTGCGCTGTGTCGAGTTGCGCTTGCGCAACCTGGGCCTCCCCGCGGAAGGCGAATTCCTTGAAAATCGGAACGCTCAACGTGCCCGAGGCGTCCACTGTGCCGTGCGAGTGGCGCACATTCACGCCGATGTCGCCATAGTCTGCTGCGATCTTTACGGTGGGCAGCCGGTCGGCGGTGGCCGCCTTGCGCTGCTCCTCAGCCGCCTTGGCCTGCTCCACCATGGCCGCCAGGTCCTTGCGGTTCAAATGCGCCTGATGAATGGCCGCCGCCACATCCAACTGGTCGAAGACCGCATAGGGCGCCTTGTCGGCCAGTGTAAAACTCTGCGCCAGCGGTAGCCCGATGGTGCGAGCCAACGCCAGCTTGTCCTTCTCCAGAGCGTTGCGGGCCACAATCAACTGCTGTTCCAGGGATTGCGAGTCCACCCGCGCCCTCAGTTCATCGAGCAGCGGAGCAGTTCCCGCCCGGTGGTTGGCCGCCGCCTGGTCCAGCGAAATCTTCGCCGTAGCCACCTGCGCTTCCACACTGGCCACGCGGGTCTCATCGGCCAGCGCCAGCAGGTAGGCATTGCCCACGGTCAGGATGACCAGTTGCCGTGCGTCGTCCGCCGATAATTGCGCGGCGGCAAAATTGTGGCGCGCCGCCAGATAGTTACGCAGCGAATTCAGGTTCACCAGTTGCCAGTCCAGCGATGCCCGTATGTCGGTGAATCCGAACGGCCCGATGATGGTGGGAAAGCCGGGAATGCGCAACCCTTCGGCGGGCAGGTCGGTCTCAAGAACGGTTTCATTGATGCTGCCGTTCAGCGTGGGCAGCAGCGACTGGAGCTGGCTGAGCCGCTGACCGCGCACCGCATCGGCTTGCCTTGCGCTCAGCAGGAGACCCAGGTTGGTCTTGAGCCCGCGCTGCACCGCATCGTCAAGCGACAGACTCAGGGGCTGCGCCGAGACTTCACCCGCGGCCACGCTCCCCTCAAAAGGGGACGCATTCTGCGCGGCCAGCTTGCAGGGGAGAAAAACTGGCGTCAAAACCGCAAGGCCCAGCACCAGGGCGCCTGCGCAGGGACGGATCGTGCACTTCCACGGAAATTCTGAGGGCATCAGGTCTTTTCGACTCAAAAACGATGGCTTTCGCCGGAAAATGGTTGCCTTTACTAGATGCGAACGAGGGGCAGCAGGGTTCTTGAATCTAGTGTATCCAACAATCGGCCCCGGCTGTTGTGGTTCACGCCATAGCAGCAGACCGCAGTCCGCCTTTGCGTTCCTGCTCTGGACGCCGGGAACGGGCGTCGAGGAGAATCGCCGGAGCCGTTGCCGTTCCCCGTGCAGGACGAATCGCTAGTCCCTATCGCGCCGCCGAAGCCTGTATCAATTGCGAGGCCAGCGAGCAAAGGGCCTGACGGCAGAATTCGCGCACCGCGCCCTCGGTCCATCCGGCAGCCTTGGGGCCACCGTGCTCCGCCAGCAGCCTGGCGGTCTCTGCCGGGGTGAACCCGGCCACCGCGCGAAACACAAAGATCGTGCGTGGAATGGTCGCCAGGCTGGCGAGCCACTTCCTTACCCGGTCGCGGTCCGGCCCCGCGAGCATTCTCAGCAGCTCCGCGCCCGATTCACCCACTGCGTCCAGATCGTCGTCGTCAATGCAGGTAGCCGCCGCCTTCAGGTCTTCGGGCAAGGCAAGGCACCCTGGATTGCGCTGCTCGATTACGTCCAAGGCCGCGATGCTCAGGGCTCGCCGGCTGCTCTGCCGCGCTTCCATGGGGTTCTGGCAGACCGAAACTTCCGCCGTGGCCACCGCCGTTTCCACCAGTTGCACGCTCTCCTCGCCTTCGCCCACCAGCATCGAGGCCAGGCTGTAGAGGCCGGCGGCAATCATGTCGAACATCCCGTCCATGCCTTCCAATGCTTTGCCCACTGTCGCTTCGTCCTTGGGCTGGCCGTCCAGCAGCCCGTGCATCCGGTTGCTGAAGTCTACGACTCCGGTCGGGATCGGCTGCGCAGGAATGAGGCTCTCGCTCGGAGTTTCGGGTTCTGTGGTCATGCGGGGAAGGCTCCTTTTGGGGGAGGAACGCACAATCTCCCCCACCCCTATCCTCAACCCACCGGGCCGGGAGGGTCAATGCGCATCCTGCACCCATCATTTTCGTCTGCCGTTCACATCTTTCCCCATTCGGGTCCTGTATGCATTGCTGATACGGAGTTCTCATCTCAACCGTTTAATCCAGTGCCGGATGGCGGGGGAACGCTGTAGACTGCCAACACGGCGCTGTGGACGGCAAGAATGGCCAGAACGACGCAGAAACAAAAGCTCTTTAACGGCCGGGACCACTCCTGGATGCAGTTCAACCGGCGCGTGCTCGAAGAGGCCGAGGACCCCGCGAATCCCCTGCTGGAGCGGGTCAAGTTCCTGGCCATCACCGGCTCCAACCTCGACGAGTACGTCGAAATCCGCCAGGCCGGCCTGATGCAGCGCATTGAGGACGGCTACCGCGAGCCCGGCTACGACGGCCTGCGCCCCGACGAATCCCTGGCCGCGCTCACCGCCGAGATCCACGACTTCGTCGACGCCCAGTACCGCTGCTGGAACGAGCAACTGCTTCCCGAACTGCGCAAGCACGGCATCCGCCTGCTGGAGTGGGAAGAGCTGGACGAAGAGGCCCGCGCCTTTGCCCAGGGCTACTTTCAGCGCGAGGTCGATCCGCTGCTGACGCCCATCTCCATCGACCCGGCCCATCCCTTTCCGCGCGTGCTCAACAAGGCGCTCTGCCTGGCGCTGCTGCTTGCGGCGCAAGCGGCGCAGCTCCGGCCCGCAGGTGCTGGGCGTGGTCACCGTGCCGCGCGCCCTGCCGCGCTTCGTCCGCCTGCCCTCGCCGACGGCGCGTACGATTACCTGCTGCTCCAGGACCTGATCGCGCAGAACCTGGGCGGCATGTACCGCGGCTACGAGGTGCTGGCCCGCGCCGCCTTCCGCGTCACCCGCAACTCCAACCTCTACTTCGAGGAGGAAGAAGCGCGCTCGCTGCTTGAGACCATCCGCGTCGAGCTGCACAACCGCCGCAAGGGCGACGCCGTGCGCCTGGAGATCGAAACCGGCGCCGACCCGGAGATCGTCGAGCGGCTGCGCGTCAACTTCGAACTCGACGAAGACCAGGTCTTCCGCGGCGACGGCCCGGTGAACCTCTCGCGGCTGATGTTCTTCTACGGCGACGTGCAGCGGCCCGACCTGAAGTTCCCGCCCTTCACGCCCAAGACCCTCAACCTGAGCCGCAAGTCCGCCAACATCTTCGACGAGCTGCGCCAGCACGACATCCTGCTCCACCACCCCTACGACTCCTACGACCCGGTGGTCGACTTCATCCAGCAGGGCGCGGAAGATCCCGCCGTCGTCACCATGAAGCAGACCCTCTACCGCACCAGCCACGACTCGCCGGTCTTCCAGGCGCTGATCGAGGCCGCGGCCACCAAGGAAGCGACGCTGGTCGTCGAGCTGATGGCCCGCTTCGACGAGGCCTCGAATATCCGCTGGGCGCGCAGCATGGAAGACGCCGGCGTGCAGGTCTTCCACGGCGTGGTCGGCCTCAAGACCCACTGCAAGCTGGCCATGCTGGTGCGCCGCGACGAGGACGGCGTCACCCGCCGCTACTGCCACCTGGGCACCGGCAACTACAACCCCGTCACCGCCCGCTTCTACACCGACCTGAGCCTGCTCACCTGCGACCCGCAGATCACCGAGCGGGTCCACATGGTCTTCAACTACCTCACCGCGCACGCCGAGATCGACGACTACCGCCCGCTGCTGGTCGCGCCGCTGACCATGGCCGAGAGCTTTCTGGGCCTCATCCGCCGCGAGCAGGAGCACGCCCAGGCCGGCCGCCCCGCGCACATCGTGGCCAAGATGAACGCCCTGCTCGAGCCCAGCGTCATCGAGGCGCTCTACCAGGCCTCGCAGGCCGGCGTCGAGATCGACCTCATCATCCGCGGCCTTTCCATCCTGCGCCCCGGCGTGAAGGGCCTGTCAGAGAGCATCCGCGTCCGCTCCATCGTCGGCCGCTTCCTGGAGCACTCGCGCATCTTCCACTTCGCCAACGGCGGCAACGACGAAATCTATCTCGGCTCGGCCGACTGGATGCCGCGCAACCTCTTCGAGCGCTGCGAGGTGGTCTTCCCGGTGCGCGACCCGGCCGCTCTGGCCCGCATCCACGACGAGATTCTGCCCGCCTATCTGGCCGACACCGCTCAAGGCCCGCCTGCAGCAGCCCGACGGCAGCTACATCCGCGCCAGCAAGCTGCTCAAAGACGCCACGCCCTTCGCCAGCCAGGATTTCCTCATGCAACTGGCCGAAGGCAAAGCGGACCTGGACGCCATCCCCAAGGCAGCCGATGCAAAGCCCGCCGCCCAGCCCACGAAAGCCGCAGCCAAGAAAGCCAGGGTCTTGGAAAAACAGGACGCCGCGGATTGATGCGCTTTCAGTGAGCGCCACTTTCCAACAGATTCAAGGGAGCCTGCGCATGCGTTGAAGGTAGGCCGTGCGCTATTTTCACTGCGTATTACCCTTATTATCAACAAGTTGCTCGAAAATATATTTTAAGATCAGCGCGTTGACGTTATCTTCGAATCGATGTATCTTCCCAACATGCAGGAAATTTCATCGGCAGAAATCATCCAGCGCATCCAATCCGAGAACCCATGGTGGCAGGGCGATCACAGCATCAGCGCAGTTTTTGGGGGAATGAAGCGGCGAGCATATTTCAATCTGTTTCTTCCGCTAGTCAAAGATCAGAAGATGCGCCGTGCCGTTGTTCTGATGGGCCCCAGGCGGGTAGGCAAGACCGTTATGATTCACCACGCAATTCAGGCCCTGATCGAAGATGGCGTGTCTCCTCGATCGATCGGATATGTTTCCGTTGACCACCCAATTTACAACGGGCTCAGTTTGGAAAAACTGCTCGAATATTACGCAAAGTCGAGCGGGCTGAATTACAAACTCGACCAAGCTTACATATTTTTCGATGAAATACAATATTTGCGGAATTGGGAAAATCACCTGAAGTCGGCCGTCGACACATATCCCAACATAAAACTTGTGGCATCTGGATCAGCCGCAGCGGCACTTCGGCTTAAGTCTCAAGAGTCTGGCGCGGGGAGGTTTACTGATTTTCTGCTTCCTCCACTAACGTTCTTTGAATACCTCGATCTCACGAACAAGACAGATATGCTGAGGGAACCGGCAGAGGGCCATCCACGCAGTTATTTCGCGGCCAAACAAATCGACTTATTCAATAATGAATTCATCAACTACTTGAATTTTGGAGGATATCCAGAGGTCATCTTCTCCCCTGAGATTCAAGCTAACCTCGGACGGTTCATCAAGAGCGATATTGTCGACAAGGTTCTACTTCGAGACCTGCCGAGCCTATACGGTATCGGGGACATCCAGGAACTTAATTACTTGTTCACAACGCTGGCATTCAACACGGCAAATGAGATATCCCTGCAAGAATTGGCGCAAAACTCAGGAGTAGCCAAGAATACCATCAAACGGTACATCGAATATCTTGAAGCGGCTTTCTTGATAAAGGTCGTCCATCGTGTTGACCATAATGCGAAGAGATTCCACCGCGCCAATTTTTTCAAAGTCTACTTGACCAATCCAACGATGCGCGCCGCCCTCTTTTCCCCAATGAAAGCCGACGACAATGGAATCGGCAATCTGGCTGAAACTGCAATATTTTCACAGTGGTTTCATAGTGAAGGGACTCTTTATTACGCAAGATGGGATAAAGGTTCCGACAAGGGAGAAGTGGATTTGGTCCACCTAGCTCCAGCGACTCAAAAACTGGAGTGGGCCGTTGAAGTTAAGTGGTCTGATCGTTATTGCGAAAAGCCAAGTGAATTGAGCAGTCTCATCGGTTTCTGCCACAAGAACCACCTGAAGAGGGCTCTCGTCACGACCAGATCGAAGACTTCGAACTGCCGAGAACAGGAAATTCACTTTGAATTTCTGCCTGCAAGCGTGTACTGCTATACGGTCGGTTACAACATCATCCATTCGAAAGACTTGGAATGGGTCAAGTGAGTTGAAGTAATCCACCTTCTGCGATGAAACCCTGGGCTGGCCTTGCTCGCTCCAGGCCACTGCCCAACCCTCTCAGTGCAGGGTCGGCGCAGCGGGCATCACCAGCACCTCGCCCGGCGCGTCCACTTCGGTACCCGGAGCGCTAAGCTTCAGCTTCAGTGTTTCGATTTGCGGCTTGGCGTCAAGGCGGCTCTTGAACCGCAGTTCATATTGATTCCGAAAGCGGCGGGTAAGCTCATCGAAATACGGGTCAAACGAAACGGGATTGCCCGTTCCCTGCCAGAAAGCCTTGCCGCCAGTCGCCTCGCTCACTTCAGCCAGGAAATTCTGGCCCATGTTCCCGTTCTGGTCGGAGCGTCCCATGCTCCTCCAGTAAATTGAGTAGATAATCAACCGCGCGCGGACCGAATCGTTGATGGCTGCCTCAACATAGGGGTCAGAGGGATCGAAGCTCCTCTGGAAATTGTCTACGCCGTCGGTAACCATGACCACCTCGCGCCGCGCCTCGGAGTCCTTCGAGGGCCAGTTCTTGGCCAGATCGGAAAGGCAGAAGTAGGGGCTCGAGTCGGACCCAGGCGAGCCGCCGGGCAGATGAAGCGTCCGGAGCACCTGTGCGTGGTCGGTCGACAGCGGCGCTGAAAACACGGCGCTCCCATGATCCATATACGCGAAAGCAGCCTTGATATTCGGCGGCAGGCTTTTGATGAAGTGCTCGATGTCGTCAAACTGACGCCCCAGGCTGCTGCGGGCAGATCCGTCGATCAGCACCACCAGTTCCACGGCATCGGCCGGACTCTGGTACGGCGCCCATTTCGTCACCTTGGCATTCTTGCCATTCACCTTCACCGACAGGTCCTGATTGGCGACGCTGGGAGGAATCTCGCCCTCGTGCTTGGGGAGTACCGTAACTACAGCCTGCCCCTGGCCCTGGTAAACCACGTCCTGCGGAAACGCAGGCGTCACCAACACCAGCGTCAGAGCTCCCATCCAGATGGCATTTCCTGGCTTCTTCATGCGATTCGCTCCTTCAAGGTGAATGCCCGCTGCCGGCGTTTCCCTGCGCTGCGTTCCCTTGGCTCTTGGTACCATTCAAATGCAATAGCCCTCCCATTCTATGGGCAGCGGCTGGCAGCGCATCGAGTTCATTTGCTCAAGCAGGCAAATCGCTTAGAGCATAAAGGAGAAATCGTGGGACAAAACCAAGCGCAGGTGTTCTCTGGCATCACACCGGAGCAGTACGCCAACCTGACCGCCAAAGCCAGAGCCGCGGGCTTCGACCTGAGCGGCAACAGCGGAACCGCTTCGACCTTCGGAGTGGAAGTGGCCTGGAACTACGATTCCAGCGCACAGCAACTCACCCTCCAATGCCTGAGCACGCCATTCTTCCTCAAGCCCGAAGATGTCAACGAGAAGATTCAGGCCCTGGTGAAGGAAAGCACAGGCTGATCATTCTCGCTGTCTGGCCAATCGTTTATGGCGGAAGTCTGGTTCTGGGAGGGCGCGGCTGCAGCCGTCCCCTTTCAAGACACATCAACGCTTCAAATGCGATTGCCCGCTCAAATGCCCTTTGGATTGTTACATTCGTGTTAATATCGAACCTCATGCAGCGGCCAGCTCGCACCTTGGCCCCGCCGGAATGAGCACGATGAACCTCTATCTCATGCGCCACGCCAACGCCGGACTTGCCCGAGGAAATCCCCTCCTCGACTCCAAGCGATCCCTCATCAAGGAAGGAAAGGACCAGTGCATGTTGATGGCGCGCATTCTGAGCGCGCTCAATGTGCAGGTGGATGTGATCCTGTCGAGCCCTCTCAAGCGCGCCCAGCAAACTGCCCAGTTTGTGGGCACTGAGCTGGGCTATGACGCCAAAGTGGAGATATGCCCGGGGCTCGGCCCCGACGCCAGCTACTCCGAGTTCCAGACCATGCTGGCCAAGTACGCCGACCGCGAGGGAGTGCTGGCCGTGGGACACAATCCCAACCTCTTCCAGTTCCTCGGCCGCCTGGTCACCGGCAACGGCGGAGCCGCCATCCGCATGAGAAAGGGCTCGGTAGCCCGCGTCGATCTCGACCGCCATCCGCCGCTGTTGCGATGGCTCATCGATCCGCGCATGGCCCGCTCCATCTACGCCAGCGTGGCAAAAAGCTCCCGCCCAAAGACCTCGCGGAAGTAATCCGCCTCCTTGCGCAGCGACCAAAGCTCCAATTCCGCTCCTGTCCGCCCCGGCTCGACCTCCAGATAAACGCGCTTGGGATAGACTTTTGCCGCCACGCGCAGCACGTCGCTGGCGCGGTCCTGATTGAGCGCCACTGCCAGCCGCAGCAGCACAATGGCCCGGTGCACAAGCAGGTGCTGCTCTGCGGGAATGTTGCGCAGTGCGCGGTCTCCCGGCTGCGGACGGCTCTTGCCCAGATAGCGGGCAATGGCCGAAACCACGGTGCGTTGCAACTGGGTATACCCGTAGATCTCAGAACTCGACACAATGTACTGCGTGTGCCGGTGGTGCCCCTGGTGATTGATGAACTTGCCCGTGTCGCGCAGGACCGCGGCGGCAGCCAGCCAGCTTTCGTACTCCGGCGGCAAGCAGTGCAGCGCCTTCAGCTCGCGGAACAACTGCACCGCATGAGCCCGCACCGGCTCGGCCTGCTTCAGATCCACTCCGTAGCGCCGCGCCGTGACCAGCACACTCTCCCAGCGCTCGTGCTCGAATTCCTTGTGCACGATGGCGCGGGCATCCTGCGCAGCCAGCATCTGCGCCAGGATGCCGTCCCGCAGGCCCAACGGCGAATAGCGGAAACCGGCCAGCCCGAAGCTCTCCAGCAGCTCGGTAAAGACCTGCGCGCCGGCAACAATGATCTCCGCTCGCCGCGGACCAATTCCGGGCACCGCCGCGCGCTGGGTCAGCGTCATTTTGGCCAGTCTCGCCGCCAGTTTGCGCACCTCGCCCGTACTCGCGATCTTGGTGGCTGTCGCGGTCACGGTCAACCCCGCCTTCACGGCCCCGATCTTCTTGCCGGCAGGCTTGCCCAGCGGCTTGCCGGGCGCCTTCTTGGGTGCCTTGGCGACGGTCGCCACAGCATCGCTCAGCGCCGCTGCCGTGCCGGAGGTGGCAATCACCAGCGACACCTCCGCCGGCTGAAGTTTGCGATGCGCGCGCCGCAGCTCCCGCTCAATGAGCCGCCGCATTCGGTCCAGATCTTCGGTAGGCGCGGGATCGGCGCTTAGAAACTCCTCGGTCAACCGCACCGCGCCCAGCGGCAGGCTGATGGTCTCCTTGATTCGCTTGCGCTCGGAGAGGGTGATTTCGCAGCTTCCACCGCCCAGGTCCACCAGAACGACACGGCCGCCCACACCGGTCTCCGCGCCGGTGACGCCCAGGTGAATCAACCGGCCCTCTTCCAGGCCAGAGATAATCTCCATGTTCCAGCCGGTCTCGGCCTTCACCCAGGCCTGAAAGGCAGCGGCGTTGCGGGCGTCGCGCATGGCCGCGGTGGCCACCACGCGAATCTGGTCCACTCCATAGGCCTGCACCGTCCGCTGAAAGCGCTTGAGCGCGCTGACCGTCGAAGCCATGGACTCCGGCGAAACCAGCCCGCACTCGAAGACTCCCGCGCCCAGCCGCGTTACCTCGCGGTCCTCTGCAAGTGTCCGCAACTCGTGCGCAACAACTTTTGCGATCTTCAACCTGCAGGAATTGGAACCGATATCAATAGCGGCAAACGTAGGCATAGGGTGGGCGGCGCTCTCCTCGGTCGAAAATTTGTCTCTCCGGCCAACATACACGACCGCGCCGGAGCACCGCATCATTGCAGCTGTATTTACCGGCCTGCACCGAACTTGCCTGCCGGTACAAGACTCAGGGCAGCAGATCCGCTCTTGAGACCAGCAGAAGCCGCTCCCCAGGTTCAGCGGCAAGTTGGCGCAGTTCGGGCGCAAACTCCCCCACCGTAAACAGCAGATAGGTCGGCCGATCCCGCCAACCGGCCTCGGGCAAACTGGCAACCCTGGCCTGCAAGGCGCTCAAGTCGCCCAGCCGGGTGAGGCTCTGCGGACGCCATTTGCACTCGGCAAAGAGATAATGCCCGTCGTCCAGCTCGGCCATCAGATCGATCTCCGTTCGTCCGTCGCGGCTCCAGAATCGCCCCATGCGGCGCAGATGCAGGCCCAGGCGCTCGACGGCGTGCCGCTCCAGCCATTGAGCGCAAATCTGCTCAAAGACCGACCAGCCCATATACTCGGCCAGCCGCGGAGCAACCTGGCGTTCGTAAACGGCGCGCGGATCGGAGAACTGCAAACTACTGGCCAGCGGCCCGACAAAGCGGTACCAGAAGGTCAGAAACGGATCGGCGATGCGATAGATCGCCCGGCGATCGGAGCGTTCTCCAAAGGGAAACTCCCGTCGAATCCAACCCAGTTCCAGAAGGCTGCGCAAGGAAGACGAAAGGGCGCCGCGCTCCACCCCGACCAACTGTTGCATCCGGTTGAATTTCGTCTCCCCCCCGGCGATGACGGCCAGAATGGCATTGTAGGGAGCCGGGTCGCGAATCTGCTCGCTGCCCAAAAGGAAACGCACCTCGTTTTCCAGGATGGCGCGCGGCTGCATGACCAATGACACGATCTCCTCGGCCGGCGGGCGGCTCGTATCAACCAGGGCGTGATAGCGCGGCGTGCCGCCGAAAACCCCATACATGAGCAGCTTTTCGACCACCCCGTAGTGCGGGCTCCCGGCGTAAAAAGCAGCGGCATCCTCATAGTGGAGCGGATCGAGGTGAAAGATGCCGGCATTGAACCGTCCGAATAGCGGAGCGCTCTCCTGCCCCAGAGCAGCCATTGCCGAGAGTTGCGATCCGCACAGAATGACGAAAAGAGGCGAATGCACCCCCTCCCGGTCCCACCAGGCTTGCAAGATCGACGGCAGCTCCGGCGTCTGGTCCACCAAGTAGGGGAATTCATCCAGGATCAGAGAAAACCGGCCTCCCTTCTGCCCTTGAGCCAGTTGCGAGGCAAAGCGGAGCAAAGCGTTCCATGAAACGCCCACCTCCTCGGCTGTTGCGCCCTCCTGCCCCGGCATGGCGACCAGTTGCCGAGCAAGAGTCATGCGCTGCTGGGCGGCGGTCGATTGCTCGGCCAGTAGATAGCAGTGGGGCTTTTCCTCCTCGTCTCCGCTAACGCCCGCAGTGAAATAGCGTTGCAGGAGAAATGTCTTGCCCAGCCGTCTCCGGCCATAGACCAGCATCATCTGCCCGCCGTGGCCGGGGCGCTTGCAGGCGCGATCCAGGGCGGCAAGTTCGTGCTTCCGGTCGTAGAAGGGGTCTGGCTTGATGGTCATGGGGCACTCGCGGCGGGCGAGGTGCCCGCTTCCGATTCACTCTACCAAACATTGTCATTTTATGCAATGGCTGTTTCTAAGTTGTCACTTTACAAAATGTCATTTTATAAAGTGACAACTTTGGTAGATGGTTTGTGCACCCTCGCCGGGGGGGAAGCCGAATTGGCAACTCCGCCCCGCGCCACCTCCCGCCTACTCCGTGCAATCATGGTAGGCAACGTGCCTCCAACCTACAGCGTTGCCCAATACATCGCCGATCTTCGCGCCATTCGTTCCACCGGTTCCGCCACCGCCGAAACCTCCTTCTATCCCCCGCTGGCCGCGCTTCTCAATTCCGTGGGCCAAACCCTCAAGCCAGCGGTCCTCTTTTCGACCCAGTTGCGCAACAGCGGAGCAGGCCTGCCCGACGGCGGCTTCTTTCCCCAGCCCAAGCGCCAGACCCGCAACGCCGAACCCGACCCGCTCCAGAACCCCGAGCGCGGCGTCGTCGAGATCAAGCCCGCCGACTACAGCCTCGACACCCTAGCCGCCGAGCCGCAAGTCCTCGGCTATCTTCGCCAGTACGGCCTGGTCCTGACCACCAACCTGCGCCAGTTCCGACTTCTTCAGCTCGCGCCCTCGGGCGCAGCCCAGGTTCTTGAGAGCTACACTCTGGCCGCCACCCCGGCCGATCTCTGGCAGGCGCCGCTCTCCCAATTCGCCAAGCACAAAGACCTTCTCCCCGACTTTCTCGCCCGCGTCCTTCTCTACCGCGCCCCGCTCGCCCAGCCCAAGGACGTGGCCTGGCTGCTTGCCTCCTACGCCCGCGAGGCCCGCGCCCGCGCCGAAGACCACCCCCTGGCCAGCTTCGACGCCGTCAAGACCGCGCTCCAGGAATCTCTCGGCATGAGGTTCGAGGGCGAAAAGGGAGAGCACTTCTTCCGTTCCACCCTGGTGCAGACGCTCTTTTACGGCATCTTTTCCGCCTGGGTGCTCTGGCGTCGCGCTCCCGAGGGCCGCCAGCCCGGCGCGCGCTTCGATTGGCGGCTCTCCGCCTACCACCTGAGCGTCCCGGTCCTGCGCAAGCTCTTCAGCGAAGTCTCCGAGCGCGGCGCAGTCAACTCGCTCCGTCTTCAGGAAGTCCTCGATCTCGCCGGCGAGGCGCTGAATCGCGTCCAGCCCGCCTTCTTCGACACCTTCAAGGAAGACGAAGCCGTCGCCTACTTCTACGAGCCCTTCCTTGAAGCCTTCGATCCCCAGCTCCGCAAGGACCTGGGCGTCTGGTACACGCCCAAGGAGATCGTGCAATACATGGTCGAGCGCGTCGACCATCTCCTGCGCACGCAGCTCGACCAGCCTCTCGGCCTGGCCAGCCCCGCCGTCCGCATCCTTGATCCCTGTTGCGGCACCGGCGCTTACCTCACTGCCGTTCTCCATCGCATCCATCGCACGTTATTGGAGCAGGCTGGCGACGACACCGCCCTGGTCCCCAGCGCTCTGCGCACCGCCGCACTCACCCGCGTCTTCGGGTTCGAGATCATGCCCGCGCCGTTTGTCATCTCCCATCTCCAGATCGCCTCCACGCTGGAGGCCGCCGGCGCTTCGCTCACCGACCGGCAACGTACCGGAGTCTACCTCACCAACTCGCTCACTGGCTGGGTCCCGGTTCGCCATCCGCAGTCCGCCTTCTTCGAGGAGTTCCGCCAGGAGCGCGAAGACTCCGAGCACATCAAACAGCAGGACACCATTCTGGTCATCCTCGGCAACCCGCCCTACAACGGCTACGCCGGCATCGCCCAGATCGAGGAAGAGCGCGACCTCACCACCGCCTACCGCGAACAGATTCCCGGCCTGCCCGCTCCCCAGGGCCAGGGCCTCAACGACCTCTACATCCGCTTTTTCCGCATCGCCGAGCGCCGCATCGCCGGCGACGCCAATGTCCACGGCAACCAGGGCGGCTGCGGCATCGTCTCCTTCATCTCCAACAACAATTGGCTCGACGGGCTCTCCCACGTCTCCATGCGCGGCAGGTACATCGAAACCTTCCAGTCCATCTACATCGACAACCTCAACGGCGACAAGTACCGCACCGGCAAGACCACCCCCGAGGGACTCCCCGACCCCAGCGCCTTCTCCACGCCGCAGAATCGCGAAGGCATCCAGGTCGGCACCGCGATCTCCACGCTGGTCAGAACTGCGACTCCCGCGCAAACCGGGATTCATCTTCGCGACCTATGGGGCACGGACAAGCTGGCCCAGCTCGGGCGCGAAAGCCGCCACGAAGCCGACGGCGCCTACTCGCCTCTTACTCCAGCCCCGGCACTCGGCAATCCATTCGCCCACCGCACCTACTCCGCCGACTACACCTCATGGCCCCGCCTGCCGGAGCTTTTTCCCGTCTCCTTTCCCGGCATCAAGACCAGCCGCGATGCGCTTGTTGTTGACATTGACCGCGAGCGGCTCGAAGCACGGATGGAGAGATATTTCGACCCGGCAATCTCCCATGAGCAATTTGCGCAGGAACTACCGGAAGCCATGGAAGACGGCTACATGTACAAGGCAAAGGAAATCAGAGCGGCATTACAGGAAAGGGGTTTTCGCCCATGGGAAGTGCTTCGCTATTGTTACCGACCATTTGATCTGCGGTGGATATATTGGGAGCCTGAGACAAGCCTGTTGCGCAGAAAAGTCGAGGAGTATGCCGGACAGATGATTGGCGCTACCCCTTGGTTAGAGGCTAGGCAGCGTGAATCTGGCGACGCGTTTGCACGTGGCACAATTGTCGGCGGATTGGCCGATAACTTTGGCAACGGTCTATCGAACTTCTTTCCAGCGGTCGTCATAGAGTCTGCCTCGCTGCACTCCAATATGGAAGTCCGTGCCAATTTGAGTCTGCCTGCCGAATCCTATCTGGATTCCTTGGCTGCTCCGAAACCGGACCTCTTCTACCACGCCTTAGCCATCATGCACGCCCCTGCCTACCGCACCGAGAACGCCGGAGCCCTGCTAGGCGACTGGCCCCGCATTCCTCTTCCCGCCACCGCCGAGCTATTGGCGCACTCGGCGTCGCTGGGCCGCCGTCTCGCCGAACTGCTCGATGCCGAGTCCGCCATCAACCTCTCCGCCGAGTGGTCGTTCCTGGCCGCCCTCAAGCTCCCGCCCGATCCCAACCTCGACGAGGCCCTCAAGGTCACCGCCGGCTGGGGCCATCAGGGCCAGGGCAGCACGGTCATGCCCGGCCGCGGCCTCGCTCCCCAGCGCCCCTGGTCCGATGCCGAGCGCGAAAAGCTGGCAGCTCTCGCCGCCGCCCAATCTCTCGCGCCCGAAACCGCTGTCGCACTGCTCGGCGAGACTTGCGTCGATGTGCACCTCAACGGCGATGCCTTCTGGGCTGCCGTCCCCGTCAACGTCTGGAACTACACACTGGGCGGCTATCAGGTCTTGAAGAAATGGCTCAGCTACCGCGAGTTCACCCCCGAGCCCGCATCGCCCCTGCTGCACCGCGCCCTGCGTCCCGAGGAGGCGGCCTACTTCGCCCAGGTTGTGCGCCGCATCGCCGCGATCCTGCTGCTCGGCCCCGCCCTCGACTTGAGTTATCGCGCCCTTCTCCCCACCGCCACCGGCCTGCCCGCAACCCGGCGGTAACCTATCGCTGTTTGGTCGGCAACCCTGCTGCTATCCTTGTCTGGACAGCATATAAAGCGATGACCAACGAAATCCGAACTTCCGCCCGCCCTCAGCCCGGCCTTTCCGTGCTGGCCACCTGGCTGCTTTTTGCCGCCATCTTTGCCGCCGTCTATTTTGCATCCCTGTTCACGCCGCCGTTGATGGACGACGTGGACTCCTCCCACGCCCAGGCGGCGCAGCACTTTGCCCACAGCACCGATTGGGTAACGGCCAAGGTCAACGGCATCCGCTACATTGAGAAGCCACCCCTGCCCTACTGGATTGTGGCCGTCAGCTACCGCATCTTTGGCGAGAACGCCTTTGCCACCCACCTGCCCAATGCGCTGGCCATGCTCGGACTGGCCTGGCTCTCCTGGCTGTGGGCGCGCCGGGCGTGGGGCCCTCGTGCCGGACTCTATGCCGGCCTGGGCGTGCTCACTTCAGTGGGAGCGTTCCTGTTTACCCGCTTCATCATTCCCGAGGCCATTCTCAGCCTCTTCCTGCTCATCGCTTTATATTGCCTCATCACCGGCCTGGAGTGGAACGAGCCCTCCCGCTTCTACTGGATGTGGGCAAATGTAGGCCTCGCCCTGATGATCAAGGGGTTCATCGCGCCCGTCTTCTTTCTTGGCGCGGCCATCCCTTACGTGTTGCTCACCGGACAATGGCGCCGCTGGCGAAGCCTGCGCCTGGTCACCGGACCGCTGGTCTTCCTGGCGGTTGCCGCCCCCTGGCACATTCTCTGCGGCCTGGCAAATCCTGACCAGGGCCATGCCGTCGGCAACCATCCCACGCTGGGCAATGTCCACGGCTTCTTTTACTTCTATTTCGTTAACGAGCACTTCCTCCGCTTTTTCAGCCTGCGCTATCCCCACGACTACAACAAGCTGCCCTCAGTGGCCTACTGGCTGCTGCATCTGGTCTGGCTCTTCCCCTGGAGCCTGTTTTTGCCCGCACTGGTGGCCGTAGCCTGGAAGACTCGCCACCACTGGCTGCAACATCTGCGCCACGACGCAGGCCAGACGGTGGATTTCTATCTCGACAGCCCCGCCGGAGAAGATGCGGCCACGCAGGTCCTGAACCTCAAGTTCCGCGTGCGCTCCGCCTGGCTGCTGGCCCTCTTTTCCGGCTGGACGCTGTTCTTCTTCTCCTTATCCTCCAACCAGGAGTACTACACCTTCCCGGTCTGGCCCCCGCTGCTCATCCTGATCGCCGCCGTAGTGGCAGGCATCGAGGAGCACCGCGGACTCGACGGCGCCACCGCCTACTCGCCCGAAGGCAGCAGGCCGCTACTCTCCACCGCATGGCTCACCGGAGCGCAAGCGGTCTTCGCCGTTGTCGGCCTGCTGTCTGCCGCTGCCCTGGCCTGGGGTCTGTGGGATTCGCGCCACATGCCCTATGTCTCCGACATCGGCACCCTGCTGGCGCACCGCGCCGTGGGCGACTACACCCTCTCCATGTCCCATTTCTTCGACCTGACCGGCGCCTCCTTCGCTGCGCTTCGGCTGCCCGCGGCGCTGGCCGCTGTGGCCCTGCTCATCGGGCCGGCCTTGGGCTGGTTTCTGCGCATCAAGGGCAAACACCTGGCCGCATCCATCAGCGTGGCCATCACCGCCGCCGTGTTCCTGATCGCCGCGCACATCGCCTTTGCCCGCTTCGATCCCATGCTCGGCTCCAAGACCATGGCCGACACCATCATGCAGAAGGGCTCACCCGCCGACACCTTCATCATTTACGGGGAGCAATCCGACGCTTCCTCGGTGGTCTTCTATACCAACAGATTCTTCCAGGGCAGGCCGGCCTTCATGGTCCTTCCCCAATGCGGGCAGCACGGCGAAGGCACGCCCCTGCTGTGGGGCTCCTGCTACCCGGATACGCCGAAGATTTTCTACAGTGAAGACGGGCTCTCCAAGGCCTGGGGCACAGGCGAGCGCAAGTGGCTCTTCGCCCAGGACAAGAACCAGCTCAAAGCCGAGAGCCTGCTTGCCGGACGCCTCTACCCCGTCCAATCCATCGCCGACAAGGCGCTGTGGACGGATCGGCCGCTGCCGTAACCGTCCATGCCGTCGGCCCACAAAATCGGGTCGCCCCATCCTTGTGCGTTCAATACACGAGGGTGGGGCGCCGAAGGCCCTGGATGCCATCTCATGAACATGTTTCCAAAGGGCACAGCTACAACCGGATACGGAAAATCCCCGAATGCAAGGCGAAACCCCCAAAAACATCCCGCAGGGGCTAAAGAACATCCCTTTATTATCAGCACTTTGCGGCGCGACTGAAGTCGTGTCCTTTCAAGGAATGGGCCATAGCAGAGTTTTTCCGCAACCAGTTCAGCCGTGCCGCCAAATGCTCAGAAGAAGATGGGGCTTATGGCATTTTTCCTTTTGCCATAGACTTCTGTGCCTCCATTCCGCGTTTTCCTGCGGAATGGGTGGGAGACCAACAGAATTCTGATGTACACAATTTACAGAAACGCCTTAGGCCCCGAGGATCGGCGTTCTCAGGCTTGGCGGGCTCCATGAGATAAGCCTTACTCTGCTGCCCGCATCTTGCCGCCTGGCAAGAGCTGGAAGATCCGCCCGCGCCACAAGACCCGGCTGCCCAGGTAGCTCGCCGCCCAGAACCCGAAGCCCATCAAATCGCGCACCGGGTAAAGCGCCAGCAGCCCAAACCAACTGGTATCCCGCACCACCAGCCGCCCCACTGACAGCGAGAGAGCCAGCCGCGTGGCGATGCTCCAGCCTAGAAGCCCCAGCCCCCACCACGGATGGCCCAGCCCAACCGCAGCCGCCAGCCCGAGCAGCCCGAAGGGCAGGCTGAAGGTCAGTGCCGTGCCAAAGTGCCCTTTGGGCCGCGAAAAGCGCGTCGACTTCATCCACCGCACCTGGTGCTTCATCGAAGACAGGAAGCTGGAGTTGATCACCATGTGGTCGATGGCGTGATGGCTCAGCACCACCGTCTGGCCGAGCTTGAAGATCTCGTTGCCCAGCACAAAGTCGTCGGCGCAGTAGTCGGCAGTGACGGCAAAGCCGCCCATCCGGCGAATCGCCTCGCGCCGGAAGGCCATGGTCGGCCCGAGCACAAACTGCATGCCTTCCATGGCCCGCGCCACGAGCACGCCGGAGGTCATCTCCACGGACATACCCACGGCCTCAAGTCGCGCCCACAATCCACCCTCGGCCGCCACCCCGCGATAGGGGCAGCACATGGCACCCACCCGTCCGTCGGCAAATGGCAGAGCCACGGCGCGCAGATAATCGGGCGTCACGCGCACATCGCTGTCGCTGACGACCAGGATGTCGTAGGCCGCCACCGCCGCCATCTTCTCCATGGAGGCCACTTTGGCGTTGATGTAGTCGGGCTGGCCGCCAGTGGTGAGGAACTTCACAGGAATCGCCGGATAGCGCGCCGCTACCCGCCGCGCCGTTTCCAATCCAGCGTCGTTTGCCTCGCGGGCGCAAAACAGAATCTCGAACTCCGGGTAATCCTGCTCGAAGAAGGTGGCCAGATGCGCTTCGAGGCCCGGCTCCGCGCCATGCACCGGCTTAAGAAGGGTCAGCGGCGGAGTGAATCCCGGCCGCACCTGAAGTTGGGCTAACGCCGCCCGCCGCTCACGCAGGTAGCCGGGCACCGCCGCCAGCACCATGCCGGCAAACACCGTAGACGTAATCAGGCCGAAAACGGCCAAGGCAAACAGGACGTAAAACATGCTGTTTCAGGATACCCGGCGGAGGCAGATTCAGGCGCGAAGAATCCACCGCTTTCAGAGGATTCACAGAGCCGGGTGCCCCATCCATGGCGCGTTCTTTGCGCCATGGGTGGGCGGCCAGAGCTCTCGACCCGTTACTTTCGCGGCGAAGCCTTCGCCGCCACCACCGGCTTGACCACCGCCGATTTGCGGATGGGCACAATGGCCGCTCCGCCGCCCGGTGCCGCGGCTTGAAAGCGCGAAAGCATCTCGGTGCGCACGTACTCCACAAAGCTCTGCATCTGCCGGTTCATCTCTTCCATCCGCTCCCGCATTTGCAGGATGATGGCGATGCCCGCGATGTTCACGCCCAGATCGCGCGCCAGATTCAGGATGAACTCCAGCCGCTCCAGGTCCTCGTCGGTGTAGTAGCGGGTGTTGCCCTCGGTGCGCGACGGCTTGAGCAACCCCTCGCGCTCATAGAGGCGCAGCGTCTGCGGATGAATCTCGTACATCTCGGCCACCGCCGAGATCATGTACACGCCTTTGGACTTTCTCTTTGCTGCCATTCCTTCACCAGTCTGTATTGAGCTTCCCTAAGCATCCTGGTTACTGACTCGGATGCGGAGTCCACTTTCAAAGGTTATAGGCTTCGACATCGCGCTTACCTTGTCCGCTACGCGGCGGGTTCCAGGGGGATCAGCTTGGCCCCGCGCAATCCTGCGATCTCTTCCGCGAAAGAGCGAAGGCAGGGATTGAACAGAAAACATCCTTCAATCGCCAGTTCCCCGTTTGGACCGGGATTTGCCCAAAGGCAAAGATCGACATGGCGGCGAAAGCCCTGGATCTCCTCGGCCAGCATGGCGTCGTGGCGCGCCTTCAGCCCGCGCTTGGCTTGGGGCGGTTGCGCGGCAAAGGCCTGGGCGAGAATCGCGAGCGACGCTTCGGGGTCCCGGTTCACCAGCAGCACGATATTCACAAGCGAACGATTTTGGTTTTCGGCGCGCAGTTGGCGAGCAGCCGTAACCAGATCGCCGCCGATGCGCTCGTCAACGGGTTTGGCACTCTGCTCCGTACGCACCTCTTCACGACCTTCGTGCAGGATGTGAACCTTCCAGGAATGACGCCAAACCGTTTTGACTTCGCAATAGGCCCAAGGCTTACCATCCTGCGACAAGAGCAGATCGGGTCGACGGGAGAAGCGCTCCGCGGGGTCTTCCAGGTTCTCGACCGCAAAGCCGCGCGCCATCCAAAACTGCGCCGCCATGCGTTCGTCATCCGCATTCTCGCCCATCCGGTGCACATAGGCCCCGCGCAGGATCGGAGATTGCGTCGCGGTTTGAGGCTGATTCTTTTGCCGATCGTCGGTGTTCGAGTTATTCAAACTGGGCGTCATACTTTCTCCTTTCCTCGCGTGTCGCCTTGCGGGCGCTAATCAGGCGCGTACGTTCCCCGCGTCCCGTATGTACTACCAACAATACTCTGCTCAATGTCGAGTATCCAATTGCGATTCCCCGCCATTCGCCCTCGGAGTGGACCGGATCGGACTCGATGACAACATCGAGGTCCTGAAAAACCGTGGCCGCCTCGAAGAAACTCACCTTGTGCTTCTTGAGATTGGCCGCCGCCTTATCAGGGTCCCATTCGAAGTCCCCAAACTGGACCATGGCGTCTTCTTTCTCCGGCTTCGGTCAATCCTTACATTTTCGCAAACAGCTCCACCCGCGGGTCCTTGCTATTCAGCCGTGCCAGCTCGCGCATGATCTCGCGGCTGCGCTCGTCCTGCAAGGTGGGCACCACCACCTCGACGGTGACGATCTGGTCGCCGCGCTGCTCCGGCCGCTGGGCGTTCTCCACACCCCGCCCCCTCATGCGCAGCTTTTGCCCGCTCTGCGTGCCGGGAGGAATCTTCAACTGCGCACGGCCGTCGATGGTGGGCACGTCGACCTTGGCGCCCAGCGAGGCCTCGGGAACGGTCACCGGGACAGTAAGCAGAATATCGTCGCCGGAACGTGTGAAAACCGGATGCGTGCCCGCGCGCACTATCAGGAACAGGTCGCCCGGCGCGCCTCCGTTCACCCCGGCATTGCCCTTGCCTTGCAGGCGGATGCGCTGGCCGTCGCGAGTGCCCGGCTTGATGCGGAACTCGATCGGCTCCGAGCGGCTCACCACGCCCTCGCCCTGGCAGGTGGCGCACTCGTCGGAGATGCGCCCCGTGCCGTTGCACCGCGGGCAGGGAATGTTGAACTTCATGCGCCCGCCCATCTGCGTCACCTGGCCGGTGCCGCTGCACTCCGCGCAGGGCATCACCCCGCCGGCATGCGACTGCCCGTGGCAGGTGGGGCAGGTCTCCTGGCGATTCACCTGGACCCGCGTCTGCCCACCGCGAATGGTGGTCCAGAAGTCTACTGTCGCCTGGTATTCCAGATCCGTGCCCGGCTGCGGCCCCTGCGGCCTCTGCGGCTGCTGCTGGCCTGAAAAGATGCCCGAGAAAATGTCCTTGAAGCTGCCCCAGGACGATGAGCCCGCCCCAGCCTGTGGCCCCGGCTGATAGCCCGGCCCGCTCTGGAAGCCGGAAAAGTCGAAGCCGTCAAAGTCCACCGGCGCACGCCGCCCGCCCTGCTGGCGCGCATAGGCCTCAGCCGCCGCCGGGTCGATCTGGTCGGAGTAATACCCCACCTGATCGTAGATCTTGCGCTTCTTCTCGTCGCTCAGCACGTCGTTCGCTTCGGAGATTTCTTTGAACTTCTCCTCCGCCTTCTTGTCGCCCGGATTGACATCCGGATGGTAGCGCCGCGCCAGCTTGCGGAAGGCCTTGCGAATCTCCTCCGCCGTAGCCGTCTTCTTCACGCCGAGCTTGCCGTAGTAGTCCTTGTTCGTTGTCGTGGGCATTTTTCTTTTGGACTCGTTTCCTGGTTCCCCCAACCGCGGGCCGTTTTCGCTGGTGCAATTCTGTCGTTGATCCGTTGAAGTTCCAGTGGAATGACTGCTAAGTTAGCGGGCGCCTCAGGCAATGGCCCGGGACTCTTCGTCCTGGGGAAGAGCTTTCAAAGGGCGAGGGCGAATCTCCCTCTCGATGGCGTCGCCGGCGGCATCCGCGGCGGCATCGAGTTCGAATTGGGATTGGATTCCCATCCAGAACTCCGGTGACATATTGAAGTAACGAGCCAGGCGCAGTGCGGTGTCTCCCGAGATGCCGCGCCGCTCGCGCAGAATCTCGGAGATGCGGGAGACGGGAACGCGCAACTCCATGGCCAAAGCGTTTGCCGACAGGCCCAGCGGCTTCATGAACTCCTCGCGCAACATCTCTCCCGGATGCAGGGGCGGCATGGGCGCGCCCTCCTTCGCTTCCACGTCAGTGGTAATCAACGATTTCGACGTTGTCCGCATTGCCATCCTCCCACTCGAAGCAAATTCTCCAGCGATCGTTGATGCGAGTGCTCCAGGCATCCCGTCGGTCGCCCTTCAGCTTCTCCAGCCGGTTGCCGGGCGGTTGCACAAGGTCTTCGATGCGCCTGGCGTTGTCGAGCATGACCAGCTTGGTAAACGCCGCCCGCGCAAAGCTGGCAAACCGCCGGTTGGAACGCCGGTGAAATAGGTCTTCGGTCTCCCGATCGGCAAACGTGCGAATCATGCTTGCCGCTTATCGTAACACGGAACACGTTAAGGAGAGACGGCAGCCCAAAGCTGCTTCAAATCGGGCTCCTGAAAGCCGAGTCTCACAAATCTCAACCTCCAATCAGCGCTGATTGTCCGCCACAAATCTGTCATCCTGAGCGGAGTTTGGCGCGTCTTTTGCGCCAAACGGAGTCGAAGGACCTGCGGTTGCTTTTGTCTTTGCTCTTCTCTGTCATGGCTCAGTCAGCCCGCTAACCGAACCGCAGGTCCTTCGACTCCCTACGCTGAGCTTCAGTCGCTCAGGATGGCAGCCCCAGTGGAGTAATGAATCGGGGTGGACGACAATCGTCGCCCACCCCGAGGTTTTTCCGCCGGAACGGCGGGGCTGCCGCACTGCAAGTGCCTGCCGCACCGCAGGTGCCTACTTCTTTTCTTCCACGTCCACATACTCCGCGTCGATAACCGTGTCTTCCTTCTTGGTCTCGGCGTGGGGTTCGGCGGGAGCGTCGCCGGGGGTGGCGCCAGGCGCGCCGGCTGCGGCGTTGGCCTTGTACATTACCTCGGCCAGTTTGTGGCTGGCGTGGGTCAGCTTCTCGTGCGCGGTCTTCAACTCGGTCGACTTCGGCGTGCCTTCCAGCACCTTCTTCGACTCGGCCAGCACCGACTCAACCTCGGCCTTTTCCGGCCCCTGGATCTTGTCGCCCGACTCCTTCAGCATCTTCTCGATGTTGTAGACCAGCGAATCCAGCGAGTTGCGCGCGTCGATCTCCTCGCGCTTTTCCTTATCCTCACTGGAGTGCGCCTCGGCGTCCTTGGCCATGCGTTCCACTTCTTCCTTGCTCAAACCCGAGCTGGAAGTGATGGTGATGCGCGTGTCCTTGCCGGTGGCGTTGTCCTTGGCCAGCACGTTCAGAATGCCGTTGGCGTCGATGTCGAAGGTGACCTCGATCTGCGGCACACCGCGCGGCGCGGGCATGATGCCGCCCAGCTTGAACTTGCCCAGGGTGCGGTTCTGCGCGGCCAGCGGACGTTCGCCTTGCAGCACGTGCACCTCAACCTCGGTCTGCGAATCGGCAGCCGTCGAAAACGTCTCCGTCTTCTTGGTCGGGATCGTGGTGTTGCGCGGAATCATCGGCGTCGCCACGCCGCCCAGCGTCTCGATGGCCAGAGTCAGAGGCGTCACGTCCAAGAGCAGCAGATCCTTCACTTCGCCCGCCAGCACGCCGGCCTGCACCGCCGCGCCAATGGCGACCACCTCGTCCGGGTTCACGCCGCGATGCGGCTCGCGCCCGAAGAGCTTCTTCACAATCTCCTGAATCTTGGGCATGCGCGTCTGGCCGCCCACCAGCACCACTTCGTCAATCTCGCTGAGTTTCACGCCCGCATCGGCAATGGCCTTTTTGCAGGGCTCCAGGGAGCGGTCGAGCAAATCCTCAACCAACTGCTCCAGCTTGGCGCGGGTCAGCTTGCGCACCAGGTGCTTCGGTCCGGTGGCGTCGGCGGTCACGAAGGGCAGGTTGATCTCCGTCTCGATGGTCGTCGAAAGCTCGATCTTGGCCTTCTCCGCGGCGTCTTTCAGGCGCTGCAGGGCCATCTCGTTGCCCTTGGAGCTGAGGTCGAGACCCTGCTCCTGCTTGAACTCGCTGATGAGCCAGTCCACAATGCGCTGGTCAAGATTGTCGCCGCCCAGGTGGGTGTCGCCGTTGGTGCTCTTGACCTCGATGACGCCTTCGCCGACTTCGAGAATGGAAATGTCAAAGGTGCCGCCGCCGAAGTCGTACACGGCGATGGTCTCGTCCTTCTTCTTGTCCAGCCCGTAGGCCAAGGCGGCCGCGGTCGGCTCGTTCACAATGCGCTTCACATCCAGGCCGGCAATCTTGCCCGCGTCCTTGGTGGCCTGGCGCTGCGCGTCGTTAAAGTACGCCGGCACGGTGATCACCGCCTCGGTGACCGTCTCGCCCAGATAGGCCTCGGCCGAGGCCTTCAGCTTTTGCAGAATCATGGCCGAAATCTCGGGCGGGGTGTACTCCTTGCCCTGGGCAATCACGCCCACATGGTCGCCCTGCTGGCTCACCTTGAAGGGAACCATCTTCATCTCGTCGTTGACTTCGTTGTAACGACGGCCCATGAAGCGCTTGATACTGAAGATGGTGTTCTCGGGATTGGTGATGGCCTGGCGCTTGGCAACCTGACCAACCAGCCGTTCACCGCTCTTCGAAAAAGCGACGATCGAAGGCGTAGTGCGCGCGCCCTCTTCATTGGGGATGACTTTGGGCTCTCCGCCCTCAAGAACGGCGACGCACGAGTTGGTGGTGCCGAGGTCGATACCGATAATCTTTGCCATGTTTGGCTCCCTGCCTGCTTCTGAGAAAATTTCCGACTCTGCAAGGATGCCATGTTGAGTGAGATATTGTCAAGTTTTCTTGATGGCATATCCATAAGCAGCGACGGATTCCTTTTGCTGGATTGCCTCAGGCTATAGATTGTGTCAAGGCACAGCGCGAAGACGCGGCCCTGCCCTTTTAGAGCGAAACCAGAGTCCCCGTGACCTCGTTCGCCCTGTGCAGGATCGCCGCTCCCTGGGGGGCGCGTCGACTTGAATGCGACGGCTTCGGGACACATCGACTCTGGTGCCGCTGTAGATTCTTGGGAAAATCTCTGTCGCCCCTCCAGGGCTTTGCAACGTTACAGGTTGGCGTACCCAGGGCTGTCGCCCTGGGCTATTCTCACTTCGCCCCGCCGGGGCTAAAGCCCGTCCGTTTATTATCAGCATTTTGCGGCACGACTAAAGTCGTGCCCTGACGCTTCTTGCCTTCCTGAAGGCATTTTCCCGCAGCCTGTGAAGCCCCGCTGCGCCAAGCGGCTCAGAAGCGGTAGCGAATGGCCAACTGCATCAGCCGCGGCGGCATGGCGCTGACCGCCTGGCCGAAATTGCTGCTGGAGATGTTGCCCTGAACGCTCGCCGCGCCGAAAAACTGCGCATGATTTGCCAGGTTGAAGCCCTCGGCGCGCAACTCCAGCCGCTGCTCGCCCTTCAAGAGGAAAGAGCGGGAAAGCGTGGCGTCCAGGTTCTCCAGGCCGGGGCCGGAGAAGAAGCGGCGGCGCGCGTTGCCAATGGTCCCCAGCGCCGGGAGGGTCAGTTGCGTGGCGTCGAAGATCGGCCTGCCGCCGCGCGGGTTCCGGTTGAGACTGAGCGATTGCCCGCTCCAGGCCGGCGTGTCCACGCCGTTGTTGTTGATGCCGTTGGGGATCGTTCCCAGCAAGCGAAGTGTCGTTATTGTTCAGCAGGGTGACTGGCAGTCCCGAGGTAAGCCGCGCAATGCCGGCCACCGACCAGCCGGAAGCCAGCCAGCCGAGCCGGCGTCCATGCCCAAGTTGGGGCAGGTCGTAGTGAAAGCTGGCCACAAAGTTATGGCGCAGGTCGAAGGAAGAAAGCGCGCGGCTGAGCGATGGATTGACAGGGTTCACCGGCTCCGGCAGGCCGGCGGACTGATCGATGGACTTTGAAAACGTATAGCTGGCCAGCAGATCGAGCCCGTGCGCGCGGTGGTTCAGCGTGGCTTCCAGGGCGTTGATAGTTGGCGTTGGCGATGGTGCGCTGCAACTCGACGCTGCCGAAGGCCGGGCCGAATTGCGTGCGCGCCGCCTGCTCGTTGAAGGGGCCGCAAAGGGCCGAACCCAGGCTGAGACAGAGCGCCGGATCGGCCGGGTTGGCCTCCTCCAGCACCAGCAGGTGGTGCGACGCGGTGCCGACGTAGCTGACCGAGACCAGCGTCGAGGCACGGAATTGCCGCTCCACGCTGAGCCATCCAGTGCTCCGCGTAGGGCGTTACGTCGCTCGGGTCCACGGCGGGAATGCCCACCAGCGGCTCGAACTGGCTCCAGTTCACGGTGGCGTTCGGGATTGGCCCGGCTGGCGCCGTAAGGCACCTTCTGCAGCGGGAAGCGCTGCCCCGCGTCGGCGCCGCGTGGCGGCAACCGTAAAGGGCGAGCTAAATAGCGGCGGCGCGGCGGAGGTGTAGGTGTAGCCGTAGGGCGGGTTGGCGCTCATGATGCCCGCCGAAAGTCCCTCGTAGGCGGTGTAGAAGATGCCGTAGCCGAGCGCGGATGCTGGTCTGGCCCTGCAGAGCCGGTCAGCCGGCGCAGCCAGGACGTGGTGAAGGCAGGCGTGTACGCGATGCCAAAGCGCGGAGAAAAGTCGTTGCGCGCCGGGGCCAGCGAGCCGGCACGCCAGGGTCGCCGGGGAAGACCAGCCCCTGCGGCGCGCCGGGAAAGACCTGCGACTGCTCGCCCTTGACCAGCGTTTGCAGTTGGTTGAATTTCTCGCTCCAGGGGCGGATGCGATCCCAGCGCACGCCGTAATTGAGGGTAAGAGTCGGGACGGCGCTTCCAACTGTCCTGCGCAAAGGCCGCCATATAGAGGTTGCGGTTGTAGAAGCTGCTTGCCTGCCCCTGCGTATAACTGGACGGCACGCCGAGCAGAAAGTCGGCAAAGTCCACGCCCGTTTCCGACCCGTTGAAGGCGAAGCTGCCGTTGAAGATCACGTCGGGGTGGGTGTTGATCTGGTTGGAGTGGACCTCGCCGCCGACCTTCAGCGCCGTGCTTGCCCACAATGCGGCTGAAGAAGCGTCGCTGACCTCGTAGATGTTCTCGGCCTGCACCAGCGCGGTGGTGTCCACGCCCAGGGTGAAGTCGTTGAAGGCGACGTTCTCGATGCCTTCGGTCGAGGGCTTGAGCGGAACGATGGTGGCTGAGGGTGATGGGGGCGACGAATCCCTGCGCGGCCAGCGACGGCCCCACGCCGCCCTTGGGCTGGCCCACGGCGTTGGCGTTGCGCATATAGCTCAGGTGGAACTCGTTCAGCGCCGTCGCGCCAAAGGTGACCGTGTGGCCCAGGCTGGCCAGTTGCGCCAGGCCATTTGACGTGGCGTCGAAGCCCGGCACGCTGGCCCCGCCGGTGCCGGTGGGATAGGGATTGTCCAGCGAATAGCCGTCGAGGAAGTAGTAGCCGGTCAGCGTGCCCTTGCCGTGCGTCCAGTCCAGGCGCAATGCGCCTTTGTCGTCTTGCAGGGTCTCGGCCTCGGCGGCGGTGGCGAAGAGCGCTGTGCCGGCGTTGGGTTGCGGAATCGAGGCCAGCAGGTACTTGGCCGGCGCGGACCACGCCGCTTGTGGAATCTGTCCGTTGGGAAAGACCGCCGCATACGGCTCGCCTGCGGTAACCGTGCCGGCCCAGCAGCGTGGAAAGCTGCGCCGCCCAGGCGCTGCCGTTCACGCTGCCGGTGAGCGGAGCCTGGCTGAAGTCTCCGCCCCGCTCGGCAATGGACGGAACCGAGATCTCGCCCGTGTCGATGCCCTTCGGTCAGCCGCGTGCCCTGGTAGTCGGCAAAGACGGCAACGCTCCTGTGAAACGGAGAACCGCCCACGGCGGCCGCCGAACTGGTTCTGGCGGTAGGCCGCGCGCTGCTGCAGAAAAGTAATTGCGCGCGTCGAGAGCCGTGTTGCGCAGGAACTCGAAGGCCGATGCCGTGCACCTGCGCCGTTCCCGACTTGGTCATCACCAGCACCTGGCCGCCGCTCGAGTTGCCGTATTCGGCGTCGAAGTTCGAGGTCAGCACGCGAAAGCTGTCGATGGCGTCGAGATTGGGCACGATGGAGGTGCCCATGTTCACGTCCTCTTCCACGTCGCTGCCGTTCACGCGAAAGCCGTTCGACGCCTCGCGCTGGCCGCTGATGGAGAGATTGCCGGGGTTGGCGTCGCCCGAGGGCGGCGTCGAGGCCACGCCGGTCATGATCACCGCGCCCGGCTGCGCCGTGTTGGCCGGCACAATTCCCGGCTGCACGGCCATCAGATCGGTAAAGCTGCGCCCGTTCAGCGGCACGCTCTCGATCTTTTTCGACTCCAGCGTCTCGCCCAGTTGCGTGCTGGTGGTCTCAGCCGCCAGTTCGTTGGCCGTTACTTCCACGGTGTCGGTTTGCGCGGCGATCTCCAGGGTCACATCCAGGCTGACGCCGGGCCGGTCTTCGCTCAAATCGACGATCTGGGAATACGGGGAGAAGCCCTCCGCGGTCACCTCGACCCGATAGCTGCCCGGCCGCGGAGCCGCAACGCGGAACTCGCCCTGTTCGCGGGTAAGAGCCTCCACGGACTCCTGCGAGCCGATGCGGGTTACGGCGACGCGCGCGCGAGCGATCCGCCCGCCGTTTGTATCGTGAACAGAGCCTTCAATTGCGAAGTCCGGTACGGCAAAAGCAGGGCGATAGCCCCCTATGGAAAGAAGCAGGAGAAGGGGAAGGTAAAAAAACTTCAAAATTGATACCTCTGAATCCCGTGAAAATCGACTAGAGCCAGACACGAACTGTCTCTGCACATTCACTGACGGCCGCAGAAATCAATATCCGACATATTTAGTCCTTATTTAATATACGATCATTTTGGTCCGGCATCAAGGCAGCCCGGCCGCACCGCGCATGCTTTGCGCCGGGAAGCTCCGATCTGGCTCATCGCCCGCCTGATCGTTTACCCTCAAAGCGTCCCCTCCCGATGACCACCGCCGCCGCCCAAGCCCGCTACCCGCTTACCCAGGGTGTGAACCCGTGGCTGGTGACCGTCTCGGTGATGCTGCCCACCTTCATGGAGGTGCTGGACACGGCCATTGCCTCGGTGGCCCTGCCCTACATCGCAGGTTCGCTCTCGGCTTCGAACTCCGAAGCCACTTGGGTGCTGACCAGCTATCTGGTGGCCAACGCGGTGATTCTGCCCGCCTCGAACTGGTTCGCCCGGCGCTTCGGCCGCAAGCGCTTCCTTCTCACCTGCGTCATCATCTTCACCATTGCCTCGTTCTTCTGTGGAGCGGCCCCGTCCTTGGGCGTCATTCTGCTGGCGCGCGTGATGCAGGGGGCGGGCGGCGGCGCGCTGCAACCTCTCTCGCAGTCCATTCTGCTGGAGAGCTTCCCCATCCAGAAGCGTTCCATGTCCATGGCCGCCTACGGCCTGGGCATCGTGCTGGCCCCGGTGCTGGGGCCCACGCTGGGCGGCTGGCTCACCGATACATTTAGTTGGCGCTACGCCTTCTACATCAACATTCCCTTCGGCATCCTGGCCGTCATTCTGATCAGCCGTTTTGTCCACGACCCGCCGTACATCAAGAACGCCAAAGTCGGCCCCTTCGACAACATCGGCTTCGGATTGTTGATGGTCTGGACCGGCGCCCTGCAAATCGTGCTCGACAAGGGCCAGGAAGACGACTGGTTCGGCGCAACCTGGGTGCGCTGGGCGGTGGCTATTCTGGCCACGTCGCTGGTGCTCTGGATCTGGCACTCCTGGACCCGTCCCAACAGCCTCGTCGACCTGCACGTGCTCAAGGACCGCAACTTCCGCACCGGGTGCATCCTGGTGGCCATGCTGGGCATGTGCATCTACATCACCATCGCCATCCTGCCGCTCTACTACCAGGAGATTCTGGGCTACACGGCCTTTACCGCGGGACTTGTGGTGGGCCCGCGCGGCA
Source organism: uncultured Acidobacteriaceae bacterium (assembly GCA_963839155.1). Classification (GTDB taxonomy): domain Bacteria; phylum Acidobacteriota; class Terriglobia; order Terriglobales; family Acidobacteriaceae; genus Telmatobacter. The sequence goes on from CAWITY010000008.1 coordinate 82,565, forward strand.
TCGGCTCGTTCATCGGCTCGCCGGTGATCGGCATCCTGGGCTCGCGCATCGATCAGCGCAAGCTCATGTGCTGCGGCTTTCTGGGCTTCGGCGTCTGCTCGCTGATCTTCGGCACCATCAACCTCGACATCGGCCCTTACACGCTGCTGCTTCCCATCATGCTGACCGGCTTTGCCTTGAGCTTCGTCTTTGTGCCCATGGCCACGCTGATGATGGCCACCATTCAAAACAAAGACATGGGCGCTGCCACGGGTCTCTCGAACATGCTGCGCAACATCGGGGGTTCGATCGGCATCTCGATGGCCACCACGGCGCTGATCCGCCGCGCCGCCCTGCACCAGACCGAACTGGGCGGGCACATCACCGCCTCCACCTGGGTCTACCAGCAGAAGGCGGCGGCCATCGCCGGATACGTCGGCCATCGCCTCGGCCCCGCGCAGGGACGCCCCGGCGCCATGGGCCTAATGTACGGCCTCATGGAGCAGCAATCCGCCCTCATGGCGTATGTGGATGTCTTTCGCTGGACGGCAGTCTTAGCCTTCATCTGCGCCGCCGCCGCCTGGATGTTCAAGAAGCCCATCAAGCACCCCGCCCTGCCGCCGGGCGTGCATTGAAGCACAGACTGTATGGGCAGGACTTACGCCGGATCGCCAAACACCCGTCCGCCCGCCAACCGCACGGCTTCCGCCAACTGGCGGTCAAAGGTAGCTAGCACACCGCTGGTGCGCAGAACGAGTTCCAGATAGGTGGCGTCATAGGCTGTGAGTTTGTATGCGCGGGCCAGCATCAAGACGGTGGCCTGCACCGCCGATGGCCGCGTCACATCCTCCAGGATCGGTAACGCCTCAAGCAGGCTCAGAAAGGCGGCAGACGTAGACGAGCCAATCCCGGCCCTGCGTTCCGCGACTAATATGCCATTGGCAACCTCAGGAAACCAGAGGGCTGGAACCAGGGCATCCTTCCTCTCGATCAGGCTCAGAAGATCGTCGGCCACTTGTGCTTCGATTGGGTCGACCCGCCTGACCAGCCAGGCAAGCGTTGCGGATGCATCAAGAACCAGTTCCATGCCGCTCTCTTACTTTCTTCCTTCGCGAATCCATTCCAGAACCGTGTTGCCAGGAATTCCCTCAATCTTGGGGAAATTGCGTAAAGCCTCCACCGCCGCAGCGACACTTGCCCGCGACCGGTCCGGCGCAATAGGCACCAGATTGGCCACAGCCCGCCCGCGCAGAGTAATGGTAAATCGCTCCCCCTGCTCGACCTTGCGCAGGATCTCGGAGAGCTTCGTCTTGGCGTCAAAAGCGCCAATCTCGGTATATACTGATTCCCCAACCGCCATAACCCCTCCAATCGGCTCATCGAACAAACTAGTATACAAACTAGTTTACTCCGGTTCTCCCTTCGCTCCACCAAAATTTCAGATAACAATCGCCCTGAACTCACCCCAACAGCGGCACGAACCGCCTTTGCTGCTCGTCGTACTGCTCGATCCGCCCGGTGAGGATGTCGTAGTACCAGCCATAGACCGTCAGACGCCCCTCGGAGATGGCCCGCGCAACCGCCGGCTGGGCGCGCAGGTTGAACAGTTGCGCCACCACGTTGCCGCGGATCAGCGCGGCCAGCTCCGCGCCTTCGCCATCCTCGGGATTCACCGGCTGGCGATGGCTCCAGGCTGCCTCCACGTGGCTCAGCCAGCGCCGCGCCTTGGGCATCTCTTCCAGCCCCTTGCGGTCGAGCGCCGCCTTCAGCGCCCCGCAGTCCGAGTGGCCGCAGAGGATGGCGGCTTTCACCTTCAGCACTTCCACGGCGTACTCGATGGTCGCTGTCACCCCGTCTACGTCGTGGCTGGTCAACGGAACCACGTTCCCGGCGTTGCGAGTGATGAACAGGTCGCCCGGCCCGGTGCCCAGAATCAGGTCGGGCACCACGCGCGAGTCGGAACAGGTAATAAACAGCCACTCCGGCGCCTGCGTCTCCGCCAGCAAGTGAAACTGAGCCCGCTTGCCGGGAAAAACCTCAGCCAGGAAATGCTTGTGCCCCTCGATCAACCGCTCCATCCAGCCCTCCGCAGTTTGAACTGGCCGCCCGCTTTCGCGGCCCGCCTGTGCCCAGCCTATCGCACCGCGGGCCGGGCTGATACCTTGGTCTTCGGTACTTTCTTCCACGCCAAGCACTGAGGAGACAGGTTCCTATGAGAAAAACAGAGCGGCTTTTCGTCGTTGCGGTAGCAATCGTCCTGCTGGCGGCCTTCGCCCAGGCCCAGACCGTGGACACCATCGACCCCGCGCTCAAAGGCCGCATCGACCGTATCGCCGCTCAAGTCCTGGAGCAGACGGGCGTTCCCTCGGCATCCCTTGCCGTGGTCAAAGTCGGAAAGCTGGTCTACGCTCAGGCCTATGGTCTGGCCCGTCTCGACCCTGCTCTGCCCGCCACGCCGGAGATGCGCTATTCGATTGGATCGATCTCGAAGCAGTTCACCGCCGCCGCCATCCTTCTGCTCCAGGAAGACGGCAAGCTATCTCTCGATGACGCGGTGGGCAAGTATGTTCCCGGACTCACTCGCGGCAACGAGATCACCATCCGCCAGATCCTCTCCCACACCTCCGGCTACCAGGACTACTGGCCCGAGGACTACGTGATGACGCCCATGCTGCACGCCGAGAGCGCGCAGCAGATTCTCGACACCTGGGCAAAAAAGCCGCTGGACTTCGAGCCCGGCACGCAGTGGCAGTACTCCAACACCAACTTCGTAATCGCCGGGCAAATTGTGGAGACCATCACTGGCCATCCGCTCATGGACCTGCTCACCCAGCGCATCTTCCGCCCCTTGGGCATGAAGTCTGTCTGGAACTCCGACGAGGCCAAGCTGACCCAGGCCGACGCCACCGCCTACTATCGCCATGCTCTCGGCCCCTTGCGCGTGGCTCCCAAAGAGGGCCGCGGCTGGATGTTTGCGGCCGGCGAGCTGGCGATGACCGCTCACGACCTGGCGCTGTGGGACGAAAGCCTCATCGCGCAGACCGTTCTCAAGCCTGAGAGCTACAAGCAGATGTTCACCGAAATCAAGCTGAAGGACGGCAAGGGCACGCATTACGGTCTGGGCGTGGATGTGATCGACCGCCAGGGCCACCGCTCCATCGAGCACTCGGGCGAGGTTTCCGGCTTCGTCTCGGACAACGCGGTCATCGTGGACGACGGCATGGCCATCGCCGTTCTCACCAACCAGGACGCCGTCGGCGCAGCCTCCAGCATTCTCCGTCTCGCCGCGCCCGTCGTTCTCGGCGCACCCGGAACCGAGCCCGAGAAGCAGGCCCTGGCCATCTTCCACGACCTCCAGCAGGGGCGAATTGACCGGGCTCTCTTGGCTCCCAACCTGAGCGACTACTTCACGGCGGAGGCCTTGGCCGACTTCCAGGCGAGCCTGGCGCCGCTGGGCGAACCGCTCAGCTTCCGCCAGACAGGAGAGCAGTTGCGCGGGGGCATGACCTTTCGCGCATTTCAGATTGTCTACCCCGCCAAGCGCCTGCGCCTGACCACATACACCTACCCAGACGGCAAGCTGGAACAGTACCTGATCGCGCCTTCCGAGTAGTCAGCGCAACGTGGTCAGCAGAGGGAAGGTGTGTGGCGGGATCGAATTCCGACCATATCATTTGCAAATTATGGCCAGTTTCGCCAACCTCGCCGGGCCCATTGAATTGCGGTCTTGTGGGTTGCCGTCAGCCGCTGGCTGCCGCGGTTCCGGCAAGCAGACGCGCCCTCGTATCCCGGATGGGAGGCTGGCCGAAGAGACGGCTGTATTCCCGATTGAATTGGCTGGCGCTTTCGTAGCCGACCTCAAAGGCTGCGCTGGCGGCATCCAGGCCCTCCGTCACCATGCGTACACGCGCTACATGGAGGCGGAGACGCTTCTGGTACTGGAGCGGGCTCATCGCGGTCAGCGAGCGGAAATGATGATGGAAGGTGGAGACTCCCATTTGCGCCACAGAGGCCAGTTCTTCCACGCGCAGGGGCTTGGAGTAATTCGACTTGAGCCAGGCAACTGCCCTCGCCGTGCGGTTGCTCTGCTCGCCCAGCGTGGCGATGGCGCGAAGATGCTTGCCGAGCGATCCACGCAGCACACGGTAGACGATCTCCCGCTTCACCAAGCTGCCGAGGAAAGGAATGTCTCCTGGCTTGTCAAGCAGGTCAAGCAGGCGGCAGCAGGCGCTGAGCATCTCTAACGGGGTCTTCCCGACCGCCAGGCCGCGCGTGCCAGAGGCGACACTGGGGACCAGGAATTCGTCCTGGCTGAGAATCTCGCGCACCACCGGCATCTCCAGTTTGAGAGAGAGAGCCAAGAATGGCTCGCTCGTCGACGCCTTGGTTATCTGGCTCACTACCGGCAAATCGATCGACGTCAGCAGAAAGGTGGAAGCATCGCACATGTGCATTGTGCCGCCAACATTGATGTGCTTTTCTCCTTGAGCGAAGACAACCAACTCCGGCTCGTAGGCGGCTGAGTAGCACTCCGACGGCGCACTTCTGCGGGAAAGTCCCAGACCCGGCACGACGGTGGCCACCGGACCCTCCGCGTTCACATGGGCAGCGATCTTGCGCGCCAGTTCGGCCCGCATCGACTCGACTTCTTCCGGCGCGTCTCCGCTTGCAACTTTGTTTTCCGCTGTCTCCATTTCATATCGCTCCTGCAAGCTCAGGCTACCGCCGAATCCGACTCCGTTGCACAGAAAAATCCTCAATCGACAGAAATAGGCAATCAACAGGAAGGATCGGGCTACCGCTCCAAGGACATCCCGTCCTACTCTTTGGTCTGAGACGAACTGCGGGCAAGGCCTTTGGGCCTTCAACAGGATTGGCTGGGAAAGACTCGTTCGACCCAATCCCGAAACACCTCGCACACCGTGCGTCTCAAACATCGGTCGAGAAGGCCAAGAGGTGACTTGATGTACAACGCCAAAGCTTACTCCGTATCCAGCGCAACATCGCCGTTTGTCTCCTCCATCATCGCGCGGCGCGAGCCCACCGAGCACGACGTGCAGATCGAGATCCTATTCTGCGGCATCTGCCACTCGGATCTGCACCAGGCCCGCAACGAGTGGAAGAGTGTGATGCCCACCGTCTATCCCTGCGTACCCGGCCATGAAATTGTTGGCCGTGTCACTCAAGTCGGCTCTGCTGTAACCAGATTCAAGCCGGGCGATCTGGCTGGGGTTGGATGCCTAGTGGACTCCGACGGCTCTTGCCCGGAGTGCAAGGCCGGCTTGGAGCAGTTCTGCCACCACTCGACGCTCACGTACAACTCCCCCGACAAGCACACAGGGGGCGTCACCTACGGCGGGTATTCCGGCAGCATTGTCGTCACCGAGCGCTTTGTGCTCCGCATTCCGTCGAACCTCGATCTGGCTGGAGCCGCGCCTCTGCTGTGCGCCGGAATCACCACCTACTCGCCCATGCGCCACTGGGGCGTGACCGAGGGCACGAAGGTCGGCGTGGTTGGACTCGGAGGGCTGGGTCACATGGGCGTAAAGTTCGCGCACGCGATGGGCGCTCACACCGTTGTCTTCACTACCTCCAAAAACAAGATGGAAGATGCCCTGAGGCTCGGCGCCGATGAGGTGGTCCTCTCCCGCAATGCCGATGAGATGGCCAAACACGCCGGCAGCTTCGACTTCATCCTCGACGCGGTAGCCGCCAACCACGACATCGACGCCTACATCCAAATGCTGCGCCGCGACGGAAATATCACCATGGTCGGCGCGCCTGAAAAGCCGCTGCCCGTTTCGGTCTTCGGCCTCATCTTAGGACGCCGCAGCCTTTCGGGATCTCCGATCGGCGGCATCGCCGAAACCCAGGAGATGCTGGACTTCTGCGGACAGCACAACATCACCGCCGACGTCGAGATCATCCCCATCCAAAAAATCAATGAGGCTTTCGAGAGGATGGTGAAGTCCGACGTGAAATACCGCTTCTCCATCGACATGTCTTCGCTCAGATCCGAGTAAAAGGAGCTAAATATGACAGACAAGAAGCATCCGACCGGGGCAGAAAAAGCTATCGGCAGTTTCTCCCCCAAACTTGTGAGCCTGACCGACGATCTCCTGTTTGGCGATGTCTGGGAGAGAAGCGGGCTCTCAAAGCGCGATCGCAGTCTAGCCACCATCACTGCCCTGATCGCTTTGCGGGCGTCAGAACAGCTTCCTTACCACCTGAAGAAAGGCGTCGAGAATGGCCTGAAGCAAGAAGAGATCGTGGAACTCATTACCCACATGGCCTTCTACTCGGGTTGGCCGAGCGCCATGTCTGCAATCGCTGTTGCCAAGAGGGTATTCGAAGACGACAATCCATCGAAATGAACCCTCGCGGTTCGGTCCAAAGCAGAGTCGAACAACCGGAGAGCACAATGCAAAAACGCACACTTGGAAAATGCAATCTGGAAGTCTCCGCCATTGGCCTCGGCTGCATGGGCATGAGCTCGGCCTACGGCCCGGCAGCCGACAAGGGCGAGATGATCAAGCTGATCCGTTCCGCGCACGATCTTGGCGTCACCCATTTCGATACCGCTGAAGCCTATGGGCCGTTCGCTGAATGAAGAACTGGTAGGCGAGGCGCTCCAGCCGATCCGCGACAAGGTGACGATTGCCACCAAGTTCGGCTTCGACATCGATCTGGCAACGGGCGCGCGTACCGGCGGGACCAATAGCCGGCCCGAGCACATCAAGGCTGTTGCCGATGCCAGCCTGAAGCGTTTGCGCACCGACCGCATCGATCTCTTCTATCAGCACCGCGTCGATCCCGCCGTGCCGATCGAGGACGTGGCAGGAGCGGTCAAGGAGTTGATTGCCGCAGGGCAAGGTCAAACACTTCGGCATGTCGGAGGCCGGGGTTCAGACGATTCGCCGGGCGCACGCGGTGCAACCGGTCACCGCGGTGCAGAGCGAGTACTCGCTGTTCTGGCGTGGTCCGGAGGCCGAGCTTCTGCCTGCGCTGGAGGAGCTTGGTATCGGCTTTGTGCCGTTCAGCCCGCTCGGCGCGGGGTTCCTTACCGGCAAGATCGACGAGAACACGAAGTTCGATCCCACCGACTTCCGCAACATCGTGCCCCGCTTTTCGCCCGAGGCGCGCAAGGCCAACATGGTGCTGGTCGACCTGGTCAAGGCCGTCGCGGAACGCAAGGGCGCGACGCCGGCACAAGTCGCACTCGCCTGGCTGCTGGCGCAGAAGCCGTGGATCGTGCCGATCCCCGGAACCACCAAGCTGCATCGGCTCGAGGAAAACCTGGGCGCGGTGAACGTCGAACTGACCGAAGACGACCTGAAGCAGATCGACGAAGAGGCTTCCAGGCTCAAGCTCGAAGGAGCCCGTCTGCCTGAAGCGGTGTTGAAGATGACCGGGCTCTAGACTGTTGGGTGCATAGGTTCAATCGAACGTGGCGGGGCTACGCCTGCCAATTTGGCTGGCAAAAACGAGGAGGAACACCGTGCAGAAGCGAATGTTGGGAAAGAGCAATCTTGAAGTATCGGCCCTGGGTTTGGGCTGCATGAGGATGAGCGCGGGACACGGCCCCGTGGCGGGGACCAAACAGGAAATGATTGCGGTGATGCGAGGAGCAGTCGAGCGCGGCATCACACTCTTCGACACGGCGCAGGTCTATGGCCCGTTCGTGAATGAAGAGCTGGTGGGCGAAGCGCTCGCTCCTCTTCGCGATCAGGTGGTAATCGCCACCAAGTTCGGTTTTCGGTTCGACGACGACAAGGACCCGCATCCTACCGGCCTGAACAGCCGTCCGGAGTACATCCGGGAGACGGTCGAGGGTTCGCTGAAGCGGCTGCGCGTGGAGACAATCGATCTGCTCTATCAGCACCGCGTCGATCCCGAGGTCCCGATTGAAGATGTGGCTGGCGCAGTGAAGGACCTCATTCAGCAGGGCAAGGTCAAGCACTTCGGCTTGTCGGAAGCAGGAGCTGAGACGATTCGCCGGGCCCATGCCGTTCAGCCAGTGACTGCGCTGCAAAGCGAATACTCCCTTTGGTGGAGGAACCCGGAAGAGGAGATCCTGCCCACGCTCGAAGAGCTCGGCATCGGATTCGTCCCATTCAGCCCATTGGGTAGAGGCTTTCTTACCGGAACGATTACTGAAAAAACGCAGTTCGACCCAGAGGACAACCGCGGCAGTTTCCCTCGCTTTGCACCCGAGGCGCGCAAGGCGAATCTGGCCCTGGTCGATTTGCTGGGCGCCATCGCCGCGCGGAAGAAGGCCACCACTGCGCAGATTGCGCTGGCCTGGCTGCTTGCGCAGAAATCCTGGATCGTTCCCATCCCCGGCACCACCCGGCTGGAACGTCTCGAGGAGAATATCGGAGCGGTTTCTCTGGAACTCACTCCGGACGATCTCCGGGAGATTGACAGCGTTACTTCGACATTTGCGGTGCAAGGCGCGCGCTACCCCGCGGCTCTTGAGGCCATGACCAACCGGTAATCGCCGCCGATCCTGCGGTGAAGTAGAGGAGACACAATGCAAAAGCGCAAATTGGGAAAGAGCGGTCTGGAAGTATCGGCAATCGGTCTTGGCTGCATGGGAATGACGTTTTCTTATGCGCCGTTTCCTGAAAAGAAGGACTCCGCCGCGCTGCTCCGCGCGGCCGCGGAGCGCGGCGTCACCTTCTTCGACACTGCCGAGGTCTACGGTCCCTTCAACAACGAAGAACTGGTAGGCGAGGCTCTCGAACCCTTCCGTGGACAAGTCGCCATCGCCACCAAGTTCGGCTTCGACATCAACCCTGACGGCACTCACGGCCCCAAGGGTATAGACAGCAGCCCCGCACGCATCCGCCAAGTCGCAGACGCCTCCCTCAAGCGCCTCCGCGTTGATGTAATCGACCTCTTCTACCAGCACCGGGTCGATCCCAACGTGCCCATTGAAGATGTGGCTGGAGCCGTCAAGGACCTGATCGCGGAGGGCAAGGTGCGGCACTTCGGACTCTCCGAGGCCGGAGCGCAGACCATACGCCGCGCGCACGCCGTGCAGCCGGTCACCGCGCTACAAAGCGAGTACTCGCTCTGGTTCCGCAAGCCTGAAACCGAGATCGTTCCGCTGCTCGAAGAGCTCGGGATCGGCTTTGTGCCCTATAGCCCGCTGGGCAAGGGCTTCCTCACCGGAAAGATGGACCAAAACACGACCTTCGAGAAGGGCGACATTCGCAACGTCATCCCGCGCTTCACGCCAGAGGCGATGAAGGCCAATCAGGCCCTTGTAGATTTGCTGGGCAAGATCGCGGCAGAGAAGAAGGCGACGCCCGCGCAGATCGCTCTGGCCTGGCTGCTGGCTCAGAAGCCCTGGATCGTCCCCATCCCCGGCACCACCAAGCTGCATCGCCTGGAAGAGAACATTGGAGCCGCGGCAATTGAACTCACGGCCGAAGACCTGAGCAAGATTGAAGGCGCGGCGGCGGAGATCGATATTCAAGGCGCTCGCTACCCCGAGCAACTTGAGAAGATGACCGGTCGTTAAGCGGCACTTTCACAGCTCCTGTAGGGTTGATTTTGAAGCGTCCCACCCATTTCACAAAGTACGTGAAATGGATGGGGCACGGAGCTTCCTCACACTATCAGTGAAAATGCTCTACATCCAAATTAGGGGTTGAGAGTCGTCGAATTGTGATGCGAACTTCTGGGACGCCACACTAGGGAATGCACGGAACCACCACCCCGTTCCGTTGGAGAAAACGAAATGAGCAAGAAAGTCCTGATCCTTTCTTCGAGTCCGAGAAAAAAAGGCAACTCGAACGCCTTGTGCGACCGGTTGATGGAAGGCGCGGTTGAAGTCAACCATCAGGTAGAAAAGGTTGTGCTGGCAGAGAAGAGCATCAACTACTGCACGGGTTGTTATGCCTGCCAGAAGACAGGCCGGTGCGCGCAGAAAGACGACATGGCGCCGCTCCTGGACAGCATGATCGCGGCGGACGTGATCGTCCTTGCCACGCCCGTCTACTTCTACACCATGTGCGCCCAGATGAAAACCATCATTGACCGCACCGTTGCCCGGTACACAGAGATCTCGAATAAGGAGTTCTGTTTCATCGTGGCGGCGGCGGACAGCAACAAGGCAGCCATGGAGCGGACCATCGAGGGGTTCCGCGGGTTCACTTCCTGCCTGCCCGGCGCCAGGGAAAAAGGTGTCGTCTACGGCACAGGCGCCTGGCAGATCGGCGACATCTTGACAAGCCGCGCCATGAAGCAGGCTTTTGAGATGGGCAAGGCGCTCTAGTTCACCGAATTGAACAACAAAACCCAGCATCGTCAGAGGAGAGAAAGAAGCAATGGAGATCAAGCGAATCGGTTCCGAGCCTTCGGCCAAGGGACCGGCGGAGTACTTCACCGGCACGGTGCGTGTCGACATGCTCTTCGATGCGCCCGATCCGGCACGGGTGGTGGGCGCCAATGTCACCTTCGAGCCCGGCGCGCGTACCGCGTGGCATACGCATCCGCTGGGACAGACTCTCGTGGTCACCTCCGGCTGCGGACGGGCGCAACGCCTGGGGGGACCCATCGAGGAGATCCGGCCGGGCGATGTTGTCTGGTTCGCTCCGGGTGAGAAGCATTGGCACGGAGCAGCGCCAACAACGGCGATGACTCATATGGCCATCCAGGAAAAGTCGAACGGCAAAACCGTGGACTGGATGGAGCAGGTGAGCGACGAGCAGTATGGAGCGTAGTTCGGCTGCCTGTGCGGCCTTGTGCGGACTGTCGAACGCTGACAATAGCGCAGTCCCTTTGCGGAGACTGCGCTATTGTCTTGTTTTGATTTTCAGGCTGAGGCCAAGCGCCGGTTATCTCTGGATCTGGGCCACGTCGCGAACCGCGCCGCGGCTGGCGCTGGTGGTCATGGCGGCATAGGCTTGGAGCGCCTGCGACACCTTGCGGTTACGTGACACCGGTTTCCAGGCGGCCGCACCTTTGGCCTCCTCGGCTTTGCGCCTGCTTGAAAGTTCCTCATCGGAGAGAGCCGCACGCAGCACGCGCTTGGGAATGTCGATCTCGAGGATGTCGCCTTCTTCGACCACCGCCAGTGAGCCTCCCTCGGCTGCTTCCGGCGAGATATGCCCGATGCAAAGCCCTGAAGACCCGCCGGAGAAGCGTCCATCCGTGATCAGCGCGCAGACCTTGCCCAGCCCCTTTGACTTGAGATAGCTGGTCGGATAGAGCATCTCCTGCATCCCAGGGCCGCCCTTCGGCCCTTCGTAGCGGATGAGCACCACGTCGCCGGGAACCACCTTGTCGCCTAGAATGGCCTCGACAGCCGCGTCCTGGCTCTCAAAGATGCGCGCCGGCCCGGTGAAGGTGAGATGCGCCGGATCGACACCCGCCGTCTTCACGATGCAGCCGTCCTCGGCGATGTTGCCGAAGAGCACTGCCAGGCCGCCGTCGGCGCTGAAGGCGTGCGACAGGTCGCGAATCACGCCGCTCTCGCGGTTCAGGTCAAGCTCGTCGTAGCGCGCGCTCTGGCTGAACGCCTCCGTTGTGCGCACTCCGCCCGGCGCGGCGCGATAGAAGACTTCGATCTCTGGAGCGACCGCGCGCTTCACGTCCAGTTTTTCGATTGCCTCGCCCAGCGTGGCCGAATGCACAGTGCGCGTCTCGCGATGCAGCAGCCCGGCGCGGTCCAGTTCGGCAAGAATGCCGAAGATTCCCCCGGCGCGGTGCACATCCTCAACGTGAACGTAGGGCGAGCTGGGCGCCACCTTGCACAGGTTCGGCACGCGCCGTGAGAGGCGGTCGATGTCGGCCATGGTGAAGGGCACTTCGGCTTCCTGCGCGGCGGCCAGCAGATGCAGCACAGTATTCGTGGACCCGCCCATGGCAATGTCCAGCGTCATGGCGTTTTCAAAGGCGTCAAAGGTCGCGATTCCGCGCGGCAGAACGCTCGCATCGTCTTGCTCGTAATAGCGCTTGGCCAGATCGACGATGGTGCGGCCCGCCTGCAAGAAAAGCTCTTTGCGGTCGGAGTGGGTCGCCACCACGGTTCCATTGCCGGGAAGCGACAGCCCCAGCGCCTCGGTAAGGCAGTTCATCGAGTTGGCCGTGAACATGCCCGAGCAGGAGCCGCAGGTGGGGCAGGCGGAACGCTCGTATTCTTCCACATCGGCATCGCTCACCTTTGGGTCGCCGGCAACGATCATGGCGTCGATCAGGTCCACCGCCTTGACGATGTTGTTACTCAGCTTGACCTTGCCCGCTTCCATGGGCCCGCCGGAGACAAAGACCACCGGAATGTTCAGCCGCAGCGAGGCCATCAGCATTCCCGGCGTGATCTTGTCGCAGTTCGAGATGCAGACCAGAGCGTCAGCGCAATGGGCGTTCACCATGTACTCAACCGAGTCGGCAATCAGATCGCGCGAGGGCAGGCTGTACAACATGCCGTCGTGGCCCATGGCGATGCCGTCGTCGATGGCGATGGTGTCGAACTCCTTGGCCACGCCGCCGGCCTTTTCGATCTCGCGAGCCACCAGTTGGCCCAGGTCCTTGAGGTGCACGTGGCCGGGAACGAACTGGGTAAAGGAGTTGGCGATGGCGATGATGGGCTTTCCGAAGTCGCCGTCCTGCATTCCGGTGGCGCGCCAAAGGGAGCGCGCTCCGGCCATATTGCGTCCATGCGTCGAGGTGCGGGAACGATAGGCGGGCATGGCTCTATATTACTGCGTGCGATTTCTCGTTATCTCGGCCGCCGCGTTTTTCCTCTACTCCTATCCCCAATGACTGTCATCCTGAGCGACCTGGACCCTGAGTGAGACGAAGGGGGAAGGGGAGTCGAAGGATCTGCGGTTGCCTTTCGGTGCGGGATGCCCCATCAACTGTAGGGTGCCCCATCCTTTCCTCTCATTTTGCGGAATGGGTGGGAAACCAAGAACCCCAACGGCCGGCCTCAGGGCGCGAAGCGTCTGGCCGCACCGCAGGTGCCGCGAAGCACGGCAATCGCATTTGGATTTCTTGAGTGGGGCTGAAGGCGCGGGCCTTTCGCCGCCGTGGGAGAATTCCGAGCTTTGAAAGGGCACGGCTTTAGCCGTGCCGCAAGGAGGCTCAAAAACATTCTGGGCTTTAGCCCCTGAGGGATGGTTTGGATGCATTCAATACGTCCCTCAGCGGCTAAAGCCGGCGAAATTTCCGCCCGCAATCGGCACGGCTGAAGCCGTGCCCTTTCAAAACGGCTCAACAGTTCAAATGCGATTGCTCTGTGCCGCGAAGCGGAGTTGGCCGCACCGCAGGTGCCCGCGGGTGCCGCCGCGATACACTGAAGAAGACCATGTTTGAAAACCTTACAGACAAACTGCAACGCGCCTTTAAGTCCCTCCGCGGCCAGGGAACGCTCACCGAAGAGAACATTACGGACGCCCTGCGCGAAATCCGTGTGGCCCTGCTTGAGGCCGACGTTAACCTCAATGTTGCCAAGGACCTGATCGAGCAGATCCGGGTGAAGGCGGTGGGCACCGAGGTGCTCACCGCCCTCTCACCCTCTGAGCAGGTCATCAAGATCGTCCGCGACGAACTGATTACCCTACTGGGCAAGGACACGGCGCGCTTCAAGTTCTCCTCGCAGCCGCCCACGGTCATCCTCATGGCCGGTTTGCAAGGCTCCGGCAAGACGACCACCGCCGGCAAGCTGTCCGCCTGGCTCAAAAAGGGCGGGCACCGGCCCATGCTGGTTTCAGTCGACGTCTACCGCCCCGCCGCGCGCGAACAGCTCAAAGTGGTCGCCAAGTCGGTCGAAGTCCGCCTCTACGAAGGCGACCAGAAGGGCGAGGCCGCCGGTCCCGATCTCGTTGTCCGCCTGGCCAAGGAAGCCCTGCGCGAAGCCAAGATCATGGGCTGCGACACGCTGATCGTCGATACCGCCGGACGCCTCCACATCGACGAAGACCTGATGACGGAGATGGAGCGGCTGAAGAAGCTGCTCAACCCGTCTGAAATCCTCTTCATCGCCGACGCCATGACCGGCCAGGACGCCGTCAACTCGGCGCAGGACTTCCACAAGCGGCTCGGCCTGACCGGCGTGGTGCTAACCAAGATGGACGGCGACGCCCGCGGCGGCGCAGCACTTTCGATTCGCCACGTCACCGGCCAGCCGATCAAATTCATCGGCGTGGGCGAAAAGCCGGACGCCTTCGAGCCGTTCCATCCCGACCGCATCGTGGGCCGCATCCTGGGCATGGGCGACATGATGTCGCTCATCGAGAAGGCCGAATCGACGCTCGACCGCAAGAAGAGCGAGGAGTTCGCCAAAAAAGCCCTGCTTGGCGACGGCTTCTCGCTTGAAGACTTCCGCGACCAACTGCGCCAGATCAAGAAGCTCGGCTCCATGGAGAGCATTTTGAAGATGATGCCCTCGGTTGGCCCCTTCGCCGGCCTGCAGCAGGCCTCGAAGAACGTGGACGAGAAGCAGTTTTCGCGGCTTGAGGCAATGATCAACTCCATGACCCCCATCGAGCGCCGCAACCACGAGATCATCTCCGGCTCGCGGCGCAAGCGCATCGCCGCGGGCTCGGGGACAACCGTGCAGGACGTGAACCAGCTCCTCCGCCAATATGCCCAGATGGCCAAGATGTTCAAGCAGATGGGCAAAGGCGGCATGGCCGCCAAGATGATGCGCGGCGGCCTCAGCGGCATGGGGCTGGGCGGACGGCAGAAGTTCGGGCGCTAGTGTTTCCGCCACAAAGATGGTCGCCGATGTTTTGAAAGGGTACGGCTTCAGCCGTGCCGTAGACGGCCCAAAATTGCTAGGGCTTTAGCCCCTGAGGGACGTATTTTCAGGGACTTTGACTTCAGAAATCTGTGTGGGAAAAACGCAGATTCTTCGCTCACCACCCCCGAACTGAAATGCGTTCGGGGCCCCGTTCGCTCAGAATGACAGCCGCAGTTTTGTTGGCGATTTCGGAGACGGGACACTAGGGAGATCGGCAATGGCGCTCACGATTGAGCAGATAAAAGCTACAAAGGACGATAAGGAATTGTTCGATCTGCTCTCAGCCGAATTGCAGCGCCTGCTTCCCGAAGAAGTGCAGGGAGAACCCGACCGGTACTATCGGACTCTGGGGTCACTGCCGCCGGGACTGCGGGCCATGGCGGGCATCTACTTCTTCGACGTGAGCATGACCATGGATAGCCTGGCCTGGCACTTCGGAAACCAGCACGATGTGCGCGACGTGGGCGAAACCCTGAGCGGCTTGCGGGAGCTTGAGCTGACCGAGATCGCAGGCTACTTTGAACAGACCTGGAGGTTCCTTGAACCGCACCGGGCCGCGCTCGAAAGCGGCGACTTCGGGGGCAAGGAATTCGGCGACTGGCTGGTGGAGATCGGGGTGCAGGAGCTGACCGATCCCTGGGACGAAATCATCTGGCAGCGCAGCGAAGAAGCCGGAGATATGGGGCTGCTCGCCTCCTGGCCGGCCTACGCCCGCAAATATCCCGAGCGCTGCGTCGTAGCCGGGGCGTAGCCATGACGCCCCTCCAGGACCATCTCGACGAGATCACCGCCAACACCCGGCAGTTGGTTCAGGCCGAGCGGCTGGCGGTCAGCGAGCGCGCGGTCGAGGAACTGTTCGCGACCGGCATCGAAGACCGAATCCTCCCCGTGGGCGCGCTGGCCCCGGAGTTCGAGCTTCCTGATGCCACCGGACGCCTCGTACGAAGCGCGGACATGCTGGCCCTCGGCCCGATTGTGATCAAGTTCTTTCGCGGGCGCTGGTGCACGTATTGCATGACCGAGTTGGAAGCCTGGCGCGATCTTTATGGCACGTTGCGCGAGCGCGGGGCGCTGATGGTCGCCATCGGTCCGCAGACCGCGCGGCAGAGCGACTTCATGGCCGGCCACCACGGACTTCCCTTCCCCGTGCTCACCGACCCCGCCTGCGCGCTGGCCGAGAAGTTCGGCCTGGCCTACACCGTTCCCCAACCCCTGCGCGAATACTACCGCTCCATTATGGTCAACGTGCCCTTCATCAATGGAGACGCGAGCTGGCGCTTGCCCTTGCCTGCAACCTACGTGATCGCAAAAGACCGGAAGATCCTCTTTGCCGAAGCCCACGCCGACTTCCGCGTCCGCCCCGAGCCGGAAGAAGCGCTGGCCGCCGCACTCGCCGCCTGCCGCTAGGTTCCGCGGCCTCTATTTGCCGGAAGGCGCCAAGCTCTCGCCAGGTCCCTTCCTGCTGTATTGCATATCCAATATTCCCAGCTGATAGCAACTGATACTGGGATAGGCCAGCGAGTCGAGATTTGCGGGTAGCTTCTTGGGAAGAGCCATTCGCCAGGCTTCGGGCGCCAGCCACGGATCGAAGCCCGCGTCGCGCATGAGGGCAAGAGAGATGCGCATCCGCTCCTCGATCATCGCGATCGGCTCGTCTTTGGCGGACATGCCGAGACCAAATGCCTTTGCGAGGCCCACCCCTGGGACAAACGCGTTGGCAATATCGAGCGCGATGTCGATACCCAGTTCTTTGCGCATTGCCATCACCGCGCGCGCAGCCTGCCTCTGCAAATGGTTGGCCACGCCAGCGGCCAGCACCGCCGCCAATTGATCGTCGTTCGCGAGCCGCTCGATAGTCTGTTTGGAAACAATCACGACGCCATCGAGAAGGCAGATCCCGCCGTGCAATTTGTCGTTGTCCACGGCGAAAAAGCGGAAATGAATCTTGGACGGGTCGTCGTCGGCCATCTCGCGCTGGTATGTGGGCACAAGAGCCATGCCAACGCGATGCACACGCTGTTGCAGCGGTTGGTCAGCGGGGAGCGTGTGCCAGTGGCCCAGACCGATTTTAAGCTCCTCGTCCTGCTTCAGATCTGCGCCGTCGCCGGCTATAGCCGGAGCACCCATGGCCTGGCTGGTCGTCGCATTGTCCTGAGCGCCCACGGGGCGGGTCTTGACCGCGCGGACTTCAAGATTCTTTACCGCCTTGAACTTCGTCGGTTTGGCGGGGATCAACTGCGCCTTTCTCGCTTCGAGAATTCCATCCTTGCCGCGCTTGCCGCTGAAACTGATCCAGGTGTTCGCGGAGACATCGGCGAGAGAGTCGAGATCGCCCGCGAAGGCGAGGTGAGTGGACGGCGTGATGCGAATGAGATAGCCATCGGCCTCAAAGACCGCGTCGGGAGCAGGAGAAACGATCCTCGTGATAACCCCGATGCCGGAGAGATCGAGGTTCCGATCGTCGCGGATCAGAATCGTCGTGGCCTTGATGGGCCTCATGGCGCCAGGATCGCTGCCGGCCACCTGGACATATGCGCCGATCTGGAGGGCACCGCGAAGCGGGCTCGATGAGGAAGTGGAATCGTGGCCCATCAGCCCGAACGATGTTTGGGAGGAGATATAGAACAGGCGGCCATCGACCTCGAAGCTCGTGGGCGAGTGAATCGCGCCAATGTAGCCCTCGATGGGATAAAAGGGCTGGGCGAGGAGCGGGACGGCGAGAACTGCAAAGGCAAAAGCGGCGAGTGGCCGAAAGAACCTGCTGGCGTCAAACACGGATAGCTCCCTGCGTTGCATCGCTGAAAGTATAACGAATGGCGATGCTTAGGACGTGTGACGAGTCAGGAAATGCGAAAGTAAGGCAGCAAAAGGCCCACGCCGATTTCCGCGTCCGCCCCGAACCGGAAGAAGCGCTGGCCGCCGCATTTGACGCGCAGAACCGCTGAGGTCATAATCCGGAGAAGCCACCCCTCAGGGGCTCAAACCCGTCCTATTATCCGCATTTACGGCACGACTGAAGTCGTTCCCTTTCAAAGCCAGGCTTTCACCATAGGCGCTTCGATTGTGCCCGGACGCTTCTCATCGCAATCATCGGCCTTTCGTTACCACCCGAACCTGCGCCTCCAAGCCCCCGGCACGCGCTCCGATCGGGCGCTGCTTGCCTTTATCGTCCCGGCTGGCGTTTCAACTAGCACTGCCGGGCATTGACGGGCGTTCTTCCACTTGTTGTCGCGTGGCATCCTCGCCAAGCCGCACCCTGTCACGACAACAAAAGATGCCGTCGCCTCCGGCAAGTGCCCCTTTTCCGCCATCGGGGCGGGATGGTAGATTGACCTCACACTCCGTTCAGAAGAGGGCCGTGCATGTATCGGATTACGAAGGAAAGTTTCGGTTTCCAGGTCACGCTCGGAGGCCAAATCAGCCTCGACCAAATGAAGCAATGGCGATTTGAGTGCGTCAGAGCCCTGGTGGGCGCGCCGGATTCCTTCAACGTGCTCTTCGATTTGCGCGACCTGCGGCCAAGCGAACTCGACCCGCAGGTCCAGGAGCTTCTGGCTGAAGCACGGCAGTTCCTCAGGCGCGAAGGGATGTTGCGCAGTTGCGTGATCCTCGACAATCCTGGCTCTACTGTGCAGTACAGGCGCCGGGCGATGAAATCGAAAGAGTATTCGCACGAGCGCTATATCAATGGGGCGGCGGATCCTCAATGGCGGTCCAAGGCGATTGCATGGATTGAGAAGCAGATCGAGCCGAATTAGGGTGGCAAGGTCAGCTTCGGCGCATGAAACCGCTTCGCAGGGCCTCTTTCGCGCTTGGCTCGGGGTATCTTCTCGTTTCAGAACTCCGAAGTGAAATAATGGTCAATATGCAGACCCAACTGTCTTCACAGAATCTTGCCGGCATCGAAACCGAACTTTTGGCCGTGCTGGCCCTGGACACACAAACCTCAAAAGACCGCGACGCCAAGCCGATGCCCGTCTTGCTGACCGCGGACGCTGCCGTGAGGGCCGCCGCTGCCGCCGTGCTTGCCAGCGGCGAATACAAGGGCGGAGCCAACGAGACGGCGCTGCTGCATGCGCCCGCTGGCCTCAAGGCCAAGCGGCTGCTGATTGTGGGACTGGGCAAGCAGTCCAAGGCCACAGTACACAGCCTGCGCAATGCCTCTGGAACTGCCGTTCGCTTTGGCAAGCCGCGCGGCATCCGGGAGCTGGTCTTTTCCCTGCCTGAGCTCGACTCGATTCCGCCCGCCGCAGGCGCCCGCGCCGCCGTCGAAGGCGCGTTTGTGGGCGACTTCGACCCGGACACCTATCGCAGCGACCGCAAGGACCAGAGCGTGCAGTCGTTCACTGTAGCCACACCCGCCGGGGCAGACAAGGCCGCTGTGGAAGCAGCCTTTGCCGAGGGCGTCATTGTGGGCGAGAGTCAGAACTTCACTCGCGCGCTGGTGAACGAGCCGGGCAACAAGCTGACGCCGACGATTCTGGGCCAGCGGGCCGCCCTGATGGCCTCCGAAGTTGGTTTGGGGTGGGAAGTCCACTCGACCGAGAAGCTGCACGAGTTGAAGATGGGCGCGTTCTGGAGCGTCTCGCAGGGATCCGAAGAGCCGCCCTCGCTGATTGTGCTGCGCTATGAGCCGGAGGGAGTGGCAGACACCCCGGTGCTCGGACTGGTGGGCAAGGGGATCACCTTTGACTCAGGCGGCGTCTCGATCAAGCCGGCGGACAAAATGGACCAGATGAAGACCGACATGGCGGGTGGCGCGGCGATGCTGGGCGCAATGCGGGCCATCGCTCTGCTCAAACCGCGGGTGCGAGTCCTTTGCGTTGTGTGCGCGTCAGAAAACATGCCCGACGGCAAGGCGCAAAAGCCGGGTGATGTTCAGACGGCCATGTCGGGCAAGACCATTGAGATTATCAATACCGACGCCGAGGGGCGGCTGGTGCTGGCCGACGGCCTTACATACGCCAAGCAGTTGGGCGCAACGCACCTGATTGACGCGGCAACCCTCACCGGGGCCTGCGTAGTGGCGCTGGGCACGATCAACGCCGGCGCTTTTTCAAACAATGACGAAATCTACGCCAAGTTCGACGCGGCGCTGGCTACCTCAGGCGAGAAGTTCTGGCGTCTGCCCCTGGGCGAGGAGTATGCCGAGCTGATCAAGAGCGATATTGGCGATATCAAGAATACCGGCGGGCGCTGGGGCGGCGCGTGCACGGCGGCCGAATTCCTGAAGGTCTTCGCGGAGGAGACTCCTTGGATTCACCTGGATATTGCAGGGCTGGCCTTGTTGGAAGAGACGAAGCCATACATTGCCAAGGGGCCGAGCGGCGTGGGCGTGCGTTCGATTCTGGAGTGGGTGCGGAGCTTCTAGAGCGGGCCCGGAATGACTGGACCCTTTTGGGGTTCTGTGCAGGGTCGCCGCTCGCTTGGAGCCGCTTCGACCTGGATGCGGAAGCTTCTGGTTACATCGATCATGGTTCCGCTATAGCCCACTGGCAGCGTAGCCGATTGAGATTTGTGCGGTCCAAGGTCTGAAAATTGGGATCTGGGGCGCCCGGCCAATATCTTGGCTAAACTCAACTTCTCTGCTCAAAGCACGCTGATCATCCATCCTCAGCTTGCGCGCTCAGGCCCCTTCAGGCTCATCTTGCGTTGGAATCAACTCCCCCGTTCAGGCTCATCTTGCGTTGGAAAAGAGTTAGTCTTGACGCATTTTTGGGTTTGGGTATAGGCTGCTGTAACCGGGAGGTTGTGTCCGAGTCCCCCAGCCGTGGATGCACCCCCGCTCCCCGGGTTCAGTTAGAGATTCTTTCATGGAATGTCCCGCGCGGCCCGTCTTTCAAGTAGGTCCTGTGATGCTGCTGCGTACCCCTAACTCGCATGGAGGATGGCGTTATCTTTCCGCCTTTCTGCTGGCGTGTGTTTGCCTGCTTGGGCCGGCGCCCGCCGCGCTGGGGAAAAGCGATCGAATCAGCCAATTGGCGCGGCTGCTCAAGTATCCCGATCCTGTGGTACGCAAGGAAGCCATCGGAGAGATGGCCAAGATCAACGACCCCCACGCCGTCAAGCACCTTGTCGCCATGCTGAAAGACGAAGACCGGAGCGTACGCGAAAGCGCCACCGACGCGCTGGGAGATATGAAAGCGGAAGCGGCCGTGAAGCCGCTGGTGGGAGCACTGCGAGACCCCGATCCGTATGTACGCGCCTGGGCGGATACGGCCTTGATCAAAATTGGCCCAGCCTCCGTGCTGCCTTTGACCGAAGTTCTGAAAGACAGCGATCCCTACGTTCCCGCGCTTTCAGCCCTGGCCCTGAGCCAGATCAAAGACCCGCGTGCCGCCTCCGCGTTGATCACGGTGTTGAACGATCACAACGTGAAGGCCATTCTGGGTGTTCACACCTACTTCGTGAAGCTGGGCAGAGCCGGCTCCGAATCCGCGCTGATCGAGGCACTGGGGAAGTATCCCACCAAGACCATGGCCGAGGAGTTCCTCAATAGCGGCAACCCGGTTTTGCAAGAGGCGGCCAACGCCTGGGCGCGCAAATACAAACAGAAGATCGGCCCGCCACATCCTGAGGGGGCCATCCGCTGGGGTAGTGGAGTCTAGGGGCTGTCATCAAATTCTGGGGAGCCAGCGTTGCGTGCGGAAAACGGGCCAGACAAGGCGGAGGTTGAGGGCTTTGGTGGTTCCAAAGTCGAAGCCGACAACGCAGTATGGCTCGTTTTCCGCCGCAACCCGAAGGGACGAGGCCCATTTTCCCCAGCTCTTCGTCAATCGTCGTTTGCAGACACTCGGTCTGCGTCGCTCCTCGGTTCTCGATCCGTGAAAAATGGGCTCTCGTCGCTGACACCTCAGGATTTGATGACAGCCCCTAGGCTTCTGGGTCGCTGAGGATCAGCCAAGTGATCCAGATCACGCCATCCTGCGTCTGGACTGCTGAATAATTGAGGATGAATCCGCTCGACCAGCCTGCTTTGCTCACGGCATCGGCCCCCTGGGGCTGCCTCCCCAACTCCTCGCGGGGTAGAATTGCCGATAGTCCCGATTCCTCTGGAGATTCGCCATCATGTACAAAATCGTGGAAGCACGCGGTGTGGGCTTGAACATCAAGCAATTTACGATTGAAGCGCCGCGTATCGCGCGCAAGCAGCGGCCTGGGCAATTCATCATTCTGCGGCTGCACGAAAAGGGCGAGCGGATTCCGCTGACCATCAAGTGCTCCGACCCCGAGGCGGGCACGGTGACCATCGTGGTGCAGGGGATCGGGAAGACGACTTCGCTGCTGAATTGTCTTGAGACGGGCGATTCGATTCTGGACATCGTGGGACCGTTGGGCAAGCCGTCGGAGATCGAGAACTACGGTACGGCGGTGATTCTGGCCGGCAGCGTGGGCACGGCCATGGCTCTGCCCACAGCCAATGCTCTGAAGCAGGCGGGCAATCACGTGATCTTCATTGAAGGCGCTCGCTCGACCGAGATGGTGGTGTTTGAAGACGAAGTGCGGCAGGCGAGCACCGAGACCTACATGATGACCGACGACGGCAGCTACGGCGAAAAGGGCTTGGTGACCAAAAAGCTGAACGAGCTGATCGCCGCGGGGCGCAAGATCGACTTTGTTCTTGCCGTGGGTCCGGTGCCGATGATGCGTGCCGTGGCGCAGGTGACCGGCCCCTTGAAGATCAAGACCATGGTGAGTTTGAACTCCATCATGGTGGACGGGACGGGGATGTGCGGCGGGTGCCGGGTTCTGCTGGGCGACCAGAGCAAATTCGCCTGCGTGGACGGGCCGGAGTTCGATGCGTCATTGGTGAATTTCGAAGTACTGATGCAGCGCAACACCATGTATCGGGAGAAGGAGTGCCAGTCGTTGAAGCACTTCCAGGAGAACAAGGACGAGGAAGTGGCGCAGCTTCGCGCCGAACTGGCCGGCGAGGAGAAGCACTATGTCTGAGAAGAATGATTTGCCGCTGAAGGAGCGGATGAAGATCCAGCGCACGCACATGCCGGAGCGGGATGCGGCGGTGCGCAGCCGGAACTTTGAAGAAGTGAACCTGGGCTTGCCGGTGTTGGATGCGCTGACCGAAGCCTCGCGCTGCATTGAGTGCGCCAAGCCGGGCTGCGTGGTGGATTGCCCGGTGGGCGTGAAGATCAAGGAAGTGGTGGCGCTGATTCACGCGGGCGAGTATCTGGCCGCGGCGGCCAAGCTGCGCGAAGATAACTCACTGCCCGCCATCACCGGCCGCGTGTGCCCGCAGGAGAATCAGTGCGAGGGCGGTTGCGTGCTGGGCAAGAAGGGCGCGCCGGTGGCCATCGGCAACCTGGAGCGCTTTGTGGCCGACTTTGAGCGCGAGAGCGGGCAACTTGGGCTTCCGGTGAACGCGGCGCCAACGGGTAAGAGCGTGGCCATTGTGGGCAGCGGCCCGGCCGGGCTGAGCGCCGCGGGCGACCTCGTTCAGAAAGGGCACCGTGTGCGCGTGTTTGAGGCGCTGCACGAACTGGGCGGCGTGCTGGTCTACGGCATTCCGGAGTTCCGGCTGCCCAAGTCGATTGTGAAAGGCGAAGTGGACAACCTGCGCCGCATGGGCGTGGAGTTCGAGACCAACGTGGTGGTCGGCAAGAGCGTCACCATCGACGAGCTGATGCACGACGAAGACTTCGATGCGGTGTTTGTGGCCACTGGCGCGGGGTTGCCGGTGTTTCTCGGCATTCCCGGCGAACATTTGAACGGCGTGTACTCTGCCAACGAATTTCTGACGCGCGTGAACCTGATGCGCGCCTACCAGGTGGCCGAGTACGACGAGCCGGTGTACGATTGCCGCAATCGCGACGTGATCGTGGTGGGCGGCGGCAATACAGCCATGGACGCGGTGCGGACCGCGCGGCGACTTGGCGCGAAGTCGGCAACACTCGTCTACCGGCGTTCCGAAGCGGAGATGCCGGCGCGGCTGGAAGAAGTGAAGCACGCGCGGGAAGAAGGCATCGAGTTCCGCATGTTGACCAATCCCATTGAGTTTATCGGCGATGAAAAGGGCTGGCTCACGGGCGCGCGTTGCGTGCGCATGGAACTGGACGAGCCCGGTCCCGACGGACGCCGCCGTCCTGTCGAAGTAAGAGGCTCAGCCTTTGTGCTGCCCGCCAGTGTGGTCATCATCGGCGTGGGGACGACGGCCAACCCGCTGGTGCAGAGCACCACGCCCGATCTGAAGACCACCGCGCGCAATTACATCGTGGCCGATTCCGCAACCATGCGCACCAGCAAGCGCGGCGTCTTTGCCGGCGGCGATATTGTTACCGGCGGAGCCACGGTGATCCTGGCCATGGGCGCGGGACGAAAAGCCGCGGCGTCAATTCATGAGTATCTGACCAGTGGCGTGTGGGAATGATCAACCTCGCGACGTGCCGTCTCAAAAAGGTTAACTTGTGAGACAGCGTTGCGCCTGAGTCCCATTTCGCAGATAGTCTGCCCACTCACGCCGATCCATCGCTCCCTCTTGCCTGCTTCAAAAAAATGGGCGGCATGGATCGCTCCCTGCCGCCGCCCGTCCCTGGGTTGTCTTGAAGTTACAGCAATCGTACGTTTGGTACAAACCCGTTGTTACTGCAAGAGCTTGGTCACTTCCTGCTGCACGCTGTTGGCCTGGGCCAAGGCAGCAATGCCGGTCTGCGAGAGAATCTCGTACTTGGACATGTTGGATGTGGCCGAAGCATAATCGGTGGCCTGGATGGCGTTTTGCGCCGAAACTACATTCTCCTGCTGCGTGCTCATCACCTGGGTCACGGAGTCCAAGGTATTGATCTGCGCGCCGATGTAGCCATCCTGCGAGGCCACGTCGCCGATGGCCACATTGAGCTCGTTCAGGGCCGATTGCGCGTCGCTCTGGCTCAACAGGTCGGTGCTGCTGAGTGATGCGCCAGCCGCATCCGAGTAGCCGATTGTGGCGGTCCCTCCCGCGCGATTTGCATCCATGACGAAGCCCGTGTTGGCCGTCCCTCCGTAGGTCCAGTTGGGGCCGCCGACAGGATTGATGTTGACCGCCGTGCTGGAATCCTTGATGCCAAGGGTGCTGGAGATGCCCACGCTGTAATACGCAGAGAAATCTACCGGAACGTTGGTGACCGAGAGGGTTCCTGTGTCTGTGCCGCTGACCGAGCCGTCGGCCAGCGTGGTGCCGGAGATCACCGTCACGGGGTTTGAGGAGGTGAACGTCATGATCTTTCCGGTGCTATCCAACGAAGCCGTAACTCCAAAATCGCCCTTGTTGATCGTCGCCATCAGGTCGGCGAGCGTGTCAGTGGTGGTTGGCGTGCCGAGAGTAATGACATTCGATCCGATGGTGAGGGTGCCGCTGAGGGTATCGCTGGCGGCGCTTGGATCAGCGGGATTGGTTTGTCCCAGCGTGAGAACGCCCACCTGGCCGTAGTATCCGCTATTGGTCGTGGGTGTGCCGGTCAAACTCAGCGTTCCGCCCCCGCTTGCCGTCAGATTGGAGGTAGCCGAGACGGCTACATTTGGATTTGCCGAGGTCAAGGTGAGTGTGCCGACGCTGAGTGAGGCCGTGATTCCATAGCCCGCGGTATTGATCGTATTTTCCAAGTTGGCAATGGTGTCTGTGGACCCCAGGGAGCCGAGGGTAATCAAATGGCTCTTGCCATCGGAGGCTATGATGGTCAGGGTTCCTCCTAAAGTGTCGGCTGGATTGCTGACCGTGAGGGTGCCCACCTCGCCGGCGCCGTTCGTGCCGGCGCCTATTCCTGTGGCAGAGATTTCGATGCCGGTATCGGTGGCGCCGCCGCCCCCCAGATTGGCCGCTTGCGCGTCCGCCACGGCCGCACTTCCAGCCTGCTCCGCCGTGGTGAAGGTGGCGCTCAAGCCCAGCCCCGAGTTGTTGATGGCATTGATCAATCCCTGGGTGGTATCCGCATAGGTGGTGCCCGAGCCGACGGTGATGGTCGTCGATTGGGTAGTGACTGCGCCGTTTGCGCCCGTCGCCAGGTAGGTGACCTTGATGGCAGTGCTGGTCGTGGTTGAGGTCGCCAGGCTGTCGTTGACGGTGGCTAGTTTGCCGTCATTCGACAGGTCGATGAAAACATTGGTGCCGGCTTGGGCGCTGCTGCTTCCGTAGGACATCACGCCTTGGGTATCGCCCACGCTGGATGCGGAAAGTGCACGAATATTCAGATCGTCGATGGACGAGCCGGCCGTGGAAGAATCTCCAGTGAAGATCGCCACGGCATTGCCGGTGAAGACCTGCTGCTGGTTATAGGTGGTCGTCGATCCAATATTGTTGATTTCGGCGAGCATCGACTGGTACTCCTGGTTCGCCGCAGCGTCCTGGATAGAGTTGAGAGTGCCGTTGGAGGTTTCAGTCGCCAGGGTAATGGCGCGATCCAGCAGGTTGGTTACCTGAGAGAGGGCGCCGTCGGCCACATCCAGCAAGCCCACGCCTTCCGTGGCGTTGGTGGACGATTGCTTGAGGGCCGCGGAGTTGGCCTCAAGGCCGTTCACCAGGGAGAGCCCCGCGGCGTCGTCCGCGCCGGAGTTGATCTTCGACCCCGACGACAACTGCTGCAGGACCGTCTGCAGGCTGTTGTTGGTGTTGTTCAGATTGTTCTCTGCGTAGATCGCCGAAAGATTATTCAAGACACCGAGGGCCATGGGACAGCGCTCCTTCTTGGATGCCGTGATTCGCGCCCTGCCTGCGGTACATCGTTCGGTCCGCCAAGCTTTCCGCAACTCCCGGATGAGCGTTTTCCGCATCCACCCCGTTCATCGGAGCGGGAGGGAATAACTTTAGTCATAATTTTTAGAACCGCAACAAGAGGGTTCTGCCGCAATTCGCTGCAGAGTGTCCCGGTTCCATTCACTTTGTGTGCCGATCTCAAACAAATGCTGTATTCCGCGGGGACAGCCCATTGTCTGTTTTCGGAGCAGCGAAGTGGCCCTTGGGGAGCCCTTTACGAGCGTTTTCGCGCCAAAAAAGATCGGCGGCAAGAGGGGTTCCTCCTGCCGCCACCGGTGTTAACTGCAACCGCATTTGCTCTCTGCCTTAAACCTGTCTACGCAAGCCTTTTCTATTGAAGGGCTCCCGGAGCCGCTTGCTCTTCCGGACCGGGGCCTCCATCCAACATGCCCTGCGGGCCGTTGGGCGGCGGGGGCGGGGGCATCTGCTGGCGTTTCCGGTGATCTTGGCGATCCTGGTGGCCGGGCCTCTGTCCGTCTTGCCTCCACCCTTTTCCCTGCTGTCCGCGGCTGGCGCGGAAAGCCTGAACCTGCTTCCACTGCTCCGGGGTCAATTTGCCGCGCAGAGCGAGCAGGAAGCGGGCGTTGGCCTTTTCCAACTCGGCGCGCGCCTGAGCTACCTTGTCGATCTGGGCTAGAATCCTGGCTTCATTGGGCTGGTCGTCGCCCATCAAGGGCTCCATTTCCAATTCGGCCTTCTCCACGTTGCCCCGCAGGTCCACCAGCTTCTCCCGATGCTGGAGCAGGATGCCGTCCATGGCCTTGCGCTGCTCGTCGGTGAGCTTGAGCTTCTCGATCATCTCGGGATTGTTCCACCAGCGTCCCCGGTTCCCCTGCGACCCGAGCGCCTTTTCAAAGGGAGGCCGATGGCCCCCAAACCCCGGCCCGCCTGCTGGCGCCTGCGCGCCTGCCGACGCTCCAGCCAACACCAGCCCCGCCATTGCCAGACTCAACCGTAATGCCATCCAACCCTTCATCAGCTTCTCCTCTCCCCCATGCAATGAGGGTGCCGTTCCCTTCTCCAACTTGGTTGTGACAAAGCCTGCTTACCTGGCCTCGTCCTCGGCCATCAACTGAGCCAGAGGCTCCATGGCGCTTGGCACTTCACGCGATACGTCGCTGTCCACCTTGGCCAGCAGATCCTCTTCTTCAAGGGAGCGCTGCTCGGCAACCGCCTTCTGCCGCTCGACCTCGCGCGCCTCTGCAATGCGGGCAACTTCCCGCCGACGATGCTGCTCGTACAATCCGCCGGAAACGCTCCCGGCGAGCAGGGCACAACCCAGGGCCCATCCGGCCGCCAGACGCCAAACCTGCCTACGCGGTGCGGCGGACAAAGCAGCCCGAGGCCGGCTATAGGCAGCATCGCTCCAGGAAAGCACGCTCCGGCGGAAGTCCTTCAGCGTCTGCTGCAGCATGGGATCCAACCCATCGGCATCGCCGCGGCCGCCCTGCCTTCTGCTCTGGCTTCCGAAATGGTCAGTGAAACTCATCGTTTGCCCCCCAACTCCGCGCGAACCCTGGCCAACGCCCGCGAAAGATGCGCCTTGACCGTGCCTTCGCTCAACCCGGTAGCCGCTGCAATCTCGCTCAACTCCAGTTCTTCCACGTAGCGCAACAGAAAAATGGTCCGCTGCCGCTCGCTCAGGCCCTTGACCGCTTGCCACACCTGCCCCACCCGCTCGTGGGCCAGCACCTGCTGCTCCGCCGAACTCTCGCCGCTGGGCAACCACTCGCTGGCCTCGTCCAGGTCAACCGAGTTGTTGCGTGTATGCCGCCAGAACTGCATGCGCCGGTTGCGCCAGTGGTCCTTCTGCAGGTTGATGGCAATGCGCATCAACCAGGTCATCGCACTGGACTCGCCACGAAAGCTGCCCCAATTCCGGTGCGCCTTCAGGAAACACTCCTGCGTCAGCGTTTCGGCCAGGTCCACATCGCGCGTGGAGGCCAGCAGAAACCGGAAGATCTGCGGCCGGTGGCTGGCAACGAGTCCCGAAAATTCCTGCGCGGCAATGTCTTCCGCCGTGGCCATAATCATCGGTTCCAATGCTGTGCCGGCTGCCATCACTGAGGTAGACGCCCGCACTGCCAGCAAGTTTACAGTGTCTAAGGCAATTCTCAGGGATGCGGGGCTGAGGCGCGCTCGGCAATCGCATGAAGGCGCCGAATCACAGAGAGCAATTGACTTGACAGGGCATCGCTTCAGCCGTGCCAACTTCGAGGCTCAAAGTGTGCCGGCTTTACTTGTTGCGGAAAAACTCTGGCGTGGCCCATTTTTTGAAAGGGCACGACTTCAGTCTTGCCGCAAAATTCTGATCATAAAGGGACGGGCTCTAGCCCCTGCGGGGTGTTTTTTGGGGCTTCGCCTTGCATTCGGGGTTTTTCCGCAGCCTGTTTAGGCGCCGAGGCATGTTTTTGAACGATCTAGAACCACCCCGCAGGGGCTAAGGCCCTGAATTCTCATGGCGCAATTGCGGCACGACCGAAGGCGTACCCTTTGAAAACCCTTTCCAAGCGCCCGGAATCTTCATGCGATTGCTGTGCAGAGGAGTGGGTGGCGGAGCATGGCGCGCTGCCTGGAGCGCTTTCGTGAATTGAGTAGACCGCAATTCTGTCGGTCTCCCACCCATTCCGCGGGAAAACGCGGAATGGAAGAGGCACAGAAGTCTATGGCAAAAGCAAAGATGCTTAAACGATGGAGCAAAGGGTGATTGTGACGCATCCGGCCTGAGGTTCATTACCAATGAAATCCGGGTGTCAGGCCACGCCTTGCTCCGTCATCCTGCTGGCTTCCTCGACAAAGGCCTCGAACTTGCCCGCGGGCAATGCGGGACTGAAAAGGTAGCCCTGGTAGGCAAGGCAGCCCAGCTTCTCAAGGAAATCGCGCTGCCCCTCGGTCTCGACGCCTTCGGCGATCACAGAGAGATCCAGGCTGCGGCCCAGCGCGATGATCGTTCGCACGATGGAGGCATCGCGCACGCCGTTGAGCACATCGCGCACAAAGCTCTGGTCGATCTTGAGCTGGTCGAGCGGCAGACTCTTCAACTGCGAAAGAGAGGAATAGCCAGTTCCGAAATCGTCCATGGAAAAGCCCACGCCGTGCGCCTTCAGGGCAGTCATCTTGGCGATCGTCTCCGCCGCCTTATCCATCATGAAGCTTTCGGTAATCTCCAGCTTGAGCCGACGAGGATTGGCGCCGGAGTCGCGCAGGACCTTCTCCACTTGCTGCACAAAGCGGGAATCGAGAAACTGGCGAATGCTCACATTGACGGCCACATTCAACCCTTCCATGCCGGGCTGCAGGGACCATGAGGCAAGCTGCGCGCAGGCGGTTTCCAGGACCCAACCTCCCAGATCGACGATCAGGCCGGCCGCTTCCGCGAGGGGAATGAACTCATTCGGCGGAACCATGCCGCGCTGGCCATGGCGCCAGCGCAAGAGCGCCTCTGCGCCGGTCACGCGCCTGTCCCTTCCCATTTGCGGCTGATAGTACAGTTCGAACTCGCGGTTCTGCAGTGCGCGTTTCAGATCCGCCAGCAGGGCAGCTCGGGACGCGGCGTGTGTCTCCATGGCGGGATCGAAGAAGCACATGGTGTTTCTGCCTTGCGCCTTGGCACGGTACATGGCCAGGTCAACTCGTTTCAACAGGGCGTCTACGGTGTCTTGCTGACCATGGAAAATGGTGGCGCCGATGCTGGTTGTCCCGTCGTATTCGTAGCTTCCTAAGAGATACGGCTCCCGGCAATTGCGGAGGATCTTCTCCGCTACAGCCCTGACCTCGGCGGCGGCCAATGCGCGGTCGGAGTTCAACCCTTCCAGCATGACCATAAACTCGTCGCCGCCCGATCGGGACACGGAGTCGCTCTTGCGCACACTGGAGGTGAGGCGCATTCCCACCTCCTGCAGCAGCAGATCGCCGATGTCATGCCCGGAAGTATCGTTCAGGGTCTTGAAGTCGTCCAGATCGACAAGCAAGAGTGCGCCCAGCGTTTTTTGGCCAGGCGCCGCCGCCAGCGTTCCTTCCAGGCGTTCCCGCAGGAAGAGCCGGTTTGGAAGGCCGGTCAGCATGTCGTAAAACGCGAGATTGTGGATGCGCTCGTCGGCCGCCTTGCGATCCGAAATGTCTGTGTTGATAGAGAGGATCGATCGCGGGCGGCCATCGTCGCCCCGCAAGAGGGTGCTGCGGCTCTCCACGATGAAGGTCCGGCCGTCCTTATGGCATTTCGAAAGTTCGCAGGTCCATTCCCCGCGCTCAATGACCTGATCGAACGCCCCCTTCACGTCCCCGGAATGCTGGAAGAAGATATCTCCCACATTGCGGCCCAGCACTTCTTCCGAGCTCCATCCGAAGAGGCGCTCGGCGCCCTTGTTCCAGTAGAGGAGGCGGCTTTCCATATCCTGGACGAAGATGGCATCCTGCGCCTTGTCCAGCAATTCGGATTGCTCGCGCAAGCGCGTGTGCGCCGCTTCCAGATTGCTCCGCGAAAGAACTGACTCCGTAATATTGCGAAAGTAGATGGACATGCGGTTTGGCCGGGGAAAGCAGCGCAACTCATACCACAAGCCCAATTTCTCATTTCGCGCCTCGAAAATGCTGGCGGTGGCCAGGCGAGAGGCAGCCCGCAATCCATCCATGATTGAAGGCGAAAAAAATCCTGGAATTGTGCCGGGGATAGCGCCGTTCAAGACCGCGGCCCGTTCCACGCCGAACTCAGAACAAGCGGCGTCGTTGAGATACACCAGCCGGTTTTCGGAATCGATGGAGAGGAAGCAGTCGGAGATGCTCTCCAGAACCTCCGATTCAATTCTCAGAGACTCTGCCCGTTCCCGCTCAAGGATGAATGCGTCCCGGTAGCGGGTAGCGATGTTCAGCATCAACCCGAAACAGGTGTAGCTTATACCGAAGGCAACCACCAGACTTAGCCCGCTGAAGGAAAAGAGCGTCAGCAGCCGCGGACCAAGGCAGGAGAGTATGGCCAGCGGAGCGATCCATGCGATTCTGGCAAAGGATCGTCCTATCGCTGCCGAATTCACCAGCTTGTTGAACACCTGTAGAGGGAAGAACCAGAAAAGGTAAACAAAGATACTGTAGTGATCTCGGGTTCCAAAGGGCGCGATGGAAATGCCCGCACAGAGATAGAAAGTGTAATACGACGTCGCCACAGTGGCGATGATTTGCATAGGAATATTTCGACAGGCGAGCAGAGCGACAAGAACTCCCAAGGTAATGACCACCCCGGACATTACCAGCAGTGCCTCGACTCCGCTCACAAACTTCAGCGGAATTCCGGCGACGCCCAATCCAGACCCCGCCAGGGCCAGAATTGAGGTAATTACGAGCGCGCGGCGCGCCAATGTGCTCGAAGATCCGTCTCCATGATCCAGCTCACGCATGTGGCCCCATGACGCTCATTGGCGTGCTATTTCGATGGCCTGGCAGGTACCGTTGCGTACACGGGGACCGGGCAGAGGTTGAAGAAGTGCAATTGAATCCTGGAACGAATATCGGATAAGAACTCCAACTTGTTTAACGAGCGGAAGTTACCAAAGTCTGACTGCGGCCCGGACCAGCTCGCGTTACCGGCGCACGGCCTCCCGCGTGAAAGCGCACCCGGTGAATCTGGGCGGAGATTGGAGTTTATCGAAAATTTACATTAAAGTGCGCTTTGCGCAGACGGAGCAGCCCTGCGGTAAACGCACCATCTCAATGGAACGGATTTGAAAGGGCACGGCTTCAAAAGGAGGCGCTTCAGCCCTTGGAGGAAGACTGTCAACGAAGAAAACCGTCCCTCAGGGCCTAAAGGCCGCGATTCGAGGCGGCTCTGGGCGGCACGACTGAAGTCGTGCCCTTTCAAAATATGGGCCGTACAAGAGTTTTTCCGCAGCCTGTGAAGCCGTGCCCTTTCAAAATATCTGCCCTTGCGGGTTCAACCACATGGTGCGCTTGCCCTGCGGAGCAGCCCGGCAGTTTGCCCAGCACCCGGCTGAAAACGATAGAATCGACCAAGCTGCGCGAAGTTTGGCCACGAGAACGGAGAACGCTTGAAGAAGAATCAGTTGATTCTGGGTTTGGTAGTGCTTGCGGCGCTGGTGGCGCTGGTGGTGTGGGGGCGCAACCGGATCCCTTTCAATTTCGATACCTTTCGCGCGCAACTGGCGCTGGCAGACTGGCGCAAAATCGCCATTGCCTTCGGCTGCATCTATGCGGCCTATGTTTTTCGATCAGTACGATGGGCATCGCTGCTCCGGCATACCAAGAAGGTGCCGCCGTTTTCCCTTCTGGGGACTCAGGTCATGGGTTTCACTGCAATTGCCTTGATCGGCCGCGTAGCCGATCCGGTGCGGCCCTACCTGGTGGCAAGGAAAACAAACTTGCCGCTCAGCTCGCAACTCGGCGTCTACATTGTGGAACGTATGTTCGACATGGGTTCGATGGCGCTGATCTTTTCCAGCGTTCTGCTCACGACGAATGAGGCGCTGCCGCACCCTGAACTGCTGTCGCGCGTGGCCAAGGGAGGTTTGATCGTCACCGCGGGAATGGCCGCCTTCACAATCGGAGTCAGAATTGCCGGCGGCTTGGTGGCGGCCTTCATGGAGAAGAGTCTCGGCGTGTTCTCAGCCAAACTGGGCCATTCGGTGGGCAACAAGATCCGCACTTTCCGCTCTGGACTGGATGCCTTGCGGTCGTTCTCCGATTTCGGAGTAGCGACGGCGCTCTCGCTTGGGATGTGGGGATTGATCTCGCTCGCGTACCTTGAAACCACCACGGCTTTTGTAGCCAGCAAAGAACTGGCGACAATGACCCTGCCCCGGTGCATGGTTCTGATGGCATCCAGCTTGTTGGCCAGTGGCTTTCAACTTCCCGTGCTGGGCTGGTTTACGCAAATTGGGATTGTGGAAGAAGCCATGCGCAATCTCTTTGCCGTTGCGGCAGAACCGGCCACTGCTTGCGCCACGGTCTTGCTGGCGGTGACCTTCCTGGGCATCATCCCGGTGGGCCTGATCTGGGCGCAATTCGAGCATGTGAGCTTGCGCAAGGTGGCCGAGGAGAGCGGTCACGCCAGCGAAGAACTGGCCGAGGAGATTCCTGCAGAGCCAGTGGATTGGGAAGGATAACCGGGCTCAGGTCAGCCGGGCGAAGCGGCGCGGAAACTGGGGAAAATCCACTCCGGTCCCATACCAGGCCATGGCGCCGCAGCCGCCAGCAAGCAGAATCGAGCTGTGGCGGATGCCGGAAACCGGCTGCAGGAAGCGCCGCCAGGTTCCTTTCCCAGCCCACGCTTCTCACAATGCGCGTCAATGAATTTGCAGCGCCGGCCTCCTGGCATGCGGCTTGCCCGTTCAGGGCGCCGGGTCGGCTGGTTTGGTGTAGGTGATGGTCTCTGGGCAAACCGCGCCGCCAGTCATCAACATGCTCATGGCCTGCTCCATGGTGAGGTCGGTATCGATCACCCGCGCCAGAGGAAGGATCTGCAAAAAAGCTGAGGTGGGGTTGATGGCATTGGGCACCAGGACCGCGGCAAGCGGCTCGCCGGTCGTGGAGTCGGTTAATGTCCGGGTGAGAAACCCGATGGACTTTTGCCCCGGAATGGGAAAGTCGATGAGCACCACGCGCTGGCTGGATTCCTTTTTGGCCATCATGGAGTCCATCAACTGGCGGACTGAACTGTAAATCTTGGCCACAAAGGGCAAGCGCTCCAGGATTGCCTCGAAGAGGTTGAAGGCCTGCCGGCCCACGACCAAAGAGGTCACCCGCCCGGCAACGAACAGAACCAGCAAGGTGAGCAGGATGGCCAGAACCGACTCCATCCAGGGCTGGTGCAGCCATTGCTCGGGAAACAGAACAGCAAGAAACTGCACCGCCGGCATCCCAGCTTTGGCCAGGGAGCCGAGAAGAAAGCTGAAAATGAGGTAGGTTACAAAGAGCGGTCCGATGGTGATGATGCCGGCCAGGATGCTGTGTTGCACGCTGCGCATGGTGCGGGCCAAAACTGTTTTCACGCGCTTCTCCAGATTTTGAATGTGTGCTTACGAGAATACCGGAATGCGGCGGCGCGGAATTGTGCCGGGACGCACCTCGGAAGTGAAGTCCAGCCGAAACTCCTCCGCGGGCCGGCAATTCCATCCTGGGAGAGGCCGCCAGGCCTGGCCCCAAAGGAATTCCATCCGGCAGGGCAAATCCCTTATATATTTGAGTGGGAAGGAAGATATGAACGATCCAGAGGGTTTCGGCTACGGCGAACCGGGAGGCCGGACAGCGCAACCGAGAGACTCGCGCGGGCGGGCTGTTGGGTCGCCACTGCCCATGGGGGCGGCCGGCCGGATTCCCTTTTTGCCGGACGAAGACGATGGACGAGCCAAGACACCCCCTCCCCCAGGGCGCGGACTGGCCAACGCCTTGCCGGCCCCTTCCGCAGATCAATCCTCTGGCGTCGACCGCGCCATGGGGTTGCTCCGCATGGCCCTGCCTTTCGTCCAGCGGATGCTTCCCCTGCTGGACGGCAACATCGGCACCGCGGTCTCCAATCTTCTCACCCCCCATCCGCAGCCTCCTGCC
The DNA here is from genome assembly GCA_963839155.1 of uncultured Acidobacteriaceae bacterium. Classification (GTDB taxonomy): domain Bacteria; phylum Acidobacteriota; class Terriglobia; order Terriglobales; family Acidobacteriaceae; genus Telmatobacter. Next base: position 117,595 of record CAWITY010000008.1, read on the forward strand.
GCGCATCCGCCGGTGAATCTGGAACCCCTGGAAAGCAGCCTGGCCGAGTTGCAAACCCAGCATCAGGACCTGCGCAACGCGGTGGTGGAGCAGAATTCGTCGCTCAAGCGGGTGGAGGACCAGTTGGAAATGGTCCGCGAAGCCACGGACCGGAACACTTTGGAGCAGCAGGAGTTGCTGGAGGACCTGAAGACCACAGGCAACAAGATCAACTTGTTTGCCGTTCTGGGCCTGGTGCTCCTGGCCGGCTCAATTTTGCTGAACCTGATCCTGTTCCTGCATATCCAACGGGTTTTGCCCTGATATTCGCCGGGCCATCGGCTCCGGCGGCGGCAGGTCGCGGTGTGAGCACGATACCAGCCACGCGCTTCCAGCCAAAGACTGAGGTGGCCGGGGAGCAGCAGTTTTTCATAGCTCCCCAAGTCCGGCTGTACACAAAGGAACTTACTTTTATGCGGTAAATATTGTTTTTGCCCACACAAATACTACTTTTAATGAAGTTAGCTTAATCCAGAGACTTCGTGATGCGGGACATTGCCAGTCGTGTTTTCAAAGGGCTAGTATTCGGCATAGTTCACCAAGGTTCGCCCACAATGGCCCTACCTCATGCCCGCAATGCAGTTGTTCCCAAGTTCACAGAGCTTCACCAACGAGCGGCGCTTACCGGCGCACGCGTACGGAGTGTCTCGTCATGGCGTGGTATGCCTACTGCATCGGAGAAAAACTAGCTTTTCCTGAATTGGCCCGTCATCGCAAACCGGTTCCATTGGAATCAGTCCACGGAGTAAGTGGAAACCAGGTATTTCTTTACCCCGCAAGCGACCTTGCGGTAATCGTGAGTGAGCATAATCCGCTGGAAACGCTCAATCAGAAATCTGGAGTAGACCACGCGCGGGTGATTGCCGATTGTTTTCAGCACTCCACCGTTCTGCCCTTCCGCTTTGGAACGGTATTCAACGACGACGAAAGTCTGCGCAAGTCGATCCGCTCGAACCAGCGGCAATTTCTCAGCAATATCGACAAGCTACGCGGCAAGACGGAGATGCACTTGAAGATCTTCGTGGATGACTGCTGCGCACGGGAGATTGAGCGGCAACTGCCCGTAGAAAAGGTTGGCCGGGAATATCTGACCAATCTGCGGGAGAGTGCTTCCCGCCAGCGAGAGCGTCAGACACGCGCCCGCGCCGTGAGCTTCCAGATGCACCGGCTCTTTTTGCCTCTGGACGAAGAGGTGAGCTGCCGTCTGACGGAAAGCGGCAAGATGGTGCTGGACATCGCCCACCTGATCGACCGCAAATACGTGGAGCGCTACCAGAACAAGTTCTCATCCACCAGCGCCATGATGCGGGAGTGCCAGATGCAGGTCTCCGGCCCCTGGCCGCCCTATCACTTCGTTCATCGCCTCACGCGCGGAGCCCACGCGCAAGCTGCGGCGGCCACTGCGCAGCAAGCCTCCGCCCCATTGGCGGCTCCGGTTGTTCTCTTTCCCGAAGGGGTTCCCGCGCTGGCTTAGCATGAGACGCAATTGCGCCTTGTACGCAAATCGCCCCGGCCATGGCCGGGGCGATTTGGCAATGTCTGCCGAAAACCGTTGCTAAGGCGTTGTGGCCTTCTTGCGGCGGCTGAGCACAAACGCCTTCTTGCGGCTATCCTTTGAGGCGTGGTCGATCTTCTTCCAGAATCCGGCAAAGTAGTCGATGGCCGAGATGCTTGAGACCAGCACCGCGAAGTAGATCGCGGCAATGGCGATCCACTTGACCGGGACGATGAGGAAGCCGAACTGCCATTGGTCCCAGCCATGGGCCAGAATGGCGGAGACGACGCAGACGATCTGGATGACCGTTTTGAGCTTGCCCAGATCGCTGGCTTCAATGGTGAAGCCCTCGGACGAGGCGATGGAGCGCAAACCGGACACCAGAAACTCGCGGCCGATGATGACCACCACCAGCCAGACCTTGACTACCGAGGGGACATAGGCCACCAGGGCAATCAGGGCGCCGGTCACCATGATCTTGTCCGCAATGGGATCCAGGAGCATGCCCATGGTGGTGACCTGGCCGCGCTTGCGGGCCAGATAGCCATCCAGGCCGTCGGTAATGGAAGCGAGGACAAACAGGACCGATGCCAGAATTTCAGGGACACCGTGCGCATGCCAGGGAAAGTGCGTGGAGAGAATCCACAGCAGCAGCGGGATCATGGCAATCCGGCTCATCGTGATGGAGTTGGGCAGATTCACATTATTTCCCGGCAATCTTGAGTTTTTTCGCCATACTTGACCTGCAGAAGACCAATGGGCCGAATGATCGCTGACGTCCTATCTTGCCCTCATGCCGGCCGGGACGCATCCCGCTATCACTACTATAACCGTCTTCACGCGGCACACCCTCCATGCGAATGCAAAGACAACCTGCATGGGAAGCGCCGCAACTCCCCGGAATCGCATCTACATCGATGAAAGCATTGCGTTGAGAAGCGTTTCAGCGCATGTCGGGCAGCGTGGCGAGCCACCCTGCCGAATCCGGGGCAAGCGCGATGGCTCTGGGCAGCGCGTCGACTGCGCGCTATGTCTGGCTATTGCCTTCATAGGCTTCAGCCGGTAAGTTATCCAAACGCAGCCGTCTCGCGGACTTGCGCGATAAGTTCGGCCCCTGTCTGAATGGCGTGCGCAAAGTCCCTGGCGCCGCTGTCGGTGAGCGCCAGGCCGGCCAGACCTCTCGTGCGCTGCGTTCCGGCTCCGGGAGTCCCTAGGTGTGCGCCTCGGTGGACTTTCTGATCACCAACTCGAAATCCACGATAAACTCCCGCGAGGGCGCCGAGGGATGTGCGATGCGATCCAACATGGCGACCATGGCGGTGGAACCGATCTCCAGGCAGGGCTGGCGAATGGTGGTCAGCGGGGTCTGCAAAAGCTGTGCATACTTCACGTCGTCCACTCCGGCAATGCGGATCTGGGCAGGCACCTCGATGTTCATGGCCGTGAGCGTCCGCAAGAGCTGTGCAGCGGTATAGTCGTTGGCGCAGATAATGGCGTCGGGCTGGGCTTGCTTGATAAACCCTTGCACCGCGGGCACGTCGCCGGGGTCGAGCAACTTGACCTGGGCCTGCGCTTCCGTCCCGCGATGAGCCAGAAGCGCCTGCCTGTAACCATCCATGCGGGCGTCCACCGTATGCGCAGAAAAAGGTGAGGAGATGAATGCCACCCGGCGAGAGCCGGAGAGCAGCAGGTATTCGGCGAGGACATACCCGGCGCGGCGATTGTCGATGCCGACCAGGTCGAATTTGCTGCGGGCCGGGAAGAGCACAATGTCGCGATCCAGCAGAACCACCGGGATTCCGGCCTCGTCCAGCGTCCGCGCAATGGCGCGGTTCACCGCGTCGCCGCCCTCGAAATGCTCCATCGGAGCAAAAAACACGCCAGAAACCTTGCGCTCAATGTAATACCTGCAAAGATGCTCTGCCTGGGCTTCCTTGGTGGCGCCTTTTGAAAAGGAGGGCCCCCAGAGCAGGTCGTGCTGGCCAGCGTCGTGCGCCTGTGAGATACCCTGGCAGATGGGTTCGAAAATCTCAGTGGTTCCAAGCTCGGGGATCAGCAGCCCGAAGACAAGTGGCTGACGCCGGATTCGCTCCGAGACGGTGCTGCCCGATCCCATGCGCCGGTCAATGAAGCCCTCCGATTCCAATTGCGCCAGGGCCCGGCGCACAGTGGGCCGGCTGGCGCCGAAACGGGCCACGAGTTCGCTTTCACTGGGCAGCTTATTGCCTGGAACGTAGGCGCCGTCTACCAGCGACTCGCGCAGTTCCTTGTAGATGCGTCTGTATTTGGGCCCTGGACCGGGCACATCAGTGCTTGCATTTTGGGACATTGCCGCCCTCACGTCTTGAACAAGCCGAACCAGGGGGCATTCCGGCTTCTGCCCGTTCGAGGCAGAATTAGCCATGCCGCTTGTGTTGGTTACAGCACTGTGCCTGACAATAGATCTGTTTACATCGTGGCCAGGCAATGAAGAGTCAATGGGCCGCCAGCAAAGCGCATCAGACAGCGCGAACAAACCTGATAAAGCTGTCGAAAGGAACTTGCATACATATTGTCATTGTTTTCCTTTTCGCCTGTCAATGTATTTGTTGACTGTCGTATTCGCGGCGCTCTAATCTATGCAGTATCTTCTCCCTCGATCTTCGTCATTCGGAGCTGGACATGGTAACCGGACTATCTCTCGCCGGAGCAGGCAGTTCGCCCAACAGGGCGGTTCGACTGCGCGCCATGCGGTTGGGGAAGCGGATTCCCTTCCTCGCGTCGCTGGCGGCCCTGTTTCTCTCCGGCACGGGCGGCCCGCCGGTTCAAGCGCAAACGAGCTATGGAACCGTGGTAGGCACGATTACCGATACGACCGGCGCTACCGTGCGCGGCGCGACGGTGACGTTGAAGAACGATGGCACGGACGCCGCGAACTCGGCTACCACGGGAAGCGCGGGGACCTATACATTCATCAACCTGACTCCCGGCTTCTATACATTGACGGTGGCACAAACGGGATTCAAATCCTTCAAGCTGAGCCAGGTGGATGTGCAGATCGGCGGCTTCACGCGGGTAGACGTGGCCTTGCAAGTGGGCAATGTGGCGCAAACTCTGACGGTGACCGGGGCAGCCGGCGATCTGCACACCGACAGCGCCACGCTGGACGGCGTGATTGAAGGCCAGCAGGTTGTGGAGGCTCCGCTGAACGGTCGCAACGTGAATAACCTGCTTGATTTTGTGCCGGGCGTCATCCCCGGCGGCGGAACGCAGGGCAGCACCATGGCGAACGGCGGCAGCGGCAACTTCAAAGCCGGGGGACAAACCCAGGCAATCGCCTACGGAAACTACCAGATCGGCGGCGCATTCGGCGGGCAGAGCCTGTTCTACATTGACGGCGTTGGATCGAACATTGCCGAGAACAACGTGAACACGCTGGTGCTCACACAGGACGCGGTGCAGGAGTTCCGCGTTTCAACCAACAACGTCAGCGCGGAGTTTGGCGGGTATGGCGGCGGGGTGATTCAGATCTCCTCGCGCAGCGGCACCAACAGCTTCCACGGGAATGCCTACGAGTACGTGCGCAATACGCTGCTGGACGCCAACGACTGGTTCAGCAACCATGAGAATCTGGGCCGCGAGACGCTGCACCAGAACCAATATGGCGCGAACCTGGGCGGACCCGCATTGAAGGACAAGCTGTTCTTCTTTTTCTCCTGGGAACATGAGTCGCTCTTGTCGGCAAGCCCAACCGCCGCCACAGTGCCGACCACCGCGGAACTGGGAGGAGATTTTTCCTCTGACCCGCAGATCATCTACGACCCTACGAAAGGCCAGCCATTTCTCGGCAACAAGATTCCGCCGGGCCAGGTGGACCAGACAGCGCTGGCAATTCTGAAGCTGGAGACTCCGGATGAATCGAGGGTGCAACAAACGCCGTATACGACGAACTTCTTTACCTCGGCGCCCATCAAGGGATACCAGGACCAGTACAACGCCCGTCTGGACGCCAATCCGGGCAAAGAAGATACGCTCTTTGCCCGCTACACATGGTGGAATCCGCACAACGAACCCAGCGATCCGTTCGGCACGCGGACTGGCGCCGGGCCCACGGGCAACTCCACGCAGGAAGCAGTGCTGGGCGACACGCACATCTTCAATGCCCGCACCATCGCGGATCTGCGCCTCTCCTATCTTGAGAACTACAACTTTCAGAATCCTCTGAGCAGTGGCTTCAATATGTCGTCGATCAACGCCAACTACGGCAGGATTCAGGCGGAGAGCGAGGGTATGCAGGGGCTGCTGCCAGGACTCGGCATCCAGGGCTACGGCATCGGCACCGAACTCTCGCAGCTTTATTGGAACAACAACGCCTGGGCTATCAACGGCAGCGTAACGAAGATACTGGGCAGGCACAGCGTGAAAGTCGGCGGCAACTGGCGGCAGGTGCTTTGGGAGAACTACGGCAACAGCCAGGGAGTGAGTATCAACGCCACTCCGTTCTATACGGCTGCCAGCGCCGTCGACAGTGCCGATGGCAACGCGCTTGCGTCCTTCCTGCTGGGGATTCCATCCAGCACCGGCATTCAATCGAACGGCACCTGGCGGGCCTTCCTGCACAACTATGGGCTGTTCGTCTCCGATACATTCCAGCCAACACCCAAGCTGACGATCACGGAAGGTCTGCACTGGGAGCAACCCGGCGCCTACTCAGAGGAAGACAACCTGGACACGGTGCTGCAACCCAATGCTGCGGTCACCATCGGCGGGCTCAGCGCCATTACGAATCCCGTTACAGGCGCTGCCACACCGCTGACAGGGAGGCTGGTTTTCGTAGGCAGCCCGCAGTATCTGCCACGCAGAGAAGAAGCACTCCATTGGATGCTGTTCTCGCCGCGCCTGGGCTTCAACTACCGCTTCAATCCCAGAAGCGTCATCCGGTCCGGCTACGGCATTTCTTTCTTCCCGGCGGAGATGACGGCCGATTCGCCGGGTACGAGCCCCATCAATTCAGCCTTCACCGGGATCACCAACCCTCCTCCTGGGAACCCTTTGATCGCCACCGTAGCCAATCCCTTGCCGAACGGCATCCATCTGCCCACCGGACGTACGCAGGCGGGTCTGGATGCGGCGCTCGGGCAGAGCATCATAGGACGCATTCCCAATCAGGCATACGGGTATTCGCAACAATGGAACGTGGCGCTGGAACATGCGCTCGATCGCAATTCCACAGCCACGATAGCCTATGCCGGCTCCAAGGGAACACACCTCATCATGTCGTTGACCTACACCGGAACGGGACTCAACCTGAATCAGCTTCCTGACAGTTACGACGCTCTGGGCGCGCAACTGCTAACCCAGACGGCCAATCCGTTTTACGGGGTTCTTCCCGCCGGAACGACAATGGGCGCTGCCACCGTGGCCGAAGGCTATCTGCTGCTGCCCCACCCGCAATACCCCGCCGGACTTTCGCAGGCGGTGCCGCGCGACGGCGACTCTACCTACCACGCGCTCCAGGCTACATACATCCGCCACTTTCCTCATGCTGGGACGCTGCAAGCCGCCTTTACATGGGCCAAACTCCTGAGCAATACAGAGAGCACCAGCGCCTTCCAGGACGGCCAAGGCGGCATCGGGGTGGTGCAGGACAACTACAACTTGAAGGCTGAGCGGTCAGTGAGCGAACAGGACATCGCCAATAATCTCGTCATCAACTACGGGCTGAATCTGCCTTTCGGACATGGAGAAACCCACTTCTCGCACATCGGCGAAGCCGCCAACTCCGCGCTTGGCGGGTGGCGCGTGAACGGAATTACAAAGCTGCGCAGCGGTTTGCCGATCGCCCTGGTCGCCGCGGCAAACGGGCTGAGCCAGTTCGGCACGGGTCAAATCCGCCCCAATTACACTGTGGGATGCGTGAAGAATTCTTCCGGCGCTCCGCATAGCGCAGCCAGGGCCAGCGAGTGGTTCAACACCGCCTGCTTCGCGCAGCCGGGGCACTTCTCGTTCGGCAACGAGCCGCGGGTCGATCCTGCATTGAAGACGCAGGGAGAAGACAACTTCGACGTTACGATCAGCAAATCCATCCCCATCGAGAGCCGCGGCACTCTCAAGTTCACGACGGAGATCTTCAACCTGTTCAACCACTCCCAATTTGGCGAACCGATTGCCGATCTATCTTCTCCGGCCTTTGGCCAGGTTGAAAACCAGACGAATCTTCCACGCACCATCCAGTTTGCCTTGCGGGTCAGTTTCTAGAAGCGCACTTTTCGCATGGCGCGTCAACGAATTTGTAGCGCTGGCCTCCTGGCCAGGGTCCCCACGGACAGGTCTTTGTCCGTGGGGTGGTTGGCCGTCTGTAGCGTGGGTCTCCCGACCCACGCCGGACACCGTTTTCCCCATCACGGTGTGTGCAAACGATATGAATGTTCGAGGCTTTGCTCTGGCGGCGAGGACGCCGCCAGTACAGCCGGCCAGGAGGCCGGCGCTACAGAGCGTCAATCTGGCCGTGAGAACCGCGGGCCAAGGCATTTTTGCTTTTGCTATAGACTTCTGTGCCCCATCCATTCCGCGCTTTCCGGCGGAATGGGCGGGAGGCCAACAAATTTCTGGTTTACGCAATTTACGAGAACGGTTTAGTTGGCGGCGAACAACTGGCAGGTCGACATCAGATGCCGTTCCAGGAAGGATCGGGACACTAGGCTCCTGGCCAGAAGTTCCCGGGCGGAAAGCACCGCGGGCTTTTCAGTTTGGCTAGGGACAAAGAGGAGATCGACGCTCGTCTCCAAATTGCGCAACTGCGGAGCGGCAAGGTCGGCATTCTGCTGCCACGCAAGACAACTGGGCAAATTGCTGGAGTCATCGCCGGGGTCTTTGACGTCGAGTTGTTGCGCCATCTGGTCCAGAACCGGAGACATGGCCTTCACATAATCCGCCGAATCGTGTTGCAGCGAAGAAAGCACACTTGCGGCAAGACGGTTGACGCGAACGCGCAGCGCGGGCGGAAGAGCCTTGATGGAGTCCACAGGGTATCGCTTGGCGAGGCGATCGAGAGCGGCAGCATCGGCGAGGGCGCGCGTGGAGCGCGTGTGCAGCGAATCGAGGAAGCCGTTCACGGCCTGCGTGCTGCCCAGCTTGTCCTGGAGCGCGCTCGCCAGAGGCGGCGTAGTCATGAAGGCAGCAGAGGCGGCCGCCGCCATCCCGGCAGTCGCGGGATGCCCGGGTTGCTTGTCCGCTTCCTTGACGTGCGGGATGCGGGTAACAGCCTTCCCGATCTGTTCGGCCTGTGCTGGACTCAGCGGATAGGCGCGGAAAAGCACCGTCTTCTCCGAGCGCCATATTTCGGGTGAAGCAGTAACGTCGGCTCCCAGGGAGCGGAACGCCTCGCGCAAATCCAACTCGGAAGTTTCCAGTTCGTCGGCGGTCACTTCAGCCGACGCCGACGGCGCGGCGATGGAAGCGCCGGCGCCGGATGCCGGGGAACTGCCCGCGGACTCCGGCAGGACAGACGCAGAATCCACGATGTCGTAGCTGACTTCGCTGATTTCAATGGGAACTTCTCCGCGAACTTCAACGCTGCGGGAAATCGGCCGCCAGCCGGAGCGGGAAAGCGTCAGTGATTCTTCAGCGATTGCGGCGCCAGCCACGCTGGTGGTGATGGTCACGCCCTGGGCGGTTTCCTTAACCGAATCGGTGTGCTCTTGCTGCGCGCCGCGCCAGTCGGCAAAATCGTTGGCGTTGAGCGGATCGCTCAGATCGACATGGGCCAGTTCGAGGGTTTGGCGCAGTTGAGGATCGACGCTCACCTCCTGCGCCTGGACTGACGTTTTCCGTCCATGCTGGACGCTTTCATCAAAGACGACGGCTCCGCGGCGCAGGCGAACCTTCTGGTTCAGGACCTTCGAACGGGCAAGAAGCGAATCCGATGCATGGCGCGCATCGTTGAGAAGCTGCGAGGCATACACAGACTGCCGTGGAGCGCCCAGGTAAACGAAGAGCCAAAGGAACAGGCAGAAGGTTGCGCCCCCCATTGCAAAGGCAAGACGCCGGGGCGAATTGAGCTGAAAAAAGCCGCGTAGCCGTGAGAGCACTGAATTGAATGGTCGGGAGCCGGACTCAGCCAGCAGGCGCTCCTTCAATGCCCTGGTGCGGGCAACCGGCACTGGCACCACGATGCTGTCGCGGAATGCAACGAACCGGGACATGCCGCTCTGCATTTCCCGGCACGCAAGCTGGCATTCCTGGCATTGGCTGACGTGCAGGCGCACGCCGTCAGCGGCGCTCCCATCGAGTTCATCTTCCAGATGCAGCAGAAGGATGTCGGCTGGGGGATGCCCTTCCCGATCTTGCCCATGCTTACGATTCATTGCCTATTCTCCCCAGTTCAAGCATCGCCTTGGCGCAGGATTCTGAAACGGTTTGCACCGTGACGCGGAACATCCCTGCGATTTCGCGAAGCTTGAGTCCTTCTGCCCGAAGCAGCAAATACTGATATTGGCGCGGGGCTAGCTTGCCGACTGCATCCTGAACGCGAGCCTGCTGCTCACGCGCTATGATCTGCGCCTCTGCATCGGGATCTTCGGCGCGCATCTGCTCAACCATGCACTCGAAATCCTGACGATCCAACGCGAATTCCCGCTTGTGCTTGCGAATCTCATCGATGCGCAAATTGTGCACTACCCGGACCAGCCAGGAACGTGGATTGTCCAGCGGATGGCCGCTGCCGAGGTGACGAAAAAGACGCAGAAAGGCTTCCTGAATCAGATCGTCGGCCTCTGCGGGCGTCGACCCGGACAACACGAGGTGACGATAGAGCCCGCGGTGGTACTCCTCGTAAAGTCGACTCACGTATCCAGCAAGTTCCTCGTCCATCCGCGGATCTGACCCCGTGAGGCGCATGATGGCCGTTGGATGGTTGCTCCATCTCGGCTCTTCTCGCACCATCGCCTTCAAGCTCGTCAAGAGAGTATACCCAAAACGCCGCTATCTAATAAGACGTGCGAGCTGGCCGGAATTCAGGCTCCTCCGCCGAAAGTTTTTATTGTATTTTCGAGCAGAAATATTTTCCAAAAAATATTACAGGCTCGCACAAAAAAGATTACAGGTAAACCTGATTATGGGAGGGCCACCCCGTCTCTATGTACGGAGTGCCACCCAACTGGACAACCATCAGGTTTCTTTCGCATGTACGGGGAAGCCACAAGAACATCTCGTGGTCGTTTCCCATCGCTGCGGCAGAAACGCGTTGCTTTGGAGTCCAGTCTGGCAACCAGAATGCACATTGGAGCTAAAAATGACAATGAGACCCTCTCCTTCAGGGGCCAAACTTCGGCCTCAACATCTCCCTCCGCTGCGTATGCAGCATCTCCGGGGACTCTTCTCTTTCACCGCGGTTGTGCTGGTGGCGCTCTTTTTCTGTGGCGCCGGCAGCATTCGTGTCAAAGCACAAACAAGCTATGGATCGGTTCTCGGCACGATCACCGATTCGTCCGGCGCGACGGTAATCGGGGCCAAGGTGACGTTGAAGAATAACGGCACCAACGGCATTGAGAAGGCCGTGACCGGTAGCGGTGGAACCTACAGTTTCATCAACCTGAATCCGGGCTCCTACAGCGTGAGCGTCTCGCAGCAGGGCTTCAAGTCCGCCACGCAAGACCAGGTGGATGTGCAGATTGGCGGCGCTACCCGCGTGAATGTGACGCTGGAAGTTGGCGATGTCACGCAGACCGTAACAGTGACCAGCGCAGTCGGCGATCTGCATACTGACAGCGCCACGCTGGAGGGAGTCATTGAATCCCAGCAGGTGGCTGAGGCTCCGCTGAATGGCCGCAATGTGAACAACCTGCTCGATTTCGTTCCGGGTGTAACCCCCGGCGGCGGCACCCAGGGCAGCACCATGGCCAACGGCGGCAGCGGCAACTTCCAGGCCGGCGGCCAGACTCAGGCCATTGCCTATGGCAACTATCAGATTGGCGGCGCCTTCAGCGGCCAGAGCTTGTTCTTCATCGATGGCGTGGGCTCCAACATCGCCGAAAACAACGTGAACACACTGGTCCTGACGCAGGATGCGGTAGAGGAGTTCCGCGTTTCCACCAACAACGTGAGCGCAGAGTTTGGCGGCTACGGCGGCGGCGTGATCCAGATCTCGTCCAAGGCGGGCACCAACAGCTATCACGGCAACGCCTATGAATACCTCCGCAACACCGTTTTGGACGCCAACGACTGGTTCAGCAACCACGACAATCTTGGCCGGTCTCCGCTGCACCAGAATCAGTACGGCGCGAACGTCAGTGGACCCGCGCTGAAGAACAAGCTGTTCTTCTTCTTCTCGTGGGAACATGAGTCGCTCATTTCGGCCAGCCCCACCTCGGCCACAGTGCCCACCACGGCGGAATTGGCCGGAGATTTCTCCTCGGATCCGCAAGTGATTTACGATCCCAACACAGGCAAGCCCTTCCCCAACAACAGCATCGCCGGCCGGATTGATCCGGTTGCCCTGGCGATCGTGAAGCTGGAAACTCCCAACCAGACTCTGGTCAAGCAGACACCCTACACCACCAACTTCTACGCCTCGGCCCCAATCGAGGGATACCAGAACCAGTTCAACGTGCGCCTCGATGCGAATCTGGGAGCAAAGGATAACATCTTCGGCCGCTATACATATTGGAACCCCCACAACGGCGAAAGCGATCCCTTCGGCACCAAGACCGGCGCCGGCCCCACGGGTAACTACACGCAGGAAGTAGTACTGGGCGACAACCACATCATCAGTCCAACCACGGTAGCGGAATTGCGCATGTCGTATCTGGAGAACTACAACTTCCAGAACCCGCTGAGCGAGGGATTCAACATGTCCTCCATCAGTGCAAACTACGGAACCATTCAGTCAGAGAGCCAGGGCAAAGAGGGTCTGCTTCCCGGACTCGGCATCCAGGGCTACGGCATCGGCGCAGAGCTCTCGCAACTCTACTGGAACAATAACGTCTGGGCACTCAACGGGAGCGTGACCAAGATTCTCGGCAAGCACACCATCAAGACCGGCGGCAACTGGCGCCAGGTGCTTTGGGAGAACTATGGCAACAGCCAGGGCTTGGGCATCAACGCTTCTCCCTTCTACACCGCATCGTCACCCACCGACTCGACCACCGGCAACGCCCTGGCTTCGTTCCTGTTGGGCATCCCCTCCAGCACCGGCATCAGCTCGGTGGGAACCTGGCATGCCTTTTTGCACAACTACGGCTTGTTTGCTTCCGATACCTTCCAGGCAACCCCGAAGCTGACCATCAACGCCGGTGTGCGCTGGGAGCAGCCCGGTTCCTACTCTGAAGAAAACAACCTGGACTCCATTCTCGAGCCCAACGCCGCTGTCACCATCGGCAACTTGAGCTCCATCACCAATCCCGTGAGCGGCACCGCCGTTCCGTTGACCGGACAACTGGTTTTTGTAGACACGACGGCGTATGGCTCGCGCAGAGAAGAGGCTCTCCACTGGAAGCTGTTCTCCCCGCGTATCGGCTTCGCTTATCGCTTCGACCCCAAGACCGTGATCCGCTCTGGCTACGGAATCTCCTTCTTCCCGGCTGAAATGACCGCGGACTCGCCCAGCGCCAGTCCCATCAGCTCGGCGGGCACCAGCGTCAACAACACGCTGGGAGCGCCGCTGCTGGCGACGGTGGCCAACCCGCTGCCCAACGGGATCAACCTGCCCACGGGCCGCACCCAAGCCGGCCTGAACATTACGCTCGGAAACGGCGTTGCGGGACGCATCCCCAACACGTCTTACGGCTACTCGCAACAATGGAACCTGGCCGTCGAGCGCGCGCTCGATCATAACTCCACCGTTACTGTTGCCTATGCAGGCGCCAAGGGAACGCACCTGATTCTCTCGCAGGGTTACACGGGCACCGGACTGAACCTGAATCAGCTTCCCGACAGCTACGACGCGCTGGGCAATCAGATTGACCCGGTGAGTGGCACCTCCAAACTCCTGAAGCAGGTTGCGAATCCGTTCTACGGTGTTCTGCCGGCCGGAACCACTTTTGGCTCGGCGACGATTGCTCAGGGCTACTTGCTGACGCCCCACCCGCAATATCAAAGCGTCACTCAGGTCGTGCCCCGCTACGGCTTCTCCACCTACAACGCACTGCAAGCCACCTACATTCGCCACTTCGGCCATTCCGGAACCTTGCAGGGCGCCTACACATGGGGAAAACTCCTCAGCGATACCGACAACACCAGCGCCTTCCAGGACGGACAGGGCGGCATTGGCGTGGTCCAGGACAACACCAATCTGAAGGCTGAGAAGTCGGTCAGCCAGCAGGACATTGCCAACAACCTGGTCATCAACTACGGCATTAATCTGCCTCTCGGCCGCGGAGAAGCTTATTTCTCTCACATCGGCAGCGCAGCCAATGCGTTCATTGGCGGATGGCGCGTCAACGGCATCACCACCCTGCACAGCGGCATTCCGATCGCTCTGGTGGCCGCCGGAAACGGACTCAGCCAGTTCGGCGCCGGCAACATCCGCCCCAACTACACAGCAGGTTGCTCGAAGGCCGGATCTGGTTCTCCGCACAGCCCGGCCAGAGCCAACGAGTGGTTCAACACCGCCTGCTTCACAACGCCAGGCAACTGGTCTTTCGGCAACGAGCCGCGTGTCGATTCCAAGCTGAAGTCGGAAGGCGCGGACAACTTCGATATGTCGATCAACAAGTTCTTCGATATCACGGAGAAAGCCAAGCTGAAGTTCAGCTCCGAGATATTCGATCTCTTCAACCACGCCCAGTTCGCTGAGCCGAACGTAGGTCAGTACTCGCCCGGCTTCGGTCAGGTAGGACATCAGACGAATCTGCCGCGAACCGTGCAGTTTGCCCTGCGGCTCACCTTCTAACCAAGATTGGCGCCTGGCGCAATCTTCATAGCCACCCTGCCCGCGAGACGAATGCTCACCAGCACAGCCTCGCGGGCAGGCTTTCCAAAACTGGAATGCTTCCACTCATCCACGATTCTTTGGCATCTGGCGGCCTCAACGACAGTAACTTCGGCATTGCTACAAACATCAATCGGGCCCGCACTGTGCAGTTGAGCGGCCACTTCACCTCCTAGAGCGGTTCCACAATTCACATGCCCTTTCCGGCATCGAGCAAGGTGGCATTTTCTTGAGAAAAATGCCACTTGATAGCGGTGGGTTCGGGGTACAGCAATTGTGGAACCGCTGAAATTCAAACCGGCCAGAGCGCATACAGAATTCTGGCCGGAAAATCTCCTTCAGGGGTGGGATGCTCTTGCGGTCTCTTTTGCCCACCCCATTTTTTTTGAACGATCTCAGTCGAACTTCCCGAGCGGCTACCATATGAACCGTAGAAACTTCCTCACCGGCGCCGTTCGCACGGCAATGATTGCGACTCTGGGCAAGAGGCTGCCCGCTGAGTCCATGGTTGCATCCGCCTCACGTTCCCGCCTTGCCAGCGATCCTCGCCGCCCGCAGTTTCATCTGCTGCCCGCAGCCAACTGGATGAACGATCCCAACGCACCTCTCTATTTAAACAACCACTACCATCTCTTCTATCAATACAATCCGAACGGAGCATTCTGGGGCGACATGCACTGGGGCCACGCGATCAGCACAGATATGGTGCATTGGAAGCACCTGCCCGTAGCTCTTGCGCCCACGCCCTCCGGGCCAGATGCGGATGGATGCTTCACCGGGTCCGCCGTAGTCGAGGACGGCAAGGCTACGATCCTGTATACCGGCGTCCATGCTGCGCCCGCGGATCGGGCCACGATCAAGGACGGAGCGCACAGCCTGCGAGAGACTCAATGCCTGGCCACATCGGACGATGCCGAGTTGAGAATCTGGAAGAAGTTGCCCGCGCCGGTGATCGAAGCGCCCCCGCCGGGTATGCAAGTGAACGGGTTTCGCGATCCCTCCCCGTGGCGCCAGGGTAACTGGTGGTACATGGCGATTGGATCGGGTATCGCGAACCAGGGCGGCGCGGTTCTTCTCTACAAGTCGAAGGATCTGCGGAGCTGGGAGTATGTAAGTCTTCTTGCCTGCCGGAGCCAGCAGGGAGCGCATGCATTCGACCCATTCGATCCGTGGGAGGTGTGGGAGTGTCCGGAGTTTTTCGCACTCGGGGACCGGCACGTTCTTCTCTACTCCACCAGCGGCAAGACCTATTGGCAGAGCGGGCTGCTGGATGCAGAGCGCATGACGTTCAGCCCCACACGGAGCGGCGTGCTGGATTTCGGCTCGTTCTATGCGGCCAAGACGCAGTTGGACAAGGCGGGCAACCGCATTGTTTGGGCCTGGGTTCCAGAGACGCGCCCGCTGCAGGAGTACAAGGCCGCGGGATGGGCGGGACTGATGTCGTTGCCGCGCGTGCTCACCATGGGCAGCGACGGCTTGTTGAAAATCGGCGTGTCGGCAGAGATGAACCAACTGCGCGGCCGCGAGCAGAGACTGGATGTCACCGCCGACGAAAGCAGGAACCGGAGCCAGATCGATGCGCTCCGCGTGACAGGATGCTGCGGCGAGATTCTGCTCAAGGCGCGCAGGGCAGACGAAGCCTTCGAACTGGTTCTGAGCGGTGGTGCGAAAGACTCCGCACCCTGCATCGCGGTGCGCTACGATCCCCTTTATCCAAGCCAGGTTTCAGTGGATGCGCGGCCGCTTCCGGTGGCCTTCAGTGAGCGCGAGGAGCTGGAGATACGCCTGTACATCGATGCGTCGGTCATCGAGGTGTTTGTGAACGAACAGGCCGCACTGACTGCACGCTTCTATTTCCCCGGCGCCAGCCCTCAAGATCTGCGCTTGCAATGGAAAGGCAAGACCACTGAGATCGAGCGCCTCTCCGTCTGGCAATTGACGCCGATCTCCGCCGATCGGCTGACCAGCTAAGTGGGCAGTGCTTCTCAATCTTCTTCAGATTTGCTCCACGGTGGATACAGGTGCGAACGATTTTGAGAGAAGAACAACCCTTTATGGATTATGTGCTGCGCGTTTTGCGCAAGGAAGACGGAGTACCGCAATGTCTGAAAAGAAATGTGTTGTTGGAATCGGCGAAGTCCTGATGGACGTCTTCGAAAACGGGCAAGCCACGTTGGGAGGCGCGCCGTTCAATGTGGCCTTTCATTTACATCAACTGCTGAGTTCCCTCTCGATGGGAGAAGCATTGTTTGTCAGCGCGGTTGGTTCCGATGCATGGGGACGCTCCATCCGGTGCGCATTGGCTGACGCGGGAATGTCGAGAGATTTTCTTGCGGAAGTGGACCGGCCCACGGGAACGGCGCTGGTGTTTGAGCACGAGGGCGGAGCCGGATTTGAGATCAAGGCCGATGCCGCGTGGGACTCGATCCGCTTGAGCGAAAGCGCTCGCCAGGTTGCGCAGAGCTGCGACGCCGTTGTATTCGGCAGCCTGGCGCAACGCGCTGAAGTTTCGCGCAAGAGCATCCGCACGTTTGTTTCCTCCGTGAACGGCCACCGGTTCTACGACGTGAACCTGCGCCGCAACACGACCGATGGCACGGCCGGCTACAGCGCCAAGATCGTCACGGAAAGCCTGAAGCTGGCAACCGTTGTGAAGATGAACGATGTTGAGCTTGAAGAGGTAGCCCGGATGCTGGGCATGGAGCTTGAGGCTCGCGACGCGGAAGAACGCACCCGTTGCCTGATGGAGCAGCTTCGCAGCGACTTTTGCCTGGCCGCCGTGGCCATTACGCGCGGCCCCAAGGGCGCGCTGCTGGCCTGCGGTGGAAGACAACTCCGCCTGCCTGACTCCGAACTGGATCAGAAGCTGGTGCGCCCGGTGGGCGCCGGCGACTCATTCTCGGCGGGTTTGCTTTTTGGCATGATGCACGGCTGGGCCCCGGAGCTGAGCCTTGAACTTGCCAACATTCTTTCCAACTGGGTGGTGCTGCATGTCTCGGCCACTCCGCCGCTGCCCGAGGATGTTCTTGCGAAGGTCAGAGGTCTTGTGGCGCGAGCAACGCGAACAGCGCAGGCCAAGCCTGTTGCCGAGGCAAGCACAATTCAATCCCATTAACCGGCTCGATCCGTGAACGCCTGAAACAGAGCCGATTGCAATGCAAAGAACTGCGTCGCGCAGCAGTGACGCCAAGCAGATTGAAATCCCATTCGAGAGGCAAGAGGGTATGCGTCCTAATTCCAAACTGATCAAGGCTACGCTGACAGGCGCGCTGGGCGGCCTGTTGTTCGGATTCGATACGGTAGTAATCTCCGGCATCATCGAGTCAGTTGTGCGGCTCTATGGGCTGAGCGACTATGGCAAGGGCCTGACCGTGGCCCTGGCGCCCATTGGCACGGTAGTGGGTTGCTTTGCGGCGGGAGTGCTGGGGCAGAGAATCGGCTCGCGCACGGCGCTGCGCTTTGCCGCCGCTCTCTATGTTTTTTCCGCACTGGGCAGCGCCTTCTCGCTGGGCTGGCCCATGCTGTTGGCCACGCGCTTTCTGGGTGGAGTGGGCATCGGCGCGGCATCGGTGCTGGGGCCGGTTTACATCACGGAACTGTCGCCCGCGTTGTGGCGCGGACGGCTGGTCGGCGCATTCCAGATTAACGTGGTCCTCGGCATTCTGGTGGGCTACACCTCGAATTACCTGGTGCGCCTGGCGCACCTTGGGCCAATGGAGTGGCGCGCCATGGTGGGCGTGGCCGCATTGCCCGCCATCTTCTTTCTGATTTTGCTGTTTCGCATTCCACGTTCGCCGCGCTGGTCTGCCTCGCGCAACCAGATCGACGACGCGCTGGCCGTGCTGCGCCAGATGGGCGCACCCGACCCCAAGGCGGAATTGGCCGACATTCAGTCGGCAATCAGCTCGGAACACGCCACCACGCACGAGCCGGTCTTCCAGTGGAAGTATCGCTTCCCGTTGTTTCTGGCCATCACCATCGGCGCATTCAACCAGTTGGCCGGCATCAACGCGATTCTCTATTACATGCCTAGCATCTTTGCCGCGGCCGGCTTCAGCCAGCTCTCAGGCGACTTGCAGGCCATCGCCATTGGCGCAACCAATCTCGTGTTTACGCTGGTGGGGATGACGTTGATCGACCGCTTCGGCCGCAAGAGCCTGCTGATGGTGGGCGCTGCCGGCACCGCGGCGTGCCTGGCGGGGGTGGCGTGGGTGTTTCTATCGCAGAGCCACCAGGCCGCGCTGCTGGGCCTGCTGGTGGTCTACATTGCGTTCTTCGCGCTGTCGCAGGGAGCGGTCATCTGGGTCTATATCGGCGAGGTCTTCCCCACTTCGGTCCGTTCGAAGGGCCAGGGCGCGGGCAACGCCAGTCACTGGATCACGAACACCATCATCGCGTTCGCCTTCCCGGTGCTGGCGCACAGGTACGGCGCGGGAACTCCGTTCGTCTTCTTTGCCTCAGCCACGCTTTTGCAACTGGCGGTGGTCACGCTCTTCTATCCGGAAACTAAAGGCCAGACCCTGGAGCAGTTACAGCGGAGGCTGGTGAAGAGCTGAAGTTGAACCTGCCGCGAGTGGCCTTGCGCACTCGCCGGCAGCAGAAAAAAGGGATGAGCCTGAGGCCCATCCCTTTTTCTTGGCTGCCTGCATCGTTCTTCAGGCGTAGATGCCGCGCTGCTTGATGGTGAAGGCCACGCGATCGATGGCCAGCATGTAAGCGGCAATGCGGTTGTTCACGTTGTGGGCCTCGGCGTAGCGGACCACATCGTCGAAGCTGTCGCGCAGGATGGTTTCCAGCTGCTCGTTGACGATGGCTTCCTTCCAGAAGTAGCCCTGGCGGTCCTGCACCCACTCAAAGTAGCTGGCGGTGACGCCGCCGGCGTTGGCCAGGATGTCGGGCACGATGAAGATGCGCTTCTCGGCCAGGATCTCGTCGGCCACGGCGGTGGTGGGGCCGTTGGCGCCCTCCACCACGATGCGCGCCTTGATCTGGTCGGCATTGCGGCTGGTGATCACGTTCTCAGTGGCCGCGGGAATGAGGATTTCGCAATCCTGACACCAGCAGCTCCTCGCTGGGCATGGCCTCGGCGCCGCGGAATCCCAGGGTGGTGCCGTTGCGGTACTTGTACTCGAGCAACTGGTGAATGTCGATGCCGTTGGGGTTGGACAGGCCGCCTTCCTTCTCGGCGATGCCGACGATCTTGTAGCCGTGCTCCATCATCAGGCGCGCGGCATTGGAGCCCACGTTGCCGAAGCCCTGAATGACCACGCGGCAGCCGTCGACGGGCATATTCAGGTAGCGCAGGCTCTCGTCGCACACCACCTGCACGCCGCGCCCGGTGGCCTCAATCCGGCCGCGCGAGCCGCCGATGTTGAGCGGCTTGCCGGTGACCACGCTGGTCACGGTGTGCCCCATGTGCATGGAGTAGGTGTCCATGATCCAGGCCATGGTCTGCTCGTTGGTGTTCACGTCGGGCGCGGGAACGTCCTTTTCCGGCCCGATGAAGTCGATGATCTCCGAGGTGTAGCGGCGCGTCATGCGCTCCAGTTCGCCCTGGCTCATGGCTTTCGGGTCGCAGATCACTCCGCCCTTGGCGCCGCCAAAGGGAATGTTGACCACCGCGCACTTCCAGGTCATCCAACTGGCCAGCGCGCGCACTTCGTCCAGGGTCACATCGGGCGCGTAGCGGATGCCGCCCTTGCCCGGCCCGCGGGCAATGGAGTGCTGCACGCGGAAGCCGGTGAACATCTCGATCCGGCCGTCATCCATGGTGACGGGAAAGTGCACGATGATTTCGCGCGCCGGGGTGCTCAGAACCTTCCACAAGCCTTCGTCCAGGTTCAGTTTGCGCGCCGCAAACTCAAATCGCGCGCTTTGTGCTTCCCAGGGGTTAATTTCCTGGTCCAAAGTGGCCTTGGGGGTTACCGGGGACATACCATTTCTCCAATTCTGATTTCCTGCCGTCAAGGGCGACGGATTCCGAAAACTCTTCCATCCGCAAGTAGTTGACGCCGCAGGGCTTCCTCCGGTTTCCCGGAGTGAACCCGGGGCCGGTCCCATGCAATGGGCGCCGGCTGGCCGGTTCGGGCAGCGGCTTTTGTCTCGCAAGCCCAAACCCAGTGAGTCTAGGCGCGCCAGCCAACCTCGTCAAGCTTATAGGAACCATAGTGAGAACTCCTGCCCGCGAGGTGGGCCCGAAGACTATCGGCGTCAAACCGGGAATCTTCGAGCAGAATGGTTCGCCGGAGCCGGCTTTGCTTGCAAGCTGCCTTCTAGCCGGAGCAAATGCAGGCCAGTTTCCCGAATGGGGGCCATTCAACTGACTTTGCGGCGACTCGGCCGACGGCAATTTTCTCTGCGATTTTCAGAACGCCGGAAGAAAGGTTCAAGAACTGCCGGGGAAACCGCATTTGAAAAAGCGAGTCGTCTTGAAAAGACACGGCTTTAGCCGTGCCCTTTCAAACAATGGGATTCTTCCACAATCTTGAAAGCCCGTGACCTTCGCTCCCCATTCGAGAATCCAAATGCGATTGCCCTTCAAGAAGAGTTCAGCCCGATTGCTTTTAATTTTCCATTGGGGTTAAATGGAGGAGGTTTTGGTCGAGTGCCCCTTCCCCCAGGAACGACACGGGCATTTTTACGTTCGACCCAGCCGCTCAAAGCATCCTTTTTGGTTCGCGGCGCGGCCAGTGCCGGGCTTGCGAATGGCACGCTCAAATGTGCAAGTTCACCGGAGATCAGCACCACCCCGGTTGGTGAACTCATGATCAGCGGATCAGTTCTTTCGTGCCCCTACAACTACCCCTTGGTCGCGCTGTCGGTGGCAATATCGATACTAGGTGGCTATGCAACGCTGGACCTGGCCCAACGAATCGCCACTCTCACCGGCTGGTTACGCTGGGTCTGGTTCATCTTCGGCGCCGTGGCCTTGGGCTTTGGCATCTGGGCAACCAACTTCGTGGGCCTGGCGTCCCTTCACCTGCCGGTCCCAGTGCTCTACGACTGGCCGACGACCCTGCTCTCGTTGCTTGCGGCGGTCGCGACCTCCGCGCTGGCTCTGTTTCTGGTGAGCCGGCAGCCCCTGGGAACGGCGCGCACGCTTGCCGGCGGCGTCGTTCTCGGAAGCGGAATGGCAGCCACAGATTCTATCGCCGTGAATGCCATGCAGTTGCAGGCGGTGCGCGTCAGTTCTCCCTGGCTGTATTGGCTCTGGGCCGTCCTGGCAATCGCCATCTCCTTCATTGCGCTGCAATTGGCGTTTGGGCGCAGAGAAGATCGCGCCGGGTGGGATGGACGCAGACTTGCCGGGGGGGGCATCTTAGGTCTGGCGGCTCCGTTCATGCATTTTGGAGGCATGACGGCGATACAGTTCCTGCCGGATCGATCAATGCAGTTCGACCTGGGATATGCGGCGGCGATGACCCCACTGGGCCTGGCTGCAATCTCCATCGCCGCCATTGTTGTTCTGGGGAATGTCTGCCTGGTTTCAAGCATCGGCGGGCGCGGCGGGAGCCAGAACGGGCACGTCGCCGACAGAGAGCGCCTGCTTCAGGCTATTGTGGACAATGGGACGGCGGGCATCGTTGTTCTGGATCGTAAGAACAAGATTGTCTACGCGAATCGCGCCGATCTGGGCATCTTTACCCTCCCGGCCGGAGTCCACTCGGTTGAAGAGCTGGTGGGAGTCTTCGATTTCTTCTTGCGGGACGGAGAGCCTCTTCCCAGCGATCAGCGCCCGAGCGCTCTTGCCTTCCGCGGCACATTTGTAAAGAACCTTGAGTTGCTTGTACGCAGCAGAGAGACCGGCAAGTCTGCCATCTGCGAATTCTCCACGTTTCCCATCCCCGGCCCGGCGGGCGAAACCGCGCAGGTGGTGGTCAGTTATCGAGATATCACCCAGCAAAAGCGCGCGGAAGAAAAATTGCGCGCGGTGGTCGATCACGCCGTGGACGGCTTGATCACCATCGATGAACGCGGCAAGGTGGAGAGCTTCAACCCCGCCTGCGAGCGCATCTTCGGCTACTCCAGCGCCGAGGTGATCGGCAATGACATCAAGATGCTGATGCCCGAGCCGTATCACAGCGAGCACGCCGGTTACCTCTCCCGGTACGCCGCTACCGGCGAAGCCCGCATCATTGGCACGGCCGGGCGCGAGGTCAAAGGCAAGCGCAAAGACGGAACGGTCTTTCCCATGGACCTGTCGGTCAGCGTCTTTCAGTTTGAAGACGGGCGCCACTACTCCGGCATCGTTCGCGACATTACCGACCGCAAACGCATCAATGAAACCCAATCGCAATTGGCGGCCATTGTCGAATCCTCTGAAGACGCCATCGTTGGCAAGAACTTGCACAGCATTGTGACCAGTTGGAACAAAGGCGCGGAAAAAATATTCGGGTATTCGGCCGAGGAGATGATTGGCCAACCCATTCAGCGCCTGCTGCCGCCTGGCGGCGAACGCGAAGAGGAGGAGATTCTGACCCTCATCCGCAGTGGAGCGACCTTCGACCACAGGGACGCGGTTCGCATCCGGAAGGATGGCAAGTCGATCACGGTGTCGCTCACCATCTCGCCTATTCTGGACGCCAACAACAACATCGTGGGCGCATCAAAGATAGCCCGCGACATCACGGGCAGGAAGATGCTGGAGCGCCAGTTGCGCCAGAGCCAGAAGATGGAGGCCATCGGTCAATTGACGGGAGGCATTGCCCACGATTTCAACAATCTGCTGGGCATCATCGTGGGGAATCTCGATCTGCTGGAGCGGTTGGTTGCCAAAGACGAAGCGGCGCTCAAGCGCGTGCAGACGGCGCAAAAGGCCGCGACACGCGGAGCAGACCTGACCCGGCGCATGTTGGCCTTCGCCAGCAGGGAGGAATTGAACCCCTCGCACGTCAATCTTGAAGACTCGGTCAGGAACATGATCGAACTGGTGGAGCGAGCGCTGGGCCCGGAGATCAAGATCCTTACGCGCTTCGACCCCGCGGTGCCACCCGTGTATATCGATTCCTCTGGACTGGAAAGCGCGCTTCTCAATCTCGCGGTCAACTCCAGGGACGCAATGCCCAACGGCGGTTCCTTGACCATCTCTACACAATTGCGCACCCTGGAGAAAAGCTATCCGCCGGTGCAGACAGGGGACATCAAACCGGGCTTGTATGCTTGCATTTCCGTCTCCGATACCGGCAACGGCATGTCCCGCGAGACCCTGGAGCGGGCCTTCGAGCCGTTCTTCAGCACCAAGCCGCGTAGCAAGGGAACAGGGCTGGGCCTGGCGATGGTTTACGGATTCGTCAAGCAGTCGGGCGGCACCGCGCGCATCTACAGCGAGATTGGTTATGGCACAAACGTCTGCCTCTACCTGCCTCTCGCGGATGCGCCTGTCGCTCATGCCGGCACGAACGACTGGATCAGTCTTCCCGCCAAGCAGGGCGCGACCGTGCTGGTGGTGGACGACGAAAACGAGTTGCTTGAAATTGCCCTGGTTTACCTGGCCGACATGGGGTACACCGCCTTTCATGCGGAAAATGGCAAGCAGGCCCTGGAGATTGTGACGCAAAACGGCGGAATCGACCTGCTGGTAACGGACGTCATCATGCCCGGCGGGATGAATGGAATGGAGCTTGCCCAGCGAGTGCGCCAGCTTAGCCCGAAGACAAAGCTGATCTTCACTTCGGGGTTTCCCGCCGACGCGCTGGAAGAAAGACACGGAGCCATGGTCGATGGTCCCCTGTTGCGGAAACCGTATCAACGCGGAGAGTTTTCCGAGTTGATCCATCGAGCGTTGCGGGAGTAACGCCGGAACGGAATGCGATTCATCTTCCGAAACCAGTGGAGAGGATTCGAAGTTCATCAAGGACTGGAGGAAGGCCGGTGGAACCCCGTTGCAACATCCTGGTCATCGACGATGAGGAGGATGTAGGTGAATTTATCTCTGCCTCTGCACATACATTGGGCCTGGATTGCGTTGCAACCACAGACGCAACCGGCCTTCTGAATCGGTGCGCCCCTGAGCCGGCACTGATCCTGCTGGACTTGATCATGCCGGGCATGGACGGCATTGAAGTGTTGCGCCTGCTGGGTGAGCGGAAATGCAAGGCCCGCATCGTGCTGATGAGCGGCCTCGGCAAAAACGTGCTGCAGACCGCCGAAAAGCTGGCGCAGAGCCTGGGCCTGACCATTGTAGGCCACCTGCAGAAGCCCATCCGCCTGGCTGAACTGGAAGCGGCTCTGAACGCCCACTCCGCCCAGAAAATGCCGGTGGCCGCCGAGCGGGAGCAGCGGGTTCTGTTTCCTGACGATCATCTGCGCCGCGCCATCGAAAATAACCAATTTCTGCTTCATTATCAGCCGCAAATCGACATCAAGAACGGAAGCGTCATGGGGGTGGAGGCGCTGGTCCGCTGGCAGCATCCCGAATATGGCATGATTGGCCCCGACGATTTCATCGCCCGCTCCGAAAAACTGGGGCTCATCGACGAGCTTTGCTGGACGATGGCGGAGCGCGCAATGGCCGAGGTGAGCCAATTTACTGACAAAGACGGGCAAGCGCCGAGGCTCTCCTTGAACGTCTCTGTCCACTCCCTGCGCGATCTCAAGTTTCCAGACACCTTCATTTCTCTGATCAGGAGGCATGGCTTGCACGCAGAGAATGTTGCCCTGGAGATTACTGAAAGCGGATTGATCAACGAGCTATCGCGCATGCTCGACGTGCTGACCAGGCTCCGCATGAAGGGCATTCAGCTTTCAATCGACGATTTTGGAACGGGCTACTCCATGATGCGGCAACTGCAAAACGTTCCGGCGACAGAACTGAAGATCGACAAGCTGTTCGTGATGAATATGGATTTGAACAACAGCGATCGGGTCATGGTTCAAAAGACGATTGAAATTGGCCACGACGTGGGCATGATGGTGGTTGCGGAGGGAGTGGAAACCCCGCGGCAATTGGCCTATCTGCGACTGAAAGGCTGCGACTTCGCGCAGGGATATCTTTTCAGCCGCCCGCTGCCAGCGCGAGAGATGGTGACCTGGCTGGAAAGAAACCGCCCCCTCCTCACCTT
The DNA here is from genome assembly GCA_963839155.1 of uncultured Acidobacteriaceae bacterium. Taxonomy (GTDB): domain Bacteria; phylum Acidobacteriota; class Terriglobia; order Terriglobales; family Acidobacteriaceae; genus Telmatobacter. The sequence goes on from CAWITY010000008.1 coordinate 143,096, forward strand.
GTGACCCGGCGCCGGTCCGCTCCAGGGTGCGGAAGGCGCATGGCTGGAACTCGCGGCGCCGTGCTGCTGCGGCTTTTCCTCCAAAGCAGTTACACTGATGCCTGTGAAACCTTCTACATATCCCGTCCAGCCCAGCCGCAAAGAATTCCTCGCGCTCGCCAAAGAGCACACCCTGGTCCCCGTCTGCCTTACACTCACGGCGGACCTGGAAACACCCGTGTCAGCCTTTCTGCGCGCCGCGTGGGCGGAGCGCGAGTGTTTCATGCTGGAGTCGGTGGAAAACGGCGAGCAGGTGGGCCGCTACACCTTCATTGGGCTCACGCCGTTCAAGCGCATCGTGGCGCGCGGCCAGGAGATCACCATTACCGAAGGCAAGAAAGTCGTCCAAATTGAAGGCGACATCTTTGCCGTGCTGCGCCGGGCGCTGGCCGGGCACAAGCCGGCGCGGCTCAAGGGGCTGCCGCCCTTTACCGCCGGAGCAGTGGGCTTCTTCTCCTACGATGCCGTCCGCCAGATCGAGCGGCTGCCCCAGTTGGCTAAGGACGAGCTGGGCGTTCCCGACGCTTGCCTGCTGTTTTTTGACGAAGTGCTGGCCTTCGACCACGTGCGCAAGGAGATTTGGCTGGTGGTGACGGCCGACGTGACCAAGGGCAAGCCCGCCGACGCCTACGACAAGGCCCTGCAACGGCTGGCCAAGCTGGAAAAACGTCTGGCCCAGCCGCTGCCCGCCCTGCTGACGCAAAAGGGGCGCGGCCCGGCCAAGGGCAAGCTCAAGGTGAAACACCGCACGCCGAAGAAAGATTTTTTGGCCGCGGTGGACCGCACCAAGGAGTACATCGGCGCGGGCGACATCTTCCAGGCCGTGCTCTCGCAGCGCTTCGACGTGGAGCCAGAAGCGGACAGCTTCCAGGTCTATCGCGCGCTGCGCACGGTCAACCCCAGCCCGTATATGTACTTCCTGCGCTTTGCGCCGGAGGGGCCGCTGGGCGGGCTGCCGGAGAAGATTGGAAAATTCTCCAAGAAGAAGAAACTGCCTCCGGCGGTCGCGCCCGTCGAGTTGGCGGGTTCGTCACCCGAACTGCTGGTGCGCGTGCACCAGGGCAAGGTCGAATACCGGCCCATCGCCGGAACGCGTCCCCGCGGCGCAACCGAGGAAGAAGACCAGGCGCTGGCCGACGAGATGATCCACGACGAGAAGGAGCGCGCCGAGCACGTGATGCTAGTGGACCTGGGGCGCAACGACGTGGGACGGGTGAGCGAGTTCGGCTCAGTCAAGGTGGACCGGCTGATGTTTGTCGAGCGCTACTCGCACGTGATGCATATTGTCAGCACCATCGAGGGACGGCTCAAGCCGGAACTGACCGCCGTCGATGCCCTGCGCGCCTGCTTCCCTGCCGGCACGCTCAGCGGCGCGCCCAAGGTCAGGGCCATGGAGATCATTGAGGAACTGGAGCCTGCCCGGCGCGGAACTTACGGCGGCGCGGTGCTTTATGCCGATTTCTCCGGCAATCTCGACTCCTGCATTGCCATCCGCTCGATGCTGGCCGTTGGCGGCAAGGGCTACGTGCAATCCGGCGCGGGCATCGTAGCCGATTCTGTGCCGGAGTTGGAGCACCAGGAGTCGCTCAACAAGGCGCAGGCAGTGATTCGGGCCATCGAGCGGGCACGGGAGATGTAGTAGCAGTCTTCAGTTGTCAGTTGTCAGTTGTCATCGTCAGTTGCACACCGGCCTGCGGTAGATGAAAGAGCAGAGAGCCTAGCGGAGAAAGTTCTTTCACCAACGCACGCTTCCGGCCCCGGAGGGGCCGCCGAAAATAGCCCAGGGTGGAGCGAAGCGGAACCCTGGGTAACGGGTTCCCCTCGATCTCTAGCCCCGGAGGGGCGACCGAACGATTACAGCAATTCGTCTTTAGTGGACAGTGGTCCGTTTCCAGCCGGTCCGGTCCAGACAGTGAACGATGAAGCAAGAGACAGAAATCCCGCGCCGTGAGAGCGTCCTCGAAGAGCTTGAGGCCAGGCAGAGAAACACCGTTTGGCCCGACACCATGGTCAACGGTCGAAGCGTTGACGAGTTTCTGTGGAAAGGCTCTCCCGACCCTCCCCTTGTTCAGCGCATGGGAGCATGGATATTCGGCGTCGCCTTCATTTTGCTTTGCTTGGTTTAGAGCATCTCTCTCGATGGTATAGAGAAGATTCTCGGGGAATTGACGGAGGTTTCGTGGGGCTTCAGGCCCGGGCCTGAAGGCCGAATGATTCTATCGCTGATTCAGGGGACTGAAGTCCCCTGCTCCCTCCGTTCTATTCCTCTCTCTACACAAATTGGAGAGCTGTCTGAGAGCGGTTCCACAATTCACATGCCCTTTCCGGCATCGAGCAAGGCGGCATTTTCTTGAGAAAAATGCCACTTGATAGCGGTGGGTTCGGGGTACAGCAATTGTGGAACCGCTGTGGTCCTGCTTACGAGTAACATGATCAAGTATTCGGTGTGTTCTCGCTTTCTTTGATCTTCCTCGGGGCCCAGGTGTTCCTGAACGGTTGTCGCAGGCGCAAAGCTGCCAGACCTGAGTCCAAGTAGCTCTCTGTTCCCTAATCCCTGTTCCCTGTTTTTCTCACTCTGCGCCGAAGAGGCGGCGGAAAAAACGCCCGATGCCGCCTAGGAAACCGGACTTCTTTTTGGCGGCTGGCTTCGCGGGCTGGACGGCAGCGGGTTGCGCGTCCGCAGTGGGCTGGGGCGCGTGGTCTTCGCTCTTGTACACCAGCGGCTCAACCACCTGCGATGGGGCAGCCCCTTGTACCTCTATGCCAGGGGTAGGTTTGGGCAGGGGCGCAAGGCCTTCGCTCTGGGCGAGCGGGAACTCATTTCCCTTCGGAGCGGCGGGCGGGCAGCCGCAGGGTTCCTTCTCGCTGTCCACCACTTCTTGGAGGCTGCCGTGCTCGAACATCACCCGCTGGCCGGGCTGCACGCGGTAAGCCCCGCCCTCGAAGACGCTCGATACCAACACATAGGGCGCGTTGGCGCCCGCATTATCCACGCAGGTGTCGCCGTGCTGGCCCAGGCGCACCTTCACCTCCGCCGCGCCGGGTCCGCCGATAAGGATGCGAAAGTCCGGCGTCATCAGAATGTCGGAGTTGCGACCGGTGGCAAAGCTGAGCTTCGACCGCGCCGTGATCCATGGCCATCATCAGGCCGGGGGTTTCGCCGGCGGGAACGCTGGAGTCGGCGGCCAGCTTGACGGTGGTCGAGGCGCAGACGCGCAGCACGCCGCGATGCGGCAGCGTAACCTGGGTGGTCTGGGAGCCGGAGGTGATGGCCCGCTGGCGGCGATGACCGCCTTGCCGTTGGAGACCTCAATCGCGCCGGTCACCTTGGCTGCCTGGTCGGGATGGGCGCTGTCCAGCGGGACGATGGCCAGCGGCGCGGCGTCCGTGGTTGGGACCTGGGCCTCGGGCGGGGCCTGAGCGCTCAGGACGGGCGCGGGTGCGGTGATCGCAAACAAGAAGAAGACGGCTGGAGTAAGGCGCGAGATCGGGCTCATGCAGTGCATCGCTCTTTCAAATTACTCTACATCTGCAAGAAGTTGCGGATCATTTGGTGGCCACCCTCGGTCAAAACACTCTCGGGGTGGAACTGCACTCCCTCAATGGGAAGCGTGCGGTGGCGCAAGCCCATAATGACTGAGTCGCCGCCGACGGACGGGGTGCGGGCGGTGATCATGAGTTCGCCAGGCAGCGATTCCTCGGCCACAATCAACGAGTGGTAGCGGGTACAGGTGAGCGGCGATTCGAGCCCGGCGAAGATGCCCTTGCCGTCGTGCTCCACTGGGCTGGTCTTGCCGTGCATCAGGTGGCTGGCGCGGACCACCTGGCCTCCGAAGGCCTCGCCGATTGCCTGGTGGCCCAGGCAGACGCCGAAGATCGGCGTCTTGCCGGCCATGTGGCGGATGAGCGGAACCAGGATACCGGCTTCGCTGGGGGTGCAAGGGCCGGGCGAGAGCAGGATGCGCTCGGGCTTGAGCGCCTCAACCTGCTCGACGGTCAGCTCGTCGTTGCGATGCACCTCGACCTCTGCGCCCAGTTCGCCCAGGTACTGGACAAGGTTGTAGGTGAACGAATCGTAGTTGTCGAGCACGAAAACCATCAGGCTCTCTCCATGGATTGCATTTACGCTCCCTGCATCTTCTGCTTGAAGGTGAGTTCGATGAACTCGGCGGGGCGGATCATTTGCAAGGTGACTTGCACGATCATATAACCGTTTAGAATATCCTGGCCTGTCATGGTGCTGCCCAACCCGCACAGCACCGTGAATGCATCGGAGGCTTTGTCGCCCATCAGCCCCCCCTGCGACCAGAGGCCTTGCAGAAAATTCGAGATCATTGAAGTGACAGTGGTCCAGGTTTGCGCGTTGTTGGCCGCGAACAGGAAAGGATTCAACGCATTCTTGATGGACTGCTCAACGTAGACGATCGTCCGGCGCACCTGGATGTAGCGCCAGTCATTGCTGTTTCCGTCTAGTGTGCGCGCGCCCCACACAATGGAGCCTCGACCAACGAAATCGCGAATCACGTCGATGGCTTTTCCGTTCAGCGGCATATTCAGCGGGCCTTGCTGGGCGTCGTTCAGAGCGACCGTGCAGGAGACCACCGAGTTCATGCCCAGGTTCGCCGGCGCATTCCACACTCCGCGGGTATTGTCCGACAAGGTATAAACCCCGGCTATTCCTCCGCTGGGCGGCAAAACATTCATCTTTTGCAGAATGATGCTTTGCCATTGCTGGTAAGGCGGCAGAGCGTTGGCTAACTTCAGATTGAGCGCCTGGATCTGCTGTTGCACCGCAGGGTCGCCGGGATTGCTCGGATCTTCGACCACGACGGTAATGTCGTCTATGTACGTCTGCACCGTCTGCCGCTCGGCGGAGCCCGGCGCATAGAGCGTGTCGGCAACCTGCTCCAGCAGGGATTGCAGCATGGTTGTGCCGGGAGAAGAGGCAGCGGCTCCTGAAGCCTGCAGGGGATTGAAGTTGGTGTAATTGACATCGCCGGACTGTGCCACCGAGGTATTGAGGAAGGGGAAATAGGCCATCCCATAGCAGAGAGCCTTATCGCCCACGCTCACCTGAAACGCGGCAACGACCGGGTCGAGGGCGGTGGCGAGATTGCCCTGATTGACGGTTTGTGCGCCGTAGACGTCAAGAATCGTCACGCGGTCCTGCAATTCGCCGCACTGGGTCAGCATGGCCTGGGCGATATTCGAGAAGGCTCCCTGATCCGGCAGCAGAACGGCATCGGGAATGACCAGCATCGTCGGGCCTGTCTGGTTTCGGATGGCCTTGATTCCATTGGCAAGGTCTGCCTCGCTGACCGCCACCCCGTTGGGGGACTTCCCCGCGTTGGTGTAGTCGCCGACCGAGACGACATAGCAATTCCCTCCCCCGTTGGCGAAGAAGAACCTCATGCTCAGGTAGAGGTTGAACTGCGTCTTCACCGGTTGCAGTTCGTAGCAGGTGGAATCAACCTGAAAATCGCAAATGGCAGGCAAGGAGGACGTCGCGGACTGCTGCGTAGCGAAAGACGGGTTCACCGGGCCCGTTTCGACAATGTTGTAGACCGGCTTGAAGCCAGCACCGAAAATGGATTCGAAGGCCGCCAGCGAGGTAATGGCCATGGGCTCCAGAAACACATCTTTTCCACCCATTGAAGCCTTCTGGGTATATCCAATGAACGCGGGGACGGCGGTTGGCACGCCGACTACAGATGTGGGGAACGCATCAACTTCCGTGATATACACGCCTGGTGTGGATCTGTTCTTGAAAGTGTCAGCCATGGCTTGCCCTCCTTGATGCTTTCCAGTGTAGCGTGAGCGCCAATACTGAAGAATTGCCCGCCGGTTGCGCTTGGGCGGCATATCTGCAAAACTGGCCATGGTCACTCACAATGGTTCTTCATTTCCTGGTTCAAGGACGCGTGCAGGGTGTGGGCTTCCGCTGGTTCGTACAGCGGGAGGCCAGTGAACTTGACCTGCGCGGCTGGGTGCGCAACACCGAGGAAGGCGAGGTCGAGGTCGTAGCCTCAGGCTCGCAGGAATACCTGGCCGAACTGCGCGCCAGCCTGCGCCGCGGACCGCGCGGCAGTCGCGTGGACCACTTGATCGAGCACTACCTCGACGAGAGCGAAGCCGAAAACCTGAGTTCCTTCCGCATTGACGGAGCGTGGTAAAAGCAGGGACTGAGGGACTAGGGACCAAGGGACTGGCGAATTGAGCGTGCGGCCTGCAGCGCGTTCTCGGGGTTTTTCCTAGTCCCTAGTCCCTGCCTTCTATAATCTGTAGGGAAGCGGAACCGCACCCCGCCTGTTCCCTTCCCGCATAGATTTTGAAGCCTCGGCTTCAATCCAAAACGAGGAGTGGATGCAGGTATGCCCGAAGAAATCAAGCCCGTCAATGTTGAAGCCCTGAAGGCGCTGGTGCGCACCGTACCCGACTTTCCCAAGCCCGGGATTCTGTTTTACGACATCACCACGCTCTTGAAGGACAAGACCGGCTTTGCGCAGATGATCGACGCGCTGGCGGCGCACTACATTGCGCAGAAGATCGACCTGGTGCTGGGCATTGAGGCGCGAGGATTCATCTTTGGGCCGGCGCTGGCCTACCGCCTCAACGCCGGCTTTGTGCCCGTGCGCAAGCCGCGCAAGCTGCCCGCTCCCGTGGCGCGCGTGACCTACGACCTGGAGTACGGCTCCGACACCCTGGAGATTCACCTGGACGCCATCCAGCCCGGACAGCGCGTGGTGCTGGTGGACGATCTGCTGGCCACCGGCGGCACCATGGAAGCCACCGTCAAGCTGGTCAAGCAACTGGGCGGCGAGATCGCCGGGCTGGCCTTTGCCGTCGAGCTGGATTTCCTGAAGGGCCGCGACCGCTTCAAGGAGTACGACGTCTTCAGCCTGCTGCACTACGACGAGTAGCCGCCTGCGGTGGGGCAGACGCGGCCCGCGGCCGCCCCGCAGGTCGGGCTGATCGCTCTCCCCGGTCTCAGAATCGAGGCCGGGGGCACCCGCTATCCCTCCGCTTCCGGCACACCCTCTTGCGCCGGGGCTTGCGCAGTCTCCTCCTGGAACATCTGCGCGTCGGCGAAGCGGTATCCGACATAGACATCGGTCAGCAGATACACGGGGTTCGAAGGATCGTCCTCGATCTTCTTGCGCAACTGGCGCACAAAGGTGCGCAGGTACTCGACCTCTTCGCGGCAGTCGGCGCCCCAGACTGCGGTGAGCAGCCGGGCGTAGGTAACCACGCGGCCGGCGCGGCTCATCAGGCAGTGGAGAATGTCGAACTCCTTGCGGGTGAGGTGCACCGGCTTCGCCGCGCTTGGTGACCGTGCGCTTCACCGGCTCCAGGCGAATTTCGCCGATCTCGATGGGCGCGTCTTCGGCGCGGGCGGGCGCGCGGACGCGGCGCACCGCAGTGCGAATGCGGGCGATCAGTTCGCGCGTGCTGAAGGGCTTGGTGACGTAGTCGTCGGCGCCCAGCTCCAGCGCCTCCACTTTTTCCTCTTCCTCGTCGCGCACGGTCAGCATGAGGATGGGCAGCCGGGGAGCAAAGGCGCGAATGCGGCGCAGCGTCTCCATGCCGCCAATGCCCGGCATGTTGATGTCGAGCAGAACCGCATCGCAGGGCGCGGCGCGCAGCATTTGCAGAGCCTCTTCGCCGCGCGAGGCTTCGGCCACCTGAAAGCCGAGCTCCAGCAGCGGCGGCCGCAGCGCCCTGCGGATGGCCGATTCGTCGTCGACGATAAGAATGCGAATAGCGGGCTGGCTCATGGTGAACACCTCTTCAGTACAGGGGTCGGAATCGCCGCAAAAAATGTGGTTCCTTCGATCTCGTCGCTGGTGACCCAAACATAGCCGCCATGGATCAGCGCCGCGCGCTTGGCCACCGAAAGGCCGATGCCGGTGCCCGCTGCGCGGTTGGAGTGGGTGGAGGAGCGATAGTAGCGGTCGAAGATGCGCTCCCGGTCGGCCATGGGAATCACCGGGCCGAAGCTGTGCACGGAAAAGATCATCTCGGCATTCGCCTGGGTGACGCGAATGGTGATGGCGGTGCCGAAGATCGAGTACTTGCAGGCGTTGTCAATGTACTGCGTCAGCAGCATGACCATCAACTGGCGGTCGCAGCAGAGGACCATGTTGTCGTCTTGCAGATCGATCACGACCTTCATGCTGGCCAGGCGGTCTCTGAGGCTGGCCACCACCTCTTCAATCAGCGAGTCCACGCCCACCGGCGAAGCGTGAATGGCCACTTCGCCGGCATCCAGGCGCGCAGTGGTCAGCAGGCGCGTGGTCAGTTCGCTCAGCAGGCCCGTCTGTTCGTCGATCAGCGCCACCAGCTCCGCCTGCCCGGCGAAAGGTGGCCCATCTCGCTCCAGGCCGGTCGAGGCGGCGCGGATGGCGGTCAGCGGCGTCTTGTAGGCGTGCGCCAGGCTGTCCAGCACCGTGGCGCGCAACTGCTCGGTGCGGCGCTCGGTCTCGATGCGGCTCTCGTTGGCGAAGGCGCGGTAGCGGTCGAAGGTAATGGCAATCAGCGAGGCGATGGCGTTGTTGGTCAGCGGGCTGGTGTCGCCGCGCACCACCAGGCTGCCGACGGGCACCGTGCCCAGGCGCACCACGCGGCGGCCCAGTCCGGTGTCCGAGGTCGTCGTCCGAGGTCTCGAAGTAGTAGACGTTCTGCGCCATCTCCTGCGGGATCGACGTTCCAGTAGCCCGCCTGGTAGACCTCGTGCAGGTCGGCGTCGAAGACCGCCACCGCTTCCAGCGCGAAGATCTCGTGCACCAGCTCGGCCAACTGCGGCCCCGGCTCCACGTGCAGATTCATCTGCAGCGTGCGCCGCGTGAACTCGTAGAGATCGTGCATCTGCCCGCCCCACGATTCGGCCTCCCGGGCGTGGTCCGTGACGCGCGCGGAGAGCCGGCTGACCACCAGCGCCACCAGCACAAAGACCAGCAGCGTGACGGAATTGGCCGGGTCCGCGGCCGGATTCGATTTGAGGCTGCCGCGCGGTGAAGTAGCTGTGCACCACAACCGCGGAGAGCGACACGATGACCGCCTGCCAGAATCCGCACAGCAAGGCGGTGGGAACCACAATCAGCAGATAAAGCAGGACAGCCACCGGCAGCAGCCATTGCGACCAATGCGCAAAGGCCGCGACCAGAACGACGGCCACAATGCCCAGCGCGCACTCCAGGGTAAACAGCAGCACGTGCTGACCTGAGCCGCGCAGGCGCCTGGCGACAAACGGAGAGCGAACGGGGTTGTAACTTCCTGACAAGCAGCCACCCACCTTCAGATTGCAACGAACCTGCGCAAAAACCAAGCCTGCGAAATGCTGAAGCCGTTTCAGGCTTCAACCTTCGCTTGGTTGCGCAACCCCCAAGGGCAAATCGATCGCGACAGACCCAATGGTTGAGGTTGAAAAGCGTAAGAGGATTTTAACAGGCTCCTCATTCTTCCCTTATACGCCAGACCGCCAGCGGCGCCGCGCATTCGGCCCTATCCTGTTTTGAGCGTGCATTTTGCGGCATTTGGCGTGCGCCAGTTCTGCAATACCCCCACCAGAACTTTTCATCTTCCTCATATGTTCTTTATGTGTTCTTTGCATTACTAGAGTTAATCCGCAACGGCCGGACCACTTCGGGACACAGCGCATGCGCTTCCGAATTCTCAAATTGAGAAATCATGCGGACCATTGATCCGTGTGGTAACGATGGCCGGGCGCGAATGCGGATAACACCGCACAGGGCGCCAACCCTTTTGCCTCCATTTTTTGGCTGACTTCATGGCTTGTCATACACAACATCTTTTACTGGGAGGAACAGTGCCGATGAACATGATCCCGAAGCACATACTTCAATCGATGGCTGGAACAGCCATGGCAATCGCCTTGACGGCCGGCGCACAAGCGCCGGCGACACCAGCTCCGGCGCCCGCACCGGCAGCAGCTCAAGCACCCGCGCCAGCAGAGGCGCCTGCAGCAGCCCCAGCCCCACTTTCCACCTTCGTTCTCACCGGTCCGCTGCAATGGCTGCCGCCGGCGACCTTCGATGCCGGGCCGTTGGGCAAGCTATCCGTCAACGGCATCATAACCGGTTTCTCGCAGTTCCAGAACAATTCCGTGCCGGGCGATGACAAGGCGCAGGCCACTCTGAGCAACGGACAGATTTTCATTCAAAAAGCGGACGGGAAGCTTCAGTACTACATCCAGGCGGGCGTCTACACCATGCCGACTCTCGGCGTGCCTTTTACCAACGCCCAAGATACCGTGAACAATTTCTATGGGCCTGTTCCGGTCGCCTACCTGAAGCTGCAGGCGGCAAAGAACACGCAGTTCCTTATCGGCTCGCTTCCCACTCTGATGGGTGCCGAGTCCACGTTTACTTACCAGAACTTCAACATCGAGCGCGGCATCATCTGGAACCAGGAAAACGCCATCAATCGCGGCATCCAGGTCAACCAAACCCTGGGTAAGTACCTGTCCGCCTCGGTCAGTTGGAACGACGGTTACTATTCCAACCGCTACTCGTGGCTCTCAGGCTCGGCGACCCTTACAAAGGGGCCCCATAGCCTGGTGTACGACGGGATGGGGAACCTCGGACAGACCGTCTATGAAACGTCCGCGACGCCGCTTCCAGAACAACGGCTACATGCACGCGGTGATCTACACGTACACCAAGGGCCCATGGATCGTTTCGCCGTACTTCCAATACGGCAAGGTGCCAACCAACACCAAGGTGGGCATTGCCAAGGGTACATCCGCAACCGGCGGCGCGTTCAACGCCAGCTATGCCTTCAAGAGCGGCTTCTCGCTTCCGGCACGCGTGGAATATCTGACCAGTTCGGGAAGCGCTACCGATGGATCGGTCAACCTGTTGGGCTTTGGAGCGGGCAGCGCGGGCACCACTTTCACCGCGACGCCAACCTACCAAAAAGGAGGCATGTACGTTCGCAGCGATCTCGCCTGGGTGCACGCAACGAACTACGCGACGGGCGCTGTCTTTGGCACGGCTGGAACGGATGCGAGCCAATTCCGGGCCGTACTTGAATTCGGCTTCATCTTCGGCAGTAACATTGCCGGAAAATAATCACCCCGTCGCCCTGCCTCTGCGGCACGATGGCCAGCCCACGTGCCGCCGGATCCTTACCCTGGCCGCACGTGGATAAGTAACAGGCTGGGCTGTAAAAGCGCGCTCCCTTCTTACTGGTTTTGCGTCCTTCTTCGGACACAAGCGGTAAGCCTCCCAAAACCCGATCCCGGCTTGGCGCGCAATCCGTCAGGCCGGGAACGCAGCGCAGATTTGCCGCGGACCATCTTATCCGCCAAGCGAAAGCCGGCGGCTGATTTCAGTTTCCTCATTTCATCCTTATCTCGTCGGTTCTAGCATTCAGATAACCCATTGAGGTGACACTTATCGGTCCGGGTAAGAATCCGGGCACGGGTGAGCCTTACACAAAATCCCGGCGGCGTGTCGGCCGGGAGCAGCCATACGAACTTCCAAATCTCAGGAGAATGCTCATGGCAGATCAAAAAGCACCTCAGATGCAGGCCACCCTGGGCCTTACCGGGCTGACCAGCAACGCAATGGCTCTCATCGCCCCCGGCGCCTTCCTTTGGCTCACCTTCTATATCCAGGCCACCACGGGCACCACTGCGCCAGCCATGTGGCTGGGCATCTTCGGCGCCTTGCTGCTGTGCCTGGCCACCGCCGTGGCCTACGCTGAGATCTCCAAGCTCTATCCCGGCACCGGCTCCAGCTACTACTACGCGGAGCAGGCGCTGCTCTCGAAGGACACGACCTTCAAGTACGCGCGCATCGCCAAGTTCATTGTCGGCTGGGGCTCGCACCTCTACTACTGGGTCTATCCCGGCGTGATGGTGGCCACCACCGGCATCTTTGTCGGCTATGTGGTCGGCTTCCTCTATCCGAACGTGATGAGCGGCTCGAATCCGGGACCGCTGTTCATGGCCCTGATCGCGATTGTCTTCTCGTTCTTCGTGGGCTGGATCGCCTCAAAGGGCGCGGGCGCCTCGACGGCCGTCAACCTGGCCATCAACATCATTCAGATCTCCGCGCTGCTGGTCTTCAGCGTGCTGGCCATCGGCTATCGCACCAGCCATCCTGCGGGTTCGGCGGCATTCCAATACGACGGTCAGACACTGGCCACTTATAGCTACCAGTTCGCCACCGACAAGACCGGCGCCATCATCCGCGACGCCAGCCAGGCGCCGCTGCCCTTGCTGGATGCGGCCGGCAAGCCGGTTCCCTTCACCATCGACTACCCCGACGAAGGACGCCACCGGCGCCTTCCTCTCGCACCCCAATGCTGCCTCGGTGATTCAGCCGCACAAGTTCAGCTATCTGTTCATTCAGGCCACGGTCGCCATTCTGATCCTGGTCGGCTTCGAATCGGTCACCTCGATGGGAGGCGAGGCTAAGAATCCAACCAAACACATACCGATCGCCGTCATCTCCTCGCTGCTCATTCAGGGGCTGGTGTGCTACCTGATCGAGTATTTCGCGGCCAACTACTTCCTCAACTCAGGGTATTCCATGGCCAGCGCTTCAACCTCGGCCGCGCCCATCGGCGACATGATGATCATCGTCGGCGACGCGCTGCTGGGCCACGGCAACGGCCACTACTTCATGCTGGCTGAGGCCTTCACCGTCTTCCTGGCGCTGATCGGCACCACGCTGAGCTGCATGAACACCGGCGCCCGCGTCACCTACGCCATGGGCAAGGACGATGAGGCCCCCGAGCATTTCGGCATGCTTCATGCCAAGTCGCTCTCTCCCCGGCGCGCCATCTGGACGCTGGCCACCATCTCCGCGGTCATCGGCGTCATCGCTGTCTCGCTGGTCTTCGGCGATGCCGGCGCGCCCACTGATGCGGCCATCGCGGCCCTGCCGCACGGCATCTTCTCCAACTGGGGCTATCTCTCGCACGATCAACTGGCGGCGCTGCCCAACTCGCTGCTGACCATCACGCTGACCTCCAACTTCGGCACCTTCATCCTCTACGCGCTGAGCTGCTTCCTGTGCATTGTGGCATTCCACAAGCGCCCGGACTACAACGTGGTCTATCACCTGCTCATCCCCGGCTTCGGTCTGCTGGCCAACCTGGTCTGCATGGCCTTCTACATCATCAGCCCGGTCTTCGGGCTGGGCACCTTCAAGGAACCTCTGCTGGCCCTCGGGATCTCCGCTGTCTGGGGCATCTACGGAGCCATCTACTTCATCCGCTCTTCCAAGGCCAAGGGCAAAGCGATCTTGCTCGAATCCCGGTAGACTCTGTCGGCGCCTCATCAACCGTAGAACAACTGCTGGGTGGATTCTCCCCCTCGAACTCCTCGCGGAGTCGAGCCAAGGAGAGCCACCCAGTGGCCTTTTTGAAAGCGATGATTCACAATCTCTAAGAGCAGGCCGGCTCGCCTCTGCGCGCTGCGGTGGAAATGAACAAGGCGAGCCTCTATTCGCCCCGAAGGGCGGCGCGAGAATAGCCCAGGGCAAGCGAAACGCAGCCCTGGGAAAGAGGCAAAATGAACTCCAGCGCCCCGTAGGGTGGCTGTGAAACCCAGCGGGCTATTTGTTCAAATGCGAGCATTTGCTCCGGAAATCCACGGAAAAGATTGAGGCGATAGCGCCCATGTTGGATGTACAGTTCGGCCAGGCAAGCGATTTCGGTAAAGTCCGCACCAACAACGAAGACGCGATGGGATCGTTCATTCCCGCCTCGCGCCACCAGGCGCGTTCGCACGGTTTCCTCTTTGCGGTGGCAGACGGAGTGGGCGGCATGGACCTGGGCGAAGTGGCCTCAGCCACCGCCGTCAAAGTTGTGACCGAGGAGTTCGCCAAAGCCCAAGCCGGGACCATGCTGCCAGGACTTGTGCCCCGCCTCATCCAGCACGCTAACGCCGCGGTGCACGATTGCACCCTGGCGCAGGAATACCGGGGCAAGAAGATGGCCACCACGCTCGTGGCCTGCGCCTTGCGCTACGACCAGGCCGTAGTTTCGCACGTGGGTGACTCGCGTTGTTACCTGGTGCGCAATGGGCAGGCCAAGGCCGGTTACGCAGGACCATACCTGGGTGAACGAGCAGAGAAAGCTGGGCCTGATCTCGGCCAGCGAAGCCGCCGAGTCGGATTCGCGCCACGTTCTCATCCGCTCCCTCGGGCCGGAGATGTTTGTCTCCCCCGACACCACCGCTTTGACCCTGCAGGCCGGCGATGTACTGGTCCTGTGCTCCGACGGCCTGCACGACGAGATGAGCGACGCGGCCATTGCCGAAATCGTCTCGCAGAACAAGAACATCGACGAAGTTGCTCGCGAGCTGGTGGCGCGCGCCGTGGAGATCGACGGCGGCGACAACACAACTGCCCAGGTGATTCGCGTCCGCGCCGTGGAGCAGGTGGGCATGTATCGCGGCCGTCCTTACCGGCTGCCGTCCTGAGCGCCGGCTGCCTGATTTGACAAAAGACTTATGGAAGCCTTAGCGCTCTGCCTCGTTTTCCCGGTAGAGTAGAGAGAGTTACCCCTGGAGACTGCCGCACGATGGGTTATCACGACAGCCTGGAAGCCGGTTCGCAGATCGATTCCTACCGCATTGAAGCGCCGGTTGCCCGCAGCGGCATGGCCTCAATCTACCGCGCCACGGATCTGCGCGACAACCGCGTTGTGGCGCTCAAGATTCCTCATCCCGATATGGAAGCCGACCCCATTCTCTTCGACCGCTTTCAGCGAGAGGCCGGCATCGGCGAAAAGCTCGATCATCCCAAGGTCATGCGCGTCTTTGGCGGCGAAAAGCGCTCGCGCATCTACATGGTCATGGAGTGGTGCGAGGGCCGGCTGCTGCGGCAGATCCTGAATGAAGGCCAGCTCCCTCAGGACCGCGCCATCCGCATCGCCGTCGCGGTCCTCGACGCGCTGGAGTACATCCACGCGCAACGGCGTTGTGCACCGCGATCTGAAGCCGGAAAACATCATGGTCGATGAAGAAGACAACATCAAGCTGATCGACTTCGGCATCGCCGGCGACTCGGCGGCGCGGCGGCTGACCTACGCCAACTTCACCGCCACCCTGGGCACGCCCAACTACATCTCGCCGGAGCAGGTAAAAGGCAAACGCGGCGACGGCCGTTCTGACATCTATGCCATGGGCGTGATTCTCTACGAGATGCTCTCTGGCAAGCTGCCCTTCACCGGCCCATCGCCCCTGGCCGCCATGAACGACCGGCTCTTGAACCACCCCATGCCGCCCAGCATCGCCAACCCCTCCATCTCGCCGCAGTTGCAGGAGGTGCTCTACCGCGCCCTGGAGCGCGACCCGAAAAACCGCTATAGCCAAAGCCAGCGCCTTTGCCTGGGACCTGGAGCATCTGGACCAGGTGGGCGTGGAGGACCGGGTGGAGTTGCGGGACTGGAACAAGCGAAAGTCGCAGCTTCCGCGCAAGATTCTCTACTATTCCGCGCTGGCCCTGATCCCGGTGGTGATTCTGCTGCTGATGATTCTGGTGGCCCACCGGCACTGATTTTTCCTGCCTGGCATCTCTCTTCTCAGGAATCTTCATGGGTTCCTTATGCCCCAAACCATACTCTGGTCTTGGACACCGCATCTTTTTCATTCCAGAGGAGATTCATGCCAAAGTACAAACTCGAATACATCTGGCTCGACGGCAAGGAGCCGATCCCTGAACTTCGCGGCAAGACCCAGCTCAAGACATTTGAGCAGCCGCCCACCCTTGCCGACATTCCCCTTTGGGGTTTCGACGGCAGTTCCACGATGCAGGCCGAGGGCAAGCAAATCAGACTGCGTTCTGAAGCCGGTGGCTTTCTATCCCGATGCAGGCCGCAAGGACGGTTACCTGGTGCTTTGCGAAGTCATGCACCCGGATGGCACGCCCAATTCCACCAACAAGCGCGCCACCATCGAAAACGATCCTGACTTGTGGGTTGGCTTTGAGCAGGAGTACTTCCTCTACAAAGACGGGCGTCCGCTGGGCTTCCCCAAGGACGGCCATCCGACCACGCCCCAGGGCCCGTACTATTGCGGCGTCGGCTACAAGTACATGGGCAACATTGCCCGTCAGATCGTCGAAGAGCACCTGGATCTTTGCCTTGCTGCCGGCATCAATCACGAGGGCATCAACGCCGAAGTGGCCAAGGGCCAGTGGGAATTCCAGATCTTCGCCAAGGGCTCGGCCAAGGCCGCCGACGACCTGTGGATCGCTCGCTATTTGATGATGCGCCTGTGCGAGAAGTACGAAGTGGACGTGGTTCTGCATTGCAAGCCCATCAAGGGCGACTGGAATGGTTCGGGCATGCACACCAACTTCTCCACCAAGTACATTCGCGAAGTCGGCGGCAAGGGGTATCTTGAGGCCCTCATGGGAGCCTTCGAAAAGCACGTCGCCGAGCACATCGCCGTCTACGGGCCTGATAACCATCTGCGCCTGACCGGCCTGCACGAAACCCAGGCCATCGACAAGTTCAGCTACGGCCTCTCGGATCGCGGCGCTTCGGTCCGGCTGCCTGTCAACTTCGTCAGCGACGGCTACAAGGGCTACCTGGAAGATCGCCGCCCGAACTCCGAAGCCGACCCCTACCAGATCGTTTCGCGCATTCTGAAGACCATCAATACCGTCGCGAAGGTCTGATCTAGAACAGTCCGCCACCAGTGCATCTGACCCGCGATGGACGAAGCAGCCCGACGTGGATGTGGCATTGCAGAGGGAGCAGGGGCCTTCAGGCCCCTGGACCGAGTTCAATCTGTTCCGGCCTTTATGGCTGAACCAGAGTCGATGTATCCCGAAGCCGCTGCATTCAAGTCGACGCGACCCCCAGGGAGCGGCGATCCTGCACAGCGCGAACGAGGCCACAGGGACTCTGGTTTCGCTCTAGGCTCGGGCTTTTGCATCTTCACACGGGTTTGCGTTTTGTCTTTGTTTCGTTTGAGTTGATTTTTTGTTTCTTTTCAACCAAGTCAGTCCACAAAAACGAAGAGTGAGGGAAACGGAAAGCACGTATTGCTTCCCGCTTACCCGCCACTCTTCGTTTTTGCGTTGGGTTGGCCGCGCCGGGCGTGCTGACAGACGCCGCAGCGCGAGATGACGCCGGTTTTCTCTCCCGTCTCGATTCCCTTCTCCGCCTTGACCCGTCACAATGGTGAGTGGACCCTGAGACAACCAACCTGTGCGCGAGCTGGAAACCTCGCTCCGCGGAAAGCCGCAAGCGGCGCGCTGCGGCGGCCTGGTTCATCGCCCTTCTGCTGCTTCCCGCGCCGCTTGCCGCAGAGCCTGACCTGGCGATCCACGTTTCAGGCCCCGGCATCCAGGGGCTGCTCCAGGAGCCGCTTGCCGAGGGCGGGCAAATGCAGGAGTTGGCCCAGGAGCAGGGCGGGGACCCCGGACAAGGCCAGGAACCCGCCGCGGCGCAGGCGCTGCAACCGCCGCCCGGTGGCCCGCTGGTTTCAGTCAGCGGTCTGGTCACCGTGCACGGCGCCGTCCACAATGCAGCCACCGGCCAGCCCATACCGCGCGTGCTCGTACGGATTGAAGGCGACGCTTTTGCCGGCGCTCTGACCGACGGCGATGGCCGCTTTGAAATTCCCGGCGTGCCTCCGGGCCCGCAGTCCTTCCGTCTGCTCAAGCCCGGCTTTCACGACCGTCTATATGCCAGCGAATGGGTGGGCTACCTCTCCGATGGTCCGGCGCATAATGTTCTGGTGACGGCAGAGATGCCGGATTTGGAATTTGCGCTCATCCCTTCCTGCGCGATTCAAGGTCATATAGACCTCTCCACAGGCGACCCGGCGCAGGGCATCACCGTAACGCTGGCCAAGCTGGTGACGCGCGACGGCCGGGCAGTGTGGGCGCAAGAAGGCACAGCCCGGACCAACGGCGACGGTGCATACCGTTTTGCTTCGCTTCCAGATGGGGTGTACGTGGTCTACACCCAGCCAGCGTTGCAGAGCGAACCGGCGGTGAGCGTGGTGGCGGCGGGCAGCGGCGCCAACATTGCGCAGGCCGGCTACCCCAGCGTGTTTTATCCCGATGCGCGCGATTTTGCCTCGGCTGCTCGCCTGCATCTGAGGCCCGGCGAACAGGTGCAAGCCAACCTATCCCTGACGTTGGAGCCCTTCCTATCTGTCACCGCGACAGCATTCTTTCCCAATGGGCGGCCATTCGCGCCCAATAGCCCGGCTGAAACCGGTTTCGATGCTTCGTTTCAGGCGGCTTCAGTGCTCGACCCCTCAGGGCACCGGCTACCCTACGTGGCGCAATACGACGCGGAGTCCCGCACCCTGCAAGCCAGCCTGCCGGATGGCGTCTACTCGCTCCTTCTTTCAGTTGTCACCAACGAGCCCGGCAACGCGGCGGGCAGGAGCGGCCGCAAACCCGCAGGATTCGCAGGGTACGTGGAGTTCTCCATTGCCGGGCACGCGGTGGCAAACCTGCGCATCCCGCTGTCGCCCATTCCCAGTTGGCCGATTCACCTGCGTGCCATACGCACAACAACGGCAACGAACCAGACCGGCAATGGACAGGGCTTGTCCGCACAAGTTACGGTTTCAGCCACCGATGCCGGCGATGTGCCTCCCGAGGGCACGGGCCAGAGCTTCATCGCCGACCCCCTGGGGCCGGACCAACTGGATCTGAGCGGCGCCGATATCGGCCCCAGTTGGATCAACACCATGGTCAATCCGCGGACCCTGTGCGTGGATTCCTTCACCGCGGGCGGCATCAACCTGGCGCGCGAGCCGCTGCGTGTGAGCCTCTCTGCCGCGCCGCCCCCCATGGAACTGACTTTGCGGGACGACTGCGCCAAGCTGACGCTGGAGTTGCCGCAGTCCCTCTCTGCCTTCCTGCCCGGAGATGAGCCTTTCTACACCGTCTATGTGGTTCCGGACTTCGACACCACGGCCGACATGCCGCCGATGACCATCCACCCCTCCTCTGGGCCCACCCTCACGCTGGAGGGGCTCACGCCGGGCAATTACCACGTCTATGTCTTCAACCGGCCGCTGCGGCTGGAATACCGCAATCCAGCGGCAATGGCCGCGCTGCCGAGACCGGGGCAGGCTGTCACGCTGTCTCCTGGATCCACCGGCAATCTGGTTCTGGAGGTGGGGGGACGATGACCGCCAAGCCGGAGACTCCCTTGATTCCCTGTTCCGCATCGTTGCGGTTGGTTTCAGCAGATTCCATCAGGGTCTGCGGCTTTGCCCTGCTGCTGTCCATCGCCTGGCTGCCTGCCGGGCCGCAGACAGCTGCTTCGCCGGCCATCCGCGCGGCAGGCAGCGGCCAGGGCCTCTACCGCATCGCCGGAACGATGGTGAATGCGTTGACCGGCGAGCCAGTGCGGCGGGCCACCGTGGCCGTTCTGGCAGAGGAGGACAGCCACACAGTGGAGTCGACCGAATCGGACACCAACGGGCGTTTCGAGCTGGCGCGCTTGCCCGCCGCCAAGTACCAACTGACAGCCTCCAAGCGCGGATTCCGCACCGCATTCTTCGATGAGCACGATGAGTTCAACTCGGCCATCGTGACCGGGCCAGGCCAGGAAACGGAGCGGTTGGTCTTCCGGCTCACGCCCAGCAGCGCCCTGCGCGGATGGGTGACGGCGGATGGCGGTGACCCAGTGGAGGGCGCAAAGGTAATGCTGTTTGTGATTCCGCCCGATCGAGGACCCGACTCGCAGCGGGGCAGGGGAGCCGGCGAGCGGATCGCCCAGGCGGACTCAGCCACTACCGACGACACCGGCGCCTATGAGTTCAGCGATCTGGCCACAGGCAGGTACCTGCTGGCGGTGTCGGCGGAGCCCTGGTACGCCCTCCACCAGACAAGAAACGGCTCCGCGGCGAAGCCGGGCGCTGAGGCAAGCGCTGTGCTGGATGTGGCGTACCCGCCGACTTATTACGATTCCACCACCGAAGAAGCCTCAGCTACCCCCATTGTGCTGGGCGCGGGCAGCCGCGAAGAGGCAAACATCATTCTGCATCCGCTTCCCGCGCTGCACCTTGTGGTGACAGCTCCGCGCAAGCCGGACGGATCGATTGCCCGGCCGGAGTTGCGCCAGCAGATCTTCGGCGCGCAGGTCTCCGCCGAGAGCGCGGGCTTCCAGGACGCCACAAAATCCGGAACCGTGGAGTTCAGCGGGGTGGCGCCGGGCCACTATGAATTGACCCAGGGCGATCCGCCACGCGTGGTTGACCTGGACGCCGCCTCAAGCCAGCAGATCGATCCCAGCGACGGCGCACCAAGTGTCTCCGTCTCGGGAGCGTTGGACTCCGTTAGCCGGGGAACGATTCCCGACGAGGTCACCGTGACGCTCTATTCGCTGGATGTCGCTCGCCGTCAGGAGCAACTGACCACCGTCGCCCGCAAAGGTCACTTCCGCTTTGAGGCCGTCCTGCCGGGCAAATGGGAACTTCAGGCAGTGGGACCGGCTGGCCAGCTTCCCATCGTTTCCATCGCCGCGAATGGCGTCTCCCGCGCCGGGAATACTCTGACGGTGGGAGACCGCGCGCAGACCGTCGCCGTGGCGATATCCCAGGGGGAGACGCGGGTGGAGGGCTTTGCCCGCAAGGATGGCAAGGGCGCGGCCGGCGTCATGGTGGTGCTTGTTCCCAAGAACGCGGCGGCGTTTCAAGGGCTGGTGCGGCGCGATCAGTCGGACTCCGACGGCAGCTTCGCCCTGCGCGATGTCGCCCCCGGCCACTATACCGTTGTGGCCATTGAGGACGGCTGGGAACTCGACAGGACCCGCCCGGAGGCGCTGAGCCGCTTCCTGGCCAGGGGAATCACCGTCACTGTGACAGAAACATCCGGCAAGACACTGGAGGTGTCCACCCCCGTTCCGGTACAAAGTCGCTAACCGCTGCTGAAGACTTCATCGAACCGGGGTCGAGAGGATAGTCTATGAAGGTAGGGAATGAGAGTCAGGGCGCCAGCCTAGGGAAATGGCCCGCAGGCGGCAGACTTACCCAGCATGGTTTTGAGGAGAGTCTCGCGTTGAAGAGGAATTTGTTGATTTCGATCCTGGCCTTGGTTCCGGCCACGCTATTGTCCCTGGCGGTCTCATGCCAGGCTGCCCCTGTTCGTGAAAAGGTCCGTACCGAGCAGGCTGATATCTCCTACAAGTACGAGGTCTATGCCGGATACGGCTACACAGGTCTCAACCAGGTGAACCAGTCGCGCTATGGGCTGCAGGGCGTGAATCTCTCGCTGACCCGGAATTTCGGCAAGTACTTCGGCGTGGTCGCCGATGGCGCCTTCTATAAGTATCCGCTGAGCATTGGCGACTCCAGCAATACCGGCGGCAACCCAGGAAGCCCGGTGGTCGATGAGGTTTTCCTGGGCCCCGAGCTGCACGGAAACCTCTATGGCCGTGTGGACGGCTTTTTCCATGCCTTGCTGGGCGGCGCCCACACCGGCGGCGAGAGCATGACCCCCAATATCTCCTTTGCGGGAGGAGCCGGAGGCGGTCTGGACTATCGCCTCAGCCGGCGGCTGTCCATCCGCGCTTCAGGCGACGAAATTGCCGCCTCGTTCTCCGTCACCGGCAATACCCCGGCTCTGGGATATTCGCCGCACATGACCAAGAATGCACGCGCCACCGTGGGCCTGGTGTACAAGTTCTAGTGTCCTGAGTCCATAGTTCGCTAAACAAATGCACTGTCATTCTGAGCGAACGGGGCCCGAATGGTTCTCAGTTCCGGGGTCCCCAAAGAGCGGTTTTTGCTCTTTGGGGTGGAGTTCGGGGGGTGGTGAGCGAAGAATCTGCTTTTTTCTCGCCCCCAATTTCTGATACGAATTTCAGACTCAGGATCCTAGAGCATTCTCGGTTCTGCTATAGACTTCTGTTTCCCATCCATTCCGCGCTTTCCTGCGGAATGGATGGGAAACCAACAAAGCCCCGGTCTACAGAATTCAAAAATCGCTCTTAGGGAACTTGATTCGGAAGTCGGATAACTGTTCGGAGTCCCCTGAATCCGCAAGGGAGATTGGCTGGAAACTCCCGGTTCGGCAGCAAAGGCCGCGACAGGTTCGATCTCAATCGACCTTCGACTCCGGCAAAACAGCATAGCAAAGCTGGAGAACGCCGCTGGGCAGAGCCTTGCTCTCTTGAAAGTGAAGGGACCGGCGGCGTCCCTCTGTCAGCAGCGGAACTCCGCTGCCCAGCAGCACCGGTATGATGGCAACCTCGACGGTATCGATGAGTCCGGCATCGAGCAGGAAGCGGAACAGCACGCCGCCGCCGAAGAGCCAGATGTCCTTGCCCGGCTGCGCCTTCATTGCGGCCACCGCCTGCTCCACGCCGCTGCTGAGAATCGCGATCTTGGGGTAATCTTCCGGCTTCAGCGTGCGCGAAACGACGATCCACTGCTGGCTTGAGCTCCCAGCCGAGAGCGGTCTGGTTTTGGCAATCTCAAAGGTCTTGCGGCCCATCAGCAGCGTGTCGAACTGCGCAAACAGGCCGTCGAAATCCATGGCTGGATCGGGCACAATCCAGTCATGTTCGCCGTTGGGTCCGGCGATGAAACCATCCAGGCTCATTGCCACGCCGTAGCGAAGACGACGCATGTGGCCTCCGCTCCTCCCAGCTTGAGACGTGAATTCGAGCACGTCAAGCTTTCAACGCACGCTCCACTTTGGCCCAGACCTCGGATGCGGGGACGAAGTCGCCTCGTGCAGCTGATTCTTGCCCTGCTTTGACCCCTGCATGGAAACGGACCTCTTCGGACAGACAGCGATCCACTGCTTCACGCGCCAACTCTTCCACGCTCTTGCCCGTCTGGTCAGACATCCGGGAGAGTTTAGCCTCCTGCTCGACACTGAGTTGCACTTCCATACGCTGAGACCAGGATGCGCCGGGCGGGGTGTCAACAGCCGAAGGCGACGCTCCTCCCTCTACCATTACTCCCCCTCGCGCCGTGTGCCTCACCCTTGCGCTTTTTCCCAGCGGAAGGGTTGGAAGCACCGAACCTCCTGCGAGCGAATAGCGAGCGCCTGCCGTACCGCAGGTGCCTTACCCTTCTTCCGCCTCGCGCAGCTTGGCGATGACCGTGAAGTCTTCCAGCGTCGTCGTGTCGCCCTTGATCTCGCCGTGCGTGGCCAGTTCCCTCAGCAGCCGGCGCATGATCTTGCCGGAGCGGGTCTTGGGCAGCGCCTCGGTGAAGCGGATGTCGTCGGGCCGGGCCAGCGAGCCAATCTCCTTTGACACCCACTTGCGCAACTCGTCCTTCAGCGCTTCGCTGGGCTGGTTGCCGCTTTCGAGCGACACAAAGGCCGAGATGGCCTGGCCCTTCAGTTCGTCGGGCCGGCCCACGACGGCGGCCTCGGCCACCTTGGGATGCGCCACCAGCGCCGACTCCACTTCCATGGTGCCCAGCCGGTGTCCGCTGACGTTGATCACGTCGTCCACGCGGCCCATCAGCCAGAAGTAGCCGTCTGCATCCATGCGCGCGCCGTCGCCGGTAAAGTAGCTGCCGGGCACGTCGCTCCAATAGGTCTTCTGGTAGCGCTCGGGGTCGCCGTAGACGGTTCGCGCCATCGAGGGCCAGGGCTTGCGGATGACCAGCAGGCCGCCATGGCCGGCGAGGCACGGGCTCGCCTTCCTTGTTGACCACCTCCGGCTGAATACCGAAGAAAGGCCGCGTCGCCGAACCGGGCTTGGCCGCCACCGCGCCCGGAATCGGCGCAATCAGGATGGCCCCGGTCTCGGTCTGCCACCAGGTATCCACAATGGGGCAGCGGTTGTGGCCAATCTTCTCCCGGTACCACATCCAGGCTTCGGGATTGATCGGTTCGCCCACCGTTCCCAGCAGGCGCAGCGAGTCCAGCTTGTAGCTTTCCACGTGCTGGTCGCCCCACTTGATAAACGCGCGGATGGCCGTGGGCGCGGTGTAGAAGATGCTCACCTGGTGGTCGTCGACGATCTTCCAGAAGCGCGAAAAATCGGGCCAGTTGGGCGCGCCCTCGTACATCAGCACGGTAGCGCCGTTCTGCAGCGGCCCATAGACCACATACGAGTGGCCGGTCACCCAGCCAATGTCGGCCGTGCACCAGTAGATGTCCTCGTCGCGAATATCGAAGACGTACTTGGTGGTCAGATAGGTCTGCACGGAGTAGCCGCCAGTCGTGTGCACCAGCCCCTTGGGCTTGCCGGTGGTGCCGGAGGTGTAGAGGATGTAAAGCGGATCCTCGGAATCCAACTCCTCGGCGGGGCACTCGGTGGAAGCGGCGGCCATCAGCTCGTGCCACCAACGGTCGCGGCCCTCCACCATGGTTACCGGCGAGCCGGTACGGCGGAAGACGATGACATGCTGCACGGTGTGGCAGGCGCCCATGGCCTCATCCACAGTGCGCTTGAGCTGGATCTCGTTCCCGCGGCGATAGCTCGAATCCTGCGTGATGATCGCCACGCAAGAGGAATCGTTGACGCGGTCGGCAATGGCGTTGGCGGCAAATCCGCCAAAGATGACCGAGTGCACGGCCCCGATGCGCGCGCAGGCCAGCAGGGCGATGGCCAGCTCCGGCGTCATGCCCATGTAGACGGCTACCCGATCGCCCTTCTTGATGCCCAGCGCCTTCAGGGCATTGGCAAACTTCTGCACTTCAACGTGCAGCTCGGCATAGGTCAGGCGGCGAATTTCGCCCGGCTCGCCTTCCCAGATGATGGCGGTCTTGTCGCGGCGGGCGCCCAGCGCATGACGATCCACGCAGTTATAGCTCAGGTTCAGCTTTCCGCCCACAAACCACTTGGCCCAGGGCAGATCCCACTCCAGCACCTTGTCCCAGGGCTTGAACCAGTGCAGGTCGCTGGCGGCAGCGGCCCAAAAGCTCTCCGGGTCATCGATGGACTGCTTGTAGAGAGTTTCGTACTGCTCCAGGCTCTGGATATGGGCTTTTTCGCTGAACTCCGCGGGCGGTGGAAATACACGATTTTCGCGCAGCGTGGAGTCGATATCCTGATTTGGAACGGCGGGAATGGGCAAAGAAGACATACTTACGTCCTTTTGGGGGAATTCACATCCAAGCGGTTCACGGTACGCCACTCAAACAGCGTCCGCAAAGACTCTGCGTGCGAAATACTCTACCGGCAACAAAACACAAACTGCAAGCGGCTGTGATAACCCGCCCGGCTTGCATCTTTGGATCCCGGCAGTCCAGGAACCCTAGCCCGTGGTGAAAGTGTGGTTTTGAAAGGGCAAGGCCCCAGCCGTGCCGTAACCGACCTACTGTACTCGGATGCCGGAACTTGCCCATCGGTTGCGAAAATGAAGATGTTCCGGCCCGATCCGGCCCTTTTTTGCCAGCCGGGGAGCCGGTGCGTCTTCGTCAATCTACCTCAGGCCGGCCCAGCGATCTCCGCTGGTTCGTCCACCTCGTCCCAGATCAGCGTGCCATGGGTCTCCTTCAGGAAGATCATCCCAAAGACAAGCATGAGTGCTGCGATCCCCATGGGGTAGTAGAGCCCGGCATAGATATTCCCCGTCGTGGCGCACAACCCCAGCCCGATGAGCGGCAGCAGCAGCGAGACCATCGTCAGCCTCTTGCGCCCGATCTTGTCGCTCAGCGCGCCAAAGGCGGTGAAGAACGGCATGCAGGGAAGCAAGGCAACAGCCACGATGATCTTCGCCATGTCGCCAATGCGGCCAAAGAACAGGGCCCCGAAAGGCCGAACCAGGAAGCCCACGGCGAAGGTGTCCAGAGCGGTTCCACAATTCACATGCCCTTTCCGGCATCATGCAAGGTGGCATTTTCTTGAGAAAAATGCCACTTGATAGCGGTGGGTTCGGGGTACAGCAATGTGGAACCGCTGTAGCCGGGCGTCCTTCAGCTGGGGGAAATGTGGGGCCGCACCGGCAGGGAATATAGCTCAACAACTTACATCGCTTGCTGCTTACGTTGCTTGCGCCGCAGTATGAATGTCAAGTGAATTTATCTGACTTTTTCAAGGAGCGGCGTTGGCGGCCTTTTTCTGCGAGTTGACATACTCCCGCAGCGCCGCGTTGATGCGGCTTTGATCGCGCCGCCCCATTCGGCGGAAGAAAGAAATGACAGCGGAAACTCAATTTGGTTCGAGATCGGCACGGGCGCCAAAGAACATCCAATTCCCTTCGCCTATTACTTCGCGTACCGCTTCTGGTGCCAAATCCATGCAGTGCGCACAATATCGTCCAACTGCGTGTACTTGGGCTTCCAGCCCAGTTCCTGGATGGCCTTCTCTGAACTGGCCACCAGCACAGCCGGGTCGCCCGCGCGGCGCGGCTGCACGTCGGCCGGGATCGCGTGCCCGGTCACGCGGCGGGCCGATTCGATCACCTCGCGCACGCTGAAGCCCTTGCCGTTGCCCAGGTTGTAGATCAACCGATCCTTGGTGTCGAGGGCATCGAGGGCCAGCAAGTGGGCGTCGGCCAGGTCGGAGACGTGGATGTAGTCGCGAATGCAGGTGCCGTCCGGCGTGGCGTAGTCCTCGCCGAAGATCTTGATGGATTTGCGGCGTCCCAGGGCCACATCGAGCACCAGCGGAATCAGATGGGATTCGGGGTCGTGTGCCTCCCCGCGGGTAATGCCGGCCGGTCCCTCGGGAGCGCCGGCAACGTTAAAGTAGCGCAACGAGGCGCAACGCAGGCCGTGAATGCGGTTGAGCCAGCCCAGCATGTGCTCCACCAGCAGCTTGGACTCGCCATAGGCGTTGGTCGGCAGCAAGCGCGCATCTTCCCGGATGGGGACCACTTCCGGCTCCCCGTAGACAGCAGCGGTGGAGGAAAAGACGATCTTGCGCGGCCCCTCGGCCAGGATGGCCTCGAGCAATGCCAGGGTGGAGGCCGTGTTATTGCGGAAAAAGAGCTCGGGATGGACCATGGACTCGCCGGCTTCGATCAGGGCGGCAAAGTGGAGGACGCCGTCGAAGGGGGAGGATTGTTTTTTGGCCTCGACGAAAAGGTTTTCAAGCGCGCCCCGGTCCGCCAGTTCTCCCTCGACAAACTCCACGCCCGCCGGCAGAAGATCGCGCCGTCCATGGCTCAAATTGTCAAAAACTACCGCCGTATGTCCCTTGGATGCAAGCAATCCGGCTACCGTTCCGCCAATATACCCCGCACCTCCGGTAATGAGCACTTTCATGAAAAGACAACCTTTCTCCAGTACTTTGGTCTAAACTTAAGTCTATTACAGTCGGTGAAAGCCCGGCGCTACTGCCGGTCTGCTTCAAGAAACACCGGTCCCGCGGCACGCCTATAGTTCGATTGTATCCGGGCCTCAATTCCCGGGTGTTGTACGAACAGGTGCTGACACTTTCTGGGTATTCACACCAAGCGGCGTTTCAGTCGATAATGCCGTGGAGAGCAAGCCGCTGTCGAAATACCCTTCCTCAAGGCAAGGGAGTATCAATGAACTTGCTTTGATGCATTGTTGGTGGATTGGAGTGCCAGGAATGCCCGGATCAAGGGCAAGAATCAAAACGTCCCGCTTGATGCGCCGTCAACCGCGGTCGCGTTGCAGCAGCGCCGTTTTGCAACCGCCTGCAAGCATCATGAACAAAACAATGCCCCTTTGCCTCTGCGCACCTCTGCATGAACTGGCTTTGACAGCGCCCTGCGGCCGGAAGAGGCGAGCAGGCGCCAGACACGAGCGGCCGGCGTGCCTCAGAGCGAAGCGGAACGGATGCGCGTCTATCTCAAGACAGCACTCCCATTTCAGAATCGCGCTGAAATCCCCAGAGAGAACGTTTGCCTCCGCGAAGGCCGTCTTCGGCAATCCGATGCCGGCTGCGCCCCACACACTCCTTCACCACGCCGTCAGCACGGCCGCCAGCGAGGATTGAGAAAATGCCGGAGACCCCCTATCCAGGCCGCATCACCCTCGGGTTGCTTCCCGAACCGGAGGGCCGCTCGGCGTCGTTTGTCACCAGTTCCGTAGTGAACCTGACGATCCTGGCCCTTCTTCTCTTGATTGGAATGACCGCCAAGCGGGCCATCGATCAGCACCAATACGAGCAAACGGTGCTGATTGTGCCCAATACCCCTCCTCCCCCGCCCAAGCTGAAGATACTTGAGCCGCCGCCGCCTGTGGAGGAGCCCAAGGTCCCGTTGATCAAGCTGGACGCTCCCAAGATTGTGATGCCCAAGCTGGAGCCAAAGCCGGAACTGAAGCCGCTACAGATCGAATCCAAGGTTGTGGTGCCGGTGATCAAGGCAGCCAAACCGGCGGTGATTCTTGCGCCGCAGCCCAAGTCGGCTCTGGCATCCGCGCCCATGCCGGCGCAGGTGCCGCAGACCAGGGTTTCGACGGCCCCGGTGCATCTGGGGCAGACTTTCGGGGTCACTCCCAATCCCAATGCCACGCGGCCGGCGACCATCGCAGCCATTGGCAATCCCTATGGAGGAATGAACGGGCGGGCGATCGCGCCGCACGGGGTGGTGGGCTCAGTGGGCATCGGCAACGGCATCAAATCCGGTTCGAATACCGGGACGGTAGGCAAAGTGGCCTCCGCGGGCATACCGGGAGCTACCAGCACCTCGGCCAGCAGCATGGGCAAGGTGGCTTCCACCGGAATTCCCGGCATGACCGCGGTTGCGGCGGCGCCCAAGATGGTAGCCGCTCCGGTCTTCACCAATCTTGAAGTGATCTCCAAACCGCCGGTCCAGTACACCGCCGAGGCCAAGCAGTTCAAGGTGCAGGGAGATGTGATCTTGCGCGTCACGTTCCTCGTCCACGGGGCAGGTGGTGGTGCAGAGCGTGGTGCATGGACTCGGCCATGGTCTTGACGAAGAGGCGCGCCGGGTTGCACAGCAGATTCGTTTCCGCCCGGCCACGCGCAACGGCCAGGCAGTTGACATGACCACCACCATCACCATCACGTTCCAGTTGGCGTAGCAGCGAACAGCTTTACCACGCCGCGCAGCCGGAACGGTACCAGCGGCCAGACACAGACGAGATGTATTAACCCAGGAGCTCAACATGACGTTTCGGAAGATCCCCCTCACCGTCCTCATCCTTACTCTGGCCGTACCTTGCGTATTCGCATTCCCGAAGAAGCAACCGAAGTACGAACAGGTTCACCAGCTCACGCCCGAGCAGGCCGCGCTGGTGGAGAAGGCCATTGGGCGGGAAAAGGTGCTGATCAAGAACATCCAGCAGCGCACGCCCCTGGTGGAAACCTACATCCAGAACACCAAGCCGGACGTAAAGCTCTATCAGGTGCCGATCGAGGACGAGTACATGCTCAGTCGCATCGACTTCGGCAGGGGCTTCTTCGACAAGGCCTACCAGCCTCGCTCCTCCGCAAAGCACGGCTGGTTCAAGGGATCTTTCTCGGCCATGACCGGGCTGTCCAAGATGCTCAAGCTGGACACCCGCTTTGCCTATAACCCGCTGGGCTTTACCGAGATGATGTTCCTCGACCCCTCCAGCTTCGATACCCAGCACTACGCCTTCAGCTATGTGCGGCGGGAGTTTCTGGGCTCGGTGCGCACCTGGGTCTACGATGTGCATCCCAAGGTCAACGGCATGGGCCGGTTCTACGGCCGCGTGTGGATCGAGGACGAAGACGGCAACGTGGTTCGCTTCAATGGCACCTTCACGGCGGCCAAGGTGGAGAACGACTCCCGCTACTTCTTCCACTTCGACAGTTGGCGCATGAATGTGCAGCCGGGCGTCTGGTTGCCGGTCTCGGTCTATGTCGAAGAGACGGAGCGCATTGAGGGCGAAAAGACGGTTGGGCTCAAGGCGCAGACCCATTTCTGGGGCTACTCGCTCAAGCTGCCCACCCGCGAGAGCGAGAACGTCAGCGTAAAGGTGGACGACGCGGTGGACAAGAGCGACGACGCGCAGGACGTAGGTCCGCTGCAAGCCACGCGCGCCTGGATCACCCAGGCCGAGAACAACGTGATCGACCGCCTCGTGGAAGCCGGCCTGGTAGCGCCGCTGAATGCCGGCGGCTACGAGACCACCGTGCTGGACCAAATCGTGATCAACCTGGCGGTGCCCAACAACCTGGCCTTCACTGACCCGGTGCACTGCCGCATCCTGCTCTCGACAACGGTGGAAGCGACCACGGTGGGCAACACGATCCTGATCAGCAAGGGGCTCATCGACAGCCTGCCCAACGAGGAATCTATCGCCTCGGTAGTGGCCATGGAACTGGCGCACATCGCGCTAGGCCACCACATCGACACCCGCTACGCCTTCAACGACCGGCTGCTCTTCCCCGACGAGTCGACCTTCCAGCGCATCAACATGTACCACTCTGACATCGACAACGCGGAGGCGGCCAAGAAGGCGCAGGAGTACTTGCAAGTGTCGATGTACAAGGACAAGCTGCCCAGCGCGGGCCTCTACTGGGAGCAATTGGCGGAACGTGGCAAGGTGCTGAAAGCGCTGAACACCCCCAAGCTGGGCGACTCACTGCTCAAGCTGGACGGCACTCCCTGGATGGCCGAGTTGGCCCACAGCGCCCCCAAGCTGAATGTGGACGACTTGACCCAAATCGCCGCCCTGCCGCTGGGAAGCTGGCTCAAAACCGATCCCTGGGACGACAAGGTGCACATGCTGACGGCCAAACGCTATGCGCCCATGAACGCCCGCGACAAGATGCCCCTGGAAGTGACGCCCATCTTCTTCAAGCTGCAGCGCTACGATGTCTCCAAACTCACTCCGCCTGCGCCGGCCAGTGGAGATGCGGCGTCAGCTCCAGCCGCCCCCGCGGCAGCCCCGCCTGCTGCCGGGACTCCGCTGAATGTTCCGCAGGCTGCCCCGCCGGCGGCAGATACGACGCCTGAGCCGCGCGAAGGCACCTCGCAACCCCCGCAACAGTAGTTCCCCCCTCAAATTCCCGGACAGGTTTGCGCCCTTCACCGCAAATCCTGTCCGGGGCTATATACTGAGTCCGATCCAAAATCCACCCACCTCTGGTTCAGTGTCCCTCGAACTGGGAGCGCATAATGCTCATGAGACGATCTACCGCGGTTCTGTTCGCGATGTTGCTTGGATTGGGAACTGTTTCCGCACGCGCGCAAGTGGTGGAAGCTGCCACTGCCCGTCGCATCACCTTCAGCGCAGGGGGCATGGCCTCAGCTTTTCAAACCGACTTTGCCGGCAACTGGAATGCGCAAGCGCTTCCGGTTGCCAGCGCAAGCTCCTTTCCCTTGTTTGGCGTCGGCGCTTATGCAGATTTGAAGCTGAGCCGGTGGGTGCAGTTCGAAGGGGAAGCGCGCTGGCTGCGCTTCAACCAACTGCAAAGCGTGATCCATCAGGATAACTACATGGTCGGACCCAGGGTTCCCCTTCCGCGCATCTGGCGGGCGACGCCCTACGCCAAGGTTCTGGTGGGATACGCAAAGATGGACCTGGGACCCTGCCCTCCGCCCTACCCATCGAGTTGCGAGGCCACGGGCAGCTTCACCGACGTCGCTTTCGGCGGCGGGGCCGACATCCGACTCTCCCGCAGGCTCACGTTCCGAGCCATCGACGTGGAGTACCAGTATTGGCCGCAGTGGTTCACCAGTACACTGTCGCCTTACGGAGCCAGCGTAGGCTTCGCCTACAGGATCTTCTAACGCGGCTTTCCAGAAGCGAAGGAATCGAAGGGGACAGGCTTCAGCCTGTCCCCTTCGCTGCATCCAATCTGCAATTCTCACCCTAGGTCCACTCAGCGTAGCGCCGACCTCCTGGTCGGCTGTACTGGCGGCGTCCCCGCCGCCAGATACGATGTGTGCAGGTCTGGTAAGCAGCGCTACAAGATCGCAATGCACCGATAAGCTCTAAGGTTGCCGGTCGCCGGTCTTTTGCAGGGAAGCCTGAAGCTCGAGCACCTGCAACTGGACTTGCTTGACTTCTTTCAAAAGCTCCACTTTGCCGCGGCTCATACGATAGCTCAGTTCATTGATCGCCCCTGAGAAGAAGAGTACCCCTGCTATGACGTCAAGAATGACGACTCCATTTCGATCCAGTTTGAGTCCCAAGGTAGCGTTGGCCAGGAAGAACACGGCGGCTCCTAGGAACGAAGCCGTCTTGGCCGTCACCATCTCCCAGAACAGCGCCTTCTCGTGTTTCGCCAGCAGCGACGCCGTCTCTTCCCGATAGGCGGCAACATTTTCCGGCTGGGGCAAGCGCGCCAGCAAACGGTCGCGAATACTGTCAGTCTTTTGTTCCATAAACCCCTCCACTCAGGATCTCTTTCATGGCTCGTTTTGCGTAATGGATGCGGGACTTCACAGTGCCTTCCGAGCAGCCCACAACCGCCGCGATCTCGGCCACCGACAGGTCCTCCAGAAAATGCAGCACCAGGACCTCGCGATGCTTCACCCCGATCAGCCCCAAGGCCCGATGAATTGCCGCGGCGTCTTCGCCGGCAAACGACGGCTCCTCGGCTTCCTGAAAGCCATCGAGGTCCGCCGCCTCCGCCTGTTCCCTGGAAACGTTGCGCCGAATGCGATCCACCGCAACACCATGGGTAATCGCGTACAACCACGACCGGAGAGAACCGGGGTCCTTCAGCTTTCGAATACCGCGAAAGGCCCCGATCCATACGTCCTGAAGCACATCGAGCCCACTGTCTGGATTGCCCGTCAAACTGGTCGCGTAGTAGAGCAGCGGGCGCTCCATGACGGCGATCAAGTCCTCGAATGCGCCCGGCTCGCCACACTGGCAACGGAGCACCAGCCACTCGTACAGCGTGCGATTCTCGTCATTCATGGGCATTCGTTCTATATGTCGAGGGAAAGACGCTTGCGGTTCAATCTACTCGGCTGGGTATTTCCTTTAACTCGCAGAAAGGGCCACTCCGCTTTGGAGTGGCCCTTTTCTCTTCGGAGTTGATTGCACTTGAGGGTGTGACGGCGAAGCCGCGTCTGCCCCACCGCAGGTGGTTAGGCCGGTGAAGGCGAGCCCTCGGGGTAGCTGGGGCCGCCGCGGGTACCTTCCGGCTTGAGCACCTGCTGCGTGCCGCTGCCTGTATCGCTGGGCGACGCCAGCGCGGAGCGGATGGGCGGAAGTTCCTTGCCCTCGATCAGCATCTGCACCTCTTCGGCGTCGATGGTCTCGCGCTCCAGCAGGGCCGCGGCGATGCGGTGCATGGCGTCCGCGTTGGTTTCCACGATGGTGTGCGCCGACTGGTAGGCCTCGTCGATCAGGCGGCGCACTTCCAGGTCGATCTGCCGGGCCGTCTCCTCGCTGAAGTCGCGATGCTGCGCAATCTCGCGGCCCAGGAAGATCTGCTCTTCCTTCTTGCCGAAGGTAAGCGGACCCAGGCGGCTCATGCCGTACTCGCAGACCATGCGCCGGGCCAGGTCGGTGGCGGTTTCAATGTCGCTGCCCGCGCCGGTGGACATCTGGTTGAGGAAGATCTCCTCGGCCACGCGTCCGCCGTAGGAGATGGCCAGATTGGCCTCAAGATACTCGCGGGTGTAGTTGTGCCGGTCGCCGGGCAGGAAGATGGTCACGCCCAGCGCCATGCCGCGGGGAATGATGGTGACCTTGTGAATGGGGTCGGAGTGCTCGCGCATGAACGAGACCAGCGCGTGGCCGGCCTCGTGATACGCGGTGACCCGCTTCTCTTCGTCGGTGAGCAGCATGGACTTGCGCTCGGCGCCCATGAGCACCTTGTCCTTGGCCAGCTCGAAGTCGTACATGGTGACTTGCTTGCGGTTCACGCGCGCGGCGTTCAGCGCGGCCTCGTTGACCATGTTGGCCAGGTCGGCGCCGCTGAAGCCCGGTGTTCCGCGGGCCAGCACGTTCAGATTGGTGTCGTCGGAGACGGGAACCTTCTTCACATGTACGCGGAGAATCTCTTCGCGGCCGCGCACATCGGGCAAGCCCACCACTACGCGGCGGTCGAAGCGGCCGGGGCGCAGCAGCGCCGGATCCAGCACGTCGGGGCGGTTGGTGGCCGCCACCAGGATCACGCCGTCGTTGGATTCAAAGCCGTCCATCTCGACCAGCAACTGGTTCAGCGTCTGCTCGCGTTCGTCGTGTCCGCCGCCCAGGCCTGCGCCGCGATGGCGGCCCACAGCGTCGATTTCGTCGATGAAGATGATGCAGGGAGCATTCTTCTTGCCCTGCTCGAACAGGTCGCGCACGCGGCTCGCGCCCACGCCGACAAACATCTCCACAAAGTCCGAACCGGAGATGGAGAAGAACGGTACGTTGGCTTCGCCGGCCACGGCACGGGCCAGCAGCGTCTTGCCGGTTCCCGGAGGCCCCACCAGCAGCACGCCCTTGGGAATGCGTCCGCCCAGCTTTTGGAACTTCTGCGGCTCGCGCAGGTATTCGATGATCTCCTTCAGCTCTTCCTTGGCCTCGTCCACGCCGGCCACGTCCTTGAAGGTGATCTTCTTCTGCTGCATGGAGAGCAGGCGCGCGCGGCTCTTGCCGAACGACAGCGCCTTGTTGCCGCCCGACTGCATCTGCCGCAGCATGAAGAACCAGATGGCGCCCAGCAGCACGAACGGACCGACGTTGAACAGCAACGGCAGCAGAGATGTTGTTCTGCGGATCCTTGATGGAGAAGGTGACCTTGGAGGCATGCAAATCCTTGGTCAGGCTGTCGGGGTTCGCAGGGATCGTGGTGTGGAACTGATCCTTCGCGCCCTTCAGGTGGCCATGCAGTTCGGTGCCCTGGATCGCCGCATCCTGCACCTGTCCTGCCTCGATCTTGTCCAACAGATCGGAGTAGCCGACCTCCGTATCCTTGCCCATGCTCGAGCCCTTCTGCACCACGCCCCACAGGAGCATGAGGCAGATGAGAATAAAGACCCAGAACATGATCGTTTTAACGGTCGAATTCACCAGGATTCCTCTTTTCCCGGCGGGGGAGAAGCCAGCTAAAGCACCTCCACCACCGCCTGCTTCATTCTTTAGACGCTGGCACGCTGCATGAAGTCACAGAAAGTGCGCAACTCCCTTACGGCAGACACGGGTGACCCGCCGCTTGGATGAGCAGTAGCTCAGATTGTACTCCCATGTGTGGAAAACCGGCAGCCCCTCGCATGTGGGTCCGGGGCCGGAATCCGAGCAATCAACCCCCTGCGGCGGCTCAATTCGAGCAGGAAACCGGGCCGCCTTGGAGTCCAGGATCCAGGGCCGTGACAGAGACGCCGATGGCGGTCTCCGGCTCCACTTCCACGCCTTGCATCCACACGATCCGGCCCTCGAATTCGAGCACCGGCCAAAGCGCCCGGCCGGCCCCCGTAACCCGCAGCCGCTCCAGCACTTCCTTCACCTTGCGC
Source organism: uncultured Acidobacteriaceae bacterium (assembly GCA_963839155.1). Lineage (GTDB taxonomy): Bacteria > Acidobacteriota > Terriglobia > Terriglobales > Acidobacteriaceae > Telmatobacter. The sequence goes on from CAWITY010000008.1 coordinate 178,371, forward strand.
GGCCCGCTTGAGTAGCGCAGCCTGACCCGGTCGCCCGGCCGCCAATTGCGCAGCGTAGCCGCCGGGCCGGGGGTGGGAGCCGCCGCCCCCTCCAAAATCTCGATTCGCAGCCGCAAGCCGAAGGCCGGGGCGTCCACCTCGCCGGGAACAGAGATGCGGTACTCCGGCAAAGCCCTCGCCGGGCCTGGCTTGCCCTCTTCAGGCACTGCCAGCGACAGCCGCAGTTCGCGATGGGTGCGCTCGGCCCTCAGCCCCTGGGCCAGCTCGCTCTTTTGACCGGCCCTGCCGGCCAGCGCCAGCGTGCGCAGCGCCTCGGTAGCGGGAAAATCGGGCGCCGCACCCAACTGCCTGGCGGCATGGCGCAGCAGCCGCCGCTGCAAGGCCGGAGCCAGCGCGGCCAGCCGGGTCACGTCGATGGCCAGATAGGCGCCCAAATCATGGCCGGCGGCACGCCCACCCCCGCGCACCGGACGGCCCGGCAGCAGCAACTGCGGCGCCAGGCGGGCCATCTCAGCGTGCCACCAGGCCTCTTCGTCGCGGGCCAGCTCGGCCATCTGCGCCAGATGCTCGCGCAGACGCGGATTCCAGCCCTCAAGCAGCGGCAGCAACTCGTGGCGGATGCGGTTGCGGGTGAAGGTCAGGTGGCGATTGGAGGAGTCCTCGCGCCAGCTTTGGCCCAAGTCCTTTGAGATAGGCCTCGACCTCGGCCCGCGATGTCCCCAGCAGCGGGCGCACAATGCGCCCTTCGGGGAACTCCACGACCGGATGAATCCCAGAGAAGCCTTCGGTCCACGCGCCGCGCAGGAACTTGGCCAGCACGGTCTCCGCCTGGTCGTCGCGGGTGTGCGCGGTGGCCACCGTATCCACCTCGCCCGAGGCCATCAGTTGCCGGAACCAGCCGTAGCGCAGCCGCCGCGCAGCCTCCTCAATGGTTTCGCCCGCTTTTCCAGCGCCTCGGCGCCGGCATCCACGCGCGCCTCGTGGAAGGGCAGGCCGAGCTCGGCCGCCAGCGCGCGGGCAAACTCCAGGTCGGCGTCGGCCTCGTCCCCGCGCAGCCCGTGGTGCAGGTGGGCGGCGTGCAGCACCAGACCCAGTTCCCCGCTTCGGTCGGCGAGCGCGCGCAGCAGGGCCACGGAGTCCGCGCCGCCGGAGAGGCCCACGGCCAGGCGCAGTCCCGGCTCGCAGCAGCGTGATATCGATCGGCAACGTGGGGAGTGGGAGCAAGCGCATCCCAAAATGATAAGCGGCGCCCCGCCTGGGATGGCCTTGCAAACGCTCCTCGGACAGTCTGCTGCATGCAATGCCTGCCAAGCATACCGTCATCCGTTGTATACTCCAGCCGGTATGCAAGTATTTGCGATTCTTCCCGCCGCTGGGCTGGGCACCCGGATGGCCGGCCCACAGCCCAAGCAGTTTCTCGCCCTCGACGGCCTGCCGATCCTGATCCATTCTCTGCGCGCCTTTGCCGCGGTGGAGCGGGTGACGGCGATCTATGTGGCCGTGCGCAAGACCGAGATGGAGCGCGTGCAGGCGCAGATGGCCGAGTACGGCTTTGCCGGCCGGGTGCGCGTTGTCGAAGGCGGCGACCACCGCCAGGAGTCGGTCTCCCACGCCCTGGCCGCGCTGCCCGCCGAGCCCGACGACATTGTGCTGGTGCACGACGCGGTGCGCCCGCTGATCGACGCCGCCACCATCGACCGCACCATCGATGCGGTGATTCAACACGGGGCGGCCATTGTCGGCATGCCCGCCGTGGACACCATCAAGCAGGTGGAGCGGACCGCCCACGGCGCGCTGATCACTTCGACCATTCCGCGTGAGTTCGTGGTGCTGGCGCAGACCCCGCAGGGCTTCCGCTACGGATTGCTGCAGCAGGCCTTTGCCGAGGCCACCGCGGACGGATTTGTGGGCACCGACGAAGCCTCGGTCGTGGAGCGCGCCGGACATCCGGTGGCCGTCGTGCACGGTTCTCAGGTTAATCTGAAGATTACCCAGCCGGGCGACCTGGAGTTGGCCGAGTTCTACCTGCGCCAGCGCGCCCGCTGACGCCCTCTCAGCTCGCAAAACGGCAGTTGCCAATCGACCAGACCTCCTCAAGGCAGGCACGAACATCATGGAAACACGCATCGGATTTGGCTACGATTCGCACGTCTTCAAGCCGGGCGTACCGCTGCGCATTGGCGGACTCACGCTCGACCACCCGGAGGGCCTGGCCGGCCACTCCGACGGCGACGTGCTGCTGCACGCCATTACCGACGCGCTGCTGGGCGCCGTGGCCGCCGGCGACATCGGCAGTTTCTTCCCGCCCAGCGACCCGCGCTGGAAGGACGCCGACTCGGCCATCTTCCTGAACCTGGCCATGGAGGAGTTGCAACACGCCGGCTACCGCATCGTCAACATCGACACCACGCTGATTCTGGCCGCGCCCAAGATCGGCCCCGTCACCGGGGAGATGCGCGCCCGCGTCGCCGATCTGCTCAGCATCGATATCGACCAGGTCAGCATCAAGGCCAAAACCCCCGAGGGCCTGAACCTGGACCACGTGGCCCAGTGCCACGCCGTCGTCCTGGTAGAGCGCGTGCTGGAGGCCGACGACCTGAAGAGCATGAGCGCCGTCATCGAAAGCCAGCGCCAACTCGAAGACGTGGTCGAAGACCTGCTCAGCTCCGTCCACGGTGTGCCCAAAAAGCGCGTTTCCCCGCTCTACGACACCGACGATATTACGTAGAACAGTTGTCAGTTTTCAGTGAACAGTGGCCAGTTCCCTCTCCTGAGAAAAGCCGCGCCTCACGGTTCCGGCCTTCTATTTGGAGGAGTTTTGCAAGCGAAGGGGCCTCGTATGCCTCTGATTCCAAACACAGCCGCAAGATGGGGAGCGAACGCGTCTCGAAGAATGGGCCGGATTTACATCGCAGGGCTTGCCGTCTGGCTCCTTGTCGGCGGGTACACAGGCCTGCCAATCTGGTTCATCATCTTGTTGCTCGCGTTCAGCTCTCTTTTGATTTGGGGTTCCTTCAGGAGAGCGAAGAAGGCTCAAAGGCATTTCCGACGAGATGCAGTGAAGCCCGAGCAAAACTGCCGGAGGCCCAATTTCTTGCATTCTGATGATGGGTATGTGCAGTCGCCAAGGAGGTTTCACGAGCGCTTGCCGCGCTTCATCGAGAATGGCGCGGACGAGTACCGAATAGGCCGATTGGTCCCCGTCCGCGGGTCCCACTGGAGAGACGGCTCAAACCAGCAGAACCGGAAGGTCGTACTCTGCCAGCTTCTTGTCTCCCGTGACCAGAATCAACCCCTCCACGACGGCCTGCGCAACCAGCAGGCGGTCAAATGGGTCGCGGTGGATCGGAGGAAGCTTGCTGGCACAGTCGCCATGGCGAACGGAAACGGGCAGTTCCTTCAGATGAAACACACTCAGAAGGGATTCGAAGGAAGAAGCGAGTTGCAGTTTTCCGTTGGCAATCTTCATACTCAGTTCCCAGGCTGTGGCCGCGCTGAGAAACCTCTCCTCCGCCACTTCCAGCAGATTCAGACAAGCCGGAGAGATTCTGGCATCTCCCATATCCAGCAAAACAAGGATATTTGAATCCAACAGATAGCGAGCCCCGCCCATTTACCACTCCTACTTGTAGTACTGCTCTTCGTCCTTCGCCTCGTCGTCAAGGAGTTCAATTGGAATATCCTCTTCCCAATCCTCTGACAAGATCTTGAACCCCAGAAGATTCTGTCCAAATGGAATCTGCTTGGGAGGAACTCCCTCGTCGAATTTTGTTAACCGCACCATCGGCTTGCCCGCCTTGGCAATTACGAATTCTTCGCCCTTCGACGCCCGCTCCACCAGGCTGGAGAGCTGCGTCTTGGCTTCATACAGGTTCACCTGCACCGGCTTGACCGGCTTCCCCGCCGGCGGGAGTATCGGATCTGCGACCATGGCTCTGCTCCTACCCTCAAATTGTGTGCCGATTCATCGAGTTGGTCCAGTTGGTCAAGCGAATCGCACCGCCTGAAACACCCGGCCTCTTGGCGCCCTCGATTCCCATTCTTCTCCCCGCCCAGCTTTCCAATTGCACATTTCCTGCATTCGCATTACCTTTGCTCCGAGTTTCCATCTCATTCTGGAGCGTCCTGAATGCACACTTTCGCGTTGCTGCTGCAAAGCCAGCCCGATCCCGAGGTCGTCAAACACCTGATCGTGACGATGTTGGCGATCATCCCCATCCTCATCGCGATCGGGATTGCCGTTGTCGTTGTGCCCTTCTGGTTTATCTGCAAAAAGGCCGGCTTCTCGCCCTGGCTCTCGCTGGTCAATATCATTCCGCTGGGCAATCTGGTGCTGATATACGTGCTTGCCTTTGCCGATTGGAAGGTTGTGCCCGCGCCCCTGCCGGTGTGGCCGCCGCAGCCGCCGTATCCGCCCCAGCCGCCCATTCCTCCGCAGGGCTGAGCCGCCATCCGGGATAAAGAGAGGGGCCAATGCGATAGCATCGTGAAAGGAAAGCAAACTACACGATGCCCGAATTGACTCCCCCTTCTACCAAGACTCCCCGCGTACGTTTTGCGCCCTCGCCCACCGGCTACCTCCACGTGGGCGGGGCGCGCACGTTTATCTTTAATTGGCTCTATGCCCGCCACAACCACGGCACCCTGGTCTTGCGCCTGGACGACACCGATGTCGAGCGCAACACCGACGTCAGCGTGCAGTCCATCTTCGAGGGGCTGCGCTGGCTTGGCCTCGACTGGGACGAAGAGTACAAGCAGTCCGAGCGCCTCGATCTGCACCGCCAGAGCGCCGAATCCATCTTCGCCAAGGGCCTGGCCTATCGCGACTTCACCCCCGCCCACGCGGACTCAGGCGAGCAGTCTTCAGCCCAGGGCGCTTGGCTATGCAACCCCGGCATGAGGGAACTTAGCCGCGAGGAGAGCGATCGCCGCGCCCGCGCCGGCGAGCCCTTCGCCCTGCGCTACCGCGTTCCCCGCGATGGCCGTACGCTGAGCTTCACGGACAGCGTCTACGGCGAGCAGTCCAAGCTCGCCGACGAGGTCGAGGACTTCGCCCTGCTGCGAAGCGACGGAATGCCCACCTACCACCTGGCCTCCTGCGTGGACGACGCCGATCTGCGCATCACCCACATCGTTCGCGGCCAGGATCACCTCACCAACACCTTCAAGCATCTGCTGATCTTCGAAGCCCTCGGCGCTGAGCCGCCCCAGTTCGCCCATCTTCCCCTGCTCGTTGCCCCGGATGGCGCCAAGCTCTCCAAGCGCAAGCACGGGCCCGTCGTCAGCGTCACCACCTACCGCGATGCCGGGTTTCTCTCGAGCGCCTTCATCAACTTCCTCTGCCTGCTGGGCTGGTCACCCAAGAACGACCGCGAGTTTCTCACCTTGGATGAACTGGTCACAGCATTCACGCTTGAAGCCGTCAACCGCGCCAACGCGGTTATCAATTTCTCTGATGAGGACCCGTTCGATCCCAAGGCCGTTTGGCTCAACGCCGAGCATATCCGCGCCCTGCCCATCGCCGAACTGAGCGCGCAACTGCTGCCCTTCTTCGAGAAGGCCGAGATGCCTGCAACGCCCGAAAAACTGCTGGCCGTCACCCCGCTCATCCGTGAGCGCATCAAGCTCCTTGGCGAAGCCCCCGGCGCCGCCGACTTTTTCTTTGTGAATGAACTCGCTCCCTACGACCCGGCTGAGCTCATTCCAGCCAAGGGTGGCGATGCTGCCATGGCCCGCCGCGTCCTCCAGCACGCGCTGGAAGTTCTGCCCACGGTCACCTTCGACCACGATTCGCTCGACCAGGCTCTTCGAGCCGCAGCCACGCACCTGGGCTTAAAGGCCGGGCCAATGTTCCAGCCCATCCGCGTAGCCGTCTGCGGACGCAAGAACGCGCCGCCGCTCTTCGAAACCATGGCCGTTCTCGGCAGCGACGTCTGCCTCGAACGCATCAGACAGGCCCAAGCCAAGCTCGAATCGCTCTCCTGATCTGTTGTGGTTTTCCCGGTCTCACTCTTGAGACCGGGAAAACCACGAACTTCGATGATTTGCTTTTCGCTCTCTTGACCGAGTCCTCGCCGGAAATACTCGACGACAAGGCACGAGGCGTCAGGGCACGACTTCAGTCGTGCCAATAGCCGCCCGGTCGCGGCGCATCTTCTTCGGCACACCCCTCCAGTGGGATAATGAATACCAGCCATGACCAACTCGAATCCGGAAAGCCCCGCCGCTCCAAGCCAAGCCGCCAGCACCCCCTCCAACTTTCTCCGCGACATCATCGCCGAGGATGTGCGCACCAAGAAGTACGGCGACGCCCAAATCCAGACCCGCTTTCCTCCCGAGCCCAACGGCTACCTGCACATTGGCCACGCCAAGGCGATTTGCATTGATTTCGGCCTGGCCGACGAGTTTGGCGGCAAGACCAACCTGCGCTTCGACGACACGAATCCCGAAAAGGAAGAGCAGGAGTACGTCGACTCCATCATGGAAGACGTGCGCTGGCTGGGCTTCGACTGGGAGCGCCTGTGCTACGCCTCAGACTACTTCGGCCAGCTCTACGAGTGGGCGATCCAGCTCATCAAGGCAGGCAAGGCTTACGTTGACGATCTCACCGCCGACGAGATTCGCCAGCACCGCGGCACCCTTACCGAACCCGGCAAGGACTCGCCCTTCCGCAACCGTTCCATCGAGGAGAATCTCGATCTCTTCACCCGCATGAAGCAGGGCGAGTTCCCCGACGGGGCACGCGTCTTGAGAGCGAAGATCGACATGGCGTCGCCGAACCTGAATATGCGCGATCCGGTCATGTATCGCATCCTGCACGCTGAGCACCACCGCACCGGCAATGAATGGTGCATCTACCCCATGTACGATTACGCCCACGGCCAGTCGGACTCGATTGAGAACGTCACCCACTCCATGTGCACCCTGGAGTTCGCCGACCACCAGCCGCTCTACCGCTGGTATATCGAGCAGTTGGGCATCTTTCCCACCCAGCAATTTGAGTTCGACCGCCTCAACATCACTTACACGGTGCTCAGCAAGCGCAGGCTCATCCAGTTCGTGCAGGAGAATCGAGTCAACGGCTGGGACGATCCCCGCATGCCCACGCTCTGCGGCTTCCGCCGCCGCGGTTTCACGCCCGACGCCATCCGCGCCTTCGTCGCTGCCAGCGGCGTCTCGCGCACCAACGGCAGCACAGACGTTGAGATGCTTGAGCACTTCCAGCGGGACGCCCTGAACCGCGTCGCGAGCCGCGCCATGGCCGTGCTGCATCCCCTCAAGCTGGTCATCGACAACTATCCCGCCGGCCAGGAGGAGTTCGTCGAGGTGGCCAATAACCCCGAAGATGCTTCCGCAGGGACCCGTCAGGTGCCCTTTTCCGGCGAAATCTACATCGAACAGGACGACTTCCGCGAGGTTCCTCCGCCCAAGTACTACCGCCTCTCGCCCGGCAAGGAAGTGCGCCTGCGCAACGCCTACTTTGTGACCGCGCAAAGCGTGGTGAAGGACGCGGAAGGCAACATTGTCGAGGTGCATTGCACCTACGATCCAGCCAGCCGCGGCGGCAATTCGCCCGACGGCCGCAAGGTCAAGTCCACCATGCACTGGGTCTCGGCCGCCCACGCCATCCAAGCCGAGATTCGTCTCTACGACAAGCTCTTCAGCAAGGCCGATCCCAACGATGTGGAAGAGGGCGGCAGCGTTCTCGACAATCTCAACCCCAACTCGCTCGAAGTCCTCAAGGGCGCCAAGCTGGAGCCCTCTCTGGCCAACGCCAAGCTCAAGGACCGCTACCAGTTCGAGCGCGTAGGCTACTTCTGCCTCGATCCCGACACCATTCCGGGCTATCTGATCTTCAACCGCACCCTGCCGCTCAAAGACTCCTGGGGCAAGATCGCGAAGGCACCTGCGGTGCGGCCAGACACTCGCTAGTCGCTCGGCACCTGCGGTGCGGCCAGACGCTCGCTGATCGCTCGCATGAGCTGCTGTGCTATCCCAGGTCTCGATTCTGGAACCTGGGATAGTACAAAACCTCTGTGAGCGAAGAACGAGCGTCTGCCGGGTGCCGCGCGCCCCATCCGTTCACGGTTTTATCGTGAATGGGTGGGAGACCACGAAGCTCAACCATCCGTTTCCAATTCCCGCGACACTCCCTACGGAATCAGAAAAGCCCCCGGAATCCCCTCATCCAGCGTGGCCAGAACCGCACCGTTCGCGCTCGCCAGTTGCACGAGATGCCCGTCCGTCGTCTGCTTTGGGGATTTTACCCAGTCAGGGAGGAGTGAAATATCGTTTCCGTCCGGCTGGAATGTAAAGGACAGTCCTCTGTGGTTCTTCAGCCTGAGCAGTAACGTCCGCGATTGCTGGACAGTGAATCCGTAGTCTGGCGTTTGCGCAATGACTCTCGCGAATCCAAGTTCCGTGATCGAACAGGTCAACCAGTATGCGCCCTGTTGTGATGTAATCCAGGCATTCACGCGATCATGGAATCGATGGTGGAAGATTCCAAGCGCGATAAGAACATTCACATCCAGGAGGTATCTCATGGAAAGTCCGTGAGCAGCTCTCTTACGATCTCACTGGTCAGAACCGGCGCATCGGGTCCCGCGTAGAGCACCGGAAAGCCGGTGACCGGGTCTTCGATAATGCGCGCTTCGAACTTCGGCTTGCCCGCCTGCGTCAGCACAATCCGATCCTTCTCGACGGCAATATCGAGTTGATCGCCGGCGCGAATGCCCATCCTCCGCCGAAGCGGTCCGGGAAGAACGATTTGGCCTTTCGTCGAAACCTTGGTCTGCATGGTAAGACTATCTTACCGCCGATCCGGCCTCACATCAAGATGGAATTGCGGTACCCAAGTCCAGCGCCGAGAATCAGGCTTTCGTCATTTCCACTCCCTGTTCCCTCCTATTTTCCAATCACGTCGATGGCCACCGTAATCGTCTTTGGCGGCATGCAGGCATTCTGGTCGCAGGCCTGGTAGCGCAGCTTGCCCTCGACAAGATGGTCGCCCGGCGTGGCCACGATGCGCGTCTGGATGACGAACTCGCCGGTGTAGACGCTCAGCTTCTCCTTGGGGTCGAGAGGCAGAGTGAACTCCACGCCTGCCGGGTAATCGGCCTGTTCCAGCCGCACCCCCGCGCCTTCGGGGATCGAGAACGCCGTGGGGATGAGGTACCCTTCCCTGGGCGTATGGGAGTTAATGTGCAGCCCCTGCGCCACGCGGAAGTGCAGCGTAACAGCGCTGGACTTGCCGGCAGGCACGGTGACCTGCTCAGGGAAGAGAAACTCGACCGCGGCAACCTTCGCGGCGGGCTTGTCCATCCAGCCGCTTTGCCCTGGCGCCGCCAGCGCAATCATCCCCAAAACCAGCGCCACCGCAATGGTTCTCTTTTTGTTCATCCTGGTCATTTCATCCTTTTACCTTGCGCTCAACAGCCTGTGGTGAAAGTCGTATTTTGAAAGGGCACGGCTTTAGTCGTGTCTCCATGGGCCTGCGGCCCACCCAAGTGGATGAAAACGCCTCTGTACATCCGCCCCGGAGGGGCGGTCCGAGAATAGCCCAGCGCAACAGCGCTGGGTAAGCCATCCAGCAAAGCTCCAAAGCCCCGTAGGGGCGACCGAAATGATTCGAAAGGGGAAAACAGCATTTTCTCGCCGTGCCGTAAGTGGCTATGTGCTTTGGCCCCTGAGGGACGGCTTTTCTGCCTATCCGACTTCCGCCACAGGCGCTTGAGGGTTTCTGCTTTCCCTGGTCTCAAAAACGAAACCAGGGGCACCCACCTAACAGCTAATAGCTGCACTTACTTTCCCAGCGCCTTCTTGATATTGGCCTCGATCTCGTCTTTCGAGGTTAGTCCAAGCTGCGCGGCGATCACGGTCCCGTTGCGATCCACAAAGAAGGAGGCAGGCAACTCATCGAGGCCTCCATAGGGTTTGCTGAGGCTGTCGCCGTCGATCAGCACCGGGTAGGGCATGTGCATCTGCTGGACGAAGCGGGCGATCTCCTTCTTCTCGTCGCTCAGCTTCTGCGGGTCGCCGCGGTCGATGTCGTCCGCCGAGATGCCCAGAACCTCGAATCCCTCGGCGGCGTACTGGTTGCGCAGGTCGATCAGCCAGGGAGTTTCGATCTTGCAGGGGCCGCACCACGTAGCCCAGAAGTTGATCAGCACCGCCTTGCCCTTGTAGCTGGCCAGCGACACCTTCTTGCCGCTCAGGTCTTCGAGCGTGAAGGCCGGCGCGGGCTGGCCCTTGAGCGGAGAGAGATACTGCGGCGCTTCGTCGGCGCTCACCACCAGCTCCCCTTTGGCGGCAGAGGCCAGCAGCCGCTCGGCGGCCTGCTTGCGGTATTCATAGTTGGCCCAGCCAGCCCAGGCAAAGGCAGCCAGGATGAAGAGGACGGCGGAAATGACAAGTGTGTTGCGTTTCACGGGGATTGGACCTCTCCTCACCGATTGTACTTGCCACCTGCGGCGGGGCCAACCGCCTTAGGCATGCCCGCTCCAGAAGTATGGCGCGGAGTGTGCCGTGGAGCCCGAGTTGAACTTGGGCCGGTGGAGACCGACACTCGCGGGTCCTCTGAAAGCGCGCGGCAATCAATTCCCCGGCTAGGGATGCGAAAAGGAAATCACTCCCCTTCGGGCGGCACCTGCTCAAGCAGCCGCTGCCATGTCTTTTGATTCTTGCGGAATCCCTTCTTCAAATCCTCCAGAATCCGCTCGAAGTCGCCGTTCGTGCGCAGGTTCTTCCAGGCCGGATTCTTCTGGAACCAGGGATAATTCTCATTGCCCAGATAGATCGCCCGGCGCAGCCAGTGGAGCGCCTCGGATGAGTCGCCTTCCACGGCGAAGTAAGTGGCCAGGCGGTAAGCCATCTCGCTGTCGGCCTCGGCGGCGGCCAGGGTGTCGTCCTTGAGCAGCGCGGCGCCCCGCTCCCATGCCCCGGTCAGCACATAGCACAGGGCCAGCGTGGGCACGGCAATGCGCAGCGAGTCGTCGTCGCGGATCACGCCCTCCAGAATCTCGATCGCCACATCCAGGTTGCCCAGGCGCATCTGCTGGTAACCGGCCGAGGTGCGCAGCAGCGGATGCCGCGGCTCCAGGGCCAGGCCCTTGGCCAGCTCGTCGCCGGCCAGCTCGATTTGATTCTGGTAGTGGTAGACGCGCGCCCGGTGATTGTAGAGGATGGGCGCGTTGGCGGGGTTGAGCTTGAGGGAGCGATTGAACTGTTCCAGCGCCTCCTCATACATCCCGTCGCCGCGCAGCGCCATGCCGGCCACCATGTGCACATTCCAGTCGTTGGCGGCGCTGGTCAGCAGGTTCGCAATGCCGTGCCGCGCCGACTCCTTTTCGCCGCGCGAGAGCAGCATGTAAATGCGATACAGATTCGCCTCGGTCGAGCCGGGATCGAGCTTGAGCGCTTCGTCGAAGGCGCGCCGTGCATGGATCAGATTGATCTGCCCGCCGAATCCGTGACGCACGTATTGCAGGTCGGAGATGCCCAGGCCGGTCCATCCGGCGGCAAAAGCAGGATCGGTTGCGGTGACGCTGGTAAACAGCGCGTGGGCGCGGTCCAGGTCGGCACGGGAACCGGTGCGCACCATGAACGAACTGAGAAGCGCGCGGGCTTGCAGGTACTTTTCGCTGACCGGGCCGGGCAAAGAAGGATCGCGCGGGCCGGAGCGCGGCGGCGCATCGATCTGGTCGCCCGCCGACATGCCGTGCAGAGCCGCGAAAACTTCGTTGGAGATCTCCGTCTGCACGGCAATCAAGTCCAGCGAGCCCACGCGAATCGCTCCACCCGAGCGCACGCTCTGCGAAGCCACATCGAGCAGTTGCCAGTTCAGGTCGAAGCCCTCTTTGGAGCGAAGAAAGCTCCCCGCCAGCACAAACGAGACTAGCAATTTTTTGCCCACCGCCAGTGGGTCGATCTGGGTCATGGGCACTTGCATCAGCGTGCTGGAGGGGCGAACGACCAGCGCCGGAATGCGCGCCAGCCGCGCGGCAATGGCATCGGCCAGTGCAAAGCCGTAGAGCGGAGCCACCTCGGTAGCGCCAAGATTGGTAAACGGCAGCACCACCAGCGAGTTCTGCGGCGCGCGGTCCACGGCCGACTCGCGAAAGCGCTCGGCCAGCATGGAAAGGAAGCCGGTCGTGCGCTTTTCGGCCTCGGCGCCGGTGGTGGGCAGGTTGGCCGCCGCTTCGCCGGGAATGACGCCCGTCTCTATGCTGAGCGCCTTCATGATGGTCTTCAGCGCCTCGCGCACTTCGGCGGCCGAGGTGTAGCGCGCGGCGGGAATCTTCTCCAGGCACGTCGCGATCACGCTCTTCAACTCGGGCGAGACCGGCGGCACAATCAGGTCTAGATCCGCCGGCTCCTGAAACTGGATGGCGCGGATGGCCTGGAAGTCCTCGGCGTCGGGAGTGACAAAGGGATGGCGGCCGCTGGCCAATTCATACAGAATCACGCCCAGCGCCCACACGTCCGACTGCACGCTGGATTGCCCGGTAACAAACTGCTCCGGCGCCATGTAGCGGATCGTCCCGCCGCGAGCCGTGTACGTCGCGGCCATGCTGGCATCCTTGGCCAGGCCGGGCTTGGAGGGGTCGAAGTTGGCGTCCTCGGGACGCAGGCGGCGCGCCAGGCCGAAGTCCAGAATCTTCACCAGACCGCCGTCGGTGAGCATCACATTCTGCGGCTTCAGGTCGCGATGAAAAATGCCCAGCGAGTGCGCCGCCTGCAGGCCGTCGGCAATCTGGATGCCCACTGAAAGCACCAGTTGCTTGCTGGCCGGTCCGCGCGCGATCAGCCGGTCCAGCGACTGGCCGGGCACGTACTGCATCACGATAAAGCCTTCGTTGCCGGTCTCGCCCACTTCATAGATGCCGCAGACGTTGGGATGCTCGATGGCCGACGCCAGCCGCGCCTCGCGCAATACCGTGGAGCGCATCTGCTCGGCAGAAAGCAGGCCCGTACGCAGAATCTTCAGCACCACCGGGCGCTGCAGCAACACGTCGTTGGCCAGGTAGACCACGCCGCTGCCCCCTGCGCCCAGGCGGCGGACGATCTCGTAGTGTTCAATGGTTCTGCGCTTCATCACCATGCTTCAAGTTTACCGGTAACGGTGTCAGGAACCTGTAAAAGCACCCCCTGGAAGCCGCAAGCTGAACAGATTGAAACGCTTGACGGTCCGGTACCTGGGGTGGGAGGCCTACCGCCCGAGCAAGATATCCAGAGAACCAATCCGCTTCCGCACGGCTTGAATCTGATACCTTCGTACTGAGCATGAACGGCTTGCGCAGAGTAGCAGCACGGATCGGCCGGAGCCCGGCCAGCGTTTTTGCGGTGGGAGCGCTGGCGTTGGCGGCGTGCCCGCTTTTTGCACAGCAGTCCCCGGCTCAGCCTCCCACAGCCCAGACCGAACCCAAGCCCGCCCCGCCCAACGCTCCGCAGGCAGCGCCCGATCCCCAGCAGCCTGGCACAGGCGCGCAGGTACGTACCGGAACCACCAGCGGCCTTGAAGCCGACGAGCGCCTGCAAAACCTGCTGGCCGACCATCAGTTCATCCTGCTGGAGTCGCAACTGGACAAGCTGCCCCCCGAACAGGCGCAGCTTTACCGTGGCATCCTGGCCAATCGATCCAACGACAACAAGCAATCCATTGAGTTGCTCGAGCCGCTGGTGGACAAAGTCACGGCCAGCGGCAACTTCGCGCAGGAGAAACTGGTGCGCAAGGCGCTGGCAGAGGACTATCTCCGCTCCGGCGACTGGACCAAGGCCGCCAAGGCCTATCAGACGCTCGACATCCGCCTCCAGGGAAAGCTCACCCCCGACGAGGCAGACGAGATCGAGATGCCGCGCAAGCTGCTGCCCCTGGCCGCGGACAACCCGCCCATGACCGTCGAGCCTTGCGACCCTTTCAAGCTCCAGGTGGCGAGGAACCCGCTCGGCCTGACCGACATTCCCGTCTTTGTCGATGCCCGCCCGCACGCCTGGATGCTCGACCCCACTTCGCCCTTCAACCTGATCTCCCGCTCGCTGGCCAAGGAAGCCGGGCTCAAGGTCTCCGAAGTCTCCACCACCATCCACACCCTCACCGGCAAGCCCATCGAGATGTTTGTCACGGTGATTCCCCGCTTCACCATCGGCGGGCGACTCACCTTCCGCAACATGACGGCCTTCGTCTTTGACGACGCGGACTACTTCTACCCGGAGACGCACTATCAGGTCGAGGGAATTCTGGGCTATCCGGCTCTGGCGGCCCTCGGCAGCCTCACAGTCACGGCGGACGCCACCATTGAGGTGCGGCCCGTGAAGCAAATCGAGCCCCCCGTCAAGGACGACCAGCTCACTTCAGGAGCACGCTTCTATCTCGATGGCGACCAGGTGATTGTGGCCCTGGGCAAGACTGGCGAGGAGCGCATGTTTCAAGTGGACGCGGGCGGCCAGCAGACTTACCTTACCTCTCGCTACTTCGACGAACACAGTGCCGACTTTGCCAGCCAGAAGATGGAGCTGTTCGCCATTCCCGGTGCGCAATCCCTGCCCCCGGCGCCGGCTTACATCGCCGAGACGGTGCCTCTGGCCATCGGCGCCGCCACCGTGGACCTGCATTACGTACAGGTGCTCACCCAGCCGGTGGGCTCGGCCGCCCTGGACGATGTGTATGGCATCCTCGGCATAGATGCCCTTGATCAGTTGCGCGCATATACCTTCGACTACCGGACGATGCGCTTTGCGGTGAAGACGGAGTAGCAGTTCGGTAGCTGGTTAGCCTGTATTTCTCACGGCTACAGCGGTTCCACAAGCGATATACCTAGTGACCACTGAAATCAAATGGCATTTTCCTCAAGAAAATGCCCCCTGCACGCCCCCTGCATGGCTACGTGATTCGTGGAACCGCTCTAGATCGGCGCTCTGTAGCGCTGACCTCCTGGCCGGCTGTACTGGCGGCGTCCTCGCCGCCAGAGCAAGGCCATACCGCTTCGCTTTCACACACGGCGACGAAGCAAACGGAGTCTGGCGTGGACCAGGAGGTCCACGCGACAGCCGGTCAGGACACCTGCGCTGCAAATTCGCTGACGCACCTTGGAAGAAGTGCGGGTCAGCCGCTCAATGCTTCAGATAAACAGAGCAACTACGCTCGCCGCTAAAATCAACACACCCACAGCCAGCGCCTCGGGCCGCTTCCACCAGAGCTTTGCGCGAGCCGGCTTGCGGGTGAGCGAGCGAACCAGCCCCACGAGCTCCGACTCCGCCCTTGCCTTGGTGCAGTAACTCACCGCCGCGGTCACGAGCAGGCTGGCGCTCAAGGCCAGGACCGCCGTGCAGAAGCTCTGCGCCATGCCGCTGGGGTAGAGACGCGCCACTGCGATCCATCCGCCGTGAATCCCCTGCTGCGCGCCTGCGGGCAGCGTAAGGCCATGGTGCAGCAGCGCCATGCCAGCACCTGATAGCAGCCCCGCAAATGCGCCGTGGCCGGTCGCCCGCTTCCAGAACATGCCCAGCAATACGGCGGCAAACAGTGGCACGCCGGCAACCGAGAAGACCAGCATCAGGGCGTCCAGCAGGCCATCCAGGCGAACCACGGCAAACGCTGTCCCCACGGAAAGCAGAATGCCGCCCACAGCCGCCCATCGGACTGCCGTCACGGCTTGCGGCTCGCTTGCGTCCTTGCGCATGCAGGGCAGATAGAGATCGCAAGTGAAGACTGTGCTGAAGGCCGTGAGGTTCGCGGCCAGGCCGCTCATCAGGCAGGCCAGCAGCGCCGTCAGACCGAGCGCCAGCAGGCCCGTCGGCAGAAAGTGCGCAAGCATGGTGGGCGTGGCCATCTCGTAGTCCAGCACCGGCGATCCGCTGGCTGTCGTCATGGGCTTCCCCGTGGCCGCATCCACCCTGGCCGGGACCAGCCCATCGCCCGCCTCCACTTCCGGCCGCACCACGGTGGTGGTATGCAGAATGGCTCCGCCCTCGAAGCGCGTAAAGGTGGTGGTGCGCGGCGTGGGCAGCCCGATGGCCACCATCCCCGGCAGAACCAGCAGGAACGGGAGAAAAATCTTCGGAATGGCCGCAAGCATCGGGACGCGGCGGGCCGAGTCAGGGCTTTTGGCGGCCATGGCGCCTTGCAGAACCCGAAAGTCCGCGCACCAGAACGCCGCGCCCAGCACCACGCCAAGCCCGATTCCCAAACCAGCTTCCGTTACGCCCGCATGAACCGCGCCCGCCGGCAAGGCCAGGGATGCTCCAGGCAGCGAGGCCATCAGCCCGCTCCATCCGCCAATGTTCCGCAACCCGATCAGCACCATGGGCAAGAAGCCCGCCACCAGGAGGAAAAACTGCACCGCCTGATTGACCATGGCGCCGGCAAGGCCGCTCAGCAGCACATAAGCCAATACCACCACCGCCGAGAGAAGCACGATTGCCGCGAAGATGCTCTCCCTGGGCCAGCCCAGCGCGCGGAAGATGCCGTCGAAAAGATGCAGCGCCTTGATGACCCGCGCCATCACAACCATCGAAATGCCTGAGGCGAAGACGGTCATGGACGCAAACAGGCAGGCGTTCAGCGTGCGGGTCTTGCTGTCGAAGCGCAACCCCAGGAAGTCAGGCACCGAGCGGGCTTTCGATCCGTAGTAGAGGGGCATCATGAAAAGTCCAGCGAAGATCATCGCGGGAGTAGCGCCGATGCCGCAGAACAGCGCGATTCGCAGCCCATACTTTGCGCCCGCCGCGCCCATTCCCAGAACCTCTGGCGCGCCCAGGCTGGCGCCGAGGAAGGCCAGCGCGCAAACCCACTCAGGCAGTCTGCGTCCAGCCTGAAAAAAGTCCTTGCCCGTCTTGACGGAACTCCTGAGGGCATAACCGATGCCCACAACGAGGATGCAATACAACAGCAGGATCAGCCAATCGGCTTGGGCAAGATTCAACGGGTGCGGCTCCTTGGGATGCTTTCAGCTACTCAGTCCACTCTACGCAGTGCCGCGGAGCCGCGTCCAGGGCGCGCCAAACGCACCACGGCCCCCCAGGCAAGCCGAAGGGCCGTGGCGACTGCCGGGAAAA
Source organism: uncultured Acidobacteriaceae bacterium (assembly GCA_963839155.1). Taxonomy (GTDB): domain Bacteria; phylum Acidobacteriota; class Terriglobia; order Terriglobales; family Acidobacteriaceae; genus Telmatobacter. Next base: position 195,426 of record CAWITY010000008.1, read on the forward strand.
CGCCCGGTTTATGCCGTGACGGCGCGCGTCGGCTTGTAGCCCGACAAGCCATAGTAGGTGATGAAGAGGTAGCAGATGACGGGCACAACGAAGGCAAACTGAATCCCGACCTTGTCGGCCACGCTGCTGTGGTATTGGATGTGGTTGGCGATCGCCAATTGCACGCCCGCGGAATCGTGGATCATGGCGTAGTGCATTGCCATCTTGTCGGCCACAAATCCAAACAGCGGCGGAATCACCGCGCCGCCCACGTTGCCGATGGTGATCACACCCGAGCCCTTGCTGGTCAACGGTCCCAGTTCGGCAATGCCCAAGGCAAAGATCGTCGGATACATGATGGAGTTGGCCAGACCGCAGAGAACCAGGCTCCAGATGGCAATCTGGCCCTGTGTAACCATGGCGACCAGCATGAGCACCACGCCCAACGCGCCCAGAACCACCAGCATCTTCTCGGCCTTGATCACGCTCATCAGCGCGCTGCCAATAAAGCGGCCCGCCATGATGAGCAGATAGTAGACCGTTACCAGGATTCCAGCCGTTTCCTTGGTCGCGATCCCTTGCGCCATGCAGTACTGGATGCAGATCGCGGCAAGGGCGATCTCCACGCCCACATAGAAGAAGATGCCAAACATGCCCAGCACGGTGTGCTTGTAGCTCCAGATGTTACGTTCCAGGAGCGAATCGCCGTCCTTGGCCGGGCGGAAGGCGCTGGTCAAGTTGATGGCGGGCAAGTGCATGAACATCACCGCAAATCCCAGCACAAGCAACCCACCGGCGATATACACATACGGCATTTCCAGCATATGAGCTTGGCCGACCTGATCGGAAACCTTGCTCGTGTCGGCCAGGATGAAGCGCGCGGCAAACCACCCGGCAATGGCCGAGGCGCCGGAATTGAAGGCCTGCGCCAGGGTCAGCCGCGCTGAGGCGCTGTGTTCGGGGCCGAGAATCGCCACATAGGGGTTGGCAGACGTCTGCAAGGCGCATACGCCGGTGGCCAGCACAAAGATGGCTGTCAGCGTCAGGTTGAAACTGACCTGATTGGCCGCGGGCACAAACAACAGTGCGCCCACCACCATGATGAATAGCGAGGTCACCATGGTGCTCTTGTAGCCAATCTTCTCGATCAGTTTGCCGCTGGGCACCGAGAAAACCAGGTAGGCAAAAAACCAGGCCGAAGTTGCCAGCATCGATGGCCCGTACGGCAGATTGAAGATCTCTTTCAGTTTGCCAACCAGTTGGTTATTGAGACTGGTGAGGAACCCGAAGATGCCGAACAGCGCAGTGACAATGATGAACGGGACGAGATAGTTGGGCGCGCCTTGGGCGGCCTGCGAAGTGGATTTTTCTGCCATGTGAGGATATTCCCCGCTTCCTTCGAAAGATCGGCTGGCCTTTGCAGTCTGCCCATTTCCGTTCGTTGTTGGGCGGGGCCGAGAGGGGGTCGGATCGCCAGCCAAAGCTGCGGAATTGGAAAACAGCGTGGAAAAGTACCGAAACTACTGTACGCACTGGGGCCGAGGTCCGTCCAGTAAATAATGTAAAGGTTTTCAACTAACCCCATTCCTGCCCTGGATTCCCGGTTGCGTTCGCTTTCGCTCTGCCCTTTGCCCGGTGCATGGAACTCATCACCCATGACGAGCTTGCGCGTCCGACCCCACCGGAGCGCCTTGCGTCGATCGCGCAGCTTTGGGACAGCCTGGAAGACGGCCTGCTTCCCATGACGCCCGCACAGCAGGGCAGCTGAGTTGGCATTCGCCCCGAAGGGGCGGCGCGAGAATAGCCCAGGGTGAAACCCTGGGAACGGATTTCCATTGAAGCCATCCGCCCCGTCGGGGCGGGGAGAAGCGAGAATACGAAAGCAGGCGGCAATCCAAAGACAAGCTGCCACTTTATCCGCCCTTACAGGGCGGAATCGCTTCATTGCATATTTTACCCAGGGTTGCGCTGCGCTTCACCCTGGGCTATTCTCTGCGGCTCCCTACGGGAGCAAACCTGCGATTCGGTTCATTCGGACGCCGCCGCGCGCTGCTAAAATGTTGCGCATGAAACCAGACCTATACACCAAAGCCGTTCTTACCGTGATTGCGTTCATGCTCGTCATGATCGGTTGTCACCAATACGTCAGCCCGACAACTATAGTGAAAGCCGAGGGGCAGTTCGCCGGCGTGGAGTTTGTGAGCAATGCCCAAATTGCTTTTTTCGACTCTCGCACCGGAGAGGTATGGGTCTATCGGTGGAATGGTTCGCTCGATAAACATTACCGAGTGACTACACTCGGTCAGCCTTTGAAATGAGATGGGATAGCACCACTCTCTCCTCAACCGGGAGAGGTCCTTCTTTCCCACCCTCGCTTGGTAAGGGTGGGGCAACCTATTTCAAGGAAACGCAAAGACTTTTCCCTCCTCGTCTCACAAAGGGTAGGCCCTGAGACATGTTCCGGACCCGCTGGAATCGGCGGGTTGCGCGTCTCAAGAGTCAGCCTTGGATGCGTCTCCGCACACAAGGCTGGCGGCCGCCCCCTGATCCCTGACCCCTGCCTCTCACCGTTTACACTGGAATTCCATGATTCCCACGCTAGCCTGGACCCCGGAAGGCGTCCGTTTTATCGATCAGACCAGGCTCCCCCTTGAGGAGAGCTACGTACTCGCCGCCACCTACGAGCAGGTGGCCGAGGTGATTGTCACCATGGTGGTGCGCGGCGCGCCGGCCATCGGCGTCTCCGCCGCCTACGGCGTCGCCCTGGGCGCGCTGCGCACGAAAGCCGCCACGACCGCCGAGTTCGCGCCGGAGTTCGATCGCATCTGCGCCCGCCTGGCCGGAACCCGCCCCACCGCCGTCAATCTCTTCTGGGCCATCGACCGCATGAAGGGGTGCTTCGCACGGTTGACTGCCGCAGGCGCTGGTCTTGGCGAGATCCAGGAAAAGATCCTGGCCGAGGCCCACGCCATGTACGAGGAAGACATCGCCGCCTGCAAGACCATGGGCGCCTTTGGCGGAGCGCTGCTGCCCCAGGAGGGCGGCGTGCTCACCCATTGCAACGCCGGCGCGCTGGCCACCTGCGGCTACGGAACCGCGCTGGGCGTCATCCGCTCAGCCGTCGAGCAGGGCAAGAAGATTCACGTCTTCGCCGACGAGACTCGGCCCTTTCTGCAAGGCGCGCGGCTCACTGCCTGGGAATTGATGGCCGACCACATCCCCACAACCGTCATCTGCGACAACATGGCCGCCAGCCTCATGCGCGCCGGCCGCATCCAGGCCGTAGTCGTCGGCGCGGACCGCATCGCCGCCAACGGCGACGCCGCCAACAAGATCGGCACCTACAACGTGGCCATTCTGGCCAAGGAGCACGGCATCCCGTTCTACGTCGCCGCGCCCTGGTCCACGGTCGACATGGCCACCGCCACCGGCGACTCGATTCCCATCGAGGAGCGCCCGGCTGTCGAAGTGACCCACCATGGCGGCAAGCAGCTCACGCCCAACGGCGTGGGCATCTGCAATCCAGCCTTCGACGTAACCCCGGCCAGGTATATCGCGGCCATCATCACCGAGCGCGGCGTCCTGCGCGCGCCCTACGGCGAGTCGCTCAAGGCAATGGAGTCGGAAACAAAGTAAACGGAAATGCTGGCGGGTTAAACGGGTTGCGGAAGAACTCCTTCTGTGTGGCAAAAAGCGTAAGGGCACTACGAAAGCCGTGCCCTGACACTAATTTGTGAAGATGCGCTCCTGCCGCGGCGTCTCGGGCATCTCTCTCGATCGCATAGAGGAGATTCGCGGGGAATAGACGGAGGAAGCGTGGGGCTTCTGCCCCACGAAACCGACGCAAGTTTTGCTGGCCTTCAGGCCCGGGCCTGAAGGCCGAATCATTCTATCGCTGATTCAGGGGACTACAGCGGTTCCACAATTGCTATACCCCGAACCCACCGCTATCAAGTGGCATTTTTCTCAAGAAAATGCCACCTTGCTCGATGCCGGAAAGGGCATGTGAATTGTGGAACCGCTTTAGATCTTCACTCCGCAGAGATGAACTTCTAGGCCCATCTCGTGGAACATGGCGGCCTTTGCTGCCAGCGCCCTGTCGGCCGCTTCCGCCGTGGGCGCATACGCGACGTTGATGTGATTTGCCGGATGCCGCGCCATGAACTGATTCTGATCGACACCATGCAGCACCACGTGCATTACCGGCCACTGCATCGTCACTTCCTTCCAGCGCCGCGCGGTCTCTTCCTCTGGCAGCGCGATCGCCGTGGCGCGGCCCATGTCGACATGCAAACGGCCATTGTCCACATAGACGCGGCTCCAGACAACCTCACCCGGCTTCGAGACTCCCTTGATCGTTCCTCCGCCCAAACGGAAATACATCGACGGCTGGCGCTCGCTGACCGCGCCCTTGTACCCGCCCAGCAGATGCGAGGGCGGCACTGCGCCGGAGATCTGGAAGAGCCAGACAAACTCGTCGAAGCCCTCGGCGGTGAATTGCTCGCCCCAGCGCACGTCGTGCAGAGTGGTCGCCGGATCCAGCCCCATGGCGGTCCACACGCGATTGGTAACGATCGAATCCACGCCCACGCATTCATCCACTTCATTGAAGTGCGGCAGGGCCTTGCCGGCGTAGAGTTCGCGTCCGTCTTTGGCGAACGCCGGCGGACGCTCGACATTGTTCAGCAGTCCTTCAACCAGATCGGAAGCCGGCACCAGGTCCTTCAATCCTTGCTGATATTGAATGCCGATGGCGTCGCAACCGAACTCATCGGCAATGCGCAGCGCGGCGATGTACATCTTGCACTGCAAGAGGATCTGCGCATCGGTTAGATCTTGCGCTTCGTTGGTCCCGGTGTCGAACCTCATGCCGCTGGCGTCAAGCCAATTGCGGACCTTCTGCGCTTCTTCCGCGGTAACTTCGCGCATGGCCGCATACAGCGCGGACTGACTGAGCCGCTCCTTGTAGATGCCGGCGGGATTGATCAGCGCGTCCTCGACGATGGCGTTCATCATGCCCATGCAGCCTTCGTCGAAGATGCCGAGAATTGCTTTGTGGCTGCGCAGCTCTTTTGTCAGCGCCACGCCCAGGGCGCGCTCCTGCTGGCCGACGTTTGCGGGAACGAACTCATGCACGTGCGATGTGTCGTGCACAACGACCTTGTCCTTGATCCACTGCCTGAGGCCTTTCTTGAACAGCGGGTCCTTGAAGTCCTTGCTCCACAGCGTGCTGTAGGGAATCCCGGCCTTGCGCAGGCATCCATTCAGATTCAACATTCCCACCAGGCCGGGCCATTGGCCGGACCAGTTGGCCACGGTGAGAATGGGGCCGCGATGCGAAACCAGGCCTGCCCAAAGGTGGCCGCTATACTGCCACACCGCCTCGGCAACCACAAGAGGCGCGTCGGGATCGATGTTCGCAAACACATCCATGCCCATGCGCTGGCCATGGATGAATCCGTGTTTCAAGGCTGGATCGTAGGGGTGCGCCCTGCGCACCTTGATGCCCTCTTCAAGAAAGGCATCGGTCAGCATCTTCTCCAGGCCGGCCTGCGCTTCCCAGCAGACCTCATTTGCCGATTGGCGCAGGTCGCCGTTGGCAACCAGCACAACTTCATTCTGTGCTACGGGCGCGGGACAACCTACTTCTGGAATCGCATAACTCGACATTTCATCTCCCTCACTGTTTTCGATTCGCTTCTTGCCGTTGAACTCACACTTGGCCTGTTGCGTTCTCCAGGCTCCGGGCACGAACAACGATTGACTTGTACCGCTCAAACGCATCCTGCCATTTGCTGCCTTGCGCAGGAGAATACGACTGATACTCGACGGACTGTTTTAACGCCGCGCGGCCTTCGGCCAGATTCTTCAAGTGGCCTGTCGCCACGGCCTGCACCATGGCGTTGCCCAGCGCCGCGGCTTCAACTGGACCGGCAACTACTTCGCGCCCGCAGGCATCTGCCGTCATCTGGCACAGAGAGCGATTCAGGCAACCGCCGCCCACAACGCGAACCACTTTGAGGTCGCGGCCGGTGATGCGTTCCAGGCTCTCGACCACATCGCGATAAGCAAAGCTGAGGCTCTCAAAGATGCAGCGCGCCATTTCTCCGGGCGACTCGGGGACCGGCTGCAGGGTCTTGACGCAATAGTGCTTGACCGCCGCGAGCATATCGGGAGGAGATTGAAGTTCCGCGGCAGCCGGATCGATGAAGCTGCGGAATGCCGCGGCGTTCGAGGCCGCCTCCACGACTTCAGCCCATGCGTAGCGCTGCCCGGCCGACTCCCACATCCGTACGCACTCCTGCAGAATCCAAAGGCCGGTCATATTCTTCAACAACAGAACGGTTCCGTCCGCCGCTCCTTCGTTGGTGAATCCGCCCATAAAGAACTCTTCGCTGAGATTCGGCGCCTCGGCGGTTACGCCCATCAGGCTCCAGGTGCCGCTGCTGAGCAGGACGCTCCGCTCGTCCAGTTCCGGGATGGCGGCCACAGCGCTGGCGGTGTCGTGCGAGGCCACCGCGACGCACGGGAAACGATGAGCCAATCCGCAATCGGCCTGAACGCCCGGCAGCAGATGGCCTAGCACCGTGCCGGGCATAACCACTTCCTGAAAGATGCGCGGAGGCAGCGCCAGTCTATCCAGCGCTTTCCGCGACCAGCAGCGCGCCCGCAGATCGTAGAGTTGCGTGGTGGTCGCCTCGGTGTACTCCGCCCGCTTTGCGCCGCTCAGCAGAAACTGAAACAGATCGGGAATCATCAGCAGCGTGTGTGCGTTTCTCAGTTGCCCATCCCGCCGCAAAACCATGCTTGAGAGTTGAAAGCAAGTATTGATCTCCATGGTCTGCACGCCGGTGGCTTGAAACAGATCGCGGCCATCCATGACCGCATTCAATGCCTCCGGCATTCCATGCGTGCGGGCATCGCGATAGTGATACGGATTGCCCAATAGCCGGTCCTGCTCGTCGAGCAGGGCAAAGTCGACGCCCCAGGCATCGATGCCGATGCCCGCGGGAACGCAACCTTCAAGCGATCTCGACTTCTGGAGGCCGTTTCGAATCTCTGCCCAGATCCTGAGCACGTCCCAATGCAAGCCGGGGCCAAAGCGCACCCCGCCATTGGGGAAGCGGTGGATCTCCTCCAGGCTGAAGCGGCTTCCATTCCAACGGCAGTCCATCACCCGGCCACTCGATGCGCCCAGGTCCACGGCCAGAAAACTCACGTTCTCGGTCATCGAGGCCCCTCCAGAACAGAGAGATCGGGTGCGGTCCCATCCTCATGCAAGCTGCCACGATTCGGTTCGAGAAGTTGTGGCGCAAGCAGAGCCGCGCGCGCGACGGCGACGGCCATCTCTCTGGAGGGCGCGCCGCTTCTGAGGACTGAGAGCATGGTGAAACGATAAATGAAGCGGTCTGATCTTGACAAGACCGTTTTCGACTCTTTATGCACTATTCTGAACGTCTGTATTCGTGGTCACATTCCCGATTCAGGCGCTGAGATAAGCTGGCAATATTTTTGGGGATGGATGAACAGATTCAAGACTCCCGGCGGGCAATTCTGGCGGCAAAGAAGGGCGCCCAAGGCCATTGCTGGAGAGTTTTGACAGAGGGTGACGGGCATGAATTGACCCTCTTTGGAAGACTCCCAGTCCCCCGGAGAACGGTTGCCGGAGTGGGGTCAAGGTCCTTGTTTCTCAAGGGAAAGATGAATTGTTTGGTAGTATTTATCGGAGGGCGACCATGAGACAGGCTGAACGCATTTTGAAGCTCCAAGAGCTATTCGCGAAGCAGGAATTCGTGAATTTCGAGGAATTATGCCGCCTTTTCAACGCCTCGAAGTCGAGCATCCGGCGCGACCTGATGGAGCTGGAGCGAAGCGGCATACTCAGAAGAGTTCACGGCGGGGCCATATCGCTTCAAACCAGAGATGAAGCGCTGGATTTCGGTCACCTCTCGGAGAGCTCCCAGGTTGAAAAGACGGTGATCGGCAAGTTGGCCGCTTCCCTGGTGGATGAACACCAGACCGTCATCCTGGGCGGCGGTTCGACGGTTGTCGAAGTGGCCAAGCACATCGGCGACAGGCTGATTCAAGTCGTCACCAACTCGATTCCCGTCGCGCAAGTCTTCTGGGACAGCAAACAGGTCGAAGTCACTTTGACGGGCGGCTACCTTTATCCCCGGCTTGGAGTTCAGATCGGCCCAATTTGCGAGAAGATGCTGCGCAGCGTCTCGGCCAATATTGTCATCATGGGCATTCGCGGCATCAGCGCCGAGGGGATCAGCGACTCCAACAGTCTGAATGTCGAGTCCATCCGCGCCATGATTGCCGCCGCGCGCAAGGTGGTGGTGGTTGCGGATCACTCCAAGTTCGGCCAGGACGCCATGATTCACGTGGCCCCTCTGAACGAGATCGATGTCATCGTAACCGACGTCGAGCCTTCGCCGGAGATGCAGAAGCTGCTCAAGGACAACGGCATCGAGTGCATGGTCGCACATGCGGGCTTGATCCCGGCCGACGTTCGCAAGCGCTGAGAATAGCGCGGCAGCATGACTGCTTCTTAGCGAACCTCTGAATGAGTCGTCTTGAAGGGGCACGGCTTCAGGGCAGCTCTCCAATTCGTGTAGAGGGGAGAATCGAACGGAGGGAGCAGGGGACTTCAGTCCCCTGAATAAGCGACAAAATAGAGCGGGCTTTAGCCCCGGGCCTGAAGGCCAGTTCAACGCGCGTCGGTCTCGTGGGGCTGAAGCCCCACGCTCCCTCCGTCAATACCGCGCCAATCTCCTCTATTCCATTGAGAGAGAGGCTCAAGCCCCCGATGAATGTGATTCGGAAATCGGACACTTGATCGGAGGTTTCTTCGTGCTGGCGTGGCGTATCGGCGAGACACAATACGCCACGCAGCGACGGTTCGTGTCACTTCTCGCCGATGGCGCCCATCACCGCATCCGTGACCGACTTGATCAGCGCCTCCAGATCGGCCTCCGCAGCGCGGGCCGTGCTTCCGTCACACGCCGTTGGGAGTAATGCGATCGAGTTCGGCACTTCGAGATCGGAGAGTTGACACTCCTTCATCTTCGACGTGTCGAAGCGGACGTCGGGAAGTCCAAGCTTCTTCTTGATGGCCAGCAGATCGGAGCCCTGCTCTTCAGTGATGCGCGAGATGGGAACGCCCAGTTGCGCAGCCAGCATCAAGGTCCAGCAGTAGGTTTCAAGCACCTCGGCATACCACTCGGCGTGCGTCACCGTGTCGGCCCAGCAGATGATGCCGTGATTCTGCAAGAGCACCGTGTTGTGCTGCTTGACGAAAGGAATGACGGTCTGCGCAAACTCCGCCGTGCCGGGAGTCTTGTAGGGCGAGATGGCTACCTTGCCCACGAAAACTTCAAACTCGGGAATGACCATGTTCGGGGGAACGCGCCCGGTGATGGCGTAAGCGGTTGCATGAGGCGGATGGCAGTGGACGCAGGACTTCGCCTCCGGCACTGCCTTGTAGATTTCAAGATGCAGAAAGATCTCGCTGGTGCGTGGCCTGGTTCCCGCAATCTGATTCCCTTCCAGATCCACCAGCGATAAGTCTTCGGGAGTCAGATCGAACTTGCTGACCAGAGTCGGCGTGCAGATGACCTCGTTGGGGCCGATGCGATAGGAGATGTTGCCGCCGTTGCCGTCAACAAACTGGCGCATCCACAGCTTGCGGCCCACCGCGCAAATCTCTTTCTTGATCGCTTCGGCCTCCGGCGTGAAGAACAGCTTTGGATTCGGAGCCGTCTTGCTCAAAGCCGCGCCGCTGTTGGCGCCAAATGCGCTCAGTTGCGCGGCCGAAACAGCCGCGGAGTGAGCACTTGGGGCCGCTGCCTTGCTCGCCGCGCCGGTTACCAGGGCGATATTGTGCTGGGCCAGAAAGTCGCGCGCCGAAGGAGTCACGACGCAGTTCTCGCAGACCACGATGCTGCTTGCGCCCGCAGATTGAGCGCTCTGGGCATCGCGCATGGCTACGAGTTTCTGACCGGTAAGATCGATACTCTTCATTTCGTTCTTCACTCCAGCACCTCAAATCTTTGAAAACTATTTACGGATGAATGTCGATTGAATCCACGATCAGGGAGCAATACGCATCTGCCGGCACGGCTTTCGGCCAGAAAGGATTCGCCGCTTCCCTGCCCTCGGTGAACGCCACCATCTGTCCTTCGCCGGCGCCGAGTTCATCGATTGCCACCAGCGCCTTGCCTCCGCCCAATCCATTGCCGGCGCGCAAATTGTCCATCGTCACCGGCTCCAGAACCACAAGTGTCTTGCCGCGAAATGCATCCACCGCGAGATTCAGAGTCACATGACCGCGAACGATTCCGATTCTCATGCGTTCCCTCCGCGCTTGCTTCCGGCTATCTGCACCGCGTCTACAATGCCCGCAACCACCATGCGCGCCGGAGTTGTGTTGCCAAGCCTCGTCCGCGCAATATCGCCATCGGTTGAAACCAGCACCGTGCAACCGCTTGCCGCGCCCAGCCAATCCACAATGACGATCGGCTCCGCCGCCGCGCTGCCGTCCGCCTCTAGCCTTTGCGCAACCAGAAACCGGCAACCGTCAAGGGTTGCGTGTTTCACCGGTGCAACCACGGTGCCGCAAATGCGCGCAAGGAACATGGCTAGATGATCCGCAGTGCGTTGCCGACAACCATCTGCCGCTCCCGCGTAAAGGAAAGCGGCGTGGTAATGCCTTCGCCGGTTGGAGTTGCAATGGTGTGACTGAAGTAACCCGGACCGCCAACTCCCAAAGAGGCAGGCGATGCGGCATTGTGAATGAAAAGCGTTGTGTTCATGGCGCGCGCCATGCGCGTTGCGGTCTCAACGTTCTGCGTATGAATGAGAGCCGTGTGCCGGTAGCCGTGCTCCGCCTTCAGCGAAGCCGCAATCGCCGCATCCACATCCTTGACGCGGACCACGGGAATGAAGGGCATCATCTGCTCTTCCTGCACAAACGCATGATCCTCATTCGTCTCGCCGAAGAGAAGCTCGGTGCTTGCCGGCACGCGAACTCCTGCCGCTGCCGCCAGCACGGCAACATCCTTGCCCACCAGATCCTTTCTCAGATGAGCCCTGGCGCAGCCTTTGCCGTCGCCATCGAAGGTGAACGCCGCGCGCGAAAGCCTCTCGATCGCCTCCGCATCCAATTGATACGCGCCCGCGCGCCGCATGGCGTCAATGAACTTGTCGGCTACCGATGCCACAACGAAGACTTCCTTCTCGCCGATGCACAGCAGATTATTGTCGAAGGCCGCGCCGTCGATGATGCAGCGTGCAGCGCGATCCAGGTTGGCCGTCTCGTCGACAACGACGGGAGGATTGCCGGGGCCGCCGGCAATCACGCGCTTGCCGGATTTGGCCGCCGCCCTGGCCACCGCCGCGCCGCCGGTGACGCACAGCAGCGCGATTTTCGGGTGATGGAAGATCTGCTCGGCATTCTCGATGCTGGGCTCGGTAATGGTGGTCAACACGTTGGCCACGCCAAGCTCGCGCTCGATCTCGCGATTCCAAAGTTGCAGCGCGTATTGCGCCACCTTCGCGCCCGAGGGATGCGGCCCGAAGACCGCCGTGTTGCCCGCCGCCAGAATGTTGATCGCATTGGAAGCCATGGTGGGCACCGAGTGCGTTACCGGAAGCATCATGCCGATCACCCCCCAGGGCGCGCGCTCGATGATGCACAGGCCGGTTGGATTGCTGCGCGCATCCGAGCGCATCGCTTCAATGCCTTGCACAAAACGCATATTCGTCAGCTTGAGAATCTTGTGATCGAGGCGGCCCACTTTGGTCTCCTCCATCTCCATGCGCCCCAGCTCTTCGCGGCGGTCGTTGCAGATGCGGATGATGATGTCGATCATGCGCCCGCGATCTTCCAGGCTCATGGCCGCGACTTTCTTCTGTGCCTCGAAGGCCGCGTTGGCGGCTTCGTCCACGGTGGAGAAAACTCCATCCCGCGGCGCGGCAACGTTCACGGCGGAGCCGCCCGATTGCTGCATCTGGACGCGAAGCCGCGCAACAACTTCCCTGGCTATCTCCGCAATCACCTGCTCCTGAATCTGCATTTATGGCTTCTCCAATACTTTGCCTTCGACCTCGACCGCATCGACGATGCCGACAATGACGGCGTCAACAGGCGCGTCTTTGGTTGCTTGCGTGAGACGGGCCGAACTGCCCTGGGTGAACAGCACGCACTCGCCCACCCCGGCTCCCACACTGTCCACCGCTACCACGGAGCTGCCCGATATTTGCAGCTTGCCGTCTCTGCTGATGTACGGCTGAATCAGCAGCAGCTTCATGCCCAGGAACTTTTCGTTCTTCTGGGTAGAGACAACATTGCCGATGACTTTCGCTATGAACATGCCGGCTCACCTCGTGCATCGCGGCAGAGCCAAGTCTGCCGCCTGCGGTTATTTCGGCAGTACGGTTCCGATGGTGCTGTGCGGACGCGCAATCACATGCACGCTCTGCACTTCGCCCACCGTGCGGGCGGCGGCTGCGCCCGCGTCGACAGCGGCGCGCACCGAGCCCACGTCGCCCTGCACAAACACCGAGCACAAACCGCTGCCGATCTTGTTCCAGCCCACGAACTCCACGCTGGCAGCCTTCAGCATTGCGTCTGTAGCCTGGACGAGTGCGACCAGGCCCTTCGTCTCGATCATTCCAATCGCTTCATTGGCCATATAAATTCTCCCGATCCTTTGCTACTTCAAAAGGCTTTCGACGAGCGCATCGTGGGGACGCGCAATCACGTGCGACGACACAAGTTCGCCAACGGCCTTGGCCGACGCCGCGCCGGCATCCACTGCCGCGCGCACGCTGCCCACATCGCCGCGCACAATCGCCGTCACGTAGCCGCCGCCGATCTGCACCGTCTTCACCAACTCCACGCTTGCGGCTTTCACCATCGCGTCACATGCCTCGACCAATCCGACGAGGCCCTTGGTTTCAATCAATCCGATTGCTTGACTCATCCGATTTCCTCTTCCTGCTGGGCTCAGGCCTTTTTCGCGGCCGGCTTCTTGTCCTGTTGAACAAAGGACGGCAGTTCGTCGTGGGGGCGGCTGATCACCTGAACGCTGACCACCTCGCCGATTCTGGCTGCGGCTTCCGCGCCCGCATCCGTGGCGGCTTTCACTGCGGCCACGTCTCCTTCAACAAAGGCGGTTACCAGTCCGGAACCAACGGACTGCCAGCCGGCGAACGACACGTTTGCGGACTTGAGCATGGCGTCGGTTGCCTCAAACAGCGCCACCAGGCCCTTTGTCTCGATCATTCCAAGCGCTTGCTTCATCGCTTCCTCTCTTCTTCTTTGTGGGGCTACCAGTTACTTGGTTAGTTCAATTTCCTTGGTCAGATGCAGGCCGCAGGCGTTCGCCTCGTCGGTATCCATGTGCACGTTGAGCCTGGATGTGGGGTCGATGCGAACATGCACGTTGTCAAATGTCACACCGGCCGCCCCGCCGATGCGCAGCTTCATCCGGTCGCCCTTGGCCACGCCGAATTGTGCCGCCTCCGCCGGATTCATATGTACGTGAATCGCCGCGCGAATCACGCCTTCCTTCAATTCCACCACGCCCTTGGGCCCGATGATCACCGCGCCCGGCGTGCCCGCGATGTCGCCCGAGAGACGAATGGGAATGTCGGAGAATCCCAGCATGATGGCGTCGGTAAATGCCAGCTCGACCTGCGACTGCTTGCGCATGGGCCCAAGAATGCGCAGATTCGAAATCAGCCGGCTGCGCGGCCCCACGATGGTCACCGTCTCCTTGGCCGCGAAGTTGCCTTCCTGAAAAAGCGGGCGATCGAAGGTCAGCTCCGAGCCCGGTCCGAAGAGCACGTCCATGTCTTCGCGGCAAATATGCATGTGCCGCGAGGAGGTCTGCACGGTCAACACCGGCGCAGGCTGCCCCTTCGATTTGCCTAGAAACTCCAAGGCAACCTGACGAACAATCTGCTCCACCATCGAGCGGTCGATTGCTCCAACTTTACCCGTCAATGTATTGGCTCCACTTGCCATTTGAATTCCCGGTCTGCGTTGTGTTGCTGTTTGAATCTGCGAACAAATGCTTGTTCGTTGACCTTCCCTCAGGGGCTAAAGCCCGCGCGTTTTTCACGGCGTTTACGGCACGACTAATGTCGTGCCCTTTCAAAACGGCGACCTATTCAGACGTTCCCCAAAGCCGCAGCCGATTCATTGGCTGCGCGTGCTTCCCCGACAACCTTCACTGTTTCGCGAGCTACAACAATCTCTTCGTTTGCCGGGACGATCAAAATCTTGACCGCGGAGTTTTCTGTCGAGATTTCTCCCAGCCCCTTTGTCGAACGATTTTTGTTCTCATCCAGTTCGATGCCGAATGCGGTCAGCCCCTTCAACACACCGGCGCGCGTCTCCGCGCTGTTTTCGCCGATGCCGCCGGAAAACGTGATCGCGTCCACGCCGCCCATCTCCAATTGAAACGCGCCAACATAATGGCGGATCGCGCGAACAAAAACATCCAGCGCCAGCCGCGAGCGTTTGTCGCCAGCGGCAGCGGCCTGGTCCAGATCGCGCATGTCGCCGCTCGTGCCGCTGATGCCCGCCAATCCCGACTGGCTACCCAGCAGCCGCGCCATCTCGTCCGGCCCCACGTTCAGCTTCTTCATCATGTGCAGCACGGCGAAGGCATCCATGTCGCCCACGCGGTTGTTCTGCGGCAAGCCCGATTGCGGCGACGTTCCAAAGCTGGTATCGACGGCTATGCCTTTGCAAAAGCTGGCCACGCTCGAACTGCCCCCCAGATGGCAAGAGATATGACGCAAATCCTTGCGCCCCAGCAAAGCTTGAGTAAACTCATTGGCTGCGCGATGGCTGGCCCCGTGGAACCCATACCGGCGAATCCCGTACTGCTCCCGCCACTCATAGGGCGCCGCATAGGTCGTGGCAGCTTCGCTCATAAAGCGGTAGGGTCCGGTTTCAATCACCGCCACAAGCGGCACGCCGGGCAATTCCTGGCGAAACGCCTTGATGGCCGCAATGTACGGGGGATTGTGAGCCGGAGCAAAGAACGAGAACTCCTCCATCGCCTGGAGAAATTCGTCGCCAATCAATTGCGGCGCATTGAGCGGCCCCGCATGAACCACCTTGAACCCGACAGCTCCAACTTCAGACAGACTGGCCAGGGCTTTTCCCGCGCCGGAGATCGCCGCGATACACTTGCGAATCGCCGACGGATAGTCAGAACACTCGCCGCCCGGCTGGCCGATTCTTTCAACCCGCCCTTCCGCCAACACGCACTCCGACGGCATATCCAGGACGCGGTACTTGAACGAAGTACTACCGATATTTGGAATCAGGCATTTCATATATGAACGAAAATGGATTGTCTTGAACTGTTTTAGACAATACAGTACAATTCCGGCAGAGTCAATCGCAGGTTTGAAGAATTTTGAGGCTGAACCGAAATGACCGATCGTCTTGAGGAACTCGGCATCGTGGGCGCGGGCGGCGGTGGCTTCCCCACCGCCGTCAAATTCAGATCCCAAGTTTCACTGGTCATCGTGAACGCCGCCGAGTGCGAACCCCTGCTGCATAAAGACAAGGAGTTGCTGCTGCACCACTCCGAGCCCTTCCTGCGCGGATTGAAGAAAGCCATGGCGCTGACCGGCGCGAAAGAAGCCGCCATCGGCATCAAGGAAAAATATCACGAGATTATTGAGGCCCTGGAGCACGTGGCGCCCGCCGCAGTGCGGGTCGTACCCTTGCCCGACGTCTACCCGGCCGGAGATGAATTTATCCTGGTTCATCTGGTCACCGGCCGCGTAATTCCGCCCGGCGGGCTGCCCAAGGATGCCGACGCCGCCGTCGCCAACGTTGAAACCCTGATGAATATCGGCCTGGACCGCCCGGTCACCCACAAGTACCTCACCGTGGCCGGCGCGGTGGCCAATCCGGTCACGCTCCGGGTTCCCGTCGGAATCTCCATCGGCGAAGTGATCGAAGCTGCCGGCGGAGCTACGGAAAGCGACATCGGCGTGCTGCTGGGCGGCGTGATGATGGCCCGCCCAGCCGCCAGCCTCGACGTTCCGGTGACTAAAACCACCGGCGGCATCGTCGTGCTGCCGGCCTCGCACAAGCTCATCGAGCGCCACAATGCACCGATGATCCAAGTGAACCGCATCGGACGCTCGGCCTGCGACCAGTGCCGCTTCTGCACCGAGTTCTGCCCGCGCTTTCTGCTTGGCCATCCCATCCAGCCGCATCGCGCCATGCAGTCGCTGGGCTTTGCCCTCGGCGCCGACGCCATGGTGGCCACTCTCTATTGTTGCGAATGCAATCTCTGTTCGCTCTACGCATGCCCTGAAGATCTCGATCCAAAGAATGTTTGCGTGCAGGCGAAACCGCTGGCGCGCGAGCGCGACCTCACTTTCAAGGGCGACCCTGCAACCATCACGCCTCATCCCCTGGCCGAATTCCGACGCGTGCCCATGCGCAGGCTCATCGCACGGCTGGGCCTGGGCCAGTTCAATAATGTGGGCCCGCTTGACCAACATGTGTTTTCACCGCGCAAGGTCAAGCTCCCGTTGAAGCAGCACGCCGGCGTGCCTGCGGTCCCAGTAGTCAAGTGCGGCGACCGGGTACGCGTGGGCGATCTGCTCGCCGCGCCGCCGCAGGGCAAACTCGGAGCCAGAGTACACGCCAGCATCGAAGGCCTGGTCACCGTGACCGGCGATGCCGTAATCATCGAAGCCTAATACGAGATTAGAACAAGGAGCCAATACCGTGTCTCAAATCATGTCCATCGGACTTATCGAGGTTTCCAGCGTGGCCACGGGATTCGGGGTCGAGGATACGATGCTCAAGGCTGGCGCGGTCAAGTTGCTCTTGGCTCGCAGCATCTGCTCGGGAAAATTCCTCATCGTGGTCTCCGGCGACGTCACCTCCGTCGAGGCTGCGGTACAGGCCGGCGCGGCTTTTGCAGGACCCTCACTCATTGAGAAGCGCCAGATCGCGCGCGTCCATCCCTCCGTTTTGGAAGCGATTTCCAACTCCGTCGAAATCGATCCCAAGCAACTGCGTTCCATCGGAGTTATCGAGACCTTCTCCGCGGCCAGCATCGTCGAAGTGGCCGATGCGGCCGTCAAATCCGCCAATGTGACGCTGCTCCGAGTGCACCTGGCCATGGCCCTCGGCGGCAAAGGCTTTGTGCTCATGGCAGGCGATGTTTCCAGCGTGCAGGCTGCGGTGGCAGCCGGGTCAAAAATCGCCGCGGACGACGGCATGCTCGTAGGCCGGGGCGTAATCGCCGCACCATCAGAAGAACTTTTCCGAGACTACATTTAACACAAAACGAATCTTGCTTCCCGTTCGCTTGGAAAGAGAAACACCATGAAAACAGAACACCCTTTGCGCGCAGGCCTGTGCGGTATCGGCCTCGATGCCTACTGGCCCCAGTTTGCAGGGCTCAAAGACCGGCTTGAGGGCGCAGCACAAGTCCCTTTGCATTGTCTGGCTACAACTTGACGACCCTTTGCAACAAAGCCGTTCCCTTGGAAAAATTCCCCTGCCCATGCATTGCCAACTGCCTTCTCCGGCGCTAGCGCAACGGGCAACCGCATTCCCATAGCGGAAACCATGCACACTAAACCAGGCACGCTAAAAAAGCGAGCACGCTTTGGAGAGCGTGCTCGTGGCGAGGATTCTGAAGACACTGGGGCCGGGGCAAACAAATACCAACTTCGGCTCGGCCCTAACGATTCAGAAGCCGGTTTTAGGACTGCGATGAGGCCGGTTCCTAGTAATCGATCCGCAATCCAATCTTCATCTAACTCGGGTTGGAAACATCGTTAGAAATCTTGCCAAAGCTGGCCGGCTTCACAATTCGCTAGCCAGTGTTCAGCCACATGGATCAGGTGCAGGAGCAGGCTGAGGCCCAATTCAACCTGCTCCTGCACCTTGGCCCCCAGAGCAGCAGGATCTGCCAACCCTTTGCCCGTGGCCAACCGCGAAGAGCCTTAGCACGCCTGGGCCGGCTCACAACTTTCTTACCTGAGAGCTACATTCCGCGTAACCCGGTCCTAGTATTCCAGGCGCAAACCGAACTGAAGTTCCCGCGATGAAGTTGCCTGCTTGTTGATGGCGCCAAACGAAGCATCGTTGACATTCGTGTCCGGAACATTGAGCCCGACATGATTGAAGACGTTGAATCCTTCGGCGCGGAACTGCATTTTTGTTTTTTCAGTGATTGGGAATGCCTTGAACAACGAGCAATCCGATGAAATGACCCCCTGAGAGGTCAGCAAATCGCGGCTGGAGGTTCCCAGCGTACCGAGTGCGGGTGTAGTGAACGCAGCGGTATTGAACCACTCGCTCTTCGTCTTGGGTCCCTTCGGATTTCCGATTATATTCGCACGTTCTGACGTCACGCCAAAGGCGCATTGCGCATTGGGACACTCTTGCGCGATGTCGCCACTAGCCTGGATGCTGAACGGAAGGCCTGAGCGGGTGGAGGTCGTCGTATTCAACTGAATGTTTCCCAGAAGGTACCCAGCCAGCCCATGATTGACGAACGGCTGCCCCTTGCCGAAAGGAAGTTGGTACAGGGCAGTAATGGTGGTGTAGAACTTGAGGTTGAATCCCGACGGGCCATATTCGCCCTTCAGATCGGGGAAATACTGGGCGCCAAGCCCGTTGCCGCTTCCGTTCTCAACACCAAAGAATCCGCTGGCAACGTCCAATGATTTTGAGTAGGTGAAGGAGCCCAGCAGGTCGAGGCTATGGAAGAAGCGTCCCTGCGCCTTTGCTTCAAGAGCGTTGAAGTTCGACCAGCCCTCGCCCAGTTGCATGTACGTTGTTGTGTACCACGGGAAGGGCCTGTTTGCGCCCAGGCTGCCAGGAGTTCCCACATTCCACATGCCGCTTACGGGAAGGCGATGGTCCGCGCTGCCGACATAGGAGATGGTCGCGGAAGTAGTCTGTGTGATCTGTTGCTGCAATTCAAGGTTCCATTGTTCAGAATAGGGAGCCTTTTGCTTGGGGTCGTACATCCAGCCGGCCGAGGCGAAAGGCGTGGGTCCAGGAACGGCGATGCCAGTGCTCTGTGTCGCCATCTCAAGCGTGGTTGTAGGCACTGGGGTCGCGTTCAATACGGTATGGGCGTCACTGTTGCTTGGCCATCCGCCAACCAGCGACTGGACGGTCTGAAGAACGCCGCTGACTGTGTCGTAGACCATGCCGAAGCCGGCGCGAACCGCCAGTTTGGGGCTCACCGCATAGGCTACACCAAGGCGCGGCCCGAAGTTGTTCGTCGATTGAGGCATGATAGCACTCTCAGCGACTTGGGCAATGTGGTTGGCCGCTGAAACTCCAAGGCCCGCAGTCCCGGTTTGAGCCAAGTAGTTGGCCCCGGTCGGGATGCAAGGCGATGCCGCGGGATAGCATTGCGGAAGTGTCGCCAGCGTTCCGATATCCCAGTAGCCTGTATTCGGGTCGATCTCGGATTGCAAACCGCCATCCGTCAGGTACGGCGAGCCAAAGGTATCTAATCTTAAGCCCATGTTCACGGTCAGCTTGGGGGTTGGTTTCCAGCTGTCTTGAATATAGCCGGAGTATACCTGGTACTTCAGATTGAAATGCTGCACTGTGGTGTCCACCTGGGAAGGATAGGACAACAGGGCTGACGCAAGGCCGTTCCCACTGGTTGAATTGTTTGACCCGTCGCTGGTCTGGTTAAAAGCGAATGAGTACACTGTATTGCCGCCGCCGCCCGCAGAAGCAGGAACTCCCACGCCGTTGGCGTAGCCTAGCATCAGGAACTGGAATCCGCCGCGAAGGGAATGCCGCCCGCGCGTGTAGCTCAGATTTCCCGATGCGCTGAAGTTCTTGTTATACCGGTCGAGGTAGCCGGGAGCATCCGAGCCGCCCATGCCGCTGTATCCTGCAAGACTGAAGGAAGGATACCCAGGATCGAGCAAAGAGGTGAATCCAGCCGTCTGGATAGATGGGACATTGGCGTCCGGAAGATCGATCTGCGCATAGTCCAGCTTCGAATAGCCAAAGCTGAAATCGGCAAGCAGGCTGGGCGAGAAAAGGTGCGTCCAGCCTGCCGCATAGTTAACCGGATGCTCGACAGCCTGACTGGTCAACGTATTGCTGTCGGGCGAGTTCTGCGAATAGTTCATGCGCGTGTAGCGGAAAAACAGGTTGTCCTTGGAGCCCAAGCGCTCGTCGATCCGGACGTTGTAGGAATTGTTGTTGTTATGCAAGACGCCTTTCACCAAGTCGTTGTCCTGAGGATATCCAGGGACTACCAAGCCAGGAGTAGGCCGATCAAAATAGGTCTGCACGAATTTTTGCGTGGTCGCATCGATCCGGGCCTTTGGAATCGCATTCCCCGTGAACTGCGTCCTCACGGCTGTCGTGGGGTCATATATAGCATTGGGAACAAGGTTACCCGATACTGGGTCTGTATGTGTAATCACGGAATTTGCGAAATTGCCCGACAATTCATCACTAGTTGGCACTGTCAGATAGCTGTCACCATTTGCCGATGCGTACCGCCAGCCTTCGTAGCCGAAGTAGAAGAATGAGCGATTCTTGCCGTGGTACAGCTTCGGAATGTAGACCGGGCCACCGACGGTTGCGCCAAATTCGTTCTGATGAAGGTTGTTGATCCCGGTGAACATATTCTTGGCGTCGAAATCGTTGTTGCGAACGTACTCCCACGTGGTGCCGTGGAGGTCGTTGGTACCGCCCTTGGTGACCACATTGACCACACCACCCAATACGCTCCCAAACTCGGAGTTGTCGCTGTGGGTCTGCACCTTGAATTCCTGAATGCTGTCGATGGTCGGCAGCACGACATAACTGTTGCTGATGGATGCCACATTGATGGCGCCGTCCAGGGTGTAGAAATCCATGCGGGTCCACTGCCCTTGTAATGACGGTTGTGCCATGCTGCTACCCGGAATGCCAATCGAGGAGATCGGGCCAAAACCGATGGATGCCGACTGGCCAGTGGAAATTGGGGTCGAGCCTGGCGCCAGGGTCATCAATTGGGTGAAGTTGCGGCCGTTGAGAGGAACGTCATGTACTTCCTCGCCGTTGATTACCGTGCCCACATCGGCGGTCGAGGTCTGCATCACTTCCTCGGATGCGGAGACTTCGATTGTTATGTCAGCAGCGTTGCCAACCTTGAGGCTGACGTCCTGCTTGATGGTCTGATTCACTTGGAGCGCGGCAATGTCCACCACCTGGGATGAGAAACCGGGTGCTTCCACCTTGACTTTGTAGGGGCCCGGCGCGAGTTGGGACACCGAGAAATCGCCACTGGCCCTGGATACGTCCTCACGCGCCACTCCAGTTGCGGTGTTGGTGATGGTAATCTTCGCGCCCGCTACCACCGCGCCTGTGGAATCCGTTACGCGGCCGATGATTTGGCCGGTTGAGTTCTGGCCGTAGCTTGCTACGGCGCTGAGAAGGATTAGCACGAAGGCAATTGCATATTTCTTCCACGGAACTGACGACCTGTCGGTCACTGGGCGGATCATTTGGGAATTCATTGAATAAATCCTCTCCTGGGATGTGCGAGGTTGTCGGCAAATGCAAGTTGGGCAGTCGCAATGCGAGTGCCTCACTTGCTCGTTTGTGTTCATTTCAGAGCCTTGAGGTCCCATTTGGAATCGTTTCTAGTTGGAATCCGAGTATGCATAACGGTTTACTCCTTTCGATGGTGATCTGTCAAGATGTTTTGTGCATCTTTTTGAACTGTATTCGAACCACGTTGAACCCTCTTGACTGCTGGAATTAAAGAGATTCCCTCCCCCTGCCGCAAGCGGCCTGCTGGCCAGAATTGACTAAAAGTGAGCCTTGCAATGGGGAGAATATTTCTGTAAATCACTTATAATAAATATAGTTAAATAATATTGCTCGAATTTGCCCAGGGCAGTTTGGGTTGGCCAATTGTTGCCTCAGATGCAGTACCAGGCACAAATCGTCCGGCCAAGTCTGATTACCTCCTCCCTTGGAGGCTCCGCCAACTGTCGCATCTCTCTCGTCACAGACTGTGGAGTTGGTTCATGAATGGGGCAAACGTTTACTATGGTTCATCGGTGCAAAATATTTCAGTCCTGGAGGCCAATGCGAAATGCGATCCAATTGAGGGGCGCCGTGATGATCGCCTTCTATTCTCAACCCTGACCAGTCTTCGTTTTGACGGCGCGCGCGTGGCTTCGTAGCACGGGACAATCGCTCAACCGTTTATTTAGAGGCGTGAAAGGAGTCGCAACCGATCATGGAAAAATAGAATCGATAGGAACACGCCTTGTCCCGCAACTTCTCTTGGCACACTGGATGCGGCGACGTGTCGCACAGTGATTATTCCAACCCATGGCAGCGGGATCGTTCTCTGGCCAGAAGCCCGAGGCGGCTGACGGCGTGCCCGACCTCAATGACAAACTCGACGAGGGTCGCCTAGACTCCGGCGTCTGAACATCGCCGCGTAGCTGCCTAGGAAACGGGAGCGCTCGGGCCGCGCTCGATCCATCCAACAGCGCACCGAACCACCGAAGAGCAACATTCCTTGAAACTTCGACTACCTGGTTAAAACCGCTCTCGAAATCGTGATGATTATTTCGGGTTGGAGATTAGCTCGAGTCTTCCCAATAAGGGCGATCTCCATCGCTCCTCAATTGTAGATTGGAGAAACTGAATCACTTCTTCAAATGTTGGAAGTGCGTTCCATCCTCGGCGCTCTCCTCCGCCCGCAACTGCCTTTAGAGCGGCAGCAGCCGAAGCAAAGGTGATGGCTTCCTCCACGCCCACTCCACGCGCAACTGCCAGAGAGAGAGCTCCATGAAAGGTATCTCCACATCCATTGGTATCGAACGCGTGCACCTTGAATGCAGGAAGATGCCGTACGACCGGGTCCCTCTCCGTGCAGAAATAGCAGCCTTCCGCGCCCGCCGTCACGACCGTTGCCAAGCGCTGTGTCCGCGCCAGAAACCCGCATGATCCCCTCGGGTCTTGGACGTTGCTGGCCCAGGCCGCGAACGCCTTGGGAACAACGAGATAATCTGACAACTCCGCTAGACTCTTCGACGACTCGGTTTGCCCTTCGATATCGCCTAATATCGGTACGCCCAGCTTGCGAGCTTTCAATGCCACCGCAACCAGAGAGGGCTCAGTGATATGGTCCAGGAGAATCAAAGTCGCGGACTGAATCAGTGCGTCCGGCAAATCGCTTGCGCCTACGACTCGATAGAGCGCCGGGTTGTAAAAGACATTGCGATGCCCCGAGTTGTCCACAACGATGAAGCTGTGGTACGGCCCACCTTTTGGATCTTCCACGATATGCGAAATGTCAACGCCGTGGCTCTCAAGCGCGGATTCGATAAAGCGCGAAAGATCGTTGTCTCCAAAGCGCGCGACATAAGCGGAACGCCCACCAAGCGACCCGACCGCGGCAATTGCAGTGCAGGCTGGACCGCCCCCTTGGCGAATGGTGCTGTGAACGGGTATCTTGCAGTCTACCTGCGGGAAGGCCGAGACGTAACATAGATCGTCCACTGCCGCAATTCCAGCTCCGAGCACATCGTATTGTTTGTTCATCCATGCTCTCCATCGATGGATCGCCTCAACACTCGGGAATCAGCCACTATAGTTCGCACCTGTGGAAGTCAGATCCAGGTCCTGATCAAGACTACGGCGTGGAGGAATTCCCATTACCTTGAGCGCAGCGTGATACGATTTGACAGCTTCCGCGGGGACGATCTGATCATCTGCCACGAGACGCAAATGCTGAACAAAGGATAACTGGTGTTCCGCGGCGTTGATTTTTCTTCCAAACAGCGCCACCCGCGCTCCATATCGTTTTGCATCGTAAATAAGAGAAAAAGCATCGTGCGTTGTGCCTGCCGATCCGCCCAGTACTCCCACCACGAGAGAAGGATCGTAGGCGCACAGTTCTTCCAAGGCCCTCGGACCGGCATAAGGAATCTTCAGGAAGAGCGGCCTTGAGGGCGATGGCACACCGGCCAGAAGCCTCACGATATGATCATTGACGAAGAATGGGACGTCCTCCGGTGCAATTCCATGCACGTTTGCCGGTACATTGGGATGAAACACCTCCAGAAAATGATGGAAGTGCTTCTCTTCCGCCTCCAGACGGAATGCCTTATAAGCTTCAAGGACCTTAAGATCGCTCTCCAAATCGTTGTTGAAAGTGACTGAATACAGCCCGAGATTTGCACCCAGCCGGCGGTCGGCATCCGAACTCGGACTCTTGCCTGCCTGTATGTGATCCAGCGTGGCCGTGGCAAAAGGACGCGAGGGAGCTGTCGCATATTGCCCTCCGCGAATAATATGTACATCTGTTGTGTCGTTTGCACGCACGGCTGGTGTCACTGCGGAGGGATCAAAAATGCGCTCCCGAATCGTCAATATCTCCGATGTGCTGGCAGACATCAGCGCAATATCGACCAAACCCTGGGAGACGATTTCCCGTATCTGATCCCTATATTCAGTCAGAGATCGCACCCTTCCATCGAGCGCTATTCCAGGCGCTGAGATACCGAATGCCATGTCGGCGTCTTTCGCGTCCGCCAGAATGAAATCGCGTGAAGCAGGGTCTCTCTTCAGGGCTGCAAGCTTGGTGTAAAGGGTCTTTTCCATTTCTCTCCAGAATAAAAGCATCAATCTTAGCGAAGCGCTGCCCAGGTTCAAGTATTAGTAAGGCGCCTTGAGGGCCAAGTCTCAGCTGAAACCATTGATCGCGCACTGCACAAGGCTCTAGTACCGTTAACTTGCGAACCGATCTCACTCCGGCCCTGGCCGGCGCCTAATAGTCCATTTTTCTGAACGCAAAGAAAGCGTACACGATAGAACTCACAATTGTCAACTATGTTCACCTTTTTATGATCATATGTGTGTGTTTGTGTTCGCGTTGAACGATAATGTGCAATAAATACTTCGCTCGGATCGGGGCGGAAATCCGCGCACTGCTCTGCGTAATACCGGCGCCAGGTGCAGTCCCTTTGCGTTACTCTACCTTTCGCTTGTATCTGTGCCGGACTGCTGAACAGCGATGCTCGCCCGGTCATCCCACTGCTTTCGCAGTTGTTTCGAAACCCGAAAGGCCTCGTCCGCCGCGGTTTTGTCGCCCATCCTCTGATAGAGACGCGCGATCCGATAGTGAATGCTGCCGTCGACATCGTCCACCAGGCCCAACTTGAATTCAACCAGCGCCGCAGACGTGCGGTCCGTTGCGGAGTAGACTTCTCCCAATAGCGCGTGGAGACGAGGTATGAATTCCGGTTTGGCGCCGCGACTTTTGTTCAGGTAGGGTTCCGCTTCTGCATAGAGATTGCGCTGCACCAGGATCTCACCAGCAAGCATATTGGCCTCAGGATCTTCAGGATTGCTTTCCAACAGGGTCTTATCTTCCGCGTACGCCCCCTCGCTCTTTCCATCGGCAAAGAGAGAGATTGCCAGGCCCAGGCGCGCGCTTTGACTCTTAGGCTCCAGGTTGAGCGCCCTCTGGTATTCCTTCTCAGAGGCTTCCCACTTTCGCTTCTGCCTATACACATCGCCCAGGAGGATATGCATCCGCGGCGAGTCTCCATCGATTTCACCCGCGCGGGCCAGTGCCGCAACAGCCAGCTTTTGATCCGCCTTGCTTTCCCAGTAGAGTCCAACCGGCCGCGTCGCGGGATTCGCGGCGAGCCTTCGCGCGGCCAGCGAAGCTGTCTTGTAGTCGCCCGCATAGAAGGCGCATGAGGCCAAGAGGCCTAGGGCATTCGAGGGCAATCCGTTCAACCGCCCCTTCAGGCTTTCACTGCATTTGCCGTATTGGCCAGAGAAGTAGAATCTCTCAGAGTCCTTCAACGTTGCCGGCATTGGCTCATGCACTGACTCGGGGTTCTTGCTTCTCTCCTCTGAGAGCGCTGGTAATGAAGGCTCATCCTGTTGCAACTGAGATTCCATTGCGGCTTCTAGACCGGCCTGAATCTCTTCGCCAGGCTGCCGGCTTTTCACCAGGCTCAGGAGCTTCTCCCGCTGTTCATCCACGAGTTCTTCGCGCAGCAGAGGAAGATTCTCCCGAAGAAATCCAGGATCAGCTTGCCAGATGTTTACCAGATCCCGCAGAGTTCCTTCAGTGTCGCTCTTTGCCGATTGCAGCGCGGCGATGCCGATCCGTGTCAGTGGGCAGCCTGACTGTGAATGCAACTCAAGATCGAACTCGGCCTCGGCCTCTGGAATTCTCTTTTGCCGGAGCAGCACCAGGCCATAGCCGGCGTGGGCGCAAGATGGAGGCGCAGAAGCGGAAGAAAGTGCTGACTTGTAGGCGCTTAAAGCCTGGACAAGCTTTCCCTGCTCGGCAAAGGATTCGCCCGCTCTCATCTTGACATATCCAGAGTCTTTGTAAGTCCCTGTCATTGTGCGGGCATCCGCGTCCACTTGCTGCAAATAGGATGTGCCAAGTTCAAACCATGCATCCCCGTTGTTCGGCATAAGATCTACTACCTTCGAATACTCGTCGCTGGCGCGGTCGCCTCTGCCCAGGGCGGCAAATGCGCGGCCCAATGTCAGCGCGGCTTCGAGGTCCGATGGATTGAGTTTCTCCGCCCTCTGGAGAAACGGAATCGCGGCCTCTGGATGCTTCATTTCAAGATTCTCAATGCCAAGAAACAGTTGAGGAACCAACAAGGAAGGATTGAGGCGCGCCGCTTGGCTAAAATCTCTGACCGCCTCGGAATGCTTCCCTAACTGATGCTCCATCAAGCCAAGGTCGGCCCACAGTTCAGCGGTGCCGGGACTTACCTTGACAGCTCGCCGATAGCAGTTGGCGGCCGCAAAAAAATCGCTCCTGGCCTGAGCTTGTTGAGCTTCGACCAGGAGCGGCGTCAGGATGTCAGTTGTGCCGGCTTGGATTGCCCACATCGCCATGCTCGAGAGCATGGCGACGAGAGCAATGATGCCGGTCTTGTTGGTAAAACACACGCGATTTCCTACCTGTAAATCTTCAGGCCCAATTGTACTTGGCGCGCGCCTTCGGTGTTTCCGATCTGTCCGAAGTTGCTATCCCCAAATCCAATGTCGGGAGCGGTGAAGTTGGCATGGTTGAAAGCGTTGAACATTTCCGCGCGGAATTGGATGCGATACAGTTCCTTGACAACGAACCATTTCTGGATGGCCAGATCGGTATCGACGTAGCCGGGAGCGCGCAGGTTAGAGAAGTAGCGGGGTGCATTGCCGAATTGATAAGACGGCGTTGCGGTAAAGGCCGCCGGATTGAACCAGCAGAGCCCTTGTCCAACAGCTTGGCCATTGCCGCAAGTGCCGCTCTTCATGTTGGCGCCAGTCGCCATGGTGGCATGTTGGTTTCCGCCCCAGAGGCTCGCGGGGTTTGCGCCGCCATTGGCGACCGACAGAGGAAATCCCGCCTTGACGCTGGTAAGTCCGGAGATCTGCCAGCCACCCGCAACAGCATTTTCAACTGCGTTCATGTTCGATCCAAACTTCTTGCCCTTGCCGACCGGAAGTCCGTAGACATAGTTCATCACCAGACCTTGAGGAATGTCCGTCGAGTCAACCGACTTGTCGGCTGCCAGGTCATAGTAGTTGCGGATCGTGCCGCCGGATGTGAAGTCATTGGAGGTTGATGCCCATTCTCCAGCGCCGCCTACGTCGTCTAGGAATTTCGAGTATGTATAGGAGGCTGTGAAAGTCAGGTCATGCGACATGCGGTGGGTGAAACTGGCCTGCAATGCGTTGTAGTTGGAGAAGCCAACCGGCTGGGCCTGGGCGGTTGCTGCGCCGCAGAACTCCGGATAAGGCAGGAGAAGTTGAGCAGCAGGGACGGTTGCATTGTTCAGACCGCAACTGCTGCTCTTGATCGCGTTGGCAAATGGATTTGCCACCATATTGTTCAGCGCGCTGCCCATAGAGAGGTACGAGGGGCTCAATTCGCCATAGTTCATGCCGTTTCCGAATGTCTCGGAGCCGAGGACTTGCTTCGTCCCACGATTGCCGATGTAGCTGACATCCAAAAGATTGTCGGAGTTGAATGCGTACTGTGCGCCGAACATGAACTGCTTGGTCTCAGGATCGGGCCGATTGGGGTCGATGCCGCCGCCCGCCTGGCCAACATTGGTGAGACCTTGCAGAGCGTTGCCCGTCGGAGCAAGAACTCCGGTCGAGAATGCCCTGGCCAACGACTGGTTGGGAGTAAGCCCATCGAGCGAGGCAGACCACCCTGTCGATTGGGAGTATCCAGGATTGGAGTTGTTGCCGAAGAGGTTGGTGGAATAGAAGATGCCGAAGCCGCCGCGAACCACCAGCTTGGGCGAGGCCGAGTAAGCAAAGCCCACGCGGGGAGCGAAATCGAGCCAATTCGGCACATATTGGCTGCGATTGCCTGAATTGTTGTAGACGATTGCGCCGTAGTACGGGTGCCCGACTTCAACGCTGATCGGATTGAGCACGTTGTAGTCGAAGTACGCTTGTTCGTTGTGCCGCTCCGTCAGCGGATTCTGTGTCTCATACCGCAGACCCAGGTTCACGGTCAGCTTGTTGTTCACCTTCCAGTCGTCCTGAATGTATAGGCCGCGCTGGTACTTGGTTGACGCCGGGAATGCCGCGAAGCCCGTGGAACCAGAGACGCCCGCGCCGGCCATAAACGAAGCAAAAGCATTGCCGGTGCCACCGGTAGGATTCGTCGGGTCGGGGCCGGCGGTCATGTTGCCGTTGAAGTTGAATGCCGTTGGCAAAAGTCTGCCGCCGTTGGTTTGGATAAGGACGTCCATGAATCCAAACGAGAGCGAGTGCGCCTTGAAAATCTTGCTGACATCGATCGAAAGGGTACCGGTGTTGTTGGAGGTATCGTCTTCGCCGGCCCCGCCGCGCGCTCCCAAGGGAGCATAGCCGGCAATGTTGACTTGCGGAAATTGCGGAGAATAGGTGTCGATGATCCCCGGCAAGCCGAGTGTGGAGGACTTGAAGCCGTAGCCCTGGACGTCGTTGCCCTCGATCCAGCGGTTGAACTCTGCGTTAACTGACACGATAAAGGTGGGCGTAACGATGCGAGAGGCGCCCAAGGCCGCGCTATAGCGGTTGTTGGGATTTGACTGGCCCGGCCCGCCTACGTCGCTGGCTCCGTAAAAGGTCGGTGTCTCTGTCTTGGATTCGAACTTCCGCGACCACCGCCCATAAACCCGCGTTGCGTCATTGAAATTGTGGTCGATACGAATGCCGTATTCGTTCGAGGTGGTTGGAGCTGCCCCTGAGGCGTTGAAGTTAGTGCTGCCGCCTGGATTCACCGCACCAGGCCAGTAGTTCCCGCTGGCAAAGGCCTTGGCCAGAGAATCGATTGCGCCTACACCGGAGGAGGGGATCATATTTCCCGCATACGCGTCGCGGATGGTGACGGTCTTTCCAAGATTCGGGCCACTGGTAGCGGTAACCTGGCGGGTGGTGTAGGGGTTGTAGATGGCGCCCGCATAAATCGGCCTGCCCAGCGCGTCTGTGCCGACAACCGTAGTGCCGAGGAAGGAAGAGAAATCGCCCGATTCCATGGGGGTGGTCGGTACGTTTTCGTGGTCAACGCCAGCTCCATTCAGACGCAGGCCTTCATAGTTGAAGAAGAAGAAGGTCTTGTCCTTGTGCCGGTAAATGCCGGGGATATATAGCGGGCCGCCTATCACGCCGCCGAACTGTTCGCGGTGGTCGGGGGATTTCTTGACTTTGTCCAGATTGTTGAAATAGGTGTTGGCATCCAGCGCCTGATTGCGAAGAAAGTCGAATACATCGCCATGGTAGCTGTTGGTGCCGGATTTGGTGATAATGTTCACTGCGTTGCCGGTGCTCCATCCGTACTGAGCACTGAACGAATTGTTGATGACCTTGAATTCCTGAACATCTTCCACTGAGGGCACATAAATGACGCCGCCCCAGCCGTTGGCCACATTCCAACCGCCGTCGAGGATGAAAGCCGTGCTGCCAAAGTATCCGCCGCCGAAGCTCAAGAACGATATGTCCTGGTCGGCCGTATCTTCAGTGCCGCCCGCCGTCAAGATTTGCTGTTGCGTCTGGTTGTTCACCGAGGAGTTCAACAGCGTGAGCCCAACCACATTGCGGTAATTGAGAGGAAGTTCCTGAACCTGTTTGGTTGTGATCTCCGTGCCGACGTTGGAGTCTTCAGTCTGCAACAGCGGCATCTCCTCGGTCACCGTGACCTGCTCAGTATTGCCGATGACCTTCATCGGAATGTCTTCGGTAACAGCATCCCCCACCTGGAGGACAATTCCCGTCTGCTTGGTGGTTTGGAAACCCTTGGCATCCACCTCAAGCAAATACGAGGCCGCCGGCAGCAAGGCGAAGGTAAAATCCCCCGCTGCGCCTGTAGTAAAAGTGCGAGTGATTCCTTTTTCAGGGCAAGTCAGTTTGACGGTGGCTTGGGCAACCCGGGCGCCCGATGAGTCCGAAATTGTGCCCGACAGAGAAGCAGTCGAACTGGCCGACTGCGCAAAGACGTGCGAAGGTATAGTCAGTCCAAGGGTAGCAACTGCCACCAGAACTGCCAGTACAACAAGACTTAGCCTTTTCAAAGTGCCTCCTCAGTGTTTTGTAGTGTTGGTCCGGTTCTTTATGCCCCCTACTTTCGGCAGGAGAGCCCGGAGTGTCAGAATCCATCCCGTTGAGTCAAGAGCAAGGGCGGTTCCCCTTGCTGGATGGTCAGCTTCAACACCTCGCCGAATGAAACAATCCCCAAGGTCCAATGTCCTCCAGCGAGATCGATGGCTCCGACTCCACTGGGTTCCCGCTCGAACCAGATCGAAGAAATGATCCCGAACACCACGTCTCAGTTGGCGTTAACCGCGCACATTATTCTGACTCACTGTTGCCTCTCAATCGCCTGTTTTTACCCCGCGGCTTAAGCTTCAGAATCTCCGGACAGCTGGATTCGGAATCAAGAGCGAGAAGATGCCTGAGAGGTCTGGGCTGTGAAGGTCCGGTACGGTATGGTGCAATAGGGGTAAAGTAACCCACTATATATCAGCGCTTTGGGAGGAGGTACAGTACCTCTAATTGAAAACCGTAGGGGGTTTACCTCACCGATGCGAACGCCGTCGAGGGATGACCGATCCTCTGATCGAGGCGCCAAAGTCACATAGAAGCGATCTTTGCGGTGAACCGGTGTCGTCCGCTGACACATGACGCTTTGATTCACTTGAATTGCGGGACGAATCGGGCTTTCGGAGCGGTGGGGCTCCGATTCTGAGATCTACCTGCCGCCTACCAGACATGGTATGCGACGACATCCGTTCGAGAGGGAATGCCATTAATAAAGCTCGAATGCAAGAGCAATTGCAGACTCTTTCCTTGCCACCCTGAGGGCAATTGTTTCAGAGCCTGGTTCATTCGATCCGGGTCGCACACGAATTCCGCAGCCGCACGCGTCCCTGTCATATCGATACCAGCGATGGTGACGGAAAATTCGCCTGTCTTTGAATGCAACTGGCGGGAAATCAGGGCATAGTCTTCAGTCGGCCTGTAATTGGCATCGCGAACCGTCGTCCATGTCCGGCCGGGCGGTACGGCCTCGTGGATGTATTTCATCTGGGAAAAGACAAAGGGAAGCTTATCATCCATATCCAAGGTCCAGGAGTTGTTGAAGGCGCCTATCAATATAGATGGAGACTGGCGCAGATCGCCGAATACGACATCCTCCGCGAAACGGACGTCGTATGGCTTCTTGATCCTCGAGAACATCGATGTGACCGAAACGATTGCGGTCACATCACCGATGCCCACCCATATGCCTTGCGTAGGCTCCAGATCGTCTGCGTTGATTTTTTGTCCAGGACGGAATTTGACAATGACTTCTCGATCAGGAATCTTCGCGTTCGGCGTCATGCTCTCTGCAATGAGCTTCGCAAACGACTCATCTCTAAGCCGGTATGTAGCGCTGCTTCCCACGCAGATGATAGGTGCTTTTGAACTTGAGATCGCCGGCCCCCAAAAGGAATCGAATGGGCTCATTGGCGGGTGAAACAGCCGATTGCCAGCAAATGGCAGAACTGCGCCAACAGCCAAACCCGCCAGGACCAAGCCCAGAGCCAGAAACCTGCGCCTGACTGTCCACTTGCTCCCACCCGATTTGGCGAGTCCCGCGTTGCCGGCTTCTTCGGCTGGAACGGAATTCCCAGAAGAGGCGTGCACCGATTGTGGAACCGCTGCATCTTGCTCCAGCGATGAGTTTGTCTTCGCCGATTGACCATTGTCATGGCCGTGCGAAGAACCATCCGCATCCTGGACTGGACCAAGCTCTGTAAACGGTCGGAATTCGACCCGGTATGAACCGGGAGGAACATCCAGTTCAATTTCCGAGTGAGAGGGTATTGTCCGGTAGTAGAGCCCCAATCGCTTCCTAACGTCCCCTGCTCTGTTCCTAACGATTGGGTCTTCCGCCGTGTCGTAGTCAGGACGCCGCCCAAAAACCTCGCAACCGATGACCCGCTCCTTCAGAGCTTCATTATCGTGCCGAAGGCTGTGCTCAACCATGTACCGGAGAAGGTCCTGACACTGCTTGCTTGAGCGAAAGGGCACGCTGTCGAGAATCTTGGACAGTATCTCCAAAATGACATCATGGTCGGCCCTCAATTGCTTGTTTGAAACGCTCATCTGGCCCACTTGAACATTGCCTCTGGCGTTGCGGTTCCCAAAAGGGGCTCCATTTGTCCAGTGCGCACAGCACTGTACCGCAGCTATATCGCAGAAAACAAACGGCAAAATCGCTTCGCTTTGTACCGTACCGTAGCTGACCTACAAAGTCATCATCAAATGCAATTTACTCAAAAAAGCCTTCCAGAGCCGAAGCGCGAATCATGCCCGTTCAGTGGCAGAAGGTACCCTATGCACTTCATTTCTGGAGCAGATTTGTTCGTGTCCACATTATGAGGTCTTAACCAATCCGATTGCAACAGCCTGATGGGCGGCCATGGAGCCGCGTACATGGAGGATTCATTTTGCCGCGAAGCCAAGGGGCACCCTTTAGAAACCATTGCGATTTCCAACGGCGCGTTTTCCGGCCCCTGTCTCTGCTGCTTCTACTGGGTATCGCTTTCAGTGGCGTGTCTCCGGCGCAACTGGCTGTGAGCAGGACACCTCAAGATGTGCGCATCACCCTGCCCAACGGAGTCCTCTCGATTCAACCCATCACCGGCGGGGCCGTCCGCGTCCGCTTCGCCAGATCCGGTGCCAGTCCCGCCCCCAGCGAGGTGCTGGTGGCCAAGATTCCAGCGCCGGAGTTCAAAGTCGAGGAGAATAGCCGCTCGATTACGGTTTCCACCAGCTCTCTGCGGGCCATCCTCGACCGCAGTTCGCTGGCTCTGACATTTACCGACGGCGCGGGCAAAGTTCTGCTTCAGGAGAAGCCGGGCGGGCGGTTGCTCAACTCCGGGCAGCCCGGCGGCGGCATGACCGCCGAGCAATCCTTCCTCTCGCCCGCGGATGAGTACCTGTTCGGCGCCGGGCAATTTCAGGATGGCTACCTCAACGTGAAAGGGCTGCCGCGGCGCTTGACGCAGGTCAACACGCAGATTGCGATTCCCTTTCTGCTCTCAAGCAAAGGCTACGGCCTGCTGTGGCATAACTACGGCCGCACCGATCTGAATCCGGCGGATAAGCAAATTGCCTTGTCTGAGACAGCCAGGGGCGTGGAATCGGTCTTTAATCAGGCCGACCCCGATTCAAAGAAACTTGAAGATCGCCAAACCACGACCTTCAAGGGAGAGTTCAACGTAGCCCGCGGCGCGCAGTATGCGCTGATGCTCGACGCCGGCCAAACCATGGGTCGCCATTACCGGGTCGAGATCGACGGCAAGGCAAGCGCTGAAGCGGATAACTACTGGCTGCCGCCAACGGCCAGTTGGCTCATGCCCCTGGAGCCAGGCAAGCACACCGTGCAGCTGGTCACGGTCCAGACGGACCCTTCGGTCAAAGACCACCCTTCGCTCTCGATTCGCCCGTCGGACGACCTGACGACGCTGCGCTCGCCCGTAGCCAATGCGATTGACTATGTGGTCTTCGCCGGCCCGAGCAGCGACGAAGTGATCGGCGGGTATCGCGAAGTCACCGGAGCCGCGCCGCTGATGCCCGCGTGGGCTTACGGCTACATTCAGTGCCGCGCCCGCTACCACTCGCAAAAGGAACTGCTCGACAACCTGCAGACGTTTCGCGACAAGAAGATTCCCCTGGATCTAATCGTGCAGGACTGGATGTATTGGGGCAAATACGGCTGGAACGCGATGCGCTTCGACGAGACCGATTACCCTGACCCGACAGCGATGGTGAACGCGGTCCACGATCAACATGCTCATATCATGGTGTCGGTCTGGTCAAAGATCGGCGTCGAGTCAGAGCTAGGCAAGGAATTCAAGAGCAAGCAGCTTTCCATTCCTGGCACCGAGTGGGTCGACTTCTTCAACCCCGCGGCCCGCGCACTTTATTGGAAGAACTTCAGCAGCGGCATGGCCTCGCATGGCTTCGATGCATGGTGGCTGGACGCGACCGAACCGGAGAACGACGACCTGCACGGACGCACCGTTGCCACTGGCAGCGGCGACGCGGTGCGCCTGCTCTATCCGTTGATGGTGAACCGCACGGTCTACGAGGGCCTGCGCAACGATGCGCCGAACAAGCGCGTCATGATCCTCACGCGAAGCGCGTTTCTTGGGCAACAACGCTATGCGTCGGCCACCTGGTCCGGCGACGTGGGCAGCAGTTGGGCATCGTTGAAGCGGCAGATCACCGGAGGCCTGGATTACTCCGCATCCGGGCTGCCCTATTGGACGACCGATACCGGCGGCTTCTTCCGCCCAGGCCCGAGTCAGTTTGCCGATCCGGCATATCACGACCTCTTTTTGCGCTGGCTTGAATTCTCGACGTTCACGCCGCTGATGCGCGTCCACGGCTGGCTCACGGCGACAGAGCCCTGGCTCTACGGCCCCGAGGTCGAGAACATCACGCGCAAGTATATCGACCTTCGCTACCGGATGCTCCCCTACACTTACTCCGAGGCGGCGCAAGTTACCATGCACGGCTCGACGCTGCTGCGCCCGCTGGTGATGGACTTTGCGCAGGACCAGACGGCGCTCCAGCAGAAGTACGAATTCATGTTCGGCAAGGGGTTTCTGGTGGCTCCTGTGCTGGCGCCCGGCGTGGATAAATGGGATGTATATCTGCCCAAGAGTCAAGCAGGCTGGGTGAACTTCTGGACGGGAGAGAAGCTGCACGGCGGGCAGACCATCAAGGCAGATGCCAAGCTGGACGAGATGCCGTTGTTTGTGCGGGCGGGATCGATTATTCCGCTTGGCCCCACCGAACAGTGGACGGGCGAAAAGCCGGACGCGCCGATAGAATTTCGCGTCTATCCCGGTGCCGACGCGACCTTCTCGCTCTATGAGGACGAGGGCACAAACTACAACTATGAGAAGGGCTCGTACAGCATCATCCCAATCAAATGGAATGATCGGCGCCGCGAGCTGACAATTGGAAAACGAGTCGGCAGCTTCTCCGGAATGCGTCCGGAAAGACGATTCTCGTTGGTTGTGGCGAAATCCGCGCACGGCGGAAAAGCTGCCGTGCCAGTTACGGTAGAGTACATCGGAAAACCGGTCGCCACGCGTCTGAATTGAACTTGGGCCTCCCACTCTCTTCCGGGTGGGGCGATGGGAGGCCACTCTTTTCTTCAAATCCAACGTGCGGGGAGCAGACAGCATATGCTTTCTCGCAAGCAAAACCCGGGGCCGTCAAGCTGAGTGAGAGACTGGAGAAGTCGCAACGCATGATTGGATAGCGTGAACACGCCGCAGTTGCATTGGTTGACTACGCACATGGCGCATGGTTCACCGGCATTCCCATACAGGACAGCCACGCGAAGCAAGGGAAGTTACACGGATTATGAGTTCCAGATGAGACTTCCCTGCCCTCACGGCAAGACTTCCGCTTTATCTAGAATGGGCGGCTCCATCGCGCCCTGGGAAATGCCTGAACCGGTGAGCGGCCTCTACATCGCATACAAGAACCCACCCAACGCCACACGCCCCCATTGCCCTCTAGCTGTGTCCGGGGCAGCAACATCAGCAAATATGGGACTAACTGCACCGCGATGAGACAGAGTGGCAGCTTGAAAACCAGACTGCCACCCTGACCCACGCAACTCCTTAGGCTCTTGCTCCCGCGGGCACAACGACATCGCAATTCAACAGATGGTTGATGATGAGCATCTCCAATTCCTCGTAGTCCCGCTCCGCGATCAGCGCGGCTACATCTTCGTCATGCAGACTGCGCGACAGCGTTAACAGGTGATTGAAGATGGTGAGGCTATTCGACAGATGCTTTGATGAAACAGCCTGCCGTTGTGTGCGCATCGCCTTGACGTCGAGGCCGACAAACTCTCCGTTTCGTCCATAGTTATAACGATCGAGCAGCCGCACCTGATTGAACGCCCTGCGCAGATCCACCGCTCCGAAGGACTTGTCCTGGTCGAATTTGAGTCCATTCTGGTCGTTGAGATGGACTGTATAAAGCTTGTCGTACGACAATGCAAAACCGATCTCGTCGGAGGGATCCAGACCAGCCAGAATGGCGTGAGCGCTCTCGATGTTGACTCCTATTCTGGATGGATCAATCGTCCGATAGGCAAGAGCGATGGCATGGCCAGTGGTGGGGATGTAAGTATGGTCCATGGGCTCATTGGGCTTCGGCTCAATGGCGATGCGAATCTTCGGGTTGTAAGCCAGCATGTCGTCCATAGCTGCCACGATCCGGTCCACCGCGATCTTGCTGTCTTTCGATTCCCGAATGTAGGTTCCCTCGCGCGCCAGCCAGAGAACGATCAGAGAAGTCCCTAATGCATCGGCAATATCAATGGTGCGGCGACTGCGTGCCTTGGCAAACTCGCGGCAGTTGGGGTCATTCGAGGTGTAGCCACCGTCAATGGTGCGGGAATCCTCCCACAGACGCGGAGCCACGAATTCAGCGGTCAGCCCCTCGCCGTCCAGGACGTTTTTTAGTTGCTTTGCCTTCTTGATGATCTCTTGCACACTGAGATCGTTCATATCGGGCACTGCATCATCGTCGTGAAACTGCACACCATCGAATCCAAGGGCCTTGTACTGCTTCAGCTTTTCCGCAAAGGAAATGCTGTCTCTTACGGTCGGCCCAAACGGGTCTGCACCCTCGTGAATGTTCCATGGACCAAACGAAAAACGGTAGATGCCGGGCATATAGCCTCCTTTTCAATTCAAGCCTCCAGCTCTTGCCTTGCCGGACACATTTTTGGCGCCAGTTGCATCGACTTTGTGTGAGGCGCCCCTTCTTCAGATATCATTGCCCAATTCGCAGGGAAGGGAGCTTAGGTGGTTGTATACCAATTACCGTGCCAGAAATTGAAGCATGGATGAGGTCACGATCGCAGACCTGCGCCAATCCTTCTTTCTTTTTTTCCGCAAACGCGACATGGCCGAATCTGCTTGATGCCACCGCTCACATCCGATGATCGTCGGGCTGCAAGTTGCACAGCGAGAGACTTCGATCTCAAATTTATACTCTTTATGTTCCTACGTCAACCTTACTTGATCGCTTGTGAGCATTATGCTCCAAATGGATGCACGCGGTTAGAGATGCCCTTCTCTGACAACTTGTAAGACCCCTGTTTTCAGCATCAGCATTTTGAAGGCAAAGAGGGCCCCACTGTTCGTCAATATCGAACTTCGTTCCATCAACCAAGGACGTGGCTCATGAGAGCGGAATTATCTGCCATTCTGCTCGAAAGGTGCGTAAAGTCAGCCCGCCCGCAGCGGGTCGACGGGGCAATGGCCTGCGCAGGACGGTCACGGCTGGACTCACTGGGGGTATCTCACCCCAAAGTCCTTAATGGAACAGTTCCAACTCCATGTGCGATGGATTTGGGTTTTCTTTGACGCCGAAGTGGCTACGCCCCCACCAAGTGGCAATCGCTTTGGTGGACGTACATGATCGTACAATATCTGTTTTATGATCTGTTATGGACATTTATGTGCGTATTCTGTTGACACCGTCACAAATGAAGAGCTAACCTATACCGGAATGTTGGCTGAAAAACGGAGGCTTGTTTACCATAACCGTCCCTCCACGCAGCGAAGCAGCGCCGGCAAATTGCTCATCGAGATTCTTGTATTGAGAAGCCTATGCGGCCCAGATTGCCGCCCTGTGCGAATTTGTGGCCCAGGACAAACCGGTAGAAAGAGCATGCTTGCTGCTGTGGAACTGTGTCCTTAAGCACGATAGTACTTTGACTTGGAGCCACTCCTGCTCATGAAGCTCAACTTGCCCCCTGGCCCATTCCGCGCCTATCTATTTGACTGCGACGGTACAATCGCCGACTCCATGCCGTTGCATTACATTGCCTGGAAGAAAGCCCTTGCTGAATGGAAATGTGTGTTTCCTGAAGAACTGTTTTATGCCTGGGGTGGAAAGCCTATCCCGGAGATCATTGCGACATTGAACCACCAACAAGGACTCACGATGCCGGCTGACACAGTGGCTCAGCAGAGAGAGCAATACTACCGCGAACTCCTCCCGGAACTGGAGGCGGTGCCGGAAGTAGTGGAGCACATCGATGCTCAGTATGGCCGGATTCCGTTCGCTGTGGTTTCGGGGAGCACAAGGGAATCGGTCATGTCCGCGCTGACCACGCTACATCTCGCCGAAAAGTTTGAAGTGTTCGTCTGCGCGGAAGATTACAGAAAGAGCAAACCTGACCCGGAGGCGTTTCTCCTGGCCGCAGAGAGGCTCGGCATGCCCCCCGAGTACTGCCTGGTCTTCGAGGACACTGTACTGGGCATTCAGGCCGCGACGGCTGCCGGAATGGCTTCGGTCAGAGTGCCAATGGCAAGTGAGAGACGCTAGGGTTGGGCTCGTTGCGCCCGGCAAGGCTTTCGTGCAATCGCCACACCCAAATCGAAACGAATAGGTCGTGAAAGACGATCTTGAGGTTCCAAGTGATGATCATGAATTCCCTGAGTTC
Source organism: uncultured Acidobacteriaceae bacterium (assembly GCA_963839155.1). GTDB lineage: Bacteria > Acidobacteriota > Terriglobia > Terriglobales > Acidobacteriaceae > Telmatobacter. The sequence continues at coordinate 234,467 of CAWITY010000008.1, forward strand.
CTTTCGATGGTCCGGATTGACATCCCTTCCGGCCTTGAGTTCCGCGCCACTGGCGCACCTGAGGCCGCTCGACATCGCCGTCATCGCCATCTACTTCGGAATGGTTGTCTGGATCGGCTTCTACCTCAAGGGGAAGTCCAACACCAGCGAAGAGTTCTTCATGGCCGGTCGCGAAATGACGGCATGGATCGCTGGTTTGAGCTTTGTCTCGGCCAACATGGGTTCGTTGGAACTGATGGGATGGGCAGGCTCCGCCTATCAATACGGCATACTGGCCACGCACTGGTATTGGGTGGGAGCCATTCCCGCCATGCTCTTCCTCGGCCTGGTGATGATGCCCTTCTACTACGTGTCGAAGACGCACTCAGTTCCAGGGTATTTGAACCTGCGTTTTGGTGAACACGCGCGCGTCCTGGCCGCCATCTCCTTTGCCGCGGAGATGATCTTGATGAGCGGCGTGAACATGTTCGCGATGGCCGTGGTGATGAAAGTCGTATTGGGCTGGGACATCACCTTCAGCATCTTGGTCTCATCCGTTGCGGTGGCGCTTTATGTAGGGTTGGGCGGACTGCGCTCGGCCATCTTCAATGAGGTTTTGCAGTTCGTGCTGATCTGGGGCGGCGCGCTGCTAGTGCCGATCCTGGGCATGATACAAGCTGGCGGCGTCAGCGGCCTGAAAGCAAAGATCATCCAGAATCTGCGAACCGCCAACTCAAACATCTCGCCGGACAGCTACTTCCACCTGTGGCGCGACACCGGCCACTTTGCCTCGAATCCTATGGGTGTCCACTGGACCGGCATCGTGTTCGGACTGGGCTTTGTGATCAGCTTCGGCTACTGGACCACGGACTTCCTGGTCGTGCAGCGCGTGCTGGCGGCCCACAACCTGCGCGCGGCGCGCATGGCTCCGATCATCGGCTCATTCTTCAAGATGGCGGTTCCCTTCATTGTCATTTTGCCGGGCCTGCTGGGCCTTGTGCTGTTGCAGAATCCTGACAGCAGCCGTCGCCAACTCGTGGGAGAAGATGTGGTCAAGTCCTGCGCATCGGTGAGCACTGCGGCCGATCGGAACGCCTGTTCAACGGCCATGGCCAAGACAACTCTAACCGCCGACTATCAGCAGAAAGTGCTCGCCGGCAACGAGCCCTACACGCTGCATAGCTACAATGAGGCCCTTCCCCTTATGCTGGTGCGCTACTGCGGACCGGGGCTGCTTGGCCTGGGCATCACCGCGCTGATTGCCGGCTTCATGAGCGGCATGGCGGGCAACGTGAGCGCCTTCTCGACGGTCTGGACACACGACATCTATAAGCCGCTGATCAACAAGAGAGGCACTGACAGCCACTACGTGGCCGTGGGCCGGATGTCGATTGTGATCGGCGTTGCGATCTCAATTGGCGCGGCTTACCTGGTGATGCACGCGCACGGCATCATGGATTACGTGCAGGCGCTGTTCAGCTTCTTTATTGCTCCGCTGCTGGGCGCGATTCTGCTGGGGATGTTCTGGAAGAGGGCCACTGCTCCGGCTGGCTTTATTGGCTTGCTGGGTGGCATCTTGACCTCGTTCAGCATGTTCGTCTGGGTCAAGTTCAATCCTGAGGGACTTGCAACCATCGCACTCTCGCCGGATGCCAAGCCAATGGCCGAGAACCTTTATCGCGGGCTTTGGGCATTCCTCACCACGGTCATTCTCATCGTACTCGTCAGCCTGGTCACCAAGCCCAAGCCAGTCGCGGAGTTGGAAGGACTCGTGTATGGCGCTACCAAGTTGCCCAAGGAGCCGCCGGTTCCGTTCTACAGGAACGAATATATTTGGGCGGTGCTGGTGGTGGTCATCTTTGCAACCCTCAACATTTTGTTCTGGTAGCAAGAGAGTTTCGCTTAGGGTCGAGCACGTCTCCGGCTCGCCAACAAGAGAGGAAAGGTAGAAATCCATGCATGGTTCCGGAATACCGATCTGGTTTTTCATCGGGGTACTTTTGCTGGTCTATGGCGTAATGATTTTTGGCTACGGCATCTTCGAACTGGCCACGGGGAGCTATCCGCAGTTGGTTGAATTGACAAATCTCCACACGCCCATCTGGTGGGGCGGAATCATGGCCTTGGTTGGTTTGTTTTATGTCGTGCAGTTTCGTCCGAGCTCCGCTAGCAAGTAGGTATTCCTGTGATTGACTCCAGCCCTGTGGCCGTGAATCGCGGGCAGCGCATTGCCTTCCCATGCCAGATTCGCGGCCATATCGCTTGGCTGAATGTGAGTTGGCAGTGAGTGGAACTTGAACGAATCTGGCGGTTCGCGCGGAGCGCTTTTCCGCAATGGGAGCAAGCTGTCAACCTTCTCGTAGGGAACTACTTGCCTGCGCGCCCTTCGCTGTCGATCGCGAATCGCCACACATCTGCAAAATATCGACACTATTCGAACAACAACGGTTGACAAACGAACGCAAAAGTATCTAGATTCGTAGCCAACGCCAGTGGGAAAGTTGTGACAAAAGGGAAAGGCAAAACGGGCGGTCACGCCAGCAGAATCTGCTTTCGCGCGTCTTGCCGGCGAGCCATGGAGCATTGTTGGCAGCGGCTAGATTCCGCTCTCGGCGCTCGCTTAGGTCGCATAATCCCATTGCCTGCTTTAAAGAATGGAGTGCTTTCGAATGAAGAACCAAGAATCGGCAATGGCATCTGAAACAAGGAGTTTTCTTCAGGAGTCGCGGAAGACGCACCTTATTGGTGGTCAATGGGCTGACCCCAAGGATGCAAGGACCGCGGAAGTGATCGATCCGTCAACGGGAGGCGTAATTACCACGATCCCACTGGGAGGGCACGTTGAAGTTGATGAAGCCGTGAAGGCCGCGGAAGGGGCATTTCCGGCCTGGGCGGCGAAGCCGCCAAGCGAAAGATCGGTGCTTCTGCACCGTTGGGCTGACATTCTGGAAGCGAAGCAGGACGCGCTGGCTCAGATCGAGGCTCTCGATGTGGGGAAGGCCCTGATCAATGCCGAGGGCTTCGACGTCCCCTTTGGGATTGAGTGTATCCGCTACTATGCGGACCTGGTGTTGCGGGCTCAATACGACGTTCCGCTTACGGTACCAAATATGGAGGCGCGGACACACCGCGCACCATACGGTCCTTGCGGATTCATCTTCCCTTGGAATTTCCCGCTCGATCTCTTGATGTGGAATATTGCGCCGGCGCTAGCTGCTGGCAACACCATTGTTGTCAAGCCTTCGGTTGTAACTCCCCTCAGTACTCTCTTTGTGTGCGGGCTGGCAGAGCAGGCAGGAATTCCTGCAGGTGTGATCAATGTCGTGCTTGGCGACGGGCGTGGTGTGGGCGTTGCGCTTGCCGACCACAAGGGAATCAAACGTATGTCCTTCACAGGTTCAACTCCAGTAGGCAGAGGGATTGCCGAAGCATGTGGCCGCAATCTGGTTCCATGCAAGCTGGAACTGGGAGGCAAGGGAGCGGCGGTCGTCTTTGGCGACGCGGATATAGAAGACGCGGCACAGAAGCTCGTGGGCGCTCTCACACTCAATACCGGACAAGTGTGTTGCACGGCGACTCGCTGGATTGTCGAGGAATCCATCTTTGACCACTTCGTGGAGAGTGCCGCATCTGCGTTGCTGCGCGTCAAAGTTGGACCTTCATTGAGTCGAGATACGCAAATGGGGCCGCTCACGAGCAAGACCCATCGGGAGACTGTTCTTGGCTATCTGGAGAAAGGAAGGCAGCAAGGAGCTGTGGTTTTGGCGGAGGGCCAACTGCTCAATGAAGAAGAGTCAAGCGGAGGCTACTTTGTGAAGCCAATGCTGCTGGCGGGGAGCGAAAGCAATATCTGCTGCGCGGAAGAGATCTTTGGCCCGGTTGCGTTTCTTCTTAAGTTCAAGTCTGAGTCTGATGCCGTTGCTATCGCGAATCGCTCTGAATATGGGTTGGCAAATAGCGTTTGGGGCACGGATCTGATTCGCGCAAACCGGGTTGCCGAGCAACTTGTTGCGGGCAACAACTGGATCAACGCCCATAACGTCTTCGCCTATGGACTGCCCTACGGTGGAGTGAATCAGAGTGGAATGGGAGGCGGGGTGAACAGCCCCGAGACATTCTACGACTACCTGAGAAGTCAGACGATTGCACGTCCGCTTTAAGTTAAAGGAGCGCTGAACGGGTTTTGGAAAACCCGTTCAGCGCTCCTGACCTGCTCTGACATTTTGAACCCGAGCCCGTCTTCTGATTTCGCCGGGCCCCGGTTACATCCAGTTCACGGGTAGCAACGAACTGGCCAAAGAAAGCCCTCCGCAGCAAGACGACTTTATTGTGTCGTGTCCTTCGCCGCTTCTACAACAATGACCTCTACTCCCGCGTCACGCAAACCCGCGATCTGAGCGGGATCGGTCTTGGAGTCGGTGATGATCGTTGTGAAATCGGTAATTGGCCCTACGAATACAAAAGCCTGGTTGCCAAATTTAGTGTGGTCGGCCAACCCTATTCGTTGTTTCCCCGACTTTACCAGCATTTTCTTGACCTGGGCCTCAGCCTGCTTTGCGCAGGAATGCCCATATCCGGCATCAATCGCCGTGACACCGAGGACAGCCTTGTCGACCCGGATCTCAGAAAGCGCGTGCTGCGCCCAAAGTCCGTATAGACAGAACTGGTCTCGGTGCAAGTCGCCGCCCGTGCAGACCACTTCTATTCCGGGCCAGCGCTGTAACTGACAAACGATGGGTGGGGAGTTAGTGGCGACGGTCAGACGGCTGAAGCTGCCAAGTCGCCGCGACAACTCGAAAACCGTTGTGCTGGCTTCAAGAAAAACCGTATCTCCATCCAAAAGCAGCTTTTCAGCGGCTGCTGCAATTGCCAACTTCTCTGCCTTATTGGCACGCTGGAGTACATCATAATTGGGCTGGAAATTCGTACTGGAAGCCCGAGATACAGCCCCGCCATGCGAGCGCACGAGCTCACCGGCTTTCTCCAGCGCCGCCAAATCGCGCCGGATCGTTACGGCTGTCACATTGAGGATCTCCCCTAGAGCAGAAGCCGAAACAGTCCTCTGCGTCGTCAGTATCTCTCGGATGCGGAATCGACGTTCTTCAGCGAGCATTTTGAATCAACCCTACCCTTTCTTGAATGCGATGTCAAAGGCCGACGCACTTAGCGGGTGCTCAATTGAACAAAGCACACCGAAAAACGATCACTTTCATACTGTACTATCACAAACACTGCCAATCAGAAAGGCGTTGTTGGACGGATCGGGCGCGGGCCGAGCGTTCCCTTTTCCCTGCCGGTACGCGCAACGATGTTCAGGCGCCGGAGTCAGAGCGCCCCGCGTCCAGCATACGGTTGTGGCCAGCCACAAAGTCGCGGGCCGGCATCCCCTGCAAAGCGCTGTCAGTTGTGATGCCGGCGATTGTCGCCGCTACTTGATCCGGCAGCGGGACCATGGGGCGTTGTGCTTGTTCGGTTTTCAACGGACCCACTCTCAGGAAGCTGTCCCAGAATCGGGGACCTCTGATCAAGTGCCTGTTCCCCGAATTGCTTTCGTTCCCTCAGAGGCCACAGCGGTTCAACAATTGCTGTACCCCGAACCCACCGCTAACAAGTGGCATTTTTCTCAAGAAAATGCCACCTTGCACGATGCCGGAAAGGGCATGGGAATTGTGGAACCGCTCTAAACAGGCTTCGGAAACAAATAGGAGGGAATCTCCCAGAGCACTCCTCACTATCAGAGCAACTTATTTATTATCAGCGTCTTACGGCTCGAATAAAGTCGCACCCGATCAGGACCTCGGCATGATCGGAGGTTCCCTGGCCTATTTCATCCCTTTCCATGCAACAACCCCTCGTCTTTTGGAACCTGGCCAGTAAACTCTTTTAAATCAATGCCGATATATGTAGCGCTGAGATCAAGAAAGGGGTTGGGTAATTCCAATCTGCCGTTCTCATGCGTGCTGCCTTACCGTTTCGACGCCACCGCGCTAGATTTTGATGGCCTGCACTCACGGGAGCGAAGCAGACAAACGGATCAATCAAAGCCGGGTTGCCGCGCCGGCAGGGCCCATTTGCATTGGAATCTCATTCTTCAGGATGCTCATCCTCGATTTCTGACCTTGGCATCCGAAAGTGCCATCATGCTGGTCTTGCCGCGAACCCGGAGCCTCAGTTCTTCCCTGCCACGGCTATCCGCCATCGAGTGCGGAGAAAACTGCCGTTGCGCAAGAGAGCGGAATGGCCTTCGGCGGGCCCGTTTCTGCTTTCGCATGGCAGCAATTCACACCGGTGGAATCCTGTGCGTTGAAGGGTTTCTCTTTCTGCTGATCGCCATTTCCACTATCTCCGCCAAGGCTCAGATGACGATCGCTCCGGTGATTACAACTGTTGCAGGCAACGGAACAGCCTGCGCGGCGCCTGCAAGCACATGCGGGGATGGCGCTGCCGCCACCAGCGCCGATTTGAATAACGCCCAGCATGTTGCCGTCGACAGTGCCGGAAACCTCTACATCGCAGACAATACCGACAATCGCATCCGCAAGGTCACCGCGACGACCGGCTTGATTTCAACGGTTGCGGGCAATGGAACCCAGTGCTCTGATCCCACGGCAACCTGCGGAGACGGCGGCGCGGCAACCAGCGCAAACCTGAACTACCCGAACGCCACGGCTGTCGACGCAGCCGGGAATCTGTATATAGCAGACCGCAAAGACCACCGTATTCGAAAGGTCTCTGCGAGTTCGGGCTACATCTCAACGATTGCCGGCAACGGAACGGTGTGTTCCAGTTCGACAGCAGCCTGCGGCGATGGCGGCGCGGCAACCAGCGCCAATCTCAATACGCCGATCGATGTTGCGGTGGATGGCGCCGGAAACATCTACATCGCTGACATGAACGACTCTCGCATCCGCATGGTTTCGGCCAGCACAGGCAATATCTCCACGGTCGCGGGTAATGGAACCTGGTGTTCCAGCCCATCGGCTGCCTGCGGCGACGGCGGCATCGCCACCAGCGCCAACTTCGGCTTTGTCCGCGCCGTCGCCCTCGACAGTGCTGGAAACCTCTATATCTCTGACTATACCGACCAGCGTGTGCGTAAGGTCACGGCGAGTACCGGTTACATCTCAACTGTCGCGGGCAATGGAACGGTGTGCGCCAGTTCGACGGCAGCGTGCGGGGATGGCAGCGCCGCCACAAGCGCAAATCTCGACGATCCCACCAATCTAGCCGTGGACCTGGCAGGCAACCTCTACATCTCAGACGCCGCCGACCAGCGCGTTCGCAAGGTGGCTGCTGCCACAGGAGTCATCACCACTGTTGCGGGTAACGGGACAATCTGCGCGGCTTCGGCAAACACCTGTGGAGACGGGGGCGTCGGAGCAAGCGCCAACCTGAACGGCCCTACCGGCCTGGCGATCGACACTAACGGGAATCTCTATATTGCAGACGATCTCGACAATCGCATTCGCAAACTCCAAGCCAACAGCACCACCGTCTCCTTGCCTGCCACAAGCATCTCCGCCAGCAGCGCCGCCCAGGACGTCAGCTTGTCCACAACCGCGACCGAGACCATCACCAGCATCTCAGCGCCCGCCTCGCAGGGGGGCAATCAGGAGTACAGCATCGGAACGATCACCGGTTGCACTGTCGGGTCGAGCAACCCGGTCGGTACTATTTGCGTCGTGCCGGTGACCTTCAAGCCGGCCTTTCCCGGCAAGCGGTCACTACCGCTGCAGGTTGCCACCAGTACAGGTAATCTCAATTTCTCCCTGACCGGCACTGGAACCGGCCCATTGGCCGTGCTAACCCCTGGGGTCATTGCGAGCGTAGCAGGCACGGGAACAGGGTGCGCCTCCCCCACCGCCAACCCGGCCTGCGGAGATTCGGGAACAGCGGCGTCAGCAACATTCAATTCTCCGCAATCCGCCTTTGTAGACAATCTCGGAAACGTGTGGGTGGCCGACAACCTGGACCACCGCATACGGAAATTCTCACCAGGCGGAACGATCGCCACAGTAGCCGGCAACGGAACAGCCTGTTCCACCTCAACCAACAACTGCGGAGACGGCGGACTGGCGACCGCCGCGCAACTGAACGGTCCAACCGGCGTCTACGTGGATGGCGCAGGCAACCTTTTCATCGCGGACTACGGCGACAACAGGGTCCGCGAGGTCGCGGCGGGGACGCAGATCATCACCACGGTGGCGGGCACGGGAGCCGCCTGCGCCAGTTCTACTTCGCAGTGCGGGGACGGTGGCTCCGCCCTCAGCGCCCAACTGCACGGGCCCGTCAAGCTGGCGATGGATAGCCAGGGAAATCTCTACATTGCCGACATGATCGACAATCGCATCCGTATGTTGGGCGCGTCCACAGGCTTGCTCACTACCGTTGCAGGCACGGGAACAGCGTGCTCCAACCCCACGAATGCCTGCGGAGACGGCGCCTCCGCTTTACTTGCCAACTTGAATAGTCCAGCGGGGCTCTTTGTCGATACCTCGAATAACCTTTACATCTCCGACTCCGGCGACAATCGCGTGCGCAAGGTCCAGGCACTTAACACAGGCTCGGGCGCTGGATACATCACGAAGTTTGCAGGAACCGGAGCAAGCTGTGCCGGCGGAGCCAACATTTGCGGAGATGGCTCCGCGGCAACCTCGGCCCAGCTCAATGCTCCCCATGCCCTCTATGTCGACAGCGCTGGAAGTATCTACATCGCGGACACTGGCGACAACCGTATACGGAAGGTGGGGGCGGTTTCAGGCTTCATTTCCACGGTAGCCGGCAATGGTACAGCCGGTTATCTGGCAGACGGCGGATCGGCGACTGGCACTGAGTTGAATGGAGCGAAAGGGCTGGGGCTCGATTCCTACGGCAATCTCTATATCGCCGACACCGCGAACAACCGCATCCGCGAAGTCACCCTCAACCAATCGATTCTGACGTATCCCACATCGACTCCCGTAGGCGCGTCGGACGGTACCGACGACCCGCAAACGGCGATGGTCTCCAACATCGGAAACGCCGCGCTGACCTTTCCTCCACCCAGTTCGGGCACGTACCCGAGTGTAGCCACCTATTTCAATCTTGATGCTTCCACCACCTGCGCAGAACTCACCTCATCGTCGAGCGCCGCGACGCTGGCATCTGGCGCGGATTGCAATTACGCCGTCGATTTTGTACCGGGCAGCGCGGGAACGGTGAACGGGTCGGTGGTGTTGACCGACAACTCATTGAATGTCTCCGGGACGCAACAAACGATCAGCCTTTCGGCGACTGCCACCTCAGTGGGCACAACCACAACTCTGGCCACTTCCGGCACGCCGTCCACCTACGGAGCCTCAGTGACCATCACGGCAACCGTGGCTCCAATCTCAGGTACTGCTCTGCCGCTTGGCACGGTGCAGTTCAGCGTGAACGGCAGCGCCACCGGCGCCCCGGTAACCCTGAATTCAAGCGGACAAGCGACCTTCAGCAGCTCGTCCCTGGCAGAAGGCACCGACAGCATCACAGCGGTTTACACGAGCACATCGAGCAACTTCATCGGCAGCGCCGCATCGGCGTTCAACCAGGTTGTGAACAAAGGCTCAACGAGCTCAACGATCAGCTGGGCGACGCCGGCGGCAATTCCATACGGAACCGCCCTGAGTGCGACGCAATTGAATGCAACCTCTACTCTAGCGGGCAGCTTCGTCTATTCGCCTGCCGCGGGAACTGTTCTTGGCCTGGGTTCGCAGACGCTCAACGTCACGTTTACACCAACAGACACGACCGACTACAGCACGGGTACCGCCTCCGTGACGCTAACGGTGACCAGAGCAACACCGACAACCACGCTGGCGCTCTCAGCCAGTTCGCTGTTGCATGGCCAGGCGCTGACGCTTACGGCGACCGTTGCATCGGGAGCAACAGCGGTCCAACCCGGTGCTGTGACATTCTGCGATACCAGCTACAGCACATGCCTCTACCAGGCCGTGGTTGGCAAGGCCCAACTGACCAGTTCAGGCACAGCAGCCATCAAGATCATCCCTGCCATCGGCACACATTCCTATAAGGCTATCTTCGCTGGAGATACCGACTACGCAACTAGCACATCCTCCAATCAGTCCGTGACGGTAACCGGGACCTACCCAACGGCCACAACCATTTCCTCCAGCGGCTCAGCAGGCAATTACACATTGACCGGCACAGTCGTCGCGACCGGCGGCAGGTCGCTTTCTCCTACTGGAGTGGTGGCATTCGAGGATACCAGCAACGCCGATTACGCAGTGGCTTCGGCGGCACTTGGCTCCTCCGTTGTGACCCAGTCCTTCGCCGCCGGTTCCTCCAATACGGTATCGGTGTCCCGAGATGTTGCCGTCGCGGACTTCAATGGAGACGGCATTCCAGACATGGCGATCGTCGATCAGAGCGGCCAAAAGGTGTTTGTTCTGCTGGGCAACGGTGACGGAACCTTTACCGCCGCATCCGGGTCGCCTGTCACAGTTTCAGGCAACACCTTAGTTGGAATCGCCGCGGGCGACTTCAATAACGACGGGAATGTCGACCTCGCAGTGACGGACTGGGGAAGCAACAAGGTCTACATTCTGCTCGGCAACGGTAATGGAACCTTCCAAAACCAGACGAGCATAAGCATCAGCGGCGGACCCGAGGAAATCGTGGCGGCCGACTTCAACAACGACGGCAACCTCGATCTGGCAATTGCCGAGTATTCTGGAAACGCGGTCATGGTCCTGCTGGGCAATGGCGCTGGCGGGTTCACAGCGTCGGGGACCTTCTCCACCGGCTCTGAGCCCTACTCACTTGCCGTTGCCGATCTCAACGGCGACGGCAACCTGGACATTGTAGCGGGCAACTCAGGAGCCAGCTCGGTGACGGTGCTGTTGGGAGATGGGACCGGCCACTTCTCACAGCCCTCAGGATCGCCCTTCGCGGCCGGCACCAATCCATCCATTGATCAATCACTCGTAATCGGAGATTTCAATGGGGACGGGAAGCCCGATTTGGCGGTTGCCGACCAGGGAAATACCACCGTTGCCATTCTGCTGGGCAACGGCGACGGAACATTCGGGAGTCCATCCTTCCTGACCGCCCTGGGCGGGCAGAAAGCCATGGCGATGGCCGACTTCAACGGCGACGGAAATCTCGATCTGGCCGTTTGCGACACGGGCACCGGCACAATCAAAACCTACATGGGCAACGGCAACGGAACCTTCCAAAGCGCGGTCTCAACCGCATCTGGAAGCACAGCTTGCAGTTTCCTTTTGGCCGCCGATTTCAATGGCGATGGCAACCCCGACCTGGTCGTACCCTTGCAAGGGAACAACAAAGCGGTGGTTCTGCTGGACAGCATGGTCCGTACCGCAACCGCTTCTGCGACATCGGTGTCTATCCCCGGCACAGGATCGCACAATATAGAGGCCGTCTACGGGGGCGATACAAACAACGCAATCAGCACCTCAAGCACCATCGCACTTTCCGCGGCAAAGGCGGCCACGACACTCTCGCTGCAAGCCTCGCCTACGACTTCCGCTTACGGACAGCAAGTGATTCTCACGGCGACCCTGAGCCCCTATGCGGTCGGAGGCCTGACCACCAACGGCGAAACCATCACCTTCAAGAGCGGCAGCACAACAATCGGCACTGGCACGCTTTCAGGCGGCATAGCAACGCTGAGCCTGGCATCGCTCTCCACGGGCTCCGACAGCCTGACCGCAGTGTACGCAGGAAATACAAACTTCCTCACCAGCACATCCTCCGCGCTGCCATTCAATGTGAGCAAGGCGACACCTGTGATCCCATGGGCAACGCCTGCGGCCGTCACCTACGGCACGGCGCTCAGTGCGACACAACTCAACGCCACCTCGGGAGGCGTTGCAGGATCCTTTGCCTACTCGCCGGTCTCTGGGACTGTGCTCACGGCCGGTTCGCAAACACTCTTGGTGACCTTCACTCCTACCGATACCACCGACTACAACTCAGCAACCGGCTCTGTCTCCCTGACCGTCAACAAGGCCACGCCCACCATCACATGGGCAACGCCTTCGGCAATCACATACGGCACTGCGCTCAGCACCACGCAACTCAATGCAACCTCCGGAGGCCTTGCCGGAACGATGGTCTACACCCCCGACGCCGGGACGGTCCTTACCGCCGGCTCGCAAACGCTGTCTGTGGCCTTCACCCCCACCGATCTGGCCGATTACAACACTGCAAGTGCTTCCGTGAATCTCGTTGTCAACAAGGTCACTCCCACCATCACTTGGGGAACGCCAGCAGCGATCACATATGGAACGGCCCTCAGCGCATCCCAGCTCAACGCCACATCCGGCGGTGTTGCGGGCACCATGGTCTACACCCCGGCGACCGGAACTGTTCCGGCTGCCGGTTCGCAGACACTCTCCGTCGCATTCACTCCAACTGACACCACCGACTACAACTCGGCCAGTGGATCGGTCACACTCACGGTCAACAAAGCCACACCGACCATCACTTGGGCAACACCCGCAGCAATTACTTATGGCACTCCCCTCAGTGCAATACAACTCGACGCCACCTCGGGAGGCGTCGCGGGATCCTTCGTCTACACTCCAGTCTCTGGGACTGTGCTCACAGCCGGCTCGCAGACCTTGTCAGTCACCTTCACGCCAACTGACACCACCGACTACAACACGGCAACCGGCTCGGTCTCCCTGACCGTCAACAAGGCCACGCCCACCATCACATGGACGACCCCTTCAGCCATCACGTTTGGCACAGCACTCAGCGCAACGCAGCTCAACGCCAGTTCTGGCGGCGTTGCGGGAACGCTGGTGTACACCCCGGATGCGGGAACAGTTCTCGGAGCAGGCTCACAAACACTTTCAGTTGTCTTCACCCCAACAGACACCACTGACTACAACACGGCCAGCGATTCCGTCACGCTAGCGGTCAACAAGGCAACGCCCACGTTGACAGTAGCCACATCCGGAACCCCCTCCATTTATGGCGCTTCAGTCACATTCACCGCGACAATCTCCAGTGGCCCGACCGGCTCAATTACGTTCTACGACGGCGGAGTTTCCATCGGCACGGGAACAATCTCTGGAAACACGGCTTCCCTCACCCCGGCGATAAGATTGGCGGCGGGGGCTCACACGATCACCGCCGGGTGGGCAAGCAACAGCAACTACAACTCGGTTGTATCCAGCGGAATTACCCAGGTAGTGAGCAAGTTCACGCCCACATTAAGTTGGGAAACCCCATCGCCAATCAGTTACGGAACGGCTTTGAGCGCCGCTCAGCTTGATGCCAGTTCCGGCGGTGTACCTGGGACTTTCGTCTATTCTCCGGCCTCCGGCGCCGTCCTCGGCGTCGGCTCGCAAACTCTTTCAGTCACCTTCAACCCCACTGACAGCGCCGACTACAACACTGCCAGCGGTACCGTCACACTCACGGTGAATGATAAAGTCACCCCTGTGATCACCTGGGCGACGCCAGCAGCAATCACCTATGGATCGGCCCTCAGCGCAACTCAACTCAATGCCAGTTCGGGGGGAGTGGCTGGAACCATGCTCTACTCTCCTGCTGCCGGCACAGTCTTGGGCGGAGGGGCGCAGATCCTTCAGGTGACCTTCACTCCCACTGACACCACCGACTACAACACGGTCATCCAGACGGTGACACTCACCGTGAACAAGACTTCGGTGGTTGTGTCTGGAGCATCCTCGGCGGCGCCGTCGCTCTTTGGAGATAGCGTTCAAATTTCCTTTACTTTCACGGGAGCGGGCGTCACGCCAACCGGCACAGCCACCATTCTGGACGGAGCAGTCACGCTTGCAACCGTCCCGATCAGCGCTGGCGCAGCAACTTACAGCACAAATTCTCTAACTTCTGGGCCTCATACTATGAAAGCAATCTACAATGGTGACGATAATTACCAGTAAGCGCTCTCCGGCATTTGCCGGAACACGAAGGAAATCGTTTTTCTACCAATATGAAGCAGCCAAGGGAGGGCTCAGGGGCCATGAAGCAGGTGAACATCCTCGCATCTTTGTTAGTTGGAGGCTCCGCGATGCTCATGTTTGCGCAGTCTACAGGCACCATCACCCAGACAGTCAATCAGCGCAACACCATTGGCAGTCTCTCCGCAAGCCCTTCGGGCAGCATCACTGCGGGCAACCCCATTGCTTTTACTTATTATCTCTACACGGCTGGCGCCCCTGCGCCCGTCACCGAGACGGTTCAGTTCTATGACGGTTCCACGGCAATCGGCGGCCCATTGACAATTGGGCTTGCTACCGCCTCAAACCTGATTCCCTATTCCCAAGTCAGCATCACGCAGGGATGGACAACATCGGGAACCGCTCCGACGGTGACGCCACTATCAGCAAATGGACCCGACGGAAGCACCGACACGGCAACTTCACTCTCCTTCGCCGATAGCACATCCAAAGTTCTCTATGCGGTTCCAAGCACGACAAATTATGAAGGTCAGCAGATGACCTTCTCGATTTGGGCGATGTCCGCCACGCCCACGACCCTGAATCTCACTGTCCAGGATAATCCGCAAGTCAACGCCTCGCAGTCAGCCGCGTGTTCGGTAACCTCGACCTGGCAACGTTGTTCTGTCACTTATACTTTTCCCTCGAATGCGGGCACAGGGTTCTCTGTTTCGCTAACTTCTCTGAACTTTGGAACTCCCATAAGCGTCTGGGGAGCCCAGTTTGAGCAGGCTGCACAGCCCGGCCCTTATGTCTCCACCATCGGAGTCGCCCGGCCTACCGGCGCACAAGCTGGCACCGTCACACTTTCCTACAGTAATTTTCAGGTTGGGACGCATACCGTAACCGTGCAGTACGCAACCGATGGAAACTTCATTGGGTCTACTTCGAACGCCGTCGTGCTCAACGCTACCAAGGAAGTTCCCAGCTTGACTCTGACCGATTCGCCCGTGGCCACCAGTGTCTATGGCGTATCTGTGACGCTGACCGCGCAATTGTCGGATCAGGATAACAGCAGCAACTGGATCCCAACCGGGACCGCCCAGTTCTTTGACGGCGCGACCTCTCTGGGAACCGCTACCCTGGATGGAACGGGCAAGGCCACTATCACGCTGGTTGGCTCCACGGCTCTGGCTGTCGGTTCTCATCCACTGACAGTTCAGTACAGTGGCGACGGTCAGTTCACAAGCGCGACCTCTGGGATCACAACCCACGTGGTCACAAAAGCGAGTTCAAACAGTGTCGTCACCACTGCGGTCACGAGTTCGCTCAATCCGTCGATCTATGGCGATACGGTTACGTTCAGCATCCACGTTTCCTCATCTGTTGGCATCCAGCCGACCGGAACGGTTACAGTTGTGGATGGGAGCACGCTGCTCGGAACTTTGACTCTCGACTCCTCGGGGAATGCGAGCATCACGGTTCCAGCATTCACGGCGGGCACGCATACCATTGTTGTCACGTACTCGGGTGACAGCAACTACAACTAGCAACCAGCATCGGCGCCGCCGGGTCTCCAGCGGCGCCGATGGGTGATTCCGGGGGCTTCATTGAGCACTGAGTCCACTCCACTCTTCGCGCTTTTCCTGGGCGGACTCTTGGCTCTTTCGCCTGGGTTCGGCCTCGGCCAGAAGCAAGTGGACTACCAACAGTTCGTCAAGCAGGCAACGCCTGCAATTGGCCTAACGGCGTCCGCCAACCCCGTCCTGATAAGCACACCCGTGACCTTCACGGCAGTTCTTGCCGGCAACGGCGCCACTCCGTCCGGCAATGTGACCCTCTTCGATGGCGGCACACCGCTCTTCTCCGGCAAACTGAACGGAGACGGAATTGTCACATTCTCTACCAGTTCGCTCGCGATCGGATCGCATTCCATTGTCGCATCGTATGGTGGTGAGGCTAACTACCTTGCGGTAGTATCCATTGCGCTCGCGGTCTCGATTGTGAATCCGCCTCCAGTCGTATTGACGCCGACGACCACAAGTATCACAGCCGCTCAGGGCCTGACGGTGGAGGTAGGCGTCAGCGGCGAGAGCGGCAAACCGGTGCCCACCGGGACAGTGGTGTTGTCAGGCGGCGGCTATACCTCTGCCCCAACATTGCTCGTCAACGGCAGTGCGGCCATCGTCATTCCCGCCGGTTCGTTCCCGGCTGGCACCATTGTGCTGACAGTTCGTTATACGCCAGACAGTTCCAGTTCGGCGAACTATTCCAGTTCATCTGGGGTCGTTTCCGTCACGGTAACTCCTGCAGCGCAGACAGGCTATTTCATGCTCAGTCACAGCGGAAGCATCACTGTTAGCCCCGGAGCATCCACCGGTAATACCTCAACCATCGCAGTTACACCTTCTGCGGGCTTCACGGGACAAGTCAACCTCGCTTGTTCAGTAACTACCAGCATCACAAATCCCAATAGTCCTCCCACCTGCACACTCGGCGCCGGAGGTACGTCTATCTCTTCGGTCATCATTACCGGAAATGGGGCAGTATCGACCACGCTCGCGGTGCAGACTACAGCCGCTTCAGGTAACGCATCGCTCCGACCCATGGATATGAACTTGGGTGGCGGAAGCGCGGTACTCGCCTGCTTCATGCTGTTCTGCATTCCTTTACGCCATCGAAAGTGGAGAAGTATGTTGGCTTTGCTCCTACTCCTCGTGCCCCTGGCCGGCAGCGCCATCCTTGCCTGCAGCGGCGGCAACTTCTCATCAACTGTGGGCAATGGCAACGCCAATTCAGGCACTACCCCTGGAACCTACACGGTCACCGTTGCTGGAACCGTGGGAGCAACCACAGTTACCACTGCGGTCAACCTCACCGTTCAATAATTGGATCTTCAGACATGGCATGGCAACCTGGCTACGCCAGATACAACGCAAGGAGTACTACAGCGAACCGGGAGCTTCGCGCAAGCCGAACAGCGGAACCTGGGCGGCTCGCAGGACTCATTACGGGGCGAGTTGTGGCTTTCTGCGGGCCAGAACGCACACTGCCACCAGAGCGGCAGTGAATCCCGCCCCAGCGCCAATACCGAGCGCCCAGCGAGGGCCGAATTGGTTGGCAACCCATCCGACGATCGGTGCGCCAATCGTCATTCCCCCCAGTGCAACGCCGACACGGAGGGCCATCACCCTGCCCCTCATGGATGGTTCTGTCGAGAGCTGCATGATGCTGTTTGTGCCGTTGCTGAAGGTCAGGGCAGCCGCCCCGCTGACTGCAAGAGCTGCCGCAAACCACCAGTATCCCGGCGCGATTGCTGCTAGAGTACAGCCCACGCCGAATGCGCTGGCTCCCATCGACAAAGACGCCAAACCTGGTTTTTTTCGGCCCGCAGCAAATAACGCTCCCGAGAGTGCCCCCACTGCCATGATGGAGGAGAGAAGGCCGAAAGCACGTGCGTCGGAGTGAAAGACATTCACGGCCATCGTAGAGATGAAGATCGGAAAATTGAATCCAAATGTGCCGATTAGAAACAGCATGGCCAGGATCGCCCTGAGCTCCGGTCTTCTCCACACGTAGTGAAACCCTTCTAGAAATCCAGAGGCAGTCCGATGCGCTCTGACGCTTGTGCGCAGTTCCGGGAGGCGGAAGAATGACATCGAGAGCAGCACTGCCGCGAACGAGAGCCCGTTCAGAAGAAAGGCCCATCCGATGCCAACGCTTGCGATGAGCAAACCGGCGACTGCGGGGCCGATCATCTGCGCGGCATTGAATGAGGTCGAGTTCAATGCCACGGCATTTGGGAGATCCTCATCGCCCACCATCTCCGCCACGAAGGTCTGTCTCACGGGCGCATCCAGCGCAGCGCCGGAACCGGACAGAAAGGCCAACACATACATGTGCCAGAGCCGGACAACTCCCGCGATGGTGAGAACTCCAAGGATGAGCGCAAGGACGCCCATGGTTGCCTGGGTAAGCATCAGGAGTTTTCGTTGATTGAGGCGGTCGGCAGCCAATCCTGTCCAGGGAAGGAGCAGCAATTGCGGGGCGAACTGCAGGCCCATGACAATGCCCAATGCCGTGGCATCGCGATGCGTAAGCTGCGTCAGCACAAGCCAGTCCTGCGCGACGCGCTGCATCCCGGTGCCTGCGTTCGAAACCAGAGCGCCAGCCGTCCACAAGCGGAAGTTGAAGCTGTTCAGGGAACGAAAGGTCCCGGCCACAGGGTTCCTCATAAGCGCGACGGCGCGTTACCTCCGTGGAACTGACCGAAGTGGCGTGCCGAAAAGATGCCGATGAGCAGCGCGCCCAGACCAAAAACAAGGATGTGGCTTGTCGTGCGCGGCTGGAATGCGCCTACGTGCGCGACGAGCAGATAACCAACGACCGCGTTGAAGAATCCCCAAACAACGTTGACCGTCGCAGAGGAGAGCCCTTGGCCGGACGGTTTGGCAAACGGACTTTGAAAAGCGCGTCCCATGATGCCAGAGACAAAGTGAGGGACAGCGTTTGCCGCAAAAGCGCCCCCAAAGAAGTACGACACAAGCCAAAGCCAAGTCATAATGCGGAGCTCCTTCTATCCAGCAGTGAGATGATTTCCTGCGTAGACCCGGTCTCGCCGAGACGAGGGAAGACGATTCTGATGCAGTACTCGTGGGCCTCCTCGCGCATATCGGTCATAGCATCGAGTGCGAGGGTCACATTAAACCCTTGCTCGTAGGCCTGTCGGGCTGTAGCTTCAACACCTACGGATGTCGCCACTCCGGTCACAACCACATGCGTAACGCCTCGCGCCTTGAGTTGAGCTTCAATATTCGTTGTTGCGAATGCCCCCCAGCTTCTCTTCGTGACGGCAATGTCGCTTGGTTGCCGATCCAGCTGAGGCAGCAGGTCGGTCCATCCCTCGGCAAATGTCAGGCTGCTGCGCGGGCCCTGTTCAGTGCGGCCCGGTGCACGCCCCGCCACATTGACCAGCACGACTGGGAGGTTCTTCGCACGGAAAGCATCGATCAACGCGCGCGTCTGGTCAACGACCCCGCCGATGGGATGAATGAAGTTCCCGTTGACGATGCCTTTCTGCAGATCAACGACAATCAACGCGATGTTGGGGTCAAGAATGGTCAGCGGCATGTTTCTCCTTCTCGCGTGCAAAGTTGATGTGGGTAAGAAGCAGGGCTCACCGGTTCAATCCTCGGCAAGCCGCGTAAGCAGTTCGAGTGCCGCCTGAAGCTGCTCCTGCTCGTGAGCAGAAAGCTTCTGCGAGATGGTCGCGGTGAGCCAGTCCTGTCTCGCGGCCCTGCCCTCCTGCATCATCTTCAGGCATTTGGGAGTGAGAGACATCAGAGTTTGCCGCCCGTCGTTGGGGTCAGGAGCACCCCTGACCAGACCGGCCTCTTGCAGCGGTGTAACGACAGCGCTCATGGACTGCGGACGCATCCCTTCCACTCGCGCCAGGCTTGAAACCGTGGCCGAGCCGTCCTTTTCAAGTCGAAGAAGAACGGAGATTTGCGATGACGTCAGGTTGTTGCGTCCCCCATGCTCGCGTAAACGCAGCTTGAGCTTGCGGGAAATCGAACGGATCTCGGCAGCAAGGATCGAAGCGAGCCCGGTCTGAATAGAAGATGTTCGATTGCTCACCTGATCAATATTTCATATCTACAGGTAAACTGTAAAGTTTGGCTGTGTACATTTCCATTCGCCGGGTTGGTTGGTCTGGAACTCCAGTCCTTCTAGAGCGGTTCCACAATTCACATGCCCTTTCCAGCATCGTGCAAGGTGGCATTTTTCTTGAGAAAAATGCCACTTAATAGCGGTGGGTCCGGGGTACAGCAATTGTGGAACCGCTGTAAATGCCCCGCGTCCGGAATCGTAGCGCCAGAATGATCGGTCCGGGAGTCGCGCGAGGGCAAAACCCCATCCCGCAGCGCACAGAGGCAAATACCGTTGCAACTTTGCTCTCTATCGAATCTCCAGGCCACGCCAGAATCGCTGATTGCCCTTTAAATAAGGGGTTTCGCGCATATTCTCACCCTCTCATCGGAAATTAACCGGGGTTTGGGAGGGTCAAGCGGCAAGCGCCACGCCAGTGCCTGTTCTTCCCGCTTGTTCTCCTTTCCGGTCAAAGGGCCAGAAACCCCGAGGCTGGCTGGGTCTTCGCTCCGCCGCTGGGAGCGGCAAACAGGAACTCCCAGGAAGTGTCGAGGTAGAGCCAGCGCTGGGTGCTGAACCAACTGGTCGGCAGCCCAGGAACATGCAGCAGGGTATGCCCGCCCATGCACATCAGTTCCGTGCCGTTCCAGGCAAGGAAGGTTCTGGATGCCTGCCCAACCTGCGCTGGATGCGCCACCAGCCGAAGGCAAACCGGGCAACGTTGGCGCTGATCGCGCAACGCCCAGCTCAAGCCAAAAAGGCACAATGAAAAAGAGGAGACCAATTGGATATACACCGCACGAGTAGGCTCGAAAGTTGTGCATCCATAGGCCAGATCGAGCGATACAAAATACACAATCGGCAACAGCATTCCTATTTTGGCGCTCAGCAGGCTCCAGCGGCAGAGCCGCCTCCACCACGAAGGCCTGTGCGAACACAGGCTGTATTCGCCCAGGGATACGGAGGTGATGGCCGGCAATGCCAGGAAGCTGAGAATGACCGCGAAGAGATAGACGCCCCATGGCTGCGGCATCCCTTCGTCCAGGGAAACGCCCATGAGATCGTCCTCTGATCGATTCGAGTTGAAGACCGTGATGGGCACGCGCTGGCCCCACATTTCCGTCTCACCCAAGGCCGTCAGATGCGCTACGACATAGCCGGCACGGTCTGAGACCATTGCGGAATCGGATTCCAGCACCCACACATCGACCCTGCCGGGAAGCCCCCAGGAGCCATCCGGCGCAACTCCGGCGATTCTAGCCTTGCGCTCGCCCAACTGCACTACGCTCCCGCCGACATGCGGATTTGCCGCAAACTCTCTCTTCCATACCCCTTCGCTCAGAATCACACCGGGCAAATCGCCCGAGCCCACGCCGCCCGGCGGACGGAGCTGCACCGGCAGGCGCAGCAGCGCAAAGAGATTCGAACTGGCGCGAGCCACTTCCCAGAGGCCGCTCCGCTGTGAGCCGGCCGCAGCGGAATACCAGCCCACGGGCTCCGGTGTGACCTGGTAAAACGCAAATCCGTCGATATACTGCTGTCTCCTCTGTGTCCACGCCCGGTAGTGACCCAGTGGGATGGTCGCCACCGAGTCGTCGTTGACAGCTGCATCCCGTATGAGCACCAGGCCTGGGCTGACCGGATGCTGCAAAAGGCTGCGCTCCGAGCGTACCCCAGGCAATAGCAGCGCGATGGAATAGCTGGCGGCCAATACAGCAGCTAGAAACAAAACGCATTGCGCGGGCGACCCTTGAAAGGCAGCAAAGAAAGGCACGCGTTCACGGCATTGCCGCTTCAGGCAGAGCGCATCCTGAAAAGCGCCCAGGCAGAACGCGGTGACTTCCCTCTGCCCTCCCCAGTTTGCATTTCCACCGGACGCACATGCCTGGCGCACGTGCCACAATTCCCCATGCCACTCCCGCCACCATTCGGCGCGCTGCTCTGCGGGGACTAGAAGAGACGCTCCGCGCAGCAGACCAAGATGGAAGAATCGAACCGTCCAATGGGCAACAAGCGTCATAGGGATTTCGCCTCTTCCGATGGAATGAGCCGCTCCAGCAATGGATAACGTTTCCGCGATGCTTCCAGCGTCGTCCTGCCCGCCGCTGTGAGCTTGTAATACTTGCGCGGCGGCCTCTGCTCGGCGTCGGCAATTGCCTGCTTCTCCCACTGCGAGCGGATCAGCTCGTCGCGCTCCAGCCGCCGCATCGCCGGGTAGACGGTGCCGCTGGGCAGGCCAGTCATTTCCATGATGCTGAAGCCGTAGACGAATCCGGCATCCAGCGCCTGCAAAATCATCGCCGCGGTATGGGAAAGTTTGGTTTCCATGGCCATGGCGCATTCTACCTATGTAGCAATCTACTTGACAAGCCCATATGCCGTTTGCTACATAGGGTACGGTTGCTTTGACCCGGGAGACGGGAGATGAAGTGGGTTATTGCCACACTTTTGGCGTTTGCTGCCTGGTCGAATGGCCCGTTTCGTCTGCCGGAGCTATCGGGCGAGGTGCAATGCTCTCTCCGGCTCGCGGGAGGGTTTCGTCTTGTGGTGGGCATAGCGAAGTCCGAGACCAGGGGCTGGCACACCACCTTGTTGCGTATCGATCGCGGCACGGCGGTTGGTCCCCCGGCACCCATTACTTTTCGGAATTCGGATCTCCGGATTATCATTGACGGGTTTCATTTGCGCTGCAAAAGCAACGCAGGCAAGGCCGACCTCATGCTCGAATTGCGCAATGTTTCAAAGCACTTCTCCAGCATTCCCGCGGTAGACGATGTGAGCTTTACGGCGCGTCCCGGCGAAGTGACCGGGTACCTGGGGCCGAATGGCTCGGGCAAGTCCACCACCATGAAGATGATCACCGGACTCATTGAGGCGACCTTCGGGCAGATTCTGTTTGAAGGCAAGCCGATAGAGGACGACCCGATCGGCTACAAGCGGCGCATGGGCTACGTGCCGGAGGAACCGTATCTCTACAACCATCTCTCCGGGGCCGAATACCTGACCATGGTGGCGCAGCTTCGCAACTTGCCGAACAGGCAATCCAGCGAGCGCATCGACGGCATGTTGCGCCTGCTCTCGCTCTACGACGACCGGCACGCCTCGATCAGCGGCTATTCGAAGGGGATGCGGCAGAAGGTGCTGATTATTGCGGCGCTGATCCACAACCCCGACCTGATCCTGCTGGACGAGCCTTTTTCCGGGCTGGATGTGGCCTCGTCGCTGGTGCTGCGGAGTTTGATTCAAGAGCTGGCCGCACGCGGCAAGGTGGTGCTCTTCAGCTCGCACGAACTGGACACGGTGGAACGCGTCTGCTCGCATGTGGTGATTCTGCATCGCGGCAAGCTGGTCGCCGACGACTCGATTGAACGGCTGCGCTCGCTGATGGAGCTGCCCACGCTGGAAGCGATTTTCTCTCAGCTCGCGGTCGAACAGGACACCGATTCGATGGCGCGGCAGATTGCGGATCTGATCCATGCATAAGCTCATTCATGGTTGGATCGCCCGGCTGCCGCTCGATTTTCGCGTGCTCTATCGCCAGTTTCTGCTGCGCGTCATCGATCTTGAAGCGCTGTCTATTGAAGCCGACGTGGAGCGCTTTCTGGGCCAGTTTGCCGGCGTACTGATCATGATGAGCCTGATCTCCGCGCTCGGCGCGTTCTTTTCAACGATTGCTCCGCCAACCACGCCTGAAGGCTGGCTGGCCATGGCGTGGCACATGGAGCAGTCCGCCGTCTCGACCATGATGCTGGTCGTCGGCCTGCTTGCCGTGGTTAGTTGGGACTCGACTTTCCCCGACCGGAGGGATGTGATGGTGCTGTCGCCGTTGCCGGTCGCGCCGCGGACGATTCTGCTGGCCAAGGTCTCAGCTTCGGGCGCCCTGGTGTGCCTCGCGATTGCCGCGTTGAATTGCGCCTCGGGCTTTGCGTGGCCGCTGATTCTCGGAACTCATTTCGCAGCCTTGCCAGGTTTTGCGCGATTCTGCGCGGCCTGGTGGCTCACTGTAATTGCCGCCAGCGCTTTTCTTTATTGCTCAGTGCTCACGGTGCAGGGCTTCAGCGCGCTACTGCTTCAGCGGCGCATCTTTTTGCGGCTGTCGGCGATTTTGCAACTCGCGGCCTTCGGCCTGTTTCTTGGCGTGTATTTCATCGAGCCTTCCTTCCTCTCGCCGGCGGAAATCACGGCGGCAAGCAGCTCCTGGTGGCTGACTTGCTTGCCCACGTTTTGGTTCTTTGCGCTTTTCAATCAGGTGAGCGGGACCTTGCCAGCGGCATTTGCCTGGCTCGCATGGCGCGGATGGATCGGCCTTGGTGTTGCTGTCTCCGGTGCAACGGCCTCCCTTCTCCTTTGCTATTTGCAAACGATGAAGAAGACCGTCGAGGAGCCAGATCTTGCGCCAGGAGCGCGCGCGTGGGGTTGGACTCCACGCGTCGGCAGCGCTTTGCAGACCTCAATCGTGCTTTTCAGCTTCAGGTCGTTGACGCGCAGCCGCCAGCATCGCGTGGTGCTTGCGTTCTATTTCTCGGTGGTGTTTGCGATTGGAATCTCTCTGCTGCGAGGCGAGATGTCAGCGCCTGCTTTTCTTCCCATCACTCCGCAGTTCATCATTCCGACGATCCTGATGATGACCTTTTCGGTGATCGGGATGCGCAACGTGTTTCCGCTGCCCGTATCTCTGACCGCGAACTGGGTCTTGCGCACCACGCAACTTTCCCCGCCGGAGAAGTACATTGCCGCGACCAGGCGAACGCAGTTGCTGTTCGCGGTGCTGCCGGTGTGGATTGTCTCGGCTTGCCTCTCGCTCTATTACAGGCCGTGGTATCAAACGGCGGAACACCTTTTGGTGCTTGGCCTTCTTGGATTCGCCTTTGCAGAGCTCAGCCTGATCGGGTTTTATAAAGTGCCGTTCACGTGCTCTTACCTGCCGGGAAAATCGAACTTCCAACTTTCCTTCTGGGCCTTCGTGTTCGTCTTGCTGATCCTCGGCGTCTCGTTTGCGCCGTTCGAGCAGAGTGTCCTTGGAGAGCCGGTGCATTACGCCGAACTGATCGCTGTTCTTTGCGCTGCGGCTTTCGGCCTTTGGGCCTTCAACCATCATCGTGCAAAAGCCGCAATGCTCTACTTCGAAGAAATCCCCGACGAGTTGATTACGAGCTTGAGACTTGTCAGTGCGCCGCAGCCAAAACAGTAGTCAGGAGGCAGCCATCATGCTTGAGGTACAAAGTCTCTACCGCAGCTTTCGCGGGATTCCGGCGATTGAGGATGTCAGTTTCCAAGTAGCGCCGGGCGAGATCGTCGGCTTTCTCGGCCCCAACGGCGCGGGCAAATCGACCACCGTGAAAATCGTCACCGGCATGTTGCGGCCGAACGACGGACGCGTGCTCTTCGAGGGCCAGGATGTCAGCAAAGACATGGTCGCCTTTCGCGCGGCGTTAGGCTACGTTCCTGAAGAAGCGCATCTCTACAACTACCTTTCAGGGCTTGAGTATCTGCAACTGGTTGGCCGGCTGCGCGGATTGGGCGAGGCGCTGATTGAAGAGAAGGCAACCCGGCTGCTGAAGCTGCTTCACCTTGAGTCCTGGCAATACTCGCCGATCTCTTCCTACTCGAAGGGAATGCGGCAGCGCGTGCTGCTGGCCGCGGCCCTTCTGCACGATCCCAAGCTGCTCATCTTCGACGAGCCGCTCTCGGGGCTCGATGTTGTCTCTGCCCGATTGTTCAAGGACCTGCTGGAGTTGCTGGCGGCACAAGGCAAGGCGGTTCTCTACATCTCGCACGTGCTGGAAGTCGTGGAGCAGATTTGCAGCCGGGTCATTGTCATTTCCAAGGGCAGGATTCTGGCCGATGCCCCGCCCTCCGAGCTGGCCAAGCTGATGAGCCTTCCGAATCTTGAGAGCGTCTTTGCGCAACTGGTTGAGCAGCAGGAGACGCGCAGCGTTGCGCGGGAAATCGTGGAGGTCATGCAGATCGCCAATGGATGACACCTTTCAGCGCCTCCTTACCATGTCCGGCTCTGACACGCTCAGCCTGAACGCGCAGGCTGCGCTCGGCCCCGTCCGTCAGCCCGCGAGGAGCCAGCTTTCGCTGCTGGTGCGGCACTTTCTTGAGCGCTTTTTCAATCACGAAACCGCCTCGCCCGACGGGGACGCCAAGGCGCGGCTGGTGCTGATTGCCTGCGCCACCGGACTACCCGGATTCATCGTCGCGTTGTATCTGTGGCCGGTCTACCATCCCGTGCTTGGATGGCCGCCGAGCAGCCGTCTAAATGGAGGCGTGCCGCCTTACTGGCTTCAGGTGAATCATCATTTTTTCTATGTGCTTTATTCCTTTGTCGCCATGGGCATTGTGACGGTCTTTGAATGGGACATGTTCTTTCCTGATCTGCTCGATCTGTTTGTGCTGACCACATTGCCCATCATGGATCGCAGGCTGTTTCTGGCGCGAGTTGTAGCCATTGCCGTTTTCATCGGCTGCTTTCTCTTCGACGCCAATATTCTTGCCCCACTGGTGCTTCCGGCGGCCACTGATCCGCCGAATCTGCTGCGGTTTCTCGCTGGCCACATCCTTGCCGTGGCCGCCGGCGGTCTGTTTGCCGCGGTGTTTATTCTGGCATTGCAAGGGGTGCTGCTCGCGGTTCTGGGCGAACGGCTCTTTCGCAGGCTCTCTCTACTCACGCAGTGCCTGGCCATCACCGTTCTTCTGATGCTGCTCTTGCTGTTCCCGGTGCTCTCAGGCGTGGTTCCCTTCTTTCTCAAGTCGGCAAGCCCCTATGCGCTCTGGTTCCCGCCCTTCTGGTTTCTCGGCATCTATCAGCGGCTGATCGAAGGACCTGCGGCGCTGCCCATATACGGCAGGCTAGCCCAAACCGGCAGCATGGCTTTGCTCATCGTGATTGCATTGGCAATGCTGGCCTATCCACTGGCTTACCTGCGCAGGGTGCGCCAACTGGTCGAAGGCCCCGGTATGCGCGACACGCGAATGCGGGCCGCATGGCCGATGGTCAAGACCCTCCACACCTCACTGCTCCGGCCCCCGGTCCGCCGCGCCGTATTCCACTTCATCAGCCAGACCGTGCTGCGCGTGCTGCGCTACCGCATCTACCTTGTTCTCTACGGAGGCGCCGGCCTCTCAGTGCTGGCGGCGACTATTCTTCGCTTTACTGTGGCCCATGGCGAGGTCCGCATCGAGGTCACGGCCGACGGCCTGCGCTCGGCCACGGCCATTGTGGCCTTCTGGGTGATCGCCGGGCTTCGCATGGCCCTCGTCTCACCCGGCAATCGGCAGGGAAGCTGGGCATTCCGCATCGTTCATGGCAGGCCGCCGCACTTCCGCTCCCTGATCGAACAATTGCAGGCTGCAAAAGTCTGGGCATTCCTGTGCGCCATGGCGGTTACCTTTGGGGCTTGTCTTGCATCGCGCTTCCTCGCTCCCGCCGAACTTCTCACAGGGCCGGCCACCGCCAGCCAATTGCTGATCGCCTTCGGCATGTGTCTGCTGCTCACTGACATTTTCTTCCTCAGAGTTACGACAGTGGCCTTTACGGGGGAAACAGGAAGAGAGCAGTCCAACCTGGCCTTCACGGTTCTCAAGTACTTTGCCTTTTTTCCCATCGTGGCTTCGCTTCCGCTGGGTTTTGAGCCCTGGATCGCGGCCAGCTTTCGCCACTTCCTCATCGCTGGCGCGGTCATCGCCGCTGCGCACTGGGCGCTCCAGAGTCACCACCGCAAACTCGTGTTGGAGCACAGCCTGGAGCCCGCCCTGGAAGACGGCGAGGAGGAGTTTCCCATGAAACTGGGTTTGCGGTATTGAAACTGGCAGGAAAAACGCTGGCCACCTAGTTATGAGAGTTACGATTGACAACGGACAAGAAAAGCAAGTTGCTCAAGGACTGGAAAACTTGGGGAACCGTTGCGTTTTCTCAACGTATCTCTACTGGGAAGGGCCGCGGGAAATTCCCATGGCTTTTTTCGCTGGCACGCAGGACCTTTCGCGGCAGCCTTCGTCGATTCAGATAACACGTCCCATGAAACCGCGAAGCGAGCAAATGAGTCTTCTATGAATCCATCTTACAAGGAGAAGCAATCATGTTGAAGCAGGCAGCCCACAAGCTCGGCCTCGGCAGGAAATCCCTGCGCGGCCTGGCTGGAACCATGGTGATCGCCTTGCCGGTACTCTTCGGCCTGGCGAACATTCCACAGGTCAGCGCCCAAACCGCCGGACAGGGTGCAGCAGTGGATTTGACCAAGGACATCGCCGACACCTGGCAGGGCACGCTCCATGTGGGCAAGGACCTGCGCCTGGTAACCAAGATCAGCAAGGTGGAGGGCGGCTACAAGGCGGTCTTCTATAGCATCGACCAGGGCGGACAGCCGCTGCCGGTCACCAAAATCACGCTGGATGGCTCGGCGGTGAAGATGTCGCTGACCGCCATTGGCGGCACGTACGATGGCAAGCTGAGCTCCGACGGAAAATCGATTGTGGGCAACTGGAGCCAGGGGCCGAATCCACTGCCGCTGACGCTGACGCGCGCCACCCCGGAGACGGCATGGACCATTCCGGAGCCGCCGCCGGTGATTCCGCCGATGGCCGCCAACGCCAATCCCAGCTTTGAAGTGGCTACCATCAAGCCGAGCAAGCCGGACGCGCCGGGGAAGATGTTCCGGGTGCAAGGGCGCCGCTTCAGCACGCTCAATACCACGCTCAGCGACATCATTGCGTTCGCCTATGGAATCCACCCCAAGCAGCTGATCGGCGCGCCGGCCTGGGTGGAGACAGATAAATGGGACGTGGAGGCACAGCCGGACGGCGAAGGTGCACCCAGCGACAAGCAGTGGAAGATCATGTGGCAGAAACTGCTGACGGAGCGCTTCAAGCTCACCTTCCATCGCGACAAGAAGGAGTTGTCGGTCTACGTCCTGAGCGTCTCCAAGACCGGCCAGAAGCTGACCAAGAGCGCCGCGGATGCGGGCGGTTTGCCCGGATTGTGGTTCCAGGGACTCGGAAAGTTAAACGTTCGCAATGCGACGATGACCGATTTTTCCGAGCTAATGCAGTCTGCCGTGCTGGACCGGCCAGTGCTGGATCAGACCGGGATTGAGGGACGATGGGACTTCCAACTCAACTGGACACCCGACGACTCGCAGTTCGCCAGCTTTGGCGTCAAGATTCCGCCGCCGACTGACGCCGCCAATGCGCCGCCGGCTCTCTACACGGCGATTCAGGAGCAGATCGGGCTCAAGCTCGACGCCACCAGGGCGCCCGCTGAAGTCTTTGTCGTGGACCAGGTCGAGAAGCCGACAGAGAACTAGGGACTTATCCGGGCGATCTTGTGCTTTCCCAGGTCCCAAAATCGGGACCTGGGCACTCGGATCCAAGCAACACATTCGATTCACGCCTGTGATGCAAAACGAAAAAGGGAGAATAAATCTCTCGGCAGGAAATGCCTGAAGGATGACCGCAAGCGTGGTGGTGAAACGAATCCAATGCAAGAAGCTGTTGCTGGCCGGGGCAGGGTTGGCGGCACTCTGCGGGCTGGGCGCCACGGGCCAGACGAGCGCGAGCAAAGCTGCGCCCCAGGCCGCCGAAGCCGCAATCCAGGTGCCTGCATTCGAGGTAGCGACGATCAGGCAAGTTCCTCCCAGCGCCAGGGGCGACGCCGTGTGGAGCCCGCCCGGCAACGGAAAGTTCATGGCAACGAACGTATCGGTTGCATTTCTGATCAAGATGGCCTTCGAAGTAGATGACAACCAGATCGTGGAAAAGCCGAGTTGGCTTGAATCGGAACTGTATGATGTTGTCGCCAAGGCGGAAAGCGATATCCCGCTCACACGCGCCCAGTTGAGACCCCGGTTGCAAAACCTGCTTCAGCAGCGATTCCATTTGGTAACCCACCGCGAGATGAGGATGGTTCGGGGATATGCGCTGGTGGTTGTGAAGAGCGGGCCGAAGCTCATGCCAACCAGCGGCGATCATCCGCCGGGATACCGGGTCTATGTTGGGGCAGGAGAGCTGAACGGCTTGAACTGGTCGATGCCAACGCTGGCCGCAATGCTTCGGGCTCCCGCCGGACTTCCGGTGATCGATAAGACCGGTATCGCAGGCAGTTACGACATCAAACTCGATTTCGCGCCGGACCTGGAAGCGGATTCATCGCTTCCATCGCTTTTTACCGCTTTGCAGGAGACACTGGGGCTCAAGCTGGAATCGCAAAAAGTGCCGGTGGAGATGCTGGTGATTGACCACGTTGACAGAGTTCCAACGGAGAAGTGAGATTACCCCCGGCAGAGCCGGGGGCTTCATTGTGTGAGCCGCTCAAAGCGGCTTGAGCGGGGTCGCTAACGCGACCCCGGTTGAGTTGGGCCACCTTTTCGGTGGCAGGTCATTTCCACATGTTGAGCTGATCCATTCGTTTGTCTTCCTGCTCCTGGTTGCGGATGTAGTCGCGAATCGTGGCCTCATCTCGGCCAACCGTCGACACGAAATATCCGCGCGCCCAGAAGCTTTGCCCGGCATAGTTTTGCTTCTGCTCCCCATACACCCGTGCTAGGTGGATCGCGCTCTTGCCCTTCATGAACCCAACCACCGACGACACGGAGTACTTCGGCGGGATCGAGATCATTATGTGGACATGGTCGGCCAGAAGATGCCCTTCTTCAATGCGGCACTCCTTCTGCTCGGCCAGTCTTCGGAACACCTCGCCCAAATGCTTGCGAAGGCTCCCGTACAGCACCTTGCGCCGGCATTTCGGGATAAAAACGACGTGGTACTTGCACTCCCACTTGGAGTGGCTTAAGCTCTCATATTCGTCCATCCTGGATTCTCCTTGAAGTGTGCTTGGCGGCTCACCTCTCGGAGTTTCTTGGATGGACTCCAGTAAATGTCAAACTGCTACTGCCACCCCGGCAGAGCCGGGGGAACTCCCGTTTGATTAGGGACTGAATGCGTCGATTTATCGTACTCATCCTCTTTTTTGCAGCCTTCGCGTTCTGCCGCTTTGCAGCGGCCTCGGAGTACCACGGGCAGGTGGTCTTCCGCGGGTTTGCCGTGCCCGGTGCAACGGTGACGGCCACGCAGGGCGAGAAGAGAGTCTCCGTTGTTACGGATCAGGGCGGCGTCTACTTGTTCCCCGACTTGGCGGATGGAGTTTGGAAGATCGAGGTCGAGATGCTGTGCTTCTCGACCCTCAACTCCGAGGTGACGGTTGCCGCGCACACGCCCGCGGGCAAGTGGGAGTTGAAGCTGCTTCCGCTGGACAAGCTTCAGAAGCTCGCTACGCAGCGGCAGCTACCACCGGACGCGAAATTCATTCCCGCCGCTCCCGCAGCGGAGAAAAAGCCTGAAACAGGGACGGCCGCTGCGGAGATTCCCAAGCCGCCGGAGGATGCGAGCCAGCAATCCTCGGAAGGTTTTTTGGTGAACGGCAGCGAGAACAACGCCGCGACCTCGCAGTATGCGCTCTCTCAGGCTTTTGGCAACAAGCGAGCCAATAGCAAGAGCATCTACAACGGCGGGTTCTCGGCGATCTTTGACAACTCGGCTCTGGATGCGCGGCCTTATTCGCTGAGCGGGACGGAGACGGCGAAGGCGCTCTACGACCGCTTCATCGGCGGCGTCACGCTGGGCGGGCCGATAAAGATTCCGCACCTGCTGCCGCGCGGGCCGAACTTTTTTGTGGGCTACCAATGGACGCGCAACCAGACCGCCGCGACGGTGCCCGGCCTGGTCCCCACAGCCGACGAGCGCGCGGGCAATTTGGCAGGCTTGATGAACGCGCTGGGGCAGCCCATTACTGTTTTCAATCCGGCGACGGGGCTGCCATTTCCGGGCAACCAACTCCCCGTCAGCGCGCAGGCGCAGGTGCTGCTCGCGCTCTACCCCCTGCCAAACCTCGCCGGCGGTGCGCTCTACAACTATCAGGCTGCGGTGCTCAACAGCGTTCATCGTGACGCGCTGGAGTCGCGCCTGGACAAGACGCTGGGCCGCAGAGACCAGCTTTGGGGCGGATTCAACTTTCAGAGCACCAGGGCGGGCCACACCAGCCTCTTCGGATTTGTGGATACGACAGATACACTGGGCATCAACGCCAATATCAACTGGGGCCACCGCTTTAGCCCGCGTCTGTTCGGGTATGTGACCTATCGCTTCAGCCGGTTGCGGACGCTGGTCGTTCCCGAATTTGAAAACCGCCAGAACATCTCGGCTGCGGCGGGAATTGGCGGAAACGATCCGGACCCGGCCGATTGGGGTCCCCCGGCGCTCAACTTCGCAAGCGGCATCGCCGCGTTGAGCGACTCCAACAGCGCGTTCAACCGCAACCGGACCGACGCTTTCTCGGTATCCGTCTCCAACTTCCGCCGGCATCACAATGTCACCGCCGGCGCAGATCTTCGCAAACAAGAGTACAACGACTTCTTCGAGCAGAATCCGCGCGGAGCTTTCAGTTTCACCGGCGCGGCCACCGGCTCGGATCTGGCCGACTTCCTCATCGGCGTGCCGGATACCAGCGCTATCGCTTACGGCAACGCGGACAAGTACTTCCGCGAGCCGGTTTACGACGCCTATCTCTCAGACGACTGGCGCGCTCTGTCAGTGCTCACCATCAATGCCGGAGTGCGCTGGGAGTACGGCGCGCCCATCACAGAGATTCACGGACGGCTGGTGAATCTCGATCTGGCTCCGGGATTTGCTTCCGCCGCGCCGGTGCTTGGCAGCGATCCCGTGGGGCCGGTCACCGGCACGCACTATCCCGATTCGCTGGTTCGCCCCGACAGGAGTGGCGTGGAGCCGCGCATCGGCATCTCCTGGCGTCCCATCCCGGCCTCGACCATCGTGGTGCATGGCGGCTACGGCATCTATCACGACACGTCCGTCTACCAGGCCCCGGCGCTTGAACTCGCGCAGCAGGCTCCGCTGTCGAAAAGCCTCAGTGTTCAGAACAGCGCGGGTTGCCCGCTGACGCTGGCCAACGGCTTCAACAATTGCTCCACGGTCACCGCCGACACCTTCGCCATCGATCCCAACTTCCGGGTGGGCTACGCGCAGACCTGGCAGTTGAGCGTGCAACGCGATCTGCCCGCCGCGCTCCAGCTCAACGTCGCCTTTCTGGGCGTGAAAGGCACGCACGGCGTGCAGCAGTTCCTGCCAAATACTTACCCGATTGGCACGGCCAACCCATGCCCAAGTTGCCCGCTGGGCTTTGTCTATCGCACCTCGGGCGGAAACTCGACGCGCGAGGCGGGGCAGTTTCAACTGCGCCGCCGCCTGCGCAGCGGCTTTACCGCGTCTGCGCTTTACACCTGGTCGAAGTCGATGGACGACGACGCGCAATTGGGCGGGCAGGGACATATGACCGCGAGCGAGCAAGACGACGGCACGGCGGGGCCGGTGGCGGCCATCGCGCAGAACTGGCTCAACCCGCGCGCGGAACATGCGCTCTCGACCTTCGATCAGCGCCATCTATTGAACCTGCAAGCGCAATACACCAGCGGCGAAGGCCTGGGCGGTGGAGACCTGATGCGCGGCTGGGCCGGCAGGCTGCTGAAGGAGTGGACCGTGCTATCGAAAGTCGGGATCGGTTCTGGACTGCCGGAGACGCCGATGTATCCCGCGGCGGTTCCCGGCACGGGTTTCTATAACATCATCCGGCCCAGTCTCTCGGGAGCGTCTGTGTATGCGGCGGGCGCCGGGCTGCATTTGAATGCCGCCGGATACACCGCTCCGGCGGCGGGCCAGTGGGGTACGGCCGGTCGAGATTCGATTACCGGGCCAGGCCAATTCAGCCTGGATGGCGCGCTCGCGCGCACCTTCCGGCCCGGCGCGCGCTACTCGCTCGACGTTCGCGTGGACGCTACGAACCTGCTCAATCACGGCGTTTTCACCGGATGGAACACGGCATGGAACAGCGCCCAGTTCGGCGCGCCGATTGCGGCCAATCCCATGCGCAGCCTGCAAACCACGCTGCGGCTGAGGTTCTAGCCATGAAGAGACTTTTCTCCATTCTTCTTGTCCTGGCTGTAGCGTCGGCCCCCGCGCAACAGATCGGCCAGAACAAATCTGCCGCGGCCGGGGAGAGCTTCACGCTGTCCGTCAAGGTGCAACTGGTGGTCGAGGCGGTGGCCGTTAAAGACAAGGACGGCAAGCCCATTGCCGGACTCACTGCCAAGGACTTCGCTCTCACCGAGGACGGCGTCCCGCAGACCATTCGCTTCTGCGAGCATCAGAACCTGGCCGCGTTGGGTGCTCCGCTGCCGGTTGCCGCGCCGGGCAGCGAAGATATCAAGATCTACAAGCGTCTGGCGCACTCGCAGATCGCGCCGGAAAATATCGAGGACAGTCGTTACAAGAATCGCCGCTTGCTGGCGCTCTACTTCGATATGTCCGCCATGCGCCCGGCTGACCAGTTGCGCGCCCTGGCCGCGGCCGAGCAGTTCATTCGCACCCAGTTAACCGCAGTCGACCTGGTTTCGATTCTTCGCTATCAGGGCGCTTCGGTCGATATCCTCCAGGACTTCACCGCCGACCGCAACAAGCTGCTCAGCATTCTTGAAACACTTGTGGTGGGCGAAGACCTCAGTTCCACGCAGACCATCGACGATGCCAGCAGCGCCGACACCGGCGCGGCCTTCGGCCAGGACGACAGCGAGTTCAACATCTTCAGCACCGATCGCCAACTCGCCGCCCTGCAAACCGCGGCCAAGATGCTCGGCCAGTTGAACGAGAAGAAGTCGCTCGTCTATTTCGCCAGCGGATTGCGGTTGAACGGCGTGGACAACCAGGCCCAGCTTCATGCTACAGTCGACGCCGCCATCAAGGCCGGTGTTTCCTTCTGGCCCATCGATGCGCGCGGACTGGTGGCCGAGGCGCCGCTGGGCGACGCGACGCAGGGCTCGGCGGGAAACTCAGGCATCTATACGGGCGCTGCCGCTCAGGCCGTCAGCAGCGGCTTCCAGCAATCGCAGGACACGCTCTATGCTCTGGCCGGGGATACCGGCGGCAAGGCCCTCTTCGACACCAACGACCTGGATCGCGGCATCGTGCAGGCGCAGCAGGCCATCTCCGACTACTATCTGCTCGGCTACTACGCCACCAACACCGCGCAGAACGGCCACTTCCGCAAGATCAAGGTCGCGCTTACCCAGGATGTGGCCGCCAATCTCACCTATCGCCAGGGCTACTACGCCGACAAGGATTTCAGCCGCTTCACCACCGCCGACAAGGAGCGCCAGCTTGAAGACGCGCTGATGCTCGAAGACCCCATCACCGAGCTTTCCATTGCCATGGAGATCGACTACTTCCAACTCAATCGCGCCGAATACTTCGTGCCCATCGTGGTCAAGATTCCCGGCCGCGAGCTGGCACTGGCCAAGCGCGGTGGCGCGGAGCACACGCTCATCGACTTCGTGGGCGAAATAAAGGACCTAGTCGGCGGCACCACGGTCGTCGAACGTGCGCGACAACGTCAACATCAAGCTCAGCGACGCAACCGCCGCCGAACTGGCGCATCGGCCCATCGAGTACGACACCGGCTTCACGCTCCTGCCCGGCAAGTACCGCATCAAGTTCCTGGCGCGCGACGACGAGACAGGCCGCATCGGCACATATCAAACCAACTTCGTCATCCCCAACCTCAATAAGGAAGACAAGCGCGTTCCGATCAGCTCGGTGGTGCTCAGCAGCCAGCGGGTCGAGCTTAGCGATGCGCTCTTCGATGCCGCCAAAGGCAAAGAAAGGCAGAAGGAGGCGGCAGTCAATCCGCTGGTTCAGGAAAATAGAAAGCTGGTTCCCAGCGTGACGCGGGTCTTCAGCTCTGGGCGCGAGATTTACGTCTACTTTCAGGCCTACAGACCGTCGGCGCCAGTTGCCCAGCCAGAAAGCAAAGCGCCGAGGGAACTTGTCCCTGGCGAGCCTTTCATCGCATTTGTCAGCCTCTATGGCGAGGGGGCAAAGGTCTTCGAATCGCAACCGCAGGCAGTGTTTCCCAACTCCACCAGCCGCCTTGGAACCGCCCATCTAAGCTTCAGCCTGGGCGTGAGTCGCCTGCCCCCTGGTGAGTACGACTGCCAGGTGACCGTTCTCGACCCGGTAACTCAACGATCCACGTTCTGGAGGGCGCCAATTTTGCTTGTGCCGTGATTGAGTCCACCTGCGGAGGAAAGCTGGCGCAGGAGGCGTCACTTCTGGAATCCGGCAAACCACTTGACGACGCTTCGTTGCGCGGCTGCTGCCGCTGCGGCGTCCATTCGTCCGGCCACGGCGCCCCTGCCTGGATTGCCTGTCTCTTGCCTTGAACTATTCCAGGAACTGGCAGCCGATTTGGCTGCCGCTTATACTATTTATTCTATTGACTTTTTGGCTCCTCAGGTAGGACTCGTTCTCTCTATCTGCTTTCTAAGCTATTGATAATATGTAAGTTATTGAAACTACACAATAGAAGATTTCGCCTATTTCGCTGGTTTCGCCTGTTTCATATTTTCTTGGGACAGTTTTTAGGACAGTGGCAATTCAGGCTTCACTTCCCTTTCCGCCGCCCTCGGCCAGCGAGAAGTTCTGACCTGCCGACGACCGATCGCGTAGTCTCCAGCTTCGGCGGGTCGGAGACACCCTCGAAGGCCGGGTTCGACTTCCACGGGTTCAGGCTGTACATCCGGGAATCCCGCAGTGAGTTGACGCCTTCGCTCCATGCAGCCAGCATCCGCTTACCCGTATCCCGGAAGCCAGTCAAGCTGTCCATCATTTCACAGATTGCCGGGGCGGTATCGGCGACAGCATCGCTGATGCGCTCGACCATCACCCGCTGCTCCTTCTCAGGGATGCCAAGGTTGGCGGTGATAAAGCGGGAGAGGGTCTTGCCGGGGAGCCATGTCTTCTTGCCCATCAGGCCGATGCCGGGTGGGTTGTGCTGGTACCCGGCGTAGACCGAGGTCGTGAAGAAGTCGTAGGCGGGAGCGAGACTGGCATCGTCCCGCGATGTGTAGAGCAGCGCGATGTTCTTGGCGTGGCAATCGGCGTTCCGCAGCGCGTAGGTCAGCAGCAGCATCGCGGTCAGCCTCTGGAAGGTCTCGTAGTGGTCTCGCCCCGGCACGTGCGCCCGTACCGCCTTGGCGATTCTCTCCCACGTGGTCTCATACTTCTGAGCAGGGCGTAAGCCCAGCAGTGAGCAGAAATCCTCCAAAGCACGGAAGGGCTTGCCACTCTCATCCACGTCGAAGCGATGCACCACGAGGACGTTGCCATCCTCGGAGAGTTCAGTCTTCGCCGTGGGCAGCACCTTCGCCACGACCTGCATACACAGATGCTCGTTGGCCGTCGCAAACGGGAGCCGCGAGGACGAGCCCTTGACGATGTGCCGGTGGGTCAGCAGGGTTGCCTTGGGATGCTTCCCCAGCCCTGCCTTCTTCTGCTTCTCCACATCGAGAAACTTCGGCAGCACGCCCGAGACGCCGCTCCTCGCGTGCTCCCGAACAAGCTGCGAAAACGCCTCCTCGGAGTTGTCGCCCTTCAGGAGTTCGGCGACCTCCACCGGCTTGGCCGGTTCATCGAGCACAGCGCCCAGTGGAGCAACTTTCAGCCGTCCCACCATGTTGCGGCCAATGACGGAAAGCAGGGCGACTGGGCTGGCACCGATGTGCGGTCCGAACTCCTCCTGCAAAACTTGCAGCAGGTAGCCCTCGGGCAGGTTCATGCGAAAGATGGGGTGGAGTTCGTCGTCCCACGGATAGGACTCGGTGCGGACGGGCATCGTCAGTGAAACAAGGTTCTCAGCCGAGGCATCCGGCGTGTAGGCCATCACGCTGCGGAAGTCACCGACCTGTTCGAGCACTCCGACGTGCTTATCGAGGACGTGGACATTCAGCTTCATGCTCCACCCCGCTCACGGCGCAATTCATCGAGGGTGCCAGCCGCCCCAACTTCGTTGAAGCTTATCTCCAGTCCAAGAACAGCGAGGACGGCAAGCAGTTTGCGGGAGCCGAATTCGGTCAACTGCCCACGCTCGAACCGGACGACAGTTTCCCGCGTGAGCCCGGTGCGGATGGCAACCTCGCTTTGGCTCAACTTGAGAGCCTTGCGTTTTGCCGCTACCGCTTCACCGAGTTCCGCTAGAGTCTGCATGAGTGATATATACATCACTAAAATAGATTTGTCAACAGCAATGTGATTATTGTATCACTTTCATGCCATGATTCCTTCCCCAGACGCACTATGATTCGCCTACTGTTCGCCTATACTGGGACAATTGCATTCGGATTTCCAACCGTCGAGGGGTCCAGCGAAACCGTCTTCCCATCAAATATAGGTTCCCAATCCGTGGGGCGGACAGGCGTTGCAACCTTGCTCCGCAGCCGCAAATGCACAGGTGCGACGAAGTGGCGAAGCGTATCGAGATGTAAATCGTCCCCTGATCCAGCTCATCTGGTATGAACTCGACGAATTCGTGCTTGCGGACGACAATTGCGGCGTCAAACTGGAAGGCGATACCCGTGATGGGCAGCGTAGCCATAGCGGTTCCAATGGCAGCAAAAGTTGTGACGATGAGGATGTCAGCCAAGGAAACGCTTGGCTCGCGCGGTCTACCACCATTCCATCGAGCGCTCCGATGGGGTCTTCAGGCCGTCCGCAGGCTTGGCGGAGCGAAGAAGTAGGAGCGGGCATTGCACGAGTTTGACAACCTTCGCGGCAATCGATCCGAACACCAATGGGTGCCAACCGGAGATGCCGTGCGTGGAGATCACGACCATGTCGATATGCTCGCGCTCAACGACTTCCATGATGTTTCCTGCTATGTCGTTTCCGACTTCTACACTGAATGTCGCCTTGATTCCTCTCGACGTAAGAACTGCATGGCATTTTGCGAGATGGCGCTCCGCAGTTCGCCTCCCCTTCTGAATGAACTCTCCCTCGGGAACGAGATCGGGAAAAGTCGTGATGGGAAACATCGGGATCACATTCACAAGGCAGAGTCCGGCATGAAAATGCAGAGCTAGATCGGCAGCAATATCCAATGCAGCCTGGGAGGACGGGCTAAAGTCGATGGGCAGAAGAATCTTCGTGGGGATGGAAGAAAAACAGGAACTTCAGGCATGACTGTCTCCTCGCCGAACCAGCGAAGCGGCTAGAGTCCTATTGTCCCGATAATGAACCCAAGGGCTGTGCTCTTTTGGTCAGGTGTCATGCTGCCGAGAGATGTCGCTGATAGACGCCCTGTGCGCATCATGCGATTCTTTGCTTGCCCGCCTGTGAGCAGGGCACAAAAGTTCACTGGATTCAAACTGGACACGGTTTTTCCTCCTGATACGAGATGCGGCGCAAGAGCAGCCTGGCGAATTGTTCTGCTGGAACAGGCCGGCTGAAGTAGAACCCCTGGGCTTCGTCACAATCGTGTGATCTTAGGAATGCCAAGTCTTCGGCTGTTTCGACTCCCTCGGCGATGACACGAAGATTGAGGCTTCTGCCCAGACTGATGATTGCAATCGCGATGGCTGCATCATCGGCCGTTTCGCTGAGCTGGCGAACAAACGACTGGTCGATCTTTAAGGCGTCAAGTGGAAGCTTCTTGAGATAGCTCAAGCTGGAGTATCCAGTGCCGAAGTCATCGACCGAAACCATCACTCCCTTAGCCCGCAGATCCTTGAGAATTGACGAGGCAAGTTCAGGTTGATGCATGAGTACGCTCTCGGTCAACTCCAGTTCAAGAGACCCAGGGTCCATACCGGTTTCGGCGAGGACTGAGAACAGATCTTCCAAAAAGTCTCTCGTTCCGAAACTGGGCTGCGGAAACATTGATCGCCATGGTCGTTAGAGGAAGGCCTTGATCGATCCAAGCCCTGGCTTGCAAACAAGCCTCCCGCAAGACCCAGGCACCGATGGCAAGTATAAGGCCTGAGTCTTCCGCTACTGGGATGAATTTGGCCGGAGGCACAGGCCCGCGAAGGGGATGCGTCCATCGGAGCAGCGCTTCCGCTCCGGTGATGGCGCATGTTGCGAGATCGACGATGGGTTGGAAATGCAGGGTGAGTTCTTTCCTTTCAAGGGCGTGCCGCAGATCCTCCTCAATGGATTGGCGCTCCACGGCCCGCACGTTCATGGACGGTTTGAAAAACTTGTAGCATTGGCGGCCATTGATCCTTTGCCTGGTACATTGCAGTGTCGGCGTTCTTCATCAGAGTCTCGCGCATTCGACCCGTCGTCGGGGTACATGCTGACGCCGATGCTTGCAGTGACAGAAAGGTCGTGTTGGTCGATGGAGTGAATCTCCGATACTGCCTGGAGCACTCTCCGCGCGGTTATGGCCGCGTTTCTCGGCTTCTGCACTTCCTGAAGCAGCACCACGAATTCGTCCCCTCCTTGGCGGCTCACCGTGTCCGGAGATCGCACGCATTCCTGCAATCGCTTAGCGACGGATTGAAGCAGCTTGTCACCAGTCAGATGTCCCAGCGAGTCGTTGATGTGCTTGAAGCCATCCAGATCCAGGAACAGGACTGCGACCTGGCTTTTGTGTCGCTTCGCCAACGCAATCGCCTGGCCAAGCCGGTCATTCAGCAGCAAACGATTGGGCAAACCCGTAAGAAAATCATGCTGGGATGCGTGAACCACCTGTTCAGCCAGCGCTCTGGCCGGACTCACATCTCGGAAAACAATCACCGATCCAGTAATCTCCCCTTCGCGGTTGTGAATTGGAGCAGCAGAATCGTCTATGAAGATCTCATGTCCGTCCCGATGAATGAGGCAACAGTTAAGAGGAGAGGTGCCCGGATCCGGTTCATCTTGACAGCGTCAACCATCGGATTGGCGATGGTCTTTCGAGTCGTAGGGTCCAGAATCTTGAAGAACATGGTCCATCGCCAGCCCGGTGGCTTCCTTCTGCGACCAGCCTGTCAATCTCTCCGCGACCTGATTGAGCAAGGTGATGTTCCCCTCAGAGTCCGTGCAAATCACCGCATCGCCGATGGAGTCGACAGTAACCCGGTAGGCTTCCTCACGTTTCCATGTCTCGTGCAGGTATCTCTCGCGGAGGTTCATCTCAAGAAGGATGAGGTACGCCAGAGCGATCAGACCCAGACCGCCGAGACTGCTGGCAAGATAGATGATAGCGATGATTGCCCGAATGTTCCTTCGCAATGTGCCGGTCTGCGAGAGCTCCAGGGATGCCTCTTCCTCCTTCATCTGGGCAATGATGCCGTCGATTCTGTTCATCGCCACCAATCCCTGATCCGACATGACCAGTGCTTTGGCCTCGTCTGGAGCGTTTGAGAAGTAGAGGGAAATTGTTTGGCCGAGTTCGGACAGTTTTTCCTGGGTCAAGTTGCGCAATTCAGGAATCCTCTCCTGTTGACGAGGATTGCCTGCTGTTAACAGTGCGAGCCTGTCTATGTGCACTCTGACCTGGACGATCGCTAAGTCATAGGGTTCAAGATACTTCACGTCGCCGGTGTACAAGAGTCCGCGCTGACCGGTTTCAGCGTCTTTGAGGAGAGCTTCAGTTTCGTTCAACTCATAAAGAACCAGGCGCGTATGGGCGACCCAATCCTGATTGCCGATCTGAATCAGCAATTGGCGCCTGAGAATGCTTGTAGCTAACGCCAGCAGGAACAGCAGAAGCGCAAATCCGGCAATGATGCCGAGACGTTTCAAATACGCCAGCCTCTTGTGCTTGTCGGTCTCGGCATCTCGGGCAAAGCCTAAATGCATGTTATCGGTCCTCTTCAGGCAAATCGTGTTCTGATGGAGGCCAGACCCGCCTGACTGCGTTTTCATCTTCTAAAACGAAATATGAATATTGTTTAGGATGCCCGAAAGATTGTCTGTTCTATATAGCTCTGCTTCATGACCGTCCTAAAGGCGATTGCACGGCAGTAACACAACCACTTCATTTACCTGACAGTGACTCATCCTTTCGACATTGTCCTTGGACTGACGAATTAAGGGCCATCTGCTAACTCTTGTGTCCATGCACGATGAATCGCTCAGGAGCGGCGCCGATAAAGTGAAATGGATAACAGGTCACGAGCGTGATGGTCGACCTGGTTGTGGAGGCCAGCATTCCGGTATCGCCGGGCGCCACGATCTGCATCGAATCGACCTCGTAGCTCACCTGGCCTGTTGTGGTCTGAATCTGAATCTCGTCCCCGTTGCGAATGTCCCTCAGGTCGCGAAAATATGTGTCGCGATGCCCCGCGATCCCGATGTTTCCTGGTTCCCCTGGAAGAGCGGTGCCCTTGATGTGTCCGACACCAAGTCGAAGTGTCTGCGATGTGGTCCCCTCCAGAATTGCTACTTCCATACCAAGCCTCGGAATTTGAATGCGGCCCAATACATCGCCTTCCTTGGCCGTGGCCGGGGATATAGCTGCACCGTGCTGCTCTTTTGCGTCGATCTTCTTGTCGAGGA
The DNA here is from genome assembly GCA_963839155.1 of uncultured Acidobacteriaceae bacterium. Lineage (GTDB taxonomy): Bacteria > Acidobacteriota > Terriglobia > Terriglobales > Acidobacteriaceae > Telmatobacter. Next base: position 276,397 of record CAWITY010000008.1, read on the forward strand.
TACTATTTGCATCGTTCTGGTAGATCTTTCCGTGAAGAAGTATGAGCGCAACATAGGTGATCGCAAGAGCGCCAGTGAGCACAAACAGTCTTTGTGCCCAACGAAGAAAGAGGCGGCTACGGATTTCAAAGCTGCGCAGTTCGGCTCCAGGCGTCATGGACGGGTTCCTTTGCTGGCGCTGGCTGATGTGTCCATGGGGACGACGTACCCAGACCGCGTGCGGACAGACAAGTGTCCGCGACTGCGTGCGATCGCCTTCACATCGACAACCCGATACTTTCCATCCTGCGATGTGATTGTGGGTGTGTAGGTCAACGTGTATTGACTGCGAATATCGCGAGCAATCCCTTCGCAAAGTGAGACGATGTTTCTGGACGACTCAGGAAAGAACGCCTCGCCACCGGTCTCTTTGGCAAATCTTTTGAGCACGGCGGGATTCTGGTCACCGTCCTGTTCATCGAAGATGCCAATCGCATAGATGATTGCGGTCGACTGCTTTGCCATCTCGATCACCTGCGCCAGGGTGTGCTTGCTGGCGTTGTCGCCGCCGTCGCTTATCAGGATCAGCACTTTCTTGTCGCGGCTTCCGAGTTTGATGTGTTCAAGAGCAGTGGCGATTCCATCGTATAGAGAGGTTTGACCGATTGCTTTGATTTCGGCAAGGGCTAGCTGCAACTGTTCCGGACGATCAGTGAACGGCAATCCTGCCGGAAGGCCAAAAGTGACGTTGTCGTTGAAATTCACGATGAACATCTGATCTTGCGGATTGCTTAGGCGGGTAAATGCCTGCGCAGCCGCAATCACGTCGTTGCGCTTCGATGACATGCTTCCGCTGTTATCGACAGCAATGCCTACCATGACTGGAACATCCTCGTGACTGAAGTGGTTGATCTTTTGTTGGATTCCGTCTTCATAAATCTGAAAGTTGGCCTTTTCCAGGCCTGAAACGGTTGCATTGTGCCGGTCCAGGACGCTTGCGTTGAGCACTACCATGTCGGTATTAAGCCTGAGGGTATACTCATCGCCATGACGGCCAGATGCCGGCTGGGGAATTTGCGCGGCTGCAAGCAGAGGAAGAAGACTCACGAGAGAAAGTGCAGTCAGACGGAGCCCAGAAGAGCGCGTTCTCCGAAGGAGCATCTCAGCTTTGGGGAGTTGACCGCCGAACCCGCGTGTCTTAGCATTCATCGTGCCCACTGTGGAGATCCTCTTTGCCATCCAATTGAGTTTGGGTGTCCCTAATCCTGCTTTTGGGACCAGGGACACCACAAATCAATTCGGTCCGTTGCTACTTCACGCCGTGTGCTTCAAGAAACCCACGAGGAATAGACCGCCGCCGAGAGAGAGCATCCCGAGCAGCCCAATCAAGGGAAGGTAACTTGCTGTCGTGGGCAAGGAGGCGACAAGAACGGGCTCCGGTGCGACAGTTGGTGCTGGAGGTGCTTCAACAACCTGGGCTGTTTCAACCGTTTCCCCGCTAGGGCTGACTGCTTCAAGCGGAACCGTCTTTAGAACTTCGACAGGCGCGTCCGCAAGCACGGCTGGTGTTGACAGCACGGGTTCGTTGGTTTCCTTGGCCAATTGGATGGCCTTGGGCCTCTCCCAGACAAAATGCTCGCCCCATTCGCGGCCCGGGTAGAACCATGCCTTCAATGCCTCAGGCTGGCCTGCTGGCCGTTCACGAAAGGTGATAACCGTTTTGCCTGTAGCCTTCAACCGGAAGTTGGGAATTGCGAGGATCGTCGTGTACACATGGGTTTCGTCCCGGTTCAAGATTTGGACGATGTGGCGATCCGAGGGCGAGTCGAGGACTTTGAAGATGTAGGTGCCTGCCGGCAAAACCTGGGCGCCCACGCCTGGTACTTCAACGGGTCCACTAAAGGTGACAACAGTCTTTCTGTCCAACTGGTCGGCCTTTGCTTTCGGCGCAACGAGGAGGCAGAGCACGGTTAAGCTCAGTCCGATTCCAATTTCCTTGAGAAGTTTCATTTTTCTCCGCTGTTCTCTCCGACTCACTTCCACGGCGGTTGTCATGCGGGCTCTTTATGCTGTCGGCATCACTAGAGATCACACGCCGGAAAGTCCGGCAGCCTGGGGTCCGTGGTGTGTCATTCAAGAGTCAGTGTTACGCATTCATCCCATGATAGTTGGCCAATATTGACCGCTACTCGATTCCGGTGTTTTTCACTTGCTCGATTCGAGATGTTCGTTATTCCCTTCACAAGGTGAGCTTTTTTGTACAGCACTCGGGGAGCAAGTGAGCGAATCTGGAGGCCGGTCCAACCGTATCGAGGCGTTGATTCTGCCGGATTTGGGCCGGACGCCGATCAAAAGGAGAGATATGAGAACGAACAAACCATTCCTGGCCGCGCTACTGCTGCTCGTGATCGGAACAATGGCAGGCTGCTGGATTGGCTCCACGAAGTCGCCGGATGTTTCCGACACAATCCGCAAAGCCCTCGACCAGTCCGGTTACAAGGCAGTGGTCGTTAGTCAGGATCGTGACAAAGGCATCGTCACGCTCGGGGGACAAGTAGAGACCGAGAATGACAAGGCGCAAGCTGAGAGTCTGGCAAAGTCGCTCGCGGGCGCCCAGGTGGTCGCGGATCAGATTGCGGTCATTCCCGCGGGGCAAGGGAATGAAGCCAGAGTGATAAATTCCGATCTTGACCAGGGCATCGAAAAGAACCTGGATGCGGCATTGATTCAGAACAAACTTCACGACAACGTCAACTATGCAGTCAAGAGCGGTGTTGTGACTCTCACCGGTGAAGTGGGAAGGGAACATTTGCGCGCAGACGCCGAGAGGGTGGCGAGCGGAGTGCCGAATGTGCGGCAAGTGGTGAACGCAATCCAGGTGGTCAAGCATCGGAAGGCCAGTTCGTCCCAGTAAGATGCGTGGAGACGAATGACACGTACCGAGAAGCGGTTTGCCAGGGCAATCCGGACGAAGGACCAGTCTCCTGACCCAACGACGTAGAACCCAAGCGGCGCCGCAGTGAACGAATCATTGGCAGGAGGAATTCTGTTACAACTCTGGACGTCGTTTCTGTTGGCCTTCAGCGTGCTCCTTCCGCTGATCAATCCGCTCGGGTCGGCGCTGGTGTTTCTCGGGCTTGCCGGCGATGCGCCGCCAAAGGTCTATCGCTCCTTGGCGCTAAGAATAGCCATTAACAACATCATCTTCCTTGCGATCATCGAATTGCTGGGCGCGGCTATCCTCAATTTCTTTGGTATTTCACTGCCCATCGTTCAACTCTCGGGCGGCATTGTCATCGCCGCCATGGGCTGGGCCGTATTGAACGAGAGGGACGCAACCGCGCAATCAAAAAACAAGCAAGAGGAGATCGAAGTACGCGGCGAAACGAAGAGAATATATCTCGAACAAAGATCCTTCTATCCGTTCACGTTTCCTGTAACCTCAGGTCCTGGCACGCTGGTCGCATTGCTGACACTCACGGCCCACATTTCCAAGCGAGTTAGGTCGATCGATGTGTTATCCCATCTTGGAGTCTTTCTTGCGGTTGTCGTTCTCAGCGTGTGCGTCTATTTCTGCTATGCGTATGCGCCAAGGATTTCCAAGGTCATTCCGCCCAATACGGCGCACGGCATCCTGCGGGTTGTCGCGTTCATTCTGTTGTGCATTGGCGTTCAAATCGCGTGGAACGGTCTTGCCTCGCTGCTCGGCGGTATCATCAAGCAGTGACGATTAGCTATTGACATGGTGTTCTTGGAGCCAAATCTGAGTTTGTGCGCACCGGATCCGAATGATATCGGAATTGGCATGGAGGGAGACGTCATGCTAACATCTCTCCGAAGTCTGGGGCCATGCAAAACGGACCTGAATTTCAGGAGCCTTTCAATGCCCAGCGCCACGCCCAAGCCAAAAGCTGCTCGCACCCAGCTAGCCAAAACCCCAACAGGAATTCAGGGACTCGATGAAGTCACCGGCGGAGGTTTGCCAAAAGGCCGTGTCACGCTCGTGTGCGGCCGTGCGGGAAGTGGCAAGAGCCTGCTCGGGATTGAGTTTCTTGTGCATGGGGCGGTTCAATATGGAGAGCCCGGCGTATGCATGAACTTCGAGGAGACAGAGAAGAAGCTCACCGCCAATGTAGCGTCGCTGGGCTTCGATTTGCGCGATCTTGTAAAACACAAGAAGCTGCTGGTTGACTACGTTTCAATTGAACGAAACCAGATTGCCGAAACTGGAGAATATAACCTCGATGGCTTGTTCATCCGTCTGGCCCAGGCGGTCAAAGCGATCAAAGCGAAGCGCGTTGTTCTGGACAGCGTCGAGGCTCTTTTCTCCGGCATAGCTGACTCGGCGATCCTGCGTTCCGAGCTTAGCCGATTGTTCCGCTGGCTCGAAGACCAGAAGCTGACCGCGATTGTTACCGGGGAAGCCGGAGTCAACACGTTGACCCGGCACGGTCTGGAGGAATACGTCGCAGACTGCGTGATTTCACTGGATCATCGGGTCACGGAACAGATTTCCACCCGTCGATTGCGTGTGGTCAAGTATCGAGGCACTTCACACGGCACGGATGAGTACCCATTTCTGATCGATGAGGATGGTATCTCAGTGGTGCCCATCACCTCTCTCGTACTGACTCACAAGGCTCTCACAGACCGTGTTTCAACGGGAATTATAACTTTGGACGAAATGATGGAGGGCAAGGGCTTTTTCCGCGCAAGCAGCGTGCTGGTGACCGGCACGGCGGGAACTGGGAAGTCCAGCATGGCGGCGAACTTCAGCAGCGCTACTTGCGCCCGCGGAGAGCGCTGCCTGTATTTCACCTTCGAAGAGTCTCCCAGTCAGATCCTCCGCAACATGCGTTCGGTTGGCCTGGACTTGGAGCCGTGGGTCAAGAAAGGCCTGTTGCACTTCAACGCGATGCGGCCAACGAGCACCGGTCTTGAAGGACACCTTGCCGTCATTCACCGGTTGATCACGCAGCTTAGGCCCGCCGTCGTTATTATTGACCCGATCACGAACCTGGTTTCTGCTTCTGGCAGTTACGATGTTAAATCGATGCTGGTGCGCTTGGTGGATTTTCTGAAGATGCAAGAGATCACTTCCATGTTCACGAATCTGACTTTCGCGGGAGACCCCCAGGAGAGAACTGCCGCGGCTGTTTCCTCTCTCATGGACACCTGGATTGTGCTGCGGGACAGCAAGCCCAACGGCCGGCCAAGGCGTGAACTTTATGTTTTGAAATCCCGCGGCATGGCGCATTCGCGCGAAGCACGCGAGCTTATCGTGAGTGAAAGAGGTCTGGAGTTGGGCATCGTGTTGAAAGATCATCTTCCTGCCGATGGCCCAAGTGCGGTCGTGACTGTCCTGTAGCGAGTTTGGTCCATGAGGACCGGAAACCGAGCATCGCCATGATGATGAGTCCTGCGAAGAAGAGTTCGGCCAAGAAGACTTCAGCCAAGAAAGCGCCCGCGAAGACAGTCGATACTGACTTCTACCGGTTGAGGCTTTACATCGCGGGCCAAACCCCTAACTCGATTGCAGCGATCGCCAACCTCAAGAAGATTTGCGAGGATAAGCTCAAGGGCAAGTACCGCATCGAAGTGGTTGACTTGCTGGTGAAGCCGCAACTGGCCAAGGGAGATCAGATCATCGCCATTCCGACCCTGGTGAGAAGGCTGCCGCCACCGGTAAAGAAAATCATCGGGAACCTTTCAAAAACCGAGAGTGTCATTGTTGGGTTGGATCTTCAGCCTGTCCGCTGACGTGAAAGCGTAAAGAACAGATGGCCAACAAGCGAGCGCGTTCCGATGATCGAGTCCGCCCAGGCGAACGGCGCGGCAAGGCTGATGTGCCGCGAACGGCTCGCAGGGGCTCCAGAGCTGTCCTGCGCAAGATGCCCGCATCCACTCCACCCGATGAGCAGACAAAGCTCCGCGCCCGGCTGAGCGCCGCAGAGGAAACTCTTCGCGCCATACAATCTGGAGAAGTAGATGCCTTGATGGTTTCAGGTCGCCGCGGAGCGCAGGTGGTTTCTTTGCAAGGCGGCGAACCGGCCTATCACATGCTGGTGGAGGCCATGAGCGAAGGAGCGGCGACTCTGTCGCGAGATGGAACCGTGCTCTACTGCAATCGCAGATTTGCGGAGATGACGGGCAAGCCGCCGGGGAAGATCATCGGGAAAGCAGTGCTGTCGCTGATTGTGGAGAGCGAACGAGAAAGATTTGAGACTTTGCTCGTCGGTGCCCGGAAGGCCAGTGTGAAGGGCGAATTCGATCTGCGTCGCGCGGGAGGGAATCCGCTTCCGGCCTACTTGTCGCTGAATCGCTTCCCTGGATTCAAGGGCCAGGCTCTGGGCATGGTGATCACCGATCTGAGCGAGCAAAAGCGCAAGCAGGCAGCGGAAGCGAAACAGGCCGAATCGATGCACCGGCTTCTTCTGGAGCACACGATTACAGCGCAAGAGGAGGAGCGGCGCAGAATTGCACGCGAATTGCATGACGAAGCAGGCCAGTTGCTGACTGCTCTCCTGGTAGGTCTGCGGACCCTGGAAGACGCCCGAAAACTCGCCGACGTCAAGACCCAGGGACAGCGGCTGCGAGAGATTGCTGCCCAGGCAATCGACGAGGTCGGCAGGCTTGCACGCGGGCTTCACCCAACAGTGCTGGACGACCATGGCCTGGGTGTTGCGCTGAGCCGATATGCCGCCGAATACACAACGACCCACGCCATCGCCGTGGATCTCGCTCTCGATGGAATTGATTCAGGCAACCTGCCGCCAGCTGTCCAAACCGCTTTGTATCGCATTCTCCAGGAAGCGTTGACTAACGTTGCCAGACATGCTGGAGCCAGAGCTGTCAGCATTCGTTTTGCCCGGTTGGGCGCTGCTGTTGAAGTGGCGGTAATCGATGACGGATGTGGCTTTGACGCCAAGGCCGTGGCTGTCTCTTCTCACCGCCTCGGGATTCAGAGCATGAGAGAAAGAGCGGCGATGTTGGGCGGAACGCTCAGATTCATTCCTCAGCGCAAAGGAACCAAGATGGTCGTTCAAATCCCGCTTGCCGGCCAGGATGTTCAGCCCTCCGCAGGGCGAAGGAGGGATTGAAATGCCGTCGCGCACACAAAAGATCAGAGTCATGATCGCGGACGACCACGCAATTCTTCGCGCCGGCCTGAGAATGTTGATCAGTGCCCAGGCGGACATGGAGGTTGTCTCGGAAGCTGCCGATGGAGAGAAGGCGGTTTGCACTGCGCGTGATACAAAACCGGATGTCGCCTTGCTGGACCTAACCATGCCTCGGGTTGGCGGAATGAAAGCGATCGAGGCGATGGCCAGAGAGTGCCCTGAAGTCCGGGTGCTTGTGCTCACCATGCACGATGACCCTGCATACTTGCGATCGGCTCTGGCTGCGGGCGCTTGCGGCTATCTATTGAAGAGAGCCGTGGATGCGGAACTGATTGCCGCCATACGCGCGGTTCATCGAGGGGGAGTCTTTGTAGACCCGCGTCTCGCCAGCGTCCTTATTCAGGACGTGGTGGCGAAGGGCAGCGCGAAAGCCGGAGCCAAACAGCCGGTGAACATCCTCAGCCAGCGCGAGTTGCAGGTGCTTAGACTCGTAGCGCGAGGTTACACCAGTGCGGAAATAGCCAAACAAGTTTTTATAGGCGTGAAGACTATTGAGACATATCGCGCTCGATTTGCCGAGAAGCTGGGACTTCGGACGCGCAGCGAAATAGTTCGTTTTGCTGTGCAGATGGGGCTATTGACCCCAGATTCGTTAGAGAGCGAGCCGGACGGCTCGGCTATGTAAAGGCTCTGCCTCAGGCTGCCTGCCAGTCCAACTCAGGGCGCTCACGTGTCTCCTGTCGGGTTTTCCCTGACAACTCTCTGCATTATAGGCAACATCCCCGATAGACAGGTCATTCCAGGCCCAGCAAACTACATGCAGGCTGTAGAAGTGTCGATTCCCCCTGTGCAGTTGTCGCAGGGTGCGAAGAGTGCCCTGCACCTGTTCCCTGATGCATTCCCCCTGCGGACATTGACCAACCCGCCACAGTCCACCTTCCGCACCTGAACTGCCTCGAAGGAGGTACCATGTTGGCAACTTATGAGAACAGAGCAGCATTCGACCTAGCCGCATTTCTTGCTCACGCCGGCATCGGCCGAAGAATAATCGAGGTCAAGCCGAACGAGACCTTCTTTGTTCAGGGAGATCCGGCAGACTGCGCCTTATACATTCAGAGCGGCCGGGCAAAACTTACGGTCGTTTCGCATAACGGCAAAGAGGCTACAATCACCCTGCTCTCCACCGGCGACTTTGTTGGCGAGGAGTCGTTGGCTTCAATTCCAGGGCTGCGTATGGCGACCGCTTCCGCGGTGAACACATGCACGGCGCTCAAGATTTCAAGGGAAGAGATGACCAGGGTCATGCACGACGAACCCGCGTTCGCCGACTTCTTTCTGAAGTTCTTGTTGGGCCGTAGTATGAGAACTCAGGCAGACCTTGTCGATCAGCTCTTCAACTCAAGCGAAAAACGCCTGGCGCGGATTCTGCTGTTAATGGCCGAGTTCGGCAAACCGGGTGAACCGCAGACGTTCATTCCTCCCATTACGCAGGAGACTCTGGCAGAGATGATCGGCACCACGCGATCCCGCGTCAGCTTTTTCATGAACCGTTTTCGCAAGCTCGGATTCATCGATTACAACGGCCGCATCCAAGTACACAAGTCGCTGCTCAACGTGGTTTTGCTCGATCAATTGCCTGAGCACAACTCCGAGAAGCCGCAGCTGGTGTCTGTTGTGTGATTCCTTGCCGGTCAGCGACATACCAACGCCGTCGATGAGCGGGTCTGTGTGAGGATCGGAACGCCCTCGCCGGCGCTCTACTGCACAGGAGTGAGGCCGGTTTTATCGAGCGTTGCACCGGCTGGAATCAGAATCGTTGACACTTTCTTTCCATCTTGAGAGCCGGTGTAAACGGCGATCCGGGATGAATCGATGCCTTTCCCGCCAACCAGGTAGGCTTTCGTGTTGACCGCGCGTTCAGCGGCGAGTTTATTGCCACCCTTCTCTCCGATGGAAACATTCCCTTCGACAGCAAGCGTGGCATCGGAGTTGCGCTGAAGATTCAGGGCGATGTCATCCAGGCACGCTTTCGCCTCATTATCCACGCGGGACGGCCGCCGAGGATCCCGATCAAAGTGGACGGAGCACAGCTCGCTGACCTGGGGTTTCGGCGCTGCTACTGGAGCCATCACCATCACCGAGGTTGTGCCCGAGGCGGTCTGGTTCTTGTCATCGGCGACACTACAGGTTACGGCGACGGTCCCAATCGCGGCTCCTGCGGTAGAGAGAGTGGCGGTGGGGCCGTTCCCCGTCATCGTGCCAGAAGTCGATCCATAACTGTATGTCAAGGGACGATTCTGCGGGCTCACGCCGATGGCCGTAATCGTGGAAGCGTCTCCGGAGAGCACAGTAGATGGATTGGCTGAACAACCGACAGTGGGTGGTTCATAGGCCTTAACGACATAGGAAGCAGCGCAATCCGCATTCTCACTTGGCTTGTCTCCCTCTGAAACGCGCCCTTTCAATGTGTATGCGCCCACGGCGACGTTCTTCGTGTCGATGGTTCCTTTGCTTGCGACTGCTGACACCGTTCCGCCATCCACTGACCACGTGTAGACAGGCGATCTAGCGGGGTTCAGGTACACAGCAGTACCTGATAGGGCAATCGTCTCCCCTTGAAATACACCCATCGGTTTGACCGAGCAGGAATATGCCAGGGGTGGAGCAGGAGGCATTGGAGGAGCAGTGTTTCCGCCAAAACGGAAGACAATTCCAGAAGCCAAGCGCATGTCATTCTGCATCGCGCCGTTCCCGGTCGAGTGAACTTCGAAGCGGGTCATCAGGTATTCGGCTTGAATGAGGCGGATGGCGAAATGCCGGTGGACCTTGAGGTCCAGGCCACCGCCGGCGGTCAGGGCAAACGAGTTCTCGGTTGGGAGGGGCGTGCAACCAGGGCCCGTGCAACCGGAAGAGAGCGTAACCGCGCTGGCATGAATGCCTCCAAAGAGAACCTGTGCAAAAGGAGTGACTCTGCCGTGTCCGCGAAGCGAGAGTCGCGGACCGAAGAGATATGTGTAGGCTGTTCCGCTTGAGTCTGCCGTGGTAGTGGCATTTGTTCCCGTCCCGGCAAACAGGATTTGCGAGTCATCGAAGCCGCCAAAGTCGGCCACAACCCCGAGGTAACGATTGAAGTTAAAAGCAATGGACGTGCTGCCGCCGTTCAGATATACCAGCCGGTTTCCCACGGCCAGTTCCGGCATGGCACGCAAATACGAATAGCCCATGAACAACTCTGCCGTGGGAGTGCCAAGGTTCCGCCCTGCTGTATACGGGCTAACTGCTCCCATCGAGCCCCACGAGGTTGCAGCCGCCGGTTCTGCACTGGATGTGCTGTTGGAATCCACCGCCGCATCAGTCTTGGCTCCGCCTGATGGTGTGGCTGGCTCCTTGGCATTGAGCAGGAACGCAGGCAATAGAAGGACAGCAAATACCGCCGGGGCAAATATCCTAGGACTCACTCTCATTGTTGCCTCCTGAACCGCTCGCCGCGATTCTCGTTCAATCCCTTTTCCGGATAGGCTCAGCGCAATCACAAGCTATCGATCACCGCATCGCCCGATGCAGGCTGAGGCCGGTCTTGAGCGGCCCCAGCCTCTGGATTACGGCAGGTTGATGACCGTGTTCACCATGGTGACCGATGCATTCAAAGCCAGTACTCTGCCGTTGATCGTGGTGACCGCGGCAACTCCCGGACTTGAAATCGTGATTCCCGGTTGAGAGATAATGGTTCCGACCATCGTCCCGCCGCCGCCGTAATTGATCACCGCGCCAGGCAGGCCCCCAACTGCCCAGTAGACGTTCTTCGCCTGGGCGCCGCGAATCAGGACGACGCTTTCTGACGATGTCGGCGTGCCCACCTGGAGATAGGAACCCATCTGGAAGATCCAGACCGCATTGGGATCTCCCTGCGCATCGAGCGTCAGAGGTCCCGCCGTGATGTCATAGAAGCTTGAGGATGTGTAGGTGCCTGGAGGCAGGGTCAGGTTGCCCAATTCGTTGGTTGGCAGAGTGATCCCCGGAGGCAGCGTTGAAAGCGTGGTGTATGCGGTCTGGGCTTCCAGTGCGGCTTCGGTCGCGATGGCCATGGTGACGGCCGTTCCTTCATTGGGGCACCCCACGGTTGGAGGCGGCGTGCCGGTGTCGATCGCTCCTGTAACGAATCCCACATTGCTTGTCGTTTCCGTGTAAACGCATTGCGGTATCCCGGCAACGAGGACCGTGTCATCGTGGAATCCGGTGATCGTAGTGGAAACACCCGTGGTCGCAATGCTTCCATTCACGACCGTGTAGATTCCCTGGTTGGTCATCCCGGCGCCGCCGCCCAGGCCGCCGAACAGTAGTACGGTCGGCCCCAGGACGATGGGCGGTGGAACAAGCACCGTACCGGTCTGGAATGTCCATGGATTCGGCAAGCCGGTATTGCCGAGCGCGTTGCCTGTAATGTCCGTGGCTCCTGCGGTCACAGTCGCGGTGTAACTGCTGTTGATGACCAGCGAGGTTGTCGGGGTGAACGTGGCAATGAAGTTGATGGCATCGTAGGTAACCGTTCCCGTGATCGCTGTTCCGCCCGGTCCGGTCAGTTGGAAGGTCGACGTGTTGATGGTCAGCGGATTCATCGCTTCAGTGAATGTTGCGCTCACCGCCTGGTTCAGCGGCACACTGGTAGCCGAGTTCATTGGAATCGTCGACACAATCTCTGGCGCGGTATTCGCCAAAGTTGTGCCGGTTGTAAAGGTCCATACGTAGTTGCTTGCCAAAGCGCCGCCCGCCAGGTTGGTGGCTCCGGTAGTGATGGTGGCTGTGAACTTCGTGCTCGGCGCCAGATTGGCTGAAGGCGTAAATGTCAGCGTGTTTGCGACTGCTGAGTAAGCGACCAGACCGGCAACGTTGGCGCCGCCCGTTCCCGTCAGCGTGAAGGTAGTGGAGTTGATCGCGGCAGGGTTCATCGCCTCGCTGAACGTGGCGCTGACGGTCTGGTTCAGCGGTATATCGATGGCGGCGTTTGCCGGGATGGTTGAGATGACTGTGGGCGGCGCGTTTACTGGGACAGCCGCAGTTGTGAAGGTCCACATGTAGCTGGCAGCCAGCGCCACGCCTCCCAGGTCCATGGCCCCGGTGGTGATGGTGGCCGTATACACAGTACTCGCGGTCAGGCTGGCCGCCGGCGTGAACGTGGCAACCGATCCAGCAGCGACGTAGCTGACTGTTCCGCTCACGACCGTTGCGCCCGGCCCTGTCAGCGTGAAAGTTGTCGAGTTGATCTTGGCGTAATTCATTGCCTCGCTGAAAGTCGCTGTAACAGTCTGGTTGACAGGCACGCCCAAAGCCAGATTGACGGGCACGGTAGAGATGACCGATGGCAGTGTGGTGGCCGGAACGGTTCTGAAGGTCCATATATAGTTACCGGCCATCGGTGTGCCCGCAAGGCTCTTCGCGCCGGTTGTCATGGTGGCCGTATACAGAGTGTTCACGGCAAGTTGAGCGCCTGGCGTGAAGGTCGCGACGGCGCCCGCACAACTCACCGTCCCTGCCACGGCTGTGGCTCCGGGGCCGGTGACTGTGAAGGTTGTTGCTGGAGACGCAAGAGTCGAGCAAGTCATTGTCTCGTTGAATGTTGCCGTAAGCGCAATGCCGACAGGGACCCCGGTTGCTGTATTCACAGGGAGCGTTGCGATCACCACGGGCGGAGGCGTAATCGTAGTGAAGGTCCACACGGTCGCTGCTGCCAGAGGAGTGCCTGCCACGCTCGTTGCCCCGGTTGTTATCGTGGCTGTATAGAGGGTGCTGTTGGCCAGGCTGGCTGTCGGCGTAAACGTTGCAGTGGTGCCGCTGTACGCCACGGTGCCTGCCACAGCCGTCCCGCCCGGCCCAGTGAGTGTAAAAGTTGTTGTACTGATTGAGGCCGGGTTCATCGCCTCGCTGAAAGTTGCGCTGAGCACCTGATTGACGGGCACATTTGTGGCTCCATTCGCAGGGACCGAGCCAATCACCGTGGGCGGCGGAGTAATTGTCGTAAAGGTCCAAACGTAGTTGGCCGTTATCGGAGTGCCGCCTAGGTTCGTGGCTCCAGTGGTAATTGTGGCAGTGTAAGTTGTGCTATAAGCGAGAACGGCTGCTGGCGTGAACGTCGCAGTCGAGCCGCTGTACGTTACGGCCCCAGCGACAGCTCCTCCTGGCCCGGCGACCGAAAAGGTCGAGGAAGTAATCGATGCGGGGCTCATGGCCATGCTGAAGGTCGCACTGATTGGCGTGTTGATGACGACGCTTGTGGCGCCGCTAGCAGGAACGGTGGAGACCACCAATGGTACAACGACCGTTTCCTGACCGCATCCAGCAACAAGGACGACAAGTAGAGCCGCCAGACAATACGTGATACAAAACCCGTGTTTGCGCATGTGATCCCTCTCGCCTCGGCAGAGGCGGCATTGCGTCCGAGACGCACCTGTGTCATGAGCCCGGCGCGGAATGTCGATGCGGCGGGTCAGTGCCAAGTTAGCAAGAGAGAATGGAAGGGGCTGTACCAAATGGCTCATCGCGTGTTTGTCATGCTGGGAGATTCACGCCCGTTTTCTCTGCCCTTGGTGGGCACGATGGTCCTCGTGTTCACTGGCAGAGCAAGGGATCTCCACAGGATGGATGAGACTTCGGATTGAGCAATGTAGAACAGCATTCCGAACCTGCACGACCTCATACTCCGTGTCAGATCGCCGGCTGCGCCACGCCAGTCTAGAGCGGTTTCGATTCAACAGTTGCCATTTTGAAATCGTGCAAGGTGGCATTTTCTTGAGAAAAATGCCACTTGGCATCGAGCTTTCTATAATGAGCTGAATCGAAACCGCTGTAGTTGTCGCGGACGCCGTCTATAAAGCTCAGACAATTAAGGAGAACGCAATGTTCTACGTCACGTCTGCAGTACTCCTTGTCGGCGTCTTCATTCTGATCGCAGGCGTGGTCCGTTCTGTTACCGCGATCCTTGAACATCGCAGGGAAGAGGCCGCGCCTTTCCGCGACTACTTCGGTGCCGAGTACGACCGCGACCTCCTAAGGCTCAGTTCGTCGAGTGAGACCGAGGACTGGTTGGAAGATCGTCTACCCCGCTTCACGCCATTCCGTCTTCGCCCTCTCCAACTCCACTCGCGGAGAACAGCTATCGGCGGCACAAAGCGGGGCACTCGCGAATTGAACTGACAAAAACTGTGTGGCTCGACAAGGATGATTGCCCCCAACCGAATTCCTCCGATGGCGCACCAACCATCGCAGCGCCACTGTTGAGTGCCAGTGCGTGCAATTCAGTTCAGACTCAACTGAGCCGGACGCTCTCAAGATCGAGTGCATTGGGACTCCCAGGAGAAGGGAGCTTCCACCATTACTATCTTGTTGCCGCGGGCAGCGCTGCATTGGAGAACGCAATGACCTTCATGAACTACAACTTCACGATCACCCAACTTGTCGTCGCCGCGGTTGTATTCGTCGTTGTGATTCTCATCGGGGTTGGTGCATATTTTGAACGCCGCAGGACCAGGACCCTGCGCGCCGATCACCGATAGACGGCTGGAGGCGCTTCGCCGGCGAGCCCAAGAAACACGAGAGCCGACCCAAGCGGATTGATCAGCGGCAAAAGCACACTGGAGGCGATCAGAAACGACTTCCAAAGGAGCAAGAGCAGTGCCCTTACTTATGGCCCCAGTCTCTCGACCCTACGGCGTGAGCTGACAATGCCAGACTCGGCTCCCGCTGAGATGTCTTATCTAGGCACCAACTTCGTGCAAGGCAAGAAAAGCCTCTAGCAAAACACGGGGATTGAATTCTCCCTTGTAAACGGGCGGCGCCTTTCGCTCCAGGCCAAGCAATGAGTAGACCGCTGTCTGCGCAGAGCGAATGGAGTACTCAACTGTGAACACCACGTCGTCTGGAAGTTCGCAATACTGCCCGACAAAGGCCAGGTTCTTCGAACCCTCCGGTATAACCTGAGGGCGATCGCCCTTGCTTCGAGGAAGGAACTGGCTGGTGATGAAGGGCATCATGCAAGGAATGCATGTGCAGGTCTCGAGAATCCTGGCGCCATGCTCCTGGAGACCCAGATGACCAATGATCTCGGTCATGATCTCGCGCCCAGTGCATGCGGACATGGGCTTCTTAATGAGATTGCCGGGAACATCAACGAATAGTCCATATCCCCAGAAGACCTGAACTCCCTCAGGCTGCCCTATGAAATGTGGCTGGTGGGGCAACACGATTGAAGCCAGCCAACTGGACTTCGGAAAGGTAATGAGCCCGCCCTCTCCGGGGACGTTGCCCGTCAAATCGCGGACGAGTTTGAAGAATGCGGAGCTGTGCAGCGTGGTCGTAAAGGACATCCACTTCGATTGCTCAACATGATCGGCAAAGTTCGAAGGATGCCCGAAATGCGTCTGCCCTGCTGCAATCCTCTCCCAAAGAGCCCAGCAACCGCCATCTGTTTTCCCTAGAAGAGCGGCAGCCGAGTCCATCGAACCCAGGCTCGAGCCCTCCGTCATCGATCCAAGAGTTACAATCACTCTGTCCTGCTCTGTAACGCCGATCTCTCGAACAGAACTTCCCTCGCCTAAGATGATCTTCTCGACGGTAAATCCGTCTTTCCCATGCGCGAGTGCGAGATCGGTCACAGTTGTTTTGAGCATGAACCTCACACCGCGCTCTTCAAGCCATTTGTGAAGCGGACGGACCATCGAATCGTACTGGTTGTATACGGTACGCATAATGCCTGTAAGCGTATTGAATCCAGAAACCATGTGAGTGAAACGCACCAGATAGCGCTTGAACTCGACTGCGCTGTGCCAGGGCTGAAAGGCGAAGGTGGAACACCACATGTGCCAGAAGTCCGTCTCAAAGAACCCCGGGCCAAACTGATCGGAGATCGTAGACCGTCCTAGGAACATCTCCGGTTCGATCGCCAGGTGCTCGAGATCGAGGATGTCCCTCTCGCTTAAGCCAAAACTCGGAGTGTCTACCCTGTGGCCGTCCCGAAACAGGCGGGATTTCGAAGCGGTCTTCATCGTCTCGTTCCAATCAAATATCTCCTGCGTCACCGTCTTGGTTTCATCGAGAGTCGGAATCGATGAAAAGAGGTCGTAAGTGCACAGATATTTACTTTCAATCATGCGGCCGCCGCGCATCACGTAGCCGTCGGTCGCGTTTCCGGCCGCATCAAGGCTGCCGCCGATCCGTGACGACTCTTCCAGGATCGTGATTGTGTGGCCTTGCACATCTCCGTCGCGAATGAGGAAAACTGCAGCGGCAAGAGAAGCGATGCCTCCGCCCACAAGATATGTTGCCGCGCTATCCTTCGGTCGTTTCATCGGGTCATTTCACACTTTCTCCTTGCCTAGTTAATCCTGCCGTGCTTGCAGGGCTGTGCTCTGTACGTGGGCGCTTCAGATGCCCAATGCGATTGTCAATCTGCAATGCGGCAATGACTGTATCCAATTGAACAGATGGACGGTTGCCCCAAGCCGGAGAATCACGTTCAGCGCACGGGAAGGGCTTCGGCAATCAGCGACTGTACTGATCGCCATGGTGTCACAAAAGTAGACGACTGGCCGCGCTCTGACTCCTCGCTTGCACCAGTCCGCAACCAGTCCCATGGATTTGAAGGAACCGGGAGAAAGCAATGTCAGCAACAAACTCAGTTGTCGCCGTATACGACTCTCATGACGAGGCGGAACGCGCCGTCAAGGCGCTCCAACAGGCAGGAATCGATATGAAAAGCCTCTCAATCGCTGGCAAGGGCACGCACACCGATGAACATGTCGTCGGCTATTACAATGCTGGGTGATCGGATGAAGTATTGGGGCAAGGTCGGTGCATTCTGGGGTGGATTCTGGGGACTACTCTTTGGCTCCGCGCTTTTTTCAATACCGGGCATTGGACCAGTTCTCGTTGCAGGTCCGCTGGTTAGCTGGATTGTCGCAGCCCTTGAGGGAGCGGTTGTTGTCGGCGGCGTCAGCGCTCTCGGGGCTGGCCTGGTCAGTATTGGTATTCCCAAGGACAGCGTCATCAAGTATGAAGCGGCATTGAAGACCGATAAGTTTCTGTTGATCGTCCATGGAGCACCGGACGCGGTGTATGCCGCACGATTCATTCTCGATGGTTCCGGTACCGGCGATTATTGTGTTCATGGCCAACCGATGCTGACCAGTTGACAGCTTCTTGCGCACGGTTTGGGTTGTTACTCCGGCGCATGACTCATTCTGCCGATTCAGAGAGCCGGCGCCCATCTGCACGCAACTCACCAAGCCTGATCCTCTTTAAGCTCTTCTGGATCGGAATAGGACGGCATCAACATGTGCCCAGTACTCAACGCATGCACCTCTCAGTCCTTTGCTGCGCGCAAGGTGCTAAGCAACCAGCAGTTTCATCCGAATCCAAGTTCAGCCACGGACGGATTCGACATCTGGTGGCAGAAGACATTCGCGCAGCACATGGCTGTAGTCGCGGAAATGTCAGCCCTCGTGCTTGCGCATCGCCGAAATGGTTCGGCTGGCCGGACTCGCCCCGAGCAAGCCCACTGAGCAGGTTCGCGATGACAAGGCGCTCGATCCGACCCAACCGCCAAAGCGCCAGAAACGCAGGTACAAGACAGCGATGCCTATCAGCAGGGGCCCGCCCTTATGAGTCTCTTTCAAATCGTCTATGGTTCGATCGCAGAGAAGGTCGTGAACCTTGTGCAAAGCCAACTTTTGCTACTCCACTCAGCCAATCCTGAGACGCATTACGAGAGCCCTTCACACCGCTCAGTGGAATGGTGGTAGCGAGATCCACGGTACAGGTGGCCAACAGTGAACTCGACTGGCTTTGTCGCCCCGGTTTTAAGCGGACAGGCCGTACAACCTGCTCAGGATAGTGCTCTAGCTGGCCTCACAAACGCGGATGCACGCGCCCGTCTTGAAAAGGACGGCCCCAATGCAATGCCAGACACGTCGGCACATCCACTGCGCAATGCATTGGCGAAATTCTGGGCGCCAGTGCCATGGCTGCTTGAAGCGTCCATCGTACTTGAGACCGTCCTGCATAAATACTACGAAGCTGCTGTCATCGCAGCGCTGCTCCTATTCAACGCAGCTCTCGCTTACTTCCAGGAAAGCCGCGCCCAGGCAACTCTTGCCGCTCTCAAATCCCGTCTGGCGCTCAACGCCTCGGTCCATCGAGATGGCGAATGGAAGACTGTACCCGCGGCGGAACTGGTATGCGGCGACCTGGTGAAGCTGTCGCTTGGCGGCGTGGTGGCCGCGGACGTGCACCTGACGGGTGGGTCGGTAGAGCTAGACCAGTCGATGCTTACCGGCGAATCCCTTCCCATTGACGCAGGCGCCGGCACAGACACGTTTGCAGGGGCACTGGTTCGCCGCGGCGAGGCCACCGCAATCGTGACCGCTACAGGTACCCGCACAAAATTCGGCCGCACGGCGGAACTCGTTCGGTCCGCACACGTAGTGAGTACGCAGCAAAAGGCCGTCCTCCGGATTATCCGCAACCTGGCGGTCTTCAATAGCCTCATCATCGCTGCGATCGGAGTCTACGCCTATTACCATGCGATGCCCTCGAGCGAGATAATTCCGTTGCTGCTGACTTCGGTCCTCGCCATCATTCCAGTCGCATTGCCGGCAACATTCACCCTCGCCGCAGCAATTGGAGCCCGTGCTCTCGCGAAGCAGGGCGTGTTGCCAACACGGCTCTCTGCCGTGGACGAAGCCGCATCGATCAATGTCTTGTGCTCAGACAAAACCGGAACTCTGACCCGTAATGAGCTAACCGTCACAAGCGTTCGCCCACTGCCTGGATTCGATGAGGCGCACGTTCTCGGAATGGCGGCTCTGGCGAGTTCCGAAGGAGGCCAGGACCCTGTCGATGCGGCCATTCGACTAGCCGCATCGCAAAAGACAGCTACCGGATTGCCAAAGCTGACCGCTTTTGTTCCTTTCGATCCAGTTAGGAAAACTTCGAAAGCAACCGCGACAAGTCCGGAGGGTAGTTCCGAGCGAATCATCAAGGGCGCGTTCACCGCGATTGCGTCCCTCACTGCGCCTTCTCCCGGCGCGGCCGCAATTGCCGTCGAACTCGAGAAGCAAGGCTTTCGAGTTTTGGCAGTTGCCCTTGGATCGGCAACATCCGCGCAGATCATTGGATTGATTGCCCTCAGCGATCCGCCTCGGACAGACTCAGTCTCTCTTATCTCGGAATTGAATGGCCTCGGCGTGCGCACCATAATGGTGACAGGCGATGCTCCCGCTACCGCCGCGATCGTCGCCCACGCGGTTGGATTGCAGGGAGCGGTCTGCCCGTCCGGCAAGCTGCCCGACGGCATTCAACCGGAAGACTTCTCGGTCTTTGCAGGTGTTCTCCCGGAAGGCAAGTTTGACCTCGTCAAGGCTTTCCAGAAGAGTGGGCATACGGTCGGGATGTGCGGCGATGGCGCCAATGACGCGCCTGCGCTACGCCAGGCACAGATAGGTATTGCGGTCTCGACCGCAACCGACGTTGCCAAATCTGCGGCTGGTGTTGTTCTCACCGCGGCCGGGCTGGGCGGCATTGTGGCTGCTGTCAAAGAGGGCAGAGTCACCTTTCAGCGCATTCTCACCTATACGCTCAACTCTGTTCAGAAGAAAGTATTTCAGGCGCTCTTGCTGGCGGTTGGCTTGGTCATGACGGGACACGCTGTGCTGACTCCGATGCTCATGGTCATTGTGATGATCACCGGCGATTTCCTCGCCATGTCTCTGACCACTGACCGAGTGCGGGCATCGAAGATGCCAAACTCCTGGCAGATCGGCAGCATCACGAGTGCAGGAGTGTTACTCGGACTCTGCTTCCTTGCCTTCTCCACGGCAATCCTGGCAGTGGGCAAATTCCAGTTGCATCTCGGCATCGAAGCACTTCAAACGTTGACCGTGGTCAGTATTGTGTTTGGCAGTCAGGCCACGACCTATGTCATTCGCGGACGCCAGCACCTCTGGGGTCTGCGCCCCAGTATCTGGCTTGTACTCTCCTCGGTAGCCGATGTCCTGATCATTTCAACTCTCGCAACCTTTGGAATCGCAATGGCGCCATTGCCCATTGCGGTCATCGCCGCTGAGTTCGCCGCTGCGGTTGCTTTCGGTACAGTCCTGGATGTAGTCAAAATTCCGGTCTTTGCTCGCCTCCGTATCTCCTGAACGACCAGGAGGCATCAACAATCTACCGGGATCTTGCAGGCATTACCGGCATCCATCGCATACCGCGCCGCGAAAGAACTGGTTCCACAGAATTCTTTTGGAGCCCACCTCAGTCGCAGCGCAGTCAGGCCGTTTCCCTTAGATGAGAACTGCCTGGCCATAAACCGCGTAATGGCTTTGCTCCGTGCTGGCAATAATGTCCTTGGCCTTCTCTACCTCTTCAGGCGTTCCGTGGACGACAAGCACGTACTTGTCAGTCTTCAAGGCGACATCGTACTTCAGGATGCTGTCCTTAGGGATGCCGATGCTGACCAGGCCCGCACCAATTGCGCTTATGCCTCCAACGACAACTGCTCCTTCGAGGGCAGCTACAATCCAGGCTACGATTGGACCAGCAGCAAGAATCGGTCCGAGTCCCGGAATGAAGAAGAGACCCGATCCGAACAGCAACCCCCAGAAGCCGCCCCAGAACGCTCCGACCCCGCCCCAATACTTCATGCGATCCCCGGTCGTGTAATAGCCGACGACGTGTTCGTCCGTGTGCGTATCACGTCCTACAATCGACAGGCTCTTCATATCGACGCCGGCCTCCTGGAGTTCCTTGACAGCGTGCTCGGCTTGCTCGTGAGTTTCATAAATTGCCGCTACTGAGTTTTTCGAAATCATTTCGATCACCTTTTTCATGGTTGACTTGGCATAAGATTTGGCGGTTGCTCCCGTGGCACCGATCCAGTCGCAAAGATCCTTCTTGGCGAGCCGACAGGAGTCTTATTCGAGCCTGGATCACAAACCGCAGTCTTGCTGTGGATCACTCGCCCAGTAAGTGTTTCAATATTGGAGACTGCGATGCTGAGCAATTGCGTACATGAAGCAGGGTGCGGCCGAAGGCCGGACTCAAGCAGTTTTGAGCGCTTCGCTCTTGGACGCTATGCAATTCAGCAAATCGTTCCAGGACTTGGCGAACGAGGCAACCCCTTCTCCGAGCAACTTCGCGGCCACGTCGTCAGTGTCAATACCAAGTTTGGCGAATTCGGCTAGCACTTCACCTGCTTGTGCAGGCGAGGCTTCGCCACATTCTCCATGAGCAGCGAAGGCTTTCAGCGTGGCTTCGGGCATCGTGTTCACGGTAAAGGGCAAGGCAAGAGCTCGAATGTAGAGTATGTCGGAGGCCTTGGGGTCCTTGGTTCCTGTGCTAGCCCAAAGAAGGCGCTGAGGGCGGGCTCCAGCGTTCTGGATGCGCTGCCACCGCGGCGAATCCAGCAGCGTGCAATACACCCCATAAGCCTTTCTGGCGATGGCGATTCCAAGCTGGTTGCGCAGGACCTTCGGAACCTTGTGTGCTACAGCTACGTCCCAACGGGTGACGAAGAGTGAAGCCACCGAGCCGACTTCAGGATTGAGTCCGGCGGCTATGCGCCGCTCGATGCCGCGCATATAGGCTTCGGCCGCAGCGACATATTGGCCGCCCGAGAACAGAAGGGTTACGTTGACGGGTACACCAGCAAAGATTGCCTCTTCAATGGCCGGAAGACCTTCGCTTGTACCCGGAATCTTGATGAATAGATTTGGCCGTTCCGCTTGGTTATGGAGAGCCCTGGCAGCAGCAAGGGTGCCAGCCGTGTTGCGGGCTAGTAGGGGCGAAACCTCCAGGGAGACCCAGCCGTCCACCCCATCGGTTCGGTCGTAGACAGGCCGGAAAAGATCAGCAGCCTGCCTCAGGTCTTCCAGAGCCAATTCGAAGAACAGCGTTTCGCCTGACATGCCATCATCCAACTTCCGGCGAATAACATCATCGTAGTCGTTGCTGTTCTTGATGGCGTGATCGAAGATTGTTGGATTCGAAGTGAGCCCAGTGACCGAGAGTTCACTTATGTAGTTCAGCAGCGTGCCGCTGGCGAGCAAGCGGTGTGTGATGTTATC
>CAWITY010000009.1:0-103643 GCA_963839155.1 uncultured Acidobacteriaceae bacterium
GCGTCATAAATAGAATCACGTATATTCCGAGGTTCATCTTATGATAAGGAGACCTCGCCATGCGTATCGCTCCGCCCATTGTGATTGATGAAACCACACGCAAAGAACTGGAGCGGCTGAGCCGCAAGCGTTCGATGGCGTCCCGCGTTGTGCTACGCAGCCGCATCGTGTTACTGGCTGTCGATGGGATGCAGAACAAGCAGATTGCCGAGCGGCTCGGTGTCAGCACGCGCATGGCAGCGCTGTGGCGCGGCCGGTTTCTCTTGCATGGCATCGAAGGCCTTTTGAAGGACGCGCCCCGACCTGGGCGCACACCCAAAATCACGACCGAAATCGTCGATGCCGTTGTTGCCAAAACCACCCAGAGCAAGCCGGCCAACGCCACCCACTGGTCTACGCGCACCATGGCTCGCGTGACGGGCATCAGCGAGGCCAGTGTGCGGCGCATCTGGCACGCCCACGGGCTGAAGCCGCACCGTGTTGAAGGCTTCAAGGTTAGCAACGATCCGGATTTCGCCGCCAAGTTGGAGGACGTTGTCGGCCTCTATCTCAACCCGCCCGAGCACGCGATGGTCCTGTCGGTCGACGAGAAGAGTCAAATTCAGGCGCTTGATCGTACCCAGCCCGGCCTGCCTATGAAGAAGGGCCGCGGTGCCACCATGACCCACGACTACAAACGCAACGGCACCACCACGTTGTTTGCCGCTCTCAACACCGCAACCGGCGAGATCTACCATCTGTGCCAGCAACGCCACCGTCATCACGAGTGGCTGAAGTTCCTGCGCCTGATCGACCAGACTGTGGCGAGCGAAAAGCAGATCCACATCATCTGTGACAACTACGCGACTCACAAACATGAACGGGTGCAACGCTGGATGGCTCGCCACAAGCGCTTCCACGTGCACTTCACCCCCACTTCGGCCTCCTGGCTGAACATGATCGAGCGCTTCTTCCGCGACCTGACCGAGAACCGCATCCGGCGCGGAGCCTTCCAGGACCTCGAACAACTCATCGTGGCCATCGGCGAATACATCGACGGTCACAACAACAACCCCAAGCCCTTCATCTGGACCGCAAAGGCAAACGACATACTCGAAAAAGTCACCCGCGCTCAGGCTGCACGGAATAAATGCCTATCTGTGTGACGCACTACACTAGAGACGTATCCAGCGAAAAAGAATCTCGCAGTCGCGGGAGGTCTGGTCCAAGATTACGCAGTCATCACAATGACGCCAGGCGCGGAAAATGGGCAGCATGTTCTCAGTCTTATAAGTGCTGACAGCGAGTTGTTCTGGCCCTTAGCCTTCGGCGCTTTCGAGAATTGCCCCGGGTCTGCTTTCCAGAAGTGACCCACCAGGTGTGTAACCAAGATTGCAACTGAGGATTGGTGCAGGGCTTGGGGATGATGGTTCATCATGCCAGTTGCCCGGAAGCGCCCTTGTTGCATCTGCCATCGCTGGTTCCGTCCCGATAATCGAGTTGGCTCCCGGCAATATGCCTGTAGTAGGGCGTCGTGCCAGGCCATGCGCCGCCGCAAGAAGCAGGCGGCGTGGCGAGCGCGGAATCCAGATTACTTTTCCGGTCGGCGGATCCAGACCCGTGGGGCGTGCGATGAGCCGCCGGACCCGCTCCGATTACCTCCTCCTTTGAATCGACTTCCCTGGGATATCGCGCAATCCCAGTTCGGGGTGCAAGGCGCTGATTTCATAGGCGTTATGGGTGCACTACTACTTCACTCTGCGCAATCCCAGTTGAAGCCATATCGCGTTGATTCCAGGCAAGATCCGGCTGCACTACCCCATCTTGCCGCGCAATCCCAGATCGAATCTGGTGCAGAGTGGAGTTGTCGAGGGGATGGATGCCATGCGGCTGGAGTTTCATCAACTTGAGCGGCGTCTTGAGCACCTGCGCGTGCGCCGGCCGGAACGGCATCGGCGGTTGCTGGCGTCGTTGGCGGCCAGCGGCCAGCAGACGCCGATCGTTGTGGTTCGAGCCGAGCAGCCTGACCGTTATCTGGTGATCGACGGCTACCAGCGGATCGCGGCGCTCGAGCAACTGGGCCGGGACACGGTCGAGGCAGTGGTCTGGTCGCTGAGCGAAGTAGAGGCTCTGCTTCTGGACCGGTCGATGCGTTCGGGCGATCACGAGACGGCTCTGGAAGAAGGCTGGCTGCTGGTGGAACTGGAGCAGCGCTTCGGCTATGGGCTGGAGGAGCTGGCCCGCCGTTTTGACCGCAGCACGAGCTGGGTATCACGGCGGATGGGCCTGGTGGAGTTACTTCCGCAGAGTGTTCAACAACAGGTGCGCGATGGGGCCATCGCGGCGCACGTGGCGATGAAGTTCCTGGTTCCCGTGTCACGCTCGAAACCGGAAGATAGCCGGCGCATGGCAGAGGGGTTTGCGCGCTATCGGCTGAGCAGTCGTGAAGCGGGACAGTTATATGCCGCTTGGCGCACGTCCACTGCGTCGGTTCGCGAGCGGCTTCTGGATGAGCCGCAACTGTTTCTGAAGACGCAACGCGAGCATGCAGTAGATCCGGCATCACCAGCCATGGCGGAACTGGGCCGCGATCTGGAAGTAGTGGTAGCGATTGCGCGGCGGGCCAACCGTCGTCTGTCGGGCGCGACGGTGGAACTGGATATGCCGCAGTGCGCCGAGACGCACCGCAAGATCGATCGGGCGCTTGAAGAACTGGGCCGTCTTGCGGCCAAGATCCCACACCAACCCAACTCACACCCACAAGGAGCGGAGGATGTTGAGCCAGAGCCAACGAGCCGCGATTCTGGAACTGAATACGCAAGCGGTGAGCAAGCGCGAGATAGCGCGGGTGCTGAAGGTCAGCCGGCTGACAGTGCGCGAAGTGCTGCGCTCCGAATCGACGGAGGTGCCGGCGTTGGCGCGGGCGGAGATATGCGATCCCTACCGGCAGCAGATCCTGGAGCTGTTGCCTATATGCAAGGGCAATCTCGTACGGGTTCAGGAAGAGCTGCTGGGCAGTGGAGCGAACCTGTCGTACTCGGCACTGACCGCCTTCTGCCGCCGGCATGGGATCGGGCAGGCGCCGATAGTGGCGGCGGGCCGCTATCACTTCACTCCGGGCGAGGAAATGCAGCACGACACCTCACCGCACGAGGTCCAACTGGGCGGCAAGCGGCGCAAGGCGCAGACCGCGTCGGCGGTTCTGTGTTACTCGCACATGCTGTTCTTCCAGTTGTATCCCACCTTCCAGCGCTTCGATTGCAAGGTTTTCCTGGTCGAAGCTCTGCGCTACTTCAACGGCGTTGCAAAGCGGGTGGAAATCGACAACACGCACGTTGTGGTGCTGCGCGGCACCGGGCGAGCGATGGTTCCAGTGCCGGAGATGGCGGCTTTTGCAGATCGATTCGGCTTCCAGTTCGCAGCACATGGGTTGGGCGACGCCAACCGTTCGGCTCGCGTTGAGAGACCCTTCTGGTTTATCGAGCGGAACTTCCTGGCGGGGCGCAGCTTCGCCGACTGGCAAGATCTGAACCAGCAGGCACGGCAGTGGTGCGACCGCATCAACGCCACTTACAAGAAGCATCTTCGCGCCGTGCCGCGGGAGTTGTTCGCGATGGAGCAGCAGCATCTGCGCCCGCTGCCGGTCTGGGTTCCCGAAGTCTACCGCCTGCACGAACGCATGGTAGATGTGGAAGGCTACGTCACGGTGAATACCAATCGTTACTCGGTTCCGGTTGGCTGGATCGGCCGCCGCGTCGAAGTGCGCGAGACCAGCAGCAAGATCGAGATCCAACTCGATGCCCGTCACCTGGTAACTCATCAGTGCATAGTCGAAGCCGAACGCCGGCATGTCATGCTGGCCGAACACCGGCCGCCGCGAGGCGTCAAGCGTCCCGATCCTCATCCCGAGGAAGCGCTGATCCTCAAGGCCGTGCCTGAAATCGCCGGCTATGTCGCGGCGCTGAAGCAACACAGCCGCAAGATGATCATCCTTGCCCTGCGCCAACTGCTGCGCATGGTGCGCGAGTATCCACGGGAACCGCTGCTGGCAGCAGTTGCTGAAGCTGCACGATACGGACTCTACGACCTGGACCGGGTCGAACGCATGATCCTGCGCATGGTGGCGCGCGACTACTTCCTGTTGAACAACGATCCGGAGAGCGAGAAATGAAACCGAGTGACGAACTGGAACAACTGCTGAAGAACCTTCACCTGAATCGCATCCTGGACATCTACGGCGAGCAGTCGAGCGCCGCAGAGAAGGAAGATGCCTCTTACTCCGAGTTCCTCACCCGCTTGCTCAGAGCGCAGTGGCAACATCGACAGGAAACCGCACTGGCGTGGAGAATCAAGCGCGCCAACCTGCCCGAGAACTGGTCGCTGACCAGCTTCCCCTTCGCGCGACAGCCTGGCGTCAGCCGCAAGCAGATCCACACCCTGGCCGAGTTGGACTTCATCGTCAAGGCGGAAAACCTGGTGCTGGTCGGTCCGCCCGGCGTGGGCAAGACAGGGATCGCGTCGGGCCTGTTGCTGAGAGCCCTGGAGAATGGATACCGATGCCAGTTCATCCGCGCCCAGGACTTGTTCGATCAGATGTATGCCTCGCTGGCCGACCGTTCCTCGCGTCAACTGCTCAACCGCCTGAGCCGGCTTGATGTCCTTCTGGTTGACGAGCTTGGATATCTGACGCTAAAGCCTGAACAGTCCAACATCTTCTTCAAGCTGATGGAAGAGCGTTATCACCGCCACTCCACGATCATCACCACAAATCTCAGCTATGACGAATGGGGCAACTTCCTCGGCAACCCGACCATGGTCGATGCGCTGTTGAGCCGTGTCCGCCACTACTGCCACACCATACAGATCGACGGACCATCGCTGCGCGATCCGCAAGGCTGAGGAGACGGCCATGGATCAACAACCATCCGGCCGCGAAGCCGGGGTCCCCACGGACAGGTCTTCGTTCGTGGGGCGGGAAGACTACGTGCGCAGGGTTCTCGAAGCCTATCGCGACACGCCCGGAACATGCGGCAACCTGCGCCCGCCAGATCGCAAGCTGGCTGTTCAGCTCTATCAACGCAGTGTTCCCCTATCCATAGTTGAAAACGCACTTGTGCTGGCCGCGGTTCGCCGCTTGATCCGGCCTGTCGATGCTCCGCCGCTGGCCACCGTCCGTTCTCTGGCGTACTTCATGCCGATCATCGAGGAAGTGCTCGAAACAGAAGTTGGAGAAGAGTACTTCCAATACGCACGGCAAAAACTCCAGAGGCTCCGCTCATCCTGATGCCGCGTGCAAAGCGCATGAAGCAACCACGCCTTCGGCGTGGGATGACACTGAAAAGCCAAACCCAGCCGCACCTGCGGTGCGGGATGATGCTCTATATATCCCTATCTCTACGAATGCTGTTCCTGCCCTGGGTCACTTCTGCCAAGCACAACTGGATCACTCTTCCTTAGCGCCGAAGCCCTTAGCCCTCATCCTGACGGATCCATTATATGTCAAGGAACTCGTGGAACATCTTCGTCTTCCCTCCGGGGAGCTACCGAAGTCATATGAGGTGCTGATTAGCATCCAAGAGCGCAATCAGAGACCGATTAAAGTCTCGTATGTGACTCATCGAGTTCTTCCAATCTCTCGATAGTTGATGAATATCCGGCTCTGCGTGCGCGACATACAAGTGGAGTCAGGTGGGCCGCACCAGTTACACGAACTTCTGGGCCAATCAACTGCCCGTGCTGATGACGGATGCAGACTATGTGCTGATGCAGGAAATCCGCCTGCCCGATGCGCTGACCACAATGGCGCGTGCGCAAGTGTGGACGCTGCGCGAACCCCTGCTGAAGCTCGGTGTTCCCGTCGTTGCCTCGGTGCGTCGCGTGGTGCTGCACCTGCCTGAGTCCTTCCCGTTCTTGAGCGGCTTCCGGTAAGTGGCTCAGGCGCTGGAAGACAATCCCGGATAAAGCCATCCTTCACCAGCCAACAACAGAATCCCCACCAAGTCAGAGGCGCTGTCGGGGATAGTCGCGTCCACAAATGATCTTTCCGCTGCCCAACCGGCTCAATGTTATTGAGTGGCGTCGCAAATCACACCGGCCGAGGATCAGGTGACGCCGAATCCTCGCCATCTCATGCTGATAGGGCTGTATCTGCGCGTTCATGAATGAAGCGCGCGTATGCGAAACAGATCGAAGGATCTTCCTACTTCGGAACGGTGTAAATCAACTCAATTCCCTTCCCATTTTTCGGATCGAGATTGCGTGAGTACTGGCGACTGAGGTCGTTGTCCCAGTGCTCGAAGACGCCCAGGCTGGCAACCGGTTTGCCGTTTTGGCGGTAGGCTGTGCCGGAAGGCGGATGCGAGGCGAGAGCCTCCTCCTGCAAATAATCGTCGGCATTCTCACGAATCAGAATGCGGGCGTGATGATTCTGGTCCTCATTGTTTTTCGTCTGCGAATAGAGAATGTCGAGACCAACCGAATCGAGCGCCACGCCGTCGAAGGAGGCCAGGATGCTCGATGGCCAATCTGTGTTGGCATACGGCTCAACGCGATTATTAAAGGGCGCATTGGGGAAGTGCAGTGGATAAGACTGATGGCGACGCGCCGCGTAAAGGCCGTCGAGGACGTAAAGGATGGTCTTGGCGCCGAGATTCGGTGACGCCGCCAGATCGACGATCGGCGAATAGGCGTGGGGCGTGCCCTTCTGA
This sequence comes from uncultured Acidobacteriaceae bacterium, assembly GCA_963839155.1. Classification (GTDB taxonomy): domain Bacteria; phylum Acidobacteriota; class Terriglobia; order Terriglobales; family Acidobacteriaceae; genus Telmatobacter. The sequence goes on from CAWITY010000009.1 coordinate 6,687, forward strand.
TTGGTGTTGATGGCTTCATGCAATTCGGGTGTTCCCTTGATGGAGCCGAAGTGATTCTTGCCAGTCATCGTAATGCCGGTCTGTCCTTCGTCACCACCTTCTGCCTCAGCATAAGGGTAGGAATGCGCCTTGAGCAGGGCCAGATTCACCATGTACGTGGCGTCCTTGATCTGTTGAGGAATGAGTTTGGCGTCGTGATAGTCGTTGGCGGAATAGCTGACGCCATCGACCCATTGTGCCTGCTCAAGTCCGCGATAATCGCCGTAGCCGGGATTCCGGGGCTGCCTGGGATCAGGTGCGTCGGCCTGCACGAAGCGCACATCCTTGAACTCGCCCCACACCTTACGCAGCAGGCCGGGATAGATGTCGCGGCGCGCATCGTAAATCACGATGTCGTTCGCGGGCACGTGGGCGTTCAGGACGAGTTGGCGCACCATGGCCAGCGTAGCCTGCGGTGATACGTTGACGATATTTCCCGGTCCCTCGACGCCGCTGTTGTTCAGGTTCACCTTGACGGCGACGATTTCTCCAGCGCGATAGCCCCGTTCGAGGCCACGCGAACGGTGATTGTAAAACGCGAAGATCTTCTTCCAAGCGTCCTGGTCGTTGGCGCCGCCAGTGAGCTTGCGCAGAGTGATCGAGAGCATTGCATCGACACGAACCTGGTCGGTAGAGCTGTCCATCCACCATTCATCGGTGCTTGACTGAATCTTACCGTTCCAGTGCGCGGCCAACGGATCGTGAGCCCATACAACGCGACCGGGAAAAACTCCGCGCGCTTCGCCGAGTGGAACGTTGCGCGTCTGTGGCTCGAAGTTGTAGCGGGTCGCGATTCCAGCGGCTGCGGCGGCGCGAGTGTGCAGTGTCCAAATCCCGATGGACAGCGCAGTTACTGACACCATGGCCGCGGCGGCATAACGAAAACGATGGACCAACTGGCGCAGACGCACAAGAGAGAAGACGCTGATGACCGAGGCGCAAAGCCACACCACAAAGGCACTGGCCAGAGGAAACGCTGCGCGCTGACAGGGGTAACTGGCGCGGCTGGGCTTAGGAATGACGCGAACCAGAAACCAGACTAGAGCTGCGAGGCCGGGCAAAAACGCCCAGCAGCGGCAAAGTTGCTTCCACATCTCTGCGATTCTTGTCTTCGTGGTCATTTCTGTCGTTCTCCTCAATGTTCTGTTTCGCTTGAGCTTCATCGGAGCTTGCGAAGAATTGCGCCCCCAGTTGCCAGAGTCGGCTGCGAGAATTCGTCGCAGTTACAGCATAAGGCCGTCGGTCTGAGGAACACTGTGATCTGCGAGGGACTGACTCCCGAAAAGACGGAAGTCGGAGACTCTCTGCAGCGTAAAGGCCGAACCGGACGCGGAGCCTGGCGCTGATTTTGGAGTTCTGACGCGGAAGAAATCTGCTCCTTCCACATCGACCAGGGCAAAGGCGGGGCGACGATCAGGGGTCAAGGTTGCGATCTCGATATTCGTGGCCTCTAAGTTACGAATATGGCGAAGGAAAAATCCCGAGGCGGGAATCGGCCCGAATGTATCGGGCTCGGGATATTCAGTCTCCAGTTCCGGGGGGGTGATTCGGTTGAGCTCTTCTTCGCCGCCGGTCTGTTGCATGTAGAGGTCAGAGATCTTGACATCTTCGATTGGGAATCCGGGAACGCCGGCTAAGATGCTGGGCATTCTCATTGCACCGGAGCTGGTGACGTTGCTGATAAGGATGCGCCTGAGCCTGCCGGCTGGAACGTCCGCCGGCCCTCTCATGCGCCGGCCAAGGCGCAGAAAGAACGGCGAGTTCAGCGTACCGCGCATAGTGACTCCAACAAACGTGATGTCTTCACAAAGGGCTCCATCTACTGTCTCCAGGGCGAAGCCGCGGGAGTGTTCAAAGACACAATTGGAGATGGTGATATTGCGAAACCCGCCGTTGGATTCGGTGCCGCATTTGATGCGCCCGGTGCCGGTGAAGGATGCGGGCAGGCGCTTCCAGGTGCCATCCAGAACGCTACCCAGTTCGTAGCTGCCGGTGACAAAGCAGTTGGAGATAGTCAGATTCTCAGTGGGGCGGGCGTAGCCGAGGGCAAAGGAGCTCTTGGGACAGATGCCGTCGTCCCAAGGGGAATTCACCGTGCAATTGGAAACGCGCACGTTGCGGCAGCAGTCGATGTCGATGCCGTCGCGGTTGGTGTCAATTCTGAGATTGTCGATGGTCAGGTTATCGACGCCTGTCGCCAGAACCCCGAACCAACCACCTTGGAGAATGGAGAAGTCGCGCAGGGTGACGTTGTAGCAGTTCTTGAGAGCGATGGCTTTGTTGCCAGCGCCGGGTGCGGTATCTTCAGGCAGACCGGGTTCGTTGCTGTAGCCCCGACTGAGTCCCTTTCCCCATATCAAGCCCGGACCTTCGATGGAGAAATCGTGAATGCCATCGCCCCAGATGAGGCTGTTCTGCCAATGATTATGCCCGTAGTCCTGGTAGCTCTCCCAGCCACCCTGCGGTTCGGGAGCGTCGTAGCCAACGCCGCTCTGCGAAGTGGGCGCGGCCAGAAGGGTTGCGCCGCAGTCAAGATAAAGCGAAACGTGGCTCTTGAGGCGAATGGAAAAGGACGCATAGACTCCGGCGGGAAAGTGAATGACGCCGCCGCCCGCTGCCGATGCCGCTTCGATCGCGCGTTGGATGGCGGAACTGTTGATGGTTGTTCCGTCTCCGACGGCGCCGAAGGCGCAAACATTGTAAATCCCGGTAGGGACCGCCTTGAGAGCGACAGGTTGGGCTTGGGCGGCGTGAGCGGCGGCGGGCGAGGTGGCCATCAAGGCGCTCTGAGCGCCAAGCATCAGAATCTGTCTGCGGTCTAGCAAAAGGAGGGCTCCTTGACTGGCCGGATTGGTTAGCCGGGTAAGATGGTCGAATTGTCCGGCAGAAATGTCTGGGACCGGTGCCTGCTCCCAGGTTCTGCGTTCTTCTGTGCCGTAACCTGAAATGAAAACAGAACCGTCATGACCAGAGCCGCCATAAGAAAGGTCAACTGGTTCTGGATGAAAGCGAGTTTTCGCATGTAATGCGCTCCCCGTACATTCTTGGCATGCCTTTTCGTGTTGGCGAAACCGAGGCGATTCCTGAATAGAGGTTGGGCAAGAATCAAAATGCTAACTGGAATTTGAGCGCTTGAGTGGCTCGACTGTCCAGTTCCGAACAAGTTCCGAACGTTCGTAAGCCGATGAATTAAGGAGAATGCGACGGTTTCGAGCCGCTGCGAGCGGCGTTGTGGAGGCCGTTTCATTGCGTTGAGGGCCGCACGCGATGGGCCTTGAGCCGGTTGCGCAAATTCGGACCGCGGGATAAGTGGAAAAGTTCTTTCCCCGCAATCAGGAAGAACTTGCCGGCACTGATGGCTTGGAGTCAATGCGAGAGTACTTCCGGCACGAATCGCGCTTGAACGCGGTAATTTATCGGCCGAAGTGCAGTAACACACCTTGGACTGCTGTAGAGGCCGCCGCGATAAAAGATAGGTGCCTAGCCACGGCATTTAAGAGCCTGTTCTTCCTTGTTGTAGAGCCGGCCTCAGAACTGCCGGCATGGCTGCCGGAAGCAGTGCGATGAAGCAATCTATGTGAGCCACCAGCAGATTCGATACTCAACCGCAATCAAGCAGGGACAGGTTGAGCAGACCTGCACCCTTTGTGAAAGCCGTGGCAGTTCACAGATGCAAACTTCAGAGACGTCCACGAACTCCTTTGCTGAGAGTATTTTGCGGATAACTTCAATGATATGAGGATCTTAGCGCGACGCCCCTGCCGCATCCCATTGAAATCATGGATTTTATCCCCAAAATACCGGGGGAGGGGTGCACATAAAGCGCGCCACAATGTGGTACGGGCTGGTGCTGGAACCCTCACCCCCCAGCGGACTCCTCCCCGAAAAAGCCAGGGCAAACGCACCATGTGGTTGAACCCGCAAGGACAGATGTTTTGAAAGGCCAAGGCTTCAGCCGTGCCACAAAAACGACCAAAGAAATGGTGGGCTTTGCAGGTTGCGGAAAAACTCTGGTATGGCCCATTTCTTGAAAGGGCACGACTTCAGTCGTGCCGCAAAATGCTGATAATAAATGGACGGGCTTTAGCCCCTGCGGGATGTTTTTGGGGGCTTCGCCTTGCATTCGGGGTTTTTCCGCCGCCTGTTTAGCCCCTGAGGGAAGGTTTGAAATCGTCACAATTGCCCCTCCGCGGCTAAAGCCGACACAAAATCATGCTTGGAATTGGCACGGATGAAGCCGTGCCCTTTCAAATCCGTTCCATTGAGATGGTGCGTTTGCCCTGCCGAAATTAGCACCTCAGACTCCCGATCAAGACGCTCCCCATATACACTTGAGTGTTCCCGCTTCCTACCCCTATGAACACTGTTCCCGATCAAGACCGTTACTGGATGCAGCGCGCGCTGGAGTTGGCGCGCCGCGGCATCGGCGTCACTTCGCCCAATCCTGCCGTCGGCTGCGTGATTCTCGACCGCGCGGGCCAAGTCTGCGGCGAGGGATGGCACGAGTACGACCTGCTGGACCACGCCGAAGTTGCCGCCCTCAAGGTGGCCGCGCAACATGCCGGAGAACGCCTGCGCGGCGGCACAGCTTACGTGACTCTGGAGCCCTGCAATCACATCGGACGCACCGGACCCTGCACTGAAGCGCTGATCTCCGCGGGCCTCAAGCGCATTGTCGCCGCCACCATCGATCCCAACCCCGCGGTCGCTGGCCACGGCCTGGACGCCCTGCGTGCAGCAGGCCTCGAAGCTGTTGTGGGCGTGTGTGAAGCCGAAGCGCGGAGGCTCAACGAGGGCTTTGCACGCTGGAGCCAGCACGCCCGTCCGCTGGTGCTGATGAAGGTGGCCATGACGCTGGATGGCCGCATTGCGCCGCCCGCCGGACAGCACCAGGTGCGCGAGCCCTATTGGATCACCAGTGAGGCCGCGCGGGCCGCCGTGCAGCCGCTGCGCTGGCAGGCCGACGCAGCGCTCACCGGCGTTGATACCGTTCTGGCCGACGACCCCATGCTCACCGACCGCAGCGGATTGCGCCGCCGCCGTCCGCTGCTGCGCGTGGTGCTCGACTCCGCCTTGCGCATGCCGCTGGACTCGAAGATGGTAGCCTCAGCGCAAGCCGACGTGGCCGTCTTCACCGTTTCAAAGGACCTGGCCCGCGCCAACGAGTTGCGCCAGCGCGGCGTGCGTGTCGAAGTCCTTCCCGCAGAGGCCGGTCGTGTGCCGCTGGGCAAAGTGTTGGACAAGTTGGGCACGGAAGGCATCCTTACGCTGCTCACCGAGACTGGCACGCGGCTGAACACGGCGCTGCTGGCCGGTGGAATGGTAGATCGGGTGCATCTCTTCGTCTCTCCGCAGATCATGGGCTCCGATGCCGTGCCCGCCTTCCGCGGCATGTCCATTCCGCTCCGCATGGCTGAAGTCGAGGTCGAGCGGTATGGCAACGATCTAGGCCTGTGCTCTCTGCTGAAGGACCCGTGGAACATAGGGAACAAGGAGTAGGAAACAGAACACCGGCACGGAGCTTGCACGCATTCGCGTGTTTCGATCTCTAACAACCTCTCAAATCGAGATTGAGCCGCTCAACCTGTATGCTGGTTGCGTTGCGAATTAGAGTGCGCAGCAAGGGGGAGACGGAGTGGTCCACTCAATGGATTTGGCAGCGCCGGGCAGATGGTGTGAAGCGAAGACACGCGCAAGGCTCGCCTCTCGCCTGCGCACGATGGGCCGTCCTGTGGGCTTCGCAGCCTTGCTCCTGGCCCTTGCGGCCGTGGCCCTGTCCCCTCGATTCCACTTCGGCCGCCAGGCTGCCCTCGCCGTCCCTTATCCCCACGATTTGGCCCAGGTCAGCTTTGCCGTGGCCGGAGACGTCATTCCTCATGAGCCGGTCCGCTCCGCCGCGGCAGCCGCTGCCAATCACGGCGAATCGACAGTCTCTCAGGGCTGGGGAGCGCTTTTCTCTGATGTCTCCGACGTCTTTCAGAAGTCTGACTTCGGCTTCGTCAACCTTGAAACGCCCGTCGCCCCGGCTCACTCCCACGGCTCCAAGCCGTTTATGTTCGATGCCCCTGTTGCCCTGCTCGACGGCCTCAAAGCCAGCGGCATCAAAATCGTCTCCTTTGCCAACAACCACGTCATGGATCAAGGATGGGCCGGCTTCGCCGAAACCCGCGAGCACCTGCGCGACGAGGGCCTGCTCTTTGCCGGCTCCGGCGACACCGCGCAACAGGACTGGCAGCCCGTCATCACCGAGGCCAACGGCATCAAGGTAGGCTGGCTGGGCATGACCCGCTGGCTCAACGGCAACCGCAACCCCGACAAGGACGACCAGCCGCACGTGAACTTCTTCCCTTACCCAGGCGAGTCGGGCGGCGCGCCGGGACTCGACGAAGCCGGGGTCCTGGAAGCCGTCAAACAAGCTCGGACCAAGTGCGATCTGCTGGTGGTTTCCATCCATTGGGGCGTGGAGTACGCGCCAGCGCCCCGGCCCGAGGATGTCGAGACCGCTCACAAGTTCCTCGAAGCCGGAGCGTCAGCTATTGTGGGCCACCACCCCCACGTGTTGCAGCCGGTTGAGACCTACCGCACCGCCGATGGTCGCGACACGGTCATCTTCTACTCGCTGGGGAATTTTCTGTCGAACCAGTCGCGCAACTACGTCGATGGCCTGATGCCCGACAAGGACGGCGACCCTCGCGACTCGCTGATCGGCCTTTTTTCAGCCGTGCGGCGAGACTACGGCCCAGCCGGCATCCGTGTCGAATTGGGTCACGTCGGCATTCTGCCCGTCTGGGGAGAAAACAACCGCAACGAGTTGGCCAGCGGTCACGCCAAGACGGCGGTGATTCGCCCCATCTTGATCGATCGCGAGATTCCCCGCCTGCAAGCCCACCTCGACGAACTGAACAAGATTGCCGCGCAGAGTAAAACAGATTCCGCCGCGCCGCCGCTGACGGGCGATAAACAGAAGGAGTTCATCAAAGTAACAACGCGTCTCAAGCTGCTCACCGACCGCCGCGCCCTGCTGCTGGCCCGCACCGGCGAAGAGTACCTCACCGATCCGCCCAAGCTGGCAGTAAAACCGTAAACTGCAAGGGGCGGTTGTCCATTCCGGCCCTATCCTTGCTCTGTTGGCGGCATTTCTCACGGCCAGATCGGCACTTCGTAACGCCGACCTCCTGGTCGGCTGTACTGGCGACGTCGTCGCCGCCAGAGCAAAGCCTCGCCCGTCGATACCGTTTGCACACGCCGTGACGTAGCAACCGGCGTCCGGCGTGGGTCGGGAGACCCACGCTACAGCCGACCAGGAGGCCGGCGCTGCAAATTCATTGACGTGCCTTGTGAGAAGTGCGAGTTGCACCCTGGGAGGGCAAAAACGGCCCCCCACCGCCCAGGGCCGTTCGGCAGTCTTATTGTTTTTCTTTATGGAAGAAGGCCCGAATCCGCTCCCACGCGGAGAATGCCGGCCTTTGAGCATTTTCTTCCAGCCCAGATTGGGAGTCAGCCAGTTCGGCCGCCTCACGCTCGGCCTTTTCGTTCTCCCATTCTTCCCGGTCGTCCGAGAGAATCTGCCACATCGCGGTGCCGTAGACTTCCCAGTCCGAATGGCCGCAACCGGGACACAGATACTCGCGAATATCGCGACCGGAGGAGGTGTCCTTCTCCGTCATTCGCATCTCTTCGCCGCATCGGTCGCAGATCATGGTTTTTGCCCGGAACCAGTCTGGCCCCGATTGCGCTAACCGTCAATACCCACTCGCCACCAGCCAAGCCTCGCTCAGTTCCATCTCCGTCTTTTTCTGCGCCAGCAGGTGCGCGTGGGCCAGCTTCACCAGCACATCTGCCTCCACATTCATCGGAGCGCCCGGCAAGAGCGTATGCAGATTCGTCCGCCAATAGGTCAAGGGGAGAATCGCGATGGCGATGGTTTCGGCGCCCACGTCCGCGATGGTCAGGCTGATGCCCTCAATCGCCACCGACCCTTTCGGCACCATCCACGGGCGCACGTTCTCAGGGAACCTGACCTTCAGCGTCCAGTCAGTAGTTTCCTTGTCGAAGGCCGGATCGTCCCGGGAGATTACCGGCTCAAGAGAGGCAAGGCTCCCGCAGCCATCCACGTGCCCCTGCACAATGTGCCCGCCCAGGGGACTGCCGGCTGCGGTGGGGAGCTCCAGGTTGACCTTCGAGCCAGGAGCCAACGCGCCCAGCGAGGTCTTGTCCAGTGTTTCCTGCGCCAGGTCGGCGTGGAACAGGGTAGGGTTGACATCCAGAGCCGTCAGGCACACGCCAGAGACGCCCAGAGAGTCTCCCTCGCGCAGTTGCCCGGCCAAGCCCTTGGCCTCCACGGTAATGCGGCGAACCCCGCCTCTGCTCTCCAGCGCTACCAGCGTGCCCGTTTGTTCAATAATTCCTGTAAACATGGTTCTAGTGTACGAGAATCAGGGAACTGGGATCGGTGGTCAGGGCCAGTTTTCCATCATCGGCGCTCTTCTCTGTTCTCTGCGTCCGCCCATCGCTCCAGAAGGGTTTTCAGCTCCCTCGGCGGCCTGATCCACACGTCTGCCGCAGTTTCGCGCCGCTCACGCCGCACCAGCACGCTCAAATGCGGACCGGCTGCCCGGTTGACCGCCCCGAAGGCCGCCTCGTCGCTCAGATCGTCGCCCAGGTAGGCCACCGGACCGGCTGCTTCTGCCTCGGCCAGAATCGCCTCCACCGCGCCCCCCTTGTTGCGTCCCACGCGCAATTCCAGCCCCGCTTCAAAGTTCAGCAGAGCCAGCCCTTCCATATGAGCCATCGGCTCAAAGAGCGTCCGTGTCCGCTCCTCCACAAGCTTTGCCCGGTGCGGAGAAATGCCCCGCCAGTGCATTACTACGCCATTTGCCTTGTCTTCGAAGAGCCCGCCCAGGCTGTCGCGCCGCAAATTCTCCCGCAGCTCTTCGAGCTTTGCCTGCGTCGCCTCAGGAGCAGCTTCCAGCTCCCGCCGGCCGTCTGCATGAAGCCGCTCGGCCCCATGCAGCCCCCAAACCTCAAGCGGCGGATCGAGCCCCAACATGGGCGCAATCTCCTGGGCCGGCCGCCCCGTAATCACCGCCATGCGCGTGCGACCCTGGCGCTGGAGTCGAGCCAACAGCTCCCGCACCCCGGCCCAGGGCCGCGCCGTGAAGCGGTCTACGCGAAACGGCGCCAGCGTGCCGTCGTAATCCAGCAGTAAAAGAGGCTGAGCAGCGCCGCCAAAGGTTAGAAAAAAGGCTTCCAGTTTTTCCGCTGCTTCCGGGGTCAATGAGCGCTCGCTTTCCTGCCCAGTTTATCGCGCGTCCCGCCCGCGCCTGCCCCATGCGCTATCCTGTCGTGGAGAGTTGCGGCAACTCCGCGCAAAGCAGGCCGGCAAACGCGATGGCGATCGACCGAATCGAAAGAACCGCCAAACAACTCGTGCTCACCGTCCAGGACTACTCCTGGTTCGCTTATCGCGCCTTTATGAATCTCTGGCGCCCTCCCATCTACTGGTCGGAATTCCTTCTGCAGGCCGACATCATCGGGGTGGGCTCCTTGTCCATCGTGATCCTTGCCGGGCTTTCCACCGGCGGCGTGCTGGCGCTGCAATCGGCGGCCACGCTCTCGGCCTTTGGGGCCACCGCCATCACCGGACAATTTGTCAGCATGACCATGATCCGCGAGTTGGGACCCGTGCTCACCGGCGTCATGGTCTCTGGCCGAAACGCCTCCTCCATGGCCAGTGAACTCGGTTCCATGGTGGTTACCGAACAAATAGACGCCATGCGCGCGCTGGGCGTGGACCCCATGCGCAAGCTGGTCACCCCGCGCATCTTCTCCGCCATTGTCATGCTCTTTTTCCTCACCATCGTCGCCGATGCCTGCGGCATCGCCGGTGGCGGCCTGGTCACCATCTTCATGAACCACCAGAACGGCACCCAGTACCTGGCCATGGCCTGGGAGCACCTGCGTTACCCCGACATCCTCCAGGGACTGGTAAAGCCGCTGTTCTTTGGCTACATCCTGGCCTCCATCGGCTGCTTCTACGGCATGAGAACCTCCGGAGGCACCCAGGGCGTGGGACGCGCTACCATTCAGGCCGTGGTCGCCGCTTCTGTGATCATCATTTTTGTCGATTTCTTCATCACCCAGGTCATGCTTTCGCTCTTTCCCGCCCCATGATGGAGAATTCTGCATTCGCCCCCACCGATCCGCCTCCGGCCACGGATGCCAGCCCTGTTGTGGCCTTCGATAACGTCTCGATCGGCTTCGACGGACCGCCGGTACTGGAAAACGTCAGCTTTGCCCTGGCGCCCACTGAGACGCGCGTTCTGCTTGGCCCGGCAGGCGTGGGAAAGAGCGTACTCCTCAAGCTAGTCAACGGTCTGCTCCGTCCCGACCAGGGAAGCATACGGCTCTTCGGCGAGGAGATATCTCATATGCCCGAGGAACAGCTCTTCCCCCTGCGCAAGCGGACCGGCATGGTTTTCCAGGAGGGTGCGCTCTTCGACTCGCTTACGGTTCGCGACAACGTAGCCTACCAATTGATTCAGGAACTCGTCCCCGAAGAGGAAATCGACGCCCGCGTCCACCAGGCTCTGCACTTTGTGGAACTCGATGAGACCTTCAGCCTCTTCCCGGCCAGCCTCTCGGGCGGAATGCGGCGCCGCGTGGCCATTGCCCGCGCCTTCATTCAACAGCCGGAACTGCTGCTCTACGACTCGCCCACTGGCGGACTGGACCCAATCACCTCCACCACCATCATTGAACTGATCGTGAAAGAGCGCGACATCGCCCGCACGCCGTCTTTGCTGGTCACTCACCGGCTCCAGGACGCCTTCACCCTCTGCACCCATCGCTTCGACGGCGAACTGGGCCGCATGGTCCCCCTCCCCAAGGGCGAAACCGACGCCAATACCACCTTCCTCATGCTGGAAGAAGGCCGCCTGATCTTCGACGGCTCGCTGCGCGAACTGCTGGCCAGCCAGAACAAGTTCGTGCGGGAGTTCCTCGAGTAGGGCAGTTCACTATTTCACGAATGCGATGTATACTATACATCATGAAGCGGACCCAGCTCTATCTCGACGACGACTTGTGGAACGCCCTCCACGCGCGTGCGCTCCTAGAGGGAGCATCCGTCTCGGAATTGGTTCGCAAGGCGGCCCGTGATCGCTATATGGGCAACCTCGAGGAGCGCCGCGCCGCCATGGAGAGCATCGTTGGACTTTGGAAAGACCGGACCGATCTCCCCGATACCGAGACCTATATCCGGAACCTGCGCGACGATGACCGAATGGAACGGCTGGAGATCGAGTGAGTGTCCTGCTGGATTCCGACATTGTGATCGAGGTCCTGCGAGCCCGCGATCAACTTATTGTGTCGCAGTGGAATGCCCTTAAGACGACGAATTCGGCAATCCTGGTTTCTCCTGTCACCGTTGCAGAGGTTTGGGCTGGGTCACGCCCGAGCGAACGCCAGCAAACTGCCCGCTTCTTTCGCCTGCTGACTTCAGCCCCGATCGACCACGCCACGGGAGAAATCGCAGGCGATCTCCTTCGCCAATTCGGGAAGAGCCACAATCTCAAGATCGGCGACGCGCTCATCGCGGCCACGGCGATTCAGAACCAGACCGCCCTATGGACCCGCAACCGCAAACATTATCCGATGCCGGGACTGACTTTCTATAGCTGAAGGATTGACTTTGCAGGCCTGCCCCGCGAAGATACTCACGTGGGCGATACCATCCATTGCGAGACTCACGGCGAAGCCGAGAAGACTTATGTCTGCACTCATCTGGTTGACGAATCCTCGTCAGGGCTTGGGTTCAACCGGCACAAGGCCACTAAGCGGAAGCCCTTTCCGGATGCGTGGTGCGATGACTGCGAAATCGTGCGGGTTGCGTACGACGGCTGGAATGAAGAATCGGAAAAATTGGCCAGGATCGTCCTGCTTTGTTCGGTATGCTACGAGCGCGCCGGCATCCGTAACACTCGCCCGTCGGTAACTCTCGACGACTTGGCCAGCTTGCGGTGGAAATGCGGCAGTTGCGAAGAATGGCACATTGGCCCCGCTCTTGATTTCAGCTTCGACCAACCTTACTACTGGCGAAATGAGGATGAAAGGGCGACGCGGTGGCCGGTTCTTCCATCTGGAGCCCCTGGTGCTTTCAACAAGACTTTCCTTGACGAAGACTATTGCGCTATCAACGACGAGTATTTCTTCGTACGCGGACTCATTTATCTGCCGATTATTGGCGCCGCCGAGACATTTCGCTGGGGCGTGTGGGGTTCGCTCAGTCGCCAGAGCTTCGAGACCCTGCTGAAGGCCGACGGCGATCCGAACCGGGCGGACCTGGCCCCCATGTTTTCCTGGCTGAGCACCCAGATTCCCGAATACCCCGACACGCTGAGCCTCAAGATGTACGCGCACATCCAGGGGCCAGGCCAGCGTCCGCACTTCCGGCTGGAGCCTTCGGAGCACCCGCTCGCGCAGGAATACCACCACGGCGTCACCCCGGAGCGCGTGAAGGAAATCATGCTTCGGCGGCTTCCAGCCAGCGAGCAGTCATGCTAACCGGCAAAGAAGCTGCGGCAAGGTCCCAGCAACGGTAGCCTCAAGATAAGGGGCGGGCAAGAATCTCCATCAGGTCTCGCGCCGAAACCACCCTGGTTCTCCCGCACGATTCTGCCGGAAAATGGCGCTTGTTTCCGGTCACGATGAACTCCGCTTCCGCCGCCAACGCGCATGCGATGAAGTCATCATCCCCTGGATCGGGCGAAGCCCCAGGCGCCGGCGAAGGCTCGAACAACAACCCTCTGGATTGGAGCAGCCCAATCAGCCCGGCGATCTCATCGGGAGCGAAGCTGAATTTCGGGCGGGCAAGAACCTCGGCATATTCGGCCAGAATGTTCGGTGACAGACAAGGCGTAATGCTGGCTTTTCCAACAGCCTGAAGAACTTGCGCCTCATTGCCAAAGGGAGAGATGAGCGCTGAAACAAGTACGTTCGTGTCCAGCACCGCGCGCGTCATTTTGGCGCGCCCCGCTTCTCGATCCGGTGAGCGTCGATTTCAGCATCAATGTCTTCCATGGTCAGCTTCTCAAGGCCGCGCTGTTTCGCGCCCGCCCAGGCGTCGCGCAGCCATTCCGGCGCGGACTCCACGCTGGCCAGGTAATCCTGCACGCTGAGGATAACCACCGCCGGTTCCCCGCGCCGATCCACAATGAACCGCTCGTTGTTCTGTACCGCGCGGTCCATCACCTGGCCGAACTGCGTGCGCGCGGTGTGCGCATCGATTCTGCGGCTCATAGGCTCCTCCATTCACATATCAATCAATCAATGCATTGATTATATCCCTATTCCCTGTTCCCTGTTCCCTGTTCCCTGTTCCCTGTCCTTTCTGCTACCCTTGCCTGTTTTGAAATTGCTTGCAGAACGGCAGGTGCGATCATGGGCTTCAAATTCCAGGGCTTCGACTTTCTCCATCTCGACTCCAGCTTCACCGAGGACGAACTGCTCGTCCGCCGGACGGCCCGCGACTTCGTCGAAGACAACCTGCATCCCCATCATCGAGGAGTGCTTCCGCGAGGGGCGCTTTCCGCGCGAACTCGTGCCGCTCATGGGCGAGCTGGGCTTCTTCGGCGCCAACCTCGAGGGCTACGGCTGCGCCGGCATGTCCAACGTCGAGTACGGCCTGGTGATGCAGGAGCTGGAGCGCGGCGACTCCGGCCTGCGCAGCTTTGTCAGCGTGCAGTCGGCGCTGGTGATGTACCCCATCTACACCTTCGGCTCCGACGAGCAGAAAAACACCTGGCTGCCCGCGCTGGCCACCGGCGAAAAGCTGGGCTGCTTCGGGCTCACCGAGCCCGGCTTCGGCTCCAACCCCGGCGGCATGACCACCACCGCCCGCAAGTCCGGCGACGAGTACATCCTCAACGGCGAAAAGATGTGGATCACCTCCGGCACCATCGCCGACGTGGCCGTGGTCTGGGCCAAGGTCGAAGACGAAGACGGGCGAGTGCGCGGCTTCCTGGTCGAAACCGATCGCCCCGGCTTCACCGCCTACGAAGTCCACGGCAAGTGGAGCCTGCGCGCCTCCGTCACCAGCGGCCTCTCGCTGCAGGACGTGCACGTGCCCGCCTCGGCCCTGATGCCCGGCACCGGCGGCCTGAAGAGCCCGCTGATGTGCCTCAACCAGGCCCGCTACGGCATCAGTTGGGGCGCCATCGGCGCGGCCATGGACTGCTATCGACACGGCGCTGCAATACGCCAAGACCCGCAAGCAGTTCCACGGCGCAGCCCATCGCCAGCCATCAGCTCGTGCAGGAAAAGCTGGTGTGGATGGTCGACCGAAATCTCCAAGGCGCAGTTGCTCTCGCTGCACGTGGGCCGCCTGAAGGATGCGGGCACAGTGGGCCACGAGCACATCTCCCTGGCCAAGCGCAACAACGTCTGGATGGCTCTCGAAATGCGCCCGCCTGGCCCGCGACATCCTGGGCGCCAACGGCATCACGGAGGACTACCCCATCATGCGCCACATGATGAACCTGGAATCGGTGAAGACCTACGAGGGCACCCACGACATCCACACGCTGATCATCGGCCAGAACCTGACCGGAATTGCGGCGTATTAGAGCATTTCTCTCGATGGTAAAGAGGAGATTCGCGGGGATTGATGGAGGAAGCGTGGGGCTTCAGCCCCACGAGACCGACGCGAGTTTTGCCGGCCTTCAGGCCCGGGCCTGAAGGCCGAATGATTCTATCGCTTATTCAGGGGACTGAAGTCCGCTGCTCCTTCCGTTCTGTTCCTGCCCTCTGCGGAGAGCTGCCTTGGAGCTTCTTTGCTTTTGCAATAGACTTCTTTGTCCCATCCATTCCGCGTTTTCCTGCGGAATGGACGAGAGACCGACAGAATTACGGTCTACACAATTCACGAAAACGCACTGGAAGAGGGACTTGTAATCCGTCGCTTGCCGGGCGTTCGCCTGAGCGCAGGATCTCTAATCCATCCGTAGTTTGTCGTCTGGGCAAGGCACAGGGTGAACAGGGCCTCAAGGTTGAGCTGTCGCTTGAGCAGGGGGCGCCGTTGCCGGGTTCGGATGAAGCAGGAGCCGCTCCCGCGGCGGCTCAACCGCCGACACTGGCGATCCGGTGGTTTCTTCGTCGCCGATCTCGAAGACCGGTGTGCCTTTCGGCAACTTCAAGCGACCGTCGACCAGATAGGCGATGACCACCCCGCCGGTGACCTCGGGAGCCAGCACGGTCAAGGGAAGCAGGTACTTCTTTTTCTTGACCAGAGACTCGGCAATGTCGTCAACCGGATGACTTCTGGGCACCGTGCCGGGAACCTGGTGAATGACGAACGCGGTCAAGTGGGCCCCAGGGTATTTCCTGCCATATTTCACCAGCGACCTTGCGTCTTGCTTGGGTGTCATCATGCCCGCGTCCGCGAAGAAGTTGCGGTGGACTGCGTGCGGCATGTAGATATCGAGCACGACACGGGAGAAGTCCGCGCAATTGTGGAAGAGCAGATTGAAGTGTCCCTTGTTTTTGCGGTCGTTCAAAAGGCCGATGAAGTGTTGGTCCTGCTCGAGGGTGCTGTCTACCTGGAATCCATGGATGGTTCGGTCGAATGACGATCCAACCAACTGGGTCCACTCGCCTTTGGGCGTTTCACCTGTACTGCTGTCAGGGACCAGCTCAAGCAGATGCGACCGGCGATAAGCATCGCGCAACGCCGCAACCTTTTCCTTATCCACGGTGGCGGGAATATCGTTGACCGCATCGACAGCATAGAGATACCCGACCAGCGGGATGGCAATCCAGTCGTAGCCGTCGATCTTGTGATAACGGCTGATGACGGCCCCAAACTCGCCGTCATGGCAGAGGCGAAGAACGGTGGGCGAGTCCGCGCAGACGTGATTCAGATAGATAGCGGCGTGGCCGGTTGGATTCAATGCTCCGAATTCACCGTAGGGCTCCTCCATCAGCAGTGCAGCGGACGCGTGCCCATCCCCCTCTGCCGCAAAGAGGCAGAACAGGACGGTTGCGATCTGCAAACACGTCTTCCGATGAGCCCTGGCAGTTCTTGTGCTCTTGATCATCCTGGGTTGGATGCAAGCTGGCCGCCTTGCGGTCGAGAACCCGGCAATCTCCCCATGAAACTGAGTTTCTGACGTAATTGCGGAGCCAGGATTTGCATAACCTGGCCTCGGCATTCAAATCGACGCGCCCTCCGGCGAGTTCTGATGGCCTTGGGGCCGCCAACGGCGATGAGAACGCAGTCAACGTATCTTTCAAGCCACTCTCGCAGCCCTTCGCCTGCCCCTTCAACACAGCGACGCCAGGCGGCTGCGTACCGGCGGGTCCATGGCTATTTCACCCGAGCGAGTGCCTGCCGGCGACAACAGCCAGGCAACGCCGCCTTCGCTTGTTTCGTGGCAATCGAGATTACGGCAATGGGGGTTTGCGCGAGCCCATCTTCACAACTTGGGTAAACCATTCCGGCGAGCAATCCACCTGCAAGAGGCAACCTGCTCATGGCGAGCCAATCCTGCCAGGGCCTCGAAGCATAGAGAGATGAATCCGCGGCCGGCGTGGAATAATCTTGATCTCGTGAGGTTATTCATGCGATTTTGTCCATTGCGCCAAGCGTCGTTGCTGCCCGTCTGCGCTGTTGCCCTGGTACTCGTCGCCCTGGCCGGCATCGCCGCGGCCCAGCAGCACCCCTCCGCGCCCATTGTGCTGCACGCGGCGCGCTTGCTCCAGGTAGATACCGGAACGCTGCTCCAGCCCGGCGAGATTCTCGTCGAGGGCGAGCGCATCCGCGCGGTGGGCGCCTCCGTCGAGCGGCCGCAGGGCGCCAAGGTGATCGACCTCGGCGACGCCACCCTGCTGCCCGGCCTCATCGACGCCCACGTGCATCTGTTTCTGCATCCCGGCGCGGAGGACCTGCAAACGGTGGAGGAATCGGTTCCCTGGCGCACTCTTCTCGCCGAGCAGGCCGCCAAGGCGGATCTGATGGCTGGATTTACCGCCGAGCGCGACATGGGCACCGAAGGCGCTGGCTCGGCCGACACCGCCGTGCGCAACGCCATCGATCAGGGTCTTATTCCCGGCCCGCGGCTGCGCATCAGCGGCAATGCCATCGACATTCTCGGCGGCCACGAAGACGCCATCCACTTCAACCCCGCGCAGCACATGCTGTCCAACGCCGACTACGCCAACACTTCGGAGCAGCTCGTCGAAGTGATGCGCGCGCAGCACAAGGAAGGCTCCGACTTCGCCAAAATCTACGAGACCGGCAAGGACAGCATCGTGGGCAGCGAGATGCACACGCCCTACCAGTACACCGAGGCGCAACTGGCCGCCGCCGTCGCTGAAGCGCACCGCATGGGGACGGTAGTCGCGGTGCACGCCATGGGCGAGCCGGGGACGCTCTACGCCGCGCAGGCTGGAGTCGCCTCCATCGACCACGCCACTCAGCTCAGCGACGAAACCATGCGCCTGATGCGTGAGAAGCACATCCCTGCCGTGCCCACCTTCACCATCTTCGAGTACTTCGCGCAACACGCCGCATCGCCCGAGACAGCCATGCGGGAATCGACCCTGCTGGACTACAAGATTCGCGAGTTCAAGAAGCAGGTAGCCGCGGGCATTCCCTTCGCCGTCGGTTCCGACGTGGGACCTTTCCCGCATGGCACCCAGGCCCACGAGATGGTGCTGATGGTCCGCTACGGCATGAAGCCGCTGGCTGTTCTGCAGGCCGACATGATCGAGGGCGCAAAGCTCCTCGGCTGGGAGGGCCAGATCGGCGAACTCAAGCCCGGCTACTATGCCGACGTCGTCGCCGTGCCGGGCAATCCGCTGGACGACATTACCGCCGTGGAGCGCGTGCGCTTTGTGATGAAGGGCGGCGCGGTTGTGCGGCAATGAGACGCTGCCAATGGCTCGGCTTTAGAGAATTTGCTCCACTGCGGCATAATCACCTGCAAGCGCCCATTGAGTTCTTGAGGACACACCAGAAAAGCAAAGATTCCTTGCCGTGTTCTTCACCATCCTTCGATCAATGTTAACTTCAAAGAGCGACGGGCGGCACTGGTCCCATGCAACGTTTCATCAGGTTGAATGTGCCCCCGGTCACTCCGCGTTGTTGAAGAGGAAAAGTCACCGAAACCGCGGCCTCCGCCAGGATTATCCCCGATTACCGACCGGAATACTTACCCGTTTATGCCGGATATAGGTGGTGGAGCGGCGGATCGGAAGAGGGTTACGCCAGAAACATGCAATCACCGTAGCTGAAGAATCGGTACTTCTCCCGGACAGCGTGGGCATAGGCGGCCAGCACGCGCTCCCGGCCCGCAAAGGCCGAGACCAGCATGAGCAGGCTCGACTGCGGCAGATGGAAGTTGGTGAGCAGCGCACCCACCAGGCGGAACTCGAAGCCGGGGGAGATAAAAATCTCCGTTTCTCCCGAATGCGGCTGAAGCGGTGCGCCGGCGGCTGCGAGCGCGCAGTGCTCCAGCGTGCGCACCGTCGTGGTTCCGGCGGCCACGATGCGGCGTGCACTGCGTGCGGCAGCGTTAATGGCTTCCGCTGCTTCAGCCGACAGCGTGTAGCGCTCGCGATGCAGATGAATCTCGTCCAACGTCTCGACGCGCAGCGGGGCGAATGTGCCCAGGCCGACGTGCAGCGTGACGCGGGCGATCTCGACGCCACGGCGGGCGAGCGCATCCAGAATCCGCGGCGTGAAGTGCAGCCCGGCGGTGGGAGCGGCGACCGAGCCGCGCTCTCGAGAGTAGACCGTCTGATAGCGTTCACGGTCGGCCTGCGCGTCGTCTCGATGGATGTAGGGCGGCAAGGGCATGTGGCCGATGCGGTCCAGCACGGCGAAGAAATCATTCACCGGCTTGAACTGGAGCAAGCGGTCGCCGAATTCGCCGCGCTCCAGCACCTCGGCTTCGAGTTCGACCGCGCCGGAGGGTGAAGCAAATTCGAGAATTTCGCCGATGGCCACTTTGCGGCCCGGACGCACCAGCGCGCGCCAGAGAGTGCCGCCTGAGACGCTCTGGGGTTCGTCGTTTCCCACCCATTCCGCCGAAGTGCGCGGAATGGATGGGGCACGGAGCTTTTGTGAGGAACGAAGCGCGGGTTGGTTCAGGTTCGTGCTTTCCCTGGTCTCAGAATCGAGACCAGGGGCACCCGGCATTGGTGACGTGACCGGCTCGGTCAGCATCACTTCAATGCGACCGGTGGGCTTCTCGCGCTCGCGGCGCAGCGTGCGCCGGGCATAGAGCCGCGCGGGAATCACGCGCGAATCGTTGAGCACTAGCAAATCGCCAGGATTGAGCAGCGATGGGAGCTCGGCGAATTGCGCATCCCGCAGCGCGCCGCTGGCGCGGTCTACGGTCAGCATGCGGCTCAGGCCGCGCTCGGCGGGCGGCTGTTGCGCGATCAACTCGGGGGGCAGATCGAAGTCGAAGTCCTCAACGCGCAGCCCGCTCATCCTTGGCCCTTCTTGAAGTAGTCCAGAGCGCGCAAGCGGGCGCGCTCGATGGCCGCAGTGAGTTCCTGGCGCTTGGGTTCGAAGCCTTCCGCAGCCAGATCGGCGGGCACGTGCGTTTGCCGCGCCCAACTGACGCAGATGCGCGTGAAGGGCTTGGGAATCAGGAAGCGGTCCCAGGAGCTGAGAACCCAGGCTCGCTCCGGCTCCAGATGAAAGGCGCCGATGGGCGAGCCGGTCATCTGCGCCAGCTTGATGGGGCCCATTTTGGTTTGGTAGATGGGGCCGCGCGGTCCGTCGGCAGTAAAGATCGCCGTTCTACCCGTCTCGATGATTTGCTTGAGCCCCAACAGCCCCTCGCGTGCGCCACGCGAACTGGAGCCGCGCACCGCGTCGAAGCCGAACATCTTGAGTATGCGGGTAACCAGCTCGCCGTCGAAGCTCCTGCTGATGAGGATGACGGCGTGGGAGTGGCGGAAGTAGACCGTGCAGGGAAAGACGCACTGGTGCCAGAAGCAGTAAATCTCCGCCGGAGACTTCTGGCCTTCGAGGATGGGCGTGACGCCCTCCTCGGCGATCACTTCAAAGCGCCAGGTGAGGCTGACGATCTTCAACAGCGCCCACACCGTGCGCGGGACCACGGCCAGCACAAGGCGTTGGACGAGGGTGAATCTGGGATGCTCTTCGGCGGTCACATCTTCGATTCTAGCGGAGAGAGCGGAGTTCGCGGGTCTGGATGAGGCGCCAGGCTAACTCCGCGAACCCGCTCACAACGCGAACTCCTCTGCTCAGCTATACCGCAGCCAGCGCAGCAGCTCAGGCAGCGTAGCGCGCTTGCCGTACATGAGGATGCCCACGCGGTAGAGGCGCGAAGAGAACCAGAGCGTGGCCCAGATGCTCACCACCATGAGGCCAATGGAGAGCGCGAACTGCCAGCCGGGCGGCGTTTGCGAGGCCATGCGCAGAAACATGACGATGGGCGCGGTGGGCGGAAAGAGCGAGGCCGCGACCGACCAGAAAGAATTCGAATCGTTCATGATGAGGATGATCATCGAAAAGCTGATCCATGTCGGCGCGGCGGCCAGCGGCATATACATCTGGAGTTCCTGCTCCGTTTCGCAGGTGGCGGCCAGACCGGCAAACAGCGAGCTGAAAAGCAGATAGCCGAGAACAAAGTAGACCGGGAAAAGCACGCACTCCGACCAGGAGAAGTGAATCACGAGGTCGCCTGTGAGCGCGGCGGCGGCAATGGGAGAGATGAAGATGGCCGCGCCTGCAACCAGCCAGATGGCGATTTGCGTCAGGCCCACGGTGCCGGCTCCGATAAGCTTGCCGGCCAGCATGTCGCTTGGCTTGACGGTGGCGAGCATCACCTCAAAGACGCGCGAGGTTTTCTCCTGCACAATGGAACGCGCCACGTTGAGGCCATAAATCATCGTGGTCATGGTGAGCAGAATGGCCATCATGTAGCCCTTCCAGAAGGACATCTGAGCATTGCTCTTGATCAACTGTCCATCTTTTCTCACCTGGAAGGTATCCAGAGCAACGCCTTTCAGCAGGGTGTCCGCGTCCGCTTGCATCATGCCGGCGCCGGTCAAGTGTTCGCTTACCAGGCTGTCGTTCAAGTCGCTCTTCAGCCGGGCGCTGGTCATAAAGTCGCCCGCGGATTGCGAGATATACGTTGCGGTTGGGGCTTTTCCGGCTGGTGTCTCAATCCACAGAAAGCCGTCGATAGCCCTGTTTCGCACCTCTTCGACAAGGATTGCGCGATCCTCCGGCCGTGCCGGAGCCACGACATCGACAATGGCCTTGGACCTTTTGCCGCTGAGCAGGCGGGCGCGAATGCCGTTGGCCAGCGCCTGGTCGCCGGCGGCAATTGCCAGATGCTTGTTTGCGCCCAGACCAAGGGTCGAAAAGTAACTGATGCCCAGGACCAACGCCAGCGCCGCAGGCAGCCCGACGGTAGACAAGCGAAAGGCCCGGCTCTTGATCTGCTCAAGATATTCGCGCCTGGCGATGAGAAGAACATTACGCATTGGGCTTGCCTCCCACGGTCTGGATGAAGATCTCTTCGAGCGAGGGCTCGACCAGTTCAAAGCGGTAGATGGTGGCCGCGGCAGCCGCTTCGCGCAGCAGCTTCTGCGCATCGCCGTGCGGATGGAGCTTGATCTCGGCGTGTCCTGAGAAGTTCTTCGCTTCCTCAATCTCCGCGCTCGCCAGGAATGAAGCACTTCCCTCGAATTCGACGATGACGTGGTTGCGCTCGTAGCGGCTCTTGATCTCGCGCAGATTGCCGGCCAGCACGGCCTGGCCGTCGTTTATGAGGCAGATGGAGTCGCAGAGCTTCTCCACCTGGTCCATGCGATGCGTGGAGAAGACAATGGCCTTGCCTTGAGCTTTGAGTTCCAGCAGCGTCTTCTCGACAAGCACGGCATTGACCGGGTCGAGTCCTGAAAAGGGCTCGTCCATAACGATCAGTCCCGGATCGTGCAGCAGCGTGGAGATGAACTGGATCTTCTGCTGCATGCCCTTGGAGAGTTCCTCGGTCCTCTTGTGCAATGAGCCGGCAATCTCCATGCGCGTGGTCCATGCGCCTGCCCGTTTGTTCGCTTCCTCGCGGGTCAAACCGTGCAACTGGCCGAAGAAGACAAGCTGGTCGATGACCTTCATCTTCTTGTAGAGGCCGCGCTCTTCGGGCAAATAGCCGACCTTGTTCAGGCTTTGGCGCTCGAAGGGCTTGTCGAAGAGACTGACGCTGCCGGAGTCGGGAATCGTAATCCCCATGATCATGCGGATTGAACTGGTCTTGCCGGCTCCGTTCGGCCCCAGCAGGCCGAACATCTGACCCGCCTCAATGGAAAGGCTCAGGTTGCTGACGGCAACCTTGTTCTCGTAGGCCTTGGTCACTCCCGCGAGTTCGACAACTGGCATGGATTCTCCCGCCGTCCGATTTGACGATTATGCTGAGATCGACCGAGGGGAACGGTCTTAACCAGCAGTGTAGCAAAGCTTCCCCGCACCGCCGGTTGCCCCGGTTCTACAGGGGTACGCAAAAAACCTGGGGCAAGTTCAATACTCGTCTGGCATGAGCCGCAACTTACCAGGATGGGTGACCAGGGTGCGCCAAAAGTGTGACCTGACGACACGAAAGGCGCAAGCGAAGATGAATTGCGCGCATTCAATTGGCGATATATTAGGGACAGCAATCAGGACCGGCCCACTTGGCAACTTTCATTCTGACGCGCGACTTTGACGAGGCCGAGCCCTTTGCCGGGCCGACGCGAAGGCCACAGTCAATCAAAGAAGTTGACGTTCCTGCCGCGGTTCTCGAAGACCTGGCATTAAAGACGCTCTATCTTTCCGGCTCGCTCTCCAGCCTGGATCTCTCGGAAAAGACCCACCTCAGCTTCGGAGTGACGAACGATCTGCTCACCCGCCTGCGTGCGGGACTGCTTTGCCAGGTCACTGGAATGACCGGCAATATTCCGCAAATTGCCATCACTTCGCAGGGCCGCTCGCGAGCCATGGAGCTGCTGTCGCACAGTCATTATGCGGGCCCCGCCCCCGTTTCTCTTGAGAGCTACTCCGCGCAGACCAGGGAACAGGGCGTGCAGACCGTGGAGGTGCACCCGGCCGACGTGGAGCGCGCTTTTGCCCACCTGGTGATGGACGCCGAGACGTTGCACCAGTTTGGAACCGCGCTCAACTCCGGCTCCTCGATCTTCCTCTATGGGCCGCCCGGAGTGGGAAAAACCACCATGGCGGAGACTTTGTCGCGTGTGCTGGCCGAGGACGAGGTCTGGGTTCCCTACGCGGTGGAAGTCGACGGGCAGATCATCACCGTATACGATCCGGCAATTCACAAGGATGGGGCTGAGCCGGCACAGGGAAACTACGATCAGCGCTGGGTGCGCTGCCGCCGTCCCGCGGTCCTGGTGGGCGGCGAGCTGACCGTGGAGATGCTCGATCTGCAATTCAACCCCACGGCAAAGTTCTAGCCGGCCCGGTGCAGATGAAAGCCAACAACGGAGTGCTGATCATCGACGACTTCGGGCGGCAGAGGCTCAGGCCGGAAGAGTTGCTCAATCGCTGGGTCGTGCCCCTGGACCGCAGAATCGATTTTCTGACCCTCGCGGGAGGAAGGAAGATTGAAATTCCGTTCGAGATGCTGGTTGTCTTTGCCACCAACATGAACCCGGCCGACTTGATGGACGCTGCCTTTCTGCGCCGGATTCAAACCAAGATCAAGATTGGCGAGGTCTCAGACGAGCAATTCTGCGAGATCTTCCGCAGAGTGGCCCAGGACCGAAGGCTGCAATACGACCCCAGCATCCCCAGGGACCTGATCGCTCTGATCCGCATCAAACTGCAACAAGAGTTGCGGTCCTGCTATCCGCGGGACATTGTGAACCAGGTGTGCTGGGCTGCCCGCTACGAAGGCAGAAAACCCTATCTCGATCCCGCAGCCCTGCTGCGAGCCGTTGAGACTTACTTCCTTACAAGGTCTTGAACGCAAGAAACCCGTCGCGAAAACGCATTCCACGACGGGCTCTCTCGCAGTTCCCCCGCTACACCAGCTTCATGGCATCCGGGTCCCAGTGGACAACGGCGCCGCGCTCGATGCTCAGATTGCTCAGCAGCGCGGCCCCGGCTGCGCGGAAGCCGAAGACCGCATCTTCCACCACCGGCTTGCGGCTGCGCACCGAGGCGAAGAAGTTCCTGAAGTGGTCGTAGCTGTCGCTGTATCCGTCAGGCGCAACATATTTCTCGAATCCCACCGGCGGCTCTCCTTCGGGATGCGTGCGTGGATACTGCTTCCTGTGCTCCTCCAGGATGAGCTTCTGCGTCGCCTCGGTGAAAGTGTCGATCATGGTGCCGGGGTCCTTTTCGCGCGGCACGCGGGTGACGCTCACTGAGCCCCAGCCGATCTCCATGGTGCCTTCAGAACCGGTAAAGATGAGCCCTTCGCTCTCCTCGCCCCCATCCACAAAATTGACGCGCAGGCTCAGGTTGAAGCCCTCGCGATAGTCAAACAGGCCCAGCATCACGTCAGGCACATCGCGGCCGTCTTTCCAGAAGCGCAGGGCGCCGGTGGCCATGCCGCGCGTGGGACCGTTCGTTCCCGTGACGAAGTGGGTGCCGCTGAAGAGGTGGACAAACAGGTCGCCCGCCACGCCGGTTCCGTAAGCCTTCCACTTGCGCCACTGGAAGAACTGCTCGGCATTGAAGGGAATCTTCGGCGCTGTGCCCAGAAAGCGCGGCCAGTCGCAGGTTTCCGGCGAGGCATCCGGAGGCACGGTGTAGTTCCAGGCGCCCATTGACGAGTTGCGGTCCCAACGCGCAGTGACCATGTTCAACTGGCCGATGGCTCCGGAGGCCAGCAGTTGTTTGGCCTTGCCGTAGATGAGTGAGCTGACGCGCTGACTGCCCACCTGGAGAATTCGTCCCGTGGCTCGCGAAGCCTCAATCATCTCTGGCCCATCTGCATAGAGATGGATCATGGGCTTCTCGCAGTAGACATCCTTGCCGGCCTTCATGGCGTCGACCGAGGCCTGCTTGTGCCAGTGGTCGGGCGTACCGATAATGACCGCATCGATGTCTTTGCGGGCGAGAATCTCGTTGTAGTCGCGGGTCGTGAAGAGGTCGTTGCCCCACAGCTCTTTGCTGTGCTCCAGGCGGCCGTTGTAGCTGTCGACTACGGCCAACAGTTTGACGCCAGGCACCTGCACGGCGGTCTTGGTGTCGCCCATGCCCTGCCCGCCCGCGCCGATCAGCGCGATCTGGATGTAGTCGTTGGCCGCGACAGCCTTCCCCGGCTCGGCCTGCATGGCAGTCAGAGCATGAATCTTGCCGCCCAGAACCGTGACCGCCGACGCCGCGCCCGCCGCCTTCATAAAGCCTCTGCGATTCAACTCGCTCACTGGAACCCCTCCCCGGATCGAAGATTTTCGACGCCTACAACGATACAACGGCGCGGCAACACATTCCGGATCGAAGCCCTGTGCGCCGTGCCCCGTCCTTTTCACGTTCTTTGTGAAAAGGATGGGAGGCCGCAATGCCAGCGAGGAAGGATCTCGGTCCCCTGCGCTTTCGCGAAGGAAAAGACGCAAGGATGGGGCATGGCGCTTTGGTGCGTCTGCTTGGTCCCGCCTGCCGCGCGGTTGTAGCATCCAAGATGTGCCCAGCCTCGACACTCCGGTGATGTATGTGCGCGGCGTGGGTCCGCGGGTGGCGGAGTTGCTTGCCGCCAAGGACATCCAGACCGCCGAGGACCTGCTCTACCACCTGCCCTTCCGCTACGAAGATCGCCAGAACCCGCGCAGCCTGGACGAACTCCAGCCCGGCGAGACGGCCAGCGTCATCGCCGAGGTGCGCGGCTCCATTCTGCTGCGCACGCGGCGCGCCCCCATCTTCGAGCTGACCATCGGCCAGGGCCGGCTGGCCATGAAGTGCATCTGGTTCAACGGCACCTATCTGAACGGGAAGTTTCAGGCCGGCCAGACAGTGGCCGTCTACGGCAAGGTCGAGCCCTCGCGGTCTACCAGCAATTTGAAGATGATCCAGCCGCAGTTCGAATTGCTGCCCGACGCCTCAGACGACGCCGAGACGCGCTTGCTGGAGGTGGGCCGCATCACCCCGGTCTACGAGTCGCTGGGCGGGGCGCGGCTGGCTTCGCGCTGGCAGCGGAAGACGATCTTCAACCTGCTTGAAGCGGTGCGCGGCGCGGTGCCCGAGTGCCTGCCCCGCGAGATGCTCGCCCGGCTCAATCTGCCGGATCGCGAGACCGCGCTGCGCGAAGTGCACTTTCCGCCCGAGGGGACCAAATTCATCCAGTTGCAGGATTGGACGACGCCTTCGCACCGGCGGCTGATCTTTGAAGAGCTATTTTTTCTGGAGCTCGGGCTGGAGCTAAAGCGCAAGCGGATGCGGGAGCGCGCGGGCATCGGCTTCACCACCGGCGACAATGTCCGCGAGGCCATCCGCGAGGTGCTTCCCTTTCATCCCACCAAGGCGCAAAAGCGGGCGCTGGGCGAGATTGTGGCCGACATGCGCGCCCCCAGCCCCATGCGCCGCCTGCTGCAAGGCGATGTAGGTTCGGGCAAAACCATCGTGGCGCTTCAAGCCATGCTGGTGGCCATGGAAAACGGCTACCAGGCGGCGCTGATGGCGCCCACTGAAATCCTCGCCACACAGCATTTTCTAGCCATGCGCAAGCTGCTGGAGAAGTCCTCGCGCAAGCCGCGCATTGTGCTGCTGACCGGCTCGCTGGCCGAGGACCGCAAGCGCTCCACGCGCGGCGAGATCAACCGCGGCGAGGCGCAACTGGTCATCGGCACCCATGCGCTCATTGAAGAGAAAGTCGAGTTCGACAAGCTCGGGCTGGTGGTGGTGGACGAGCAGCACCGCTTCGGCGTCTTGCAGCGCTTCAAGCTGATGAAGAAGCCGAATCAGGCAGAGCCCGACATGCTGGTCATGACCGCTACGCCCATTCCGCGCACCCTGGCGCTCTCGCTTTACGGCGACCTGGATGTAAGCGTGCTCGACGAGCTGCCGCCGGGCCGCACGCCCATTGTTACTCGCCGCGTGCCCGGTGAGATGTCGGAAGAGGTGTGGGATTTCGTGCGCAAGCAGGTGGCGCTTGGCCGGCAGACTTATATCGTCTACCCGGTGATCGAGGGGACGAAAGACGACCAGCCGGAGCTGGACTTCTCCCATGACGATCCGGAGGCTGGGATTGAAGCGCCACCCCTCCCCGCCCGCAAGGCCGGTAAAAAACGCAAAACAGCGGAGCTCTTCCCGAAGGCGGCGCAAGAGGCCAATCCAGGAGCGAAATCGGGGCTCAAATCGGCCGTTGAGATGTTCGAAAAGCTGCGCACCGGCCCCTTTGCCGGCCTGCGCGTGGGCCTGCTGCACGGACGCCTGGACCCAGACGACAAAGAGATCGTCATGCGCCGCTTTCAGCGCGGGGAGATTGACGTGCTGGTGGCCACCACAGTCATCGAGGTGGGCGTGGACGTTCCCAACGCCACCGTGATGGTGGTGGAACATGCGGAGCGCTTCGGGCTGGCGCAGTTGCACCAGTTGCGCGGGCGCGTGGGACGCGGCGCAGCCAAAAGCTACTGCGTGCTGATTACCGGCCCACGCGTATCGCCGGTGGGCGAGGAGCGGCTCAACGCCATGGTCCGCACCCAGGATGGATTCGAACTGGCTGAGCTGGACCTGAGGCTGCGCGGGCCGGGCGAGTTTTTCGGGACCCGGCAGGCCGGGCTGCCGGACTTCCGCGTGGCCAACCTGGTGCGTGACCGGCAGTTGCTGGAACTGGCCAAAATGGAGGCGGCGCGCTTTGCCACCGCTCCCGGTACCGAAGTGACTGAAGCCGAGCGGCTGCGAGTATGGGCTCGGCTCAAAGAAGCCTGGCAGCGGCGATATGGGCTGGTCGAAGCGGGCTGAGCGGCGGGGTTTGATTGGAGCCGGTTGGGCTTTTGTGAACCCGACCGGCCTGTTTACTGTTGAGATTCCCCCGCCACATTTCGGTCAATGGAGAGCGTTTAAAAAGGGCGGTGAGCCCTTCAGACCACTTCGCAGCCGTGGGAGCCATGCACCATTTCCACCGGAAACGTCTGCACCTCCAGGTCGATGGAGGCAATTTCAGTAGCGCAATTGCGCTGCTGGCTGCGGGTGCATTGGCAGAGTTCCGTGAAGCGAATGTGGCCATTTTGGCTCAATTCCAGTCCCGCGGCGATGAGCACGCTGTAAATATCCACACAGGCCTGGCGCTCGAACTCGAACAACATGCTCACTTTGCCCATGTCGTCGGCGCCCCGGCTGAGAACCCAGCCTCCGCAACCGAGAATTGCGCCGGTCAGGGTCTGAACCAGCCGGGAGGGCTCCTCAATGGAGATGGCCTTCATCTGCAAAGCCCAAGGCACGCTCATCATAGGCCCTTCTTTGAGTTCCGGCACAGTCATCAGCCTCACTTCCGCTTTATCGGAGCCGGACGGCGCAGCTTCACTCCTGTTCAGGAGTTGCACGGCCCTGACCGGCTTTGAAACATTCATGCTTCCCTGAGGCTCCGACAGACCCTTCGCAGGTAATTGAGGGGGATATCCTCAATGCCTGACGCGACCTGGATTCGCCCTGCGGAAAGCCTCGTTTACAGTCAGCCACACAGCCCCAGCAGAGGCGAAATGATGTAGCTTGAAAGACAGCATGATTATCGGCAGTGGGATCGATCTTGTAGAGATCGGGCGCATCCAGAAATCTGTGGAACGCTACGGCAAAAGGTTCCTTGACCGCGTCTACACAGAGGCGGAGCAGGCCTATTGCTTGCGCAAAAAAAAGGCCGCTGAAAGCCTGGCGGCGCGCTTCGCGGCCAAGGAAGCGGGCGCCAAGGCGCTGGGCACCGGCATCAGCTTTGGAGTGAACTGGTTGGAGATTGAGGTGATCCGCGAAGCCAGCGGAAGGCCCACCCTCCGGTTCCACGGGCGCGCCGCCGAGATTGCCGCCCGATTGGGGGCCGTGCGCGCCGCGCTTTCCATTACCCATACAGCCGAGCTGGCCATGGCCAGCGTTGTGCTGGAGGACGGGCGGTAAGCCGGGGCCGTTCTGCTATTCTCAAGGCGTCAAAGGACTCAGTTCAGCAAGGGGAGTTTCGTGCCCAGCCGCAAAGAGATTCAGTGGTCGCAACTGAGAGTGGGAGCGTTGGTCCTGGCGGCCATGGCCGTGCTGATTGTTCTCATTTTTCTCATGTCCGGGTCCACCGGCGGCCTGTTCGCGCGCAAGCTGAAACTGCGCTCCTACTTTGAGAACGCCGCCGGGCTCAAAGACGGTGCGCCGGTCACCCTGGAAGGCGTCACCATCGGCAACGTCATCCACGTCCGCGTGGTTCCCGAGCGCAATCCTACGCCGGTTGAAGTCACCATGCAGGTGGGCCGCGAATACATGAGCGGGCTGCACGTGACCACTACCGCTTCGATCAACCAGGCCGGCGTCCTGGGCGACAGCTACATCGATCTGGACTCGTCTCACGCCAGCGGCCCGCCCCCGGCCAATAACGCGGAACTCAAGGCGGCCGGCGCGCCCAGCATCCAGGACGTGATCCGCACCAGCAACGTCTCCATCGAGCAGGTCACCGTTCTCATGCGCAAGGTGGAGACCCTGGTGGACACGCTGAATACGAAAAAAGGCACGCTGGGACAGTTGATCAACGATCCGGTCCTCTACAACCGCATCGCGCGCATCGCCACCAACCTGGATACCATCACCGGCAGCGTGGCCGACGGCAAGGGTTCGCTGGGCAAGATGATCGCCGACGACAGCCTCTACACGCGCGCCAACTCGGCCGTCGACCGGCTTGACCGGATTACCACCGCGCTCGACGAAGGCAAGGGCAGCGCCGGCAAGCTGCTCAAGGACGACTCGCTCTATAACAACCTGAATGCCGCCGTGGCCAATACCAATCAGTTGGTAGCGGAGATCAACGCCGGCAAGGGCTCACTGGGCAAGCTGGCCAAGGACCCAGCATTCGCCGAGAAGCTGGACGACACGGTGAGCCGGCTGGACTCGATCCTGAAGGGTGTGGACGAGGGCAAGGGCACGTTGGGACAACTTGTGCAGAATCGCGCGCTCTATGACCACGCCGACCAGACCCTGGACCAGACACAGCAAATGGTCAAAGGCATGCGCGAGGACCCCAAAAAGTATTTCGTGATCCGGCTGAAGCTGTTCTAGGCCCGACCGCGTGGGTTTGTGCTCTCCCCGGCCTCAGAATCGAGACCGGGGGCACCCTCAACTGGATAAGATTCCACTTGAGATAGGGGTCCCCCGTCCATTTCCCCGAAACATCTTCCAGAACTCGACAAATCCCTTGAGCCGCACCACCTGAAAATAGTCGCTGGCTACAAAGTAAAAGATCGTCGCCACGGCGTAGATCCAGTGCATGGCGTCTGTGCCGAGCTGATCGCTGAATGGCAGCGGCGCGGCGGAGAGCACCATGGCCACCACGACCAGCGCCAGCTTGACGATGCCCATTACCAGGTTGATCTCTACCAGCTTGCCGGTGAAGGCCTTGCCCAGGCGGAGACTGCGACCGAGGGCTTGCGCGGGGTTGCAATCTTCGAGCAGCAGGATGAGCGGCGCGATGGAGAGCGCCCAACTGACCAGCGCGAAAGCCGTGAAGAATCCCAGCGAGAGAAAAATGGCCCACATCGAGTAGCCGATCAAGTCCGGCTCGCCAGCGGCGGTGATGTGCGTGGCCGCCGCCCACGCGATGGAGCGGAACCAGCCCCAGAAGGCTCCGGCGAGAAGCACCAGAAATGCAGCTTGCAGGGCGATCATCGCAAGGGGACGGAAGCGGAAGCGCGGCTCGATGCGTTTGAGGAGCAGGCTGCGGCCAAGACCGCTGACGACGATCCAGGCCAGTGCGGCCGCAGGCAGCAGCCAGCGCAGCACAGCGGCTACATGAGGCTGGTAAAGCGCCCAGGCGTCGCTCAGTTGCACCGCCGCGACCCACGGGTTCTGCGGGTTGATTGCGCTGAGGCCGGAGGCATCCAGGGGAAGGACCGTGAGAATCCGCCGCGCCTCGACCCAGCAAACGGCCAGGAAAGGCGCGCCGAAGATCCATCGCCAGGCGACTTCGATGGCGGTGAGCGAGGGGCGCTCGAAGACCCAGCCCATCTGGCCGACCAGCGACTGGGTTCCGCGCAAGGGCTGCGCCATGCTTCACCTGAGAATAGTGCGGGTTGAGGTTCGTGGATTCCGCCCTCGCCGTTGTTGCGCGGCCGGTTGTGGGAGTGAGGTTCGTGCGTTCCCACCCATTGCACAAAAAACGTGAAATGGATGGGGCACAGCGCTCTTCTTGCTACTTGACGACCAGGTTGACCAGCTTGCCGGGCACGACGATGACCTTGACCACCGTCTTGCCTGCCGTGCGCGCCTGTACCTTTTCGCCGGCCAGCGCGGCGGCCTCGATCTCTTTGGGGCTGGCATCGGCGGCCACGGTGACCACCATGACCAGTTTGCCGTTGACCTGGACCGGGACTTGCAACTCGTCTTCCTTGGCCAGTTCGGGATTGCTAATGGGCCAGGGCGCGCGCAGCACGGAACCCTCTTCGCCCAGCTCTTCCCATAGTTCGGCGGCGAGATACGGAGCAAGCGGAGCCAGCAGAAGGACCAGCGTACGCAGTACTTCGCGCATCGCCGGTGCGGGCACTTCGCCCGCCGCCAGTTGGGCGTCGGCAGCCTGAATGTCGTTGACCAGCTCCATGATGGCCGCGACGCAGGTGTTGAAGTGCCAGCGGCCCTCGAAGTCGAGGGTGATCTTGGCGATGGTCTGATGCAGTTTGCGCAGCAGCTTGAGAGAGAGGCCGGTGGGCGCTTCGGCTTGCTGGCCACGAGCGGTGCGGGCCCCCGGCGCATACTTGGTTACCAGCCGCCAGACGCGGCCCAGGAAGCGGCTCACTCCCGCCACGCCGTCTTCCTGCCAGTCCAGATCGCGATCGGGCGGAGCGGCAAACAGCGCATACATGCGCGTCGCGTCCGCGCCGTATTTGCCGATCATCTCGTCGGGCGATACCACATTGCCCTTGGACTTGGACATCTTGGCGCCGTCCTTGATGACCATGCCTTGCGTGAACAGCCGCCTTGCCGGCTCGTCGTTGACGATTAGGCCCAGGTCGCGCATCACCTTGGTCCAGAAGCGCGAGTAGATCAGGTGCAGAATCGCGTGTTCCACGCCGCCGATGTACTGGTCAATGGGGAACCAGTACTGCGCGGTGGCGGGATCGAAGGGAGCGCTGGAGTTCTTGGCGTCGGTGTAGCGGTAGAAGTACCAGCTTGAGTCGACAAAGGTGTCCATGGTGTCGGTCTCGCGCTTGGCCGGGCCGCCGCACTTGGGGCAGGCGACGTTGAGGAACTCAGGCACGCGGCTGAGCGGCGAGCCGCCCTGCTGAGTGATCTCAATCTGAGGGGGCAGCACCACCGGCAATTGCTCGTCGGGCACCTGGATCAGGCCACACTGCTCGCAGTGAATCATGGGGATGGGCGTGCCCCAATAGCGTTGGCGGCTCACACCCCAATCCTTGAGTCGGAAGATGACCTTGCCCTCGCCGAAGCCGCCGGCCTGGGCAATCTCCTGGAGTTTCTTCTGCGCCTGGGAACAGCTCAACCCGTCGTACTCGCCAGAGTTGACCAGCGTGCCTTCTTCCGAGACGAAGGGCATGATCACGGCCAGCGCCGGGTCCTCGGGCTGGATCACCTGCACGATGGGTAGGTTGTACTTGCTGGCGAACTCGAAGTCGCGCTCGTCGTGCGCCGGGACGCTCATGATGGCGCCGGTGCCGTAGTCGGCCAGGATGTAGTTGGCCACCCAGATGGGCACACGCTGGCCGTTGTAGGGATTGATGGCGAAGCGGCCGGTCGCGACGCCGTGCTTTTCAATCGCACCCAGATCGCCGGCCTCGCGCGCCTTCTTCTGTTGATCGAGCAGCTCATCGACCTGCGCCTTGAGCGCGGCGTCGGCGGCTGTAAACTTGGTCACCAGCGCGTGCTGCGGCGCCAGTTGCACGCTGGTCGCGCCAAAGATGGTGTCCACACGCGTTGTAAACACGCGGATGCGCACAGCCTTGTCATCCTGAGCGGACCCTGAACGAAGTGAAGGGGAAGTCGAAGGACCTGCGTCTAGTCCCTCAGTCCCTAATCCCTTCGTCCCTGACCCCTCGTCAAGGAAGAAATCGACCTCGGTGCCTTCGCTGCGGCCGATCCAGTTGCGCTGCATGATGCGCACTTTTTCCGGCCAGCCGTCCAGCTTGTCCAGCCCGTCGAGCAGTTCCTGGGCGTAGGCGGTGATGCGGAAGAACCACTGCACCAGGTCGCGCTGATCCACCAGGGTGGTCTCGTGCCGCCAGCAGCAGCCGTCCAC
This sequence comes from uncultured Acidobacteriaceae bacterium, assembly GCA_963839155.1. Lineage (GTDB taxonomy): Bacteria > Acidobacteriota > Terriglobia > Terriglobales > Acidobacteriaceae > Telmatobacter. The sequence continues at coordinate 40,136 of CAWITY010000009.1, forward strand.
TACTTGCTCGTTGGCCAGCACGGTGGCGCACTCCGGGCACCAGTTGACCTTGCTCTTCTTTCTGTAGACCAGGCCCTTCTCGTACATGCGCAGAAAGAACCACTGGTTCCAGCGGTAGTACTCGGGCAGGCAGGTGGTAACCTCGGTCGCCCAGTCGTAGCCCAGGCCCAGCCGCTCCATCTGGCGTTTCATGGCGGCGATGTTGGATTGCGTCCACTCCCTCGGCGGAGTGTTGTTTTTGAGCGCGGCGTTCTCGGCGGGCAGGCCGAAGGCGTCCCAGCCCATGGGGTGCAGCACGTTGTAACCGCGCATCCACATGTGCCGGGCAAGGGCGTCGCCAATCGAGTAGTTGCGCACGTGCCCCATGTGCAACTGGCCGCTGGGATAGGGCAGCATCTCCAGCACGTAGTACTTGGGCTTGCCGCAGGAGACGGGCTCGGCCGCGTAGAGAGCGGGGTCCGCCGCCCACCGTGCCTGCCATTTGGGTTCGATTGCCGAGGGGTCGTAACGCAGTTCTGTCTCTTCCGCCATAAGGTTCTAGTTTAAACGGAGGAGCGAGGTCCGATCTTCCGCAGATTCCAGAAAATGTCTATTCATCAGGAGTAGCTGATCCTCACAATCCCGCAAGAATAGAACCTTTCTTGGCGAGTTCACGCAACACCATGCCGCAATTTGCTTTGGTATTTCGCCCATCAATATCCAAAACCATATTCCACGAACGAGAAGTTCAATTCGCAGAAAATTGCCGGCAGCGACGTCAGCCGGGATTAACCAAGGAGGCGTGATCCATTCTTTGCTTCCAACGTCAGTACAAACGGTGGACATAACAACGATATTTTCAGGCCAGCTGGAGTCACCATGCAAATATTGTCGAATTGGTTCCTCAAATTGTCCCAAGGATACCTCTGTCGTTTGTCCCTCGATTGTCTGCCAAGGTCCTTGCGCGCCCCTCCAAGCTAAGCTCAGTGCGAAGTATCCGAGATTGTTCGTCTTGATTCCTACCTGAAGGCCTGAAAACATGGGCACGTTCCCACTATGCCCAATGGGAACTGCAAGTTTCATCCTCTCAAGGAGACTGAATCGATCACCTCGGTGAACCATATCAAGCGTATAACTTTCGCCCTGCTTGCTAAGCATGTCTTCACATTCTCTGCAAAGCAAATGCTTCCACATCTGTTTTTGAGAAAAGCCAACAACCGCAGGTGTTGCTACGACAGGATTACGGCCTTTTTGTCTACATAGTCGAAAGAGGGCTCTCGGAAGATAATGCGATTTTTGAAGTTCTTTATGTTGCAGGCACAACTTGCAGATCCCCAGGACATTCTTGTTGGCCATTGGTCACTCCCGGCCGGGAACTTCGGGCTCTGCTTCAAACTGTCTTTGGACAAATCGTCCAACCGTGCGCGTACCGTCCTTGTCGATGCGTACGAGGAGCTTGGGATTTCCTGGATAAACCTCAAAATGCGGGAAGGGCAAACTTTCAAGGTGCGCCTTTAGCATCGCTCGCCCTTCGGGAGTCTCCACAATCGCCATGGCTTCACTCAAGAGCATTTCTTCCACTTCTCCGAGAAGATCGTTGAAAAGTCTACCCAGTCACCTGCAGCGCCCGGGCCTGATCAATTCTCTGCCGCCGCTTTGGTGTATGCGGTGCCTTCCACTGGTCCGTGCGGCGCTGCACGGACAGCCAGAACTCCCGCGAATTGCCGAAGACGCGCGCCAGCATCAGCGCCGTATCGGCGGTAACGGCGCGCCGGTCGTTGCAAAGCTCATTGACCAGTTTGCGCTGCACGCCCATTGCCTCGGCCAATGCGCCTTCCGTCAGCTTCATGGGAGTCAAGAACTCCTCCACCAGCATCTCTCCCAAGGTTACTGGCTTGCGCTCTGTGGTCAGCACAACTAGTACCTCCTGCCTAACCGATTTGATGAGCCAGGGATATTCCCTCAGGGGCTAAAGCCCGCCCTTTATTTTGTGCGACTTGCGGCACGGCTATAGTCGTGCCCTTTCAAAGCCAGGTTGTGAAACAGCTCCCAGTTCCCCCTGCACGAGAAATTATTCCACCAGGCTCTTGAGCACGCGCACATTGCGCTCCTCGTCGCCGGAAACGTCGACCGGGGTCTCGGCGATGAAGGCGGCGTGCGCAAAGCGCGCGTCGTTGAGCAGGCGGCGGAAGGGCTCGACGCCCATGGTGCCCTGGCCGATGTGCTCGTGGCGATCCAGTTTCGAGCCGCGTTCGGCCTTGGCGTCGTTCATGTGCCAGACGCGCACGGCCGCGAAGCCAATGGTCGCCTCGACCTGCCGCATGGTCTCTTCGTAGCCCTCGGCGCTCACCAGATCGTAGCCGGCCACGTGGGTGTGGCAGGTGTCCAGGCAGACAGCGACCGGCGCGGTGGCCTGGAGGCGGGCGACCAGTTCGGCTACCTGCTCGAAGCTGCCGCCCAGGGAGAACTCCGCCCCGGCGGTGTTTTCAATCAGGATGTGAAACGGCGTGCCCTGCCACGCAAGCCCGTCGATGGCGCGGGTAATGGAGTCGGCGGCAAGTTTGAGGCCCTCGTCGCGGGTCAGTCCCTTCCACGAGCCGGGATGCAGCACCAGGTACTCCGCGCCAAAGGTCAGCGCGCGCTCGATCTCTCCGCGAAAAGCCGCTACACTCTTCTCGCGAATCTCGTCCGTCTGGCTGCACACATTGACCAGGTAGCTGGTATGAATCACCAGCGGGCCGATGTCCAGGGCGGCGCGCAGTTCCTTCATGCGGACGGCCTGCACGGGGTCCACTTTGGGCGCGCGCCACATCCGCGGGCTGGAAGAAAAGATCTGAAAGGTGTTGGCGCCAATCTCCCGCGCCTGTGCGGCGGCGTTGGAAGCCCCGCCCGCCGTGCCCAGATGGATGCCGATCCGCTTGGTCATGGGGATAGTTTACTTGGCCGGGTCGAGTCCCCGCAGCCCTGTCCTGCATGAATCGTGAGAGCAGTTCGAAGGTTGTTTGGGCCGCAATGAGATGGCCGAAAGTGTTGCTGGCGGCAGGATTGGAGCGGATGCCCTTGCGCGGGTCGAGGGCATCCTGTCCGGCGATGCTCCCAGCGCCAGCTCAGACGCGCCGCAAAGCCCTGAAATTGTAGTCGGCCACCGCCCGCGCCACGTCCACCGCCGACGGACGCGTGGCAGGACTCTCTTCCAGCCAACTGGTCAGCGCCTCAAAGACCGCGCCCACCAGGCAGCGGGCGGCAATCCCCGGATTCACCACGCAAATGGAATCCGCGGCACGGGTGAGCGTCTGCAAGACCTGCTCGGCCTGCTGGCGGAGGATGGCGCGACGTACCTTTTCCAGCCGTGGGCTCAGGCCGGAAGACTCGACGATCAGAATGCGCGCCTCCTGTGGATTCTTGACCAGAAACAGAAAGAGCGACTCCACGGCGCAGGGAATTCCCAGCAGCGGATCAGGCTGCGAGGCCTTGGCTTCGAGGATCACCTCGGCCACCTTCTTTCCCAGCGCTTCCAGAACAGCGGCAAACAGGTCTTCCTTATTGCGGAAATGGGAGTAAAAGCTGCCTACCGAGCTGCCTGCCTCGGCAACAATCGAGGGTACGGTGGCGGCGTGATAGCCGTAGAGGCCGAAGAGCTGGGTTGCGGCCACCAGAAGGGTGTTGCGGCGGGCCTCCTTGCGGGCTGCGGAAGCGGGAGTTTTGCGGTATGCCATTCTTTGCGATTGTCCTCTTGTCAAGAAAAGAATGACGTGTCATTCTATTCTTGTCAAGGAAGAAGAACGTCCATGCAAGCAAAATCCTCCCACTTCCCCCCGTCCCTGCATTCCAAGCGCGCACTGCAAGCAGTCTATGCCGCATCCTTCCTCGCGTTGCTGCCCCTGGCCGGTTGCGGTCCCAAAGTGCCGGTAGCCGCGGATCAGCCGGTTCCCATCCGTTTACGCGTGCCCAACCGCATTCAGCAGCCGGTTTCAGTGGCGGCAAGCGGCGCGGTGGAAGCCAATGTAACCGCCCAGGGCGCCTTCCAGATTGCAGGCCGGGTAAGCCGGGTGTATGTGGAAGAAGGCCAGGCGGTAACCAAGGGCCAGGTGCTGGCCGAGTTGGACGCTGCTGACTACCGCAACGCCTTCGACGCGGCCCAGGCCCAGGCGGACGCGGCGCACGCCACCTCGCAGAAGGCACAGGACGGCCTCCGTTCTCAGGAACTGGAGCAGGCCCGCATCGACTTTGACCGCTGGCAGGACGAATACACCCGCATGAAGTTCCTCTACGACCACAAGAGCCTGGCGGCCAACGATTTTAACAAAATTGAAGCCGGCTATTTGGCTGCCCGTCAGCGTTACGATATGGCCCGCCAGGGCACGCGCAAGGAAGAGAAAGACTCGGCCAGCGCGCAGTTTCGCGCCGCCACCGCGCAGATGCACGAGGCACAGAAGCGGCTGGCGGACACGCGCCTGCTGGCTCCCATCTCCGGCTTTGTCGGCATGAGGCGCATCGACGTGGGAGACACGGTTGCCGCGGGCGCTCCGGTCATCGGCGTGCTCGATCTCGACCCGGTCAAGGTGCGCATCGGAGTTCCCGAATCCGAGATTGGCAAAGTGCAGGCAGGCGCCCGCGCCACGGTCACGATCCCCTCGCTCGACAATCGGCAGTTTGCAGGCAAGGTAGAAGTGGTCGGCGTAGCTTCCGAGCCTGCCTCTCGCACTTACACCGTCAAGATTGTTGTGCCGAATCCGGAGCACGTGCTGCGCGCGGGCCTGGTGAGTCAGGCGCGCATCTTCGGCTCGGCAATGGTCAACGTGATCACTGTGCCCGGCAGTTCGATCCTCCGCGACGCGAACGGCGTCGTGCATGTGTATGTCTACAATCCAAGCAGGAATCGCGTGTATCTCCGTCGCGTCGATGTGGGCGCGCCGGTGGGGGACGAGGTCGAGATTCGCAGCGGCCTCAACGCCGATGAGCAGGTCGTTGTCGCGGGCCAGCAGAATGTTCGCGAAGGCTCGCCGGCCAAGGTCATCGGAGGCGGGCAGTGAACCCCGTTCGCGCCTCGCTGCGCTATCCGCAGGTAACCCTGGTCGTGGTTGGGATGTTATTCGTGACGGGCCTCTACGCGCTCTTCACCATGCCGCGGCGTGAAGATCCAAAGATCACGATCCACACCGGCATCGTCTCCGCCATTTATCCGGGCGCTACCGTCGAAGAAGTGGAGAACCAAGTCACGCGCAAGATTGAGGAGCGTCTCTTTCGCTTCTCTGAGATTCGCCGCGAAAAAACTTTCTCCACCACGCGCAACGGAGTCGTGGTCATTAATGTCGAGTTGAACAAGTCAGTCACCAATGCAGACGAGTTCTGGTCCAAGCTGCGCCTGGACATGGCGCAACTAAAAGCGACCGGGCTGCCCGACGGCGTGCGAGGCCCCATCGTCGACTCCGACTTCGGTGACACGACTGCTGTGTTGATTGCCGTGCATGGCGGCCACTACGGCTATCGCGAATTGAAAGACTACGCCCAGGCCGTCGAGTCCGCGCTGCGCGTGATTCCGGCGGTGTCGAAGATCAAGCGCATCGGCGACCAGAAGGAAGAGATCGACATCTCTTCCTCGACCGAGCGGCTGGCGCAGTACGCCGTCAATCCGCAGAAAATGATGCAGGCTCTCGCCGGGCGCAACGCCGTGCAATTTGCCGGCCGCGTGGCGGCGGAGCAAAGCAAGGTGCCGGTTGAGTCCGGCAGCCGCTTGCAGACCGAAGATCAGATTCGCCAGGTGATGGTCGATGTCTCGCCCAGCGGCTTGCCGGTGTACATCGGTGACCTGGCCACGGTCGACCGCGTCTACAAGGACCCCACGGAATACGCACGCATGGATGGCGATCCGGCAATTCTGCTGGCCGTTGAAATGCATGAAGGCAACAACATTGTCGGCTTCGGCAACACGGTGCGCAAGACGCTGAAGACCCTGCAAGCTACGCTGCCTCCCGACGTGAAGCTGGACTTGGTGGCCGATCAGCCCCGCGTGGTTTCAGAGCGTGTCGCGGACTTCTTCCGCGAGTTCGGCATCGCCATCGTCGCCGTCATTCTCGTCACCATGCTGCTGCTGCCGTTGCGCGTTGCGCTGGTCTCGGCCGTGGCCATTCCGGTCACGGTGTCGATCACCTTCGCCTTGCTGAGTGCTTGCAGCGTCGAGTTGCAGCAGGTATCCATCGCCGCGCTCATTGTGGTGCTGGGCATGGTTGTAGACGATGCCATTGTCATCGCCGACAACTATGTGGAGTTACTCGACCGCAAGGTACCCATCGATCAGGCCGCGCGCCGCTGCGCCACGGAGATGGCGGTTCCGGTACTCACGGCCACGCTCACCATCATCGCGTCGTTCGCGCCCATGCTGCTGCTCACCGGCGCAATCGGCGAGTTCATCCGCGCGCTGCCCATCGCCGTGGCCATCGCGCTGAGCACATCTTATGTTGTGGCCATGCTGCTTACGCCGCTCACCGCGCGCTTCTTCATCCGCCAGGGATTGAAGAATCACGAAGAAGAGCACCTCGAGGCCAAGCGCAAGCCCACGCCCCTGGACCGAATGCAGAGGTTCTACAACATCGCCATCACCCATGCCATGCGCCACAAGCAGGCGGCTCTGTTTTCTGGCGTTGCGGCCTTCGTAGTCGGTGTCGGAGTGCTTCAGTTGGTGCCGCAACAGTTCTTCCCGCTGGCCGAGCGCGACCAATTCCTGATGGATGTGTGGCTGCCTGAAGGGGCAAAAATCGAAGCCACCGATGCAGCCGTGCGCCGCATTGAAGCGATTCTGCGCAAAGAACCGCTGGTTGTCTCCACAACCAGCTTTCTTGGCTCCAGCGCGCCCCGCTTCTACTACAACGTGAACCCGCAGGCGCCAGCAGGAAACTATGCGCAGGTACTGGTCAACACCAAGAGCGTGAAAGGCACGCCGGAGTTGGTTGCGTCGCTTAGGCAGCGGGTGGGCGATGCCGCTCCCGAGGCCAAGGTCTTTGTGAAGGAACTGCAGCAGGGCCAGGTGATGGAAGCGCCGGTTGAGATTCGCATTGTGGGCGCCGATGCGGCTGAGTTGCGCACGCTCGGCGATCGTGTTGAAGATGTGCTGCGCCACACGCTCGGCGCAACCTATATCCACACCGACTGGCATGAGGATGCATGGCAGGTAGGCGTGAACGTGCGCGAAGAAGTAGCCAATCGGCTCGGCCTGACCAATGCGTCGATTGCGCAGCAACTAGCCGGCAACTTTGAAGGCGCGCCCATGACCACCTTCTGGGAGGGCGACCGCGACGTGGATGTGGTGCTGCGCCTTGACCCCGCGGAGCGGCAGAATTTTCAGAACGTGGCTGACACATATGTGATGTCGCCGCTGACCGGCGCGCGTGTTCCGCTCAGCGCGGTGGCGTCGCTCACTCCAGACTGGGAGCCTGGCCGCATCGTGCGCAGGAACGGCATTCGAACGCTCACCGTGCGTGCCTTTCCCAACGGACATCGGCTCTCTAGCCAGATTCTCTCCGACGCGCGCAAGCAGATCGATGCGATGGAACTGCCGCGCGGCTATCGCATCCAATACGGCGGCGAGTTCGAGAATCGCAATGAGACTTCAGCTGAGATGACGCACGCATTGCTCATCAGCCTGGTGCTTATTTTCATCATCCTGCTCTTCCAGTTCCGCTCACTGGCCGATCCATTGATCGTGATGACCGCGTTTCCGCTCGCGTTGCCGGGCGCGGCGCTCGGCCTCTTCATCACGCATAACACCTACGGCTTCACGGCCTTCCTGGGCGTCGTGAGCCTGGGTGGGCTGGTGGTGCGCAACTCGATCATCCTCATCGACTACATTAACCTGCGCATGAAGGCTGGAGTCGACCTTGAGCAGGCTGCGCTGGAGGCAGGAGAACGCCGCTTGCGGCCCATCTTCCTTACCTCCATGGCCGCTGCCGTGGGTGTCATCCCGATGATTCTTTCCGGATCGAGCATGTGGTCGCCGCTGGCCAGCGTGATTGCCTTTGGTCTCCTTGGCTCCATGTTTTTCACGCTGATCGTAATCCCGGTTCTCTTTGTTGTGGTGCATCGCAAGCGCGAAGGGGGCTGGAAGACGACGATGACTTCGTGGTTTCCCTGGTCTCAAAAGCGAGATCAGGGGCGCTCGGTCATCGTCGCTACTTTGTTCCTCCTCACGCTTGCGAGCTTTGCGCGCGCTGAGACGCGGCGCATTACTCTCGACGAGGCCGTTGCCCTGGCTACCGGGCAGAACTCCACGGTCAAGCTGGCGGACTTCAAGACCAAAGAGATGGATGCGCGCGTGACCCAGGCGCGCGCCAACTACTTCCCGGTGGTAAGTAACGATACGAATGCCGTGCATCTGGGCAAGATGGACAGCCTGATCATTCCCATGGGCGCGCTGGGCGTCTATCCAACCGATGGCCCTGTCCCTGGCCAGAATGTCTCCATCAAGCTGGGCAATCAGGATTTTCTGCTGATCCAGAACACCGCGGCCCAACCCATCACGCAGTTCTTCAAGATTCATGCCGGAGTGGGCGTGGCCAAAGCGGATGCGGGCATGGCGCGCGACGACGCGCAGCGCGCCCGCGACGAAGTGGCGCTCAATGTAAAGAAGCTCTACCTGAATCTGCTCTCCGCAGAGCGCCGCAAACAGGCCGCGGAGATGCGAATCGAAGCCGGAGAAGAGCGCCTCGGCGAGGCGCGCAACGGTGTCGAGGCCGGAGCAGTGTTGGAGTTGAAGGTGCTGGAGGGCCAGGCGCAAATCGCCGACGCACGGCATCAATTGGGTACCCTGGAAGACGCCATCAGCGACATGCGGGTAGAGTTCAACGATCTGGTAGGCCTGCCTTTGGACACGGATGTGGAGCTTGTTGCACCGCAATTTGAAGCCTCTGAAGCGGTCGTGAGCGACCCGATAGCCGAGGCTCTCAAGCACAATCCTGAAGTTGCCTCGGCCCGGCAGATGGTCGCCAAGGCACACGCCGGACTGAGCGCGGCGCATGCCGAGTTCATTCCTGAAGTGGGCGCTTTTGCGCAGTATATTTACCAGAGCGGGGTACCATTGCTGAGCGAGAACAACGGCGCGGTGGGCTTGAAGATGAATTGGACCATTGCCGAGTTCGGCAAGCGGACCGGGCAGGTGCGCGAGCGGCGCGCCCAGGTGGACGAGGCAGAAGAGAACCTGCGCCACGTGGAGAATCGCGTGCGCATTGAAATCGAAAAGGAAGCGCGCAAGGTGCGGCGCGCGGAGACCGGCCTGGAGGCAGCGCGCGAAAGCGTGGCGGCTCGAGCTGAGATGCGTCGCATCACCGCAGACCAGGTGGAGGCAAAGACCGTGAATGCCTCCGCACTCAAGGAAGCCGATGCGCAACTGGCCGAGGCCGAGGCGGGCCTTTTCCAGGCTGAGGTGGAGCAATCCACCGCACGCGCGGAACTGGCAAGGACGACGGGACAGGAGTAAGGTGTTCTGTTGCGAGTTTTTTGGGGAGGAAACACGTGGGCTACCGGGTACTGACAGTGAACAGGGAGTTTGGAAGCGGCGGCGGAAGAATTGCGCAGACCATTGCCGGGTGGCTCGGCTGGAAACTGCTGGACAAGGACATCATCGACGCCATCGCTTACGCCGCGCATGTCGATTCGAAGGTGGTGCGGCACTATGACGAGCACGTGGATTCCTGGCTGCGCCGCATCAACCAGCAAGCCATGCGCGGCGCGGCGCTGGCAGCCGGTCTGGAGTTGGCCGAGAACTCCGTTTTCGATGCCGAAGAGATGGTCAAGATTTCGCAAAAGATTATTGAGAAGGCTTATCTCGACGGAAATTGCGTGGTCGTGGGCCGCGGCTCGCAGTGCGTGCTGCAACACAAGCCAGACGTATTTCACGTCTTTGTATACGCGCCGCTGAGGGAGCGCATCCTGCGTCTGCGCGCTCGCCTGGAGAAGGGCGCCGACATTGAGCAGCGCATCCGCACCGTGGACGGGGAACGCGCCAAATACCTGCAACAGTACTACGGCAAAAGCTGGTGCAACCTGCACCTTTACGATCTGCTCATCTCCTCGCACGAGGACGAGAACGCCACCGCGCGGGCGATTCTGTATGCTATGACCGGCCAGGCAGATGCGGCGCCTGCTGAATAGATCGCCCCGGCTCGTGGAACACTGCGGCGCCCCTGGTTTCAAGAGCGGAACCAGGGGCGCACGAGACTGATCTTTTCTGCGCCACAGTCCCGCCGGATGTGCGAAACTGTTTCGTCTGGGAAGCTGGCCGTTTCCATGGCCCTCTCCGGGAGGATCTCCCGATGCCTCTTCTGCGTTCTGCCTTTATCGCCCTTTCTCACAATGGGCTTTTGCGCGGCTTCTGCGAGAGCTCCCGGCTGGGCACGCGGCTCAGTTCGCGCTTTGTGGCCGGCATGGAGATCGAAGACGCGCTGCGCGTGGCCGCTGCCGCCAACAAGAGCGGCATGACCGTAACACTGGACTCGCTGGGCGAGAGCGTTACCACCGAACAGGAGTCCCACGGTGCCGCGGAGGCTTATCACAAACTGCTGGACGAGATCGCCGCGCGCAAGCTGAACGCCAACATCAGCGTCAAGCTGACCCAGATGGGCCTGGATCTTTCCCCCTGCCTGGCGGAGGAGATTGCCGGCAGCCTGGCCGAGCACGCCAAGGCGACCGGCAGTTTTGTACGCATCGACATGGAGGACTCGCCGCGAACGCAGGTGACTCTGGACATCGTCCGCCGACTGCACCAGCGCCCCGCAATCCAGGGCGCGATTGGAATCGTGATCCAGGCCTATCTCTACCGTTCGCAGGCGGATATCGAGCAACTGATTGCCGAGGGCATTCGCGTGCGCCTGTGCAAAGGCGCTTACGACGAGCCCGCGAAGGTTGCATTCGACAAAAAGGCCGACGTCGACGCGAACTATCTACGGCTCAGTTGCATGTTGTTGCAAAGCCCCATTTTTCATGGCTTGGCCACGCACGATGAGAGCATGATCGCGGAGGCGAAGTCCTTTGCCCGCAGCCAGGGAATCGAGCCTGCTCGCTTCGAATTCCAGATGCTCTATGGCGTGCGCCGCGACTTGCAAACCCAGTTGGTTCGCGAGGGTTACAACGTGCGCCTCTATGTGCCCTTTGGACACGAGTGGTATCCCTACTTCATGCGGCGCCTGGCGGAGCGCCCGGCCAACGTGCTGTTCATTGCCAAGAATTTGTTGCGGAAATAAGGGGTTGCGGAAAAACTACTTCTGCGTGGCAAGGAGCGTCAGGGCACGGCTTTAGAGCGGTTCCACAATTCACATGCCCTTTCCGGCATCGTGCAAGGTGGCATTTTCTTGAGAAAAATGCCACTTGATAGCGGTGGGTTCGGGGTACAGCAATTGTGGAACCGCTGTAAGGCAGCTCTCCAATTTGTGTAGAGAGAGGAATAGAACGGAGGGAGCAAGGGACCTCAGTCATCTGAAAAAGCGGTAAATCATTCGGCCTTCAGGCCCGGGCCTGAAGGCCAGCAAAACTTGCGTCGGTTTCGTGGGGCTGAAGCCCCACGCTCCCTCCGTCAATTCCCCGGGAATCTCCCCTTTATCATCGAGAGAGATGCTTTAGAGAATTTTTGAATTTGCCATAGACTTCTGTGCCCCATTCCGCGCTCTCCTGCGGAATGAGTGGGAGACCAACAAAATCCTGGTCTGCACAATTTGCGAGAACGCTTCAGCCCTGGGGGAAGCCGCGAGTCCGGCGTCTGAAGTTTTCGTCTCCACCAGCGAGAGCGGTGCCCACTTCGCCACTCCCCTGTCCATGCAGTCCGCCCTCGCCGACTTGCGGCTTTGCCCATCGGCGAGGGTTGATTGTGCCTGCTTCCCGTTCTCCTTCTGCACCGGACCCGGATCGCGGTTTCCAGTCCCTGGTACTCGCTCCCTACTTCACGTCCCAGTCGAAGCTGATTTGCGAGATCATTTCATTCAGCTTGTCGACAGCCGTTTTCTTCTGCTGCTCCAGGTCGGCGATCTGCTTGCGCGTGGACTGCAGCAGATCTTCGGCGCGGTTCAGCTCCTCCACAAAGCGCTTGGCCGCATCGTTGCCCTTGAGCGCGGTGAGGTTTTCGCGGTCACGCGCTTCGTCGGCCGAGGCGGTGGTCTCGGTGGCTTTGGATTCCGCGATGCGGCGATCCAGTTCCGCGAGTGCGGCATAGGCGTCGATCACCGGCTTCAGCTTGTCCAGCGCATCGGGAGCGCGCTTGACCAAGTCGAGCAGATAGACCGACTGGTTGTAGTAGGGATTCAAGGCGACTGTCGTGCTCAGCGGGCCGTGCTCGCGCACCTCAAGCGTGGCCGTGGAGTGCGCTGCCACCGGCAGCTTGAAACGATAGAGGTTGGGCGAGGTTTCGGCGGCCTTCAAGTCGCCCTCCAGCGACCAGCCACTGTTGCTGCGCGGCTGCTCGATGAGCACGTCGCGATCCAGGTTGGCGGAGTTGGTGGCTGAGTAAGTGATCGAGGCAACATTCATATAAGTCTCAGTCACCGAGCCCTGGCGAATCTGCACATGATGCAAGGTGTGCTGGTTGTCGCGGGCCGTCACCTTGATGCGCACCGCTTGATCGGCGGCATAGGAGAGCAGGCGGCGCTCGCCGGGATGGATGGGATCGAGCAGGCCCTCGCCGGCAAACTCGCCACTTTCGAAGATGGAGAAGCTGCCCGAGTCGAGTGTCAGCTTCGACTTGTTTTCAAGCCACACGGCGCGCAGCGGATTGCTCTCCTTCTCACTCCACAGGGTCACATGCTGGGCGGGCAGCTCCTGCTGCAAGATGGGCACCATAGCCGACTCGTTTTTGTGAATGGTGACCGGCTGGGTGAGCGCGTACTCGAAGAAGTCGTCGAAGGCGTTGGTGGTCACATCGCCTTCCTTGATTGCGTCTGTGGGACGATCCACGCCGCTGAAGCCCTCAAGCGGCCCTGCATTGATTGCGACGGTGTTGGCGGCGTTGCTGGAAGCTGTATTGCCATAGGCGCCGGAGCCAACCCCCGCCACGCCGAAAGATCCAGACACCTTCTTCCTGGCATCCATCTTCGCCATCATGGGGACACGCGTTGGCGCGGTGAGCTGGTTGTTCATCATCTCCGACTGCACCTCGACCTGCTTGTCCTCCGCCCCCTCATGGGTCTGCGGCGTTAATTGCTCCTCTGTCGCGATGGGAATCTCCTGCCGCCGCGTGTAGAGCGGCTGCGAGAGCGGCTGGATGAAGCTTTGCGGCGCGCCTGCCACCAGCGAGAGCTGCACGTTGTCCCAGTCGGCGCCCACGGTGTTGTCTACCACTGCCCACCCTTGCATGATGGCCGAGCCGTTGGGCACGCGTGGGAAGACCAGCCGATACGTCGATTTCCACACCGGCACTTCGCTGATGTAGCTCACCCGCAATTCGCGCTGGCCTTGGCCAATGGCGTCGAGTGTCAGGTGCCGCAGGCCCGTGGAGTGAGTAGTGGAGAGCAATTCAAGATAGCGGTCGAGCTGGCCCTGCAGGTTGGCGTCCAGCGGGCGCACGCTCAGGGCTGGAGTGAGTTCAATGACCCGCACCGCACCGGAGGCCGCAATAACGGTGAGATAGAACTTGTCGACTGTTTTGTCTGTTTCGCTGCCGGGAACCGTCTCCGTCCGCGACTCGATGGACATGAGCCGCCCGGTGATTGCGCCGCCGGGACCGCCCAGCACCTCGACCCGCTGGCCGCGCAGGGCCTGGAAGAGTTCCGTCGAGCTGGGGTCGTCGGTCATGCCCAGGGAGAGAGATTTGAGCTGCTCGGCCAGAGGCGTGGTTGAGTTGTAGTTCACTCCGCCGATGCGCCCGCCGCCCTGGTCGAGAACCGTCAAGGACTGCAACACATCGTTCAACTGCGGCGAGGTAAAGTCGATGGCCACGCGCTGGTTGCCAACGACCGTGCCGGCGTGCTCAAAGTAGCCCACGCCGTTCTTGTAGAGCACCACCTTGCGGACCGGCAGGTCCTTGGCTGCCGGCGCCTGCGGTGCGGCCAGTTGCGCCTTCGGCGCAGACCCCGGCGGTGCGGACGGCGTCTGCGCGGTGAGTAAGACGGTGAAGGCGACAAGAAAGAAAGCAGCAAGCGTGCGGCGCATCGAGAGTCTCCTTGAACCAACAACCAGGAATGTTACTCTCTTGGACTCTGCACGGCGCAAAAGAGTTCCTGGATTGAAGCTCCGGCCACTCGTCACCCCACAAAATGGAAAGCAATGTTCTAAAACAGCTCTCAAATTTGTGCAGAGAGGAGAATAGAACGGAGAGCAAGGGAATTCATTCCCCTGAGTAAGCATTAAAATCAAACGGGCTTCAGTCCAAGGCTCCCGCCGTCGATTCCGCGCCATTCTCCTCTATACGGTCAAGAGAGATGTTCTAGAACCGCTCGAAGATGCCCGCGGCTCCCATGCCTCCGCCGACGCACATGGTGACCATGCCATAGCGAACCTGGCGGCGGCGCATCTCGCTGAGCAGGGTCGCGGTGAGCTTGGCTCCGGTGCAGCCCAGCGGATGGCCCAGGGCAATGGCGCCACCGTTCACATTAATGCGCTGCGGGTCGAGATCCAACGCGCGGATCACGGCCAGCACCTGGCAGGCGAATGCCTCGTTCAGCTCGATGAGGCCAATATCGTCCAGGGTGAGACCGGCCATGCGCAGAACCTTGGGAATGGCGTTGATGGGGCCGATGCCCATCTCTTCCGGCAGGCAGCCGGTGACGGCATAGGCCACCAGGCGGCCCAGGGGACGAATGCCCAACTCTCGGGCCCGGCCAACCTCCATTAGAACGGTCGCGGCCGCGCCGTCGGAGGTCTGCGAGGAGTTGCCCGCAGTGACGGTTCCCTGGGCATGAAAGGCCGGCTTCAGCTTGGCAAGGGCTTCGAGCGAGGTATCGGCGCGCGGGCCTTCGTCGGCGACAAAGACAGATTCAACAATCTTGGGCTTGCCGGCCTTTGCGCCGGGAACGGCAGAGGGAATGGTCACCGGAACCAGCTCTTCGGCAAAGCGTCCGGCGGCCTGCGCGGCCACGGCCTTCTGGTGGCTGGCCAGCGAAAAAGCGTCCTGATCTTCGCGCGAAATGCCGTAATGGCGGGCGACCCGCTCGGCCGTAAGGCCCATGGTCAGCAGCGCGGCTGGGTAGTGCTCGGCCAGCCAGGGATTGGGGCTGGGCTTGAGGCCGCCCAGGGGCAGCAGGCTCATGGATTCGGCGCCGCCCGCCACCACGACACGGCAGCCGCCGGCGCGGATGCGCAGGTCGGCCTGAGCGATGGCTTCAAGGCCCGAGGAGCAGAGCCGGTTGACCGTGACGCCGGGAATCTCCACCGGGAACTGGGCGCGCAAGGCGGCAAACCGGGCGATATTCCAGCCCTGCTCGCCCTCCGGCTGGGCGCAGCCAAGAATCACGTCGTCGATTTCGGCCTTCTCCAGGCCCGGCGCCTGGTCCAAAGCTCCGTTCAAGGCAATTGCGGCCAGATCGTCGGGGCGGGTGGTGGAAAGCGCGCCTTTGGGTGCGCGGCCAACGGGGGTGCGAACGGCGCTGACGAGAACGGCTTCGTGCATGGGGACTGCTCCTTCAGAACTGCATAAACGTCGGCACAACAATCGCCTACTCCGGCATTGCCAGCACGATCCAGGCATTCTTCTCATAAAAGTGGTAGACGGTGTGGTGGTCGATCAACGTGTCAGCCAGGGCGTCGTGGTCCACCAGCGGCGGGCGATGTTCCATGGCGCTCTGGCCTTCGCGGATCTGCTTGGGCGACGCGGGATCGATGCCCCAGTTGAAGCCCAGAACGCCGCTAGCGCCATGAATCTGAAGACGTTCGGTCTCCGGCGCCGTGGCCAGCACCAGCACCCGGTCCGGCCCTGCTGGAAAAGTAGACCAGCAGCGAGACAGTTCCCTGCGACGAGCAGAGAACCGCCCAGTCTGTGGAGTCAGGGCGCTCCAGGCTGGCGTGGATTACGTTCTCAGGGTGGTGCGCCTCGTAGGTCTGGGGAATCATGCAGCCGCGGCGGGTGAGCTGATCGGCAAAAGCCACCGGCAGTTCAGGAAACGAGCTGACCGGCAGGCGGCGGATCAGGTAAGGCATCGATCGGCCGGCGATGGCGATGGTCCCGGACTCGGTGAGGCCAGAGAGGAGCGGCGCCTGGGCGGGGACAACGGCACAGGCGAGCGCCAATCCGCCCAATAGCCAGCCGGCCTTTCTTTGACTCGCACGAACCATAGCGATAACTCAGATCCAATCCTAATTCCGCAGCGGCTTGCCGGTTTTCAGCGTGAAGGCGATGCGCTCCTGGGTCTTGCGCTCGCCGCAGAGCGAGAGAAACGCCTCGCGCTCCAAGTCGAGCATGTACTGTTCGCTCACCAGCGTGCCGGCCGTCACCCGGCCGCCGGCCAGGATGTACGCGGCCCAGCGGGCGACTTTCTGGTCGTGCTCCGAGGCGTATCCGGCCTCGCCCATCAGAAAGACGCCGGTCTCCAGCGTGGCCAGGGCGGCCGTGCCGGGCGCGGGGATCTGGGTGCGCGGCTGGGGCGCGGTGTAGCCGGCTTCCGGCCAGCGCGGCCGCCTGCGCCTTGGCGTCGAGCAGCAGGCGCTCGCGGTTCAGGGTGATGCGGTCGGAGGGTGCCAGCAGGCCGAGCGTGCGCGCCTCGGCGGCCGAGGTGGAGACCTTGGCCAGGGCGATGGTCTCAAACGAGCGCCGCAGCGCCGTGGCCAGCTCCGGCGATTGGGCAAAGCGCGAAGGCGGATCGCGCGGATCGGGCGGGGCCAGCGCGGCGGCCGCATCCACGGCGCGCAGCAGCATCTCCTTGGTGCCGCCTCCGCCTGGAATCAGCCCCACCCCCGCCTCGACCAGCCCGATGTAGGTCTCGGCGTGAGCCTGGCGGCGCGCGGCGTGCAGGCAAATCTCCGCGCCGCCGCCGAAGGTCAGGCCGAAGGGCGCGGCCACCACCGGCCGCGGGCAGAATTTGATGGCCGCGGTCATCTGCTGGAAGCCGTGAATGACGGCTGCCAGCTCGTCCCACTCGCCCTCCTGCGCGGCCAGCAGCAGCTGCATCAGGTTGGCGCCCACGCTGAAGTGCTCGCGGTCGCCGGTGATGACGAATCCGGCAAAGTCGCGCACCGCATCCGAGGCGGGATTGAGGACCGAGGAGATCAGCGCCAGCACGTCGCCGCCGATGGCGTTCTTGAGCGAGTGCAGCTCGATGCAGCCGATGCCGTCGCCCAGATCGACCAGCGAAGCGCCGGCGTTCGAGCGGACGACGCCGTTGGAGCGGCGGAAATCCGCGACGCGGGCATGGCCGTGAACGGCGGGAACCGGCTCCAGTTGCCGCGTTTCCGGCTGGAAGCACTGGCGGCCATCCGAGGCATACCAGGATGGCTGCCCGGCGGCCAGCAGAGCCTCGACCCTGGGGCTGACGGGCAGGCCGAGAGCCTTCATGCGGGCGACGGTGGGCCCGACGCCCGCCGCATCCCACATCTCAAAGGGGCCCAGCTCCCAGTTGAACCCGGCGCGCATGGCGCGGTCGATGGAGGCCACGTCGCCGGCCACTTCGCCAATGCGGTCGGCGGCATAGTTCCACAAAGCGGCCAGAAACGGCCACAGGAAAGCCGCGGCCTTGTCCTTGGCCGGGTCATTGGCCAGCAGCAGCCGCAGGCGCTCAGGCAGCGTGGCGGCGTTCTTGGCCATTTCCAGGGCAGGCAGAGCGGGCTTGGCTGTGGGGCGGTATTCGAAGCTGGCAAGGTCGAGCACCAGGCGCTCGTCTTTGCCGTCGGCTCCGCGAGTCTTCTTGTAGAAGCCCTGCCCGGCCTTGTCGCCCAGCCAGCCGCGCTTCACGATCTCTTCGAGCAGCGGCGGAAAAGCCGCCCTGGCTCACGCCCTGGGGGAAGTTGGCGGCAACGTGGGCCAGAATGTCGATGCCCACCATGTCGGCCAGGCGAAAGGTGCCGGTGCGCGGCCAGCCGATGGCCTGCCCGGTCAGCGCGTCGACCTCTTCGATGGTCAGCCCCTGCTCCAGCATCAGATTGGCCGCGCTGAACATGACGGCGACTGCCGATGCGGTTGGCGATGAAGTTGGGCGTGTCGTTGGCAAAGACCACCTGCTTGCCCAGGTTGCGGTCGGCGAAGGCGGCAAAGGCGGCCACCAGGGCGGGATCGGTCTCCGGCGGTGGGAATCACTTCAAGCAGGCGCATGTAGCGCGGCGGATTGAAGAAGTGGGTGCCGAAGAAGCGCTCCTGGCATGCCCGGCAAGCCCGGCGGCGATCTGTTGCCACCGGCAGGCCGGAGGTGTTGGTGGTGAGCAGGGCATGTGGCGGCAAGATGGGGCACAACGCGCGCCAGCAGGGCTGTCTTGATGGCCAGATTCTCAGCCACGGCCTCAATGACCCAATCGCAGTTGGCCAGCTTGGGCAGGTCGTCGTCAAAGTTGCCGGGCGTGACCAGCGCGGCCAGCGATGGCTCAAAGAAGGCGGCTGGCTTGGCCTTGCCTAGCGCTTCAAGCGCGGATTTCGCCAAGCGGCTCCGCCGCCTTTCTCTTTTGGAGCAAGGTCCAGCAGCAGCGTGGGGATGCCGGCGTTGGCCAGGTGGGCGGCGATGCGCGAGCCCATGGTTCCAGCGCCCAGAACGGCGGCGCGGCGCACCAGAAGCGGCTGTGCGGCAAAGTGGGAAGTGGGAGGTGCGACCGGGGCAGTCGAGCTCATACGAGGTCTCCCTGACGCGGGTTGGAGTTGGGAAGATTCCACCACGCTAAAACCCTCGCAGCATACGGAAGAGGGAGGTGCGCGGTCAAGGATCGACCGGGGCCTTCCTGCTTATTTTTTATTCCCATGTGCCAGCTGGCCCGCTGATTCCCACTTGAGCGCGTAATGCGGAGCTCTTTCGCCGGAGAGTTTTCCCAATTCGCTGGTGCGAGTGACTTTAGTCGCTGCCGCGCTCCCCAGCCTCGCCCTACCCTCAAATTATTCCAGTTTCATTATCCCGGAGGGGAATTCGCCATGTTTTGCTACCAATGTGAACAGACTTCTCAAGGCCAGGGCTGCCAGGTTGTCGGCGTCTGCGGCAAGGACGAAAACACCGCTACGCTTCAGGACCTGCTGATCCACGCGGTCAAGGGCATCAGCCAGTACGCGCACCGCGCCGGACATTTGGGCGCAGCCGACGCCGAGATCGACGCCTTCACCATTGAGGCTATCTTCGCCACCCTGACCAATGTGAACTTTGACGAAGACCGCATGGCCGAACTGGTCTACAAGGCCGCCCAGGTCCGCGACCAGGCGCGCGCTCTCTATAACGATGCCGCCGCCAAGGCGGGCGTAGCCGTCCAGCCGCTTTCAGGGCCTGCCGCGTGGCAGCCTGCCCCCACCCGCCAAGCCCTGCTGGCACAAGGCCGCGAACAACTCATCCCGGCCAGCTTTCTTGCCGAGGGCCGTGTAAGCAACGAGAACAAGGAGATCAAGAACCTCGAAGAGCTGGTGGTCTACGGCCTGAAGGGCGTCGCCGCCTATGCCTTCCACGCCATGGCCCTCGGCTCCAGCGCCCCGGCCAGCTACGCAACCATCCACGAGATTCTCTCCGCTTTGACCGAGCCGCATACCGCCGAAGAGTTGCTCGGCCTTTCTCTCAAGGTGGGCGAACTGAATTACGCCGTGCTGGAGCAGCTTGACCATGCGCACACCGAGACCTTCGGCGCGCCCGTGCCCGCTTCGGTCCGCCTGCACCCGCTCCATGGCAAGGCCATTCTGGTCTCCGGCCACGACTTGCACGATCTCTATCAGTTGCTGCTCCAGACCGAAGGCCTGGGAATCAACATCTATACCCACGGCGAGATGCTGCCCGCGCACGGTTATCCCAAGCTCAAGGCCTTCAAGCACCTGGCCGGCAACTACGGCGGCGCATGGATCGACCAGGCCGACGACTTCGATGTCTTCCCCGGCGCGGTCTTGATGACCTCGAACTGCATCCAGCAGCCCAAGCAGAGCTACAAGGCCCGCCTGTTCACCGCTGGCCCGGTGGCCTGGCCCGGCGTCCAGCACATCCAGGGCACCGACTACGCCCCGGTGATCGCCGCGGCGCTGGCCGCTCCCGGCTTTGCCGAGGACGGCCCGGGCGACTCCATCACCACCGGCTTTGGCCACAACGCCGTACTGGGCGTGGCGGGCACGGTCATCGACGCCGTCAAGGCGGGCGCGCTCAAGCGCTTCTTCCTCATCGGCGGCTGCGACGGCGCACGCTCCGGGCGCAGCTACTACACCGAACTGGCCGAGCAGGTTCCCCAGGACTGCGTCATCCTCACCCTGGCCTGCGGCAAGTACCGCTTCAACAAGCAGGACTTCGGCACCCTGGGCGGGCTGCCCCGTCTGCTCGATCTGGGCCAGTGCAACGACGCCTACTCGGCGTTGAAGATCGCCCAGGCGCTGGCCGCCGCCTTCGAATGCGGCGTCAACGATCTGCCGCTCTCGCTGGTGCTGAGCTGGTATGAACAGAAGGCGGTTGCGATTCTTCTTACCCTGTTGTGGATGGGCATTCGCAATATCCGCATCGGGCCGACGCTTCCGGCGTTTCTGTCGCCCGCGGTGCTGGATTTATTGCATAAGAACTACAACCTGATGCCCACCACAACCCCCGAGGCCGATCTGGCCGCCATGCTGGGCTAACGCCCCTTTCGATCAGCCAAAATGCTCCGTGCCCCATCCATTTCACGATTTCTGTGAAATGGGTGGGAAGGCATGAACTTCAACCCGCGCTGCATCGACCATGCAAACCGCCGATGCGCGCCAACACAACAAATCGAGTGGCGGCTTCCCCCACCACGAGCCCCGGCCAGAGATTCTTCTCGCCGGGGCTCGCCGCGTCTGGCTGCACTCCCTCCTCGAAGGCGCAAAATGGAGAGTTGGGCAGCGCGGCCGTCCGGCGGCGCAACTTCATTCGGGAGACATTCTTTATGAGCGAAAAACCGATCAAGGTCGTGGCCTTCAACGGCAGCGCCCGCAAGGGCGGAAATACCGCCATCTTGCTGGGATACGTGCTGAGAGAGTTGGAAGCCGAGGGCATCGAAACGGAACTCGTCGAACTCAGCGGCGCCAAGATCCACGGCTGCATGGCCTGCCGCGAGTGCTCCAAAAAGAAGAACCGCCGCTGCGGGCAGACCGGCGACATGGGCAATGAACTGATTGAGAAGATCGACAACGCGGATGGCGTTCTGCTCGGCTCGCCCACTTATTTCGCCGACATCTCGCCGGAAATCAAGGCGCTGATGGACCGCGCCTGTTATGTCTCCATGGCCAACGGCGGCATGTTGCGCAGGAAGGTCGGGGCCGCGGTGATTGCGGTGCGGCGAGCGGGGGCGATTCACGCTTTCGATTCGCTGAACCACTATTTTCTGATCAGCGAAATGATGGTGCCTGGGTCGTCCTACTGGAACATCGGCGTCGGCCGCGAGATCGGCGATGTGGAGCGCGACGAGGAGGGCATCCGCACCATGAAGACCCTGGGCCGCAACATGGCCTGGCTGCTGAAAAAGGTGGCAAACTAGAGCATCTCCCTCAATGGTACAGAGGAGATTCGCGCGGAATTGACGGAGGGAGCGTGGGGCTTTAGCCCCACGAGATCAAGGCCCGAGTTGAACTGGCCTTCAGGCCCGGGGCTGAAGCCCGCTTGGCTTCCTGGCTCATTCAGGGGACTGAAGTCCCCTGCTCCCTCCGTTCAATTCCCCCCACAACTCCAGAGTTTCAATTGGGGCCGCTGAGCAATACGAATCATACTGTTCGCCCGTGTCGAATGAGACTATCCTGAATAGAGGAGCCGCCCTTCAACCGGAGGCTCCCATCAGGGTAGTTGAGGCGGATTCCTGTGACCTGCCCTGAATATCTCAGAGCGCTGTATCCACGCGCCGCTGAGGGTTTTCCGCCAAGCCGGAAGGGACGCGTCTGCGACCTCGCACGGCAGCTCGCAGACCGAGCGCCCTCCCTTGAATAAGGAGATACCCATGGAACCGACCAAAACCGATCCCACCATCGAAAACGATGTGCTGCATCTAGGACACGGCAGCACGCTATCCCCGGAAGAAATCGCCAAGGCCGTGGCGCACCACAAGCGCCACCATAGCGGCGACCAGCCCCAGCAGGCCGCGGCCAAGGCCAGCGGCGGCAAGAAGGGCAAACAAGGAAAATAACGGCATCGGGAATCGGGCCGGACCGAAGAACCTGGGTGCCCCATCCTTGACGCGTTTTCTGCGTCAAGGGTGGGAGAGCACAACCCCCGACCGGTCAGGTCGCACGAACCGTTGACACCCAACCTACCGCTCAGCCCGCGATTTTCTGCAACTGTGCCAGGTGGTTCAGGTCGTGGCCGGCCATGGTCGCGACGATGTCTCCAAAAGTCATCGCGCCCCGCTCGGGGTGCGTCACAGGGCGATTGGCCGCACCGGGAAGCGCCGTGGCAATCAGCAAGAGGTTCCATTCGCGCAGGGCAGAGAAGGCAGCAAGCGCCTGGTCCGCGGAGACAGGGCCGTAGGTGGCGGCCCACTTCTCCTGGTCGAAGGGCTGGATCGTGTGATTCTCTTCAGCCAGTGTTTGTCTTAAGCGGAATCCAAAAGCCAGTTCGCAGTCGGCCAGGTGGCAGACGATCTCCGTCGGGCTCCATTTGCCGGGCGCGGGCGCAAGGGCGGCTTTCGCCGGCCCCATGGCTTCAAGCGCAGACCTGAGTTGGGCAGTTGTCGCAGCCAGAATCGCTTCCACCGGCCGTCCGTCCAAGTAGCTTTCGTAGGGGTTGAGAGCACTCATGGGTATCCTCCCGAGAGTTTCCATGCCGTTCCATCTTCTCAGGTTCTGCAAGGCAGCTCAACGCTGCTTCATGGTTCCCCGCTCTTCAGCGGGCGGCAAGGTCAGTTGACTTTGAGGGGGTTGGCCATCATGGCCTGGATGTCAGCGTTGCCGGGAAAGCGCATTTCGCCGGTTTGCAGGATGGCTGCGGCCTTGGCGGGTTCTTTGGCGAACGCGTGCAGGCTGGCCGCCAGCGCGAAATGGAATCCGAGCGCTCCTTCCATATTGAGACGGCGGTCGGCGGCCTCGCAGGCCAGGTGATGTTTTTGGGCCAGGAAGGCCGCAGTGGCCAGGATGCTGTAGAGCTCTCCCGAATCCGGGCTTCTCTGGATCGCGTTTTGTACTTTCGCCACTCCTTTCATCCCTTTGCCCAACTGCACTTCCGTTGCGCCCAGTTTCGCCCACGAGAGGGGGGAATTGTCTCCCAGGAAATGCGCCTTCTTGTAGAACCTGCGGGCGTTGACGAAATCGCCGGTGTGAAAGTACACATCGGCCAGCGCGATATGCAGCAGCGGGCTCGTGGAGTCCAGGGCTGCAGCGCGCATCAGGCGCTGGTGCGCCTCGGGGAAACGGCCCAGGCGGCTGAGGCAGATGCCGGCATAGAACCAGCCCATCCAGCGGCGTGGCTCAAGGGAGCAGGCAGCCTCAAAATGAGGCAGAGCGGCAGCGGGATTCTTGGCATGATCCAGCTCGGTCAGGCCAGCTTCAAAATGAGCCTGGTGGCTTTTCGGATTGGCGGCCAGCTTGCGGTAGCTCAGTTGATGGTACAAGTTGTCTTTCCTGTTTCTGCCTTCCCCCACGTCTTCCACATAGCCAAAGTGATGGATGAGAAAGTTCCCCGGCCCCCGGCGCAGATGGTTGGCATCCATTCGGTAACACACATCTTCATGCACGCAGTGCTCGTAGAAAATGCCGGGATGGCGGCGAAAGAGCCGCGTGTGAAAGGAGCGGAAGTAGGCGGGATACTGCCGCGCCTCCGCCAGCGTCATGGGATTGGCGATGGCCTGCTCGCCATTGCAGCGATAGCCGATATCGTTCACATAATTCCAGCGCCACACGTCGAATCCCAGCGTGGATACCTGCGCCAGCAGCGCGGGAATCTGCGTGCGCGCTGCAGGATCGAGCATCTCGTCGGCATCCAGCATGAGAATCCAATCGCACTGCGCCTGGCCCAGAACCTGGTTGCGCGCCAGTGAGAAATCGTCTTTCCAGGGCACCGTGACCACCTCGGCTCCATACCGCGCGGCGATGCTCAGCGTTTCATCCGTTGAACCGGTGTCACCAAGGACGATTCGGTCCACCACTCCCTTGACGCTCTCCAGGCACCGGGCAAGCCCGAGGGCGCCATTCTTGACGATCATCGAGAGTTCGAGCGTAGGACGCGCGCCGGGCCAGCGATCCTGCCTGTTTTCGACCATGTTCTTGTCCTTTGCGTGAGAGCCGGATTAGAGATTGTGAGCATCCCGGCTGAGCAGCCCATTCGATGCACGCGGCGCGCCAACCTTGATGAGTCTGGCTCTCACGGAACTCCCGGCGGCTGGCATTCCGCAGAATGGCTGCGGCGATCCCACGGTGTTTCCAATCAGGAGAAGGATGCTTCGGCCTTGCTCTTCCGTGCCCCATGCCGAGCGGCCATCGCTCCAAGCTCACGCCCGGCCTCCGCCATCACCCCGCTCCAGTCGGCAGGGACGGTTTGCCTGAAGAGCCGTGCGCTGGGATACCAACAAGTGGAGGCGCCCTCAAATCCCCATCTCCAATCCACGGCATTGCAGAGCAAAATCCAGACCGGCTTGCCCATGGTTCCGGCCAGGTGAGCCACCGCGGTGTCAACGGTAATCACCAGGTCCAGTTTGGCCACCACCGCCGCCAAAGCGGCAAAATCCGGCAGGCTGGCGCAATCTTCCGCAAAATCGAATACCTGGCCCGTATCGGCGGCTTCCTGGTTCATGGGGCCCATCTGGAGCGAGATGAAGCGTACGCCTTCAACCTGCGCCAGGAGCTGCCAATGCGTCAGGGCAATGGAGCGCAACCGGTCGCGCTTGTTCTTCGGGCTCCCTGCCCAGCAGATGCCCACCCGCAAGGCGCGGCAACGCTCTGGAGCAGCCGGGCATTGTTCTGGAAGAACCGGCGCGATCGGCGGAGGAATCACCGGCGCCCGCAGCAGGTGCGGCAGGCTCATCAGCGAGGCGTAGGTGGAGAACTCCGGCTTGGGGTCGCCCAGCCCAACGCACTCCGCCACGCCGGGATATGCCTGGAGCAGGCTGCGCAGCAGCGGAGGCACGTCCAGCACGATGCGGCCGCCTCGCTGGGCAACCTGGGGAATGTAGCGAAGAAACTGCAGAGTGTCACCGTGGCCCTGTTCGCCAAACAGCAGGATCGTTTTGCCTTCAAGCGATTCGCCCTGCCAGCGCGCCTGCGGGAAGCGGTAATGCTGCCTGCGGAAGCGGGGAATCTCAGTGCGCCACTCAAACTCCCTCCATCCCTCCTCATACCTGCCCTGATTGAGCAGCCCGGTGCCCAGGTTCCAATGCGACTCCGGATCAAGCGGCTGCTCGCGCACCAGTTGTTCAAGCTGCTCAATCCCGGCGGGATCGCCCAGCAGAGCCAGCAAACCCGCCAGATTCTCGCGCACCGTGCGGGTAGGGTCCAGTTCCATCGACCGGCGATAGGATGTTACGGCTTTTTCCAGCAGCCCGCATTTCTCCTGCGCGCTGCCCAACTCGTGCCAGGCGTAGGCGTGGAGCGGGTCGATGGCCAGGGCCTTTTCAAAGAGCCCGAAGGCCGCCTCGAACTCCCCCAGCCGGGCCGACAACTTGCCCAGGTTGAAATAGGGATTCGCTTGCAATGGATTGATTTCAATTGCCTTGGCGTAAGCGGCAATGGCGTCCTGGTCGCTTTCAAGCCGCGCCAGCGCGATGCCCAGATTGTTATAGGCGTCGGCGTAGAGCGGGTTGAGCCGGATGGCCAGCCGGTAGCTTTCCACCGCTTCAAGCCACTGGTCGAGCCGTCCAAAGGCGTTGCCCAGCAACAGGAAGATGGAGGCCCGTGCCGGATCAAGCCGCGCGGCTTGACTGAAGCACAGAAGCGCCGCCTTCCAGTCGCCCGCCTCCTGCTCGCGCAACCCCATCGCAATCTGCGCTTCGGCGCTCGCGGGCGATTGAACCGCCATGCACAACCTCCGTATGAGAGTCAGATGAGAGACTCCCGCAGGCCTGCGGCCAGATACGGTGGTCAGTGCACGTCAAGCGCCAACCTATTTCCAATTTCCTGGCGTCTTGTCCCCCTACAGATACTCCCGCACCATGCGCTGCCAGGTAGGCCAGTCGTGCGCGTTGTGGGAGTCCCAGACAAATAGTTTGTGGGGAATGCCTTTTTCGCTCATGATCCGATCCAGTTCCTGATTGTCGGCCAGACATTGGTCGTCCCAGCCGGTGGCCAGCACGTAGGAGTTGCCGCGGTAGCGCTCGAAGAACCAGGGATCGGTGAGGTTGGGCAGGTAGTGCGTGGGCAGGTTGTAGTAGCAGTCCTGGTCGTAATAGCCGCCCAGGAAATTCGACAGATCGAATGCGCCGGACATCGACAGCAGGCCGGAAAACAGGTTGGGATGGCGCAGGGCGATGTTGACCGCATGGTAGCCGCCAAAGCTGCAACCCAGCGCGACCAGATGCGGGTCACTGTTCTTGAGCCGAACCAGCGGCACGACTTCGTGGATCAGGTAGTCCTCGTACTGCATCTGGCGGGCGATGCGCCAGCGCGGGGCCACGCGCCGGTTGTACCAGCTCTCCTTGTCCACCGAGTCCACGCAGTAGACCTGCAACTGTCCGGCGTCGATCTTGCCGCTGAGCGCGGCGATCATGCCGCGGTCTTCAAACTCGAAGAAACGGCCGCCGGAGGTGGGAAAGACCAGCACGGGCAGGCCGCCGTGACCAAAGACCAGCAATTCCATCTCCCTGCCCAGCCGGCTGGAATGCCATTTGTGATATTCACGATTCATGCTCTACCCGCCATTCCCAAGTCCCAAGTCTGAAATTCGCACCCTAAAACTGGCTGTCATTCTGAGCGAACGGGGCCCCGAACGTCTTTCAGTTCGGGGGTGGTGAGCGAAGAATCTGCGGCTGTTCTTCGATGAACCTCAAACTCCCCACACTAGCCAATGTTGACCCATTTGCATCGTCCCTACGGGACTCAACTTCTCTTCTTTCGCTCACCCCACGCTGAAGCGCGGGGCTAACGAACTCTGCGCCTCCGGCGCGTGCCTCAACTCGGAGCGATCTTGACCATCAACGATGACCTCGTAGCAAATGCGGGCTCGGTGCTGTTCCCTGACCCCTGCCAATTGGAGAATCGCCGATTTCTTGATACTGTAACAGCCACGGGTGGCTGCTTTTTCAGCTCCTTCCACCGGCATCTGCCGATATACGATAAGGGACCACAAAGTTTGAATCTGGAACAACAAACCTCTCCACTGCCGGCTGACGGATTGCTGGCCGAGGCGGAAGCAACGCCGCATCCGCGGCTGCGGCTGCACCGCGCCTTCCCCAGCCGCCACCTTCCCGGCCAGCGGGATTTGATCGTGTACCTTCCGCCCGGCTACGATCAGCACCCCGAGCGGAGCTACCCGGTGCTCTACCTGCAGGATGGGCAAAACCTCTTCGACGGCAAGACTTCATTTGTCCAGGGCAGCACCTGGCAGGTACGCGAGCAGGCTGACGCGGCTATCGAGGCCGGCGAAGTGGAGCCGCTGGTGATCGTGGGCATCTACAACACCGGAGACCGGCGCATGGCCGAATATACCCATGAGCCCGACTGGAAGGCGGGCGGCGGCGAAGCCGAGGACTACGGCCTGATGCTGACTCGCGAGTTGATGCCCTGGATCGCCAGCCAATACCGCCTGCGCACGGAGCGGGAATCGACCGGCGTGGGCGGCTCTTCCCTGGGCGGTCTGGTGAGTCTCTTTCTGGGTCTGCGCCACGCCGAATACTTCGGCAAAATGGCGTTGCTCTCGCCCAGCGTCTGGTGGAACCACAAGAGCATCCTGGGCTACCTGAACGAGCGCGCCCCCCAGATATGGGAGCGGCCCCGGCTGTGGCTCGACGTGGGAGACCGCGAAGGGCACCGCACCCTGCTCGACACACAGAAGCTGAACCAGCGGCTGCGGGCCAACGGCTGGCGCTCCGGCGAAACGCTGCACTTCGAGCGGGTTCACGGCGGAACGCACGACGAGGCGAGTTGGGCGCTGCGGGTGCGGCCGATGCTTCGGTTCCTGTTCCCGTTAGAGTAGGGTGAAGGACCTTGGCGGCATGGATGAACGGTTTTTCGCGGCCACCGCTGGACTCCGCCGGTCTGCTGGCATGCCCTTTGTACATGGGCGTTTTTTGCTTTTGTGGACGCTACTCCTGTAGGCTGGAGTGTTTACAGCCATGAAAAACAAATATCCAATCGGCATTCTGGGCGCGACCGGCATGGTCGGCCAACGGTACATCCAACTCCTCGAGAACCACCCGTGGTTCGAGATTGCCTGGCTTGCGGCCAGCGACCGGTCAAGCGGTAAAACCTACGGTGAGGCCGCGAAGTGGCGGCTTGACACGCCGTTGCCAGAACGCATCGCCAAGATGACCGTGGCCCCAGCCGGCCCTGAGGGCGCGCCGAAGATCATCTTCGCCTCAGTTGACGCGGCGATCGCACGCGAGATGGAGCCGAAGTTTGCCGCAGCAGGCTGCGCCGTGCTCTCCAACTCCAGCGCGTTCCGCATGGCGCCCAACGTGCCCCTGGTGATTCCCGAGATCAACGCCGAGCACCTGCACCTGATTGAGGAGCAGCCCTCGCGCGCCGCGTCTGGCGGCTACATGGTCACCAATCCCAATTGCTCCACCATCGGCCTGGTGATGGCCCTCAAGCCTCTTGAGGAGCGCTTTGGCATGGAAAAGATTTTTGTCTCGACCATGCAGGCTATCAGCGGCGCGGGGTATCCCGGCGTACCCTCCATGGACATCCTGGGCAACGTGGTGCCGTACATCGGCTGCGAAGAAGAAAAGATGGAAGAGGAGACCCTCAAGCTGCTGGGCAAGCTGGAAGGCCACACGGTCGCCCCGCTGGCCGCCGGCATCACCGCGCACTGCAATCGCGTGGCAGTGGAGGACGGCCATACGGAATGCGTCTCGGTCAAGCTGGCCAAGCCTGCTACCCGCGAAGAGGTTCTTGCCGCGTGGGCGGAGTTCAACCCATTGGCGGGTCAGCAGTTGCCTACCGCGCCCGAGCCGCCCATCTACTATGCTCCGCAGCCCGACCGCCCGCAGCCGCGTCTGGACCGCAATCGCGGCAATGGTATGGCGGTGACTGTGGGACGCCTGCGCCCCTGCGGCCTGCTCGACTGGAAGTTCGTGGTGCTCTCGCACAACACCATTCGCGGCGCCGCCGGCGCAACCATTCTCAACGCCGAACTGCTGGCCAGTTTAGGGAAACTGTAAGAACCGTTAGCTTCTAGCCTCTAGCTTCTAGCTACCAGCCTAGGATTGGCAGCTAGAAAAGTTTGAGCGGCCCCAGAGGCTGACATCTGGAAACCATCGGCTAGAAGCTGACAGCTAGCAGCTAGTAGCTGCTTTTAGGAAAATTCGCATGAGCCTGGTAGTGATGAAGTTTGGCGGCACGTCGGTAGAAGACCCGGCGGCCATTGGTCGCACCGCGGCAATCGTAGCCGGACGCATAGCCCTGGGCAAGCAGCCTGTGGTGGTAGTCAGCGCCATGGCCAAGGTCACTGACCAGTTGCTGCGCGCCGCCGCCGCCGCCGCGCTTGGCGACCGCACGGGCGCGCTCGCCATCAGTTCGCGCCTGCGCTCGCGCCATCGCGACACGGTCATCGAGTTGGTGAAGAACTCCGCCAACTGCGCCGAGTTGCTCACCTTCGTCGATCAGAAGTTCGACTCTCTGGACGAGGTGCTGCGTGGCCTGGCGGCGATCCTCGAACTCACTCCGCGCATCTCCGATCTGATCGTCAGCTACGGCGAGCGTATCTCCAGCCGCATCGTGGCCGCCGCTTTCCGCGAGTTGGGCATCGACGCCGCTCATGTGGACGCGCGCGACGTCATTATCACCGACTCGCAGTTCCAGAAGGCCGTTCCCCAGGACGCCATCATCGACAAGCGCGCCGCGGAAAAGCTGCGCCCGCTCACCAACCAGGGCAAAGTCCCCGTAATGGGCGGCTTCATCGCCTCCAACGAGGCGGGCATCACCACCACCCTGGGCCGGGGCGGCTCGGACTTCACCGGCGCCCTGCTGGGCGGCGCGCTGAATGCCGAGTCCATTGAGATCTGGACCGACGTGGACGGCATCATGACCAGCGATCCGCGCGTCTGCCCAGACGCTCTACGCGTGAAGGTCATCAGCTTTGAAGAAGCGGCCGAGTTGGCCTACTTCGGCGCCAAGGTGCTGCATCCGGCCACCATTCTGCCGGCGGTCAAGAAGAACATTCCCGTGCTGGTGCTCAACAGCCGCAACGCAGGCTGCGAAGGCACGCGCATCACCTCGCTCGCCCCCGGCTGCAAGAGTCCCTTCAAGTCCATCGCTGTCAAAAAGAAGCTGAGCATCATCGACGTAGTGGCCAGCCGCATGTTGATGACCCACGGCTACATGAAATCGATCTTCGACATCTTCGACAAGCACCAGTGCCCCGTGGACATGGTTTCAACTTCAGAGGTTTCGGTTTCGCTGACCGTGGACTCGAACGACAAGCTGCCGGCCATCGCCGCCGATCTGGGCAAACTGGCCGATGTGAAATACGAGGGCCGGAAGGCGTTGATCTGCATGGTGGGCGACGATATTCGCGGCCGCAGCGGCATGGCCGCGCAGGTCTTCACCGCCATTCGCCACATCAACGTGAGGATGATCTCCCAGGGCGCAAGCGAAATCAACATGAGTTTCATGATCGACGAGGACGACGCCGACGAGGCCGTGCGCTCGCTGCATGCCACGTTCTTCAAGGACCCCGACCCGGCGATCTTCGACGTGGAAGCGAGAAAAAGCAGCGTCTAGCTGCTAGCTTTTAGCTCTCAGCTCTTGGCTACCAGCCTCACGCATTGAACTGTCGTGCTGAGCATTTCGACTCGATTCGGCGAGTTATGGCTGCAATGAAAGGCGTGCACTGCCTCCCGGAGGGAGGCTCGAAAATAGCCCAGGGCAAGCGAAGCTTAGCCCTGGGTCAACACCCAACAAGAGTTCAAGCCCCGGAGGGGCGAACGAAATGGGCCAATAAGGACGAGCACAGTCCCTCCGGGACTCGGAGTTCTTTTGTTTACTGTATTCCCCACGCTGAAGCGCGGGGCTAACATCCATTGCGCCTACGGCGCAAGATCATCCCGCCAGGATTTGCTGTGAGAAACGCAGGCTACTAGCTAGTAGCTAGCGGCTAGAAGCTCAAGAAAGGCCCATCATGCTGATACTCGTCCTAGGAAAAGGAAAAACCGGAAGCCTGGTCGCCGAAGTCGCTCGCGAACGCGGCCACTCCGTGCGCGCGCTCGACATTACCGAGAACGAGCATGCCTCGGCTCTCACCGCGCCCACGCTGGCCGGCGTGGATGTAGTGATTGACTTCACCGCTCCAGAAGCGGCGGTCGAGAACATGCGCGCCGTGCTGGCTCTGGGCTCGCGCATCGTTGTCGGCACCACCGGCTGGTACGCGCATCTGGACGAGATGAAGTCCCTGGCCGCCAAGCGCGGCGGCGGGCTGCTCTATGGCACCAACTTCTCCATGGGCGTGCAGAAGCTCTTCCGCCTCACCGCAGACCTGGCAAAGCTCGATGGCTATACCTTCTCAATCAGCGAAACCCACCACGTAACCAAGCTCGACGCCCCCTCGGGCACGGCTCTCACCCTGAAAGAGATCATTCAAGCGGCCCAGCCCAACGCAGTGGTCGAGATTACTTCCCACCGCATCGCCGACGCCAAGGGCGAACACATTGTGACTGCCACCGGCCCCGACGACTGTCTTGAGCTGAAGCACGATATTGGCAGCCGCCGCTGCCTAGCCGTGGGCGCTGTTCGCGGAGCCGAGTGGGTAGCTGGCAAGAGCGGCGCCTGGGAGTTCCGCGACATCTTCGACCAACTGTGAATCAATAGCGATCGGGCACTGCGTCCAGCGCAATTCCGCGCTCAAATGCAGCCAAGTTCTCTGGCGAGCGAGGAATAATACCGCAAGGGAATGTCACATGAGTCGCAACATCATTCTCGTCTGGCCGACTCCCGTAGAGCAGAAGGATCTTGTCTCCCCGTCGTAGGCTCGATGCTGGAACGCCACCGGGAAGGATTGTTGTGGAGCGCATCGCAAGTTCGTCTCTGAACAGCAGCGGCCCCACGTAACCATCGTTCTTGAGGCTCGCAATTGACCGGAAGGAGGCTACCCTCGCGGTCTCCTTTCCGTGTCGCACTACCCTGACCGAGGCGACTTCAGCCAGCGCCGCAAACCGCGAGTCTCGCACCGCCAATTCCAGCGGCTCATGGCAGGATTCGTCATAGAGCCACGGTGCAGGCGGGATACCTTCCTCGGACTTGGCGAGCCGGTAAACCTGCGGCATGATCTCCTCTTGTTTCATGCACTCTTTCCAACGAGTCAAACAGGCGAGGTTGATGTCGAGCAACTTGTCCATCGTCTCTGCACCGACCCTGGGAGTAAATAAAGAACTTGCAAGTACACACCCTGTGCAACCGCCAGCGTAAACGTGATACTCCGGATGAGATGGGGAAATTTCGAACTGGGACTGAAAGTGTGTAACGCCTTCCGCATCCGCGACCAACGGTTCCGATCCCATCGCGGAGTCGTTGTGCGGTTTGTAAACGTCTGGCGAGGTGGCAATCTCGACAACAAATGATTTTGTCCAGATGATCCCATTCCTCACCTGGATCAAACCAATTACTACTGCGAATCTCCCGCCCAACAGGTGGTATATCGGCTTAAACCATCCGCAGCAGCGTCGTTGGTCCCGCAGGATCCTGAAGCCCTGCTCATCATAAACATAGGCTTGCATTCCACGAAATGGGTCTTGCATCGTCACCCGATAATTGCAGCGTTGGGACGAGCATGCTCCTGTATAGCTTCCCCATGCTCCCCACTTCACCATCAGCCTCTGCGCGTCGGCCCAGGTGCTTTTGCCCATCTGGATTTCGCGAATATCCGCGAGCAGCCGCTCCGCGCGCCAGCGCAAGATGTGCTGCTGAATCTGCACAAAGGCCGCCAACCCAGCAACCAGCACCAGAACCGCAACGGCAAAGCCGCGTAGCACTCTACCCCAACGCAATCGGGAGATCATGATTCAGTAGACACCGCTTGGGCCGCCTTTGTTCCAGCATCGGCTGCCGCAAGATCGAAAATAACAAATATTGACAAACCCTGTTATCTGGATCAACATTCAAGGCAGGAGGCTTTCCCCATGAATGTTTCGCTGACCCCCGAATTGGACAAGTTCGTCGCCGGAAAGGTCGAGTCAGGCCGCTATACATCCGCCAGCGAGGTCGTCCGCGAGGCACTTCGGCTCCTAGAAGAACACGACCGGGCACGTAGCGCGCAGATTGCCGCCTTCAACCAGGAACTTGGAGCAAGGCTTGCTTCTCTAGATCGTGGCGAGTACGTCAAGCCGGAAACGGCGCGGAAGCGCATCGAGCAGAAATCTCGCGAACGGAGAAAGCTCAGCGCATGAAGCAGTACGTTCTCAGTTCCGGGGCCGAGTCGGACTTGGACGAAATATGGGGTTACATCGCCCGAGACAACATAGACGCCGCCGACCGCTGGATCGGTAAGCTCTTCGATGCCTTCGACACCATCGCCTGCAATCCTGGAATCGGCCATAAACGGGAAGACCTCACCACATACCCTGTTCGCTTCTGGCCTGTTGGCGCTTACCTGATCATCTACCGCTTACACAACGAACGAGTCGAAATCGTTGGCGTCGCTCAGGGCGCGCTAGACATTCCCTCATTTCTGCGAAGGCGCTCTTAAAAGGAGCCAGCAACTTCCTGCGATGCATGCTCGGCTTCCCGGGCTCGGTCAGCCCAGTTGCCTCACCGCTCCGGCGGCATCTTCAGGAACTGCTCTGGCGGCAGAACCCGCGGCACCATCCGCGCCATCAGGATTGCGCCTTTGAAGTAGAAGGTCCGGTTGATGCGCGTGCCGATGGAGGAGTGGCCCGCGCCTTGCGGAGCTAGAGTCAGAGAACCGGAATCCTGCAACTCGTCGCCGACATAATTGCGCAGTTCCTTGCCGTCGTATACCGCTGTCACGCGATACCACTTGCCCAGCGGGTGAAGCAGCTTGCAGTTCAGCAGGGTCCTGTGTTGGCCATTCGTGGTGGCAAAGCTGTCCAGGCACCATTGCCCGTCCACGATGCGAATCTCAAAGAGCATGCGGTTGTCAGTGTCCTGGCCGGTAGCCGGGTCCTGCTCCTGCAAGTGAAAGAAGCGCTGCGCCTGCGCGCCGTCCGCGTCGGGCCGGAAGATCACCTCCCAGGTGTAGGTCGAAACCCCGGCCAGGGGATGGACCCCCACGTATAGCGCATCGTCGGCCCCGTTGAACTCAACAGCCTTGCCGTAGGGCGAGTCGATCACGTGGGGATGGCCGAGAATCTGGGTCGGGTGGCCACCGATGGCCTCAATCTGGTCGAACTTCCACACTTCCCCTTGCGCAGCCGGCACGGCGCTGCCCATTGCCGGGGTGGCTGCGGGCGTCTGCGCGCTGCCGATTGAGATCCCAATGACCCAAACGGCTACGGACAGCAGAGCGATTTGTTTTGCGGCCACCTGGTTCGACATTTTCATGATTTCTCCGTGGCTGCGCTCGCGCGGCAGAGCACCCACGCCATGTCCGGCATCGTGCGCCAACCGTTTGTCCCCTGATTTCGGTCCGGTTCAACACCCTGCGCGGCAGAATCCAGTGTAGCGGCGCGCGGCAGTTTCATGCCGAGGCAACCGAATCGCCTCCCCGCCGGTATAATTTCACTTGTCATGGAAACCATTGGATGCGGCACGGCGATCGTTACGCCTTTTCGGGCGGACGGGGCGATGGATGAGGCGGCGCTCTGGGCGCTGGTGAACTGGCAGATCGAGTCTGGCATCGACTTCCTGGTGGCCTGCGGGTCGACCGGCGAAGCAGCCACGCTGGACGAAGAGGAGTGGCTGACGGCGGTGCGCATTGTGGTGGAGGCGGCGGCAGGACGGGTTCCCGTTTGGGCCGGCTGCACGCACAACTCCACCCGGACGCTGTTGCGCCTGGCCGGGCAACTGCGCCAGGTGCATGGGCTCAGCGCGGTGCTTTCCGCCAACCCCTATTACAACAAGCCCTCGCAGGAGGGGCAGTTCCAGCACTTTCTGGCGCTGGCCAAGGCGGTTGACCCGCTGCCGGTGGCGCTCTACAACGTGCCGGGACGCACGGCGGCCAACCTTGAGCCGGAGACGGTGGTCCGCTTGGCAGCCGCCGCAAGCAACATCCAGGCAATCAAGGAAGCCAGCGGCAAGTTGCCCCAGATTTCTCAGCTTGCCCATACCCTTCCGCGCGGCTTCAAGATCTTTTCTGGCGACGACAACATGGGCCTGGCTGCCATTGGAGTGGGCGCTCATGGACTGATCAGCGTGGCCGCCAACGAGGTTCCTGCAGAGATGGGCCGCATGGTGCGCGCCGCCTTGAACAACAACTGGGGCGAAGCACGCGAGTTGGAGCGCCGCTACGGCCGCCTGCTCGACGCCAATTTCTGGGAGTCGAATCCCAGTCCGGTGAAGACCGTGCTCAACCTGATGGGCCGCTGCTCTGACCATGTTCGCCTGCCGCTGGTTCCTCCCACGGCGGCCACTCGCGCGCGGTTGGAGCGGCTGGCCGGCGAACTGGGCCTGCTGAAACATGCTCCCCAGCCTGCAGGCATTCGCTCTGAAGTGTTTTAGAGCATTCTGCTTTTGCCATCGACTTCTGTACCCCATCCATTCCGCGCTTTCCTGCGGAATGGGTGGGAGACCAACAGAATGACCGCCTGCACGATCCACAAAAAAGCACCTAGTTGTGCGTTGGGTCAGAGATTGGGAATTGGTTGCCGGTTCCGCTTCCGCCGCTATGGCGTGGGAGCCTTTGTCAGCCGGTGGCCATAGCGCGTGGCCGGGCGTTCGATGAAGTAGTAACTCCCCAGCGCAAAGGCTGGCATGAGCACGCAGAGTGCCCAGGGGCTGCGAAAGGCCATGAAGAGCTCCTGCCAGACATAAACGCTGTATGAGACAGTGCCGAGCCATGCCAGCAAGTGAAATGAAAGCGGGCGTGCCCACTTCACGGCGGGGTGAAGCGAGGTAGCCGCAATCAGCACGGCGATTGAAACGGACTCCGAGAGGGGCGCCAGCCAGTGGTAGCGGGCAATCGAGAAGAGAAATACAGCCAAGGCCGGGAGCGCGCCCAGCTTTGACCAGCGTACGATGCCGGCACGTAACCGCTCATCGGCCAGAAACAGCGCAAGCAGGCACCCCACCAGCAGAGCATCCGCGCGCACCTGGCTCTGCGTGTTGAGCAGGTTCTGGTTGTATTTTGCCCAGAAAAGCCACCGGTAGCCGGCGCACCCCAGCGCGGCAAAAAGAGCGATCCATCGGCAACGCCGCCAGCCGGCCAGGAGCAAAAGGCAGGGCCACACCAGGTAGAACTGCTCCTCCAGCGAGAGCGACCAGAAGTGGCCGGCCATCGATCCTCCACCCCCGGTGCCGATGAAGTTGCGATAAAAGAACAGGCAGGAGGCGACCTCCGCCAGCGAAGTGAGCCGCGCATGCATCAACTGCGCAAGCAGGACAAGCACCGCAAGGTACGTCCACGCAGCCGGCATCAGCCGGAAGAAACGCCGGATAAAAAAGCGCTTCAAGTCAATCGGACCTTCCAGTAGCTTTGAAGTAATCAGAAATCCGCTGAGGACGAAAAAAATGGTCACGCCATGCTGCCCGGTCTGCGTCCAGGGGGCGGCATAGCGGCCGAGCAGCGAGTTCTGGATGTGGTCGAAGAGAACCAGAAGGATCGCGACGCCGCGCCAGCCGTCGAGGGTGGGGATGCGCTTTGTGGGGGCGAGGCCGATCTCAGGCGTGCTTGGCATCAGGGCTTTCCCGCAGCGGATTCTTGCGCCGTTGCCAGCGTCGCGGGCAATGGATAAGCAGAGAGAACGGCGGGCTGCGAATCCGGCTGCACCAGCCAGACCGTGCGGTCCTTGTAATAGTGAGCCAGTTCCAGGTTCTTGGCCGTGTCCATCTCGCGCGCCCAGATGACCTTGGCATGGTCGATATCCGCTGCGTTGTAGACCCACTCCCACACGGGATCGTGGTCTGTGGTGTAGCGCACAATCGCCAACTGCTTTCCCGGCTGGCGTTCCAGTGCGGCGAGGACTCGAGCGCGCGGCGCGCCCAGTTCTCCTGGGCCGCACCAGTTGGCTGTCCACGCCGAGGGCGGCCAGTTTTCAAGGCTCAAATGGAGGGGCGCAGCCCAGGCTCGAAGCGCCGCCATGGCGATGCATGTCACGACCAAAGCGCGCACCAGCCCCCTGCCAATCGGCTTTCCTGCTGGCGCCCAGAGGCGCAGGTGGCGCATGCACTGCAAGCCAATGGCGTAAAAGGCCACCGTAAACGGCGCGAGATAGTGAGGCAGCAGGACCACCTCAACAAACATCCCCGCCATCAACACGCACACGCACAGGACAAGCAAGCGGGTCCGGCGGTCGTGGAGCACGCGGCGCAGCATGATCAGGGGCGGGAACAGCGCGATGCCCGCAAAGAACTTCAGCGTGTTGATCGGCTTGAAAATGGTTTGCGCGACCCCTCCCAAAAGGGTGTGGAATTTGGTCACGACAGGAAGTTCCTGCTCGATATAGAAGTCGCGCATCACCGGATGACGGTAGGCCGGCTCGGGCCGCTGCGCTTGCCATATCCAATACGGAGCCACGGCATAGGTGGCGCGATTGACAGTGTACGGCAGAGTCAGAGGATGCCCAAAGGCATGGAAATCGTAATCGGCCATCCATGCGGCGCCTGCCAGCAGGACTGCCAGCGGCAAGGCTGCGCGGCGCAACAGGACAGCAGGCGCTGGCCGGTTCCTTCCGAAGAGAATCCAGCGACCCAGAACGAACGCCACGGGAAGGCAGAGCAGGAGCCCTTCATAGGGACGGCTCATAAATAAGACCACAACGCCCAACGCCAGCAGACAACCGTCGCGCAGGCGGGCGTGGCGCAGCAGCCGGGGCAATGCGCCCAGAACCAGGGCTCCGCCCAAAGCAGCAATCGCAGCCCCTCCGGTGTAGGTATTGATCCAGTAGCTGAAGAGCCCGATGCGCAGAACTGCCAGCAAGCTTCCCAGCAAAGCCCAGCCCGGCGGCAGCCACGCCTGCAGCGCCCAGCAGAGGGCGGCGCAGAAGAGCGCGTTGACGCAAAGGAGCCCAAACCACGGGTGCCCGAAGAGGACCTTTCCCGCGGCCAGAACAAGACCCTGCGCGGGAAAATACATAGACATATACGTTGGCCGCATCGAGACGTGGATGGTTTCGAAGTGCATCCACATCGCGGGCGTGGGGTTGGCCAGTCTGCCAGAAGCGAAGGTGTCGCCGCTGAGCAGGAAGCTGAAGTCATCGGGGGTGAATGGCTGGGGCACGGGGCACAGAGGAAGCAGGGCCAGACGCAGCAGCATTTCGGTCAGGCCAACCGCCGCAACGGCAAGGGCCCTCCGCCGAGCGAGTTCTCCGAATGCCCGCTCCACTCGACAAAAGAGAGCGGAACCTGACTGGGGCCATGCACAGGCCCATGCCACAGCAATGGCCGTAAGAATGGCTTCGCATCCCACGACCGAGGCGATATGGTCTGGACCGGTGGATACGATCATGCCGAACAGTTCGCCTCTCATGGGGTTGGAGCTCTAGGACGGTGCGGGTAAATGTTAGCTATCTTGTACCTGGGAGTAATAGTCCTTGGCTAACTTCCTACCGGACACGGCATATCTTGGCGCGCGGCTGAGTTTCAACTTATGGGCGACAAATCCGGCGGTCGTTCCCAGCACGCCCAGTCCATACTCCACGCTGCGCTTGAAGTTGATGGAGGAGGCTTCTTCAAAATACTTCGTCGGGCAGGAAATCTCTCCAATGCGGAAGCCGAACATCACGGCCTGGGCGATCATCTGATTGTCGAAGACAAAATCGTCGGAGTTTTCAAGCAGCGGAAGAGCCTCTAGCAACTCCCGTGAGAAGGCCCTGAAGCCGGTGTGGTATTCCGAAAGCTTGACTCCCAGAAACAGGTTCTGAAATGCGGTAAGCATGCGGTTGGCGACGTATTTATAAAATGGCATTCCGCCCTTCAGTGCTCCTGTTCCCAGGATGCGCGAACCCAGGACCATGTCATACACTCCGCTCGCCACCATGCCCGCCATCGCCGGAACCAGGGACGGGGTGTACTGATAGTCGGGATGGACCATGACGACGATATCCGCACCGGCGGCCAGGGCCTCGGTGTAACAGGTCTGCTGATTGCGCCCATACCCGTAGTTGGCGTCGTGGACAAAGGTCAGCACGCCGAGTTTCTTTGATAACAGCGCGGTCTGGTCCTTGCTGGAATCGTCCACGAGAATCTTGATATCCACCACGTCGGATAACTCCCGCACGGTCATTTCAAGAGTCTTCTCGGCATTGTAGGCCGGCATCACAACCGCAATTTTCTTTCCATTGATCATGGTTTCAGCTCCTGAAATTCCTTATTCCATGCCCGCATGTGGCATTCGGCTCAATGCGAGGCAACGGCGGGCTGACCTGGCACGGGATAGGGAGCGAACATAGGCGTCAGCGCATCCGGCTCTACCAGCCAGACCTGGCGGTCATGGTAGTAGTGGATCAACTCCAGGTTGTCGGCGGCATTCATCTCCCTTGCCCATACTACTTTGGAGCCATCGATGTCGGCAAGATTGTAAACCCATTCGTCGAGGGGGTTGTGGTGCGAAGAATAACGCACGATCACCAGTTGCTTTCCAGGAAGCTGCTCCAACTTGGACACAATGCCCGCCCGCTCGGTGCCGAAATGATCCGGGCCGTACCACACCAGGCTCCAATTGGACGGTGGCCATTCCCCGAGCGTGAGGTGGAGGGGCTGAGCGCCCAACCGCAGCGCAGGCGCCAGCAGACAGAGAGTCACCATCAGCCGCACCAGCATCGCGCCCACCGGTTTGCCCTCGAAGTTCCACACGCGGAGGTGCCGCATGGCTTGCAGACCGAGGGCATAAAACGCCGCCGTGAACGGGGCCAGATAGTGGGGAATCAGGTAGATTTCGATCACCATGCCGGCCATCAGAACCAGTACACAGACAACCAGGAAGCGTGTACGCCGATCCATTAAGACGCGGCGAAGCATGAACAGCGGAAGAAGCAGCGCGGCGCCGGAATAAAACAGCATCCCGGACCAGGCCTTTCTCAAAGTCTCCGGGATGAAGCCATAGGGCGCGTGAAGCCTGGTGTAAAAAATCAGCTCTCCCTGCGAGAGGTCCGAATAGAAAGTGCGAAGAACATCGTGCCGGTAGACGGGCTTGGGTCGCAGAGGCTGCCACACAAAATAGGGCGCCATGGCATACGTGGCGCGATCGACGGTGTAAGGCAGTGTCGTCGGGTTGCCGAATGCGCGATAGTCGTAGTAACCCAGCCACGCGGCGGCAGCCACCAGCAGCGCCAGAGGCAAGGCGGCTCGCTTTACCAGGATCCACGGGGCTGGCCGGTTTTTCCCGAAGAGCGCCCAACGGCCCAGAACCACGGCCACGGGCAGGCAAAGCAACATGCTTTCGTAGGGGCGATTGAGCGCCAAGGGAACAATGCCCAGAGCCAGCAAGATGCCGTAGCGGGCTTTCGCCGTCTTGATCAATCGCGGAAAGGCGCCCAGCACCAGCGCACCACCAAGAGCGGAGATCAGACCGGCGCCGGTATAGGTGTTGATCCAGTAACTGAACACGCCCAGGCGCAGGACTGCCAGAATGCCACCGAGCAGCGCCCAACTGGGCGGCAACCACGCCTGCAGCATCCAGCAGATGGCCGCGCACATCAGCGCGCTGACGATCAGCAGGCACCACCAGGGATTGCCGAACACTACCTGACCGGCCGCCATCACCAGTCCCTGCGCGGGAAAATACATCGACATGTACGACGGCTGCATGGTGATGTGGAGGCTCTCGAAATGCATCCACATCGCGGGAGTCGGATTGGTCAAGCGCCCGTGCGCAAAGGTATCCGATGCCAGCAGGAAACTGAAATCGTCGGGGACAAAGGGCAGGGGAACCGGGCAGATGGGGAGGATGGCAAGGCGCAGCAACAGCGTGGAGATGCCCACGGCCGCGACCGCCAGCCCCTTTCTTCGCGCAAAACGCGCAAAACTCCGCTCGATGCGCGAAAACTGCGCAGAGCCCAGCCGGGGGCAGATGAAAGCCGTGACGGCCAGAAGGGCGGTGAGGCAGCCTTCGATCAGCGCAGGGGTGATATCGCGATTTGGAACTTCAGCGAGGAGCATATCGGTTCTATGCCCCGGTGGCGCGAGCGCCCTCGCAGAGCCTGCGATGCGGCCTGGGCAGGTTGCTTGCCTGACGCGAGCGCGGATTGGCGATCAAGAACTGCATGATTACCGTCCAGGACCGGGATGGATGTGCGAGGGAGAGGCATGTTCGGCAGGCAGGCTGCCGGACATGTCTCCCCCGCGGAGAATCGAAGAATGGGTGGAGCGGCGCTGAAACTTGCGTTTCGAGGATCAGGTGATGCTGGCGTTGATAGCGCTGAAAAGAGCGTTGATAGCGTTGGCGACCTTCACTGAACTAGCGATCGCCGCGACGGAAATAAGGGAAATGACCAGTGCATACTCGACCAGATCCTGGCCTTCGACCCGCACGATCAGGCGATGCAATCTGGCGACGAGTTTCCTAAGTCCAGGTCGCATCCAACTGCCCCTTGGCAAGCTATCCGTGTTCTAGATTCGCTCCCTGAAAGAGTACCTCTCGACACTGGCCTGTGCGAATCTCTCGGTCGAAGGAACGAATTGGTGGTTTGCGCGGCCCCTTGGTTCTTCGTTGCGGTGGATCAGGCTAAACTCGTGCTGATATTGGTGAAGATAGTAGTGATGGCGGTAGCAACCTTGTGTGAGCCGGCGATCGATGCAATTGAAATGAGAGCAACCAACATCGCATACTCAACCAGGTCTTGACCGTCTGCGTGGGCGATCAGAGCGCGCAGGCTCAAGACGAGTTTTTGCAGTCGATTCCGCATACGGCAGTTCCTTTGCATGTTTTGGGTTTCTCTTAGTCATTTGCCTGGGAGAGCACGCCTCTGCACTGGTATTGTGCGCGTAACTCTCCCACGGAGGCACGATTTGACTACTTTGCGGGCCTTGCTGCTTCCCTTGCAGGAATTAGGCGAGGCTGGAGCTGATGTTGGTGAAGATGGTGTTGATGGCGGTGGCAACCTTGCCGGCGCCGGCGATGGCAGCGGTGGAAATAAGAGCAACGAGCAGAGCATACTCGACCAGATCCTGTCCCTCTTCGCGGCTCGCCAGGTCCTGCAACTTCACGATCAGCTTGATAAACATGGTATTCATTGTGTTCTCTCCGTGGGTTGAATTTTCCCAGCCTCAGGCCGGGGTACCCTCCTAATAGCATGTGGCGTGCCATTCTCTAGAAAACAACTTATTCCTTACAAATCAGTTACTTAGGTTTTTTAAAATCGACGATCTCCCCCTCTCGTGTATACGCCCGTACACACCGTTTAGAGCGCAGGTCGCCCTCGTATACATGACCTGAAAGTGGGATGGGACGAAAATGGCCTTCTGAAACCACCTGGAAGGCAAAAGAGCCTGTCCCTTTGCCTTGAACTCGCCAAAGGGCTGGCGTGGATGCGGGAAAAGGGCGGACGGCGCAAGGAACCCCGAAAAAAGTGCCCCTTTGAGGCCCGGCGGGCTGTCAGAAGAGTCCTTAATCCGGCTCGGACTCCTGAAGAACAACCCCCAAGGCGTCAAAACCGCCAAATTGACTACGTGCGCACGTTCTTCAGCGGCCCGCGGGCTCTGTGAAAACCCCATGTTCCAGCACAAGTAAAATATCGTTCATGGCGAGCACGACAGAGATTCCCGCATCCAAAACAACCCCTGACCTCCTGCAATTTTCCATTGCCATCGTGAGCGGGTTGGCGCTGGTGCTGACCGCCATCTTTATCTGCGCCTCGCCCTTTTCCGGCCAGATCGCCGGGGGACGCGATTTCGTTGTCTATTGGGCCACCGGCCAGCAGTTGGCTCATCACGCCAATCCCTACGACGTCGAAGCCATGACGCGCCTGGAGCGCGGCGCCGGACTTCCCCCGGTGTACGTGATCTGCTACATGCGCAACCCGCCCTGGGCTCTGCCGATGGTGCTGCCGCTGGGGTTCATGGGAATGCCGGCCGGCACGCTCGCCTGGTCGCTGCTGCTGCTGGCCTTGCTGCTGATTTCCGTCAGGATTCTGTGGAAGATGCATGGCAGCCCCAAGAACTATCTGCACTGGATCGGGCTCTCGTTTGCCCCGGCCCTGGTTTGCCTGATCGCCGGACAAACCGCACTGTTTGCTCTGCTGGGGCTGGTTCTTTTCTTGCGCCTGCATCGCACCCGCCCCTTTCTGGCCGGCACTTCTCTTTGGCTCTGCGCCCTCAAGCCTCACCTGTTTCTGCCCTTCGGCATCGTGCTGCTGGCGTGGATCGTGGTTTCAAGGAGCTACAGGATTCTGGCTGGCGCGGCGCTGGCCCTGGCCGCCAGTTGTGCTCTGGTGTATGTGATCGATCCGGCTGCGTGGGCCCAATACGCCCAGATGATGCGCGCCTCGGGCATCGAGAGGGAGTTTATTCCCTGCCTCAGCATTGTGCTGCGCCTTTGGGTGAACCCACAAGCGACCT
Organism: uncultured Acidobacteriaceae bacterium; assembly: GCA_963839155.1. Lineage (GTDB taxonomy): Bacteria > Acidobacteriota > Terriglobia > Terriglobales > Acidobacteriaceae > Telmatobacter. Next base: position 83,859 of record CAWITY010000009.1, read on the forward strand.
GGCTGCAGTACGTGCCCTCTGCAATCGGGTGCGCCTGGGCCCTGGGGTATTTCTGGCCACGCCGCCAACGCTGGGATTGGATGAAGGACGGGAGCCTGCTGATGCTGGTTTCTCTTTTCCTGGCGCCCTACTGCTGGCTCTTCGACCAAGCCCTGGCGATCCCCGCACTGCTGCAAGGGGTATATCTGACCCGGTCGCGGATCCTGATTGCGGTTCTTGCCTTTGCCAGCGTACTGTTGGAGGTGGAAGCCGCCAGCGGATTCAAGTTGCCCTCGGCCTTTCACCTTTGGACCGCGCCGGCATGGCTCGCCTGGTATCTGGTTGCGCGCGCCACCGCAAGGAAAACCGTTGGCGCTCCACTTCCCGATTAGGAGCAGCCCGACCCGCCTCGCCGGGCTGCCTCTGGGGTAAACCGGTCTGCCCACCTCAAATGCTGGGCGCCCCATGCTTGGCGCGTCTCTGTTCTTGCGTAAAGGGTGTGAGAACACGAACCCCAACCAGCCCAGTTCATAGCGAATCCGCCCTGGCGTCGGCCGGGCCGCGCCGCCGATAGACCCACAGATAGAAGACGCCCATTGCCAGCAAAAGCACCGGCGCGGGAAAGACCTGGATCGGGGTCAGCAGCCGCGCCATCGTCCCGCCCAGGGCGGGGCTGGAATTGCCCAACATGCCCAGCAGAATGGCCCATGGGTCACCTGTCGCCACCATGGCCGCGATGCTCAGCCAGAGCGCGAGCCGCCCCACTGCGCCGCCCCTGGCCCAAAGCATGGCGCAAGCCGGAACGGCCAGCAACAGGAGCCTTGCATCGTAAGGGCGATGATAGGTGGGTAACAGGGTAAGAGCCGCAACCGACGCCAGCGCCAAGTAGGCCCTTGCCGGCGTAAAGCGAAAGCGCAGGCTAGCCAATGCCCACACCAGGAGCAGCAAAGCGCAGAGCAGGTAGCTGGCTGGATTGTAGATGCGCGGATCGCTCCAAAAGGCGCTTAGAGCCGATTGCAGGTTGATCATCATCCCCACCGCGTGGGCGCCGCTTGCAGCCATTCCCGGATCGTTGAGGCCGCCGGGCGCCGAGGTCATCTGGAGATTGGCATGCAGTTCCTGCATCCAGTGGGGCGAAACCTGCCATGTCCACAGCACAGCCAGCAAGGTCAGCACTGCGGTGACCGCCAGGGATTGCAGGGCGCGTCTGCGGTGCACCCCGCCCGCGAGCAGAAAATAGAGCCAGACGAGGCCGGCGTCGTGGGGTTTGACCGCCAGGCTGAGGGCCAGAAGCACAACGCCCGCGGGAACCAACCGCTGGCGAAGAAAGCACCAGACGGCTCCCGCACAAAGGCCAATGACGATCCCCGCCGTATTGCCGACCATGACCACCATCTCGCTGTTGGCGAGCAGCAGGGCAATGAGGCCGCCGGAGAGCACGGGTGCAAACTCCGCGCCCAGATCCCACATCAGGAACGAGGCGAAAATCAGGCTGGCCAGCGTCAGAGCCATCCAAAGCAGGTGCGCCGCGCCAAAGGAGAGGAGCGCGATAGGCGTGACCAGGAACAGCGCCGTGGGCAGGTTCACGCACACCGTGACGGCCTCGTGCACCAGGCGGGAACGAATCGGGTCCAACGGAAATGTGCCCCCATCCGCCTGATAGGCGCGCTGGATTTCACTGGCTTCGTAGGGATCGCTGTGGTGCATCAGACATCGCGCGCCGTAGAAGACGGCTTTGAAGTCGAGCATCGAGTCGGGAGAGGCATTTTCCATGGCCGTGCCCAGCCAGAGGAACAGCACACTGCCCAGCAACAATAGAGTCAGGCCGTCCTGGCGCGGCTTGGTCATCTTGGACGCCTCTGCGTGCTTGTCGAGGTTTTCATGCCCTTTCCGTCTGATTCAGCGGCAAAGGCACAGAAGAGAATTCGAGCCTGTCTCCCAACTGCGTTTGTGTGGCGCGAATGGTCCCCGCGGGCAACTCCATCACGGAATGCGCGAACAGGCAGCCCGATAGGCGCCACGGAGCCACCGCGCTCCTGAGCTTTTTGATCCCGTTCTGACGGTCCAGGTAGACGAGATCGATGGAGAACTTCATGCCGACGGTGTGAACGGCCTCGCAGGGGACGATCCACAGCCCCTCTCCGGCGGGAAAATCGAGCCGACCGAGCAGCCCCTTGTTGCGCTTGGGAGCCGTGTCTGCCAGCTCCATTGTGGTAGCCAGAACCGTGTTGCGCGTGAGGTTTGCAACGTGCAACCGGGAAGCAGGCGCTGCCGCGCGTGCGGCCAAGCAGCCGCGCACCTCCTGAAGTACCTTGCCGAGCCAGCTCATCCGGTTGCCTCCGGTCTTTTTGTCAGTCCTCAAGAGCCGGGGCTCGGGAACTGAGGTTTCCCTGTGCCCGCCGTCCCCATCCTGCGCGGAATAGGGAAACAGCCATGCTCTGGCGTCCCCGGCCGTCTGGGATGCAGCCGGGATGGGGCTACTGCGGCCCGGAAGGGGCCGGAGTGGTGGAGGTCGTGGTAGTCGACGAGGAGCCAAAAGCCCCAGTGGTGCTGTCGACAATCAACGGCGTCTCCGGCTTCATGCTGTCGATCAGCTTCTCCACGGGCATGGTAGCCGGAGCAGGCGCCGGAGTGTTGGCAGCCGTTTTTCCATCCGGAGTATGCATGGGGATGTCAGAGTTGGGAGGCAGGAACTTCGCCGGGTACTTCAGCTCCGGCAAGGGTGCACCGGCTGGAATAGGAGCCACAATCTCCGTCGTCACAATGACGATCAACTCGGTATTCGTTCTGTTTTTCGACCACGATTGGAAGAACTTGCCCAAGACCGGAATGTCTCCCAAGAAGGGAATCTTCTGGAAAGTCTCTGTTTCCCTGTTGTCCAAAAGCCCGCCGAGGACAAAGCTCTGACCGTCGGCCAGTTCAACTTCGGTCTTCACCTTGCGGGTAGAGATTGCGGGCACGTTGAATCCTGAAACCTCGACCGCATTGGAGAAGTCCAGCGCGCTGACTTCGGGAGCGACCTGAAGGCGGATGGTCCCGCGTGGCGTAATCGTAGGGATGAAGTTCAGACGGACGCCATACTCCTTGAACATGATGGTGACCGACGCTCCCGAGCCGCCCGAGCCGCCCTGCACAACGGGATACGGGTATTCTCCACCGGCAAGAAAGCTGGCCTGCTTGCCGTTGGCAGCCAGCAGGTTGGGCTCAGCCAGGACCTCGACCACGCCCTTGGTCTCCAAAGCCTGGATGTCTGCACCCGCACTCAACCCAGGGAAGAAGGCCATGATGTTCAACTCATTGGTGAACAGGGCCTGGTACCCGTTGGTTGAGACGGCGCCGGAGGTAGCCCCGGAACTGCCCGAAATCATGGGCGGTGAGAACTGTCCGGTAGTGATGCCGCCGACTGCGTTTCCCTGCCCGAGATTGAAGAAGTTGATGCCCAGCGCTTTGCTCTTGCTGCGATCGACGGCGGCGAAACGCACCTTGAGAAGGATCTGCGGATCGGCGGCAGGCACGTCGACGTTGAGCAGGTTGACGACCTTGCCGGCGGTGGAGGCGATTTGAACCGCACGCGCGGAGCTGGTCAGATCCTTTACCGTGCCGCGCAAAAAAACGATGCCGTTCTCTGTGCTGAGCTTGACTGTCTGTCCGGGAAGTTCCGTCCGGATCTCCCGGCGGATGGCGTCCAGGTGATCGTTCGAGACAAGATCGCTGCCCCGGACCGTCAAGTTGAAAAACTGACGGCCGCCCTTGGTATCCCAGATGATCAGGCTGGTTTCTCCAGGCGCCTTGCCATTCACCATGATCTCAGTGGAATTGATGGCGGACGCTTCGGCAAAGCCTCCCAGGCCGATGGACACGCGCGCAATGGGCTTTGCGGTGTCAACCAGAACGGTCTTGCCCACCGCGACGGAGAGTTCATTCGCGGAATCCTGACCGCTGGCTCCGGCAGGTTGAGGAGCAGCCGGTGAAGTTTGAGCCTGCAGGTGGGGCCAGGCACAAAGCAGCAGGCTGAGTGCGCCGAACCATGCGATGGTGATATTAGCTCTTGCTCTCACTTCTTATCCTCGGGAGAACCGACCTTTTCCTGACTCTTCGTGGTGCCGTTGATGATCTCGATGGAATAGCCATGGGTGACGGGCTTTGGGCCTGTCCGCTTGGGCGCGGGCGGCGGCGCCACGTAGGCCGGAATGCCATTGTCGCCGGAAAACAGATTGCTCGTCGCCGTGCCCGCAATCTTGTCGATCTTGGTGTCCAGCGGGTTGCGCAGCACAAGCTGGATCTTTGCCTGATTGCTAGCCAGGCTCAGCGTCTGAGCCTGCTCCGGGGTCACCAGAAGATTCACCACCTGCACCGGCTTGGCCTTTCCGTCGGCGTCCTTTTGATAATCGGTCCCTGCGGACAAGACCTGAATGTTTTGCAGGATGGTCTTGGATACCGTAATGGGAACGGTGACCTGGCCAGGCGTCATGGGAGGAATGCCGGAGATCAGAACATCCACGCGCATACCGGGGGTGACGAAGCCCGCCACGCCCACTACATCATCGACTTTTACCGCGCAGGCTCTCATGCCGTTGGGAATGGTAGACGCCAGGCCGCCGCCCGTGCCGGGAGCAGCCAGCCGGTTCTCGATAATCGGCTCCCCCTCGTACAGATCCGAGAGAACCCCCCGGCCCACCGCGTTTTCCGGCTTGAGAATGGCGCCCTTGGGCAGCGCACCGGCAATCTCGATGGTCTTCAAATGGGAGGTTGTGAGGATGGTGCCAAGCTTGATATCAGTAGCCGCCGCAACGATGCGCGTGGTCGCTGCCGGTCGCGAGGCCGCCACGTTCTTGCTCATCAGGCGGTACACCATGAAGGAACAGGCGCTTGCCGTAACGAATGCGAGGAGGAGGATCGTTAGTACTCTTCTGTTCATCGAGAAGCCCGTTTGAACTGGCTATCCGCCCAGTTTCGCCCTTCTGTTCCTGGTGGCTCGTGCTGCGTCGGTGGAAACGAGTTTCACTCTCACTTCGAACCCTGGGTTGACTTGGCAGCGCGCCAATCAAGTTCAAAAGCGTGTTCAGTGTATACCTTCGAAACCTGGTCCACTGTGTAGAAGACTGTTTGCTATCCATTAGGGTATCAAGACCGCTATGAGTCTGGCGCCCGTCGAAGCAATTCTCAAAGAGATTACAATTGGATTCTAGAGTCCTGAGTCTGAAATTCCCATCAGAAATCGGGGGCGGGAAAAAAGCAGATTCTTCGCTCACGACCCCCGAACTGAGATACGTTCGGGGCCCCGTTCACTCAGAATGACAGTGAAGTTGTCTAGCGAACTATGGACTCAGGGCATTGGAGCGGTTCCACAATTCGCGTGCCCTTTCCGGCATCGTGCAAAGTGGGTTCGGGGTACAGCAATTGTGGAACCGCTGTAACGAGGGCATGAACGCCCCACAGCGTTTGATCGGCGGAGGAACGCTTCCATGCGCCCTCCCGCAGTCAAGATGGACCAGACGGCGCAAGGGAGGATATCCATCCGGTCATGAGGTCTTCCCGAACGATCACGCTGTTCACGGAGCGACGGGAACCCCCTCAGAGGCCCACTTCCTTTGTGGTCTCGATCCTGCTGCACGGCGTCGTTATCGGATTGATCTCCTATGTGGTCATCCACTCCCCCGCAATCAAGGACCCCTCCCGCACCGAGCGGTACACAGTGCGCCACCTTGACCTGCACCGACCGCAGCCGAAGGCGCAGGACTCCGCCGCGAACCAGGTCGGATACCCTGGCCCACAGAACACGGCCCATGCGTCTCCGCCGGGCGGCAAGCCGGCATCGCAACCTGTGGCAGAGCAGAAGATTCCGCAGTTGACGCCCGGCCCGCAGACGCTGGTGCAGCCCAATCTTCCCTTCCACCTCACTCAGCCCCAGGAGACTCCGGTTCCCACTGTCGCGGTATGGACCCCGGAGAAGACACTGGCCAAGGCCGTTGTCCCGCCCCAGCCGCAAAAACCCACGGCCTCTGAAGTGCAGCCCTCGCTGGAGCCTCCCAACGAAGAGATGAATCTCGCCGACCTGGGCATCTCCTCAAAGGATCTGGCTGCCCAGACCCCGGAGATTCAGCCCAGCACCACCTCGCCGCTGATCGTTCACGGACCGGATACGCTTCAGTTTCCTCCGGAAACGACCTCGGAATCCAATGCGGAGCCCACGCCCGCCGCAATTCTGTCGCTTTCCGATCTGCAAATGCCCGAAGGAACAGTGGCGCTGGCCCCGGTGAACGAGACTGCGGCCGCTAACCGGACAGGGGCGCTGACGCATAGCCGGACGGACGACCATACCGCGGACGGGAACGGCAATGGCTCAGGCGGAACGGGCGGAACAAGCACAGGAGCAGGAGCCGGCAGTGCAAGCAGCAAGCCGGCCGGCCCGGCAGACAAGCCCGCCGCAGCTACTAACCAGCCAGCCGAAGCGAAGAGCGCTGCAGCCCACGCTGGATCCGGCTCCAGCTCAGGGAGCGACTCTGGAACCGCTCACATCTCCCTGCCCAAGGATGGGCAGTTCGGCGCGGTGGTGGTGGGCTCCTCGCTGGAAGAGAAATATCCTGAGACAGCCGAGCTATGGACCGGTCGGATGGCCTATACGGTCTATCTGCATGTGGGGCTGAGCAAAAGCTGGATCATGCAGTATTCGCTGCCGCGCTCCGCCGAGGCAGCGGCGGCGGGCAACATCGACCGCATCGATGCCCCCTGGCCCTACAACATCGTCCGGCCCAACATTCCCCCCGGCGAAATCAATGCCGACGCCCTCATGGTGCATGGCTATGTGAATCAAGCCGGGCGTTTCGAGGCCCTCTCCGTCGCTTTCCCTCCGGAGTTCACGCAAACGCAGTTTGTGCTGAGCGCGTTGCAGCAGTGGCAGTTTCGGCCGGCCATGCAGAATGGGCAGGCCGTGACCGTCGAAATTCTGCTGGTCATTCCCGAGGTGCAGCAATAAAGAAGGTCCGTCTTCCAACTCGTCCAAGGGGACCAATCAGCCGGAAAGCGGACCTTCGATCTTAGATCGGTTTCACAATTCACATGCCCTTTCAGGCATCGTGCAAGGTGGCATTTTCTTGAGAAAAATGCCACTTGATAGCGGTGGATTCGGGATAGAGCAATTGTGGAACCGCTGTAGTCAGGCGCCTGTGTCCCAGGCGCCTATGTAGTGCTGTTGGGGATCAACCGCACCGAGGTCAAATCCGAAGCGATCTCGGTGAAGATCTGGTTCAGGGTCGAGACTGCGCGCCAGCTTGAAGTGCAGCCTGGATCGGACCCTGCAACCGCGACGTCGGAGAAGTAGTTCGTGGCGGGCTGGGCAATCGCCGCCATTGTGCTGCACGGCGTCCAAGTGCCACTGTCCGAACTGCATCCAGTCGACTCGGAGCCGTAAGCCACCGAATAGACCAGAGTGCCTTGAGCGGACGCGTACTGAGCGGCTGTCACGGCTTGCGCACACTCCTTGGAATACGAAGGATATGTTCCGCTGCTGCCGGCCGGCGAAGGCATGGCGGGATAGGAGGAATTGGGGCTGTTCGAGGGGCTGGGCGCTGTTGAGTCGCCATCGCTGAGCAGGATGATCACGTTCTGCGAGGCGGAGTTGAGCGCTTTCTGGGCAACGAGGGCAGCCTGCGCCGCATAGATCACGCCCGCGTAATAGGTGCCGTAGTTTCCGTCATAATTTGGGGGCGTCATGCCGCCGCATCCACTCAAGCCGCCGGCCGCCTTCACGATGATTGAGCTGGTGTTCAGCGGGGAATTGGGAGGCGTATACGAGCTTTGGTAATCGCTCAGGAAGGACGTGATCTGGTAAGTCGGCGTGCTTGACCCCGAAGGCGCGTAGCTGGTTGCCCCCACAGTCGGGTACGTGTACCCGGCAGCGGTTGGGACTCCTCCCCAGGGGGTCTGGGCCTGCATGCTGTAGTAGCCAAAAGAAGAGCTGTAGTTGTAGGTCGTCTTGCTGCTCCCAGACCCTTGACTGGCTGGCATAGCCGTGGTGCAACTGGAATCGATGGAGGCCGTGCCCACGGTGACGTTGGGAAAGGTGAACAGGGCAACTTTATCGAAGCCGGTTCCGGCCGTTGCGCAGGGCGACGTGCCCAGGGGGCCGCAAGGCGCCAGACCGTTGAGCAGCTTCTGCACGCCTTGCAGCGCGCAGGCCATCTGCGTGATGCCGCCGCAACTGGTGTCGGCGCTGTCCATTGAGAGCGTCGTATCGACAATGATTGCAATATTGTGGGGCGTAGAGACCGCGCCCTTGGCGGCCGCCGTAGCCACGGCAGAAACCTGGAGATTGGCGACACCGAACAGCTTCATGAAATACGTCGGGACCGCTACACTCTCCTTCACCCGCACGGCATTGGCGTTTGCCGGCGCATTGCATCCGCCGCCCAGGCCTTGCAAGGCCGACAGGCAGACCAGCGAAGTGGTGGTGGTGACGCTGCCCAGGCTGGAGTAGAGGTTCTTGTCGCCCGATGAGGCGCTGTAGGTTCCCGACTGGGTGGAGGCGGAGGTCTGGGGCAGGGCCTGCGCTCCGGCCATCGCCGCTGCATTCGCCGCCGACTGAAGCTGGTTGCGAATGGCATAGGCGTGGCTCACGTCAATCGACAAACCGGCCATTCCCAGCACGGCCGTCATCATGGTCACCGAGGCCCACGTGATCACTTGCCCGCGCTCGTCTTTGAGCGCCCTGCGGAGGAAAGACTCCCGATTCATGCTCCTTGGATTGGATTCACCGTTCTTCATTGCATTAGCTCCGTTACGGATGCGTGCAGCTTGCAGCTAGGCGCATAGTTGACTCCGTAGATTGTCAGGTTGCAGGGATAGGAAGCTGTCACCGACGCGCTTGTAGCTTGCAACAGATAGGCCGACACGCCCGTGCACGAAATGGTCGAGGCTGCGGCGGGACCCTGCGTGTAATTGCCGTTATCCAGCGTTACCGTCAACTGGATACCGTTGGTCCCCGAAGCTGTGAGATAGGGCGCGGCACTGGACACGGCGCTGCCGACAGAAGCGCAGGGATCGGAGGCAGCGGTCATGTTGCGAATCTGCTGAAGCTGCGTCCCCCCCACGTTGACGGCATTGGTCAACATCTGAAAGTTGTTCATGGCGGTTCCTGCGGTGAAGATGCCCGTCAGGACGGTGAGAAAGATGGGCAGCACCACGGCCATCTCCACCAGCGCGCCGCCCTCTTCTCCACGCCGCAAGAGGGCCAGGAATCCCCGGCCGGCGCGCGTTCGCTTCGAAGACGTAGGGCCATGTAAGGCGCGCATCCGCCCTCCTCTTGCTTCGCGCAGGCTATGGGGGAGTTTCATTTTCTGCTTCCTCTCGGAACTATCGGCATTCCATCCCGGTTCAACAAGGGCATCTACCGCTAAAGTTGTAGGCGCGGAATGGAAAAACCGCTCCGGTTATCCTTTTCGCTTCTTCAGGTCCTGCAGGAACCTCTCCAGTTCCTTGCGGTCCACCGCGTCAACCAACAGCTTCTGCCCATTGCGCGCATCCTGGGAATCCGGGAGAACAAACTGCAGGCCCACGCCGTCGTTTCCCCAACGGACAGCCCTGGAGTGCACCTGGATGGAGCGCTCGGAGCTTTCTTCGCCGCCGTCTGTCCTTTGCAGGGTCATCAGAACCAGGGTGCCTGGATACCAGCGTTCCTCGGTGACCACATACAACCCCGTCGAACTGATGTCGCGAATGCTGTGCGCCGCGGGGGGCGCTCCGGTCCAGTAATAGGCGGCCAGCCCTTTGGCCGGCTCTCTGGGAGCTCTTCTCGGATCGGGTGACCACCACCTCTGGAGCCAGCTCTTGGGCGGCCTGAAGTCCCTTTTTCCCGGCTCTACCAGACTCATCTCATGCGGCTGCTGCGAGGCGGGGCGCTCCTCCTTCTCCTTGGAGCGATCTCCCAGTTCCAGCACGCCGGGACCGCCGCTCCACAACGGCTCTTCCCTCAAAAGAACGGCGCTTTGCACTGCGCCGCCGTGATTGCTCGCGTTATTCAGATGTTCCAGCCGGCGCTCCATCTCCTCGGCCACGCAGATGACCAGTTGATCGCCCGGCTGTGTCTGAGACGAATAGATCGTGTGGGTGGGCAGGGCCAGGACGCTCGCTGCATGGCGCGCCGAGGGTGTTTCGCGCAGAGTGAGGAAGGACTCCACTACATCAATGACTCTGCAATCTTCGTCGAGATAGATCAGATCGAGCGGGATGCCGATGCCCGTCGCGGGAATCTCCTTGAAGGGCACGATCCACAACCCTTCGCCCGATTTGAGGGCAAGCGTGGCGATCAAATCGTCGAGGCTTGCGTACTGGATATCGGCTTCTGCAACTTCCAAGCCGAGAAAACATTCGCGGGTCTGGTTGTATGCGCAATGTTTCCTGGTTTCCATGTAGCCCCCTCCTCCCGACGAGTATCCCCCAACCGCGTAACGATCCAGTGTTCCTGTCGCCATTTCAATCTCTCCCGTCCATTGCATTTACCCAGTTCCGGCTTTGCTGCCGCCAGATGCGGTACGGGCCTCGCATGATCCGGCGCAATTCCTGTGTTCTGTCTGGCGGAAGGCTGCCAGAGAGTACACTTCCCAACTCCCGCTCCCAGAGCAGGGTATGGAGCCCCTCGCCGCCATGCGGCGAGGGCCCAAGCCAACCATGTTTCGCCTCGGCCAACCGAGGCGCGAAGCTTCGCCAAGCCGCCAGGGCCTGGCTTGCAACCCGCTCTACTTGACCCGCGTGCGGCGGCGCTGAATGAGAAGTACCAGCACGGCCACAAACAGAACGCCGGCGACGATCCGGATAATCATGACACTGTCCATATCCATTCCTCTTTCTTTCAACTGCTTGCTTCAAAATGCGCTTCCCTGCCCGATGGAAACCGGGGTGGCGCCCGCCGCCGAAGCAGCGAGGTCCCCAGCCAGCGATGTGGGGGAGCCCAACAGCGGTGCTCGAGCTCATGCCGGGACGCCGCTGAAGTTCAAAGAGCCTTCCGCCCTACTTGACCCGCGTGCGGCGGCGCTGAATGAGAAGTACCAGCACGGCGACAAACAAGACGCCGGCAACAATCCGGATAATCATGACACTGTCCATAACCACTCCTCTTTCTTTCAACAGTCCGTTTCAAAGTGCTCCCCGGCCATAAGGAAGGAGAGCGGCACAGCGGAGCCCGAGCAATTGCACAGTGCGCCGCTGGAGTTCAAACGCCTTCCGCCTTACTTGACCCGCGTGCGGCGGCGCTGAATGAGAAGTACTAGCACGGCGACAAACAGAACGCCGGCAACAATCCGGATAATCATGACACTGTCCACAGAGCTTCCTCCTTCCTTATTGGTTGAGCAGCTTCATCGATTCGATCATAGAAATGACCGCAGGACCCAGGGTGACCAGAAAAAGCGAAGGAAAAATGAATAACACCAGGGGGAAGACCAGTTTGATTGTGGTCTTTGCCGCCATTTCCTCCACCGCCTGCACCCGCTGGGTTCTGAGCGTATCTGAATGCGTGCGTAAAGTCTTGGCAATACTGGTACCAAACTGCTCGGACTGAACCAGCATAGATACCAGGTTGCGGACGCTGTCCACGTCGGTGCGTTCGGCCAGATGCTTCCAGCTCTCGGAGCGAGCCCGCCCGGCGCGTTGCTCCAGCACAACAACGCGGAGTTCGTCGCAAAGTTCCGGTTGCGCCTGGCGCAATTCCTCGGCCGTGCGTGCCGTTGCCTGGTCCAGACTGAGACCGGCCTCGATGCAGATGACCAGAAGATCGAGCACATCCGGCAGGCCGCGCCGGAGCGCCTTCTGACGATTGGAAATCTGCCTTCCCAGCCAGAAGTCCGGCACCAGGAATCCAAACCCGAGGGCGCCAATATAGATGAACAGAGGGCTGAAATCCGCAACCCCGGATACCCCGACCAGCACGCAAAGGAGCAGGGGAACCAGCACCTTGCAGCCATAGAAGAGCTTGACCGCGGACTCGTCGCGATAGCCGGCGCGAATCAGCCGCTGCAAAATAACGGAGACCTCCGCCTGGCTCTTCGGCAGCACGTGTTCGAAGTGCTCCACCACTCCGCCAATCGAGAGGCCTGTCTTTTGGATGGTGCTCATCAGGGATTTCGGCTTGGGGCGCGGGTTGATGACCTCGGAAATCCGCTGAAGCATGGTCTCGCGATAGAACAGAAGCAGGCCGCCGCTCCCGATCAGCAGAAAAATTGCGCAAAACACCAGAATCGCGAATCCCATAATTTCCCTTCAAACGTCCATGTTGACAATTTGGCGAATAATCAAGCCGCCAACAGCCAGCATGGCGCCTGCGCCCCAGAGGAGTTTGATTCCAAGCGGAGTCGTCCACAACACGCTCATCATGACCGGATTGGCAAAGTACAAGATGATGCCCAGGCCGATGGGAAGGAGAGTGAGAATCCAGCCTGTCAGCCGTCCTTGCGCCGTGTAGACGCCAACCTGCCGTTTCAGCCGGAACCTCTCGCGAATCACATGAGAGGTCTTGTCGAGCACCTCGGCCAGGTTTCCGCCGCTCTCCTTCTGGATCATGATGGCGGTGGAGACAATTCTTAGGTCCTGCAAGGGAACCCTGGTAATCATGTTGTCCATGGCGGCCTTCAACTCAAGGCCGTAATTCTGCTCTTCAAAACAAGCCCGGAACTCGCAGCCTACCGGGTCGGGACACTCGCGCGCCACCAGGCCCATGGCCGCAATGAGGCTATGCCCGGCGCGCAGGGCGCCTACCATCAGCTCAAGCGCTTCAGGCAGCCCCTGTTGAAACGAATTGAACCGCTTGCTGCGTTTAAAGAGGGCAAATCCAAAAGGCGCTGCGCCTGTCAGCAGCCCCAGCAACACAGCCAGGAGAAGCGAGTCGAATCGCATGTCGACCAGCAGGGCAGGGACCGCAAAGCAAACACCGCATCCGGCGAGCATCCCGCCAGCGGTCCACTTCAAATCTGCCTGGTGGAGCAAGTTGTGCAGTTTGGGAGCCAGCTCGAACTTCAGCAAGCTCCGATTCAGCCAGGGGATGCCGCTGAGCCGTTCGTTCTTGCGCAGGTCCAGCAGTTGGTCGCGATTTTCGGGAGTATCTGTGGCCAGGGCGGAGTCGAGCGTAGCCAGAACCTGCTTGGCCTGCTGAGAGGCCCCGGTTCCGCTGGCGGTGATCAGCAGAGCCACCACCGCGAACACCCCGAAAAAAACAACAACCCGATGATCAATCCCATCTTAGTTGACCTGCGTTTCCCGCTCGAACAGGCTCTGCGGCAAGACAATGCCCGCAACGCGAAGGCGTTCGAGGAACCTGGGGCGGATATGGCTCGGCTGGAATGTGCCGATCACCTTGCCATCGGGTCCGATCCCCTTCTTGGTGAAGCTGAAGATCTCCTGCATGCTGATTACGTTCTCTTCCATGCCGGTGATTTCGGAGATACTGGTGATCTTGCGCGTGCCGTCGCTCATGCGGCTGGCCTGAACAACGATAGTAATGGCCGAGGCAATCTGCTGGCGAACGGATTTCTCGGGCAGATTCATATTGCCCATGGCCACCATGGACTCAAGGCGGGAGATCGCGTCGCGCGGCGTGTTGGCGTGGATGGTGGTCATCGATCCTTCGTGACCGGTGTTCATCGCCTGCAACATGTCAAAGGCTTCTTCTCCGCGTATTTCGCCAATAATAATGCGGTCCGGACGCATACGGAGGCAGTTGATCAGCAATTGACGCTGCTTGATCGCTCCCTGCCCTTCGATGTTGGGGGGCCGGGTCTCAAGGCGGACGATGTTTTCCTGCGCCAGCCTGAGTTCGGCTGCGTCTTCAATGGTGACCAGCCGCTCGTTGCGCGGAATGTACTGCGACAGGATGTTCAGGAAGGTGGTCTTGCCGGAGCCGGTGCCGCCGGAGATCAGGATGCTGATGCGGGCACGAACGGCGCTGGAAAGCACCTCCATCATCTCCGGGGAGATGCTCTTCAACACCACCAATTGGTTGGCGGCCAGGGGTCCGGTGCCAAAGCGGCGGATGGACATAGATGGTCCGTCCAGCGCCAGAGGCGGAATGATGGCGTTGACGCGCGAACCGTCGGGCAAACGCGCATCCACCATGGGCGAGGACTCGTCCACTCTGCGGCCCACCCTGCGAAACGATGCGGTCGATGATCTGCAACAGGTGGCGATCGTCGCGAAAGGTCGTATCGACCCGTTGCAGGATGCCGCCCTTTTCCACGAAGACATGGTCCTTGTCGTTGACCAGGATATCGGAGATCTTCGGGTCCCTGAGCAGCGGCTCCAGGGGGCCAAGGCCAAAAACCTCATCCAGCAGATCGGCCTGGATCTTCTCCTGTTCATCGAAGTTCAGCGGCACCCTCTGCTCGCTGATGATCTCCTTGATGATGCCCGCCACAGCCTGGCGCGCCTGGCTGGAATTGACGCGGGACAACTTTTCCAGATCCAGTTTGGAGATCAGGGTCCGGTGAATTTCCGCTTTGTACTTTTCCAGGCTCAGCAGTTCCACGATTTACCTTCCGTCGGATCAGGTCTGTTCTTCACAGATCCGTTATCCGAACAAGCTGAAGACTTTCTTCTTGGTTTCGACCACGGGCTGAGGGCTTACGGACTTGGCCATTTGCCGAATCTGCCTGGAAATGGGTGAATCCGTCAGCGCAAACGGCGTTGCGGTGTTCTGCATGCGGCGCACTGAAGCGTAGTCGTTGGGGATCTTCCACTGGGCAGGCCGGGTGAGCGCCTTGGTAATGTGCTCGTCGGTGACGCCCAATGAGCGGGGCTCATAACGGTTGATCACGATCTCGAGTTTCGGGCCGCCCGCGGAGAAAAACTGGGTGATGAGGCGGTTTGAGTTGCGCAGTTCGGGGATGCCGGCCTGGGTAACCAGGTAGATGGTGTGCGCATCCTTGAAAAGGGACGTGCCGGTCAGGTCAAGCCTTGAACCCACGTCGATGACCACATTATCGAAGTTCTGGCGGGCCACGGCCAGCAGCTTGTCGATCGACTCATTTGAAGCCTGATAGCTGGGAAACTTGCCGGGAGCCGCAAGCACGGAGACACCCGAGCTGTGCTTGACCAGCAGCTTGGAAAGGAAGCTGGCGTCCAGGCGGCCGTAATCCTGAAGTGCGTTGACAGTGGAATACTCGGCCGCGATTCCGAGATTGAGCGCGGCGTCTCCCAGAGGGAGATCGAGATCGATCAGCAGGGTGCTCTGTGCCGTTTCCTGTGCCAGCGCAACCGCGTAGTTGCACGCCAACGTCGTCACGCCGGAACCGCCCTTGGCGCCGAGGAAGACGAGAACCTTGCCGCCTGCCCTCTTCTGAGGCCGGACCGTGGGGCGGCGAGCCGAGGCGCGAACCAGGGCCTCCGCCATGGTGGCGTGGGAGAAGGGGACGGTGAGAAATTCCCGGGCTCCCGCGCGCATGCAGCGAACCAGCAGATCCGAATCGGTCTTCGCGGAATACACCATCACGGTCGCCGATCCGCTGGCGCAGAGACTCTCAACCAGTTCCAGGGCATATTCCTGATCGCTGTCCAGATCAATAATGATGGCGTCGTAATTCTGGTCGAGGAGCCGCGGCACATCGTCCAGACTGGGGGGATAGGACGAGAATTCGCGGATTTCGCCCCCATTGCACGCAACCAGGACCATCCCTGCCGCATTGCGGCGCTGATCGTCGGGGCCAATCAAGGCGATTGACAACGCGTCGTCGCTGAAAGAGTCGGGATATTGGGGCTCAGGACTCGAGTAACGGTTCGAACTCACGGAATCGATGCTCACAGGAGCTTGGAACGGTCCGCGTGGGTCAATCTCGAACTGATAGTGCGTCTGTGTACTCATGATGGTGCCCTCTGGTACTTAACGTGCGAAAAAGGAAATCAAGGTCCCGATAGCGATGGCCGGTGCATACGGCATTTTGCGTTTCAGCGGATTGGAGAGGACCATTTCCGGGTCTCCGCTCATTCCGCGCTGTTTCCAGGCGCAAACCAAATCGCCCGTTCCCTTGAACAAATCCATGAAAAAACCACCGAAGGCGGCCCAGCACAAGACCATGATTCCCCCGGCCACGCCGGTAACCACCAGCGCGATAAACAATTGATCCGGACCGATCCAGGCCCCGATCGCGGCGCAGAGCTTCACGTCCCCCGCTCCCATGCCGCCCATCCAGAAAAGAAACCCGTAGATCAGGATGGCAAGTCCCAGACCGCCGAAGCTCTGTCCCACGCCCGGCCATCCGTGCAGCCACCCGGAAACGACGATTCCCGCCAGCAGAAAAGGCAACACCAACCAGTTCGGAATACGCCGGGTACGCACATCCGTAAAGGTAGCCACGGCAAGAACTGCGACAGTTGGCCACCAAGCGAATGAATGCATACCAAAAACTCCTCATTCCCTCGAATTCAGGGAACGCCTGTCTTAGAGCAATTGACCGGCCAAACTTTCAATGCGGGAAGATGCCTGAATTCAGGTAGTTACTGAGATGGTTCCCCGAGCAGTGTACACAGGTGTTTACGCTCGGGCCGCCGGGAGTGAAGCGCAGCGTATACACAGTGACCGGGATGCCTGCCCTGAAATCCCGCGGAAAGCGCAACGCCCCGCCCGCGGTGCCAGCCATCGCAAAGGGACGCGTTTTTCCGCTTGCCAGCGCCAAATCACGCCTGGGGAAGTGCTTATCAGGCATGGCACGCGAACTCGCACCCGCCTCAGGCAGCCAATTTCCCAGGAAAGGCCCCATGCGGTCGCGTTGCGCAGGCAAAAGATCGCAGAAATATTGTTGCAATTGACGCGCCACCTTGCGCCTTCGCCCTGCGAGAAGACTCTCTTTTAAGGAACGTTCGCGGAACATACGCCTCTGAGCGGTTATTAATCAGGTACCGGTATCCCATGAAAGTGTTATCAAGATCAAGCCTGGCAGGCCCCTTTCACGCTGCCGAGGGGCGAGCCTCGGCATCCAGGATGGTGCTGGTAAAATATTCATACAACAAGTGTTACATTCCGCGCCCCGGAGCTGAATCGTATTGAAATCTCTTGCAAGGAATGTCCCACGGCTCTTTACCCCGTTGTCACTGCCGGTACCGCTTCGACTCACCACACAAAGGTTGCATTGACCCTTCTGCGGACGGCCAATAGCATCAAATACGTGGATTGAATGGCATTCAAGGAAGCTCTTGAATCTTGTCCCCGCCGGGGAGCGGCATACACGTAGAGGTATCCGCCCATTGAATTTGTCCCCGTAACCTCCTGAAGTGCATTACCAACGTTGCATTGATCTGGCACAAAACAGGGATTGGCATCGATGCAGCCGATTCAGGATGATGAGGACAACCTCTCCGCTCCTTAAGGAAGCGGTTTGGCTGCACGCTGAGAGTGAGTTCGCCGTCCATGGTCAAGATCGCGCTTTATTCCGAAGACCGAACGCTCTACCCGCTACTTTCCTCCGCACTGGGGAAAGACTATCGGGTTCAGTTGGAGTCGAACGAAAAAGGAATGAACGACCTCCTGTCGACCGGAGGGTGCGATGTGATGATTTTGGACCTGAGCTCGAACTGCAGCTCTCTGCAGGAGCAGGTCGGTTGTTTCCAGCGCTTGATTGCTTCGCGTGTTCCCTCGGTAGTAATGGGCGACGATGGACTTCGCTCGACGGCGTTCGAGCTTGTCCGGATGGGAGCTTTTGGCTACTGCCGCAGGCCGCCCTCGATCAGGGAACTCAAGACCATTCTCAACCGGGCATGTGAGAACTCCGCGTTGCAGCAGCAGGCGCAAGCTAGCACGCAGCAGCCGGAGGAGGAGCCCGCCGGTTGCGATCAGATGATCGGCACCAGCCCGCAGATGCAGAAGGTGTATCAACTTGTGCGGCGCGTGACCAGTTTGAATGCCGCAGTCCTGGTGGCCGGCGAAAGCGGAACTGGAAAAGAGCTGATCGCTCGCGCCATCCACAATCTGGGCTCCCGCGCCAGCCGCCCCTTCGTAGCGGTTTCATGCGGCGCGATTCCCGAGACATTGATCGAGTCAGAGCTTTTTGGCCATGAAAAGGGCGCCTTCACAGGCACCACCGGGGCGCGCGAAGGGTACTTCGAACAAGCCGGCGACGGCACGCTGTTCCTGGATGAAATTGGAGATTTGAGCCTGTTTACACAGGTCAAGCTGCTGCGCGTTCTGCAGCAGATGGAGTTTAGCCGCCTGGGCAGCAACCGGCTCATCCCGCTGCGGGCGCGGCTGATTTTCGCCACCCACCGGGATCTGGCCAAAATGGTCGCCGAAGGGACCTTCCGCCAGGATCTCTACTACCGGATCAATGTCATGCGGATTGTGGCGCCTTCGCTCCAGGACCACGCCGAGGACGTTCCTCGGATTGCAAGACATTTCCTTCGCCACTACTCGCAGGTGTTCCAGAAGCCGATGGACGACATCGAGCCGGATGCGATTGAGCTGTTGCAGAGCTACTCCTGGCCCGGCAACGTGCGCGAATTGGAAAACGTCATGCAGCGGGCCATTGTTCTGGCCCCCGGCCGGACCGTTCAAGCGGAAGACCTGACCCTGAATAACCAGGAAGACGATGCCGCCGATATGGGCGATGTGGTGGACATCGGCGATTACCAGGCAACGGGCTCGTTTGAAAGGCAACTGCGCGACTACAAAGTCAAGCTGGCTGTGACCGCCGTACGCGAAAACAACGGGAACAAGACGCTGGCTGCACGCAGCCTGTCAATCTCGCGCGCGTATTTGCATCGCCTGATCCGGCTCGCCGAACCCGATGGGCTCTACGAGATGGAGCTGGAAAAAGCAGCAAACTCCTAAACACAACGCCACCCGTCGATCGGCCCTTGCGGATGTTCGCGGACCACTCTACGTATGCAAGTTATAGTCCGGCGGTCCGGCCAGCACCAGGCCGCTCTTCTGCCGCCCGTGAATGTACCAGCAGCACCAGGTCGTCGCGTGCATCTGCTTGTCAGGCGCAGAAATCAGATCCATGTATGTCACTCTCCCGTAGAGAAAGAGCTTCTCATTCCAGTTCTCAACCCGCTTGAGCTTCTCGGCGGAGTTGCAAACCCCCTTCAGATCGTCACGGCAGAATTTC
The DNA here is from genome assembly GCA_963839155.1 of uncultured Acidobacteriaceae bacterium. Classification (GTDB taxonomy): domain Bacteria; phylum Acidobacteriota; class Terriglobia; order Terriglobales; family Acidobacteriaceae; genus Telmatobacter. Next base: position 102,917 of record CAWITY010000009.1, read on the forward strand.
AGGATGGTGGCGGATTCGCCCGGAACCAGGACGATTTGGAGCAGTAGCGCATCCGGGGGCTCCTCACTCCGATACGCGGGATTCCTGGGAAGATGCTTCTCGTCGACCGCAAACAGCATCTGCTCTGAAACGTCGACGATTCTGGCCGGCGTGCGCCCGCGGTTGGTAGCCAGTACCCTGAAACCGTTCTCCACGCCGGGAGAAGGTTCAACGCTGATCAGAATCCAGGGCCTCTCCAAATCGATAACGGATTGCGCGTTCAACAAGGCGGCCTGCGCCAGATCGGCGGCGGCAGCGGCGGCGGCTTCAGTACCTCGCGTGTTGCGCTCGATCTTCTTCAATGTTGAAAGCGCCACCATGATTCCCACGTAACCCAGGACGGCCAGAACCAAAGTGGCTGCCCAGGAGACTCGGTCGTGCAGCGTCCAGAGGACGGGCGCCGGGGGCGGCATGCTGACAACCACTCGAGGCTGCGATTCATCGCACGGCACTCCATTGCAGTCGGCTTTCCCCGAGGGGCCACCCGCACCCAGAGGAGCGGTGGCGGAAGCTGCCGAATTTGGCGGAACGGGGCGGCTCGCGCCGGGAATGTTGGTTGCCTGAGCGAAGAGGGGCGCTTGCGGCATCGCCAGCAGCACCGCGAATATCGCCAATCCCTTGAAGATCATGGCGCAAATGTATCACACGCATACAACAACACGCAATGATCGGTGCCACAATAACAATA
>CAWITY010000010.1:0-50248 GCA_963839155.1 uncultured Acidobacteriaceae bacterium
GGAGTCGCTCACCCGCCCAGAATACCTAACGGAAAGTCGCCCAGTCTCCGCCGATCTGCCTGTGCATGATCCTCGGTCAACGGAAAGTCAATACACGTTTCGAGTCCATTTACCATGGATCGGTTCCGAAATACGCCGTAGAGGTCGTCTATCAAATCGGCAAAACATCAGCTGAGCACAACCCAAAAACAGAACAGCCCCCGCTTGACGGGAGCCAATTCTATTCCGGAACACATGACCAACGGTGGCCGACCTAGTAGAAATTCCTTAATGTACCTTTATTGTACCTTCAAATGCCACTTGCCATTCACCCCTAAGTGCTTTGGAATGAATGGCGGGGACGACGGGGCTCGAACCCGCGACCTCTGCCGTGACAGTTAGACCCATGGTCGTAACCTGTTGATTCTAGGAGCATCGGTGGCACCGAAAAGCATCTAAAATCACCCAAAATCAATGTTGCGTACCGTCGTCCGTACCGTCAAAATTTCGACCGAAAACTGCCAAGTTTGCATCCGAAAAGTCACGACTTCATCTCCGGAGCCGGGTCGTGTGCGTGCGAGACCTCTGCCCCTACCGGCAACGGTCAGCGGATGACACCTCTTCCCAAGCAAAGTAGCGTATTCCAACAAATAGTGCGTAGTCGCTGCGCAGAATTTCTGCCTGTGGCTTCCACTCAGTTCAGCCAAACTTCATTCACGAGGTTTGACCATTCCCTCTCAAGAGTATTCCTGTTCCCCTGTGCGATTGCATGGAGGTAGCGGAGAATTGTGTCGTCATCAAGAGGCAGAGCCAAGCCGCGATCATCCCGGAAGGTGTCCCTACAGCGCTGGATGAAGAGACCCCGATTCTCGAATTGTCTGCAACACAAAAACCCCAATTTGCCACGATTCGTTGAAAACCGTCCTGAAAGCTGGTCAAGTTCGGGGTTCGCAACCTCACGCCCGTAGTTTTTGCACTCCAGGGGCACGTACGCGCAAGGCAGGTGGCGAATAGTCGGGATGGTGTAGAAGAGTCCAGTATGCGCGGCGTTCTCCATTACGATGTCAATTCGCTTGCGCCCCTCATGTATCTCCCTCTCCTTTTTCGGATGGCCCAACTTTGGAAAGAAAACGAACTCCGCAATGCCGATCATGAGTTTGTGATAAGCTGCCGCATGATCGTTGCCCACTGGCGTCCGGCGGAGAACAGTGGCGAGAGCATCTGCAATAACCGTTTCATCATCCGAATCAACGTCACTGCCGGAATCGCTCGCCTCCATGCGCTTGAGGTCTTCCTTATATTCGCGGAGCACTCCCGGATTCTGCCGGGAAAACTCATAAATAAACTCCTTGGCACGCGGATACAACGCGGCCAAGTCTTTCTTCAGGACTACTCGACGTTCGGTCTTCTTGCGTTCATTTCGGATCAAACGCACAAGAGCAGATGCTGGATTCGCAAGTTCCCGCGCCTTCAAGAAGTTCAAGACGTAGTGCTGATAGTAACGTCCGTATTGGTATGCTGGACTGAATCGGACGGCGGATTTTGGCACTAAGAGAATTGGGCGATTCCGCCAAACAGGTAAGTCAACATAGCTATCCTCCCATTGCATGGAGTCTGTGTTGAAAATGGGGGCAATTGGGACATTTTGCACCGGGACCCCGTGAAGTTCGCATTGTGCTTTCGTGTATTCAACCAGATGGCCGCGCAGCACGTTTGTGGTTAGGTCAGAAATTCTATCGTGGCTGACACCCTCAATCATGAGTTCACATTCTTCGAGCGCTGTAATAAAACCTTGCCGCACGGCAGATGATGTTCTCAAGGCCTCGTATATTTCTTCAGCTTTTTGTTCGCCGATGCCGGAACCCTTTGGCCGTTTTGCAGAATACCCCAGGCAGGTCTCGTTTGGCTCCGACAGATTACTGAGAAGCTGCCTCGCATTGTCTTCGTGTCCAGCGCGGATGTCATCCACAACTTGTTGGAAGAAAATTCCAACGGTCGCAGCGGCATCGATAGACCATCTGTCAAGCGATTGCGCAATCCCAAACGGATCAATGAACAATCTGTTGTCACGAAGCAGAGAGACATCCACAAAATCAAGTTCAAGCTGAGACTTTCCCAGCCCGAATGCCTGTGAAAACGTTGGCATCGAAATAGCCTCATTAGGAAGTGTGGACACGGATTATAGCATCTATCTTGCGGGGTACGCTCAGCACCCGGCGTATGGGCGTCACAGTGCCCCGTGAGAAAGCGCGATGGGGAGCTGGTTGCGTCCATGGGGCGCTAGACGCCGATTGCGGGTTATACTGCACGTCCGCATTGCACACCTCAGCCGCTACAAGGTGTTTGATTGAGTGGAGGCTACGGCAATACCGATTCAAGCCGGGGCTATACTCGAAACGACGGCCATGTCTATAGACTTTAAGGCGCATCTTTCGCGGCAACTCACCTTCCTTTGGCGGTCCTGCGACGCATTCGACAAGGGCCACACAGATGAAGCTATAAGAATTGCGACCGTGATACGGGTCTTGGTACACGACACACCAAAGTCAACCTCCCTGCTAAATCATTTATGGAGACTCTGCACAAGTCTCAACTCTGCGCTCTGCTTGGATAAAATGATAAGTAGAGGGTGAGGGCGATGCGGCAACAAACACTGGCGTCACAAGGGAGTTTTGAGAAGTTTGGTCGCAAGGGGAAACGCGAGTTGTTTCTTGACCAGATGGAGCAAGTGGTGCCGTGGTCGGAACTGTTGGCGCTGGTAGAACCTTACTACCCCAAGGCGGGCAACGGTCGTCAACCCGTGGGCCTCGCCATCATGCTACGGACTTATTTTCTGCAACAGTGGTTCAACCTGTCCGACCCGGGCATGGAAGAAGCCTTCTATGATTCGGCTGCATTGCGCCGCTTCGCTGGAGTCGATCTGGGCATGGCCGCTGCGCCCGACGAGACCACCATTCTGCGCTTCCGCCACATACTGGAACAGCACGAACTATGCGGCCAGATGCTCGACACGGTGAACCTCTACCTGGGAAGCAAGGGCATCCGCATCAGCACCGGAACCATCGTGGATGCGACGATTATCAACGCGCCCAGTTCGACGAAGAACTCGACCAAGGAGCGCGATCCCGAGATGCACCAAACAAGGAAGGGACAGCAGTGGTACTTCGGGGCCAAGGCGCATATCGGCGTGGATAGCAAGGAGACGGTGGTTCATTCCGTGATCACAACCGCGGCCAGCGTGGCCGACGCGCACATGCTCCCCGACTTACTGCATGGCAACGAGAAGAAGGTATGGGGCGATGCGGGCTATCAAGGACAGACCGAGGCAATTCATGAAGCCGCGCCCGATGCGCAGGACATGACCAACCGCCGCACCAAGTTCAAGAACTATGTGGACGAAACGGGCAAGCGCAAGAACCGGACTAAGTCCAGAGTCAGGGCCAGGGTGGAGCATCCGTTTCGCATCTTAAAGCGTGTCTTCGGGTTCATCAAGGTGCGCTACCGGGGCTTGAAAAAGAACCATGAATGGCTTTGCGCGGCCTTCGCCCTGGTGAATCTATACCAACACCGCAACCGGCTGGCCCCTCAACGGGCGTAGTGTCTCTGGAGGCCGGAAATCGGCCTCCAGAGGCAAATAGGTATGCTGGGAGATGCCTTTTTCGATCGATTGTTGATCGAAAGGTAGGGAAATCAGCCACGACTGGTTTGATGTCAAGAAATCAGGCACCTGCGCAGAGGCTCCTTAGGCGCTCTCGGCATCAGTCTATCCAGCACCGTTTCAAGTCTTGATACATCGAAGTCTGTTTTTCTTTCCGGGATGGGCCGGATGACGATGACAAGCACTAGGACTACATGGGCACCCGCTACCGATAGCAGAGCGATAGACAAGCAGCTCCCGCTTGCCGATTGGTGGAACCAAGTTGTTTACATCCTTGGGAAGATACACGCGACTAGAAAGAGCCTAGTCTTGGCCGCTACTAACAAGGACGGTGGGGCGCATGTGGACGCATCTTTGACGGCTGACTATGAGACGCTGATGACCACGGGGCAGCGTGGATGGTTTCACTACTCGCCTAACAGTGACCATAACTTTCAGCCAATCATAGATGCACATTTGGTCTATATTCGGCAGATGGGTTTCGAGCTGCTAAATAGCCCGGAACTACTCGCTCTTGCCAAGGCTTAGCCGCCAAGGGCGATTGTTGGGCAACCTGGATGAATCAATCACTCTAAATTGGCGCACTACCAGAAGAGCACCTTTCTTCCCACGTCTTCCGCCCATTCCCGATCCTGCTCAGCGTTCCGCTGACATTCCTCTTGTTTCAGTTCGCAGGCTTCGACAAGCACCGTTGGGTCTTCTAGTTTCATAGCCCACTCTGCATCTTTTCGGTCCAGTTTAGAAATCATTTGAGCAATCTTGAACCTATCCGGTGGCTGCTCGTACATTCGGGCGTAAAGTAGTTGCTTGCGAAGAGTATCGAGTCTGACAAGCCTATCCTCGAACCATTTCGCCTGCTCGATAAGTTGGTTGTAGTGAGCTTTCTTGGCGTCAAAAGTCCGAACTCCATAGGTCCGCCAGACCCATTTGAAAACGGGGACAAGAGCGGTGATAAGCGCGATGACCGCCGCAAGGAGAATTAACACATTGGCCACGTTCTGCAATTGATTCAGCCCTTGTACGGAGGCCCAAGTATGGCGCTTAGAAAGTTTGGCCCCGGCGCGGGCGGAGTCTGAGCCATGCTCATCAGGCTCGTCAGTCGTGGATATGGCGTGCAGCTTGGCGGAGTTAACAGATTGAGCGCGGGCACGCGGGGCGCGGGCGCGGCCAACCCAATACGAAGCATAGCGGCAAGTGGGTGCTCCTGGACCACTTCAGGGCAGTTAAAGAAGACAATCTGACCTTCACCGGAAACCGCAATCTCCGCACGTGGATCAATCGGGAGCGCTGCACGTTTGGCGGCCTCAAGAACAGTCCAGGCGTCGCTCGCTGTCTCTGCCCAATAGGTGCCGATGGGCATGTGATACTTCTTGCCGTCCCGAGTGCCGGTCATAGTCCGGCTTATGGACTCAGCCGCCATTGCAGCATGGAGCCGGTCATACGTTTCCCGGCTCGCGTTGTGGATTTCGGTGCGGACCATATATTGCACGGGATAGACCTCCAACAATTTTATTGTCTTCGGGATTTGCCGGGTTGTCAAGGTTTCTTTCGGAGGTTCACCGTCATTTGTCCCGGATCTTCCGACTCTGAGCCGCAATTTCAGCTCATTAATCCCCTTCTAGGCGAGAGTGGATATGAAAAACAGTATAAGCGCAAGGAAGTTATCCATTTTCTAGTAATTAGCTGTGTATGTAAATTTGAGGATTGCGGCGCTCTTTTCGGGCATACCCGGCAAGATTTTAGGGTACCCCCATGCCTTTCATTCTAATGGTGTTAGCATTATCATCCCAGTGAGAAGACACACCTTGGTTTCAATAAGTCTTTCGTTTCAATAGACGGTGGCACTGACTGCCCACCATACCGCCGCTACGTGCGTGGCTTTGTCCGTTGCGCCGGGCAAACCCAAAAGCCTCATAACACACGCCTTGCGGGTGTGATGGGCTGGATGGGTGGATGATCGTATATTTTATGGTGGATTAGTGGGCACGGACACGATTCTGGCGGACCCATTCAGGGCCGCGCGGGATGCCGTTGGCACGCATCAACCCGGCAAGCTGCCTGGATGACAAGTTGCTATTCTCGGCAATGACGGCAAGTGCCCGCTCTTCCAATCCATCTGCATTGCGTCCCGGCCCACGTTCAACGTCCGCATCAGCAACACGGAACAACCAACGGTGACGGTTTATCCAGCTCTCAGAGCGGAGATGCTGTGCTCCCGTTTGCCGCAACACCTCCCGTATGTCATGTGCTGATAGTTGCGGGTTTGCGGCAATCACCAACCATGCGTATCCAGGCGTGTTCTCAAAGTCCTTGATGTTGGTTACGTGATTCACCGTTTTCTTGCGGGCACGGCCAAACCTATCGGGCGGATATTCAAGGTACGAGCGATCTCTAGCCATTGGCCGCGCTCCGCAGTCTCATACGCGCCTCACTCACCCAAGTTTTTTCGCGCTTGATGCCGGAGTCTTTCAAGAGCTGTACAAGTATGCGGATGCTAAGCTCCATGTGGGCTTTGATAAGCGCCCGCGCCGGATCATCCATCCCGTCTCTGTTGGCCTTGAATCCGCCTTGCTCTGCACGCTCACCGGGCTTTTGGTCGTATGCTCTCGATACCAGTCTGTAGAAAGCGCGGGTGCCTCCACCGGGTAATGGAAGTACCTGGACAAGCATGTAGCGGTTTGATTCGCAGGGCCGGTTGAGTAGCGTGCGTGCCTCATCTTCGGACGCGCCTTCCGGTACATCCACAACCTCGATTACATTCATGCTGCCCTCATGCTCTCTGATGCCCCGCGCACGCACAGCAAGGCGCGTGGGCGCGTTGCTGGATTCTCCGGGCGCGATACATCATGGTTTTCGCGGTGCAAAGGATTGAGGCCGCTCGCGGACGCTTCCTCCCCTGAAAGCGAAACACGAGCGGCCCAAATCTCTTTGGCGGTTTTCAAATGCGGTACGCACAAAGACCGCTCTAGCCTACTCCCGTACACGTCATGACCCTTGGTTGAGGGAGGCGCGTTGTATACAGGACCCCGCCAGCCGGGGCATGAAAATCGCGCCATTCTTAGAACTACGCGTGGGACAGCTTGATGGACTGGATAGCCTCACTGCGGCGAACCCTTCCATCGATTCGGCGATAAACGAGAATCCCGAGCTGACCTTGATTTGCCCAAGGTTGATCGAGAATCTTTACGTTGATGCCCGCGCCACCGCGCACGCCCACGGCATATCCGGCTTTGAAGTCGCCATAGAGAATCGGCAACACACCGGACGTGGTTGTAGTCGGAATTGCAGGCGCGTTCACGTCATAGAACACGGGCTTGCCAAGAATACGCTCAGTGCCGTCCGCATCCGCAGAGAATACAGGCGCGAAAAGGTTGGACTGCATCTGTGCCCGCCTAATCGCAAGTCCGGTTGCCCGACTCATGACGAATACGGCGTTTGCCTGATAAGCGCCGTGCAGTGTCGCGGTAACATCAAACAACGCGCCCAAGATAATCGCGGCGTCTGTGCTTGCCCCGGTGACGGCATACGCACTGCCGGTGCCCGTGCCGGTGTTTCCGAATACGCCCTGTGCCTGACCAGTCCCGGTGCCCGTCGCGAGCAATTGGTCCTCCAGGATTCTCTGACCCCGAATCAAATCATCCACGATGAAGGACTGAAAGGAGTCCACATCTTGGAGCAATTCCCACGATGCCAACCTGAGAGCACCCGACATATAGGCGCTCAACGTGATCTGGCCCAAAGTCGGGTCCGTGCCGCCAAACGTTGCAATGGTGCCTGTGGATTCAGCCTTGATTGCGGAGGTTCCGAAGCTCGCTTGCTGGGGCAGTTTTACGTCCGTGGCAGTCGGGATGACCAGTGACGCATCGAAAATGCCAAGGTCCGGCATTGCCAATGGCACGATCTGTTGAATGGTTGGAATACTGACGGCGAATCCGCCCGCCGTGGTAGAGCTGCCGCCCGTGCCTTCATAGGTGGCTGCTTGCATTCCAGGTATCTGGCCATTTGCGTGACGCTGCCTCGTGTACGCTTCTGAGCCGGGAATGACGTATCCACCCTGGCCGTCTGCACCGGAGATGAGGTCTTCACTGTGCGCCTTGCCGCCCGTGCAAAGGAACGCGTGCAGGGCCTTCCCGTACTCGGGATTGGATGCCGTCGCCAAGCGCAACGGAGATTGATCCGCAGCGAATGCCGGGGCATTAAACACACCCGATGGAGTGCCGAGTCCGGGCATACCGTTGGGGAAGGCCATCCTGATAGTGCTCAGCTCTTTCTTTGCTGTGACGGCCTTGCCCATCTCCTGAAAGCGGTTCATGGAGTTGGTATACGTCTCTTGTTCCGCAGCGGTGAAGCCACGGTTGGCACGCTCAGCCGTTGCCATGATGGTTTCAGCTACGTTGAGGGCTTCTTTCTGCTCTTGCATTAGGTCAATTAGGTTCATTTTCGTTGTCCTTTGGATGTGAGATTCCGCTTTCGCGGTCATGCATCCGAAGTCAACGCACCGAACTGATGCGCCTCTTGCGGCCAAGCGGGGCCTTTTTACCCCGGCTGGTTTAGTGTTTGTGATTCACACTTCCCGGCTTTCGCCATCGGTGCGCACACGTCTCCCGTCCCCGTACTGAGGCAGCTAGCGTGAATGACCGGACCCTTTTTAATTCGGCAGCACTTAGTTAAACTTCGGGTGGTATCGGGACGCTATGACACCACCCACGACGCTAGGCAGCGCCGTAACTTGTTACGCGAGAGAGCGCGGGTCCTGGAGCGCATAGAGCAGCTCACACCACATCACGCTGTCATCAGCACGTAGTTGTTCCGGTACGTCACTTTCGATCATGCCCACGAATCGCGTATAAGCCGAAGTGAGCCGCACCACGGTCATGAAGTCGGGAGGCTCTTCTTTGAGAACCAAGCGCGGTATTCCGTGTGCGAGAAACGCAACGCCCGCGCCGTGCAAGTCCCGTCCGGCCCATCGTGCCCGTAGTGCCTCCAACTCAGAGGCGGACGCTTTCTGTGCAAGCGGCAAGAACTCGCAGTCACTCCCGTCCGGGTTGGTGATGACATAAACGGCGCTTTGCGCGTTGACCAACTGCTCAATGTCGTACATGACTGCCTCACCTTTCCTGCGAACTGCTTTTGTCGCTCTCTGAATTGAGAGTACCGCCGCAAAATCGCCAAGTGACGTACCGGGCTGAAATTGTTTTTGTGCGGCCCTCCGTAACAAATCACTCGCGTCTCAAGCGCCCGTCATTCGCTATCTGAACTAAGCGTAACCCCGGAAAAAGATCAAACGAAGTACCACGCAAAACTTATTTGCAGCGGCCAATGTCAAGCGACTTACTGCAATCCCCTTTGCCTTTATTTCGAGAGTACCGTCAGAAAATCCCCAAGTGGAATACCGGGAAAAGTTAATTACGCGGCGGCCAAAAACTGTGCCGCCTCCACATCAGGCACGGCTACAGATTTACCTTGTCACTAAAATCAATGCTCTCAAAGACATCAGCCCTAAAAGCGCAATAGTAGAGGGCAAATCATGCGCAAAAACATCAAGACGGGTGCTGTGAACTACTCAAGGCGGGTTGTGTATGGCCCCGGCCTAACGCCGATCTTTCCCGAATACTTCCCCGAGCGCCGTCCCCGCGTCAGCGGTGTGTACATGCTCACGGAGGCCGGGCGTTTCTACATCGGGCAGAGCGGGGATGTGTTCGCACGGCTCTTGAGCCATCTGTCCAACCCGGTGTGCTGTGGCTTCGCGGCTCCCCGTGGTGTTCTCTTGGCTTCTATCCCTGTGCGGTTTGGTTGGACCTGTGCCATGAATAGCCGCTATCGAATGATTGCAGAGGCCCGCTTCATTGCGGCGGCTCTGAGCCTGGACGTGCCACTGACAAACAAGCTGAGCAAATTCGTGCGAGGGAAGCTGCTCAGCATTTTTCCAGACCTTGCGATTGAACGAGAGATTGTCGAGAGGGCGTGCGGCTATGAATAACGTGATGACAATCAAAGAGACACCCCGCCGCTTCCTCACCCCGGTTGAGGCATCGGAGTTCCTTGGGGGACTCAACAGCCGCACAGTGACACGGTGGGTACGTGAAGGCTATTTGCCGTCGTATCCAATCGGCGAAGGCAAGCGGCGGCTATGGCGCTTCCTGGAGAACGATCTTGAACGGTGGATGCTCGCCCGCCGCACCGTGCAGACGACGGACATTCAGGCGTGCGAGTACACTAATCGCAGCCACCGATGCTCCCGCAAGGAGACGCCTTGAGGGATAGCAATCGATTCCAGAATGGAAGTTTGACTTTGGTAAAGAACAAGAGAGCCGATGACAGTTGGTTTTTCCGCTACTACGAAGACTTGGGCGGAAAGCGCGTTCATCGCAATCTCAGAATCGGGACGGTGCGGGAACTCCCACGGCGTCGTGATGCTGAGAAGGCCGTCCTGTCTCTTCGCTCAAACATTAACAGCGGGGTCCGTTCACCGGAGACGGTGCGGGACCTCATAACCCACTATCGGAAACACGAATTGACAATGGAGCGCAAAGCATACGCAACGGTACAGGCGCACGAGTCGTACTTGACTCTGCACATCCTACCGAAGTGGCAGGACCATAGGCTCTCTGAGGTCAAGACGGTTGCCGTTGAAGAGTGGTTGGAATCGTTGGAACTAGCACCCGCTACCAAGACGAAACTCCGCAACATTATGTCTGCGGTTTACAGTCATGGCATCCGGCACGAGTGGATTACATTCAACCCGATTAGCAAAGTACGCTGCTCAGCAAAACGGTTGCGTGAACCTGATGTGCTCACGCCTGGAGAGTTTCAGGCGCTATTGCGGGAGCTGCCCTTGCGTGAGCGTGCAATGGTCATGATTGCAGGCTCAACCGGCCTTCGCCGTTCCGAATTGTTCGCACTCAGATGGAGCGATGTCAGTTTCTTCACAATGGAGATTGCCGTCACCCGATCATGCGTGCGGAACCACTTCGGAGACACGAAGACGGAAGCAAGCCGCAAGCCGGTCCCGTTGCATGTGTCAGTCTGTGATGTCTTGGCAGAATGGAGGGGAGCGTCACTCTACAAGGGTGATGACGATTTTCTCTTTCCCTCAATCCGCATGAACGGCACCCAACCACTGATGCCGGACATGGTGCTCAAGAAGTCCATCCGTCCGGCTCTCACGCGGGCTGGCATCACCGGCAAGATAATCGGCTGGCACAGCTTTCGGCACAGCTTGGCAACCAACCTCCGCAGCTTGGGAGTGGATGTCAAGGTTGCACAAGAGCTGCTCCGGCACGCAAATTCACGCACCACGATGGACCTCTACACGCAAGCAGTCTCCGCAGACAAGCGGAGTGCGAGTCTGAGGCAGGTTGAGATGTTGTTGGCATGAGTGCGGCACGGCTGAGAAGTTCCGTACCGTTGTGTACCGTGGATTTTATGCTGTCACTTTTTGTATGCCGTAAACCCTGCTATTTCTAGGGTTTATGGCGGGGACGACGGGGCTCGAACCCGCGACCTCTGCCGTGACAGGGCAGCGCTCTAACCAACTGAGCTACGTCCCCAATTACACTTGCTGCATCTTTACTTTAACAGAACCGAGGCGAACCATTTCCGATTGCGAAAAGCCGTTGGGTCCCTCGCTCTTGCCGCTCATAGCGATTCCAAGATCATCCGACCTCGCATTCGCTATTCGCTTGAACAACATGATTGAGTGTATCAGAAAGATGTGCGCATTGCTTACCCCGTCCGCAGGCAAAGCCTACTGAATCAGCCCAGCAATTTGCTTCCGCGTGCACCTGCCCCCGATGTTCGCCAAAAGGAGCAGAAATCACTATGCTGACCAAGCCACCCTGCTGTTCCGCCCCGCAGACACGAAACCCATATCCACTGAAATGCCACGAACGCATTGCAGCAACTGATTGGCAATTGCGGGCAACTTCTGCGCCGTCACGCGGAACGAAGGCCCGGAAACACTCACCGCCGCCACCGGAAGGCGCTGCGCATCCAGGACAGGGACCGCGATGCAGCGAAGCCCTTCCTCCAACTCCTCATCGTCCACCGCGTAGCCGCGGCGGCGAGTCTTCTCGATCTCCACGCGCAGCGCCTCAGGCGTCGCGATCGTTCTGTGCGTCAGGCGTTCGAACCTGGTACGGCGAATAATATCAGCGATCCGATCTTCGGGCAGAAAGGCGAGAATCGCCTTGCCCACCGAGGTACAGTGCACCGGGTTGCTCGACCCAACGCGAGTGATCATCCGCACCGAACGGGCAGGCTCAATCTTGTCGATGTAAATGACCCGAGCCTGCTCCAGAATGCACAGGTGCGCGGTCTCCTCAGTCTCGGCCACCAGCCGGCGAAGGTGGGGTTGCGCGCGCTCGCGCAGGTCGTATTGCTCAATTGCCCGATTGCCGAAATCAAACAGCCGCAGGCCCAGGCGAAATTTGCCGCTTGCCGTACGTTCCACCATGCGGTGCCGCTCCAGAACCATCAGGAAGCGGTGCGCCGTACTCTTGTGAAGCTGTAGGGATGAGGCGACCTGCGCCAATCCTAGCGGCGTATCGCTCTCCCCGAGCAAATCCAATACAGCAAATGCCCTGTCCAGGGCCTGAACTTTATAAGTGCCTTGCGGAGCTGCGTCTCGCACTATGATCTCCCGTTTCATCCGGCGTTTATTTAATTTTGCCGGGGATGAGACGCCATGTCAAGTACTGGTACGCGTTTTCTTCCTATGAGACTCTGGCCTACGACCATGACAGAAGCCGGGCTTGGCGCCTAGGAAGGCTGTCAGGCGACAATACAATCAATCTGATTGGAGAACGCAATGCACAGTGCGAAGCGGGTCCCAGTTTAGCTGGCAGTGTCCACACCTGCGGCTTGGGCTTAACAAGCAATGCCGCCGGCTCAGCCTCCACCGCCTACTGCGAAGACCATCCTCGGCGCGCTCCCAACCAGGGAAGCTCCCGGATGCGAGCCGAATTCCTGCTTGTCCCGTCAAATGGGAATTCCATCCTGAGGTAGACGGAATCTACAAGATCGGGCGCGACGTGAGACGGCCTGGGCCCACACTCGACGGATGCAACATTCTCACCGGAAGCAAGGGAGATGATCGCGAAGCTGCACCTCAAAACCTTCGAAGCGGCGAGCATTGCCGGGTTCACTCTTGACGCCGAGGGCAAACTGCCGGACCTGTGCTTGATGAAGGCTGCCGGTTACAGTCTTGACGAGCAGGCAGTTCAGCAGTTCCGCTTCAAACCGGCCGTCAAAGATGGATCGCCTGGCGCCGTTCGCCTCTCCATCGAGACGAACTTTCCGTGATATTGAGGGCGCTTCACATCCGCCTATTCTGCTTCCACCACATCCCCTTCGCCCGGCGCCAGAAACAGGTTAGCCTCCAACCCATGCTGGCGCGTGTAGAGGTCGTAGTAGCGGCCACCCATGGCGAACAACTCCGCGTGGTTGCCCCGCTCCACAATGCGCCCCTCCTCTACGACAAGAATCTGGTCGGCGCGGCGAATCGTCGAGAGCCGGTGCGCGATGACAAACGTCGTCCGCCCCTGCATCAACTGGTTCAGCCCAGCCTGAATCATGGCTTCCGATTCCGAGTCCAGTGAACTGGTGGCCTCATCGAGGATAAGGATGCGCGGCTCGGCCAACAGCGCGCGGGCAATTGACAATCGCTGCCTCTGCCCTCCCGAGAGCTTTACCCCACGTTCGCCCACGATGGTGTCGTAGGACTCCGGAAAGCGCTCCGCAAATTCATCCACGCGCGCCGTGCGGCAGGCAAAAAGAAACTGCTCCTGAGTGGCTTCTGGCTTTGAGAACAGGATGTTCTCACGGATGGTGCCATCGAAGAGAAACGAGTCCTGCAGCACCACGCCCAACTGCGAGCGGAAGGTATTCAGGTCCACGTGCGCCAGGTCCACATCGTCCACCACCACGCGGCCCGCAGACGGCGTGTGGAAGGCGCACAGCAAGCTGATGATGGTTGACTTGCCGGATCCGGAGGAACCCACAAGGGCGGTCACTGTTCCCGGCTCAGCGACAAAGCTCACGCCATGCAGCACCTGCTTTTCGGGCGAGTAGGCAAACTCCACGTCTTCAAAGCGCACCGTGCCCTGGATCGGAGGAATTTTCACTGTGCGCCCTGGGGTCTGGTTCTCTTCCAACTCGCTCATGATCTCGCCGGTGCGGTCCAGCCCGGCAAAGGCCTCAGTCAACTGCGTGCCGATGTTCACGATCTGGAAGACCGGCGCCACCATCACCGCAAGAAAAACGTTGTATTGGAAGTAGTCGCCCACGGTCCATTGGCTGTGGAGCACGAGATTCCCGCCCAGCCACATGACCAGCGCCGACACCAGTCCCAGCACGGTAGTCGACGCAGACCCCAGAAGGCTAGTCATGGTGAGAGACTTCATCACATTCGCCAACAGCCGGTCCACGCCGACACCAAAGACCGCTGCCTCGCGCCCCTCAGCGTGATACCCCTTGATGACGCGCACGCCGCCCAGCGACTCGGTCAGCCGGCCCGTCACCTCCGCGTTGATCTTCGACCGCTCCCGGAAGATGGGCCGAATCGTCTTGAACCCGTACTGCAGCACAAAGACAAATGCACCCACCACGGCAAACACGGTCAGAGTCACCGTCGGACTGCGATGGAGAAGAAAGAAGAAGACCATCACCGCTGTCAACATTCCGCCAACGAACTCCACCAGCCCGGTGCCCACCAGGTTGCGCACGCCCTCGACGTCGTTCATGATGCGGGCTACCAGCGTTCCCGTCCGGTTCTCATCGTAGTAGGAGACAGAGAGGAGGCCCACATGCTTCTGCACTTGACGGCGCATCTCCGCGATCAGCCGCTGCCCCGCCTTCGACAGCAGTTGCGTCAGCGAGAAGGACGTCATCGCCTGCACCACCATGGCGGAAAAAACCAGGGCAATGATCTTCGGCAGCATCCCGGGCTGCGGATGCAGCGGCGAGAACACCTTATCCACCAGCGCCTTGCTTTCATAGGGCAGCACCAGCCCGGCCACGCGGTTGATGGCCATCAGGCCCATCCCGGCCAAAAGCAGCCCCATGCGGGGCGCCACCAGCGCTTTGATCTGCGGCCATAGCCTCTTCAGGTTGGGCTTGCGCTTGGGCAGGTCAGCCTGTCCCCCTCGTGAGCTTCCGCCGTGCCCCGACCGTTCGGCCCGTGCGCCCATTCCCATTGCGCCGCCCCGCATCGTCGCCATGCGTTAAACCTTCCCCGCGCGCCGCGCGGCAATAAACGACCGCACGCACAAAATCACATAAACGAGCATCAGCCCGGCAAGCGTGAGTTTCGAGCCCAGAGCAACCATGTCGGGTGCCATTCCGGCCGCCGAGGCATGAACGTATCCACGCACAGCCTCAATGGCGCCGCCCAGAAAGCCCAGCAGCCCGATGGTTACATTGACGTGCATGAACAGCTTGCGCCGCCCCTCGTTGGGGCTAATCGCCAAAAAGCCGAAGATGCCCAGTGCAAGCCCAATCCACATGGGAATCAGCGCAGTTGGATGCAAACTGCCGGTGCCCAGGTAGCCGGCCAGGCCCAGGGCTACCAAGAGAAGCGCAAAAATCAGTGTCACTTTCGCCATCGTGCACAACCTCAAGGGGGAGATTTCAAATAAGTGTCTACTCAATGGATGAATTGCGCTTACCCACCGATTCAAATGCCGCGCTTTCATGATGCACTGAGCTGTTCCTCACCAAACAAACGTCTGTCATCCTGAGGGCGCCGAGCCGAAGGACCTGCATTTACGGGATTCACGGCCGACCGCACCCACAAAGGCCGGCGTCCCATCCTTGGTACGTCTTTGTTCTTTAACCATGGGTGGGATGGTACGACCTTCAATCGGCCGACTCGAGCAGCAAATCGAGCCGCCGTTCAGCTCCCCATCCGCTGCCGCACATCGGCTGTCAGCTGATCCGCGGTCCACTCATTCCCGGGATAGAAGCGCACCACCTTGCCGTCAGGCCCAATCAGCGTAGTCGAGAGCGTATGGGTAATCATGGTGTCCTCACCCGTGCTCATCCCCAGGTCAAAGAACTGCGCCATCTCCAGGAGCACCGGCTTCTCCGGCACGGCAAAATCCCAGTGGGCAAATGCGCGGGGCGCGCTGCTGCCCATATACGTGGCCGCATAGGCCTTGAGCCGCGCCGGCGTGTCGTGTTCCGGATCGAAGCTGACGCACAAGAGGTGCGTCTTTGCGTAGAGCGCGGGTTCAGCCGCGAGTTTCTTGTCCACCGCGGCAAAGTTGCGCGTCACCCGCGGGCAAAAATCTGGCGACGGGCAGCGGGTATAGATAAACGTGACCAGCAGCGCCTTGCCCTGAAACTGCCCCAAATGGATCGCGTGTCCGTCCTGGTTGCGCAGCTTGAAGTCCGGCGCCGGGTCGCCTGGCGCGGGCACGTGGTAGAAAACCGCCGGTTTGTAGTCCGGCTTGCTTTGCGCAACAACCACGATGTGGTCCAGCAGCACGTCCGCATCCTGATCCTGCGAAACCAGCACGTCGGCGGTAATCACGTCCCCCGGATGCAACTCGCTCAGGATGCTGCCATCCTTCAGCTTGTAGGGCATGGTCATGGCTTCCATAAAGCCTGGAATGGCCTCATGGTCCAGCGTCACCTCGCCTTTGGCGGCATTGGTAGAGACCACCTTGCCGCGCAGTTTGTACACTTTGAAGTTCTGGCCCGAGGCGGCCTGCGTTTGAGCCTTCTGGCCGGAGTGGCACCCGGCCAGCACAACCACGGCGAGCAATGAGGAAGCAAGCAATCTGCGCATCACTCGCCCAGTGTACAACCGCAAGAGCCTTGATAGCTTCGGACGCGCTCGACAATCGAAACAGCTTTGAAAGGACACGGCTTCAGTCGTGCCCTATGTGCCTGGGAAACCAACGGCGCTAGCCCCTGAGGAAAGCTCTTCGCGAAGCGGGACTGGGATCAACGCCTCATTGCGCTCTGCGAAGCCCATCCTACGGTTTCCACTCATCGGATCAATGAGGCCATCATGCCTTTGTGTCGAGAGCCTCCATCAGCCCGTATTCGCTTTCGTCCGACCGCAGCAGCACCTCGCGCGTGGGGTTGGCAATCCAGTTATAGAGCAGGCCGGCAAACAGCAGCCCCGCCCAGACAGTGGCCAGTACAAAGCCCGCTCGCAGTCCGCCAAACAAGTCGCTGACCGCACCCATGGCCAGCGGCCCCAGCGCCGCACCCGCGCAGGTGAAGAACAGAATCACTCCCGCCACTGCGCCATGCTCCGATTTTGGGAAGCAACTGATCCCCTTCGAATTCAGTGTCGGATAAATCACCGACATGAACAACCCAGAAAGCGCAAGCAGGTAGACCGTGGCGTTGGTCCCGAAGAACATCGAACCCAGGAAGCAAGCCAGAATCGCGCCGCTGAAGACCACCAGCACCGTAGTCCAATTCCAGTGTGCCGTCACCCACGCTCCCAGGAAGCGCCCTCCCGCGCGCAGCACGAAGAAGATCGAAATCACATACGCCGCCATGAACGCCGACGATGGCTTGTTGTCCTTCAGATACGTCGGCAGCCACACATAGATCGCGCACTCCACCGCGACATAGAGGAAGCAGGCCAGCGAGAAGCCCAGCGCGTAGGGACTCTTCAGCATGTGCATGGTCCGCTTCAGGTCGATCGGCTCCGGCGACTCCTTCATGGTCTGCGGATAACGCACCAGCCACGCAATCAGAATCAGCACGGCGCAGATGCTGCCGGCAATCACATAGAGATACTTCCACGAGACGCCGCTCAATAGCAGCCGCGCCACAATCGCCGGCCCGATAATGGCGCCCACGCCGAAAAATCCCTCCACCGTATTCATGGTTGAGGTGTGTTCCTGCGTGGAATTGGAAATGTCGCCGATCAGCGCCAGAGCGCCGGTCTTGAAAATGCCGATCGAAGCGCCGGAAACAATCAGCAGCAGCACAAACAGCGCATAGGAGTTGGCCGCCGCAAACAGGTAGGAGTTCAGCGCAAAGAGAATCAGGCCCAGGATAATGGTCCGCTTGCGCCCCAGCTTATCCGCCAGGAACCCCAGGCAGATGGCTGCCACCGCAATGGCCGACATGTTGGCATAGTGAAACGCGCCGCCCGCGGTCATGCTCAAGTGAAAGGTCCGAATGACCTCGGGAATGATGACGCCCACCGAATCGGTTGTCATGGCGAACATCATGAACATCGTGTAGGTTAGCGTCTTGATCAGAACATGGTTCGTTGCGGGCGCCGTTGCGGTCATCTCAAAATCTCCTTGCAAGTTGCCGATCCGGTCCATAAGCAATGCGATTGGGCGCCCCCATCCTTTCCGCGCGTCTTGCTGAAAGGGTGGGATAGCTTCATGCTGCTTTTTGGACAGATCCAAAGTGCTGCCTTTACCCGATACGAATCTCACCGCTCTGGCCCGGTTCTTCGCCGGAATACTCAATCACCGCGCACGGCTTGGCGAAATCCACATCCAGCCTCACCCAGGCCTCGCCCAGCTTCCAGTTGATTCTCAGCTCATTCGCGGCGCCTGAAACCACCTGCGGCTCCCCGCTGAAGGCAAAATGGCCGTTGCGCAGCCGAATGATCTCCAGCAGCTTCTGCACCACCGGCTTTTCGATCGCCACCAGCACCTCTTCCGGCGTGTAGTAGTGCCGGTTGATGTCGCGGCCCACGCCGCTCCGGGCCAGCAGTTCCATGTCATTGGTCCCGGCCAGCAACCCGGTGTAGTACACCTGCGGAATTCCCGGCACAAAGAACTGCACCGCGCGCGCGATCAGATAGTCCGTATCGTCCTGCCCCAGCGCGTCATAGTACGTGCAATTCACCTGGTAGAGATCCAGGTTGTTGGCCGCGGCGCCCGTAGCTTGGCGGCTTTCTCCCTTGCTGCGCTTGTGAATCGTCTCCACCAGGTCGTGGATCGATGCCGGCTCCAGCAATCCTGGGTTCTCTGGCCCGTCAGCCCCCACGTCGATCACACCGATGCCGTCGTGCGTGTCAAGCACGGTGATCGAGTTCCGCGGACGCACTGCCAGCCACTCCACCAGCGGCTTCGCGTCCGCCTTGTAGAGCGCGTGCAGAATCAGCGGCGGCAGAGCGAAGTCGTAAACCCAATCCACCTGCCGCGCAATCTCAACCTGCTTCTTGTAGTAGCTGTGCACCTCGACCAGAACCTCGATCCCCAGTGCCCGCGCCTGTGCCGTCAGTTCCGCGATGAACGCAAAGGTCTCCGGAATCATGAAGCAACTTGTGCCAGGCTTCTTGATCGCATAGCCCACCGCATCCAGCCGGATGGAACGGATGCCCGCCGCATGGAACCGCTCCAGAATCGCTTCCAGGTACGCCTTTCCCTGCGGATGCGTCACGTCGATGTCCAGTTGCTGCGGCGTGAATGTGGTCCACAACAGCCGCTTCTCCCCCGTCGCCAAGGTCGTATAGACAAACGGCAGCCCCGGCCGAGGCCGGTAGATGCGCAACAAGTCAGCCTCGGTTGCGCCCTCCGGAAACACGCGATCGTAGGTCAGAAACATCCCCGCAAAGGGCGACTCCGCCCCGCGCTGCGAGAAATCCGCAAACTGCGGCGACTGGCTGGACACATGGTTCACGATCAGATCCGCCATCAGCTCCACCTTCGAGCCCAACGCGCGCAAATCTTCCCAGTCGCCCAGCCGCGGATCGACCATGGTGTGATCGATCGGATCGAAACCGGCATCGGAACCGTCAATGGGATGGAAAAACGGCAGCAGATGCGCTCCGCCAAAGGTGTGTGCCAGCGGTCCATCCAGCAGCGCGGCCAGTTCGCGGATTCCGCCGCCGGCCAGGCGATCGACGTAGGCAATGAGTTGGACCTGATTTTTCATCTTCGTTTCTTTCTTTGAGGATTGCTTCGATACCCGTTTACAGGTTTCGCTATACGTCTGTCAAGATATTTGTTATATCCATGCCACTATTTTGTCATTACATTTCACCAAACATTTTCCCCGGTACTTCAGATTTCGTCTTTGTGGCCAGCGAAGCGCCCCAACGCTGCCTCGCGCACTCTGTTCTCAAAGAAGCCTGGGCGGGGAACCTCAAACCTCAACCAGCCGTTCGGGCTTTGGTCTCCACGATTTCCACCGCGGCCACCGGCACTCCCCAATCGAGCGGCGTATAACCCAGGAATGGAGCCAACTCCGGCGATTGAGATCAATGCATGGCTCGGCGACGGCGGCCTGGTGGTCACCGCCAGCGACCGCGCTGCCCGCGCGCTGGCCACTGCCTTTCACCGTTCCCGCCGCGCCGAGGGCATGTCGGCCTGGCCTGCGCCCAACATCCAGGACTGGAAGACGTTTGTCCGCGCCGCCTGGGAAGAGCGCTCGCTCGATGGCCGGCTCCTGCTCAATCCCACCCAGGAGCAGGCGATTTGGGCCGCGATTGCCGGCGAGAGCCAGCACCTGGCCACTCTCCTCGAAGGCCCGCGCCACCGCCTCGCTACCCTCGCCATGGAGGCCCACGGTCTGCTTTCCACCTTCGCTCCCCGCTATCTGAAGGACTCTGCGCGAAGTACATGGCAACAGGATGCGGCTGCTTTCAGCGCCTGGCTCTCGGCCTTCGACGAGTACTGCCGTACCGGCAACCTGCTCAGTCCCAGCCGCCTGGCACTCGAGTTGATCCCTCTGCTGGCTGTAGAACCGGCTGCGCGCCCTCCCCTGCTGCTGGCTGGCTTCGACCGGCTTCTCCCTGTCCAGCGCAGTCTCTTCGACGCCTGGGGAACTTGGCGAGAAGCGTCCTTGCAACCCCCGGGCGAACCCATGCCTTTTTCCGCAGGCCCCAATCTCGCACCGGCCCGCCCTATGAATTTTCATGAAGCACCCGATGCCCAGGCCGAACTGACCGCCTGCGCCCTCTGGTGCAGGCGCCAGCTCGCTACCAGCCCGCATGCCCGTCTGCTGGTTGTTACCCAGGACGCAACCTCCCGCCGCGGCGAGATCGAACGTACGTTCCTCAAGTACTGCGCGCCGGAAGCCCCCGCCGCGCCCCTGCCCTTCGAGTTTTCCCTGGGAATCCCTCTCAGCCAGATCGCCCTGGCTCAGGCTGCACTCTTGTCGCTTCGCTGGCTCGCAAGTCCGCTTCAGGAGCAGGAGCTCGACTGGCTGCTTTCGACAGGCCAGCTTTCAGCCAGCGCCGAAGAATCCCTGGCTCTTCAAGCCTTCATGCGCACGTTGCGCCGCCGTAGCCGCCAGCAGCTCGAATGGACCCTGAACGACTTCCTCGCCCAGCACTCTTCCTCCAATCCCTTGCCCACGGCCTGGTTTGAACGCATCGCTCAGGCCCAGAGCCGCCTCGACACTCTCGCGCGCCGCCCGCAAACGCCGCTCGACTGGGCCAGCCTGGTTCCAAAAATCCTTGAAGCCGCCGGCTGGCCCGGCTTCCGTCCACTTTCAAGCGCGGAGTTCCAGGCTGCCCACCGCTGGCAGTTGGCCGTGGAGACGGCCGGTTCCCTGGGTTTCGATGGGCGCCGGATCCCCTGGCAGGAGTTCCTAACCGCGCTGCGCCGCACCCTCGACCAAACGCTTTTCGCTCCCCAATCTCACGACGCCCCCATCCAGATCGCCGGCCCAGCTGAGTCGGCGGGCCTCACCGCCGACGCCATCTGGTTCCTGGGCGCTAGTGAGGACGTCTGGCCCGCCAGCGGCGCTGCCCATCCGCTGCTGCCGCCCGAGGTCCAGCGGGAAGCCGGAATGCCCCACGCTACTCCTCAGCTCGACTGGGAGTTGGCCCGAGCCATGACCATTCGTCTGTTGGCCTCCGCCCCTGAGGTCCACTTCAGCTTTGCCCGCCAGAGCCTGACCGCGGATGCCCACCCGTCGCGCCTGGTGATGGCGCTTGCCGGGTCGCCCCATCCACTGCCCGCCGAGCTTGCCCCGCCTGCCGCTACCGCCCCACTCACCGTTCCCGTTGAAGACTTGGGCCGCATTCCCTTCAAGCTTGGAGAAGCCCCCGGCGGCTCCAGCGTACTCACCTCGCAGTCGCAATGCCCTTTCAAGGCCTTCGCCTCAGCGCGCCTGGCTGCGCAAGGCTGGGAATCTGCCCAGGCCGGCCTCACCGCCAGCCAACGCGGCCAACTGCTTCACGCGGTGCTCCACTCCATCTGGGCAGGCCCGCCCAGCGGCATCCATGACCAAGGCGACCTCCAGCACCTCACTGACCGCAGTTCCTTTGTCGCGCAGCACGTCCATCGGGTCCTTGCGGATGAAATCCCCAGCGCACTCCGCAGCCGTATGCCCCGACGCTATCTGGAACTCGAAGAGCTGCGTCTGACCCGCCTGGTCGACGGATGGCTCAGTTACGAGGCGGCCCGTTGGCCTTTCGCCGTCGCTGCCGCCGAAGTGGAGAGCCCGGTCACCATTGCCGGACTCACCCTCACGCTCCGCCTCGACCGCGTCGACCGCCTCAACGACGGCTCTCTGCTGGTCATCGACTACAAAACCGGCGATGTCTCCCCCAAATCCTGGCAGTTGCCCCGTCCCGACGATGTGCAACTCCCCCTCTATGCCGGCTTCGCCATCCGCACCGGGGAAGTCCTGGGCGGCCTGGTTTTTGCCAAGATTCGCGCCGGCAATCACGCCTTCGCCGGCCAGGTGGGCGATGCCAAAGCCACGCTGCTCGCCGGCTTGTCACCAAACTGCGCACTGGTCAAGAACCCTCTTACCGCCGAACAGCTCCTCGACTGGAGGGAATGCATCCAACAGCTGGCCAAGGACTTCCTTGCCGGCCGCGCCGAGGTGGATCCGCGCGAATTCCCAAAGACCTGCGAGTACTGCGATCTGCAATCCCTCTGCCGCATCCAGGAGAACGTGGCGCAATCCGAGCCAGAAGACGATAACCAGGAGGCCGCCGATGAGTAGCCAGACCCGTCCCGCGCCTCCCGACCAGCCTCAGCGCAACCGCGCACTCGACCCCGGCCGCTCCATCCTGGTCCAGGCCCCCGCCGGCTCTGGCAAGACCGATCTGCTCACCCGCCGCTTTCTGCGCCTGCTGGCCGAGGTCGAGGAGCCCGGCCAAGTCGTGGCCATCACCTTCACCAACGCCGCCGCCGCCGAGATGCGCCACCGCATCCTCTCCGAATTAGAGAATGCCGCCGGATTCGGCGATCCAAAGGACGAAAGGAGCGTGGAAGAGTCCGACGACAGGGGCAGATCGCGTCAGGGCATGACTTTAGTCGTGCCGCAAACGCCGCAAAATAGAAACGGGGCTTTAGCCCCTGGGGGGGCAATTTCCGGCGCTTCACTCTCCGACCCCTTCTCCATGGCCGCCCTCGCCCGCCGCGCTCTGGAGCACTCGCAGGCTCTCGGCTGGAAACTCCTCGACCTGCCCGCCCAGCTCCGCATCTCCACCATCGACTCCTTTTGCCGCGATCTGGCGCTCCAGCAGCCACTGCTCTCCGGCCTCGGCGGCGGCCTCGACATCGCCGAGCAGCCCACCGAGCTCTACCGCCGCGCAGCCCGCCAAACCCTGGAAAGACTCGGCCAGGCCGATCCCGTCCTCAGCCAGCCATCGAAGATCTCCTCCTCTGGCGCGACAACGGCTGGCAGGAGATGGAAGACCTGCTCGTCGCCATGCTCTCGCAGCGCGACCGCTGGATGCACGGCTTCGTCCTCGGCCGCGAGCTGGATTGGGACGCTCTGCGCGTCCGCCTGGAACGCCCCTTCGCCAACGCTGTCCGCGAAGCCCTCACCCGCCTGGGCCAGCTCTTTCACCAGGTTCCCCAGGCCACTGAGGAGTTGCTCGAACTGGCCCGCTTCGCCTGCTCTGCAAACCGGCGGCCAGCTCCATCGCGAACTCGCCGAGCTGGCCGAATTCCCTACCGGCCCATTTTCCTCCGGTGACGCCCTCGAAGAAGCGCGCACCGCCTGGCTGGGCCTCGCCTCGCTTCTCCTCACCGGCAGCGGCACATTCCGCAAGGCAGTGGACAAACGCCTCGGCTTCCCCGCCGACCGCAAGCGCGAGAAAGCCCAACTCCTCGGTATGATCGAGCAGCTCAAGACCGTCCCCGGCCTCGAATCCGCACTCGCCGCCGTCGCCAACCTGCCCCCGGCTCGCTATACCGAAGACGACTGGCAGATCGTCCGCGCCTGCTTCACCCTGCTGCGCCACGCGGCAGCCGAGCTGCAGGTCGTCTTCGCCGAGGCCGGCGCAGTGGACTTTATCGAAGTCGCGCAGATCGCCCAGCGCGTCCTCTGCGGCGAGGACGGACTGCCCACCGACGCCGCCATGGCCGTCTCCGACGGTATTCGGCATATGCTGGTGGACGAGTTTCAGGACACCAGCCGCCGCCAGCATCGCTTGCTGGCCTCGCTTGTCGCCGCCTGGCCTGAGCGCCCCGGCCGCACCTGCTTCGCCGTCGGCGACCCCATGCAGTCCATCTACTTCTTCCGCGACGCCGATGCCGAGCTCTTTCCCCGCGTCCAATCCATCGGCCTTGAAATTCCCGACGCCGAGCCGCTGCTTTTCGACTTCGTCCCCCTCAAAGCCAACTTCCGCACTGCGCCGTCGCTCGTCACCCGGCTCAATGAAGTCTTCGGGCAGGTTTTCGCCGCCAACGACGGAAGCGGTGTCGCGTTCTCCTCCGCCGAGCCGGCTCGCGAAGGAGCATCCAGCCCCGATCCGCGCCTCAAGTTGCACCTCAACTTTGTGCCGCAAGCCGCACGTGGAAAGGCCGCCGATCCCGAAACATCCGCAAAACGCGAAGAAGCTCGCACGGCACAAGCCGAAGAAATCGTCGCCCTGATCCGCGGCCATCTCGACCGGATGGAGCAGGCTCGCGCGCGCGGTGAGAAGTATCGCATCGCCGTCCTGGGCCGCGCCCGCACGGCTCTCGCTCCCATTGCCCAGGCACTCCGCCAGGCGGAGATCCCTTTCCGCGCCGTCGATCTGGAAAAACTCGCCACCCGTCCCGAAGTGCTGGACGCTCTCGCCCTGGCCCGCGCCCTTCTCAACCCATGCGACCGCGTGGCCTGGCTGGGCCTTCTGCGCGCACCGTGGTGCGGGCTCTCGCTGAGCGATCTGCACTGCCTCACCTCTGCCGACGATCCCCTGCTGCTGGCCCGCGCCGTCCCGGAACTGCTCGCCGAGCGACTGCTTCTTCTTAGCGAAGAAGGCCGCGGCGGCGCCGCACGCGTCCTTCAAGCGCTCGACTCCGCCACCGCCCTGCGCGCCACTCAGCCCACCGCATCGCTGGGAACCTGGCTTGAGCAAGTCTGGCTCGCCCTGGGCGGCGCGGATTGCGTGGACCGTACAGCGCGCGCCAATCTCGATCTGCTGTGGAGTTGCCTGGACCGTCTTCCCGGCGGCGCGGAAGACCTGCTCGGCCCGGCGCTCGAAACGGCCCTCGACAAGCTGACTGCCCAGCCCGACCCAGGCGCAAACACCGATGCCGGCGTGCAGTTGATGACCATCCACAAGTCCAAGGGGCTGGAATTTGAGGTCGTCATCGTACCCGACTTGCAGGCCGGCGGCGGCAACGGCAGCCGCAAGATGCTTTCCTGGCTCGAGCGCGGCCTCGCCCATCCCGACGACTCCGGCGAGATCACCGAGTTCCTCATCGCGCCGCTCCCGCGCAAGGGTGACGACCGCGGCACCGCCAAGCAATGGGTTGACTGCGTCTATCGCGACCGGGAGTCGCAGGAAATGCGCCGCATTCTCTATGTCGCCGCCACCCGCGCCCGCGAGGAACTGCACTTCTTCGCCCGTCCGGCCTTCAAGGCCGAGTCCGACGGCACGCTCAGCCTTCCCAGCCCCTCAGCGAGTCTCCTCGCCACCGCCTGGCCCGCGCTGGAAGTGGAGGTCCGCGCCCGCTTTGAAGAATGGAATACCGCTCGCGCAGACTCTCAGGCCAGCAAAAACCAGGTGCTTGATTCGATCGCTGCCGAGGGCGCAAGCAACCTGCTGCTCATGCCTTCCCCGCCCAAGCCCACGATGCTGCGCCGCCTACCGCCCGATTGGGCGGGGTCCCAAAGTCCCGGTTTGGAGTCCGGGGAAGACAGACATGCCCGCGAGTTGGGTGCCCCATCCATTCCGCGGCTTCATGTGGAATGGGTGGGAAGCGACGAACTACAATTCACCGTCTTTTCCACGCCGCAGAGTGCCACGGGCCTCGACTTAGGGACCGGAGAAAACGCCCTCTACGCCCGCCACCAAGGCGGCCCGCTCAGCCGCGCTTTGGGCACAGCCGTCCACGCACTCCTCGAACAGCTCGCCCACCTGCGCGAAACCTCCGATTGGCAATCCGCCCGCGCCGCACTTCAGCGCTTCGAACCGCGCATCGCCGCCCAAATTCGCGCCACCGGCGTAAGCCAACTCCAGGCCGCGCAAATCGCCGCCCAGGCGCTCCAGCACGCGCTCAACGC
Organism: uncultured Acidobacteriaceae bacterium; assembly: GCA_963839155.1. Taxonomy (GTDB): domain Bacteria; phylum Acidobacteriota; class Terriglobia; order Terriglobales; family Acidobacteriaceae; genus Telmatobacter. The sequence continues at coordinate 26,033 of CAWITY010000010.1, forward strand.
CGCCAGCGATCCCATCGGCAAGTGGATTCTATCTCCCCACTCGCAGTCTGCCATCGAAGCCGCATACGCTGGAGTCATCCGCGGCAGCCTGCGCACCGTCCGCGTAGACCGCGTCTTCCGCGCCGGCGCCCGCCCTGACTCCGAAGGAGAAGACTGCTGGTGGATTGTCGACTACAAGACCGCCCATGCCGACGACGTTGACCCAGCCGCCGCACTGCGGGATCTCCGCCGCCTCTTTGCGCCGCAAGTGGAAGCCTACGCCACGATCCTGCGCAAGCTTCACGGCGCTGACACGCCGATCCGCCTCGGCCTCTACTATCCGCGCATGTTGCTTCTCGATTGGTGGGAGCTATAGACGCCGATGCCCCCATAGATCATTTATGAGGGCATTCGAGCTCATTCAGCTGACAACGTCTCGGCTAAGGCTGCTTTTCCGCCAGCGCGTTTGGGTCCCGCCCCCCTGTAACACTCTTGTGGTGGCGCACATCGGCGCCCTGCACCCAGAAGATCACGTCCTCGGCGATGTTGGTCGCATGGTCGGCCACGCGCTCCAGGGCGCGGCTGATCATCAGCGCATTCAGGGCCTGCGGAGCCAGGTGGCTCTGCTCTTCCATCACCTTGGTCAGCGCCTTGTAAGCCGCTTTGTTCATCGCGTCCACGGCGTCGTCCATGGTCAGCACGGAGCGCGCCATCTCGGCATTCGCTTCGATGAACGATTGCAGGCACTTGCGCACCATCTCCGCGGCCAGCGCCGCCATCCGCGGAATATCCACCGGCAGATCGGCCGCGGCCATCTGTTCCATGGCCGCGCACCCGGTCGCTGATGCCTTGGCCGAGTCGCCCACCCGCTCCAGGTCGGCATTGATCTTGATCACGCTCAGAATGAAGCGCAGATCGATGGCCATGGGCTGCTCCATCGCCAGCAGGTCCAAGCGCCGCCTGGTCGATCTCCCGCTCCAGGCGGTTGATGGCCATCTCGCTGCGGCTCACCAGGTCGCAGATCGACAGGTCGCGCACCCGATAGGCCTCAATGGCGCGCTGAATGGCCTGCTCGGCCAGCCCGGCCATCACCAGCAATTGCTCCTTCAAATCTTCCAGGCTTTGTTGAAACCGTATGCGCGTCATCCGAACCTGCCCGTGATGTAATCTTCCGTCCGTTTGTCGCTGGGATTGGTAAAGATCTTGTGCGTGGAGTCGAACTCCACCATCCGCCCGTTCAAAAAGAAGCCGGTCTTCTCTGCCACGCGGGCCGCCTGCTGCATGTTGTGGGTCACAATCACAATAGTGTACTGCGATTTCAACTGAAAGATCAGATCTTCGATCTTCGAGGTGGAAACCGGGTCCAGCGCCGAGGCCGGCTCGTCCATCAGCAGCACCTCGGGGTCCACGGCCAGCGCGCGCGCAATGCACAGCCGCTGCTGCTGCCCGCCGCTGAAAGGCTGGCGCCGGATTTCTTCTTCAGATCGTCCTTCACCTCATCCCACAGCGCCGAGTTCTTCAGCGACCTCTCCACGATTTCGTCCAGCGCATGGCGATTGCTGTAGCCGTTCAGCTTCAGCCCCGCGGCCACGTTGTCGTAAATCGACATGGTGGGAAACGGATTGGGACGCTGAAACACCATGCCCACGCGGCGGCGAATCTCCACCGGCTTGGCGTCCTCGTAAATATCCAGATCGCCGATGCAGCACCGTGCCCGTCACCCGCGCAATGGGATTGGTCTCGTGCATGCGATTCAGGCAGCGCACAAAGGTGCTCTTGCCGCAGCCCGAGGGGCCGATCAGCGCCGTCGCATGGTTGGCCGGAATGTTCAGATTGATGTCCTGCAGCGTGTGATTGGTTCCGTACCACGCATTCAGGTTGGTTACCTCGATGCCGACGCCCACTTAGCTTGCCCCTTTCAAAACGCCGCGGCTGGTCACATAGCGCACCAGCGAAACGGCCAGCACAATCAGCACAATCAACACCAGCGCCCCCGCCCACGCCAGCCGGTGCCAGTCGTCGTAAGGCGAGAGCGCGTAGACATAAATCTGCAACGGCAGCGCGGCAATCGGCTCGTTCAGCTTGCTGCTCCAGCCCACATTGCCAAACGCCGTAAAGATCAGCGGCGCCGTCTCGCCCGCCACGCGCGCAAAGGCCAGCATGCAGCCGGTGATGATGCCCGGCGAAGCCGTCTTCACGGTAATCGACAGCACCGAGCGCCAGTTGGGCACGCCCAGCGCCAGCGCCGCCTCGCGCACCGCGTTCGGCACCATCAGCAGCATCTCTTCCGTGGTGCGGCAGACCGTGGGAATCATCATGATGCCCAGCGCCACGCCGCCGGAGAAGGCCGAGAAATGCCCCTGCGGAACCACGATCAGCGAGTAGACCGCAATGCCCATCACGATGGAAGGAACGCCGTTGAGCACATCGGCGGTAAAGCGCACCGCATTGGCCAGCTTGGTTCCGCGCCCGAACTCGGCCAGAAAGATGCCGCCGCCGATGCCGATCGGAACGCCGATCAGGCTGCCCACGCGCCAGCAGAATCGCCGAGCCCACAATGGCGTTGGCCATGCCGCCGCCCGCTTCGCCCACCGGCTTGGGAATCTGCGTAAAGAAAGCCAAGTTCAGCGAACTGGCGCCCTTGTAGACGAGATAGACGAAGATGGCCACCAGCGGCGCCACCACCAGCACCGTCGACAGAATCGCCAGCCCGGTGGCCGCGCCATCGGTCAGCGCCCGTATCCGTGCCCGCAGCTTGTGTTCGTCCCGCACGCTTTACTCTCCCAACGATTCCCCTAGCTCCCAGTCCCTCAGTCCCTAGTCCCTAGTCCCTGTCTCTAATGCGCCGCCGACGGCGCTCCGCGCGTAACCGCCCACACCAGCAGCCGGGCAAACGCGTTCACAATGATGGTCACAATAAACAGCGCCAGGCCAAGCTCCATCAGCGCGCTCAGGTGCAGATCGCTCGAAGCCTCGGCAAACTCATTGGCAATCACCGACGCCATCGAGCTGCCATTGGCCAGCAGCGAGCGGTGAATCTCCGGGCTGTTGCCGATCACCATGGTCACCGCCATGGTTTCGCCCAGCGCGCGGCCCAGGCCCAGAATGATCGCGCCCACAATGCCGATGCGCGCATTGCGCAGCACGCCCATGCGGATCATCTCCCAGCGCGTCGCGCCCAGCGCCAGCACCGCCTCGCGCTGCGAGTGCGGCACCGCCGTCATCACTTCGCGCGTCAGCGAGGAGATGATGGGCAGAATCATGATGGCCAGAATCACGCCCGCCGCAACAAAGCCCAGCCCGGTGGGGTTGTCGTCGCCAAAGAAGCCCGTCCAGCCCAGAATCCTTGATCAGCCAGCGGATTCACATGCTCGCGCAGCAGCGGCACCAGCACAAACACCGCCCACAGGCCATAGATCACGCTGGGAATCGCCGCCAGCAGTTCGGTAATGAAGGCCAGCGGAGCGCGCAGCGCCCTGGGGCACATCTCGGTCAGAAACACCGCCACGCCAATGGCCAGCGGAACCGCCAGCAGCAGCGCCAGAAACGACGAAACCAGCGTGCCATAAAGAAACGGCAGCGCGCTGAAATGCCCGTTCACCGGGTCCCAGTACATGGGCAGCTTGGTATCAGGTATCGATGAATGCCTTGTAGAAGAAATCCAGGCCGAACTGGCCCCAGGCCAGCTTGGAGCGCACCACCAGCTCGGTGGCAATCAGCACCACGATGCCGAAGATGCTCAGCGCGCACAGCACCATCAGCCAATGGAAGCCGCGGTCGGCAATCGCCGAGTTGCCGCGCGCCAGCAGGTACTTGCGCACCGCCGATGCCTCTGCCGGCACACGTTCCGCGGCGCGTTGCGCGTCAAGCGGATCAGGCTCCGGCTGAAGTTGAACTTGGGAGATGCGAATCTCAGGCACGTCGGCTATCACCTCGATCAGGCTACCGGGCGAATATGAATGGAAGGTTACAAGCCCGCGAAATCAAGCGCATGCATTCTGAAATTCCACTGATAAGCTAGAAAACTGGGTACCGGAAGGCCCGCTCTCATGCGCCCAATTCTGCCCCTGTTTGCTCTCGCCCTGACCGCACTTGCCCTGCCAGCTCAGATCGTTGCCCCGCCCGACCCGGCTCACCGCGACTGGAAAGCCTCCTGGATCACTCATCCCACCGCACCGCTGCGTGAGCCGCTGGTGCTGCACTTCCGCCGCACCCTGGCGCTGGCCGCCGTCCCCGCCAGCTACACGGTGCGCGTCAGCGCCGACAACCGCTTCATCCTCTACGTCAACGGCCACCGCGTGGGCGACGGACCGGCCCGCGGTGACCTTGCTCATTGGCGCTACGAGCGCTTCGACCTGGCCCCGCTGCTGAAGCCGGGCCAGAACCTGATCACCGCCACCGTGTGGAACTTCGGCGTCTACGCGCCCATCGCGCAGATCACCGACCGCACAGCCTTTCTGCTGGAAAGCGAAGCTGCTGGCGACGCCGGCATCAGCACTCCCGAGGGCTGGCTGGTGGAGAAAGAGTCGGGCCAGCGGCCTCTGGACCGCACCTCCGTCACCTTGAAAACCTACATGGCCGCGGGTCCCGGCGAGGAGATCGATGCGGCGCGCTACGACTGGGACTGGAACTCCCCGTCCGCCAAGCTGGGCGCATCCTGGGTTCCCGCCGCCACGCCGATGCGCGACAGCATCTATCCCGGCGTGAACAAAGCCCACTCCGCCGACACCACGGGCGACAATCCCTGGGGCCTGGTGCCAGACGAACTGCCGGCCATGGAGTACGCGCCGACCGAGGCCGGCAAGGTCGTCCGCACGGATCTCCCCGCCTCCCACCCAACCTCGATCCTGATGGGAGAAGAGAGCGCCTTCATCACGGTGCAAACCGGCAGATCCGACTTCGATTCCTTCCCCGGTCAGCCGGTCACGATGGGAGGCAATCAGCACATCCATCTCCTCCTGGACCGCAAGACTCTCACCACGGCTTACCCGTTGCTTACCGTCTCCGGCGGCAAGGGCTCTCACATCAGACTCACCTACGCCGAGGCACTCTACGACAAGGACTTGCACAAAGGCGACCGCGACGAGGTGGCAAGCCGCATCGCTCTCGGCCTGACCGACAGCTTCCTCCCCGACGGCGGCGCGCACCGCTTTTTCCAGCCCCTCTGGTGGCGCACCTGGCGCTATCTCGACCTCGACATCCAGACCGCCGGCGACCCGCTCACCCTGGAGTCGCTCACCGCCAACTTCACCGCCTATCCCTTTGAGCAGCGCGCCAGTTTCCACTCCGGCGACCCGGACCTGGACAAGATTTGGGAGATCAGTTGGCGCACTGCCCGTCTCGACGCCCATGAGACCTACATGGACACGCCCTACTACGAGCAGCTCCAGTACGTCGGCGATACCCGCATGCAGGCGCTCATCTCCTACGCCGTAGCCGGCGACGACCGGCTTGCCGTTCAGGCACTCCGTGCCTTTGACCAGTCCCGCACCCCGGAAGGCATCACTCGCAGCCGCTATCCCAGTTCCCTGCCCCAGACCATCCCCACCTTTTCGCTGCTGTGGATCGGGATGGTGCACGACTACTGGCAGTACCGGCCCAACCCTGAACCGGCCCGCGCCTCACTCCCCGGAACCCGCACCGTCCTCGACTGGTTTGGCCGCCAGGAAGACCCCGACGGCCTGCTGCACGAATTGCCCTGGTGGAGCTTCGTCGACTGGGTCTCTTCGGGAACCATTCCCACCTACGACGCGAACGGCGAGTCCTGCGTCACCACGCTCGAATACCTGGGCGCACTGGGCGAGGCCGCCGATCTAGAAAGAGACCTGGGCGACCCTGTGTTTGCAGACCGCTACCTGGCGCGCGCTCTGCGCGTCCGCACCGGCCTCTATGAAAAGTGCTGGTCTCAGTCCCGCGGTCTGCTTGCCGACACCCCGGACCAGAAGACCTTCAGCCAGCAGGCCAACGTCCTGGCCGTCCTCTACGACGTGGTCCCCAAAGACCGCCAGCAGAATGTCCTGCACCGGATGCTGGCCATCGAACCCGGTACCACGCCGGACGGCATCCTCAGCGCCTCCTATTATTTCCGCTTCTATCTGGCCCGCGCCCTCGACCACGCCGGCCTGGCCGACGAGTACCTCAAATCCCTCGACCCCTGGCGCAAGCTGCTGCCCCTGCACTTCAGCACCTGGCCAGAGGATCCCGGCAATACCCGCTCCGACTCCCACGCCTGGACCGCCCACCCCATCTACGACCTGCTCACTCTGGTTGCCGGCATCGAACCGGCCAGCCCCGGCTTCGCCACCGTGCGCATTGCCCCGCACCTGGGTGCGCTGCCCGCGCTCAAAGCGACCTACCCGCATCCACAGGGGGAAATCAAGGTCGAATACCACTGGTCCGGTTTGCACGGAAACCCGCAAATAAAGGGAGGCTCCACCTTCCACGCCGACATTTACCTGCCCGGCTCCGTCACCGGAACATTCCAGTTCAGTGGCCAAAGCTGGCCTCTCACCCAGGGTCGCAACCGAATCGATCTCCCGATAAAATAGATACAGGTTGCGCCCTGCCCCGCCTCTGCGGCTTCTTTCCGTCGCAAAGGCGGCCGGCTGCCGCACCCGTCCTCGTGGGCTACAGTCTTGTCGTCCGGGAAACGACCGGCCATTTGCATTTAACGATACATTTATTGGAAAATCGATATATTAAACGGGAAACACTGTTTCCCCATGATCGGAAACGTGTTAAAACTCCAACATGGCCAAGGGAAAGCTTTCTACGCCGCCAGGACACGTCAACCTCAGAATGCTCGCCGAGCACCTTGAACTCTCGCAGACGACAGTCTCGCTGGTTCTGAACAACTCTCCGTCGGCAAAGTCCATCCCTCAGGAGACCCGCAACCGCGTCATGGAGGCCGCAGAGCGGCTCAATTACCGGCCCAACTACTTTGCCCGCTCTCTGCGCCAAAGCCGTTCCATGAGCGTCGGCGTGCTGGCTCCGGACCTCAGCGAGGGCTACTTTACCCGCGTCATGAGCGGCGTGGTCGAGGAACTCACCAGCGCCCACTACTTCTATTTCACCGCCTGTCACGACTGGAAGCGCGAACTGATCGAAAAGTATCCGCGCATGTTGGTCGAGCGCGCCGTGGACGGCTTTCTGCTGCTGAACACCTCGGCAGACCACATCGAGGTGCCCGTTCCAGTGGTGGCCATTTCCGCGCACAGCAAGGCCGAAAACGTAACCAACATCATCCTCGACCATCACAGCGCCGTGGAACAGGCTCTGACCCATCTCTACCAACTTGGCCATCGCCGCATTGCCTTCATGCGCGGCCCGCGCGCCATCCCCGATTCAGAGTTCCGCTGGGAATCGATTCAGCAAGTCGCCCGCGAGATCGGTCTCAAGCTCGACCCCGCCCTGGTCATCCGCATCGACTCCGCCGGATGGTCCATGAAAACCGGATACCACCCCATGGCGCCCGAAATCGGCTATAAGCCCATGAAAACGCTGCTCGACAAGACACACGACTTTACCGCCATCTTCTGCTTCAACGACATCGCCGCCATCGGCGCAATCCGCGCCCTCAAAGACGCCGGACTGACGGTCCCTGGAGACGTCTCCGTGGTCGGCTTCGATGACATTCAGTCCGCGGCCTACTCCACCCCCTCGCTCACCACCGTTCGCCAACCGCTGCTGGAGATGGGCAAGCGCGGCGCACAGATCCTGCTCGAACGCATCGCCAACAAGGAGATGGAGTACTCCGCTGAGGTCGTCATGGCACCGGAATTGGTCGTCCGCGAGTCCACCGGCCCCGCGCCCACAAAACAGAAACCTTGAATGATTGCCGAGCGCCCCAGGTTCAGTAGATATTTGCTCTGTCAGCCGTGCAGCACGTAAACTAGTGCTGCACGGAAAAGGGTGCAACCATGAAGACGAACGTTACCCTGAAGATTGACGCCAATCTGCTGCGGGAAGCACGCGTTCTTGCTGCCTTGGAAGGCTCATCCATCAGCGCCTTGCTTGCCGCTCGGCTGGAACAGGCCGTCCGTGAGCGCAAGGGATACGACCAGGCGCGCCGAAGCGCCCTTGCACGGCTGCGGACGGGCTACGATCTAAACTGGACGCCCCCTCGCTCACGGGATGAACTGCATGAGCGATAAGTGCTTCGTCGACACCAACATCCTGGTCTATGCCCATGACCGATCCTGCGGAGTCAAGCACCAGCGCGCTCGAATGCTCGCAGAAAAGCTCTGGGATTCCGGCAAGGGCGTAGTGAGCACTCAGGTACTGCAAGAGTTGTGCATCAACCTGCGCCGCAAGGCCGGCAATCCTCTGCCGATGGATGAAGTCCCTCAGTTGATCCGCGAATACTCGACCTGGGATGTCGTTACCAACACTCCGGAGTCAGTGCTCAAGGCGCTCGATGTTGAAGTGCGCTACAAGGTATCGTTCTGGGATGCGCTCATCCTGCAAGCTGCCGAGTATGCGGGCGCATCGATCCTCTACTCCGAGGACTTAGCAGCGGGACAACACTACGGCGCGATCCAGGTGGTGAATCCGCTGGTTGATCCAATGGCCCCCTGATCCCTATCCTGCTACTCCAGCATCTGCAAATCCAGCGGCGGCGCGATCAAGTAGTCCTTGCCGCTCAGGCATTCAAGCGCCCGCTTCAGCGCCGAGGACTTGCACGGCTCCACGGTCATCACAAATGGCAGGGCGTTTTGCTGGTAGCCCGGCTTCTGCACGATTGCGCGAATGTTGATGCCCTCGCTGGCCAGCGCCACAGTGATATCGGCGATAATTCCAGGCTTGTCGTTCACCAGGAAGCGGATGTAATGAGGCACTTCAAACTCGGCGCTCAAACACGCCGGAGCCGTGGGCAGTTCGACCCGCCGCGACCCATGCGCCAGCGCCAGCAGGTCGCTGACCACGGCCACTGCCGTCGGATCGCCCCCTGCGCCGTGCCCGGAAAGGACCACATCGCCGCCGTAGTGGCCGGTCAGTACAACCATATTCTCCGTGCCCCGCGACCAGGCCAGCGGCGAGCGCAGTCCAACCAGCATGGGGCCGACAGTTGCCGCCACCTGGGTATCGCTACGCTCGGCACGCGCAATCTGGCGAATGGTGCAGCCAAGTTCCCGCGCATAGCTGAAATCCACCGCTGAAATCGCGGTGATGGCCTGGGGCACAATCTCTTCTGGATCGACCGCCAGCCGCAGCGCCAGCCGCATCAGAATCGACAGCTTAGCCCGCGCGTCGAAGCCGCCCACATCCTCCGTGGGGTCGGCCTCGGCATAGCCCAGCTTCTGCGCCTCGGCCAGCACCGTCGCGTACTCCGCGCCATCCTCCATCTTGCTCAGGATGAAGTTGCAGGTTCCGTTCAGAATCCCTTCGATCCGCTCGATGTGATCGCCCGCCAGTCCCTGCTCAATGGCCGGAATCACCGGAACTCCGCCCGCCACGGCGGCCCCATACTTCAGGTGCCCGCCCTTCAAAGCGGCCAACCGCTCCAATTCCACGCCTCGATAGGAAATCAGCTTCTTGTTGGCCGTCACCACGCTCTTGCCGGCTTCCAGCGCCGTTTGCACCCAGCCGCCCGCCGGCTCCAGCCCGCCGGCCAGTTCCACAATCACGTCCACATTTGAAGCCAGCACGGCCTCGGCGTCTTCGCTCCACACCACGCTCGCCGGAACCCAATCCACCCGCTTGCGCTCCACATCCCGATTGAAGATGTGGGTCAACTCCAGCCCTTCAGGCCGCGACTCCGCCAGGATTCGCGCCACCGAGCTACCCACGGTCCCAAAGCCGAAAAGAGCGATCCGCAGTTGCCGCCTGACGCGGCGCTCCTGCGCGAGGGGGGAAGACGAAGGCTGCTGCGGCGCGGACTCACTGATCTTATTCAATGGAATTTCCTCTTTTTGCTAGAAACCAGACAATGCCCCGATGATACCGGACCGGCGCCGATTGGTTTCCCGCTCTGTGATTTTCGTATATGGTGATTCTACGATGCGGCGTATCGTTGGCGTTTTTCTGATTCTGCTGTTCTGGCTGGGGCCGCTCACTGAGTTGCTCCCGGCCAATTCGGAGTCGCGCCTGCCCGCCTGCTGCCGCCGTCACGGTGCGCACCACTGCGCCATGGCCGCTCAAATGGCCGCGGCACAAACGCAGACCGCGTCCGGCAAGCCGGTCTTCGCCCCTCCAGCTACCTGCCCCTGCTATCCCGGCGCCATGGCTGCATCCACAGCTTCCGTCGACGCGCTCGCTGACTCCTCCATTGGCCTCCCGGTTCTGCTGGCGCAGGCCCATTCGCCCGCTGCCAGCCGGCCTGTTCCCCGCCCAAGCCAGCTTCCCACCCGCCCCAATCGCGGTCCTCCGGCCCCAGCCCTTGCTTGATACTCCCCTTGAATACCTCTCTCTGAACCGGGCATAGGCCTCGGCCATTCCCCGGCCGAACAGACCGGGAAATGCTCCCCGTCTTGAGAGGATTCGTCTCCCTCAAGCCTGGTCTGCCCTTACCCGTGCCCTGCACGATTTTCCCGGAGGTTCGTCCCCGTGCGTCTTTCGTCTCGTCTTGCCCTGGCTTTGCTGCTTGCAGCTTCTCTCCCTGCGTTCGCTACCGTCTTCGCCACCGTCCACGGTGTGGTGCACGATCCCCTGCACCGCCCCATCGCTAACGCCACGGTCACGCTCCAGGCCGCCGATTCCGCCTTCGCCTTGCACACCGCCACAAACGCCGAGGGCGTATTCGAGCTGCCCCAGGCTCCGATCGGCGTCTACCGCTTGCAAATCGCCGCACCCGGCTTCTCCACCGTCGCGCAGCCGCTCACCGTGGTCTCCGGCACCAACCCCATCCTGCACATTCCGCTCTCTATCGTCCCCACTTCGCAGACCGTTATCGTTCAGGAATCGCCAGACTCCGGCCTGGCCACTGATTCGGTCACCCCCACCACGCTCATCACCCGCACCATGATCGACGAGACCCCCGGCGCCAGCCGCACCATCGGCATGGAGATGATTACCGACTACGTTCCCGGCGCTTACATGACCCACGACATGCTACACATGCGCGGCGGCCACCAGACCAGTTGGCTCATCGACGGCATCGCCATCCCCAACACCAAAATCGCCTCCAACGTCGGCCCGCAGATCGATCCCAAAGACATTGACGCTGTCGAGACCCAGCGCGGCAGCTACTCGGCCGACGTGGGTGACCGCACCTATGGCGTCTTCGACGTACTCCCCCGCAACGGCTTCGAGCGCGACCGCGAGGGCGAAGCGCGCTTTTCCGCGGGAAATCTCTCTACCGGCGAGGCCCAACTCTCGCTCGGCGACCACTCCGCGAAGACAGCTTGGTACGCCAGCCTGGCAGGCTCCCGCTCCAACTACGGTCTCGCCACGCCGGTCTCCAGCATCTTTCACGACGCCACAAACTCCCAAAGCGCCTTCCTCTCCCTCTTGCGCAACCAATCCCCCAAAGATCAGCTTCGCCTCTCCGCGCAATATCGCCAGGATCGCTTCCAGATCCCCTACGACCCCAACCCCAACGACTGGGAACAAGCAACGCCGCCTGGAGGCAACCCGTATTACGAGTCCTGGGGCCTACGCGATGCCCAGAGCGAGCGCGACGCCTTCCTCATCGCCAACTGGGTCCACACCCTCTCACCCGAGGTGCTGTTTACCCTCGCGCCCTTCTATCATTTCAATCAGTCGAACTACGACTCGCCTATCACGGACTACCCGGTCGCCACCACCTGGCATCAGTCCTCGAACTACGCCGGCGGTCAGGCCGACGTGCGCGCCCAGGCCGGCCCCAACAACTTCTCCGCGGGGCTTTACTCCTTTTATCAAGCAGAGAACGACCTCTTCGGCCTGGTAGTCAACGACCAGAGCTATGCCGCCCACACGGTACCCAATACTGCATCCGCCGCCAGCGCCGGCCTGGCCGAATTCCACATCTCCGACCGCCTGCGGCTGAGCCGGTACGTTACGCTGTTGGGCGGAATGCGCTTCTCCAGCTTTCACAGTGGCTACAACGAGAGCGCCGCTTCTCCCCGCATCGGCGCAACCGTTGAGATTCCCCGGCTGCACTGGGTCCTGCGCGGCTTCTACGGCCATTTCTTCCAGCCCGCGCCGGTCGAGACGGTTTCCAGCGCATTCCTGAACTACGTCACAAGCCAGCAGGGCCAGAACACCTTTGTTCCGCTGCCCTCCGAGCGAGACGAGGAGCGCCAGTTCGGCGTGCAAGTCCCCTACAAAGGCTGGCTGCTCGACGTGGATACGGTCAAGAATCGCGTCAACAACTTCCTCGACCACGCCAACGTGGGCGAATCCAACATCTACTTCCCCATCGCCGTCGATGGTGCGCTGATCCGCGCCTGGGAACTGACCCTCCGCTCCCCGCAGCTAGCCCGCTTTGGCCAATTTCACCTGGCCTACTCCAACCAGATCGCCGAGCAACGCGGCAACGTCATCGGCGGCTTCACGTGCAGCAACCCAACCGACCCCGCCTGCGATCTCGGACCCAACTACATCCCCGTTGACCACGACCAGCGCAACACGATCAATACGGGCTTCACGGCGAGCCTGCCTCTGCACACATGGATTGCCACAAATGTCTATTACGGCTCCGGCTTCGCGAACGGCCTGGCCAACTCAGGCCAAGGCCCTTACCAAGCCAACTATCTGCCCGTGCACACCACCTTCGACCTCTCCGCCGGGCGCTCTCTGGGCGAGCGCTGGAAACTCTCTGCCTCGGTCCTCAACGCCACCAACCACCGCGTCCTGCTCGACAACTCCATTACCATAGGCGGCTTTCACTTCAACGACCCAAGGATGCTTGCCGCCCAGTTGCGCTACCGCTTCCGCTTCTGAGTGCGCCAAATCAGTCAGAAGTCGGAACAACAATCTCACCCTCCCAAGCGGGGCGTTGAATCTGGCGCCCCGCATTTTGCAGAGTATTGCGCCCACTTGTCGCACAATCAATCCAGGCAGCCCCAAGCCAAATCGCTCCCCGTGTCGATTCGCACCGCCGGAAGCCCAAAACATGCCGGAGGATCTCCCATAAGTCCTTTGTTGAGATATATCTGCGGATAACTTGAATAATATGAACAAGTTAGCACCGCACCCGTACTGCATCCAATTGAAAAAGCACCACTTATTTCCAAAATATGGGTGGGGGGGGGCGCCACGCAGCGGTCATCTTGAGCATCCCGGCCCGCAACTGCGCGTTACGGTAGAAATGAACAAGCCGAGCCGACATTCGCCCCGAAGGGGCGGCACGATAGTAGCCCAAGGCAAGCGAAGCGCAGCCCTGGGAACATTCGCAAAAAAACGTCCTGCGCCCTGTAGGGGCGCTGTGAAACGGTGCCCTTGCGACCCGTTCTTCAGGAGCATCCCGACCCGCGCAAGCAAGTTACGCCTGGAATGAGCCTGCTTATTCCGCCCAGACGCGCCGTACCCATCCATTCCGCGTTTTTTGCTGAATGGGTGGGAAACCGATACTCTCCACCAGCTTCTTCATCGGGAGCGAACGTGGCCCCGACTGCACCTCAATTCGGAAGTGTTGAACGAAGAATCCCCTTGCAGATTTTTCCTCAACTTGGCTTATCATCTGAATCCATGGCTACTCTCTTCGAGAAACTCAACCTCAAAGACCAGCAGGAAATCCTAGTGTTGAACGCCCCGCAGAGCTTCGAGCCGGAACTCGCCCGCCTGCCGGTCATGACTATTCATCGCCACCTTGAATCGGTTCCCGAGACGCGCTTCTCGCTGGCCTTTGTTACCCGCAAGGCCGAGGTAGACGCACTCGCGACCCAAGTCGCATCTCGCGCCAAGGGCGACGCCATCGTCTGGTTTGCCTATCCCAAGGGCACCTCGAAGAAGTTCAGATGCGACTTCAACCGCGACACAGGTTGGGACGCCTTGAAGTCTGCGGGGTTTGACACCGTGCGCGCCGTCGCCATCGACGAAGACTGGACCGCCCTCCGCTTCCGCCGCAAGGAGTACATCAAGGCGCGCTGAGCAACCTCCGCACGAGACCCGATTGCGTCAGTCCCTGCTTTACGGGCTAAGGAAGAACTCCTTTTGCGTGGCAAGAAGCGTCAGGGCACGACTTTACAGCGGTTCAACAATTGCTGTACCCCGAACCCACCGCTATCAATTGGCATGTTTTGTCAAGAAAGTGCCACCTTGCTCGATGCCGGAGAGGGCATGTGAATTGTGGAACCGCTCTAGCCGTGCCGTAAACGGCCCAAAATGAGCCGGGCGTTACAGGTTGCGGAAAAACTTTGGTATGGCCCATTTTTTGAAAGGGCACGACTTCAGTCGTGCCGCAAAATGCTGATCATAAAGGGACGGGCTTTAGCCCCTGCGGGATGTTTTTGAGGGCTTCGCCTCGCATCCGGGGTTTTTCCGCAGCCTGTTTAGCCCCGAATCGCCCATTCGGAAGCATGATCTTGCCCAGGATTCACGCACAATTCCGATATCAATCCGCCTCTGGGAGGGCCAGCACGCGGCATCCTTCCGGGTTCAGAATATGCGCTCGGAACCAGGCGCTATTGGCGGTCGCAAGAAAGCCCCCATCGGGGCTACCATCCCCGAGTCGGTCCACTGCTCGAACGAAAGCAGCATGATGCGCGCGGCAGACCCGCCGCATCTGGATCGCATAGTCGCTGTGAGGGTCCTGAACCGCCGCTGCCGCATAGGCCACATAAGACTGCATCTTCTCTGGCACTGATAAAACCGCGTTACTCAGGCCCTGCGCGAGTCTGTCCCTCAACCGCGATAGAGTCATCATTTCCGGCATGGACTCGGAGTCGCACAAGGAGTCTCCAAGCGTCATCCAATCCAATTGTTGCTCGTCTTTCTGGGGAACAAGCGTGAGGAACAACTCTGCGGCCCTCCGGCTGCTTGGATCGAGTTCCAACCATCGTGAAGCAAAAACAACTTGAACCCGATAACTATCCCCGGCTCTCTTCTTTGCCGCCACCAATGCAACAACTGACCTAGCGCGGGCCATTCTTGCCATGGGGGCAACTTCAGTGCAGCTCTTCTCCTGCGCGAACAGTATCCCGCTCGCAAATGCCCAAAGAAAGAACAAAAGGACAGTTCTCACATTCATTTGCAACGCCTCTATCCGGCCACCGCGAACAACCCAGGCAGCACTTCCCCGGCCTTTCCCTCCACCACATGCGTAAACGCCGAGGCATTCAGTGGCGCTTCCGGCCCAACGTAGACGGTGCGCGCGCCGTTCATCCGCGCCCAATGCACAAAGTTCGCCGCCGGATAGACCGACCCCGATGTCCCCACCACCAGCATCAGCGTAGCTTTCTCGATCTCCTCCTGGATGCGATCCATCTCCAGCGGAATCTCGCCGAAGAAAACGATATGCGGGCGCAGCCTTCCGCCGCATGGGCAGCGGCCCACTTCGTCCAGGCTCTTGTAGATGGCGCGATCCTCAACCGGCGGTCTTCCACAATCTTCTTCGCAATGCGCCTTGCTGAGTTCGCCGTGCATGTGCAGGAGCCGGCGAGACCCGGCCCGCTCGTGCAAGTCATCCACATTCTGCGTGCACAGAAAGAAGCGGTCGCCCAACTGCGCCTCAAGCTCGGCCAGCGCAACGTGTCCCGGATTCGGCTCGGCCAATGCGCCCGCCAACCGCCGCGCCGCGTAGAACTCCCACACGCGCCAAGGGTTCCGATTCCACGCTTCCGGCGTGCACACATCCTCAATCCGATTCCCGGCCCACAGCCCGTCCGACGCGCGGAACGTTGGCAACCCGCTCTCCGCGCTGATGCCCGCCCCGGTCAGCACAAACACACGGTCTTCGGGCGAGATGTTGATCTTACTCATGATCCTATTTCCAAAAGAAATCGTAGTTCGGGGCTTGTGGCTTCCCAGGCTCCAAAAGGGGGACCTGCTGCATCCGCCCTTTTTCACTGCTTCACTTTTTCACTGCTTCTTCACGGCTCCAGCAGGATCTTCCCCGTCGTCTTCCGGTCTTCCATGTCCAACTGCGCCTGCGCGGCCTCGGCCAGCGGATACATAAACTCCGTCCGCAGTTTCAGATCGCCTCGCGCTGCCATGCCCAGTACATCTCCCGCGCGCCATTCCAGTTCTGCCCGCGTGGCTACGTGGTGCCAAAGCGTGGGCCGGGTCACAAACAGCGATCCCTTGCCGCTCAACTGAATTAAGTCGAATGGAGGCACCGGTCCGCTGGACGCGCCAAACAAGGCCAGCAGACCGCGTGGCCGCAGGCAATTCAAGCTGCCGTCGAACGTCGTCTTGCCCACCGAGTCGTAGACCACATCTACGCCCTTGCCATCGGTGAGCCGCTTCACTTCCGCCACAAAGTCCTGTTCGGTGTAGCGAATCACGTCGAAAGCGCCGGCCTCACGCGACAACTCTGCCTTTGCAGCGGTTGAGACGGTCGTAATCACGCGCGCGCCCAGCCGCGTGGCGATTTGCGTCAGCAGCAATCCCACGCCTCCAGCTCCGGCATGAATCAGCGCGGTGTCCCCACCTTTCAGCGGAAAGGTGGAATAGGCGAGGTAGTGCGCAGTCATTCCTTGCAGCATGGCGGCTGCTGCCTGTTCCGGGCTCAGCCCCGCTGGCACCTTAATCAATTGCGCCGCTGGCACCAGTGCATATTCCGCGTAGCTGCCCAGCACGCTCACTGATGCCACCGCATCACCTGTGGCAAAACCCGTGACGCCCGGCCCCAATTCTTCCACCGTACCTGCCGCCTCGCTGCCCAGGGTCAGGGGCAGCGCCGCCTTGTAGACGCCCTTGCGGAAGTAGATTTCGATGAAGTTGACCCCGGTGGCCTCCACGCGGATCAACACCTGCCCCGGTCCCGGTTCGGGAATGGGCAAATCGGCCAGCACAAGAACCTCTGGCCCGCCTGTCTCGTGAATCTGGATGGCTTTCATCTCAGGGCCAGAATGCACCTTCAGACCCAACTACCGCAAGAGCGCTCAGCGGATGCTCCGTGCAAATGCTCAACGCGCCCGCGTGTCAAGAGGCACAAAACCCCGACAATGCAATGCCCGGCGGGCTTGTCCAATCTCTGGTCCCTGGTCTCTCGTCCCTGGCCCCTGCAGTTTGAGCTATAGCGGAACCAGAGTCGTCGTATCCCGAAGTCTCCGCATTCAAGTCGACACGACCCCCAGGGAGCGGCGATCCTGCACAGGGCGAACGAGGCCACAGGAACTATGGTTTCGCTCTAGAAGCCGCCCTTGTGTCTCTCCGACAACAATGTCGCCTCGCCCTTTGTGCGCAGGCGCACCATCCGCTCCACGGCATAGGGCGCGGGATGCTGGCTTGTGAAGTAGTGGCGCACTTGGAGTTCGCCAAGCAGACCGATCGCCAGCAACTGGATGCCGGCCACAATCAGCACGGCGCCAATCACGAACAACGGCGCATGCTGGTCCATGACGTTCACATGGGGGTGCAGAATCTTGGTCAGAGCCAGAACCAGCGAGATAGCACTGCCCACGGTCATCCCCAGAGCACCCAGGGTCCCGAAGAAGTGCAGCGGCCTGCCCATGTACTTGAGCAGAAACCGAACGGTAAGAAGATCGAAGAAGACCCGCAGGCTTCGCCCGATTCCGTAGTGGCTCTTGCCCCGCTCCCGCGCCAGGTTCTTGATGGGGATTTCGCAGATCGACGCGCCATACCAACTCGCCAGCGCGGGAATGAAGCGGTGCATCTCACCGTACAGGGGAATGTTCTGGATCACCTCGCGGCGATAGGCCTTGAAGGTAGTGCCAAAGTCGTGGATATCCACTCCGGAGATCTTGGCCATCAGCCAATTGGCGCAAAGCGAGGGAATGCGCCGCATGATCAGGTTGTCGACGCGCTCCTTGCGCCAGCCGGAAACCACATCGTACCCCTCCTCCAGCTTCTCGATGAAGTCGGGAATCTCGTTGGGGTCGTGCTGCAGGTCGCCATCCATGGCCAGGATGAACTGACCCGAAGCGTTGTCAAAACCCGCGGCCAAGGCCGACGTCTGGCCAAAATTCCGGCGCAACTTGACCACCAGCACCCGGCTATCCACCGCGGCAATCTCTTCCAGCAGCCTGTAGGTGCGATCGTTGGAGCCGTCATCCACCAGCACCAGTTCAAAACTGTCGCCTACATGCTCCATGATCTGCTTCAGGCGCGCGTATAAAACCGTGACGTTCTCTTCTTCATTATGAAACGGCACCACAATCGAATACTTCGCCATGTTGCCAGTATAGATTAGGGCTCGATGCGAAGAACCAGCGAGCAGCCAGGGAGCCGCCCATTCTTCCCAAAACTGGCCTCTCCCCTTTGCAACAGACCGCTTGGAAGGCTAGCGGCTCAACTCCTCTACCATGGCCCGCATCTCGCTGAGGGCATGGTGGTTGCCGCTCCGCTCAGCGCTGCCGATGCCGCGCTTCAGTTGTTCCAGCGCCTCTGGAGTGCGCCCCGCCGTGGCCAGCGTTTGCGCGGCCATGAAATAGCCGGCTGTGTACTCCGGGTCCTTTTGGAGCAGCGTCTCGAACTCCTTCAGCGCGGGTTCCGTCTCGCCCCGGCTGGCCAGTTCCATCGCCAGCCCATAGCGGGCAAAGCTGTTCCCTGGGTCCAACTCCAGAATCTCCTTCAGTCCTGCAATCTTGTCCATTCTTCCCCTGCCCACCCCTGCGGATTTGCGTAATTGGCTGCGATTGCCGAAACTGGAACTGGGACATCGCCAGCCGGTCTCTCGCCTGCTCCATTCTAGCTGGCGGCAACCCCGCACCGGCGACGCCCAAAGAACAGGAAGTGATGACTCCATGAGTTTCCCCGAAACAAACAAGATCGCGCGCACCGTGGCCAGCACTCAGTCGGAGATGACAGAGATCGTCCTGCCCAACGACACCAACACGCTGGGCAATCTCCTGGGCGGGCGGCTGATGCACTTCATCGACCTCACCGGCGCCATGGCCGCTTACCGGCACTCGCGCAGCTACATCGTCACCGCCGCCATGGACCACATCGACTTCATCCAACCCGTCCACCTGGGCGATCTGGTCACGTTGAGATCCAGTGTCAACCGCGCATTCACTTCCTCCATGGAGGTGGGCGTCAAGGTTTGGGCAGAAAACACGCAGACTGGCCTGCAGCGGCACGTGGCCAGCGCCTACCTGGTCTTTGTAGCCATCGACAAGAGCGGGCGGCCCGTGCGCGTGCCCGAACTCGTGCCCGAGACACTCGACGAGCAACGCCGCTACGCGGATGCGCTCCTCCGCCGCGAACACCGCGAAAATGAGTCCTCCCGCCGCAAGGCCGAACGGAAGGCTACGGCTTCACTGGATGCGGATGCAGGCGTCACGCCGTAGTCAATCGGCAATGAATTCTCAACGAACTGGTTCTCAAGAAAAAAGGAGCATCAAAACCTATGGCGCATTCCCATGCCATGCCCTCGCCCGTCGCTTTGCCGGGCGTTTCGAAAATCGTCGCAATCGGTTCCGGCAAGGGGGGCGTCGGTAAAACCACCGTCGCCGTCAACCTCGCCATCGCCCTCTCTCGGATGGGCTTGCGCGTGGGCCTGATCGACGCCGACATCTACGGCCCCAATATCCCACTGATGATGGGCTCAACCCAGCAGCCCAAGGTCGGCGCAGACAACCGCATTGAGCCCAACCTGACCCACGGCGTCAAGACCATCTCCATCGGCTACATTTCGCCCGGAGACAAGCCGCTGGTCATGCGCGGACCCATGCTCCACCAGATCATCCGCCAGTTTATCCAGCAGGTGGAATGGGGAGAACTGGACTACCTGATCGTCGACCTGCCGCCGGGAACCGGCGACGTGGTCATCTCCCTGGTCCAGACCGTGCCTCTCACCGGCGCCGTGGTGGTCTCAACACCCAGCGACGTGGCCCTGCAGGATGCGCGCAAGGCCCTGGAGATGTTTGCCCAGGTCAATGTCGAAGTGCTGGGCATCGTCGAGAACATGAGCCACTTCACTTGCCCGCATTGCCAGAAGGAGATCGACATCTTCTCCAAGGGCGGAGCGGAGCGCACCGCGAAGCAGTTCAACATTCCCTTCCTCGGGTCAATCGAACTGGTGCCTGCCATCCGCGAAGGCGGCGACCGCGGCCTTC
This sequence comes from uncultured Acidobacteriaceae bacterium, assembly GCA_963839155.1. GTDB lineage: Bacteria > Acidobacteriota > Terriglobia > Terriglobales > Acidobacteriaceae > Telmatobacter. Next base: position 46,117 of record CAWITY010000010.1, read on the forward strand.
CCGTCGCACTTGCCGGCCCCAAAAGCCCACAGGCGGCCGAGTTCTATGCCGTCGCCACAAAGCTGATCGACCAGGCAGAAGCCGCCGCCACTGCGGCCGTAGACGTCTTCGAAATCAGCTAACCACCTGCGGAGGGACCAATCGCCTTCGACTTGGCCGCGCCAGAACCACCTGCGGTGGGGCCATTCGCCTTCGACTTGGCCACGCCAGAACCACCTGCGGTGGGGCCAATCGCCTTCGACCTGGCCACGCCAGAACCACCTGCGGAGGGACCAATCGTCTTCGACTTGGCCACGCCAGAACCACCTGCGGTGGGGCCAATCGTCTTCGGCTTGGCCGCGCCAGAACCACCTGCGGTGGGGCCAATCGCCTTCGACTTGGCCACGCCAGAACCACCTGCGGTGGGGCCATTCGCCTTCGACTTGGCCACGCCAGAACCACCTGCGGTGGGGCCAATCGCCTTCGGCTTGGCCGCGCCAGAACCACCTGCGGTGGGGCCAATCGCCTTCGGCTTGGCCGCGCCAGAACCACCTGCGGTGGGGCCATTCGCCTTCGACTTGGCCACGCCAGAACCACCTGCGGTGGGGCCAATCGCCTTCGGCTTGGCCGCGCCAGAAAAGAGGTGCTGCAGATGCCGAGGTGGCAACCGAATGAGAGGCAAGAAAAAGCGGGGCGATTGCCCCGCTCTTTCTTGCTCGATCTTCAGTTCTACCGCCAGTGGCCTTCCTGCAATTCCCAGTGGTCCCCGCGATGAACCCACCTGTGCGCCACCCAACGAGCGCCAGGATGAGGTGGACGCTCCCAACGCCCAGGAGTCCAAACATAGCGTCCCCCCTCCCAGCGATGGTAGCCGTCGATCCAAACAAATCCGCGCTCCGGGGGCCGGCCGCGTTCCTCGACGACGACGGGCGGCGGACCGATGCGAACCACAACCTGCGCAAAGGACGCCGCAGGAGCCAGGGTGAGAGCCAACAATAGTGCCAACGCAATCTTCTTCACGGCGAATCAATTCCTCCTGGGTTCAATTGTTTCCGGAACATTGTAACCGCTCCGGTCTGTTATTGGTTCGAACGCTGTTGCGCGCCAATAGTTGCGCCTGTCGCGTATTCGACTCAGGCCCCTTGTACCACCGCTGGATTCCCGTGGTGTGTGCTGAATTGCTCAATCTGTCTATTCCATTTCCATAACGGGTTCTCAATCGCGCTGCGAGCTGGGTGCCCCCTCCATTCCGCGCTTTTGCGGAATGGGTGGGAGAGCACGGAGCTCAAGCGGCCAACCGTCCTCTCAACTCGCCGAAATCTCTTCCGTCAGCGCCTCGGCAGCCGTCACGCACGCCGCGCGATCCACATCCAGATGCGTCACCAGCCGAATCGCGTCGGGACCGAACGCGCTGGCCAGGATGCCGCGCGCCTTCAACCGCGTCACCACATCCACGGCGCTCACCCCGCCTGTCAGCCGGAAGATCACGATGTTGGTTTCGACCGAATCCAGGTCAATTGCCACGTTGTCCAGAGTCGCCAGCGCCTCGGCCAGCAGCCGCGCATTGGCGTGGTCTTCATGGAGCCGCGCTGGCATCTTTTCCAGAGCAATCAGCCCAGCCGCCGCCAGCACGCCCACCTGCCGCATTCCGCCGCCCAGCGCCTTGCGGAAGAGCCGCGCCCGCGCCATCAGATCCGCCGAGCCGGTCAGCATCGAGCCCACCGGCGCGCCCAGCCCCTTCGACAGGCAGAACATCACCGTGTCGAAGCCGCGCGTCAGCGCCTTTACATCCACGCCCAGCGCCGTAGCGGCATTGAAGATGCGCGCCCCGTCCAGATGCACGGGGAGTTTGCGCTCCTTTGCGCCTGCCCAAATCTCTTCAAGCACCTGGAGCGGCGTAACCGTACCGCCCGCAAGGTTGGCGGTATTCTCAATCTCGATCAGTCCCGTTGCCGCGCGAAACGCTCCCCGCGCGTAGATCGCCGGCTCGATGTGCTTCCAGGTCAGGATGCCGCGATCTGCGCCAACGGCGCGCACCAGGCAGCCGGAGAAGACCGCCGTCGTGGCCATCTCCCAGTCCAGAATGTGCGCCCGCGACTCGGCGATCACCTCCTGGCCGGGTTGGGTGTGCAGGCGGATGCCGATCTGGTTGCCCATGGTGCCGGTGGGCACAAACAGCGCCGCCTCGCGACCGAAGATCTCCGCCGCGCGCCGCTCCAGCAGGTTCACCGTGGGGTCTTCGCCGTAAACGTCGTCGCCCACCTCCGCCGCGGCCATGGCCGCGCGCATCTCCGGTGTGGGGCGAGTTACTGTATCCGAACGTAAATCGATCAATGATGACAAGGTGATGCTCCTCTCGAAAAGCGGAGTTAGCGTGGTTAGCGGGGTTAGCCTTAGAGCTGCGAGCCCAGGTCTGAGAATCTAGACATGGGGCAACCACGGCGCCATCGCCAAGGCTATCTATGGCCCAACCCGCACCCGCGGTTCAGACTCATCCATGCCTCGGCTTGGAAAAGGGCGAAAGATCAACACGAGTGCGAGCCCCTCAGCCAGCAAGAGCAGGAATGAGATTGCAGCATACGGGATCTTTGAAAACTCCTCATGTAGACAGCCGACGATCCAAAGGTAGGGAATGAGCAACACACCAAAGGCGCCAAATGCCAGCGCCGCCCGCCGCTCAACCCGTCCAAAGCAGCCAATGATCGAACGAGATAGTTGGCGAGCAATAAAATAGAAAAGAAGCCCAATAGGGATGCACAGCATGAGCGCATAGGAAATCGGCATTCCGTTGTTCTCCTTCCCAACCGGCTCCTTCGAAATCGGCTTGAAGGGCTCCGTCGATCCCTGGCTCTGGCTGTTCGCAACGCCCCTACGGGGCTCTGGTCGTTATTTTGGACGCAACCCAGGACTGCGCTTCGCTTGTCCTGGGCTACTCTCCTGCGCTCCCTCCGGGAGCTTGCGAACTCAGTCCCCAGTCCCTAAGGAGCCTCTGCGCAGGTGCCTGATTTCTTGACATCAAACCAGTCGTGGCTGATTTCCCTACCTTTCGATCAACAATCGATCGAAAAAGGCATCTCCCAGCATACCTATTTGCCTCTGGAGGCCGATTTCCGGCCTCCAGAGACACTACGCCCGTTGAGGGGCCAGCCGGTTGCGGTGTTGGTATAGATTCACCAGGGCGAAGGCCGCGCAAAGCCATTCATGGTTCTTTTTCAAGCCCCGGTAGCGCACCTTGATGAACCCGAAGACACGCTTTAAGATGCGAAACGGATGCTCCACCCTGGCCCTGACTCTGGACTTAGTCCGGTTCTTGCGCTTGCCCGTTTCGTCCACATAGTTCTTGAACTTGGTGCGGCGGTTGGTCATGTCCTGCGCATCGGGCGCGGCTTCATGAATTGCCTCGGTCTGTCCTTGATAGCCCGCATCGCCCCATACCTTCTTCTCGTTGCCATGCAGTAAGTCGGGGAGCATGTGCGCGTCGGCCACGCTGGCCGCGGTTGTGATCACGGAATGAACCACCGTCTCCTTGCTATCCACGCCGATATGCGCCTTGGCCCCGAAGTACCACTGCTGTCCCTTCCTTGTTTGGTGCATCTCGGGATCGCGCTCCTTGGTCGAGTTCTTCGTCGAACTGGGCGCGTTGATAATCGTCGCATCCACGATGGTTCCGGTGCTGATGCGGATGCCCTTGCTTCCCAGGTAGAGGTTCACCGTGTCGAGCATCTGGCCGCATAGTTCGTGCTGTTCCAGTATGTGGCGGAAGCGCAGAATGGTGGTCTCGTCGGGCGCAGCGGCCATGCCCAGATCGACTCCAGCGAAGCGGCGCAATGCAGCCGAATCATAGAAGGCTTCTTCCATGCCCGGGTCGGACAGGTTGAACCACTGTTGCAGAAAATAAGTCCGTAGCATGATGGCGAGGCCCACGGGTTGACGACCGTTGCCCGCCTTGGGGTAGTAAGGTTCTACCAGCGCCAACAGTTCCGACCACGGCACCACTTGCTCCATCTGGTCAAGAAACAACTCGCGTTTCCCCTTGCGACCAAACTTCTCAAAACTCCCTTGTGACGCCAGTGTTTGTTGCCGCATCGCCCTCACCCTCTACTTATCATTTTATCCAAGCAGAGCGCAGAGTTGAGACTTGTGCAGAGTCTCC
>CAWITY010000011.1:0-173672 GCA_963839155.1 uncultured Acidobacteriaceae bacterium
GCGGCGATGCGAAAGGCCAATTTGCGGTGCTTGGCTGCCGCTGCCCACCGGCCGACGGCCAGGAATGCCGCCCATACTACGGCAAGCACCAGACCGACGAAGGGCAAGTACATGCGGTGATCGTTCTCCACCTCGGACAGGCGATAGAGCGACGTCGGCAGGGATGCGATGAGAAACCACAGCAAACCGAAGGAAATGGGGCGCAGTTCCTGGCGTCGCGCCGTGATCCACGCGGCAGCCAGCAGCAGAGCCAGAAAGAAGAAGCCCAGGAGCGCAAGGCCGCTCAGGGAAGTGAAAGGTTGCAGGTCGGTGTCCACATTCAAGTGAACTGGCAAAAACAGGGTTCCAAAATAGCGCATCAAGACAAAGGGCTGTGTGACGATGTACGAAAAGGGCGAAATGATGGAGGGAGTATAGCTCTTCGGCGTCATTGCGGACTGCAGTCCCATCAGCAGCCCGCACACAGCGAAAGAGGGAAGTGACTGGAGCGCCGCTTTGCCGTAGCGACCCCTTCCTTCCTGTTCAAACATCGCAATGTAAAGAAAGAGTAGAAGCGGAAATACCACGGCCGGAGGCTTGCTGAGAAGAGCAAAGGCAAAGGGAAGCAGATAGAGCCCGCTCCTTCTCCACTTGGGCCGGTGGGCATAGATGGCCAGCGCCGCAACCACCCCGACGGCGCAAAAGATATCTCCCCGTTGGATGACGTAGTTCACCGTCTCGGCCATGGCGGGGTGCAGGCCGTACCAGGCCACGGCCAGAAGAGCCGCGACGTGGTTGCCCGCAGTGGACTCCGCGCCCGGTCGCGACGCATCCAGAATTGCGGTGAAAACCGCAACCATGGCAGCCAGTTGAAGCAGAAATACAAGAAACGTCGAGAGGTGAAACCAAAAGGGATTATACCCATGCCCAAGGGCATAATCCACAGCCAGCGAGGCGGAGACAAAGGGCCGATACGTCCGGTTGGCGGGAAGAACGCTGAATGTGGTGGCGTCAGTAAAAAACCGCGGCACATTGCGCAGACTTCTTATGTACGGATTGTCGACAACTGTGTGGGAATCGTCGAAGTGAAATGAATTTTGAAAATGATTGGCGTATGCTGCACACACTGCCAATAGAATCGCGGCGGGCAACAAGATGTGCCTGGAACGAAACAGACGCATAGTACCGGCTTCCTGTCAGAAAAAATGCGGAGCTAGTTCTACTCCGGTCCGTAGACCATTCTGCCAGCAATCTTCGCTGTTTGGGTAGCGAAACACAAGAAGCAGGATGGAAGTGGCAGTTACAGGCATCACCCGGTGGGACGATCATCTCACCGAGTCTTCGCCTAGCCCTATCAGTGTCCGCCGCCGCGCCTTGGCTGGAGTTGTTCAAAAATTAGTGTAATCAACAATATACACAAATCAGAAGCGGTGCAAGCGCGGGCATTTTCCGGTGGCCGGAATGCGAATGCTTAAAGAATTTTAAGAATTTACTTGCAACGGCACACCCGACTCAGATATAGCTGTGACGAGCGTCACGGGTGACGCTCATTCCCCGGTCCCCAAATATGTCTCAGGTCGGTACCCCGTTGTCACAGAGTTTTTAGCACAGCTTCAGGATGTAGACCGACGTGCTGTCGAAGGTGCGCTGGTCCTTGCCTGGGAATCCCCATTCCCGAGCACGGCGGAATTGTGTCTGCATTTTGCGCGGTGGAAGTCACCCAGGAGATGAACGATGAGTCAGCGTTTCTGGACGAAATGGATGGTAGCGGTAGCGAGTCTGGTTCTGGCGGCGGGCGTGGCGCATGCGAGCGACGCCACCGTTGCGGCAGACGCGTATGTGAACAGCTCTCTTCCAACCACCAACTATGGTGCTTTGACCAACTTGTATGTGGGCAATGGCGCCACCTCCACGGCTCTGATCCAGTTTGACCTTTCCTCTCTTCCGGCTGGCACCACCGCGAGCCAAATAGGCAAGGCAACGCTGAAGTTGTACGTGAACCGGGTGAATGCCTCGGGGTTGGTGACGGTGCAGCCGATCACCGGCGCCTGGAGTGAGTCTACGGTCACCTATGCCACGATGCCTTCAATTGGTTCGCAGGTTGCATCGTTCACACCTGCTGTGGCCGAGCAATTCTCGATTGTAGATATCACGTCGCTGGTGCAGAGCTGGATCACGACACCTTCCAGCAATTTCGGCATCGCCCTCAGTTCTGCGACAGGATACGTGGTGTTCGATTCAAAAGAAAACGACGTGACCAGCCATGTGGCCCATCTTGACATCACGGTGGTTTCGCAAGGACCCACCGGTGCCACCGGCGCAACCGGTGCGCAAGGGGTGCAAGGTATCCAGGGAATTCAAGGCATTCAGGGCATCACAGGAGCAACCGGCTCCCAGGGTATCCAGGGTGTCGTCGGCGCAACGGGTGCGCAAGGCATCCAGGGCGTCACCGGCAACACCGGCTTGACCGGGGCTGTGGGCGCGACCGGGGCACAGGGCATTCAAGGGGTAACGGGCAATACCGGCGCGGTGGGTGCAACTGGCGCGCAGGGCGTGACCGGTATCGCCGGCGCAACAGGCGCCCAAGGCTCGACTGGCGCGGTGGGTGCAACGGGTGCACAGGGCGCAACGGGTATCGCAGGTGCGACGGGCGCCCAAGGCGTGACCGGCGCGGCGGGTGCAACGGGTGCACAAGGCGCAACGGGAACGGCTGGCGCAACGGGCGCCCAAGGCTCGACAGGCGCGGCGGGTGCAACGGGTGCACAGGGCGCAACTGGAGTGGCAGGCGCGACAGGCGCCCAAGGCTCGACAGGCGCGGCGGGTGCAACGGGTGCACAGGGCGCAACTGGAGTGGCAGGCGCGACAGGCGCCCAAGGCTCGACAGGCGCCCAAGGCTCGACAGGCGCGGTGGGAGCAACGGGTGCACAGGGCGCAACGGGAACGGCCGGCGCGACGGGCGCCCAAGGCTCGACAGGCGCGGTGGGTGCAACGGGTGCACAGGGCGCAACGGGAACGGCAGGCGCGACGGGCGCCCAAGGCGTGACCGGCGCGGTGGGAGCAACGGGTGCACAGGGCGCAACGGGAACGGCCGGCGCGACGGGCGCCCAAGGCGCAACAGGCGCGGTGGGCGCAACGGGTGCACAGGGCGCAACAGGGACGGCCGGCGCGACGGGCGCCCAAGGCTCGACAGGCGCGGTCGGCGCAACGGGCGCACAGGGCGCAACGGGAACGGCCGGCGCGACGGGCGCTCAAGGCGCAACAGGCGCGGTAGGTGCAACGGGTGCACAGGGCGCAACAGGGACGGCCGGCGCGACGGGCGCCCAAGGCGCAACAGGCGCGGTAGGCGCAACGGGTGCACAGGGCGCAACAGGGACGGCAGGCGCAACCGGCGCTCAAGGTGCAACGGGCGCGCAGGGCGCAACAGGGACGGCAGGCGCAACAGGCGCGGTGGGCGCAACGGGCGCGCAAGGGGCGACAGGCCAGCCAGGGAACACAGCCACCTTTACCGCCAGCGGAACGATCAACGTAGGTGACTTGGTGATGTTTGTTGAAAACGAAACGAATTCGAACGTGGTGAAGCTATCGGACTCGACCACGGGGCAGCCGACCAAGTTCCCCATCCTCGGCATGGCAATAGCTTGCCTGACCAGCTGCTCCGGAAGCTCTCCCGTTGTAATTGCCAGCGGTGGGACGCTCACCGTTCAGTTGTCAGGTGTTGTTAACTGCGAATTCTCGACCACGACGACCGTCGGCGACTTTGTGCAGCAGAGCACCGTTCAAAACGGTTTCTGCCAGGATGCGGGCGCTACCTACCCGACCTCCGGACAGGTTCTGGGCGTTGTGCTGGCGAACCAAGGTGGAACGGAGCAGGCGGTGCCGATCTATCTGACCGGGCCCGAAGTTCTTGCTTCATCTGGCGGCGGCGGTGCGACAGGACCCACGGGGCCTGCAGGCGCCACGGGAGCGACCGGCCCTACGGGCGAACAAGGCTTGATGGGCGTTCAGGGTAACGCCGGCACCGCCGGCGCTACCGGCGCTACCGGAGCCACCGGCGCGGGAACCGGGTATTACTCCGTCTCCCTTGGTGGTCCCACCACCACCGGGAGCGCATGGAATCCCTCCAGCGGAGCAGTTGCCTATGCGGCCACCGACTCTAACACCGGCCTGACCATACCCCCGACAGCCACGTTTAACAATGTGGTGCAGGCAACCCTGCCGAATGCGTGCACATTGAGGGATTTGAGTATCCGGGTTTCGCCGAATATAGGGGGCTACGGCGGGAATGACACTCTGCAATTTTCCGTGATGCACAACGGAACCGTCACGGCGATCACATGCAGCGTCACCGTCTCAAGCACGAACACTGAAACCTGCACGGACACGTCGCACACGGTTGCCGCGTCGGCGGGCGATTTGTTTGCCTTCTACGTCGTCGACACGAATAGCTCGGACGCGTCGAATCTCCCCTTTGTGAACCTCGCATCCTCGGTGGCCTGTAACTGAGGCCGCCGCGACAAAGGCGCGCCGGCCAATGGGCGATGGGCAGATTGCCCTGCTGCTCCTGTTGGCCGGCATCCAAAGCAAGTCCAAAGCGGATTTGAACTGTTTGTGAGCTCTGCTCCTTGCTCCGCGTTGCGATTGGCAGTCCTTGCGGCAAGGACCAAGACAATAACCCCATGATGCAAGAAAGGAAATCAAGATGGATCCATTTCTCGGTGAAATCAGGATGGTCGGATTCAACTTTGCGCCAGTTGGCTGGATGGTCTGCCAAGGCCAGCTACTGTCAATTTCTCAGTACGCTGCCCTGTTCTCCCTTCTAGGAACTACCTTCGGAGGGAACGGCACAACTACCTTCCAATTGCCCGATCTGCAGGGCCGGGTGCCTCTCTGCCCCGGAAACGGCGCAGGCCTGCCCGTTTACAGTTGGGGCGAATCTGGCGGACAAGCGAGTGTATCGCTGCTGGCTAACAACCTTCCGGTGCATACTCATCTCATTGCTCCGCCTGTTTCAAATGTCGCCGCAACCGCCCCCAGCCCTGTCGGTGGGTATCCGGCGGTAGACCAAACTACTGTCACTGTTACAGACCCTACGAGCGGAAGAGCGACGGCGGTGACCAAGAGCTATGCTGCGAGCTCAGTTTCCGGGCAAACGGCGGCCTCGTATCAAAGTGGTCCTGCTGGAGGCAACGTACCGGTCAACACTGAGCCGCCGTACCTGGCGGTCTACTTCATCATCGCCTATCAAGGCATCTTCCCGACACGCTCGTGATGCGAGAAGAGAGCGGGCTGCGCAGGCCCGCTCTCATTTCACAGCTAGGCGGGAGTTCGTTGCTGCGCACAAGTGTAAAAATCCATGCCGAGTTTGCGCCAAGCCGGTCCCGAAGACGAAGCGTTACTCTACGCGCTCTTTGCAGAAGACAAGGGCGCTCAGTTGGCCGCGATTGGCTTGGTCGCGGCTCAGTTGCAGCCGCTTATCGAGATGCAGTACCGCGGACGCAAGATGACTTACGCGGAGCAGTATCCGGAGGCAACGGATTCGATCCTCATCGTTTTCGATGGAACGCCCGCAGGAAGATTGCTGGTGGATCGCAAGCCAGATTGCTGGCGCATCGTGGACATCGCCGTGGCGGCTTCCTGCCGCGGCCGAGGGTTGGGAGCATGGGCTCTCAAGGGTTGTCAGGAGCAGTGCGCGGCGGCGGGGGCAAGGCTTGAATTGCAGGTTGCCTTTGAGAACCCCGCGCGAAGACTTTATGAGCGGCTTGGCTTTTATGCGGTTTGTGAAAGCTCCGTAGCTGTGCAGATGGCTTGGAATGCGCCGGAAAAAGAATGCGCCTTGCTAGCGAGCGGACTACAGAATTCTATGGGAGATGGAAAATGAGTCAGCGTTTCTGGATGAAGCGGGTGGTTGCGGTAGCGGGCCTGGTTCTGGCGGCGGTCGCGGTGCATGCAAGCGACGCCACGGTGGTGGGAGATGCTTATGTCAACAGCTCATTTCCGTCTACCAACTACGGCGCCTTGACCAATTTGTATGTAGGCAACGGCGGCACCTCCACAGCTCTGATCCAGTTTGACCTTTCCTCCCTTCCCGCCGGTACCACCGCCAGCCAGATCGGCAAGGCCACGATCAAGTTGTATGTGAACCGGATCAACACGCCTGGATTGGTGATGGTGCAGCCGGTCACCAGCGCCTGGAGTGAGTCGACGGTCACGTATAACTCTCTGCCTTCTCTGGGTTCTTCGGTTGCGTCCTTTACACCGGCAGGGGCCGAGCAATTCGAGGTGGTCGATATCACCTCGCTGGTGCAGAGCTGGATCACGACACCTTCCAGCAACTTCGGCGTCGCCCTGAATTCTGCGACAGGGTACGTGGTGTTCGATTCCAAAGAAAACGACGTGACCAGCCATGTGGCACATCTTGACATCACGGTGGTTTCGCAAGGGCCCACCGGGGCCACCGGCGCAACCGGTGCGCAAGGGGTGCAAGGCATTCAGGGAATTCAAGGCATCCAGGGCATCCAGGGCATTCAGGGCACAACAGGAGCCACCGGCTCCCAGGGTATCCAGGGTGTCATCGGTGCGACGGGTGCGCAAGGTATCCAAGGCGCCACCGGCAACACCGGCTTGACCGGGGCCGCAGGCGCGACGGGAGCTCAAGGCATTCAAGGTGTAATGGGCAATACCGGCGCTGTAGGCGCAACGGGTGCACAAGGCGCAACGGGTGTAGCGGGTGCGACGGGCGCGCAAGGCGTGACTGGCACTGTAGGCGCAACGGGTGCACAGGGCCCAACGGGTGTAGCAGGCGCAACAGGTGCTCAAGGCGCGACGGGCGCAATGGGCGCAACAGGTGCACAAGGCGCAACGGGTGTTGCGGGCGCAACGGGCGCACAAGGCGCGACGGGCACAGTAGGCGCAACAGGCGCACAAGGCGTCACGGGCGCTGTGGGTTCGACAGGTGCACAGGGCGCAACCGGTGTGGCGGGCGCAACAGGTGCACAAGGCGCTACGGGTGTAGCAGGCGCAACGGGTGCGCAGGGTGCGACAGGCGTGGCAGGCGCAACGGGCGCACAGGGCGTCACGGGCGCTGTGGGTTCGACAGGTGCACAGGGCGCAACGGGTGTAGCGGGCGCAACAGGTGCTCAAGGCGCTACGGGCGCCCAAGGCGCAACGGGACCAGCAGGTGCAACGGGTGCACAGGGTGCGACAGGCGTGGCAGGCGCAACGGGCGCGCAGGGTGCGACAGGTGCGGTAGGTGCAACGGGCGCAGAAGGCGCAACGGGACCGGCGGGCGCGACTGGACTCGGCGTGCAGGGCAACACGGGACCAACAGGTCCGGCAGGCGGCGGCTCGAATCTCGCCGTGAAGGACGCGAACGGTGGAGCGCTTGGCAATCTGCTGGGACCCCCGGCGGGCGTGTACCTGAACACCATCATCGGAAAGTACTTCTTAAGCTTTGGATTCGATGGGTCGTTCCCGATCGCGTCGATCAATTGGACGGGCCTCAACTGCACAGGCACTCCTTATTTCAACGATGGCCAAAGCGGTGAAATAGGATCGAATGGTTACACACCTGTGCCATCCTATGCGTACACACTGCTCTATAGCGGAGCAGCAAACAAGCTCTATGTGCTGTCCAGTCCAAACGGGAACTCTGTCTCTTACTCCGAGAATATGCCAGGAGGGAGTCTAAGCTACGAGAACCCGACTTGTAATAACAATCTTCCGGCAACAGCAACTCCGAATAGCGGATGGCCATTGACCGTGGTGACGCCGGCAACCGTTGGGTTCAGTGCTTCAGGCACCCCGCTTACGGTCGCCGTGCCTTTGCAGCTTCCATAAAGGTCGATTGCGGAGAACTGTGTGTGGCAGTTCCCCGAACTATCTTTCGCGCAACGGAGTCGTGCATGCGCACAGAGCGTCATCGGTGACCGGCAGCAACAATCAGGGAGAAGAAACTTGAGCAAGCGATTCTTGACAAGACAGGTGGCAGGCGCGGGATGTTCGATTCCGGCGGCGGTCGCGGCGCATGCGGCAGTGGCCACTGTTGCGGGAGATGCTCGTATCAAGAGCTTTCTTCTCTCCACCCACTGCGGCACTTTGACCAACTCGTCTGTGGGCGGCGGCGGTGCCTTCACGGCCCTAATCCAATTCCAACTGCCACCGTTCGAGCTTGACGCCACCGCCCAAGCAAGTTTCAAGATCGGCGCAAACTTGCACCGATGCAGGCGACAACAACGTTGCCGAAGGGATGGTCATGGTCCTGGAGGCTTTGCCCACCACCACAGAGTATGGATTCTTGAAGGCGTTCTCCTGCCAGTAGAAGGGGATGCATGAAGGCGTAATCGGAATTCGCCAGCCGGGCCAACTTGAGCGACTTGGCCCATCGGGCGCCGGAAAGGCATCCAAACCAAGGCACCAAATGTGCTGCAAGAGCCCCTAAAGGAAACGGACGTGCGCATGGAACAGATGAGGCTTTTTCGAGTGGGAATGCGGGAGCGGCTGCGGAAGCCAACCCTGTTGGCAAATGGAATGGTGGCGGCGCTTTCATTGTGCGCACTGGCAGGCGGTTCATCCGCACTCGCGCAGAATGCGGCGCAGCGGGCAGCCTTGGCGCAATTGGGCAGAGGCCATGCGAATGCCGTGCCGTACGGCGGCGGCAGCGGCGTTGAAGCCATCAGTGTTCCTCTCGATCAACCTGGCGGAGTGGCCTTTGACGCGACAGGAGATCTCTACATCGCAGACACTGGGAATCACGTCGTGCGCGAGGTCAATCTACTCGGCGTAATCACGACCGTGGCAGGCACAGGCGGGCAGGGGTTCAGCGGGGACGGCGGAGCAGCTACCAGTGCTTTGCTTGACTCTCCGGCGGGCGTCGCCGTTGACTCGACCGGCAACATTTATATCGCCGACACGAACAACAACCGCATTCGCGAAGTCAGCGGGGGAGTGATCGCGACGATTGCCGGCACAGGCGCCGCGGGCTTCGCCGGCGACGGCGGCGCTGCCACCTCCGCTCAGTTGGACCACCCCCTCGGAGTTGCGGTCGACTCCAATGGCAACGTTTATATCGCCGACACCGGCAATAGCCGCATTCGAGAGATCGCTGGCGGCAGCATCGCAACCGTCGCGGGCAATGGCCAGCAGATATTCTCGGGAGACGGCGGCCCGGCAACGGCCGCGGGCATCGATTCGCCCGGCGGCGTGGCAGTTGACGCGGCCTTCAATTTCTATTTTGGCGACACAAATAACCAACGTGTTCGCATGGTGACCTTTTCCACCGGCATCATTTCAACGCTGGCCGGGACTGGCGTCAACGGGTTCAACGGGGATGGCGCGGCAACACTGTCTGAGCTGTCCAGCCCGCGCGGAGTCGCGGTCGGCGCTCCCGGCACCATCTACGTTGCAGACACCGGCAACGACCGCATTCGTTCGATCGGGAGCGGCCATCTGACCACTGTGGCGGGCACCGGTGCGCAGGGCTTCACCGGTGATAACGGGTCTTCAGCCAGCGCATCGCTCGATTCGCCGCGCGGCGTGGCATCCGCAGGCACCACGGTCGCCTTTGCTGACACCGGCAACGATCGTGTACGCGCAGTCAACAGCCAGGTGGTCGATACCGTCGCCGGCCTGGCGCCCCCGCATACCGAATCTCTCTCCATCAGCGGATCACTCAGCGTCGTCTACGGCACGGGCACTCTCACGGCAACTTTCAGCAACGGCTCCAATACCGCCTCCGGGTCAGTAAAGTTCTACGACGGCGAGGATTCGAATCCTGCATTGGTCGGCACGGTACCGCTTACAGCCAACGCAGCGACCATCTCTACCAGCCTGTTTTCCGCTGGTACGCATTACATCGTCGCCTCCTACGCAGGGGATGCCAACAACCCGGCCACCACCAGCGGAGTATTCATCTACGTTGTCACTCCAGTGCAGTTGACCGCGGTGGCCAGTTCCTACAGCATTCTCTACGGGCAGGCTGTTCCCACACTGAGTGGCACGCTTACCGGAGTGCTGGCGCAGGATTCGGGAAACGTCACGGCAAACTTCTCTTCGGCTGCCACCATGACCGCCGCACCCGGAAGCTATCCGATTGCAGTGACTCTCACCGGATCTGCCGCGGGAAACTACACCGTCGTGCTGGGATCTGGGTCGGGCTCTGTCACTATTTCCCAGGCTCCGACGAAAGCCACAATCGCTTCCAGCAGCCTGACACCCATCTTTGGCACGCCGCTTACACTCACCGCAACCATTGCCTCTACTACCAGCGGCACTCCGGGTGGGACGGTCAATTTCTATGAGGGCTCCACTCTGCTGAACTCCACGCCGGTTGCAGTGAGCGGCGGCCAGGCATCATTCGCCATCAGCACGCTGTTGGTGGGGTCGCAGACGATCTACGCCGTCTATAGTGGGAATGTCGATTTCATCGGCAGCACCTCTTCCACGATTAGCGAGGATGTGCTCTCGCCCGACTTCAGCATTACCTCTTCCCCCTCAACGCAGGCGGTTCTGCCATCGCAGTCAGTCAACTACACCATCACGCTGACGCCGGTGAATCCCACCTTCGTATATCCTCTAACTCTTTCGGCCACCGGATTGCCGTCCGGCGTAACGGCTACTTTCACGCCAGCCTCGATCGCCACGGGCGCCGGAGTATCGACCAGCGTTTTGACTCTCGCGGCGAACGGTCAGGCGGGAGTGCAAAAGGGTAGTAAGCCGTTCGCCGGCATGGCTTCTTCTACCGCTCTCGCTCTGCTCCTGCTGCCGCTGTTCTTTGGCCGGCGCGGCCGCAAGGCGGCCGCGCGGTTCTCGCGCTCGGCACGCATGTTATTGGCACTGCTTGCACTGGCTGCAGTGGGCGCCGTAACAAGCTGCGGCGGAGGCGGTTTCTTCAGCCACAGCGTCGAAAGCTACACCGTGACCGTAACTGCTGTCAGCGGACCCGATACACACACAACCACTGTAACCCTGACCGTGCAATAGGAGAACGCATGCAAAAAGTCTGGATCACTTTCGTCGCGTTTCTGTGCCTGGTACCGGCCTCGATCGCACAGTCGCAGGGGATTCCCGCGGAAGCGAGTCTTCGCTACAGTGAGCAGGTGTCAAATGGTCCCACGTCCACCTGCGGCTGCTTCGGCATGGAGGGAGGGGCAGCCGATCTCTACTTGAACCTCACCCACTTCGCCACCGGGCAGCCTGCATCCATGGGTCTGGTTGTCGATGCCGGGGTAGAGCACACCAGCAGCGTGGGCGGCGCCGGTTACGGCTTGACCTTGACGACCATTGCGGCAGGCCCGCGCTTTGTCTTGTTGCCGGCCGGCCAACTGCATCCCTTTTTGCAGGCCCTCTTTGGCTTTGCACACGGATCAGGTTCGCAGTTTCCGCAGAACAACAGCCTGGTGCCCACGGCAAATTCATTTGCCGTGGCGCTTGGCGGCGGGGCAGACTACACCATCAACCGGCGTTTTTCCTGGCGCATCCTGCAAGTGGAATATTTGCGCACGGCATTGCCGAATAACACCAGTAACTGGCAGAACAATCTGCGCATCGGTACAGGAATCACCCTTCAACTCTCGCGTCCGAAGCAAGCGCATAAATGAATCCGCGCGGCCCGGCCCTTATCCGTTGGATGAAAGCTGGGCCGCGGCGCAGAGGCGCTCAATCTGAACCTGAGCAAGCTCTGATCAAGTGTTCGATTTACGAATCACGTCCCCTCAGGGGCGAGAGCGTTTTGGTGAGTTGTGTAGGCCGTAATTCTGCGGGTCTCCCACCCATTCCGCGGGAAGACGCGGAATGGATGGGGCACAGAAGTCTATAGCAAAAGCAAAAGATGCTCTAATCAGAGATTTCCCAAAAAGATTGCTCGGTAACAGCGGTTCCACAATTGCTGTACCCCGAACCCACCCCTATAAAGTGGCATTTTTCTCAAGAAAATGCCACCTTGCACGATGCCGGAAAGGGCATGTGAATTGTGGAGCCGCTCTAAAGGCTCTGTTGAAGGTTCGATCCGGGGCGGGAGGATGGATCCTTGCCGAAGTGCTCATCGGGCTGGCTACCTAGCCGGAATACAAAACGCCCCCCCTCGGCGACATCGGAATGGCTGAACCAGGAGGCCGGATGCGCCTTTCCGTTGAGCTCCACTCCGTGGATGTAGATGCTCTCCGGCGTCTCTCGATGAGCCTCGAAGACCAGCTTCTTGCCGCCCGCCAGAGTCAGCGTGGCGCGATCGAAAAGGGGCGTCCCGAAGACGTAGTGCGTGCTGACTGGATCGACCGCATAGAAGCCAATTGAGCTCAGAATGAACCACGCGGACATCTGTCCAACATCTTCATTGCCGGCAATGCCGTCCGGGGTGTTCGAATACAAGTCTGTGTTCAACATATGCACGCGTTCCTGTGTCTTGGCCGGCTCGCCCGCATAGGAGTAAAGGTAGGCGATGTGGTGGCTGGGCTCATTGCCATGGGCATACTGGCCCACCATTCCGGAGATGTCCGGGGGCGCGTCCGCAGGCAGCGTGGAAGGTTGATTGAAGAGCTTGTCCAGTTTGGCAAGAAATGGCTTGGCACCGCCCATGAGCTCGATGTAGCTGGTCACATCGTGCTGGATGCCGAAGGTGGTTTGCCAGGCATTGGACTCGGTGTAGTCGCGCCACTTCTTTGAGTGCCCCATCTCGATGGGATCGAAGGGAACTGCCCACGAGCCATCGTTGAGTTTGGCGCGCAGAAAGCCTGTGGAAGCATCCCAATAATGGCGATAGTTGCGAGAGCGCTCGACCAGCAGCTTTGCATTGTCTCGATCTCCGAGCCTGGCTGCCACATGGGCAACTGCCCAATCGTCGTAGTCGTATTCCAAGGTCTTCGATACCGACTCCTCTTCAAGATCGGCGGGGATAAAGCCAAGCGAGCGGTACCAGGGCAGACCACGGTAATCGTCCTCGAAGGCGCGCTTCTTCATTGCCTTGTAGGCGGCCGGATAATCGATGCCTTTGAAGCCCTTGCCGCAGGCTTCGGCAATGACCGCAGCGGAGTGGTAGCCGGTCATGCAGCCGGTTTCCTTGCCCTGTAGCGGCCACACCGCCATGCCCGCGGGACTTTCTTCCGCCATGCGAATCAGGCTGTTCACCATGTCCGGCACGCGGTCGGCATGAATGAGCGTAAACAAAGGATGCTCCGCGCGATAGGTATCCCACAGCGAGAAAGTCGTGTAGTTATGTTGCCCGTTTGCCAGTTGATGGACCTTTCCATCCATGCCGCGATAGCGACCATCCACATCGTCGAACAGGGTTGGGCCCATCATGGTGTGATAGAGCGACGAATAGAAAACCGTCTTGCGGTCGACGTTCGAGGTCTCGATGCGAATCTTGCCCAGTTCTTCGCGCCAGCGCGACTCGGCGGCACGTTGCACGCGCGCGAAATCCCAATCCGCAATCTCCGCGGCCAGATTTTTCTCTGCGCCTTCGGTCGAGATTCCTGAAAGACCCGCCTTGATGAGAATCTGCTCGCCCGCGTGAGTTTTGAAGTGCGCCACGGCCTTCAGGTTCTTCCCGTTCAACTTGCCCGCGGGAGCAGCGGTCAAATTGCCGTCAACGTAAAAATCCAACCGGTCGAAGGGCCGGGAGAACTTCAACGCAATATACATCTCGCGTCCCGGCGCCCAGGCATGGGTCGCATGGCCGGCCAAGATCGTATCGCTGCCGGCCTGCTGGACGCTGCACCAATCGATATTGCCGGGAAACGTCCCGTAGGCGTGGGTCAGGTCGAGCAGGATATGACTGCTTTCGCTAGCGGGAAACGTGTAACGATGAAAACCCGCATGTTCGGTAGCGGTCAGTTCCGCATGGACATTTGAGTCGTCCAGTAGAACGGAATAGTAGCCTGGGTGCATGTGTTCATTGGCGTGCGAAAAGCGCGACCGGTACCCAGTTCCCGGATTCTTGCGGTCGCCCGGCTCAAGACGAACCTCGCCGGTGCGTGGAACAACCAGAAAATCGAGCAGATCGCCGCATCCCGTCCCGCTCAGGTGGGTATGGCTGAAGCCCATGATCGAGCTGTCGGAAAGATGGTAGCCAGAGCACCAATCCCAGTCGTCGTTATAGGTGTCCGGGCTCAGCTGCACCATCCCGAACGGCACCGCCGCTCCTGGAAATGTGTGTCCGTGTCCACCGATTCCCAAGGCCACATTCACAAAGGGAAACAGGTCCTCCGCTGCCGAGTCAGCACTGGAATGCTGTGCAAAGGCTGCCTTGCCGGGCCATCCTGCCGCTGTTGCCACTCCCAGTGCGGAGAGTCCACACACCACTTCCCGCCGCGTCCACGCGCTCTTCTTCTCCGACGACATAGCTTCAACACTCCCTTTTCTCTCATAATAGCCTGTGGCAAGAGTCGAGAATGCTGAAAACCATCCCTCGGGCAGGGCAATCGCATTTGAATCCTCGAATGGGGACTGAAGGACTCGGACTTTCGAGATTGTGGAAGAATCCCATGTTTTGAAAGGGCACGGCTTTAGCCGTGCCGATCACATGGGCTAATTCTGCCGGCTTTAGCCGCTGAGGGACGTTTTCAATGCATCCAAGCCATCACTCGGGGGCTAAAGCCCAAGAGTTTCCTGGCTGTTTTCCGGCACGACTGAAGCCGTTCCCTTTCAAAACAAGACTTTCGCCACGGGCAGAAAGAAAACATTTTTGAGGGGCGCCGCAACAGAGAATGGGAGATTCGACAGATGGACCGTATTTGAATCAAAGTTATGACCGTTTGCGAAGCGTATGGTCATTGTATACTCGCTGAAAGGACGGCGACTCGCTCCTGCGCGCGTCTTTCTCCCTTCTTTTTCCGCACCAACGTGTGGCCAGGATTCCAGACTTTCTGTTCGACATTTTGGCTTCGATTCGAAAGCCGGGTGCAGACTATGAGAGGGTAATATCTGACTTCTATGACCGACTTTGGTATCGCACCCGTCTCCGGAAACGCTTCCGCCCTGCGCCGTTACAACCTTTTCCTTCTGATCGTCGCCGGATTGGGCGGCTTGCTGTATGGAATCGATGTCGGGATCATCGGCGGCGCCCTGCCTTATCTTGAAGCAACCTCGCGCCTGACCGCGGCGCAGCTTTCAATCATTGTGGCGGCGGTGCTGTTGGGGAGCGTGTTTTCCACGCTGTTTGCCGGGGCGCTCGCCGATTGGCTGGGCCGCAAGCCGCTCATGATCCTGGCAGGCGTCACGTTTGTGCTCAGCATTCCCGTGATCGCTCTCTCGCAAGGCTATGGGCCCCTGTTTCTTGGACGCCTGTTGCAAGGCATGAGTGGCGGGCTCATCGGCGTGGTCGTCCCGCTCTATTTGGCTGAGTGCCTGGCGGCGCGTGACCGCGGCAAGGGTACGGGCGCATTTCAGTGGCTTCTTACTCTTGGGATCGTGGCCGCGGCGCTGGTTGGCATCTATTTCAGCTATCGCGTGCAGGCTGTCGCCCTGTCTTCGGATGCCGCTACCCTTTTCGGTTTCAAAGACCAGGCCTGGCGCCGCATCTTCTGGGTGTCGCTTCCTCCCGGCGTACTCTTCGTGCTGGGCAGTCTGCTGGTCACCGAGTCTCCACGCTGGCTTTTCCACCACGGAAAGAAGCAGCAGGCCCATGCGGCCCTGCTTCGCTCCCGAACCCCGGAGCAGGCGGATATCGAATTGCGGGAGATGGAAGAGACCGCGCATCTGGCAACCGAAAAGCGCTCTTCTACCGGCAAACTCCAAGACTCGCTCTTGCGCCGCAAATACGTGATTCCCTTTCTGCTGGCCTGCGTGATTCTGTTCTGCAATACGGCCACCGGCATCAATTCAATCATCGGATACAACGCCGGCATTCTGCTGCAAAGCGGCCTCAGCGATCTTCATGCGCATTGGGGCTACGTGATCTTCACCGCGGTCAACTTCCTGATGACCATGGTGGGCATGGTGCTGGTGGACCGCAAGGGACGCCGGTTTCTACTGATTCTCGGCACGGGCGGCATCATCGTTTCGCTGGTTGGCGTGGGCCTTCTCTTTCTGCGCACTGAAAAGGTGAATGTGGATGCGGGAAGCCTGGTGCAAACCATGGTGAGCTCGAATCAGGAACTGGCGCTGCGCTTCGATCGCTCTGAAGCCAATCGGCTACTGGCGGCACAGGCAACCGCGGAAAACCAGGCCAGTCAGATTGACGGCAATCGCGCCTCCCTGGCCATCATTTATTCGTACGGAGGCTTTACCGCCGCCACCAGCTTTGTCCGCTCCGACGACGCGGCTGCCGCGCCCATTCAGATTGCGCGCGCAAGCTGTGTGCCGGCCAACAGAGTTGAAGCATTCTTCAAGAATCCATTTGTGGATTATGAGTCTGCGCGATCGGCGCCACTCAAGATCGAAAAGGCGCTGATCGGTCGTGTGCCCGATGCTCGTCACGGCTGGCTGGTAGCTTTCGGGCTGTATCTCTTTATGGCCTTTTACGCGGTGGGCCCCGGTGTCTGCGTGTGGCTTGCCCTGTCGGAGTTGATGCCCACGCGCATCCGCTCCAACGGGATGAGCATCGCCCTGGTGATTAACCAACTTGTATCCACTACCCTGGCCGGCATCTTCTTGCCCTTTGTCAGCAAGTACGGCTACTCCTCCATGTTCTTCCTTTTCTCCGGATTCACTGTCGTGTACTTCCTGGTGGCCGCATTCTTTCTACCCGAGACCAAGGGAAAGACGCTGGAGGAGATTGAAGCGCACTTTGAAGGCAAGAGAACCGCATGACGGCCGAGACAGGCAAGTCAGCACTCCGAAGCGCCTGGAATGGGAGCCGCACCCTGCCGCCGAGAGCCGGCTGGCGATTCTGCAACAGGGGCGAATTCAATCGGGCCACACCGCTTCCTCGCGGATGAGAACGGCTGCCTTCAACCGCGAAGTCAACTCGCGATTGAAGGCACGATCATTTGCCTGGAATGCTCACTCTACCGGCATGACTACGGGCTGAGTGATTGAGATTGCCCCTTCTAATTGCGGGTCGGCCGAGGAACGGCTGACATGAACGCTATAGCCTCCAGCGTCCGCCCTCCAAGCCTTTGCGCCGACGTCATACCATGCAAAAGAGCGCGCATCGAGAGGAATGCTCACGTGGCGGGTCTCGCCAGGATTGAGCTGAACACGCGCAAAGCCCTTGAGTTCCTGGGCAGGTCGAGCAATGGCGGGGTGGTCCTCAGAGAGATAGAGCTGCGCCACGTCGGCTCCGGCGCGCTGGCCGGTGTTGGTCACATCGAACGTGACTTCATAGCCGATGCTGTTCTCAGGGGTCCCTTTCGAGTTTGCCGTAACGCGAACCTCAAGATTCGAATATTTGAAGGTGGTGTAGGACAGGCCGAATCCAAAGGGAAAGAGCGGTTGGGTATGGTTGTGCTCGTACCCGCGATAGCCCACAAAGATGTCTTCCCCATAAACGACGCGGTTTGTGCCGGGAGCGGAGTAGTAGGATGCGGCCGATGGATTGTCCGCAATCTTGCGCTCCCAACTGATGGGCAAACGGCCGGATGGATTGTCGGCTCCGAAAAGAATTCGCGCCAGGGCCGTTCCGCCTTCTTCGCCGGAGTACCAGATGTGAAGCAGTGCGGGAACGGAATCGATCCAGGAACTGGCGTCTACACTGCCTCCAGCGTTGAGGACCACAATGGCGTGGGGATTGACGGCTGAGATCTGCTGAATGAGTTGGTTCTGGCCGGGGAGAAGCTGGAATTCGCGATCGGCGCCTTCTCCTTCCGACTCGGTGTCGAAGCCCACCGATACAACGACGGCATCGGCGCGCCTGGCCAGCTCGATTGCCTCCGGACGCACCAGTGTGTCTTCCTTGGCAATGCCCATGCGCAAGATGCCGCTGACAAACGGCGGAACGCCCAACTGGTCCAAAACCACTTTGTGGGCTCCAGGGCTGAGGTCGATAAGCGTCTGGGTAATCGCAGCGCTTGCAATCTGAGTGTGATCAATGACCGAGGCGCCGTCGATGGTGAGGCGATATTTGGCGGGGTGCTCGACAAAGACCAGGTATTTTCCCTGCGACGGGGCGTGAAAGAAGCCGCTCCAGCGGGTGTATTGAAGCGGCGTGTTGAGGTCGGCTTCAAGTTCCTTCCTCAAGGCTTCTCTCGATTCGGCACTTGGCGCGTTGATGCCCACGTCCGGCTGATCGGCAGGGTCTGAAGGTATTTGCGCATAGGGGCCTGCATTGATGCTCGCCTCATGGCGCGTGGTGAGAGGCGTTCCTTTGAATTCGGGACTGCTGTAGGTCTCTACCGTTAATCCCGGAGCTTTGCCGTCGGCGGTTACCGTAAATGCGGTCTGGGCCGCGAGGGCATTGGGCTTGGCGACGCCCTGGTCGTAGGTGACGTTGCCATGAACTCCCATGTGATCGCTGATGCCGCGGAAGGGACCCGTGACGAAAAACGGTGCAACCATCGCGCTGCCGCCGCCGGTTGCGTAGCCGGGAAGCGCATCGGGGCCGATGACAGCGATGTTCTTGAACCTGGCCGGATCGAGAGGCAAGAGGTTCTTCTCGTTCTTGAGCAGCGTAGCGCTCTCCAGTGCGCTTTCCAGCGCCACTTGCCGTCCCTGCTGGTTGTAGCGCGGAATCGCCAGGTCGAGCGGATCATGACCGACCCAGCCGGGGCCTGCGGGGTCGGGGGTGATCCAGCCGAAGCGGGCGGCGAGGCGCAACATGCGGCGGATCTTGTCGTCGATGGTCGCTTCGGTGACCTTGCCGCTTTTCACCGCGGGAACAAGCACATCGGCTTTGAAGAAGAGGCCGGAAGGCATCTCAAGATCCAGCCCGCCATTCGCCATGGCGATGCCGTCGTGCGTGGCGATCCAATCGGACATGATCACCCCGTCAAAACCCCACTGCTTCTTGGCAATCTCGGTGTTCAGATGCGCGTTCTGCGTCATCCACACGCCGTTGAGGCGATTGTACGAATCCATAATGGCGCCGACATGCGCCTTGCGGACGGCAGCCTCGAAGGCCGGCAGATAGATCTCCCGCAGCGCGCGTTCCCCAATGACGGAATCGGTATCGAAGCGCGAATACTCTGAGTCATTGCCAACGAAGTGCTTGACGGTTGCACTCACATTTTGCGATTGCACTCCCTCGATGTAGGGGACAACAATTTGTGCGGCCAGAAACGGGTCTTCGCCGAGGTACTCGTGATTGCGACCGTTCATGGGCGCGCGATACGTGTTCGCGCCGGGTCCCAGCAGAAAGGCCGCTCCGCGAGATCGTGAGTCGCGCCCGATCTGCACGCCGATGCGCTCGGCCAATTCGCGGTCCCAGGTTGCCGTCAGTGCAATGCCGGCGGCGAAGGCCGTGGAAGGTTGGGGATCGTGAGCGCCGAGGGGCCCATCGCCCATGCGGAGCGCTGGGATACCCAGCCGGGAGAGGGGCGATGAACCCAGGATGCTGCTGCCGGAGAGCAGCGAAATCTTCTCTTCCAGGGTCATGCCGGCGATGGAATTTTCGATCCTCTTGTCAGTTGCAGAAGCCGGCTTCAGCGCTGCCTGTGCCCAGGACGTATTCGGCAGAACAATGGCCAGCAGGAGAAGAATAGCGAATCCTGAGTACATCCAAACCGATTGGCAGGGGCGGCTGCTGCGTGCGGCCCGGTTGGCAGAAGCGGCAGCGGCAAGAAAGCAATTCGAAAGTCGGAGCACGGACCCTCCAGTGGTGCGGGTTTGTCATGATTTCAAAAGCCGGTTGCCATCCGCTCGGCGGCGGCCAGAGGCTGAGGCGTTGAGTTTCAAGAGAATGCCAACATCCGCAAAGCCAATTCTGGAGGCTGGCGCAATCGCGGGCAACTCGAAGGTTCGACTTGCGTGCGTAAATGAGCAAAAAATACCGTTTGGTTGCGTAAACAGTAAAATCGTGCGTACACTGTTGATCATATAAGATCGTTCTGCAATTTCACATGAGGTCAAGATGATTTCGTGCTCACCCCTCTTGCCGCGGCCATTGCAGGATCTGGCGATCAAGCGGCACTCGCAGCTTTGGAGCGTGGCGCGGCGATTCTGCGGTTATCACTCGCCAATTACCTGCCTAATCTTGGTCCTGGCCGCCCTTTTTGCCGGATTCTCGCCTGCGGTTTCGGCCCAGGCCCCTGCTTCGGGGTCTATCGACCCGCGAGGGCCGATTGCCGGCTGGGAGGGCAAGACGCTCGTCAACGCCCAAGGCGTGCAGGCAGTCCATTTCAATTTCGAGCCTCCTGCCGAGTCTCCATGGCAGCCACAATGGATCTGGGCCGGTTCCGCGAAAAACTCCGGCAAGGTTCCCTTTGCGGCGCACTTCCGCAAGCTGCTCACACTTCCCGCGGGCGCGCAAATCGCCAACGCCTGCGCAAAGGTGAGTGCGGATCGTGCCTATCGCCTTTGGGTCAATGGCCGCCTGGTATCGCGCGGCCCGGCCGATCCCGGCAGCGATGAGTGGTTGTTCACGCATTGGTCGCACCAGTGGCGCTACAACCATGTCGATCTGGCGCCGTATCTCCACGCGGGCCAGAATGTGGTTGCCGCCGAGGTCTTCACGTCGAACATATTCCCCAACTTCAGCCTCGACCGCCCTGGCTTCGTATTGGAGGCGAAGGTTTCGCTCGCGAACGGAACGGCGGCAAGCCTCTCCACGGGGGCTGATTGGAAGGCCGAGCCCATTGAAGCCTATAGCGAGGGCCCTCTGGCCACGCTTGCCTCTGTGCCTCCAGACAAGTCCTCGCCTCTCGGGTTGCTCTACGATGCGCGCCTCGACAATCCGGAGTGGAGGAGCGCAGCCTTTCCAGACAAAGCCTGGGCTTTCGCCGAGAAGATTGACTCCGTGTGGGGCGTTCTTGCGGTCAGCCAGATTCCCGAAGCCATGGAGGCTGTGTGGCCGGTGGAGTCTATCGGACCCGCAACAAACAATGTGACGACGGCTGCGCCCTTGTCGCAAATCGGCCGCTCTATTCGCGTTGCGGGGAATGGGAGCTTTGCCGTGAACTTTGGCCGCGTTCTGAGCGGCTACCTATCGATGAAGGTCAGCGGCGCGGCGGGAACCGTGATTACTCTGGAACCGGTCGAGACTCGCGACGATCATGCGAAACGCCCGGCGCAGGTAACGCTTCGCGTTGGGGAGACTCTCTTCGAGTATCCTTTGCTCAACTCCTTCGCCACCGTCCGCATTACGGTGTCGAACGCCACACAACCGGTGGAATTCGACGACATTCGCGCAACGTTTGCCTCACAGCCGGTTGAATACCGGGGATCTTTCACCTCAAGCGACCCGCATTTGAACAATCTTTGGACGACATCGCGGTGGCTCACGCAACTTTGCATGCAGGGCCACTATCTCGATTCGCCCGACCATCAGGAGCCGATCGGCGATTTTGGCGACTACCTGATCGAGGCGCTCGAAAACGACTACGCATTCAACGAGCCCTGGCTTGCTCGCCAGGATTTGCGCAAGTTCGCCGGCATCCTCGATCACAACGGATCGGCGACATTCCACACAAGCTACTCGCTGCTCTGGCTGCAGATGCTCATGGATTACTACGATTACACCGGCGACCAGGCTCTGCTGCGCGAACTCAAGCCCACGGCAGACCGGCTGCTGGACCACTTTGCGACGTTTCAAGGCGCGAACGGCCTGCTCTCTGAGGCGCCCAACTATATGTTCATGGACTGGGTGACCATCGCCGGATTCCAGACACATCATCCGCCTGCAGTGATCGGCCAGGGCTATATGACGGCCTTCTATTACCGTGCTCTTGCCGATGGCGCGCGGCTGGCAATGCTCACCGGAGACAGCACCCGCGAGGCACAGTACGAGAAACTGCGCATGCCCATCCACGATGCATTCGAGCGCGAACTCTGGGATGAGAAGGCCGGGCTCTATCGGGATGGAAAGCCGTTCCAGAATCACCAGAAAGATCCTGACTGGCTGCCCGAAGACAAGGACATCGTCACGCATAGCGTGCAGATGAACTCGCTTGCGGTGCTCTACGATCTCGCCCCCGAATCGCGGCGGAAGGCGATCATGGACAAACTCTTTTCCACAGAGCCGCTCAATGTGCAGCCGTATTTCATGCACTTCATCTTCGCGGCGGAAGACCATGCGGGCGTCTTCAACCGCTATGCCTGGGCACAGATGCAGCGCTGGCACATCAATGCCGAGACTCGCACCTTCAACGAGATGTGGGCGGGCGGCGATTGGAGCCACGCCTGGGGCGGCACTCCGCTCATCCAGATGTCGGCGCGTGTCTTGGGTGTAACCCCCGCGGCGCCGGGCTATGAGAGGATCGCGATCCGGCCGCACCCGGCGGGGCTCAAATTCGCCAAAGGCATAGTGCCGACCGCAATGGGAGACGTGTCCGTCGCGTGGACTCTGTCCGATTCCGAATTCACCCTCGACTTTACGATTCCTGAAAAGACTAGCGCCGAAGTGATGCTGCCGGAGACCGACCTGGCCGATCCGCTGCTGATCGTCGACGGGATGAGGTCAGGCGCGCCGTTTCAAAGAGGCGCAACCTTGACCCTGGCCGGCGGGACACATCGCCTGGTAGTTCAATCTCGTTGACATTGGCGGTAGAACCGTAGACACCCAAGGAGGAACATTGCATCTCTCTCGACGCTGGTTCAAAGCAGCAGTTCTATCCGTTTTGCCTGCCCTGGCCCTTGTGGCGTACAGTCAGCAACCTGCCGCGCCAGCCAAGGTCATCCCCCTCGATCCCGCGGACAAGACTGTGCTGATGGGCTCTGACGCCCGCCTCAAAGGAGACTTGATTGAACAGTGGCCCGGCGAGGCTCCCCACTTCTGGATCATGAACTGGACAAGCAGCAACGACTCCTTCACGTGGACGGTTCGGGCTCCTGAAGCGGGAGACTACTCAGTGTCGCTCTTGATCGTGAATTGCGGTCAAGTCCTCATCAACTGCAAGCTCCCTTCTCCCGCTCCTGTAACAGTAGAGGTTGCAAGCGACTCCGGTAAGCTCACCTACATTGTTGATAAACGTAACGCGACCGCGACCAATGAGTGGGCGAGAAGCGAAATTCCTGGAACTCTGCGGCTGCCCGCGGGCGAGAGCAAGATTGTGCTGCGAGCGTTGGCAAAGCCCGGCGAGGCGTTCAACCTGTCCCTGTTTTCAATGGAACTGGTGAAACCGGATGTAGCGAAGACACTGGCCCAGAGAGCCGCCAAGCTGAAATCCTCCGCGGCATGGATGCAACAAGCAAAATATGGGCTGATGTTCACCTGGACAGCCGCAACCTATCCCCGCAGCGGTGAGAAGAAATCCTACGCAGACTCCGTGCGAGATTTCAATGTGAATGCATTTGCCGATATGGTTGCGGGAACCGGCGCCGGCTTTGTGGTCTTCGCTACCAGTTGGTCTGAATACTACTTCCCCGGCCCCATCGATGCGATTGAGCGGATCATGCCAGGCAGGACAACCAAGCGGGACCTCATTGGCGAATTGGCGGATGCACTGAATGCGCGCGGCATCAAATTCATGATCTATTACCACGCCGGGCGCGCCGAGAAGGGCTGGTGGACCAGAGACGAGATGCAGAAGATGGACAAAAAGGCATATTTCAACGAGTGGGAGTCGGCCATTCGCGAGATTAGTCTGCGCTATGGGGATAGGCTGGCTGGTTACTGGTTTGACGATGGATTGACGTTCTACTACCCGATGCGGGCGCCATGGGAAGCGATGACCAAGGCCGCGAAAGCCGGAAGCGCCGAAAGAGTGGTCGGCTACAACTCGTGGATATTGCCAAAGGCCACCGACTTCCAGGATTTTGCGTGCGGCGAGGGCGACTTCAGCGACAGAATCACGGACGATCCCGAACTACCGCTGAATGGAGATGGCATTTTTGTGGCCGGTCCGCAAAAGGGCCTGCAAGCAACCATGACCACAACCAATGAGGGAAACGACTGGGGACACGTGGCCGCAAACACGGCCATCCCTGCGCCAAAGCTGAGTGCGCCGCAGATGATCGCCTACATTCAGAAGGCGAACGCGAGGAGGAATGTGCCCGTGATCAACCTCGAAGTCTACCAGGACGGCAGCGCGTCGCCGCAGGCGCTCGAAGAGTTCAAGGCAATCAATGAAGCCATGAAGCTTGCGAAGCATTGAGCTTCGCCGCTGGGGTGATTGAGCGCCAAGCGCTGTTGAAGGGCCTGCGGTCCCGGCCACAGATTACGTGGATGAGTCTCAAACTCAGGACACTGGAAGGGGTCGATACCTCACACATAAGCCCAGATGCGCACAGGCCTGTGCACTGGTTGTTTCGTCTTTCTCAAACCCTCCAGGAGGATTCACGTGTCCCACGCCACATCTAGAAGAGACTGTCTGAAGATGCTTGCCGCAAGCGCTGGATTGGCAACAGCAGTGTCCGTCGCACCGGCTCAGGAACACAGCGCCGCCAAGGCGGAGTCGGCGCCCGCCGCCAAGGCGGAGTCGGCGCCCGCCGCCAAGAACCCCGACCTGCTGGAACCACCCGATCACGAGCGCCGCATGAAGTGGTTTCGTGAGGCCAAGTTCGGCATGTTCATCCATTGGGGTCTGTATAGCATTCTCGGTCACGGCGAATGGGCCATGGCGATCGAAGATATTCCTCTGGAGGAATACGAGCAGATGGCCCGGCAATTCAATCCAAAGCCGCACGCCGCGCGGGAATGGGCGCGTCTGGCTCGCGAAGCCGGTATGAAGTACATGGTCATGACGACCAAGCACCACGACGGCTTCTGCCTTTTCGACTCAAAGATGACCAGCTACTCCGCCCCAAAGCAGGCGCCAGAGCGAGATCTTGTGGCCGAGTATGTTGAAGCCGTCCGGGCGGAAGGGCTCAAGGTCGGGCTGTATTTCTCTCTCATGGACTGGCACGACGCCGACTGGCGCAAGTGCAAAACAGACGCAGAAGCAAGAAAGAGATTCGTCGACCGTGTACATGCCGAACTTCGCCAACTGATGACGAATTACGGCAAGATCGACGAGCTTTGGTACGATGGCGCCTTCCCGCTCGACGCCGAAGGCTGGCGTTCAAGGGAAATGAACAAGATGGTATTCGAACTCCAACCGGACATCGTGATCAACAATCGCAGTTGGATGGTTGGAGATTTCTCCACTCCGGAGCAGTCGATTGAGGCGGCCAAGCGCGATTGGGAATCGTGCATGACCCTCAACGACCATTGGGGCTACGGTGCCGCGGACGAAAACTGGAAGTCGCCCAAGACTCTTGTGTCCAATCTGGCGCACTGCTCAATGAATGGAGGCAACTACCTGTTGAATATCGGCCCCAAGGCTGACGGCTCCGTGCCTGAAGCCAGCGTGCGCATCCTGCAATCCGTGGGTGGCTGGGTACAACGAAACAACGATGCTATCCATGGTGTGACGAATGCAAAAATCAGCATCGTCGACGGAGTAGCCTTCAGTCGCAAGGGCAACACGATCTATCTCTATATTCAGAGCTGGCCTGGCGCGTCGTTCACCGTCGGGGGAATCCGCCAGAAGCCCAAGTCGGCAAAATATCTGGCTTCGGGCAAAGACGTGAAATTCGAACTGAAGGGCACACGGCTTGTCTTCTCGGAGCTTCCGGAGACTTCACCGGATGAAGTGGTTACAGTGATCGCGGCTGAGTTTGAGTCTGTTCCGGAACAGGATTCGATGGCCACGCGCATCATCGAGCCCTTTGTTGCGTTCATCCACGAGGAAACTGCAAAAGGCTGGAACTAGAGCTGCCAGTTCGGGGCCTCCGATTGACAGAGCAGGCGGGCAACGGCCACAGCATAGGCGAGAGGAATTCAAGCCAGAGGAGCCTGGCAACAACATTCGGCGATAGGATGGGTAGAGCTTGAGGGGAGGGGCACAAGGCGCAGTTCGCCAAGCCTCTTCAATCCAAATCGTATCCAAGTTGCTGAAGTGAGAACCCACCAAACGACATGATGAATACTGGAGACTTTTCCGTGACCCACCTCATTCGACGCATCGCGGGCGTTTTGGCCGGCCAGACGGTTTTGCTTTGCGGTCTATGCCTCGCGCAGACCGGGACGGGCGCAAGTCACATTCAACGGGCACACCAACTGATCAGTGAAGGGAAGACCGATGCGGCCATTGCGGAGTACGAAGCCGCAGTCGCTGCAGAGCCTTCGAATGCAGAGGCGCAGGCGAATCTTGGCGTGCTGGAGTTCTTTGCTCAAGACTGTGCAAGAGCCCTGCCGCATTTGACCGCTGCACTGACGTTGAATCAGTCGGAGCCCCGGCTTCAGGCCCTGGTTGGCATATGCCAGAAAAGGCAGGGACATGTAGAAGAGGCCGAAAGCAATCTCAATGCCGCTCTTCCGCGGGTAGCGAACCCAAAGATTCACAATCTGATCCTCTCGAATCTGGTCGAAATCGAATACTCAAGGGGCGACGTGCAGCAAGCTGCCGCGAACATTTCAGAGCTGATGAAAAGCGACACCCCTGGCCCGGATGTTCTCTACCTGGCCTTCAGGATTTACACCGATCTCGCGGACTCGGCAAGGGACTCGCTGGCGATTGTCGCGCCCGACTCCGCTCGGCTGCATCTGTTGATTGCAGAGCGGTTTATCAAGGCAGGCGACGCGACCATGGCCATCCGCCAGTATGAGCAGGCGTTGACCAGGGACCCATCCCTGCTGGGGGTCCACTATGAGCTGGGCCAAGCGTACCTGAAGCAGTCGCTCGACGAAAGCTCTCTGAAGCAGGCCACGACCGAGTTGCAACTGGCCCTCAAGGAAGATCCGCGCAATGCCGGCGCGGAGGGAAAGCTGGGCGTGATCGAGGTGTTCCGCGGCCATGCCGATCTGGCGGAGGCCCATTTTGTCCGCGCGATCTCGTTGAAAGCGGACCAGGTCGATGCATTGTCGGGCCTCGGCAACATCCTGCACGAGCGCGGCGATAATGCGAAGGCTGCAGAGTACTATGCGCGCGCAAGCCTGGCCGAACCACTGGATGAAGCGATTCATTACCGGCTGGCCCAGATTTACCGCGAATTGGGAAGAAAGGCCGATGCGGAGCACGAAATGACCCTCTTTGTGCAGATTCGGAATCTCAAGAGCAAATCCAGTCTCGACCAGCAGCGCAGAACCGCTCAGTAAATACGAACATTTCTTCCTGAAGTTGCCCTGGCTTGGGAGCCCGAGGGAAAGTCGGGTTCTGAAAGGGCACGACTTTAGTCGTGCCGTAAGTAGTTAAAAATAAACAGGGGCTTTAGCCACTGGGGGGTCGCTTTTTCGCCTGTTCTTCGATGTTTTTCCGCGGCCTGCTGGCTCCTGAGGGAAGATCTTCGGCATTTTCGACTTTTGCCACTGGCTGCTAGCCGCAAAGTGCAACCGCAGGTCCTTCGACTCGCTGCGCTCGCTCAGGATGACGGGTTGGATAGGGTGGGCACGGTACATCTGTGGCAAGGATGGGGTACGGTACCTCAGTGTCACGAACGGGGCACTCGGCCCAGGACCCAGGGACGATAACCATTCCTCCGTGGCAAAACTGCAGTATTTTTCTGGCTGTTGCTGACATGGTTTAAACCGTTCCCTCTCAAAAAGATCAAGCGGACCAAATGCGATGGTCCTGGGGAATGATGAGTTTTCCAGGGCAGCGCCGGATGGTTGGCATAGGTAGAATACCTCGGGCTATACAATTGAAAAAGAGACACTTATATTGGTTCGCCGATCAGTATACCGTTAAGCACCTGGACGATATTGCGCAAAGGAGAGTCACCTTGAATCGCTCCTGAATCAATTTGAAGATCGTTCTGAACTGAATCAGAGAGAGCTGTTAGGCTAGTTCACTTTCGGAGGATCCCATGCAACCTAGTTCTCGAAGTCTCCAAGCGCGTCTATTTTATGCGTTCTTGGCATTCACTTATCTACTGTTCGCATCCTGCCTGCCGGCGAACGCGCAGAATATCAACGCGGGCGAAATTCGCGGCATTGTCACCGACAGTAGCGGCGCGGCAGTTCCGCAAGTCGCCGTCAGTGCGACCAATAACCAGACCGGTGTCGTCACAAAGGTAACCGCCAATTCGCAGGGGCTGTATATCCTTCCGCAATTGACGCCTGGTACCTATTCCATCACGTTCACCGCGGGTTCATTCAAGACCTACAACCAGGAGAACGTACTCCTCCAGAACGCACCCATTACGGTGAATGCCGTTTTGCAAATCGGCAGCCAAACCGAGCAAATCACGGTGAATTCCGGGTCAATGGTCCAATTGCAGACCGAGGACTCCGAGCAGAGCTTGACCCTGGACGAGGTGACTCTCACCGCTCTCCCCAATATTGGAAACAGCATGTTCAACGAGACTGTCCTCATTCCGGGCGTCAGCGGCGGCGGCGGCCAAAGCCAGAATGGCGAAAGCATCGGCATCAATGGAGCGCAAGCCTTTAACGAAAACTTTCTGCTGAATGGCGGAACGGCGACCTTTATCGGGAGCCAGAATCCCGACTGGACAATTACGCCAACCGACTTCATTGCTGAAACCGACTTCGAGACACACAGCTTCAATGCAACCTCCGGCAATGGCCTTGCGGTTCTGAATGTCATCACCAAGAATGGCACGAACCACTATCACGGCTCTTTCTGGGATTACAACCAGAACTCCTACTTCTCGGCGCCGAATTATTTCTCCGGCGGGACGGTTCCTCCTTCCTCATCCAACACGTGGGGTGGAGCAGTCGGCGGACCCATCAAGCGGGATAAGCTGTTCTTCTTCGGCGGGTATCAGAGGCAGGTGTCCACAAGCGGCACGGTCGGATTCTCAACCGTCCCCACGGCAAATATGAAGGCGGGATTATTTGACCCGACCCTATTTCCCACGATTTTCGATCCCACATCCACAACCACTGTGGCGGGCAAGACCCTGCGCACCCCATTCACGAGCAACCAAATCCGTCCAGGATTGCTGAATCAGCAGGCGTTGAACTGGCAGAAGTACCTGCCTGCACCGAACTACGGAGCAGCGGGCGCAATTACCAATAACTACAGGTATTCATTGCAGGCGCACGACGTCAGCACCTGGGAAACCTGGAAGATCGACTATACCCTGAACGAGAAGAACCACATCAACACCTCAGGGACCTGGGGAACCGTCCAGTTTCCAGACCTGTCGCCCTTGTACCCCATTGGCGGGTTCGCGGAAGACGGCAACGAGGTGGTTCCTCAGATCTCCTGGACCTGGACGCCTTCTTCGTCGGCTGTGAATGAACTGCGCGGCTCCATGATGCGCTTCTGGGGCAAGTGGCCGAGCGGTGACTTCGGGATGGGCATTCCCAAGGCAATCGGAATACCCAATGCCGTTTCGGATGTCTGGCCGGGCCTCAATATTACAGGCCTCTACAATTATGGGGCAGGCCTGAATGCCTTCATTTCAGAGACCTCGATTACCCCGGCGGACGTTTTCACACTGATTCGCGGCAAGCACGTCCTGAGGTTCGGCGGCCAGTACGACGCCGATCAGGTCAATGGCAACTTCGCTGCCTACTCAGACGGCACCTTCAGCTTTAACGGAGATTCGACTCTGGACCCGCAAGGGACCAGCAATGGTGTTGGCTATGCCGACTTCCTGCTGGGTGATGTTTCCAATTGGAGCATCGGCTTGACGCCGGAATCGGCCGGCCGGTTGAAGTCGTATCAGATGTTCGCGCAGGACGATTACAAGATCAAGCCGAACCTGACTTTCAACCTTGGCTTGCGCTTCGAGGTTCAACCAGGATGGAAGGAAGCCCACAATCTACAGGGCGACTTCGATCCGACATTGAAAAACCCGGCCACCAACACGCTGGGAGCCATGTGGTTTGCCGATGGAGCAAGCGGTGTAAGCAGCCGCACGACAATCGAGGCTTTGAATAACATCATTCAGCCACGCGTAGGTTTTTCCTGGTCTCCACGCCCGAACTGGGACATTCGCGGCGGATTCGGCTACTACACAGAAATGCTGGGACAAAACACCTATCAGGTGAATACCGACCTTGGCATTGCCGGTGCCAACGCGCTCAACGCGACCGACGGACTGACGCCGGTCTTCAACCTGACTCAGGGACCGCCGCTTCCGATCTACACAACAGTGCAGCATCTGACTCCGGACCTGGAGAACGGGCAGCCCATTGCGTATATCCCGTACCACACCAAGGTTCCCTACATGGAAGAGTATCAATTCGGTATCCAGCATGAGTTCCATGGCGGGATCATTGCCGACGCAGCATACGTTGGCAGCTCGGGAAGGCGACTTGCGGTAAGCATGGATTCAAACCAGATTCCGCAGAGCGAGATCAGCAAGTTCACAGGCCCCGGCGTCAATATGTCTCAGTATCGCCCATACCAGCAGTATCAGGGAATTGCAACGACGCTTGGAGAAGGCACCTCGCACTACGATTCGCTTCAGACGAGGATGCAGAAGCAGTATGCGAACTCACTCCAGTTTGCGGCCACGTTCACTTACTCCCATACGCTGGATGACCAGACCGGAAGCGGCAACGGCGGTCCGGGCTCGAAGGGCGATGTTTGGCAGAACGGCTACAGCCTGAAGAGCAACTATGGGAATTCACTGCTGAATCAACCCATCTCGTTCAATGGCGATGCGGTGTACGATCTTCCATTTGGCAAAGGCAAGCTCTTCCTCAACCAGGGCGGAATCGCAAATGAAGTCCTGGGCGGGTGGCGCGTTTCCGGCCTTTGGCAGATTCACTCCGGTACTCCATTCACAGTCACCCTTCCAACCAACCTGAGCGGTTCATTGGCCGGCACATGGTATCCGAACCGCACAGGCAACGGCAAGGCGTCGAATCCCACGATTCAGAAGTGGTTCGATCCGACCGCCTTTACGCAACCTGGATACGGTACCTTTGGCAACTCGGGAAGGAACATTCTGTCCGGGCCGGCCTGGAGGCAGTTGGATATGAGCATGCAGAAGCACTGGGCGCTTAAGAAGCTGGGCGAAAAGTCCGACATCCAAGTGCGCGTGGATGCGTCCGATGCGCTGAATCACCCGAACTTCGGCAATCCTTACGCCGTGTTGGGCCAAACGAATACCGGACAAATCACCAGCGCCAATACCAGCAGGAACCTGCAATTCGAGGGGAAGATTTCCTTCTAGTGCCTTGACCAGGCGATTTTGCATTCGCTCCCATGAATCTGGGTGACCCTGGTCCCGCTGTTGGGACCAGGGAAAGCAAAAATTTTCGCGGTCACCGTACTTGCCTCCAGACAGCTTTGCGGCGCCGGCAACATCGGCGCCGCAAAGGTTTCATTGAGTCAGGGGCACAGCTCCCTCCCAGAGGAACATGGCTGTGCCCATTTTGTTTGATTGAGTGTGCTTTCGAAGAGAAGAAGGGGTTCGAATGAATCGGCGGCAGTTTATTGCAAATGCGGGAATGGCGGGCCTCGCGGCGCACTTGCTACGGATCTCGGGAAATGCTCTGGGACCCGATCACAAGAGCGAATCCGCTGGAAAAGGTTCGAATCTGAATCTGTGGTACGACAAGCCTGCAACAAGTTGGAACGAAGCCCTCCCTCTGGGGAACGGCAGAATCGGCGCCATGGTCTTCGGGCGCGTCGATTCAGAGCGCATCCAACTGAATGAGGCGACACTCTGGACAGGCAAGCCCCATGACTATACCAATCCAGACGCGCGAAAGAATCTGGAGGCGATTCGCAAGCTCATCTTCGACGAGGATGTGGACGGCGCCGAGCGGCTCGCGCCATCGCTGCTGGGCATACCCCCCACTCTGCACGCGTATCAGCCATTCTGCGATCTGCACCTCGACTTCTACACAGACATACATAGCGATAAATACAAGCGCTCACTCGACCTCCGCACCGCGATCACTAGCGTGAGTTACCAGTGCGGAGATGTTCAGTTTTCAAGAGAAGCTTTCATCTCGAATCCCGATCAGGTGTTCGTCCTGCATCTCTCGGCAAATCAGCCCGGTCAGCAATCATTCAAGCTCTCGCTTTCTACTCCCCATGACAACGCGGAGGTTGCGGCCACGCCGGATGCGCTAAATCTCAAGGGCCAGATGAAAGGGCATACTCCCCCTGCCAGC
Source organism: uncultured Acidobacteriaceae bacterium (assembly GCA_963839155.1). Lineage (GTDB taxonomy): Bacteria > Acidobacteriota > Terriglobia > Terriglobales > Acidobacteriaceae > Telmatobacter. The sequence continues at coordinate 32,024 of CAWITY010000011.1, forward strand.
ACGTGGACTGCTGCGTGGCAGGGCACGGGCACGAACTTCGCGGGACAGGTCCGCTTGCTGCATCAGGGCGGAACGATGACAGCCAACCGCGATTCCCTCATGGTTGAGGGCGCGGACGAAGTCACGATCCTCGTCGATCTTGCAACCAGCTTTGTGAATTATCGCGACATAAGCGCCGATCCCGATGCTCGCCTGCGGGAGCGCAGCGCGAAACGAAGCGCGCTCTCCTATGCCGAACTGCGCTCTCGCCACGTCGCGGATTACGGATCGCTCTTCAACCGCGTTGAGATCGAGTTGGATGGTCCCTCTGCTTCGAACACAAGTACAGATCGAGAGCTGGTCAGTTATGCAACTGTGCCGAAGCCTGCTCTCATGGCGCTGTATTACCAGGTCGGCCGGTACTTGCTCATCGCCGCGTCGCGGCCCGGAGGCCAACCGGCGAATCTACAGGGCATATGGAATGAAAACTTGCGGCCCGCGTGGGGAAGCAAGTGGACGACCAACATCAATCTTGAAATGAATTACTGGGCAGCCGAGACGGGCGCGCTCGCGGAATGTGTCGAGCCGTTCTACGACCTGCTCGCCGATCTGCGCGTCACGGGCGCGGAGGTGGCGAAGGTCCACTACGGGTGCAAGGGATTCGTCTTTCATCACAACGCGGACATCTGGCGGGCGGCAACACCTGTCGACGGCTCGTGGGGCTTGTGGCCCGTTGGCGGCACGTGGCTTGTTCTGCAAACATGGGAGCACTACGCCTTCAGCCGCGACAAAGAATTCCTCCGCGCCACGGTGTATCCGGCGCTGAAAGACGCCGTTGAATTCATGCTCTCGTTCATGGTTGAAATCCCCGCCGGCAAGCCCTTCGCGGGATGCCTCGCGACCAACCCGACCTCTTCGCCGGAAAATGCATTCATCCTCCCGAACGGCGTGAAAGGAAGACTGACCTACGCGACTTCGATGGACATCGAGATGATCGGCGAGTTGTTCGAGAAGTTTGTCTTGTCTGCACGCGAATTGGGCGTTGACGCCGACCTTGCGCAGGCCGCGGAAAACGCGAGCAAGCGCCTGCCGCCGCTGCAAGTGAATCGCGAGGGAGAACTCCAGGAGTGGATCGGCGATTATAAGAAAACCGAGGCCGAGCACCGCCATCTCTCTCACCTCTGGGCCCTCTATCCGGGCAACAGCATTTCAGCGGAAAAAACTCCCACACTGGCCGCCGGAGCGAGAAGAAGTTTGGAACTGCGTGGCGACGGAGACGGCAATGGATCTTGGCTCCAGGCATGGCGTGCCGCGTTGTGGGCGAGGCTTCATGAAGGCGATCGTGCGCATCGGATTCTCGGCAACCTTCTTACGCATGCAACCCTCCCGAACATGCTTCACGACTACTGGGACCAGATCGACGGCCACCTGGGCGGTCCCGCGGCGATTGCTGAAATGCTGATTCAGAGTCAAACTTCAGAGATCGAGCTTCTTCCGGCATTGCCGGGCGCCTGGGCAAATGGAAGCGTTCGCGGATTGTGCGCGCGCGGAGCCGCGGTGCTCGACTTCACTTGGAAGAGTGGGGCGCTGACTTCGGTGACCGTTCATGCGAAGAGCGCAGGCAATCTCAAGCTGCGCTACGGGAAACTCGTCGCGCAACTGCCCGTGAAAGCGGGCTCCACAAGTATTTTGGATGGAATGCTTCGCCCCCAATCGTGAGCGAGCACCATCACCGAACTACGAGGGGGTGCCGATGGCCCAGCGGGCCACCCGCAGTCATGAAAGTCACTGATCGTCTCGCTAAAGAACTGTCATCCTGAGCGAAGCGAAGGATCTGCGCTTTCGCCTTTTTTGTGTGACTTTCAAAGGTGCCGATGGCCCAGCGGGCCACCCGCAGTCATGAAAGTCACTGATCGTCTCGCTAAAGAACTGTCATCCTGAGCGAAGCGAAGGATCTGCGCTTTCGCCTTCTTTGTGTGACTTTCAAAGGAGAAGTAAACGAATGAAGCGCATTTTCGAAATAAGAGGGATGGTTGCCATTCTTGCGACCTTGATTCTTGCACAGTCGATGTGCATCCTCGTCTCTGCTCAGGAGCGGTCTTCCAGAACCGAAGAGATTACGTGGACCTGGGAGGTGCGGCCCGCGCACGCCGACGCAAATCTTCCAAACGTGCTGCTGCTCGGCGACTCCATCACACGGAACTACTTTCCTGAAGTGCAGCGCCAACTGGCGGGGACGGCAAATGTTTACCTGCTGGCGACATCAGTGTCGGTGGGCGATCCGCGACTCCAGCGCCAACTCGGGGAGTATTCCGCGGCAGAGCGGGTGACATTCAGCGTTGTGCATTTCAATAACGGTATGCATGGATGGGCATACTCTGAGGCGGAATACCGGGATGCGTTTTCGTCCTTTGTTGCTTCGGTTCGCTCCATGGCCCCTCGATCCGCATTTGTTTGGGCGAGCACGACCCCAGTCAAGGAGGATGCAGAGCCTGGGCCGAAAAACGCCCGGATCGACGCGAGAAACGCCATCGCGCATTTGTTCATCAAGTCAAACGGAATTGCTTTCGATGATCAGCATGGTCTGATGCTTCCACATGCAGACCTCTTTCTCGATGGAGTTCATTACGGCGACAAAGGATCCGAGCTTCAGGGCAAGCAGGCCGCGGAGGCGATTCGTAAACTCCTCCCTCATCCAAAGCGATAATGAACATGCGTGTAGAACAGCCTGTGGTAACAGGCGATGTCTTGAAAGGGCACGACTATAGCCTTGCCATAACAGCCCTGGTGAAAGTGAGGCTTTGAAAGGGCATGACTTTAGTCGTGCCGTAAACGGTTGATGAGAAACATGGGCATCAGCCCCTGAGGGAAGGTTCTCGGCATTCTCTACCTTCACCACATGCTGTAAATCGGGACGGGTGCTTCGTCCGCGATTTGAATCGACGCAATCGTCTACCAGATGCGGTAAGCGACGACATCCGGCGCAGAGGGAAGACTATTGATGACGTTTGAGTGCAACAGCAACTGTAGATTCTTCCCCTGCCAGCCGGACGGTAGTTGCTTTAGAGCCTGATTCAGGTGATCTGGGTCGCTGACGAACTCCGCGGCAGCTCGCGTCCCCGCCATATCGATTCCTGCAAGCGTGATAGAAAACGCGCCGGTCTTTGAATGCGGTACGCGAGAAACCAATGCATAATCTTCAACCGGACGACCGTGGCTATCGCGAACTGTGCTCCATGAGCGGCCGGCCGGGCCTATCTCATGGATGTACTTCATCTGGTCGAAGACAAAGGGGAGTTTATCATTCATCTCCATGGTCCAGGAGTTGTTGAAAGCGCCTATCAATATGGTCGGAGACTGGCGCAGATCTTTGAACACAATCTCTTCGCTGAAGCGAAGGTCATATGTTTTGTGGGCGCTCGAAAGCATGGAGACAACCGAAGCGATTGCAGCCGCATCGCCGACTCCCACCCAATTGGTCCGGTCGAGAATCAGGTCGTCCATGTTGAATTGCTGTCCGGGCCGATAGTTCACAACATACCCTTGTTCGGGGTTTTTTGAGGCGGGCGTGCTCTTTTTGGGGCCAACCTCTCCGTACTCTTCACTCGCCTTATACCTGTAAACGCCGCTGCTCCCGATGCAAATGACAGGGGCCGTCGAGCTAGAAACAACCGGGCTCCAAAATGAATCGAATGCGCTCATGGGCGGGTGAAGCAGCCGATTGGCAATAAACAGCAGTGCTGCCATTGCGACGAGAGCGCCGATGATCGGAATTCCATACCGAAAGAGCCACCTCGGCCTTTTCGATTCAACCGTCTCTGGAGCGGCGATTTCGCTCTTAGGTACGGCAGTTGCCGGAGGCTCGACGTGCGCTGGCGCAACTGCATGATTCTGCTCTGCTGTCGAATCTGGTGCTGACATTGCCGAACTGCCTGCTCCGGGCGGAGAATCGGGCGCGTTTTGTCCCAAACCGGGTTGCGAAATCGGACGAAATTCAACACGGTAGGAGCCGTGAGGGATATCGAGCTCAACCTGCATGTTGGGTGGCATTGAGCGGTAAAAGAGTGCCAGACGCTTTCTCAAATCCCCTGCACGAACTCTAACCACTGGATCTTCCGCCGCGTCGTAGTCGGGACGCCTCCCGAAAACCTCGCAACCGATGACCCGCTCCTTCAGTGCATCATTGTCTTCACGAAGACTGTGCTCAACCACATACCGGAGGAGATCCTGGCACTGTTTGCTGGTGCGCAGCGGCACACTTTCCAAAATCGTGGCCAGGGCCTCTAGAATGACAGCTTTTTCGGCCCCGAATCCCTTGTTGGCAACGCTCATTTGGCCCACTTCATTCTTGCGCCCAGTGCTCCATTTCCAGAGCAGGTTGGTCTTCCCCAATGCGCCCAGTAGCATACCGGACCCATGTTGCACAAAACAAAAGCATTCAATGAGTCTCCGGGTACGCTACGGTAGCCAGCCTACAAAGTCATCATCAAATGCAATTTACTCAAAAAAGCCTTCCAGAGCCGAAGCGCGAATCATGCCCGTTCAGTGGCAGAAGGTACCCTATGCACTTCATTTCTGGAGCAGATTTGTTCGTGTCCACATTATGAGGTCTTAACCAATCCGATTGCAACAGCCTGATGGGCGGCCATGGAGCCGCGTACATGGAGGATTCATTTTGCCGCGAAGCCAAGGGGCACCCTTTAGAAACCATTGCGATTTCCAACGGCGCGTTTTCCGGCCCCTGTCTCTGCTGCTTCTACTGGGTATCGCTTTCAGTGGCGTGTCTCCGGCGCAACTGGCTGTGAGCAGGACACCTCAAGATGTGCGCATCACCCTGCCCAACGGAGTCCTCTCGATTCAACCCATCACCGGCGGGGCCGTCCGCGTCCGCTTCGCCAGATCCGGTGCCAGTCCCGCCCCCAGCGAGGTGCTGGTGGCCAAGATTCCAGCGCCGGAGTTCAAAGTCGAGGAGAATAGCCGCTCGATTACGGTTTCCACCAGCTCTCTGCGGGCCATCCTCGACCGCAGTTCGCTGGCTCTGACATTTACCGACGGCGCGGGCAAAGTTCTGCTTCAGGAGAAGCCGGGCGGGCGGTTGCTCAACTCCGGGCAGCCCGGCGGCGGCATGACCGCCGAGCAATCCTTCCTCTCGCCCGCGGATGAGTACCTGTTCGGCGCCGGGCAATTTCAGGATGGCTACCTCAACGTGAAAGGGCTGCCGCGGCGCTTGACGCAGGTCAACACGCAGATTGCGATTCCCTTTCTGCTCTCAAGCAAAGGCTACGGCCTGCTGTGGCATAACTACGGCCGCACCGATCTGAATCCGGCGGATAAGCAAATTGCCTTGTCTGAGACAGCCAGGGGCGTGGAATCGGTCTTTAATCAGGCCGACCCCGATTCAAAGAAACTTGAAGATCGCCAAACCACAACCTTCAAGGGAGAGTTCAACGTAGCCCGCGGCGCGCAGTATGCGCTGATGCTCGACGCCGGCCAAACCATGGGTCGCCATTACCGGGTCGAGATCGACGGCAAGGCAAGCGCTGAAGCGGATAACTACTGGCTGCCGCCAACGGCCAGTTGGCTCATGCCCCTGGAGCCGGGCAAGCACACCGTGCAGCTGGTCACGGTCCAGACGGACCCTTCGGTCAAAGACCACCCTTCGCTCTCGATTCGCCCGTCGGACGACCTGACGACGCTGCGCTCGCCCGTAGCCAATGCGATTGACTATGTGGTCTTCGCCGGCCCGAGCAGCGACGAAGTGATCGGCGGGTATCGCGAAGTCACCGGAGCCGCGCCGCTGATGCCCGCGTGGGCTTACGGCTACATTCAGTGCCGCGCCCGCTACCACTCGCAAAAGGAACTGCTCGACAACCTGCAGACGTTTCGCGACAAGAAGATTCCCCTGGATCTAATCGTGCAGGACTGGATGTATTGGGGCAAATACGGCTGGAACGCGATGCGCTTCGACGAGACCGATTACCCTGACCCGACAGCGATGGTGAACGCGGTCCACGATCAACATGCTCATATCATGGTGTCGGTCTGGTCAAAGATCGGCGTCGAGTCCGAGCTTGGCAAGGAATTCAAAAACAAGCAACTCGTGGTTCCTGGCACCGAGTGGGTCGACTTCTTCAACCCCGCGGCCCGCGCACTTTATTGGAAGAACTTCAGCAGCGGCATGGCCTCGCATGGCTTCGATGCATGGTGGCTGGACGCGACCGAACCGGAGAACGACGACCTGCACGGACGCACCGTTGCCACCGGCAGCGGCGACGTCGTGCGCCTGCTCTATCCGTTGATGGTGAATCGCACGGTCTACGAGGGCCTGCGCAACGATGCGCCGAACAAGCGCGTCATGATCCTCACGCGAAGCGCGTTTCTTGGGCAGCAACGGTATGCGTCGGCAACCTGGTCTGGCGACGTGGGCAGCAGTTGGGCATCGTTGAAGCGGCAGATCACCGGAGGCCTGGATTACTCCGCATCCGGGCTGCCCTATTGGACGACTGATACGGGCGGCTTCTTCCGCCCAGGCCCGAGTCAGTTTGCCGATCCGGCATATCACGAGCTCTTTTTGCGCTGGCTTGAGTTCTCGACGTTCACGCCGCTGATGCGCGTCCACGGCTGGCTCACGGCGACAGAGCCCTGGCTCTACGGCCCCGAGGTCGAGAACATCACGCGCAAGTATATCGACCTTCGCTACCGGATGCTCCCCTACACTTACTCCGAGGCGGCGCAAGTTACCATGCACGGCTCGACGCTGCTGCGCCCGCTGGTGATGGACTTTGCGCAGGACCAGACGGCGCTCCAACAGAAGTACGAATTCATGTTCGGCAAGGGGTTTCTGGTGGCTCCTGTGCTGGCGCCCGGCGTGGATAAATGGGATGTATATCTGCCCAAGAGTCAAGCAGGCTGGGTGAACTTCTGGACGGGAGAGAAGCTGCACGGCGGGCAGACCATCAAGGCAGATGCCAAGCTGGACGAGATGCCGTTGTTTGTGCGGGCGGGATCGATTATTCCGCTTGGCCCCACCGAACAGTGGACGGGCGAAAAGCCGGACGCGCCGATAGAATTTCGCGTCTATCCCGGCGCCGACGCGACCTTCTCGCTCTATGAGGACGAGGGCACAAACTACAACTATGAGAAGGGCTCGTACAGCATCATCCCAATCAAATGGAATGATCGGCGCCGCGAGCTGACAATTGGAAAACGAGTCGGCAGCTTCTCCGGAATGCGTCCGGAAAGACGATTCTCGTTGGTTGTGGCGAAATCCGCGCACGGCGGAAAAGCTGCCGTGCCAGTTACGGTAGAGTACATCGGAAAACCGGTCGCCACGCGTCTGAATTGAACTTGGGCCTCCCATATCCATCAATGGTGAAAGTCAGGTTTTGAAAGGGCACGACTTTTCAGGATGCGGAAAAACTACCGTTGAGGCACTGTCTTGAAAGGGCACGACTTTTGTCGTGCGGTAGGTAGCTTTAGAAACAACACGGGCTTTAGCCCCTGACAGCCTTTGGCAAGAGCCGAGTCTTGAAAGGGCACGACTTTAGTCGTGCCGCAAGATACTGGACATAGACGACGGGCTTTAGCCCCTGAGGCAAGGTTTTCGTGGTTTCCGACTTTCACCACGGGCTGCTGAGGGACGCCTTTCGGCGTTTCTACTTTCAGCACAGGCTGATCACTATCTGGCGTGGGGGATGGGAGCTAATTGTCTTCTTTGAAATCCGAATTGCGGGGGCAGACAGCAGATGTCTTCAATCGACGAGCGGCAGATAGATCGAGAATCGGGTTCCTCCTTTCGAGTTAGGGAAGATGAAGGGATGCCTCCAGTTGGACCGATCAACGCGCCTTGCACAATCAAAGACGTCGCCAGGCTGGCGGGTGTCTCGATCGCCACTGTATCGCGCGTCACCAGCGGCCTCGTCAATGTGTCAAGCGAGACAACTGCCAAGGTTCTGGCTGCTGTAACGCAATTGCAGTACTGTCCAAATGTTCTGGCCGCGGAGTTGGCGCGAGGGAAAGGCGACAGACCGAGAATGCGCAGAGCTCATCGACCGGCAATCGCCGGCATGAAAGCAACGCAGCCTTCGCATGCAGCAGACAAGCGCCGCCAGGCAGAACGAGTATGTTCGCTATAGGATGCGTGCTCGCAAGCAAAGCCCGGGGCCGTCAAGCTGAGTGAGAGACTGGAAAAGCTGCAAGGCATGGTTGGATGGCGTGAACACGCCGCAGTGCGGCGAAGCGCATCGGGCTGCGGGTAGATTTCGCGCAACATCTCATGATTGAACCGCGACACTCTTGTCAGCCCGCGAGGAGATTGGTGGAGTTGACCATGGGCTCAATTACGATCCTATAAAGTCAAAACAATCATGCTTATGATCTGTTGTTTGATTTGTGGATTGTTATTTGATAAAAACGGGCCACAGGAGATCAATAACCTGAAGCTCGGCAGGATAGAATCGGTGCGGTATGTCTGAGTCAACCAACCGCCGCTCCGATCAGATCGTCAAGTTCCTCCTCAAGGCCGGGACGGCCACCATCGAAGTACTGGTGACTGTCGCCGGGGCCTCCGCGCCCAGCATTCGGCGCGATCTGGCCCGCCTGGAAGCACGTGGTCTGCTCCGCCGTACCCACGGTGGAGCAACCCTGGTGGAGCCGCTTCTTTATGAGCCGTTTCGCTACGACAGCTCTTTTCTGGCTCGCGAACAGCGCTTCGCCACGGAAAAGCGCCGTATCGGCCTTGCTGCCGCGGACCTGGTGCAAGCTGGCGAGACCGTGGGCCTTGCAGCGGGCACAACCACCACGCATGTGGGTCGCAGCCTGCGCCATCGCGACAAGATCCAGGTGGTGACCAACGCCATCAATATCGGCATGGAGCTATGCAACCAGCCGGGGATCAGAACCTCCCTGACCGGCGGCGTGGTTCCCTGGGCCTGGTATTTTTCGCTTACCGGCAACGTCGCACTCACGTTTCTCGACAACGTCTACCTGGATAAGGTCTTTCTGAGCGCGACTGGTCTGGACGTCGAGCAAGGAGCAACTACTTTGGAGACCGATGAGGCTCTGGTTTACCGCAAGATGCTCAAGCAGTCAAAACAGGTCATCATTACGGTCGACTCCAGCAAGCTGGGAAAGGTCAATCCGGCCTTCATCTGCCCCTGTAGCGAGATTCAAGTGCTGATCACGGACACAGGGGCTACCCCTCAGGACATCGCTCCCTTCGAGCGCCAGGGCATCCGCGTCATTCGCGCCTGAAACCAGCGAGAATCGGGGCGCACCAATCATTTCCGGCTTGGCAGCAGTGCCATGCGCTTGTGTTGCGGAAGCAAGATCCGCTGCCATCGCAAAGAGCCGGACGGCCTCTCGTACATCTGCTTCCAATGCAGCCGGGACAAGGGGCGTGTGCCAGGAGGGGCCGCTTTCATCTCCTCGCTTACCGATGAGAGACCCGTGCAGGTGAGAGACGCCTGTTCTCCGCACGGTCTCCACCAGGTTGGCAAGCGTCAAGCCGCCTCCGGCCATCACATCGATGCGGCCCCGGGCCTGCTTTTGGAGTACAGCAATCGTATCCACACCGGTCAGCACGTCCGCCTCGCCGCCGGACGTGAGCAGGCAATCTGCGCCTGTTGCAATCACCGCTTCCAACGCTTCTTCCAGGTTGGGGGTGCTGTCGAAAGCACGATGAAATGTCACCTTCATGGGAGCTGCCAATTCAGCCAGGGCCCGGGTCCGTGCCACGTCCACCCTGTGATCGGGTTGCAGAACCCCAAGAACGACCCCCGCCGCTCCAGACTGCTTGGCCAAGGCGATCTGGCGGCCCATCAACTCGAATTCCGGCAAGGAGTAGACGAAATCGCCTGCCCGAGGGCGGATGAGCGCATGAACCGGGATCGCGAGCGTTTGCAGAACGGCCTGCAGCAAGGGCAAACTCGGCGTGACCCCGCCGACCGAAAGCCTGCTGCACAATTCAACACGGCCGGCGCCCCCGTTCTGGCCCGCTTGCGCCGCTGGGAGTGTTTCGGCACACAATTCAAAAAGGAGATCATTCATAGTGAGTTTGCCGCAAGAGTCCATTCTAGAGCGGTTCCACAATGCACATGCCCTTTCCGGCATCGAGCAAGGTGGCATTTTCTTGAGAAAAATGCTGCTTGATAGCGGTGGGTTCGGGGTACAGCAATTGTGGAACCGCTGTAGCGGTGTGTCGCACGCAGAATGTCATTCGACAAGGGGAAACCTCTGGGCAAACGCACCATCTCAATGGAACGGATTTGAAAGGGCACGGCTGAAGTCGTGCCCTCTCAAAACATCTGACCTTGCGGGTTAAACCACAAGGTGCGTTTTCCCTGGGGAAAACCCCGGCTGCCGGGGCGAAATGCGGCGTTTGACAATTAGGTGAAACTCTCCCGGTTCTTGCTTTTCCATGTTTTCGCAAGAGCGCAAAAAGGCTGCGTGCGATCATCCTGCGCCGTCCCAACAGGACTCTGGAATCATCGTTGGTATCGCCATAATTTGCCGAGACGCACGACCTGAATCTGCCTGAACCCTCCATTGACGCCCTTGTCCGGGCACTCAACTCCGGCGGGTCAGAAGCTCGTGCCAGGCAGCGGTGCGTCGAACCGCATCTTGAAGGGATACTTCGCACTTCAATCCAAGACACTGCTGGGCCTTTCTCGTGCTTGGAACATACCGCGGCGGCTTTGCTCCTGGGATCGCCCGTTGTGCCACGCGCACCTTTTCCGGTGAACCCAGCGCCACAGCCACTGTTTGCGCAAGCGCCAGGATGTCGATGGCCTGTTCCGAACCTACATTGAATGCATCGCCCCCTGGTGCGCGGAACAGGATCGTCCACAGCCAAATTGCCAAGTCGGCTGCGTACATGTACGACCGCATTGGAGTGCCATCTCCATTTACCTCTATCGTTTCGCCTCTCATGGCATCGCGAATGAAATTCCCGATCGCGAAATGCGCATCCAAGGGCAGGTGAGGACCCACAAAGGCAAAGCAACGGGCTATCTTGCATTCCATCTGGGTTCTTGCACCGTAAACAGCGCACATTTGCTCCGCTCCCCGCTTGCCCTCCGCATACACTGAAGCGCGTTCGAGCGGATCTGGTGTTCCGGCGAAATCCTCTGCCACATGCGTCATATCGGCAGGCTGCCTTCCGTAGACAGCGCCAGAGCTGGTCAGGAGAAATTTCCGCGTGCCGTGGCTTGCGGCGAATTGCAACACTCTCTCAGTGCCCTGCAGGTTCGTCGCCAGCAATTCAAGCGGATTGTCCGCGGCTTGCCTCGCGCTGTTTTCGGTTGCGGCGTGAATCACATACTCATATGCGCCATCCGGAAAGGTGAAATCCCGCACATCTCCAGGGAGCATCGCGATCGCGGGATCGCACGCCAGGTGAGGACATTTCCGGGTGAATGCAGCGGGGTTGCGTGTGAGGATCGTCGCCCGCGCGCCAAGCTCCAGCACTCGATTCGCGTGGGCGAAGCTCTCCACCAGCCAGCAGCCGAAAAAGCCCGTGCCGCCGGTGATAAAGATGTTTCTGCCGCGCATCTCATGCCAAAGATCCCGCGTCTTCTCCAGGATCAGATCCAGATCGACGATAGAAAGTGGCACGGGCATCCTAGTCCTCCGAAGACGATGCGGGCTCCCGATTCACTTGCCGCGGCAGCAGGGAAGCGAGTGCAGATTCGCGAGCGGACAGTTCGCAACTCACAGGGGCTCCTCCAGGGGGAACGATGAATTCGCGTAAGATTCGCCTCGTGGCAAGAGCAAAGCAACCTCCGCCGTGGGTCAGCTCAATATGGTTCCACTGTAAATAAAGTGTACCGGGGCTCCCTGGTGCGTCAAGAATGCCCAGTCGCCCGCCTTGAGGAAAGGCTCCGGAAAATCCACGACCCCGTGCCCGGTTTTGCAGGCCTGTCGTTCGGCGCGGATGGAGTTTTGCCGAACGAGAGTCTGGCCGGGCGGGTTGCGTTCAGTTTGCATTTCTGCCCATGCATCTCATCACAAGCTCAACCGCTGAGTGCGCCGCGCCTGTGGTCATTTGCTTCATTTGGTCATTCGCACGCTCTGGATGGACAATAAGAATTGCAGGGAAGCGGAGAAAGAGCATGAGGCAGGAACAGCGCATCGAACGAGACTCACTGGGCGAACGTGAGGTGCCCGCGCATACTCTCTATGGCATTCACACCGTGCGGGCTCTGGAGAATTTTCCGTTGGCCGGACGGCCTGTCCATGCGGCACTGGGGCGCGCCTTTGGAGACGTGAAGCTGGCCTGCGCGCAGACGAATCGCGCCTTGGGCGCGTGGGGCAGCGACTCCGTAAAGGCCGATGCAATCGAGCGTGCCTGCCGCGAGTTGAGCGAGGGATTGCTTGATACGCAGATAGTGGTGGATGCGTTGCAGGGCGGTGCAGGAACCAGCACCAACATGAACGTCAATGAGGTGCTGGCGAATCGGGCGCTGGAGTTGTTGGATCTCGATCGCGGTATGTCCAGTCGCGTCTCGCCGCTCGACGATATCAATCTGCATCAATCCACCAACGATACCTATCCCACTGCATTGAAACTTGCCGCCATCCGGCTTCTTCGCACGCTTGAGCAGAATGTGGTAGCTCTGCAGGAGTCGTTTCAGCGCGCGGAGAAGAAGTTTGCTCACGTCGTGAAGGTAGGCCGCACGCAGTATCAGGATGCGGTGCTGACTACGCTGGGCCGCGAGATGAGCGCCTATGCGGAGGCAATGAACCGGGACCGCTGGCGCATCTACAAATGCGAAGAGCGGCTGCGTGTGGTGAACCTGGGGGGGACGGCGATTGGTACTGGGCTTGCCGCACCACGGGAATTCATCTTCCAGGTTGTGGACCAATTGCGCGCGCTGACCAATATTGGCTTTGCACGCGCCGAGAATCTGGTTGATGCGACGCAGAACACCGATGTCTTTGCCGAAGTCTCCGGAATTCTGAAGGCGCACGCCGTTTCTCTCATCAAAATCTCGACGGATCTGCGGCTACTATCCTCCGGTCCTGATGCGGGTTTCGGCGAGATTCAGCTTCCGGCGCGCCAGGCCGGTTCATCCATCATGCCGGGCAAGGTGAATCCGGTGATTCCCGAAGCTGCAACGCAGGCAGCGATGCTCGCGATGGGCAACGACAGCGTGCTCGCAACGGCCTGCGCGGCAGGGAGCCTGGAACTCAACGCCTTTTTGCCGCTGATTGCCCATTGCCTGCTGGAGAATCTGGATATTCTCGCTCGCGCTGACGATCTGCTGCGCCGCCATTGCGTCGATGGTATCGAGGCTGATGAACTGCGCTGCCGTGCGCACGTAGAGAACTCGACTGCCGCGGCTACAGCGCTGGTGCCTTCGTTGGGTTATGAACGGGCCGGAGACGCGGCGCGCATGGCCAAGGAGCAGGCCAAGCCACTTCGCACGGTGGTGATTGAGAATGGGTGGATGAGCGCCGAGGAGTTTGACCAGGCCATCAGCCCGGAGGCGGTTTGCCGGTTGGGATCGCCCTTGAGGATTACGCGCGAGGAGAAGTCGGAATGATCACAGCACCCAAGGGACTACGTCTGCACATTGGCTTTTTCGGCCGGCGCAATGTCGGCAAATCGAGTTTGTTGAACGCCATCACGCGGCAGCAGGTTTCCATCGTCTCCGAGGTCGCCGGAACTACGACCGATCCGGTGGAGAAACCGATGGAATTGCTCCCTCTGGGGCCGGTGCTCTTCATCGATACGGCTGGCATCGACGAAGAAGGAAGCCTCGGTGCGATGCGCGTGGAGAAGACGAGGCAGGCGCTCGAGCGGACTGAGATTGCCGTGTTGGTTGCTGAGTCCGGCGTTTGGGGCGATTTTGAAGAGGGCCTGCTGAGTGATTTTGCCGCGCAGAAGACGCCGGCTGTGGTGGTCTTCAACAAGTGCGATGTTTCTGCGCCGAACGAGGCTCTGGTCGAGAGATTGCTTTCTGGCAAGTTGCGCGTGGTGCAGGCTTCAGCGGTTACCGGGAAGGGCTTGACGGAGTTGAGAGAGGCCCTGCTCGATCTGGCGCCGGCGGATTTTATTGACTCGCCCGCGATCGTCGGCGACCTGGTGGGCCCCGGCGAACTGGCCGTTCTGGTGGTGCCCATTGACAAAGAAGCGCCCAAGGGCAGGCTGATTCTGCCGCAGGTGCAGACCATCCGCGATCTGCTGGATTCCGACGCATTGTGCATGGTCGTCAAGGAGCGTGAACTTCGCACTGCGCTCGATCGGCTCAAGACTCCGCCGAAGCTGGTGATTACCGATTCGCAGGCGTTCCTCAAGGTTGCCGCCGATACGCCGCCGGAAGTGCCGCTGACCAGCTTCTCCATTCTGATGGCGCGCTTCAAGGGCGATCTTGCGGCCCAGGTCGAGGGCACGCTGGCGGTCGACAAGCTGCGCTCGGGTGACCGTGTGCTGATTGCCGAGGCTTGCACGCATCATCCCATTGGCGAGGATATCGGACGCGTCAAGATTCCCCGCTGGCTGACGCAGTACACCGGCGTCAAGTTGGATTTTGTAACCATGCAGGGCCGGGATTTCCCCGACGATCTGGCCAGCTACAAACTGGTCATTCACTGCGGGGCTTGCATGTGGAATCGACGCCAGATGCTGAGTCGCATCTTGCAGTGTCAGCAGGCGAAAGTGCCCATCACGAACTATGGGCTCACTATCGCTTACAGCCTGGGCATTTTTCAGCGTGCGCTACAGCCCTTCCCTGCCGCGATGGCGCGCTACCGGGCGAACGCCTGACGGTTCGCATGGGTAGAGCGTGCGCAGGAGCAGGCGGACGGCGCCGGCCTATCCTTCAAGGAGGAGAAGGCGCGCGGGATCGAGGCTGACTTGCCACGGCTGAGGCTCGACGCTGAGCGAGCGCCACAGATCTTTGGGGACATCGGCTTGTAGATGGGGCAGGTCGCCTGCTTGGGGCGCGGCGTGCAAGCGCAGGTAGAGCGTCATTTCATGCGGTGCTTCGCTCGTTCCCAAAAGCCAGCAGGAAAAAATGTTCTCGCCTTCCGCGGGATGGAATGCGATTTGATGTGAGCGCAGGCCAACGTTGGTCAGTGTATCCGGCACCGGGCCTGCCGCTTGCAGTGTGCAGTTCCATGCGTCCACCGCGATTCGATCGGCGCCTGCGCGCCTGGCCGGAACAATATTCTTGCAACCCGTCAACCGCGCCGCGGCGACAGTTTGCGGACGTTCAAAGAGCTGGTGCTTGGGCCCGCTGGCAATCACTTTGCCCCGGTCCAGCACAAGCAGATCGCTGCAAAAGCGAAAGGCTTCCTCCATGTCGTGTGTCACAAAAATCACCGCGCCGTTGTAGCCTGCCAGCGTCTCGCGAAGCTGCTCTTCCATCTGCCGCCGCAGATGAGGATCGAGGGCCGCGAATGGCTCGTCGAACAGGAGCGCTTCCGGCTCGATGGCCATGCAGCGTGCAATGGCCACACGCTGCCGCTGGCCCCCTGAAATCTCGGCCGGATAGCGATTGGCCAATTCCGCAACGTGCATCCGCTCAAGCTGTTCGTGAATCCGTGCGCTCCGTTTCTGTTGCGAGAGCGAACTCAGCCCGAAGCCCACATTCTCCGCTACTGTCATCCGCGGAAACAAGGCGTAGTCCTGAAAGACGAATCCGATCTTGCGTTGCGCTGCGCGGACGTTGCGACCGGACGACTTGTCATAGAGTACGCGGCCATTGAGAACGATGCGCCCGCAGTCTGGCGCCAAGATGCCGGCAATCATGCGCAGGGTCATGGACTTGCCTGCGCCCGACGGTCCCAGCAGACCCACCGCGCCGCGCCCTGCGCTGAATTGGACCTCCAGGCGGAAGGGCTCCAGCGCCTTTTCAACACATATCTCAAGCTGTGCACAGGGCGCGATCTCATTCGCTGCCCGCGGCAGAAACGGCGAGGAAGCGGGTACGGAAACCAGAGGAGAAGCGACCGGATTCTGCACGGTCTTCCTCGTCTTCCTCTCCCAGTGAATCAGGCGAATAATGGCCAAGGAAAGAACCACGATGAGAGCAACCCACAAAAACGCCACGCGCATGTCTCCGCCCTCGGCCGCGGAGAAAATGGCGATCGGCATCGTCTGCGTGCGGCCGGGAATGTCGCCGGCCAGCATGAGCGTCGCGCCGAATTCCCCGAGCGCTCGCGCAAAGGCCAACACTGTACCGGCGAGCACACCGGGAGCGGCCATGGGCAGCAGCACTCTGCGAAAGATCCTGCCCTCCGATGCGCCCAGGGTGCGCGCTGCATCCAGAAGAACGGGGTTGACTTGTTCAAATGCGCCCAGGGTCGTGCGGTACATGAGCGGAAAAGCCACTACGGTTGCGGCGATTACTGTTGCCGGCCATGAGAAAACGATGACGATGCCGATCTGTTCCAGCGCGTGGCCGATCAGGCTGCGCCTGCCAAGCAGAACGAGGAGAAAGAAGCCCACTACGGTTGGCGGAAGGACCAGAGGCAGCGTCAGAAGGCCGTCGATCCAGGCGCGAAGGCCGCCGCGCGCGCCGTACATCAGCCTGGCCGCCAGCATACCCAAAAAGAAAGTGGCCGTGGTGGCCGCGCAGGTGGTGGCCAGCGAAATCCACAGCGGAGATGGGTCAATGGGCCACGCCACGGTGTTGCCATTCTAAATGATCCGCGGCGGCGTTCACGGCGATCCAGCTATCGTCAAGCTCTTGAGGAGGGCGAAGGGCGCAGAGCGAAATGTCTTGGTGACTGACGCCACAAGCGCCACGGGAATGCCGGTGTGGTTTGCGCGTAGATGTGGGAGATGCTTGCACGAAGGAACTCGCGCGGGAAGCGGGTTGGCCATGGACCGCGCATTGCGCAATATAGCTGCGCTCAGCGGTCTTCCGCTTACTGCCGTGCTGGCGGCATTGTCTCTTCGATCATCTTTCGAGGAAGTTACAAAGCTCCGTGCTTCGATGCCGCCGCTGCGTCAGGCCTCTCAGTTTCCCCCATCCACTGAGGAAAACAGGCGGATGGAACTGTGCCGGGCACAATCGTCTGCACGGCGCGCAACTTAAATTGCACGCAACGGCCTGATCCTGCTATGCCCAGGCCGTCACGGAGCAGAGAAACCGCGCTTCCGCAAGTGGCATTGCGTCGCAATTCACTCAACGCGAAACAAGTTCTCCTTGCTATTCCACCGTGAGTGAGAGCGTGGTCGATTGCGACAGCGGGCCCGAACTCAGCGTCACAATGATCGGGTACGTCTTCTGGGCCTGGGAAAAGTAGCCGCTGTTGGAAAAGCATCCTGTCACTCCAACCGCAACTGCAAGGCCTATACCCAAGAACAGCAGGACAGAGATCGCGCGGCCGAGCCGCTTGCTGGCGCGGCGCATTCGGCCTGAGAACGGCAGCAAAAACAGAGCAAGAAGCAGTGGGGCTGTGCGTAAGCTCAGGTTGACACCCGCCGGCTGCGCCGCCGCTGCGCTTTGTGGCAACTGAATGGTCAGCGTAGTGTTGCCAGTCAATGCCGTGTTGGCCGCCAGCGTCCAGGAGTTGTTGGGGCTGGTGCCGGCCACCCATGACGATGGCGAGATGCCGGCCACAGCGCCCGCCGGCAGCCCACTCACTGATAGTGTCAGAACCGAAGGGAAGCTCGTACCGCTGTTCGGCGTGATGGGCAACGAGAAGGCCACCGTGCCACCGGGGAGGACTGTCTGGGTTGAGCCGCTGCCAGGCGCGCTGACAACGATGGTGACAATGGTCTGCGTCAATGAGTTGCTGGTGATCGGCATGAAGTTCGCGTCCCCTGAATAGGCCGCGGTGATCGTGTGCGCATTCAACGAGAGTGCTGCGGTCGTAAAGGTTGCCGTGCCGCTGGTCAAAGTGCTCGCTCCCAGCGGCGTCGTACCATCAAGAAAAGTTACCGCGCCGGTGGGTGCGCCAGCTTGGGATGAGACCGCGGCCGTGAAAGTGACTGGATTCTGCAATAGAACCGAGTTGGAACTCGATGCAATGGTGATGGTTGGCGTCGCCTTGGCAATGACCAGCGTTCCCGTGGAAGAACCCTGGTAGTTTAGGTCTTTCACCGTCGCTGCCACGGTGTAGCTGCCTGGCGACGTTGGCACTGTCAGCGAAGCGTTGTAAGTGAGAATCACTGTCAGCCCGGCAGGATTTGTGATGGCTGTTGCCGCCAGAGGCAATCCGGTGTAGGTCTGCTCCAGGGCGCCCAGGGTAACGATTGCCGTCGCCTGGCCAATCGAGTCTGACACGGTTCCGCTAGCGTCGATGTAGTTGCCGGCGGCGTCGTGGTAGCTCCACGGGTCGTTTGCATAGGTTCCGGCATTGGTATGCGTAGCGCCGGTTAGAGTGAGGCCGGTGTTCAGGTCTGCGCCGCCAATCCCCGTCGCCGTGCCCGTGGGTGTGTGCGGATTGGCGTCGTAGGTCACGTGATACGGAGTGACTACGATGCTGGCCGCGGCCTGGCCGATGAACAGCGTATGTGCGCTATCGCTGCTGGCGGCGAAGATGCCTGCAGGGTTGTAGACAGCCTGAAGAGTGTAGGTTCCTGCACCGACCCCGGCGGGCAAGGCGAAGTTCGCATTGGCCGCGCCATTCGAAAGGGCGGCGCTAACCGTCGGACTGCCAATCTGCGTCGCTCCCTGCATCAAGGTGAAGGTGACGTTGCCGGCGTTCACCAAGCCATCAGGGCTGGTGATGGTTGCGCTCAGCGATACATTCTGAGCGTCTGGGCTGTAGGTTGCCACGGCGTTGATTGCCGAGGTCACTGTGGCGTATAGCAGGCCGGTGCCGGTCAGGCTGACGTGTTGCGTAGCGTAATTGGGCGTGCCTGCATTCAATGCGTTGCCGGAAAGCGCGATACTCTCGCTCAATGGACCTCCAGTATTGGGCGCGAACTGGATCGGCAAATCGCATTGCTGTCCGGTGCTAAGACTGGAGGTAGCGGTGCATGGGTTGTTGTCGCCGCTGGCCATGGGGAAGTCAGTGGGATAGCTCAGGGCAGTTAGGGTCAGCGTTTGGTTGCCAGAGTTGGTCAAAATCACCGTCTGGGAGCCATCGATGGTATCGGTTGAGCCAACAAGAGTGGGCGTGGCGAAGCTCACGGTGGGCGCCGAGTAGTTTAGTTCCCGTACTGCGTTGTTGTTGGTGTCGGCGACGTAGACATTTCCTCGGTCGTCCACCGCGACGCCTTGGAGATTGAGAAAACTGCCCAGCGTGATGATCGTGGGATTGGCCGGGATGACTCCGTTCACCGCCATGATCTCCTTCACAACACTGCCGATGTAATCGGCGACATAGACGTTGCCGCTGCCGTCCACGGCTACGCCCGTGGGATTGTCGAAGCCGCTGCCCAGCTTGTTAATCGTCGGGTTGCTCGGGATGACCCCACGCGACGCAACAATCTCAAACACCGCACCGTTGAATTCACCGGCGACGAAGACGTCTCCCCTGGCGTCTACCGCAACGCCAAATGGAGCACCGAAGCCGCTGCCCAGAGTTTTGATCGTGGGGCGGGCTGGGATGACCCCACTCACCGCCACAATCTCTTTCACCGCGTTGTTGCCCCAATCGCCAACGTAGACGTTGCCGCTGGCGTCGACTGCAATGCCCTGAGGGTTGCTGAAGCCGCTGCCCAGCGTCTTGATCGTCGGGTTGGCTGGGATCACCCCGCCCACCGCGACAATTTCCTTCACCAGGTTGTTATTTGCGTCGGTTACGAAGACATTGCCGCTGCCGTCTACCGCAACGCCAGAAGGAATATTGAGGCCGCTGGCCAGTGTCTTGATTGTCGGGTTGGCCGGAATCACTCCATCCACCGCGACAATTTCTTCAACTTCGTTGTTGTTGGAGTCGGCCACGTAGACGTTGCCGCTGGTGTCGGCCGTAACACCCCTGGGTAAGTAGAATCCGCTCCCCAGCGTGCTCAATGTGGCGGGGCTGTAGGTGATCTGCGGGCCGGTACCTGTGCCGCTGATATAGCCGTTGCCCAGCAGCACGCCCGCGCTGTCAGCCAGTGCGATTCCGCCCAGACGCAGCCACGGTTGCGTCGCGGTGAACGTGTACTCTACTGAACAGGTCTGGCCTACGGTATAGGCAACGCCCGTCGAGCAAGTTCCGCCCGTCACAAAGTTGAAGTCCAGCCCGCTGGCTCCCTCCGTCAGCACGGAGATGGTACTCAGCGTCCCGGCTTTGGAAATGTAGATGGTCGCCGTTTGCGCCGCTCCAATGGCAGCGACCGCAGTGGGCAGCGCGCTGGAGTGGCCGGCGGCCGCAGCTTCAGACGCGCCCGCGCCTGCGGTTTCCTCTTGGACTGTAACCGCAGAACCACCGTTGCCGTTTGCGGGGATGATGGCGGTAGGCTCGATGCCGAAGGCGAGCCGGGTGGGGAGAGCATAACCGGAGCCGCTGAGCGAAATGCTCTGCATGGCGGGGTTGACGTTCAGGTTGTAGTCGGTCAGCGCCAGCAAACCCGAGTTCGCGCCCGCGGCGGCTGGGGTAAAGTCCACCGCGTAGATGCAGCTTGCACCGGGGGCGAGTGAAGCAGCGGAGTTGCCAGTGCTCAACTGCGGGCAGGTGCTGGATGCGTCAAACGCAAAGCCATTCGCAATGCTAGGATTGTTGCCGGCTGCGGGGGCAGGGAACACTAGGCGGGCATTGCCGCCGTTGGTAATCGTCAGCGTCTGCGCGCCGTCGGCGGTGTCGGCCGCTCCGATTGCGGCCGGGGTGGAGAAGCTCAATGCAGGCGGGATAGAAGTGACCATCTCCAGCACATCGTTGCCGTAGTGATCGGCCACGTAGAGGTCCCCGCGGCCATCCAACGCAATACCGGACGGAGAACCGAGCCACCCTGCGCGGCCCACCGCTGTTACGCATCTTGAGCTTGTGCAACCCGCCGGAATCTTCAGCACAACTCCGGATTCTTGGTCCCCGACATAAACGGCCCCGCTGGCATCCACAGCAACTCCATAGGGCTGGTCAAAGTCGCCGCCTAGGGATTTCACGCAACTGGCGCCTGCGCAGCCGACCGGAATCTCCTCGACCTTTCTGCCGTTGAGATCGGCGACGTAAACGATCCCGCTTGCGTCCACCGCAACGCCACTTGGACCGGAGAAGCCGCCTCCCAGCATTTTGATCGTTGGGCTGGAAGGAACAACCCCGTTCACGGATACCATCTCCTGTATCGCGCTGTTGCCGTAGTCCGCCACGAACACGTTTCCGCTGCCGTCCACTGCAACGCCATGAGGATTGTTGAATCCGCTGCCCAGGTTCGTCACGCAACTGGCGCTCCCACAGCCCGCGGGAATCTCCTGCACCGCTGTGCTGCTGGTATCGGCTACGTAGACATTCCCTCTGCCGTCCACTGCAACGCCAACGGGCTTGACGAAGCCGCCGCCCAGCGTGCTGATCGTTGGGTTGACAGGGATGCTGCCACCCACCGCCAGAATCTCTTCCACCGCGCCGTTGCCTGTGTCGGCGACATAGACATTCCCGCCGGCATCCACCGCCACGCCCTGAGGATTGGAGAACAAGTTGACCCCAAGCCTGCTGCTGGTTCCGGGGCTATAGGTCATCTGCGGGCCCGTGCCGGTTCCATATATGTTCGTCGATGCAATCGCCACGCCTGAGCTGTTCAGAAGCTGAATGGCTCCCATGCGCAGGCCGGGCTTGGCCGGCGCAAAGTTCACCACCACCGTGCAGGTATCTCCTGGATTGTAACTATGGCCGGTTCCGTTGGTGGTGCACGTGCCGGTGCCCGCGTCGGCAAAGTCGAGGCCTGGAGTTCCCTCGGTCACCACGGCCGGCGCTTGCACGGCGCCCCCAGCGCCAAAGGCGAAGGTGTTAACAAGAGATTGCGTCTGGCCCACCGCCACCGAACCGAAGTTCACCGCCGTCAGGACGATCTCCTCCACCCCATCTTGCCCGGTAGAGGCGACATAGACGTTTCCGTTGCTGTCTACCGCAACACCCTCGCCGAGGGCTGTCCCGCTGAGCAGTGTGTTGATCGTGGGATTGGCAGGGATTGTGCCGCCCACTGCCGCGATCTTATAGACAGCATGGTTGCCGGAATCGACCACATACACGTTTCCGCCGCCGTCTATCGCAACCCCAATTGGATTGTTGTAACCGCTGCCTACCGGCGTAGCGCAGTTCTTGAAGTCAATGCAGCCCGCCAGCACCTCGGTCACCCCGAAGCTGCTTTTATCGGCTACATAGACGTTCCCGCTGACGTCTACCGCAACCCCTGTGGGATTGGCAAATCC
This sequence comes from uncultured Acidobacteriaceae bacterium, assembly GCA_963839155.1. Taxonomy (GTDB): domain Bacteria; phylum Acidobacteriota; class Terriglobia; order Terriglobales; family Acidobacteriaceae; genus Telmatobacter. Next base: position 54,253 of record CAWITY010000011.1, read on the forward strand.
ATCGCCCACTGGTTTGATTGTCGGGTTGGCCGGGATTGCCCCGCCCACAGCCAACATCTCTTTTACCGCATTGTTGCCGGAATCGGCTACGTAGACATTCCCGCTCGCGTCCACCGCTACCCCGGAGGGATTCTTGAAGCGGCTGCTCAGCGTAAGAATCTTCGGGGCCCTGGGGATGCTGCCATCTACCGCCAGAATCTCATCCACCGCGTTGTCGGCTGCAACGGCTACGTAGACATTGCCGCTGGCGTCCACGGCTACGCCCTGGGGATTGTTGAAGCCCTTGCCCAACTGGATGACGGTCGGGTTGGCTGGAATTACGCCACCCACCGCCACAATCTCTTCCACCGCATTGTTGTTCGAATCCGCCACGTACACGTTTCCGCGGCCATCGACCGCAACGCCGGTGGGAAGGGAGAAGCTGTTGCTCAAGGTCACCACAGCACCAGCAAAGTCAGCCGTCTGCGCGGACGCCGCGGGGGCATGAAGCAGCACGCCTGCCAGAACAACCGGCAAAAGGGAAAGACCTGCATACACCGACACAAACCGGCTGCGGACAAGGGAAGAGAACTGCTTCATGAGAGACCTCGCGAAAGACAAAAGGCTCTCCCCCGCCCAACAGTCGCGGGGGAAATAACAGAGCCGTGGAAAGGCCAGGGGAAGCCTGGGGCGCATGGAAAACGTGAGTAAGCCTGAGGAAGCTTGGGGAAGCTGGGAGAGGCTTGAGGATGAGCGGCGTACCGTGGGGTAGAGTGGACTCTCTGCCGGAGCGAGGAATCTTCTCCTACTGCCGGAATGATTGCGCGAACCGGGCGGAATGCCGGTCCTATTATTGATTAGGCTCTGAAGTTGTGCATCACGTCAAGACTGTCATCCTGAGCGAACGGCGCTCCAAACGTTCTTCAGTTTTGGGGTCGTGAGTCGAAGGATCTGTGGTCGCTTTTCCTTCATTTCGTTCCATTGTTTCAGGGCCGGATCAGTTAGGAAGAATCGGCCCATTCCAGGGCCCGAAGCTCTGGCTCATACAAGTCGATAAAAGATTCAATTTGAGAGCAGAGCCTTCGAACGAGGCTTCTGCTCTGGGGGCGAGAATGGCGGTTCTTGAAACCAGCTCCGCTTGACCTGGTGTTAGGACAATAGCAGCTTATCGAAACCGTGTCTATCTTGCCTCGGACGAAGGAAGACTTACAGACGATTTGGACCGACTGGCAATTGCACGGCAGTTCTGTGCGCCATGCCGGGGAGGAGCACTCGCTTCATTTCCCCGCTTTCTCGAAGTGTGATTGGTCCCTTGTCTGAATGACAACGGGAAGGCCGAATCTTCCTGAGATTGCCCTTGGCATTCAAGCTGGCGCGACACCCAGCGAGCATCTGCTCTGCACAAATCCAAGAGGATACGGTAATTCTGTGTCAGCTCTTGCGGGTCTCCAGCTCAGAGCGGACCTTCTGCTCTGCTAGGTCCTTGAGGTCGATTCCCAATTGCTGGCACTTCTTGTAGAGGTGGCTTCGTTCAAGTCCCAGAGCCTTGGCGGTCTGCGTAATGAGGTGGTTGTGCTGCCCCAGTTCTCTGAGCACCTCGGCTCGTTCGAAGGCAGAGACCCTCTCGGCGAGGGGGCCGGTAGAACCGCTCTCCGAGACTCCGGCCTTGGCGGCATTCTGCAATGAGCGCGCGGCGGGCAGCGCGAGTTGCACAGCCTCGGCGTCTACCACCGTTCCGGCGAGCAGCAGCAGCCTCTCTACCACGTTGCGCAGTTCCCGGATGTTGCCCGGCCATGCGTATTCCTTGAGTGCGCCGATGGCTTCGCCGGCAAAGGGCACCGGTTTCCACCCGTTCTGTGCGCTCACCTGCCGTACAAAATGCTCCACCAGGGCGGGCAAATCCTCTGAGCGCTGGCGAAGCGGAGGCAGCTCGACGGGAAAAACCACCACGCGGTGGTAAAGGTCGCGCCTGAAGCTGCCGCACTCGACCATCTGCTCCAGATTGCGATGCGTGGCCACGATGACGCGTACATCCACCTGGGTCGGCTTGTCTGCGCCAATGCGCTCTACTTCGCCTTCTTCCAGCACCCGCAACAGCTTGGCCTGCATGGCGGGCGGCATATCCCCAATCTCGTCCAGAAAGAGCGTCCCGCGATGCGCCTGTTCGAACTTCCCGGTGCGTCGCTGGGCGGCTCCGGTGAAGGAACCCTTCTCGTGTCCGAAGAGCTCGCTTTCGATCAGTTCTGCCGGAACCGCGGCGCAATTCAAGGTGATGAACGGCCCCGCCGCCCTGTTGCTCTTCTCGTGCAATGTGCGCGCCACCAGCTCCTTGCCGGTGCCGGTTTCGCCGTAGATGCAGATGCGCGCCTCGCTGGCTGCCACACGCTCAATCTGGGCCATCACCCGGCGCATGGTTTCGCCATGGAACACCAGAGTGTGCTTGCCGACGCGGCTGCGAAGGTCCTCATTCTCCGTTTCAAGGCGGGTGAGCTTGAGCGCGTTCTCCACGGTGACCAGCAGCTTCTCGGTGGAGAGCGGTTTCTCCAGAAAGTCCAGCGCGCCCAGCCGCGTGGCCTTGACCGCCATCTCGATATGCGCCTGCCCGCTCATCATCACCACCGGCGCGGTAACGCCCGCCGTTTTCAGGTCTTCAAGCAGCGCCAGTCCGTCGCGGCGGGGCATGACCACATCGCTGAGGATCAGGTCGAAGGGCTGCGTGCGGGCCAGTTCCAGAGCGCGGGCCGCATTGTCGCAAACCACGGCCTCATGGCCGGCGAGGCGGAAGGCGCGCGCGAGCGAGGCCAGCGTGTTGGCTTCGTCGTCGACGATGAGGATATTTGCCTTGGTCATAAAGGTCCTTCCAGCTCTTAGCTCCGGGTCTTTCTGGTGCGGCGGACTTGGATCTCCGCGGAAACAAGAATACAAGCTGGAACAGCTCACAGCAGACAGCTAGAAGTTAGGAGCTGCTTCTCGGCAACGCAATGACAAAGGTCGTGCCGCCGCCCGCCTGGCTTTCGACAGCGATAGCGCCGAGGTGGTCGGCGATTACCGATTGCACAATCGCCAGCCCGAGGCCGGTGCCATGCTGCTTGGTCGTGTAGTAGGGGGTAAACAGCCGCTCGCACTCCTCGGGCGTCATGCCATTGCCAGTGTCTGCGACGCGAATCTCAATCTTGTCACTCAGCGGCCTGGCCGAGAGGGTTAACGTGCCGCCTTCGGGCATGGCGTCCATGGCGTTGAGCACCAGGTTGCTCAGCGCGCGGTGCAGCAGTTCCGGGTCGACCACGAGTGGCATGGGGCTGGCAGAGAGTTCAACTGCGAAATGAATCTTGGGCGTGTCCGGGGCGGCTGCCGCCTCATAAAGCGAACGCACGCGCTCAACCACATCCCTGGCGTCGATGCGCTCCAGTTCGGGCTTGGGCATCTTGCTGAAATCGCTGAAGCGGCCAATGATGGTCTTGAGGTTGGCAATCTCCATGCTCAGGGTCTGGGTGCTCTCGCGGAAGACCTCGTCGAACTCGGCCTCGGGAAGTTGGCGTGCGCGGACCAGATTCTCGACTGTTAGTTGCAGCGGGAAGAGCGGGTTCTTAAGTTCGTGGGCCAGGCGGCGGGCCAGTTCGCGCCAGGCGGCCACGCGCTCGGTTTGGACAAGCCGCTCGCGCTGGCTGACCAGTTGGCCGGTCATGTGGTTAAAGCTGCGCGCCAGCACGCCCACCTCGTCGCGGCCGCGCTCAGGCACGCGCGTTTCCCAATTGCCGCTGGCCACTTCTTCCGCCGCCAGCGCCAGCCTTTCGATAGGCCGTGACACGCGAGCCGCAATCCACAAGCTGCACACAATGGCCAGCAAGATGCCGCCGGCGGCCACCCCATAGGCAATCGCGCGAATGTGCTGCTGCGCCTGCACCATGCCGCTGCGCGAGATGGTCACGATCAGCACAGCCAGCACCGCGCCAGTATTGCTCTTGAGGGGAATGGCCGTGGCGCTGACCGAGTCTTCGCGGTGGCCGGTGAGGTAGAGAATTGCACTCGTCTGCTGACCTGAATGTATGGTGGAGCGAATCAGGTTCTCATAACGCGCAGAGTTTGGAACCTCTCCTGACGCGCCGATCAGGCGCTTGGGATCGAAGAGCACAATGTCCGGTCCTAGAGCAGGTTGATCGGTTGTTGGCGTCGTGTCAGCATCCCGGTAAAGCGAGATCTGCATTCCTGGAGCGACTGGCAGATCGGAAAGGAAGGACCGGTCGAGGCGCTTGCCGCCCAGAAGGAGAATGGGCTGGGTAGAGTTCTCAGAATGACCCACGGAGCGGATCGCGAATATGCCGAGTGCCGAGGTTCCATCCGGTAAATCTTCGGTTTTAAGAAAGGTTGGTTGATCGACCCAAGCGATGGGTTCGAAGTAACCGAAGCGCGCCGGCCATTGCGCCGAGCTGACGATCTTGCCGTCCGCGCCGACGATTTCAAGAAAGTCAAGCTGCGCGTCCTGGGCCAGGGCTTGCGCTTCATTCAGATAAGGCGCGGCGTCGGCAGACTGGGCGAGGTCGAAGGCCATGGTGCGGACGCGCTCGCGGGCGGCCAGGCGGTCAACCGCGGCAGCCACCTCGGCCGAGCGGTGCTGGAATTCGCGCTGGAACTGGCTGACGAAGAGGACCGTTTCCTCCTGGTCGCGCTGCTCAAAGACCAGGCGGATGCGAACCAGAACCGTCCACGCCACCGCCGCCACCGCCGCCGCCACGGTGAGCGAAAACATGAGCAGCAGCTTCTGGCGGAGACTCATGGGGCATCCTCCAGCGAGGCCCCGGCGAGTTGCGGAGTACCGTCCACGGCCAGGCGCAGGTCGCGAACGCGCCCGCCCACTGCATAGGCGCGGGGAAGATAGAGCAGCGGCGCGATCCTCTTGCGATCCAGGGCGTCGTGTTCTGCCCGATAGAGCAAGGCCGGCGTTTCGGCGATCACCGGCTCCGGCGTGCCAGCCGCACGCAGCAGGGATTCGAGCGCGGCCTGCGGCTGGCTGCATTCAAGCGGGAGGCGGCGCAGCACCAGGTCGAGATGCTGCATCCCGGAAATGTTGACAACCTGCACATTGAAGCCTGCCTCGCGCAGGTTGAGCGCGATGCGCTGCGCGGCCAGCTGCATCGCTCCGCCGCCTTCAGCCGCCAGCGTGAGCGCGGGAAGGTTGAGGCCGCCGCGCAACTCATGTGCCTTGTTCAGGTCGCGCTCCGCGGGGAAGAGAAATGCGTAACCGGAAAGCGCGGACGGCAACAGGCTGGCCGTGACCTCGCCCTGCTTTTGAAAGATCACGTTGATAGAGCGAGCCGCGATCGACGGCTGAGCGCAATGGCCGCGCGCAGCATGGGGTTGGCGAGCGCGCCCGCATCTGTGATTTGCAGGGCGAGCAGCGTTGCAGCAGGCGACGCGAGAACGGTGAGCCGCTGCTGCTGCGCCTGGCGCATCTGCTCGGCTGGGACTTCGACCAGGTCGGCGCGGCCCACGCAGAGATCGAGCCACTGATCGCGGATGGCGCGGTGCACATGAATCTCCACTGAATCGACAAAAGGGCGACCCTGCCAGCCGTTTTCGTTGGCGGCCAGGGTCAGCACTCCGTTGGCGAAGCCCGCGAACTGAAAGGGTCCGGTGCCCACAACGTCGTGCCCGTTTGCACTGCTGGCCTGAATCAGAAAATCGTCGCCCGCCAGGATCGCCGGCAGGTTGGGCATGGGCGAGTCGCTCGTGAAAACAACTGACGCCCCAACGGCGTGAATGGCCGACCAGGGGCAGTTGGCGGCACAGGATGCGGTCAACGAGGCAACCACGGCGGAAGAGGTCAGCGTCGAGCCGTCGTGAAAATGCACCCCCTGACGCAAGCGGAACTGCCAGCGATGATCGTTGTTTTCTGAATCCCACCCGGTCGCCAGCGCGGGCTGCGCCATGCCGTAGGCGTCCGAGGCGGTCAGGCCGTCGAGCGAACAGACGCCGCGCCAGGCCGCCGGGCCGCTGCCAGGCGTCGCCCTCGGTCTCCACGCGCAGCGTGCCGCCGTAATGGGGGCGGGTGCGCGCCCCAGCGGGTAGCGCCAGCAAGGCTAGAAGAATGCTAATTGCAAAGCGCTGTAACACGATCCACCTCGTATTCGTCTTTGGCGTTGCGCACCACCGCGATAGACGCTCTTGCCGTCGGCGGCGGGCCAGAGCGCGGTCACCGTGCCCTCCATGGCGAGCGGCGCGCTGGCGGGAATGGCCTCCTGCGCGGGCAACTCGTAGGCGCGCAGGCTGTCGCTCAAAGCCTCGCCCGAGCCGGAAGCGACAATCTGCGTGCCCGCTCCGCAGCCGGAGTGGAGCGCGGCAAAATCGCTGCCCCAATCGCGTGTGCCGCTAACAGGCTTCAGCGCGCCGTTGTCGACCGTTTGCACCTTGCCGTCGATGCCGTTAAAGAGAAGAGCGGCGAGTCCCCCTCCCGATGAATTACGTGGAATCACGTCAGCGGAATAAAAAGGAGGCAGGTCGACGCCTTCGCTGGGAGAAAGCACCCCGGTGAAGTAGTTGCGGGAAGAGTTATAAAAGGCCCTGATAGGCGCGACAGCCATATTCTCCTGGGCTGCGCTTGCCCCTTTAGAGTCCAGTTCCAATTGTCCGGCCGAGCCCGCAGCAATGGGCCACGGATCGTCTCCTTCGTGGCAATGAATCTCCCAAATATTCTCGACCTGGCCGGAAGCGGAGGCTCCGGAACAAAACGCCCCAGAGAGCCATGCCAAAAAACCTCGCCCGTCCGAGACGGGGAAAACAACTGCGCGCGGATCTCGTGCCAGAGGACGATGTTGGCGAATGGGTGTGCGCTTCAACTCCTTCCAGCCGTCGGAAGCGTGACCGAAGACCGCGATTTCCTCCGGCTCAACGACGACCAAAGATCCCGCAAGGTCAGCGGCGGCGAGTATGCGATCTTTTGTCGCGATCACGGTTTGGCTCCGCAAGGTCACGCCCGTCTGTGCCAGGATTTCTTGGGACCGCGCCAACTCCACATGCACCATCGCCACGCGCGTCTCGTTGCCCTGAATGATCTCGGCCACCCACAGCCGCTCGCGAGCATTCTCGCTCAGTGTGACCCGAATGGTGCTGGCGCTCTCCGCGCCGGATGCCAGCACGCCGTGCGTCTTCAAATCCTGCTCCAGCAACTTGCGGATGGCGGGAATCTGGTCCAAAGAAATCGACGATTGATTGCGAATTGTGAGCCGCGCCTGGCCGGGACCGAGGATGAAGCCGATCTCTTCGGCAAGCGACGCAGTCGGCTGTTCCCACTGGCTGGGCGCGGGCGCAGCGCTTGCCGCCAGCCCGAGCAGCATACTTGTCAAACCCGCTACTAGACCCAAAAGCCTCATTCGCTTCATCTATCCTTCATTGTTTCGTTTGCGCGGATTATATCGTTTGAGACTGGCGGAAATCAGTTTCTCCGGTCAGCTCGGCAGCCCGGCCGCATGATCCGCGGATCTCCGGAATGGAGCGCCGGTCTCCAGACCGGCTGTTGTGCTTTCCCCGGTCCCAAAAACTGGACCGGGGGCACCCAGCTTGTTTGTTTGATTGCGAAATCTCAGTGCCCGCTGCGGGGCGCAGGCTCGGACTCGTTGTCCATCTCCTGCTTGACCACCGGAGCGTTGGCCATGTTCTTGAAGACATCGTTGGCAAAGAAGAACTTGCCGTCCGAGGGGACCATCACCACCTGAATCTTGTCTGACAGGCGCTCGGCCACGATCTTGTTGATGAGCAGCGGCGACTTGTTCAGCAGTTCTGCCTCGCTGGTCATGCGCTCGGCGTTGGCTGCCGCCATCAGGCGGACGCGGCTGGCTTCGGCGTCGGCCATCAGGTTGCGGCGCTGCAGCTCGGCCTTGCTGTCGATGACTTTGGCCTGTGCGTCTGCCTCGGCGTTCTGGATGGTAGCTTCCTTGCGCGCCTCGGCCTCAAGCTTGCTCTGCTCAATCTGTTTCTCTTTGAGCGGCAGTGTGTATTGCATGGCGTCGGCCTCGCCCTTGGCCTCGACCACCTTGGACTGCGCTTCGCCCTCGGCCTGCTTCACCTTCTGCACCGCCTCGGCCTCGGCCTGCAACTCTGCAGATGCGCACCTGCTTCTGCTGGATGTCGGTGACTACGCCGAGCTGGTCGTCTTCCTGTTCCTTGAGCAGCAGGCCTTCAAGGCCCTTGGCGTACTCAGCGGGCAGTTGAATGTCAGAGAGCATCACTTCTTCAACAAGGATGCCGTCGGCGCCCAGCTTGCGGGTGATGATTGCGGCGGCTTTGGCGCGCACCTCCTCGCGCTTGGTCGAGAAGATCTCGTGCACGGTGTATACCGGGCGCCAGTTCGCGCCAGGCGCTGGCCACCACCGGGGGCACCAGTTCCTTGTCCACAGGCTGCGGCATGTGGGCCTGCACGCTGTCGAGCTTGTTGGGGTCGAGGCGATAGCGCACGGTAACCGCGAGACCGATGTTGAGGCCCTCGCGCGACTGCACGCTGAGGCCGTTCCTCTGCGCGCCGCTTCGCGCCTTCTTCCGCGATGCCGGCCGTAAATAGGTGATCGCGCAGGTCGAAAATCTGCACGCTCTCAACCAGCGGCGTAACGAAATGCGTGCCTGGGTAGAGCGTTCCCGGCAGCGTGCCGCGAATCTGGCTGACTCGCACGCCGCCCATGCCGCTGGGCACAACCACGATGCTCGCGGCCACCAGCAAAGGCAGGCAGGCCGACCAGCGCCAGGGCCAGCGGGAACGCGCCACGCAATCTCCCCAGGCATAGCCATTGCTTCATCTTCTCCGGCCTTGCGGCGCGCATGCTTGAATGCGCAGCCAGAGACCGATACAGTGGAATCGCCACAGCGGCAGCCAGCAGCAGCACTCCCGCAACCGTCAACAGCAGCTTCAATGCGAGCATTTTCCTTCTCCTTCTTTGTGTTTGCGCTCCCCTCGTTTCCCGGTTCCCGGCCATGGAGCTATCAGCAGCCGGACCAGTCCTCCGAACGTCAACTCTTCCAATAGCAGCCCCGCCACCACCGGCAGCAGCACCGCCCCCATACCATTCATTGCTTCCATCAGCAGATTCATCGCCGACCCTCCTTACCGGGATCCGGTCTCGCCTGCCATGGCCACGGAGGTCGCCGGTCCGGAGTTCTCGGCGACCTTGGTGTCGGCAGCCGGAGCCGCGACCGGCGTGAGGGCGGCCATCTGGGCCGGTTGCGCCACCGTTGACGGATTCTGTCCCGCGCCAAACAACTGAGCCGTCTCTTCGTTGCGCTGGCCTACGATCTCCACCGTGTCGCCTTCAGCCACCAGCTCATAGAACTCCTCAAGGTCGGCCTTGGCCATGCGGATGCATCCGTGGGAGGCGGCCTTGCCGATCGACTTGGGCTCGTTGGTTCCGTGGATGCCGTAGCCGTGCTTGCTCAGGCCCATCCAGCGCGTGCCCACCGGATTGCCCGGCCCCGGCAGGACGGTCTTGCCATCGTGGTGGTAGATAGGATTCTTGGCCCGCGCGCTCGATGGTGAAGGTGCCTACTGGGCTGGGCGTGGACGGCTTGCCCACTGCGACGCTGTAGACCTTCTTCACCTGGCCGTCTTCAATCAGCGCCAGCTTGCGATCTTCCAGGCTCACAACGATTACTTTCTTGGCTGTGGTCTGCGCGTTCGCCTGGGTTGCCAGCAATGCCATGGTCATCGCCGCCGTTACCGTCCAGATGAGTTTCAAAGCCGTCATCGCATCCCCCTTGCTCAATTGCCTGCGCCCAGACAAAGTGCAACCGTGGCGCCATTCGTGCGCGATTGAAAACAAATGGGTTATGCGTGGGGAGTTACAAGGTGTTCGTGTCACCGCATCCACAGTGTGTATCGAGTGACACGCAAGCGAAGAGCACAACCGCCAGCCCTTCGATGTCATCCTGCTCAATGCAATAATGGGTTGCAGAGGCTCAGTGATCCCCAGAGAATCTGAAAATCCAGTCCTTGATGAGACCGCCGCAGCTTTGCCTGGCTGGTTCACACCTTTTGTGCCCCGCCTGGGCCTGGCCGGAGGCCATCTGCAGACCATCGCAGGCAACTTCCTTCCGCGGCCGCGCTTTCAGCTCGCTTTCGACGCAGAGACGGTCGAGGTAGACCCCAGTGACGGCAGCCGGGTGCTTTGCCATTGCCATTGGCAGCCCGATCCGGTGCGGTCCGAGCGTCTCACACTGGTGATCGTCCACGGGCTCGAGGGTTCTTCAGACTCCCGCTACGTTCAAGGCATCACGGCGCGCGCCTGGGAGGCTGGCTGCAACGTCGTCCGTATGAACATGCGCAACTGCGGAGACACTGAGGCCCTGACCCCCAAGCTTTACCACTCGGGCCTTTCCGGCGATGTAGGCAAAGTGGTGCGCCATTATGCCGAGCGCTACAGCCTGAACCGCGTGGCGCTGGTGGGCTACTCCATGGGCGGCAACCTGGTGTTGAAGCTGGCTGGGGAGTGGGGCAACCAGCCCCCGCTCTGCGCCGTTGCCGCGGTTTGCCCGGCTATCGATCTTGCGCCCGGCTCCGATGCCTTGCATGAGCCGCTCAACCGCGCCTATGAATGGCGTTTTCTGCTGGGGTTGAAGGCGCGCTACGCACGAAAGGCGAAACTGTTTCCCGGCATCTATGCGCCCCCTGCGCAGATCGGCCCGGTGCGCTCCATTCGACAGTTCGATGACAAGATACTGGCCCGCTATTGGGGCTTCCGCGATGCCGACGACTACTACGACCGCGCCGCCGCTGCCCGGGTGGTGGACCGCATCGGTGTCCCCACGCTCATCCTCCACGCCCAGGACGACCCCTTCATCCGTCTGCTGCCGGAGACCCGCGCCAAGCTGCTCTCCAACCCCTGCATCGACTTTGTCGAGACTCGCCACGGGGGCCACTGCGCCTATCTCTCCCGCGACCCCGGCAACGAGATTCACTGGGCTGAAGCCACAGGGATTCGTTATTTGCAAGCTGTCACGGGCCAGGCCCATGGAAGCTGATTGGGAGGTTGAGGTGGGTGGCGGGGCGCCGGTCATTGAGGCGCTCTGGCCCGGCTTTGTCGATCTGCGCAGCACTCCGGAACGCATCTCGGAGATTGCGGAAGCCGTGGTGTTCTCGCCGCTTGCCCGCCTGCTTCTGAAGCTGAATTCTGCCGGGTCTCCGCTGTGGACCGCAAAGTGCGACCTGTGGGAACCCGTGGCGGGGGAGATGGCCGGGGAGAGCGCAGCGCCGCTCGATGGGGCCGCCCGCGCCGCGCTGGCCTGCTATGTTGATCTGCTCCCGTTGGACGGAATGGTCTTTGCCCGCTGGCAGCAGGCCGAGGCTTTCTGCCGTGACTATGTGACCCGGCTGCTCGCGCTCAATCTGCCCGAGTGCAGCGTGGAACTGGTTGTGCGCGTCGCGATTGCGGGTCACGCGGAGGGATTCGGCGTCACTGCCTACCTGAGCGCCACCGGACCTGGCCGCTCCTCGGCTGCCGATGCCCTGGGAAGGTTGCTCGCTTCCTTTGTGGATGCGATTCCCATGGCGGGGCCTCCCGCAACAGCGGCATCAAAGCTACAATGGGAAGGCGTGGGCGAGTAGCTCAACTGGACAGAGCACCGGCCTTCTAAGCCGGGGGTTGAAGGTTCGAGCCCTTCCTCGCCTACCACTAAACGAATCGGTTAATTTCAGGCAAGCGAGCCACTTGCAGAACTCAATGGAGATTGCAAGAAGCGTCAGAGCACGACTTTAGTCGTGCCGCCGAACTGGCAAGAAGAGGCTGGGCTTTAGCCCCTGCGTCTCTTTGTTGTCAGTTGTTTGCAGTTTCTCCGCGGCTAGAGCCAGAGTCGGAATGGGCCTTGTGCGGCACGGCTGAAGCCGTGCCCTGACCCATGTCGGTTGATTGATGGCAATTTTGCAAGGGGCTCAAGCTTCGATTATTGATCCGGCCCTGAAGTCTTGCATCAAGTCAAGACTGTCATCGTGAGCGAACGGGGCCCCAAGCGTTCTTCAGTTCCGGGGTCCCCAAAGAGCGGTTGTTGCTCTTTGGGGTGGAGTTCCGGGGTCCCCAAAGAGCGGTTGTTGCTCTTTGGGGTGGAGTCTGGGGGTGGTGAGTCGAAGGATCTGTGGTCGCTTTCCTTTTTCCCGTTCAATTGTTTCAGGGCCGGATCAGTATGTTGATGTTTTGATCGGGCAAAACTGAAGTCGTGCCCCTCCAGAGCATGACTTTCGCCACGCTCTAAGGCTTTTGCAGACTGGCCTGGAGCCAGTCCAAATAAAAAGAGCTTCCGGATTCGACGGGCAGCACGAGGAACTCCGGCGTTTGGTAGCTGTGCAGTTCTTGCAGCCGGGCTTCAAGGGCGGAGAGCTGGTCAGGGCCGGTTTTGACCAGCAGCAGAGTCTCTTCGGAGGTTTCAATCTGTCCATCCCAGCGGTAGACGGAGTGGACGCCGGGGACGAGCGTGGCACAGGCCGCCAGGCGCTCCTCGACCAGAGTGCGGGCCAGGCGGTTGGCTTCCTCGGGGTTGGCGGCGGTGGTGAGGACAATTCTCGCTTGCGGGCGAGCTGGCGGGGCGGGGCCGGGCATGGGGGCTTCCATCTTGAAATCGACTCTCAAACCAATGTATTCCGTTAAGATTGCATATTGGCAAGTCATTCCAGGATTCCCTCTTTGTGGCCTCCTGCGGCTTGCGGTGCAGTCCTGAGTAATGCAGTATGAAGTTTGGGGCCGGAGAGACCGGCGCATGTGGAGAAGAGACGATGACGACAGCGATCAAGTTTGGCACTTCAGGATGGCGGGCGATTGTGGCCGACGAATTTACCGTGGCCAATATCCGGCTGGCGGTGGCGGGAATTGCCGCCTATGTGAAGACCCAACCGCAGCCGCACCGCGTACTGGTGGGCCGCGATCCGCGCTTCCTGGGCGAGAGCTTTGTGGACGTGGCGGCGCGCGTACTGGCTGGAGCCGGGGTCAAGCCGATCATCATTCCAGAAGCCGCGCCCACGCCGGCTATCGCTTATGCAGTGCGCACCTTGAAGACTTCCGGCGCCATCAACTTCACCGCCTCGCACAATCCGCCGGAGTACAACGGCATCAAGTTTTCCACCCACGACGGCGCTCCGGCGCTGCCCGAGGTGACCAAGCAGATTGAGGCGGCCGTTGCGGGGCTGCAACTGACCGGGGAGACGATTCCGCTGGAAGACCCGCCCGCGGGAGGCTTTGAGACGGCAGATGTGAAGCCCGCGTTCCTCAAGCGGCTAGCGGAGTTGGTGAATTTGAAGGCGATTGCCGATTCGGGCATCAAGGTGGTCTACGACCCGTTCTGGGGAGCGGGCAGGGGGTACAGCACAGAGATTTTGCGAGCGGCGGGCGTGGCGGTGGAGACGGTCCACGACTTCAGGGACGTTCTCTTCGGCGGGCACGCACCGGAGCCGGACGACCACCTGCTGGGCGACGCCAAGGCCAAGATGAAAGAGATCGGCGCAGCCATCGGCATTGCCACGGACGGGGATGCGGACCGTTTCGGCATTGTGGACGCGGATGGGACCTTCATTCAGCCCAACTACGTGATCGCGCTGCTCTTTGACTACCTGGTCGAGACGCGCGGCTGGAAGAACGGCGTGGCAAAGAGCGTGGCCTCGACCAACCTGATCAACGCCCTGGCCGACTACCACAAGGTGCCGCTCTACGAGACGCCCGTGGGCTTCAAGTACATTGGCGAGCTGATCAACGGAGACAAGATCGCCATCGGTGGCGAGGAGTCGGCCGGGCTGACCATTCGCGGCCACGTGCCGGAGAAGGACGGCGTTTTGGCCGGCTTGCTGGTGGCCGAGATGGTGGCCGTGCGCGGCAAGAGCCTGGGCGTGCAATTGAAGGAGCTGTTTGGCAAGGTTGGTTCCTTCTACCCGGTTCGGGAGAACTTCCACTTGACCCCGGAGGTAAAGGCTGCGTTCACTGAGAAGATGAAGGCCGATCCCACGGAGTTGGGCGGGCGGAAGGTGGCGCAGGTGGTGCGTACCGACGGTCTGAAGCTGATCCTGGAGGATGGCTCCTGGGTCTGCTACCGGCTCTCAGGAACTGAGCCGGTGGTGCGGGCCTATACCGAAGCCCGCAGCGAGCAGGACATGGAAGCGCTGAGCGCGGCCGCCAAGCAGTTTGTGCTGTCGTAAGGGGCGCCCTGCCCTCAGGGTGATGCGCTAAATCTGCTGGGATGACAGGGGGCGGGCTGGCTCGTCCCCTGCAAGACTTGGAGCTGCGGAATATGCTCTGAGAATGGGTTGGATTCGATGCCGGACGGGACAGCAAAAAATACCGCGAGCAGGCAGGAGGCGGCTCCGCTGCGTACGCGGCTGCTGGACTGGGCGCAGCGTGCGTGGCGGCCGGCCGGCAGTGTCTTCGTCTTGGGGCTGGCGATGATGCTGGGGTGGCACGTGTTCACTGGAAAGCACGGCATTTCGGTCTGGCGGCAGAAGCGCGCCGAAGACCAGCAATTGCGCAAGGAGATCGAAGGGCTGCAACAAGAGAACGCACACCTGCGCCTGCGGGTTGAACGGCTCAAGTCCGATCCCGACGCCATTGAGCACGAAGCGCGCGAAACCCTGCACTATGCCAAGCCCAACGAGGTGATTGTGACCTTGCCCGCCGAGCCCAGGGCCCAGGCGCAGCCGGCCGGCGCGGGAAAGTAGTTAGGTGACAGGTCACAGATGACAGATTCGAGTTGCGGCGGGAGTTACGCTCGAATTGCACTGTGCCTTCCTGTCGCGTGAACGAGAGGGCATTCGTGGCCGAGAATGAAAGCCAGGTTCCGGTTGGCGGTGTGGTGCCAATCGACCGGATATTTGGAGACGATGAGCAAGACGTCAGGCTTCTCCGGCTTATGGCGGCCGAAGCGCAAGAATACATCCAGAATTTTTCTTGGTGTAAGTCGATCCGAGAAGCGTATTTTGGCGATGGGTGCGGTGGTGTTGTCGCGCTTTTTTTCTTTCGAATTGAGCCTTCCAAGCCTGATGTGGATGAGTGGTTGTGGGTTGTAGTTGGAGATGTGCCGCCGGCCTATTTGGTGATTGATGAGAGCAAGACACCGTCGCAGGCATTATAGCGGAACCAGAGTCGGTGTATCCCGAAGCCGCCGCATTCAAGTCGACGCGACCCCCAGGGAGCGGCGATCCTGCACAGGGCGAACGAGGCCACAGGAACTCTGGTTTCGCTCTAGAAGCTTATATTCGTGAGATGTCGAAGTGGGTGAAACTGGCGAAGCGACGGCGCACATCAGAGCGGGTCATCCCAGTCAACGTGGCATCAACCCCGGAATACGCCGAAACTCTCGAATGCAGGTTGAGGGTTCTGCACGAGACCATAGTGCCGGCTTTCCAGTCCCGCGAGGCTATCCGGGCTTGAGAGCAGAGGCTTCGCTCTGGGGTAGGACCTGCCTGGGCTTACTGATCCCTGGCCCCGGACCCCTGTCCTAAAAATCCAGATGCATGCGCACCGAGCCTACCCAGGCCGGGCCGCGGTCGCGGTTGTAGCCGGGATTGGCGACGTGCTGCACGTCGAGGGCATAAAACAGTCCGCGCCAGACATGCAGGTTGTAGTAGCTCTCGACGATGGTCTCGCGGCCGTAGTTGAGGTTGCCGTCGCCCAGCAGGAAGCCGAGGCCGCCCAGCTTCAAATACTCCTGGTGGTCGCGCTTGATGGCGTTGGAAACCACGGCCAGGCCAATCTTGTCCACCGGGCGATGCCAGCGGGTTCCGGCGTAGTCTGCGCCGGCCTCAACGGTCTGCTCCACTTCGGTGTAAGCAAAAGACTCCGTCTTGCCGTCGTTCCAGCCGAAGCGCCCAAAGGCGCGCAAATCCCCGGTCAACTCCTGCTCGGCGTTGTAGCCCAGGCCGTATTTGAGGGCGCTGAAGTGCTCGTGCAGCAGGATGTTGGGGGTCTTGTCGGTTCCCGCCAGAAAGGCGTCGACCGCCTCGCGGTAGGTCCCCATATGGGCGCGGTTGGCGTAGAAAAGGACCCTTTGAGTCGCTTTTCGTTTTGGAAGGAGGCTCTTCCGTAATTCAAATTCGCCGTTCTGGGCGTGCGCGCGGCTGAAGGCCCAGTCCATGTCGATGCCATTGGCCACGATGGGCATGGCGAACAGACCGTAGCGCAGGCTCCACTGCTTGTCGTCGTACTCGGCCATGCCGCCCACCGTGTACCCGCGGGTGTCGGCGGCGTAGTCCCATGCGCCGTTGTTGTCTATGGTCCAGTTCATGAATTGCAGGTGGCTGTCGGAGCCGACCTCGTTGACATCAAAGAAGTCCGGCAGGGTCATCTTGCCGGCGCGCAATTCGATGCGGCGCGCGGGCACGCTGGAGGCCACAGCAAACGGACCCGGCTCCTGGCGGGTGGTCTGCTCCGTGAGCCCGATCACCTGATGAATGCCGTAGCGGGCCAGATAGGGCACGGTGCTCAGTGTAGGGTTGCGCACCACATCGAGATTGGTGAATCCGGCCAGGCCCAACGCCTGGCTGAGACCGCGCCCGCCGGCGCTCTCCATGTCCAGAATGAGGTCGGTGTTGTAGCGGATGGAGCGGGTCGGACGCAGTGCGGTGAAGAGCGTCCCGACCAGGGAAGTCTTGTACTCGCCCCTGCCTACAAAGCTGTTGGACCCCTGGTAGGGGGAGTGAAATGGCAAGTCGCCCTGGAGGATGATGTTGGCCTGGCCGGAGAGCCAGTAGCGGCTGCCCTCAGGATGCGGCGCCATGAAAACGGCGGGCGCCGCCTCGGGCGCGCGGGCAGCGGGCATGGCTTCAGCTGGATTTCTGCCGACATTGCCATGTTGAGGTTCGAGGGCCAGCGACGAGGGGCTGGCCTCAACCAGGAGCAAATTGGGCTGCGGCTCCGAGGCGGCGGGCAGCGAATCAGGCGCCTGAGCGGGGGCCTGCGTGGCGGCCAGGGCCATGGCCAGGGCCAGGCTGGCGGCAGCGCTGGGCAGGACACGGGTAAGGCGGAACGGATTCGAGCGGCGGGCAAAAAAGCGGAGCATGGGGGAGCCTTGGTGATTGGATGCGGGACAGGGCCGTGGGGTGCGGGAATAGAATGAATGCAGAGCTATACCCCCACTGGGTATATACTATACCCCAGAGGGGTACTGTCAAGAGGAGGCTCCCTATGTCCCATCACGAACGCGAAAAAATGAAATTGCTGCAACGGCTGAGAAAACTGCGCGGGCAGTTGGACGCCGTGGAGCGGTCCCTGACGGCCGAAGAGGAGTGCGGCGGCCAACTGATGCTGTTGGCCGCGGTGCGCGGCGGAGTCAACAGCCTGATGGGCGAGGTCCTGGAGACGCACATCCGTTTCCACCTGTTGGATGGAGCCAAGGAGCAGATCGCTCCCGAGCTGGCCGAGGATCTGATCGACCTGGTGCGCGCGTATTTGAAATGAAGTCATTTGAAACGTGTGCCTTGCTGTCCTGGAGCGAGCCTGCGGCGGGCTGTGCGCCCCAAGGAGCGGCATGCTCCTATCGTAGTGTGCGCGCCGGGCGCGGATTGTTAAGGTCTGGTTGATTTGGGCAAAGCGGGGTGCGGGGAACAGGGAGTGGGGAGTAGAGACGGAATGCGGCCGCATCCTTCAATGAGGATGCGGCCGCAGTTGTTTAGGGAACCTCGGAATAAGTCGCCGTTTTGAAAGGGCACGGCTTCAGTCGTGCCGTAAGCAGCACAAAATGAAGGCGGGCTTTATAGCGGAACCAGAGTCGATGTATCCCGAAGCCGTCGCATTCAAGTCGACGCGACCCCCAGGGAGCGGCGATCCTGCACAGGGCGAACGAGGCCACAGGAACTCTGGTTTCGCTCTAGCCCCTGAAGAAATGTGATTTGGAAAACCGACACTTGATCAGAGGCTCCTTCGAGCATTTTCACTGATGGTGTAAGGAACCTCCGTGCCCCATCCATTTCACGTGCTTTGTGAAATGGATGGGACACTCCAAAATCAACCCTGCGGGAACCGCGAAAATGCCCTGAAGCGGGTTACTGCACGGTGAGGGCGACCGTGCCCGTGGCCTTGGTGGTGCCCAGAGTCCCGGTAACGGTTATGGTGTAGGAGCCCGTCGTGGTTCCAGGTGTGATGGCTCCGCAATTGGAGGTTCCGCCACCGCCGCCACCGCACGCCATCATGCCGCCGGTGATCGCCATGAGCAGCGCCAGCGCGCCCACCAAGGCCCTCCAGCGCCGCCGCCGCGCGGGGATGCCGAAGAGCAGGACGAAGGCCAACGCCGCGCCGCCGGGCGTGTACCAGGGAACTCCCCGGCGCTCGTTGCGAGATTGCGTGCAGCCGCCCGATGGGGTGGTGGCGATGGTCAGAATGGAGGTTCCGGCAGAGGCGCCGCTGATGTCCACCGGGTTTGTGCTGAAGCTGAATGTGGGTGGATTGACCGCGTTCGCGGGGCTGGTAGCGACGACTGCTGTCAGCGTTATGTTTCCGGTGAAGCCTCCACTCGGCGTCACAGTGATGGTCGAGGTGTTGCCGCTGGTTGCTCCGTGGGTAACGGTCAAGGATGTTCCTGAGATAGAGAAGCCGGGAGCTGGCGCGGCAGTGGTAGTAAAGCTGGCGGAGGCTCCATAGGCAGTGCCGGCGGAGTTTGAGGCCACGGCGCGGAAATAGTAGGTTGTGCTGGGATTCAGCCCGGTCAGCGAGGCGTTGAAAGCAGCCGTGCTGGTACCCGATCCCAGGTCCTGCTGCGTGGTGGTGAGGGCGGAGGTGAACGCGTTGTTGGTTGCGTACTGGAACCAGGCCATGGTGTCGGCGCCGTTGGGATTGGCGGTTGCGGCCAGGGCTGCGGAGGCGTTAGTGACGCTGGACGAGGCTCCGGTGGTGACGGTGGGCTGGACGGCCGTCGTGGTGAAACTGGCGGCGGTTCCATAGACGGTGCCGACGGAGTTGGAGGCCACGGCGCGGAAATAGTAGGTGGTGTTGGGATTCAGCCCTGCCAGAGAGGCATTGAAGGCTGCAGTACTGGTTCCCGAGCCCAGGTCCTGCTGGGTGGTGGTGCTGGCCGAGGTGAACGCGTTGTTGGTTGCGTACTGGAACCAGGCCATGGTGTCGGCGCCGTTGGGATTTGCGGTTGCGGCCAGGGCTGCGGAGGCGCTGGTGACGCTGGACGAGGCTCCGGTGGTGACGGTGGGCTGGACGGCCGTCGTGGTGAAACTGGCGGCGGTTCCATAGACGGTGCCGACGGAGTTGGAGGCCACGGCGCGGAAATAGTAGGTGGTGTTGGGATTCAGCCCGGTCAGGGAGGCGGTGAAGGCAGCCGTGCTGGCTCCCGATCCCAGGTCCTGCTGGGTGGTGGTGCTGGCGGAGGTGAACGCGTTGTTGGTCGCGTACTGGAACCAGGCCATGGTGTCGGCGTTGTTGGGGTTGGCGGTTGCGGCGAGAGCTGCGGTGGCGCTGGTGACGCTGGTGGGGGCTCCGGTGGTGACGGTGGGCGCGGACTTGGCCCCGGCCGTCACGGTGACGGTGTTTGTGCCCGTGTTGCTGTTGTAGGTCGCCCAACCCGCCGTGTCGGGGATGTAGTAGGCCGTCAGAACATCGGCTCCGGTTGTCAGCGCTCCGGCGGCGATGGGGAATGTTGCTGTGCCGCCGCTCAGCGTGGCCATGTTGCCGTAGCCTCCGCCGTCCAGGTTCACGGTTCCTGTGGCTGCGGGAGCTCCGGTCCCTCCGCTGACGGTGACCGTCACGGTCAGCCCCTGCGCCGTGGTGATGCTCGGCGAAGAGAGCCCCACGGTGACCGTGGGGTTGACCAGGCTCACGGTCACTGTGTTCGAGCCAGTCGTGCTGCCATACGTTGAAGAGCTGGCTGTATCAGGCGAATAGGTGGCCGTCAGGGTATCCGGTCCGGGCGAAAGCGAGCCGGAGGCAATGACGAAAGGTGCGTCGCCGTTGTTGTCGAGAGCCGTCGCCGTGGAGTTGTAGCCGCCGCCGCTCAGGGTGACGGAGCCGGTGGGAGTTGCATTGCCGGTCACGGCGCTGACGGCTACCTTTACCGTCGTTCCCTGGAGCGTGGTGATGCTGGCAGGGGTTGGCGTGACGGTGACGGCGGGGATGAACTTTGTGGTGTAGTTGTTCAGAAAGTTCTGCACGTCCAGCGATCCCAGGCCGGTGACCTCGTCAAATCCCGCGCCTACCAGGTAGCCAGCCTGGCCGCCGGTCTGGCTGGTGGGCGAGGGGATGCTGTTGTTGCACATGCTGGGCGTGCCGACCGCGCAGCCGCTAACGCCGCTGGTGGCTACCGTGACATCGTGGAAGGCTGCGGGAGCGGCAGCCGCCGTGGCATAGATGCCCTGGTTGAGATTGCCTTGCGCGCCGCCCAGCATCTGATCGAGCAGGGCGGCAATGCCGGCCATGCCGGGAGCCGCGGCAGAGGTGCCGGAAAAATCCGTGAAGTAGTAACTGGACCCGGCACAACTCGCTCCTCCGGCGGCGAAACACGCGAAATAGCCATCGTGACTCGCGGCGGAAAATGCGAGGTCGGGCGTATAGCGGCCGGATCTCGACGCGGGCACGCCTCTGCCTGTCTGCCAATTGGGAGTGGCGACATAGCTGCTGACTCCTCCGCCCGAGGCAGCGACCGACGCGATGGTCGATTCGTTCCATCCCCCCTCGGGGATATAGCCGTAGGCGGAGGCGAGCGTGGTTGCGTTGTTGGAGGGATTCCAGTAGGTGGCGTAACTGGCGTCATTGAACTCCGTTCCCCCCACGCAAGTCGCGTACTTTGAAGAACAGATGTAGTTTGGGCTGTTTGCCGCGGGGTTCGCCGGCGGAGCGGTGAACGCGGTATCGCAGCCGGAGGCCCCGGAATCGCCCGAAGAGACAAAGACTGAGACTCCTTCACCGGCCGCTTGCTGAAACAGCAAGTTCCAGTAGGCAACCCCTCCCGAGCCGTTTCCCGATTCGCAGTCGCCAAAGCTGATGGTCATGATCTGCGCGGGAACGGGTGAGGTTTGCACCAGATACTCCGCGTCTTCGCCGATGCCGTTGTCGGGACTGGAGGGAGAGGCGACCACCAGCAGAAGTTTCGCACCGGGCGCCACGCTGCCGGCGCGCACCACGTCGAGCGTGGCTTCCTCCTGGCCGCCGAGAGAAACGCCCCCGGATGGAGGCGAGGTGTAGGCGGCGCCGGGATCGATGCCGCCATAGGCAGTTGGAACCACCTGGGTGGGGTTGGCAAAGGTGGCGCCGGTTTTGGCCCGGAAGTTGTCGAGGTCGGCGGTATTGACGCGGGACCAGCCGACGATGCCGATGGTCGCCCCTAAACCGGTCCAGTTGCTGGGCAGGTCGTAAATGGTGGCGAAATCCGCTGGGGTAAGGAAGTGCACGGAGCCATTGGTGAACTCGGGGGAATCAGAGAACAGCGTGTTGACGCGATGGAGCGGCTTCTCCTGGACGGTGTAGAGGCCGCGAATGGCCAGGATGGCGGGGGCCAGGGCTTGCGGGATGAGGGGATCCGAAGAGACGGAGATGCGCTCCGCGCCATCGACCCGGTAGGCGTGCATCTCGGTCTGGAAGGCGTGGCCGAGGCTGGCTGCCGTTCCGCCGAAGCCGATGAACATCCGGCTCGGCGCGACCCAGTTCACGTGCAGGCCCCGCGACTGCAACCAGGCGGTGAGGGCGGCGATGTCCTGGGCGGAGAGACCGAAGCGGCTGCCGATTTCCTCCGGGGTCAGCCAATGGTGGTAGTCGGGCGACGCGGGGTTCTGCTGGTCCGCTAGGAGCTGCTCGAAGGCCTGCTCCTGTTGCGGAGAGCGCTGGAGGACCATGGTCATCCCATCCAGCATGTGGTCGGGCGGAAGCAGGCCGGCGTCGTTGCCGGGATTGGCCCAGAGGGGATGGTGATTGGGCAGCGTCTGAACGCGCCCGGCGTCCACTTCGTCGACGATCCGATTTGCCGTTTGCGCGAAAACCGGCGAAGCTGCGTAGGCAACTGCGGCCAGGAGCAGAAACAGGGCCCGCAGGTGGCTGAAGAGCAGGGCGAAAGTGCGGCCAGGCCGCGCAAAAAGCGAAGTAGAGGAGCCTTGCATGTGGCGCATCGGGTGATCTTCCTTTTCAATCAAGGTCATGCGGTGGCAGATGCGCAAGTTTTTGCGCCTTCCCCTGGTGCTGGTAAATGGCCTATTGCAGCAGGATAGCCCTCGGCTGCACTTTGCACGGAGTTTTTCTTCAGGGCAAACGCATGATGTTTTCGGGCACACCAGAATGGGCATTGAAAGGGCACAACTTTTGAGGCTGCGGCAAAAAACTACGCTTGAAGCCCCGTTTTGAAAGGGCATGAGTTTAGTCGTGCCATAAGTGCCCGTAAATCAACGCGGGCGTCAGCTCCTGAGGTAAGGTCCCAGGGCAAATCTCAAAATGGTACAGAGGAGATTCTGGAGGTGTTGACGGACGGAGCGTGGGGCTTCAGCCCCACGAAATCGAGACACGAGTTGAACTGGCCTTCAGACCGGGGGCTGAACAGGTTGCGGAAAAACTCTGGCATGGCCCATTTTTTGAAACGGCAAGACTTCAGCCGTGCCGCAAATGCAACAAAAGAAATGCTGGGCTTTAGCCCCTGCGGGACGGTTTTCGGCATTTTCGACTTTCACCACTCGCTGCTGCGGCGCGGGAGACGATTCTCCGCCGGAGGCAATTACACGCTGGCGGGTGCCCGCATGGCGGCCAGGGCGGCTGTCAGGCCGGTGTTCAGTGCCTGTTGCGCTTCGGGAGTCAGCTTCTCGCCGTGGCTGGTCAGGTAGAAGACGTCGATGGCGGTTTCGCCTTCGGTGTCGATCAGAGCGACCTTGATGTTGCACTCGTGCGAACTGAGGGTCAGGGCGATCTGGCGCAGCAGGCCGGGTACGTCCTGGGCGACCACTTGCAGCAGCGTGGAGTGGGTGGAGGATTCGGAGTCGAATTCGAGCCGGGTGGCTACCTCGACCTTGAGGTTGGCGGGGTGGTTCATGTGGCGGCGTGCTTCAAGCAACTGCTCGACTGAGACCTTCTGCGCCACCACGTCGTGAAGGTTGGCCAGGAAGCGGTCCTTCTCGCTGGGGTTCAGCTCGAGGGTGTGAAAGACGTCGGTGAAGTGGAAGCTGTCGACGATGACGCCGGCCTCGTTGGAGAATGCGCCGGCCTTGACGATGTTCATGCCCCAGGCGGCCAGAGCGCCGGCCACGTCGGCAAACAGGCGGGTGCGGTCGCGGGTAATCACGGTCAGGTCGAAGAGCTGGCGGTTGGGGCGCAGGTCGAGCTGGACGGGGTCCTCGTCGAGGTTGAGGGCCATCTGGAAGTGATTGCGAATCTGCTCGGGCAGGCGGGTTTGCAGGTAGCGCTGCGGCAGGCCTTCAAGGAACTGGCCCAGGGCCTCGTACTGGGTCGGCGGGGACCATGGAGCGGAGGCGGTTGAGCAGGGTGGGGTCGATGGCGGCGTGGTAGCGGACCTCGTCCACGCTGCGGTCCATGAAGTTGGCGGTGGCCATGTAGAACTGCCAGAGGTTCTCGGCCTTCCACGGCGTGAGGGCGTCGGGATTGACCGCCTTGATGTCGGCGAAGGTCATCAGCGTGAGCATCTTGAGCAGACTGGGGCTGCCGATCTTCTCGGCAAAGCCGCGCACGTTTTCCAGGTCGAAGATGTCGCGGCGCAGGGCGTTGGACATTTCCAGGTGCAGGCGGATGAGCTTGAGGATGGACTCGCGCTCTT
The DNA here is from genome assembly GCA_963839155.1 of uncultured Acidobacteriaceae bacterium. Lineage (GTDB taxonomy): Bacteria > Acidobacteriota > Terriglobia > Terriglobales > Acidobacteriaceae > Telmatobacter. The sequence goes on from CAWITY010000011.1 coordinate 77,920, forward strand.
CGGCGTCGAAGTCCAGACGGGCCAGGAAAGCGTCGGCCAGTTCGACGCTCTGGCCGGCATGTTCGCCGGTGCGGCGGGCCTTGCCGGTGTCGTGCAGCAGCAGGGCAAGCAGGAAGAGGTCGAGGCGGTCGATCTCCGGCAGCAGTTGGGCGAGGCGCTTCTCGTAGTCGTCGACCGGCTGGCGAAGGCCGTGGACGTTGTCGATGGTGAGGAAGGTGTGCTCGTCGACGGTATAGCGGTGATAGGAGTCGCGAATCACCAGGGCGTCGATGCCGTGGAACTCGGGGATGAGCATCTCCAGCACGCCGAGGGCATGCATGGTCCGGAGGGCATGGGCGGCGTGCGGTCCAAGCAGGACTTCGCGCAGGGCGTTCCACAGATAGGGCCCCTCGGGGATGTGGATGGCCAGGGCGGGCAGCGCGTCGGTAATGCGGTCTTCGGCGGCCTGGGAGAGCGTGTAGCCGTGCGTGGCCATGAGCGAGAAGATGCGCAGAATGGCGCTGGTGTCGTTGAACTGCGCACCGGGAACGATGTCGATGCGGCCCTGGTCGAGGAGGAAGTCCGTGCCCGCGATGGGGGTGCGGCGGCGGCGGAACTGGCGATAAAAGCTGACCGGCGCGGGCAGATGCTCCATCAGCAGAGCCGCGCGGCGGTAGATGATGCGCGCGTGGCGATAGTAGGTCCGCATCCAATACGCAGGATCTGCCGTCCCGCGCGTCTCCAGCCCAATCGAGTTCGCTGCGGCTTCGTCCTGGGACTGCCAGTCGAGAGTATTGTCGTCGCGGCCGTGGCGGAAGTGCAGAAAACATCGGGCGGCGGCGAGAAAGTCGAAGGCCGCCTCGGCATCGCCGCGGGCGCTCTGGAAGACGCCGCCGCGCTGGCGGGGCCACTCCTTGGTTTCCTTGAGGTGGAAGAGCAGGGCGAACCAGACGGCGAGGTTATAGTCGCGCAGGCCGCCGGGACAGTCCTTCAGGTTCGGTTCTAGATGAAAGATGGTGTTGCCGAATTTGGCGTGGCGCGAACGGGCAATTTCGCCCAGCTTCTGGGTGATTCCGTTCCACTCGCTCAAGACAAGGCCGGGCAGAACCGTCTGGTGGAGCTGCTGGTAAAGAGGAAACTGGCCGGCCAGGAAGCGGCGGTCGAGCGTGGCCAGGGTGAATTCCAGGTTGTCGGGGTCGAAGCGCCCGGCTTCCTTGACGGTGCGCGAACAGGGGCTGGCGCGCAAACCGATATCCCACATGCCCTGGATAATGGCGCGCACGGCTTCGCGGGACTGTTCTTCGGTCTTCTCATCGGCGAAGGCGAAGAGCACGTCGATGTCGGAAAAGGGGAAAAGGTCTTTGCGCCCGTAACCGCCCAGGGCCAGCAGGGAGACGTTCAGCGTGGGCTGTCCGGCGAAGGCGCGGCGCCACATTTCGATCAGGATGCGGTCCACGACGGCGGAGCGGCGGCGGATGGCGGCCGTGCCGTCGCCCGTACGCTCACAGGTCTGGCGGACCAGCGCCATCTCCCGCGTATACTGCTCCCGAAGATCGTCAACCGCCAAAGCGACTGGATTCATAGGATGTTTTGCGTGGCCTGCCAAAGCAGGAAGGAATTGCTTAACAGCGTAAGCGATGTAGTGTCCATTTCAGCCTAGCACGCAACAAGGGCGCGGGTAAAGGAATTCCGGCACGGTGTCCAACGGTGTCCGGAGCCTAACATGCGCCGGAACTACACTCCAACTGAAAGGGACACTATGTACGAAAAAGGCGGCAAGTTCTACGCGGATTGGTATCTGAAAGATGGGTCACGCAAACGGAAGTCCTTCAACACGGCACGAGCCGCGCGCCAGTTTGAAGCCGAACAAAAAGAGTTAGCCCACCCAAAACGACGGGCGCGGGGGCTACACTCGCCCAAATACTCCGCGCACAGTTCCTCGGGCTCCCGTCAAGCGACGCAAAATACTGCGAAGCAAAGGCCCTCATTGCAGCAGCCGGGTCCCTGCCGCCCTGCCGTCTCAGTGCCGCCCACGTCGCCGAAATCGACGAAGCGCTGCACAAAAGCGACTACGCATACACCACCAAATCGCTAAGGTCCTGCGCGCTCCGCGCTATCCTCCGCTGGCTGTGGGAGGCACACGCTGCGCCCAAACTAGACGATCAGGTGCGCCGCTACCCAGGGGTGAGACCGCGCAACGTGGTAGTGGAGCGGGCAGAGATAGACGCGCTACTCAACGCAGCGCCAGACCATCTGCGGCTGTGGATACTCCTGTGCTCCGACCTCGCCATACGCTCTGGCACCGCATCCCGCATCAACCCACAACAGTACAGCGCCGAAGGACAGGCGCTCCATTTCGTGACGAAATACCGCGCAACCCTCACACTCCCAGTCACAGACGAAATCCGCGAACTAATCGCAAAATGCGACATGCGAAGCAAGGTGTCCTTCGTGCGCCAGCTATGGCGCCGCGAACCCGTCCACAGAGGCGGCAGAAGACCAGCAGAAGAGACACCAACAGCCCGGCGCCTCAACGTCCAATTCCAGCAACTCTGCGCCAAGGTCGGCATTCCGCGCCGCATTATCCCGCATGACCTGCGCCGCACAACAGCGGTCGCCATGCTCGAAGCAACCCACGACATACGCGATGTGCAAGCCCTCTTGGGACACCGCAGCCTACCCACGACACTATGGTACCTGGACCACGATATCCGCCCAGTCCAGCGTACAAACCTCGAACTGATCAAGCGCCCATCATGGCGCAGAGAGGAAACCCAATGAACCTAGCTCTTATCGCCCACCCGCCCATGACCATCCAAGCCAGCATTCCGCCCCGCGACCGGACCACCCGCACAGACCGCGCACTGGCCCATTGCCGGGATGAATGGCAACGCGCCCACGACCTGGCCCATCAAAAGGGCCTCAACGGTCAAAAGGCCCTCCGCATGGCCAGCGTCGCCTACAAGCTGGCCATGCCAAAAATGGACAGCTTGCCAACCATAAAAGCCGCCATTGCGTGCATCGCCCAGGGCATCACGCTTGAAGTTTTCGACGGACGCGACGGCAGCCAACTGCTTTACGCCGCGCAAGTTGCGCTGTCTGTCCTGCGCCAGAAAGGGGAGAAAAAGTGACCACCCCCCACCCCCCACGCACCGCGCAAGGCCCACTTATCCGCCAACCCGCGCCGGCGGCCCGGCTGGCTCACATCCTCCATCGTGCAGCAACTGACCTGTGGGATGTTTGCACACTCACAGACCCGGCCCAGATGTGGGAAGAGGCCCGCGCCATAGCCAGCCGCATCCTCGCGGCCTGCCCAGGAGATTGACCATGCCCAAAATCATCCGCAAGCCCAAACCCGACAAGGTCCTCATCCTGCGCTGTCCAACCTGCGGCAAGCGCCACACAGAACACCCCGAATTCGGCTGCTTCTGCTGCACCAGTTGCCTACAAACCGTCATTCGGCCACTGATCGTCACCCTCACCTCGGGCCAACTCCGCTAAAACAAAACACCCACCCGTTGTGGTTGCGCTACGCGCAACCACAACCTGTGGTATGCTCCCACCCATGGATGCAATCGAAGCCCTCGCCAGCAAGCAACCCGACGCGCCAGCAGAGACTGCAAGCAACGACTCCCAAGAGGGCGTCGCTGAGTGGTGCATCGCCTACCTGCACAACTTCACAACCCGCAACAACGACCCCGCCAGACGCCGGGAACTCGCCCGCTGGGCGCTCGAATTCCTCACCCAATACAAAAGCGAAATGGAGGCGCAAGCAAAATGCCCCACGCAAGAATGCACCCCGATGAAGCTCTTGCCCTAGCCCGGCTACGGACCTGGATCCATGACCGTATCCAACTGCGCTCCGGCCGCACAACCGACTACCAAAAGCAAGGCTGGCAGGAACGTAAAGCAACCCGCTTCGACGCCCGCATCGTGCGCGCCATCGACTTCGAGCGCGCGCTGGCAAAGCTCGACGCGGAAGAGCACGCCGCGCTCATCCTCACTTACCGGGACCACGAGGATCAACCCACCATCGCCCGCGGAATCGGCTGCTCGGTGCGCAAGCTGTCATACCTCATCCCACGCGCCCGCAAGCGCCTCGCCGAAGAGCTCGACAGGATGAACCTCCTATGAACACAACTCCCATCGCCCTATACTTCCTCGCCTTGATGTGGGCCATCCACTTCAGCCAACACCCCCCCAAGAGGCACCCATGACCATCGACAGATGGGGCAGAGGAAGCGCCATCCAACGGGTTTTCGAACAGGCGCGCGAATACGGGGCAAAACAAGCCCCACAATCGCCCCAGGACGCATCGCAGCAACCCGCCGCAACCCAGGACAAGGCTGCGCCTCCGCAAGCGCCCCAGGCCCAGGACGCCGCGCCCGAAAGACCATAGATACAACCCGACTAGATAACAAAGCCTATAGCTATACAAGGTGCCCGGCGCTTTGGTGCAGGTCGCGGGCCACGGTGGAGCTGTGGCCCGCGCCCCGCAAGCGCGCCGGGGGCGGGCTGCCCGCCGGGCGTCGCCCATGACGGCGGGTACGCGCGCCTTGCGCGCTCCCTCGCGCTGCGCGCTGCCCCGCCGCTCGCCCGGCTTCCCAACCCGCCGGGCGCGGCCCACCGGGGCCGCTCGCTCGCTTTCCGGTCGCTGCGCTCCCCGCTCACTCGCTGCGCTCCATCCGTCGCGCTCCCCTTTCCCCCGCGCCCGCCGCGCCCGGCGCGGCGCTTCGGGCCGAAAACGCCCGGCCCTCGCGGCGGGATACAAAACCATAAAATGCAACAGCAACAGCAACCGCAACAGAAGGCGCGCTCTGCGCGCCCTCGCAGGCATCCTGCAAAGCTTTGCGCGCTCTGGCATCTTATAGCGCGCGCGTCAAGGTCGCATCCAGCCGTGCGGGGGATCCCGCCGCGGGGGACTCCACCTATGACACGCGCGCAACCATTCAGGCATGAGCGCGCAAAGCAAAAACCTCTTCGCCTCCTGCCCTTGTGTCTGGTGCTCCCAGCCAGTCGGTTCTACTCACCTGTTGTTGTCCACGGTCCAGCCTGGCCGCCGTCGCCGGTTCTGTTCGGTGCGGTGTCTTGAGGCATGGGCCACACGCAAGGTCCACACGCTCACTGAGCGGGCTGTTGATCTAGCCATTCGGGCCCGCAGCGGGGGCCAGCCCCCCAGCCCCCGCTACGCGGCAGCGGTCTACGCCCGCCCGCCCCGGTAGCCGGGCGCGGCTCGCGCCGCGCCCAGGCCCGGCGCGCTCCCGCGCGCCGCGCCCAGGCCGGGGCGGCACACTGTCCCAAAACGGCACAGTGACCAGCGTCACATCCAATACGGTACCAAAGGCCACTAGGCAACCCGCGACCAAAGGCATATATCCAAGTAGTAAGTGTCCATCTGGACACCGGCATTCACAGCCGTTTTTCCTCACTCTGGCGCGAGGTGTCCAAAAAAATTCCGGACACTACAAATCCACAAGAAAATCCGGGGTCTGCAAGAATTCGATTGCTTTAACAGCGTAAGCGAAGTTGGAGCCGATGGGGTAATTTTGCTTGCCGGGTCCCGAAGAACGGGACGATTGAACCCTGGAAATGGGTTGGCGGGACGGTTTCTGGCCAGATTCAGAGCGCCAGCAGCCGAGTAGGTATCCTCGGGCTGTGCCGAAGGCCTTTTGGTTGGTGGCCCCTCAAAGGGGCCTGTACCGCGGCACTCCGTGCCTACGGCAGCCAGTCATCCCGCGCCGTAGGCGCAATGTTTGTTAGCCCAGCGCTTCAGCGCTGGGTCGGCGCTTCTCCTGCTACCCCGGCAAAGCCGGGGGTCGCCCTCCTGCGAATAGGGAGCGTAGCCAAACGGCGCGAGGCAGGGCAACCGCATGAACGTTTCGAGCACAGGAAAATGGGTTTTGAAAGGGCACGGCTTTAGTCGTGCCGAAAATGTGTCAGAAGAATGCAGGGCTTTAGCCCCAGAGGGACGGTTCTAAAACGTCGAAAATACATCCCTCGGCGGCTAAAGCCGTTGCATTTTCAGCTTCGAGGTCGGCACGGCTGAAGCCGTGCCCTTTCAAATCTCTTGTTCCTCTTGGTTCAACTGCTTCATGCAATTGCCAAGCGGCGCGAGGAAGTGGGGCAGCAATCTCCCGCGATTTTCGCTAGAATGGCGGGTCAGGCTGCCCAGCTTGTTCGACCGACGCCTGGCAGCCTGTGGTGAAAGTCTGGTCTTGAAAGAGCACGGCATTCGTTGTGCCGTAAGGCATCTGGAATCAATGGGCCTTTTCTCCGGATTACGACTTCTGCCACAGGCTGCTGGGGAAGGCCGTTGGCGCGCGGCAGCCGCACGGCCAAGGCCCTCGTAAACCGGGGCCGATGCCAGGAGGGCACCATCGGCGCACGAATGCGGTTGGGCGATCTGCTGATCCAAGCGAACCTGGTGACCGCTGCACAGGTTGCCGAGGCGCTGGCCCGTCAGGCCGGCAATGGAGGCCGCCTGGGCGACAATTTGGTGGCGATCGGAGCCATTGACCAGCGAGCGCTGGAGGCCTTCCTGAAGCGGATTCCCACTGAGCCGGCGAGCATCGCGGCCATGGGAATCGACAGCCTGGATTTGCTCAGCCTGCTGATGAAACTGATCTACGAGGGCCGGCTGGAGACCAGCCGGGACTTTGTGGATGCCATCAAGCTGCCCTACCACATCGTTGCCGGCCTGGTGCAGATGGCGATCGACCGGCAACTGCTGCGCACGCTGGGCATGCGCAACTCTGACAACCCGATTGACATGGGCTATGTGCTGACCGAGGAGGGGAAGCGCTGGACCGTCGACGCGCTGGAGCGCATGCGCTATGTGGGGCCCGCTCCGGTGACGCTGGAGGAGTTCACCTACCAGGTGAGCCTGCAGAAGCTGACCAATGAGCTGGTCACCTTCGATCGCATCCGCGCCGCACTGGGGGAGCTGAACTTTGGCGACAACATCATCGAACAAGCCGGACCGGCGCTGAACTCCGGCCGGGCGATGCTTCTTTACGGACCGCCCGGCAACGGCAAGACTTCGTTTGCGTTCAGTCTGGCCGCGGTCTTCAGCGACGTGATCTACATCCCCTATGCGGTGATCGTCGAGGGGCAGGTGATCCGCTTCTTCGACGCCAGCATTCATATCCAGGTCAGTCCGCTGGCGGCGCAGGAAGATGGCGACCTCTCCTTTGTCCGGGCTGAGGAGTACGATGCGCGCTGGGTTCCCTGCCGCAGGCCCTTCGTGGTCACGGGCGGCGAACTGACGCTGGAGATGCTCGACCTGCGATACGACCAGTCGGGCCACTTTTACGAAGCGCCCCTGCACGTGAAGGCGCTGGGCGGCTGCTTCGTGATCGACGACTTTGGCCGCCAACTGGTGAGCCCGACCAACCTGCTAAACCGCTGGATTGTCCCCCTGGAGAGCCGGGTGGACTACCTGAAGCTGCACACCGGGAAGAGCTTCAGTGTTCCTTTCGAAGAACTGGTCATCTTCTCCACCAACCTGGAGCCGGAAGACCTGATGGACCCGGCCTTTTTGCGGCGGCTTCCCTACAAGATCGAGGTGGGCGCGCCCAGCATGGAGATGTACCAGCGGATCTTCGAGAAAGAATGCAAACGCCAGGCATTGGCGCTGGCGGGAGGGGTTTTCGACTTCATCGTGCACCGGCTCAAGAAGGAAAAAGGGCTGGATTTCGCCGCGTATCAGCCCAAGTTCATTGTCGATCAGGTGGTGGCCACGTGCCGCTTCATGGGCCTCGCGCCACACTTCGAGCCGCGGTTTATCGAGTATGCGCTCAACAATCTGAGCGTGCGCCGCAGCGCAAAGGGTCCTCCGGCTTGAGACCCTGCATGATGCATCGCTGTCGAATTGTCGGCTACTCGACTTCATGTCCGGTTTGAGCCTTCCGGTACCCCGGAGAGGGCAAGAGCCGCGTTGGATGCTCCCATAGGGAGCCATGGCGAATAGCCCAGGGTGAAACCCTGAGATTGTGTTCGTCCAGAGATTCCCCCGCCCTGTAGGGGCGGGGAGAGCTATCCCCAGACAAAGCGCGGATCGTATGCAATCCCCTGCTTCTTCAACATGGCCAGGAACTACGATTGAAAATCCCGCTTACGATGATGTTCAACCTGATTGGCGATGTAGGCCGCCGTCGCCTCAATCCGCGCACTCCCGATAGAGAATGCGCCGTAGCCCTCCTGCCAGGCGAAGTCCCGCAAGGCGCAGTTCTCATGCATCCAATGGGACGAAGAACTCTTGATCTCGCGCATGGCCGTGTCGTCGCCCACTCAGAGACTACTCAGATTCTGCATTGAATTGCCCTCCTTGCGCGCACAATTGTCTCAGAGTGTCTTTCTCCGCCTGGAATGGCCAAAGCCAAGGCACCAAGAGCCCATTCAAGGCATCAGAGTCCGAAAAAGCAGCGTAACTCCTTTGCTCAGAAGAATTTGCCGATAACTCCAATGATAAGAGGAATTTAGCGCGACCACCCCATTGCATCCCATTGAAACCAGGGAATTTACCTCCAGAATACCGGGGGGGGGGTGCATGTCAGTGGGGGGACGGGACGGGCACATGTCCTGCGGTTTTTAGCCTTTTAGCCCGCGCCTCTCACAGGGACGTCAACCAATCTGTAGCGCTGGCCTCCTGGCCGGCTGTAGCGTGGGTCTCCCGACCCACGCCGGACACCGCTTGCTCCACCGCTGTGTACGCAAACGGTATACATGGGGGGACGGGACGGGCACATGTCCTGCGTTTTTTAGCCTTTTAGCCCGCGCCTCTCACAAGGACGTCAACCAATCTGTAGCGCTGGCCTCCTGGCCGGCTGTAGCGTGGGTCTCCCGGCCCACGCCGGACACCGCTTGCTCCACCACTGTGTACGCAAATGGTATAGACAACACGGCCTTGCTCTGGCGGGGAGGACGCCGCCAGTACAGCCGGCCAGGAGGCGCTACAGAGCGTCGCTTTCGCCGTGAGAAATGCACCTTAAGGCAAAGCCCCATGCTGGCTTCAATTGGGAGGTTTTGCCTGTCTCCCTGCCTTTTTCCGCCGCAGGCTCAGCAGTGGCTTCAGAAGCCAAACAGCCATATAAAACCCCGGACCGGAATGCTGCTCCGGGCCGGGGTTTTGCGCTAAGCGGAATGTGTCTTGCATGGCTGCGTTCGCAGCCAGGGGTTACAGCGCTGTTTCGCCGCGCTCGTCGTTGCGGATGCGGATGGCGTCTTCGACGCGGCTGACAAAGATCTTGCCGTCGCCGATGCGGCCGGTGCGTGCAGCGCCAATGATGGCCTGCACAGTCTTTTCCTTCATATCGTCGTGTGACCACCAGCTCGATCTTGACTTTGGGCAGAAGGTCGACCGTGTATTCACGGCCGCGATAGAACTCGGTGTGGCCCTTCTGCCGGCCATGGCCGCGGGCTTCCAGAATGGTCATGCCTTCAATGCCTGCTTCCAGCAGCGCATCCTTGACTGCATCCAGCTTGGAGGGCTGGAGAACCGCTTCGATCTTGACCATCTGCAAATGCCTCGTTTGACAGCGTAACAGGCGGGGGGGCTGCTTGGGCCAGTCCCCCCTGGGTTTTTGATGAAAAGTAACTGAACAGGAGCCTTATGCGTTCAGGTCGTAGCCTTCCTCGTTGTGCTGCGAGAGGTCGAGGCCGGCCGATTCGTCTTCGGCAGAGACGCGGAGTCCGACCAGCTTGTCCACGACGAAGAGCAGGACCAAGGTGCCGACGATGGAGATGCCCCAGGCCACGGCGACGCCGGCGGCCTGGTTGAGCAACTGGCCCCAGTGGCCGTCGATGGCGCCGGTGGCTGCGCCGCTTGCCGAAGGCCGGGTTGATCAGGCGGGTGGCAAAGAGGCCGGTGAGCATGGCGCCCAGGGTTCCGCCGGCGCCATGCACGCCGAAGGCGTCCAGGGAGTCGTCGTAGCCGAAGAGGCCTTTGACGATGAAGACCATGAAGAAGCAGAAGACGCCGGCGACAAGGCCGATGGCCAGGGCGGACATGGGCTGGACAAAGCCGGAGGCGGGGGTGATGGCGACCAGGCCGGCAACCGCGCCGGAGATGGCGCCCAGGGCGGTGGGCTTGCCGTTGTGAATCCACTCGGCGATGGACCAGCCGATGGCGGCGGCGGCGGCGGCAAAGTGGGTGTTGATGAAGGCGCTCGGTGGCCAGACCGCTGGCGGCCAGCGCGCTGCCGGCGTTGAAGCCGAACCAGCCTACCCACAGCAGGCAGGCGCCGATGAAGCTGAGCACCATGGAGTGGGGCTGCATTTTGGTGTGCGGGTAGCCGATGCGCTTGCCGAGGTAAAGGCAGGTGACCAGCGCGGAGACGCCGCTGGTGACGTGGACGACCGTGCCGCCGGCAAAATCGAGCGAAGGGAAGTGGCCGCCCGTGGCGTTGAGCAGGCCGCCCACGCCCCAGACCATGTGGGCCATGGGGCAGTAGACGAAGAGCGACCAGAGCGAGAGGAAGATGGCCATGGCGCTGAACTTCATGCGCTCGGCAAAGGCGCCGGTGATGAGCGCCGGGGTGATGATGGCGAACATCAACTGGTAGACCATGTAGGTCTGCTCGGGGATGGTGGCCGCGTAGTCGGGATTGGGCGTCAGGCCCACGCCGCGCAGGAAGACGTGCTCAAAGCCGCCAATGAAGGCGTTGCCGTGGCCGAAGGCCAGCGAGTAGCCGACAAAGGCCCAGATAATGGTGACCAGGCCCATCATGGCAAAGCTCTGCATCATGGTGCCGAGGATGTTCTTCCTGCGCACCAGGCCGCCGTAAAAGAGCGCCAGGCCGGGGCCGGTCATCAGCAGGACCAGAGCGGCGGAGACCAGCATCCAGGCGTTGTCGCCGGCGGATTGGGCGCTGGCGGCAGCCGCTTTGTTGGCATCCACAGCCTGCTGGAGGGCGGTGATCTGGGCTTGGGTGGCGGGCGCCGAGGGGGCTGTGCCCTGGTCGGGGGCGACCGCCAGAGCCAGGTGGGGAATTCCCAGGACAAGAGAGAGAAGCAGCATTTTAAGAACGCGACGGCACATTGATTTCCACTCCCGAGAAGATGCAGAGGGCCGAGGCCATGCAAGAAGGCGGGAGGCCGGCCGCCCATCCGGATGAAGTGAAGAAAGATGTACCGGCTGCGCGAGCCCATGCGGTGAGAGGCCGCAGCCGGAGCAGGAATTTCAATGGAGAACAGATCGGACACGGCAGGGGCCACGCCCGCACGAGGGTGGCTTACGCACAATTTTCTTGGATGGTTCTCAAGACGGATTTTAGAGATCTGTGCATAAAGAACCCATGAAGATTTCCATATTTCCCTCTGATATGGAGGGTTTGAGGCTGATTGGCCATGGAAATATGATCGATTTTGCGCTAAAGCAGAAGAGAAGAGTGCAAGCCCGTGCGCTGGGTAGTGGAGCGTCTCACGCAGATGGTCATTTCACAGCATTGAAGAATTGGGGTTCACCCGGCGCGAAGACCTTGCCTTGTCGCGGGGCACGACTTTAAATGCTGCGGAAAAACGCCTTCTGGAAGGCAAGAAGCGTCAGGGCACAACTTTAGTCGTGCCGTAAGTAGCTTTAAAATCAACAAGGGCTTCAGCCCCCGAGGGACGATTCTCGGGGCTTTCGCATGTTCTTCGGGTCTTTTCCGCAGCCTCTAAAGCCGTGCCCTGACACAGAAAAGCCCAAAGGGACTTTCGCCCCACGCCTTTGAGTTCGGGGCGAGCGGGATTGGCTAGATCGCGGTTTCGCCGCGCTCGTCGTTGCGGATGCGGATGGCCTCGTCTACGCGGCTGATGAAGATTTTGCCGTCGCCAATGTGTCCGGTGCGGGCCGCGCCGAGAATGGCGTGAATGGTTTTTTCTCTCATGTCGTCGTTGATGACCAGTTCGATCTTGACCTTGGGGAGGAGGTCGATGGTGTACTCGCGACCCCGGTAGAACTCGGTGTGGCCCTTCTGGCGGCCGTGTCCGCGGGCTTCCAGAATGGTCATTCCCTCGATGCCGGCCTCGATCAGGGCATCCTTGACTGCGTCCAGCTTGGCGGGCTGGATGACCGCTTCGATCTTGAGCATGTGCAGATTCCTCGGTTCAACAGCTTGAGAGGCGGGAGCGACGTCATCGGACGCTCCCGCGGAGTTGATTTACGCGTTCAGATCGTAGCCTTCTTCTCCATGCTGGGAGAGATCGAGCCCCGCGGCTTCGTCTGTGGCGGAGACGCGCAGGCCCATGGTCTTGTCGACCAGGAAGAGCAGCGCCAAAGTGCCCACGATGGCCAGCGCCCATCCAATGCCCATGCCCACGCCCTGGTTCAGCACCTGGTGCCAGTTGCCGTCGATGGCGCCGGCGGGCAGTGGCTTGCCCGCGGCGTCCTTGCCGAAGACAGCGTTGATGGCTCCGGAGGCGAGCAGGCCGGTAAGCAGCGCGCCCATGGTTCCTCCCACGCCGTGCACGCCGAATGCGTCCAGCGAGTCGTCGTAGCCGAAGAACTTCTTCACCCGGAAGACCATGAAGGAGCAGACCACGCCGGCGATGAGTCCGATCAGCAGCGCGCTCATGGGCTGGACGAAGCCGGATGCCTGAGTAATTGTCGCCAACCCGGCGACCGCGCCTGAGATTGCTCCCAGAGCGGTGGGCTTGCCATTGCCCAGCCACTCGGCGATCACCCAGCCGATGGCTCCGGCGGCGGCGGCGAACTGCGTATTGACAAAGGCGCTGGTGGCCAGCGGACCGGCATTCAGCGCGCTCCCGGCGTTAAAGCCGAACCAGCCGAACCACAACAGCCCCGCGCCGATGAAGCTGAGCACCATGGAGTGGGGCGGCATGTCTTCTTGCGGATACCCGGCGCGCTTGCCCAGGTAAATGCAGGTGACCAGCGCCGAGATGCCGCTGGTGATGTGAACCACCGTGCCGCCGGCAAAGTCCATGACCGGCCAAATGCCGCCGGCTACGTTGAGAATGCCGCCCACGCCCCAGATCATGTGCGCCATGGGGCAGTACACGAGCAGCGACCACAAGGTAAGAAAGACAGCCATGGCGCTGAACTTGACGCGCTCGGCAAAGGCCCCGGTGATCAGCGCCGGGGTGATGATGGCGAACATGAGCTGGTAGACCATGAAGGTCTGCTCGGGAATCGTGCCGCCGTAGCTGGGGTTGGGCGTCAAGCCCACACCGCGCAGAAAGACGTGCTCCAGCCCACCGATGATGCCGTTGCCCGCGCCAAAGGCCAGCGAGTAGCCCACCAGCGCCCATACCACGGTGATGATTCCCATCATGGCAAAGCTCTGCATCATGGTGCCCAGGATGTTCTTGCGGCGTACCAGGCCGCCGTAGAAGAGCGTCAGGCCAGGCGCGGTCATCAGCAACACCAGAGCCGCTGAAACCAGCACCCAGGCGTTATCCGCGGAAGACTGGGCATCGCGGATGGATTGCATCAGGGCTGCGACCTGGGCCTGCGTGGCTGGTGGCGAGGGGCCCAGGTTGGGAGCCACGGCCAGAGCCAGGGACGGGAATCCAAGAACAAGGGGCAAGAGCAAAAGCTTGCTGCGAAGGAACATAGAATTGCGCTCCAAAGAGACTGCTTACGTGTGGAGATGCGGTCGAGGAACGAGGAACGGACTCCGGCTCGACGGCTGCTTGCAGTTGAACCGCAACCGCGAAATGCGACGGCGGGCCGATGCTCATGAGATTGTCGAGTGCGTGTAATCACGATTCTCGTCAAGAATCTTGGATTGCGCAAGTATTTTCCTTTTGCTCATGCGCTTTTTATGGCCTGTGTGCTAGTCGGCCGCACTCGTAGGAAAGGTGGAAAGAGCCTTCAGCAAATGGGGAACACGTTAGAATGGTCTTCCATGCCAGCCACGTCAGTTGTGCGGATTCTCAAAGCTGCAAGGTGGTTCTTTCTCTGCTCCGGGGCCGCTGCCGGGTTGGCCTGGGCGGGAGTGCCGCAGATCGCTGCGGCACAGGCCGGTCCGCCGCACTCGGCAACCTGCCAGAAAATCGTGCTGCAAGGCGAAGTGAGCGCCGGGCAGGAATGGCGGGCGGAATTCGGCCAAGGGTGGGTCTTTCGCGTACTCCCGATTCAGCCAGGCCAGGCCGGCTACAGCGGGTGGGATCTGGTGGTGGACCGCGAGCAGCCCGCGGGGTTCCCCGATGCGCTGCTGCTGGCCACGCCCCCGTACAACTCCATCAGCGAGCGCGAGGTCGGGACGACATTTGGCCTGCGAGCCCAGGACGCGATCGGCTGGAATCCGCGCAGCTTCCGTCTTCTTACTAGTCCGGAGGCGTTTCGGGAGAGTCAGGGGCTGTTCAAGGTCCTGGGCGGGACAAGGCCGGGGATGCAGGCGTCTGCAGGGAGCAGCGAAGAGGGAATGGCGGTCCAGCGCCAACTGAAGATCAATCAGAAATCGTCGCCGGGGCAGTTCCGCATTCTGGATGCGCGCCTCACGCCGGGGATTGGCGATGCGGTTCCTTTTGCAGAGAATTGGGCGCTGGCCCTGGCCAGGACGCCGCATCACTTCGAACCGGCGTCCTCGGGCAAGTCCACGCCGATGGGCGAGCTGCACTGGATGCGGTTCTCCATTACTCTTTGGCTGCCGGATGCATGGAAGGCGCCCAGAGAACTACGTGCCGTGCAGACACCGTGCGCGGAGTGAAAGGCCTGGGACCAGTCGGTTGGGGGCATCGTCGCACGAGATCGTCGATCGTCATGCTTCTCAATTCGCTATTTGTGGGAATCGCAGTGGATACCTGCCATGCGGTGTGCGCAGGCGAGCAATTCTGACCACCCATCATCTGCGGGAGGAGAGGTATATTAATCGTATGGCTGCGACGGCAGAACGGGATCACTACCTTTTCGGAGCACTGGAGAGCAGCGCGAAGAATCGCATGAAGCTCCAGGAAGTCAGCTATGGCTACGAGCAGACGGAAGGCGTTTTTCTCACGTCGATGGATTTTGCCGTCAACTGGATACGCAAGAATTCCGTGTGGCCCATGACCTTCGGGCTGGCCTGCTGTGCCATCGAGATGATGTCCATGGGGGCATCGCGATTCGATATTGCGCGCTTTGGCGCGGAGGTGTTCCGGCCCTCCCCGCGGCAGTCAGATCTGATGGTGGTGGCTGGCCGCGTTTCCAACAAGATGGCGCCGGTCATCCGCCGGCTCTACGATCAGATGCCGGAGCCGAAGTGGGTCATCTCAATGGGTGCCTGCGCGACCTCGGGCGGGGTTTTCAACAACTATGCGCTGGTGCAGGGCGTCAACCAGATTATTCCCGTCGACGTCTATGTACCAGGCTGCCCCCCGCGGCCCGAGCAGCTCATGTATGCCATCACGCTTTTGCAGGAGAAGATTCAGCGCGAGCCGCGCAGTCTGCTCAAGACCTTGAATGTGGAGTGAGTTGCGTTCGTAGAGGCGTGCGGGAGCGAAAAATTCTTGGGAGAGCGGCTAATTCCAATGATTCCCGAGGCCAAATACGAGGGCAACTGTTGAAAAAATGTGCTCTGCAGGAATCGTCCTATGGTACGTTTAATTGTGCTGCAAGGACGTAGTGCGGCCCGCGTTTAACGCGGAGCCGATTGAGTCCGAGCCGAATTTTCAGCTCGCTAACAGCCTTTTTATCTGGCACTTCAGTTTGATTGCGGAGGATAAACGCATGAATCTTCATGTTTCGAAACCATTGAGTCTGGTACTTGCCTTGGCCTGTGCGGCATGCTTGTCGCTCACCGTGGCCGCGCAGGATGCGACCAAGTCAACGGCAAAGGCCGCTGCGGCTGATTCCCCGTCAAGATGGGATATTTTCGCGGGCTACAGCTATCTGGCTCCCAAGGGGAGCGTTAACGGTTTCAACTACAAGGCGGTAAACTACGGCGTGGTGGGCAGCGTATCCCGCTATTTCAATAAGTATGTGGGCGTGCAAGGCGAAGGCGACGTGCACAACGACGCCAATGAGACCACGCCGAACGACGATTTCGCAGGCGGATCCGGCGGCATGATCTTCCGCTACCCCACAGCGGATATTACGCCATTTGCACACGCGCTGGTTGGCGCGGAGAGCGTCGGCAGCTATGCCCAGACCAACAAGTGGGGCCTTGTGCTCACGGCTGGCGGCGGCATGGATTACGAGACCCCGCTGTTCAACCATCATCTGGCCATCCGCATCTTCCAGGCGGACTACCAGTACACCCATGAAGATTGGGGCATGGCGCAACGCGGCAATTTCAACATGGTGCGTCTGAGCACCGGCTTGGTCTACCACATCGGATCGATCGCTCCTCCTCCGCCGGTGACACTGGCCTGCTCGGCCAGCCCGAACTCCATCTTCCCCGGCGACCCGGTCACGGTGACCGCGACGGCCGGCAGCCTGGACCCCAAGCTGAACGCGGTCTATCTGGACGGGCGCCGGCGTGACGGGCACCGGCACCACGGCCACGGTGGCCACCGGCTCACTGGCTCCGGGCAGCTACACGGTCAAGTGCGGCGTCAAGGAAGGCAAGCCGGGCAAGGAAGGCCTCAAGCCCTGGCAAGTCTGCCGACTGCACGGCCAGCTTCACGGTCAAGGCCTTCGAGCCGCCGACGATCAGCTGCTCGGCCAACCCCACCACCATCAAGCCGGGCGAAACCAGCACCATCACCGCAGCGGGCATGAGCCCGCAGAACCGTCCGCTGACCTACAGCTACTCGGCCACGGCGGGCACGGTGAGCGGCAGCGGCACCACGCGCTACCTTCTCCTCCACGGGCGCGCCGACCGGCGCGGTCGGCATCACCTGCAACGTCTCCGACGACAAGGGCCAGACGGCGACGGCCAACACCAGCGTGACCATCACTGGCTCCGTATGTGGCTCCGATTCCGCACACCCAGGCGCTTTGCTCGATCACGCTTCGACAAGGACAAGAAGCGTCCGACGCGTGTGGACAACGAAGCCAAGGCCTGCCTGGACGAGGTTGCCCTGGACCTGCAGAAGCAGTCGGACGCCAAGGCGGTGGTGGTGGGCAGTCGGACGCCAAGGAGAAGGACGCCACGGCGAAGGAAGCGAAGCGCGCCTTGAAGAACAAGCACGTCAAGGTGGTCGATCTGGCCGCCGAGCGCGCGGTCAACGCCAAGGAGTACCTGGTGACGGAGAAGGGCATTGACGCCTCGCGCGTCAGCGTCGCGACCGGCACCGCCGATGGGCAGACGGTGGAAGACTACCTGGTTCCCTCGGGCGCGACCTTCGCCAACGACGTAACCGGAACCACCCCGGTGGATGAGACCGCGGTGAAGCCGGTCGTGCGCAAGCCCCTGGCCGAGAAGCACCACGCCAAGAAGCCCGCGGCGTCGACCAAGTAAGTACGGCAAGGCATCGGAGAGGCGGGCAGCAAGCCAGCCTCTCCGGCGGAACCTTTCGCTGGGCTCCCTGCGTTGGGGGCGTAGCAAGCTTTACAGAATCCTCCCGCGATGATCCGAGGCTGACCGGCAAGCCGGTCAGCCTCTTCAGTTTCACCCCTGTGTTCTTACCCATGTCTTTTTGCGACTCGTTTTGCGCTCTGGGAGCCTGTTTCCTGCATGAATCGTTT
This sequence comes from uncultured Acidobacteriaceae bacterium, assembly GCA_963839155.1. GTDB lineage: Bacteria > Acidobacteriota > Terriglobia > Terriglobales > Acidobacteriaceae > Telmatobacter. Next base: position 95,450 of record CAWITY010000011.1, read on the forward strand.
GCCAGCTAGTCTTTGTGTGTCTTTTCTTTCTAGATTCTCCGCGCGGATCGCACTTTTCCTCCTGATTTGTCTCGCAGTTCCCACGCTGCCGGCACAGGCTCCCTGGAGCGTTGTTGGACCTGCGGGCGGAGACGCTCGTGCGTTTGCCGCGGTTCCTGGACAGCCGAACCATCTCTACCTGGGTACGACCAACAGCTGGATCTACGAATCCCTGGACGGCGGCGTCTCCTGGCACCGTCTCTCCAAGCTGGACTCCTTCGATGGTCTGATTGTGGACCATATCCTTGTGGACCCGGTAGATCCGAGACATGTTCTGGTTGCTGCCTGGGCCGTTGACCGTCCAGACGGCGGGTTGTGGACCAGCCATGATGGGGCCAGAAGCTGGACCGCGGTAGCGGGCCTGCGGGGCCAGTCGATTCGGGCGCTGGCGCAGGCGCCTTCCAATCCGCGAATGCTCTTCGCGGGAACGCTTGCCGGAGTCTTCCGCTCGAGCGATGCGGGGAGGACCTGGATGCTGATCAGTCCGCCGGGGAGCCAGGAGATTCACGAGATAGAGTCGTTGGCGGTGGACCCCACGGACACGAATGTTGTTTATGCCGGCACGTGGCACCTGCCCTGGAAGACGACCGACGGCGGAGCCAGTTGGCAGAACATCAAGAAGGGCCTGATCGACGACTCCGACGTCTTCTCGATCATCCTGGACCCCTCTAAGCCGAGGATCGCCTTCCTGAGTGCATGCAGCGGGATTTACAAGAGCGAGAACGGCGGCGAACTGTTCCACAAGATTCAGGGCATTCCATCGACCGCCCGGCGCACGCGGGTGCTGAAGCAGGACCCGGAGAACCACGAAGTGGTTTATGCCGGTACGACCGAGGGGCTCTACAAGACGGTAAACGGCGGCAAGAGCTTCCAGCGCATGACCGGGCCGGATGTGATTGTGAATGACGTTTTTGTCGATCCTCAAGATACGAATCGCGTGCTTCTGGCCACCGATCGCAGCGGCGTCCTCTTGAGCACAGATGGGGCGGCCAGCTTTGTCCCGGCGAACGAAGGCTTCTCAGGCCGCAAGGTCGAGGCCCTGCTAGTGGACCGCGGCAACCCTGCGAGGTTCTTCGCGGGCGTTGTGAACGACAAGATCTTTGGCAGCGTCTTCGTTTCTGGCAATGGCGGTGCAAGCTGGGATCATATCGGCGAGGGACTGGACGGGCTGGATGTTTTTGCCATGGCGCAGGCCCAGGATGGAACCGTTCTGGCCGGAACCAACCACGGCATCTTCGCGCTGGACAGTAAGACGACAACCTGGTCGGCGAAGAACGTGATTGCCAATACCCTAGTGAAGACCGCTGCCGAAACCCACTACGGCAAGCGGGTCACGGTGGAGAAGCGCATCAAGGACACCGTGCACGAACTGCAAAGCCGGGTGACAGCGTTGGACCTTTCAGGGGACGTGTGGGTGGCGTCGACCAGCGGGGGGTTGTTTACCAGCCGGGACCAGGGCAGCAGTTGGCAGGGCGGCCCGGTGATGGGTTTGGGCGACTACCTGTCAGTATCCGCGCACGGAGCGACCATGGCGGCCGCGCGGCCAGAGGGAGTGGTCCTTTCCCGCGATTCCGGCATGACCTGGACGCCCATGGGGGTTCCCACGATGCTGACGCGCATCCACCGGGTGGCGTTTTCGGCGGATGGGACGCTGTGGCTCGGGGCGCGCGAGGGCGTGTACTTTACTCGCGATCTGGGCAAGACGTGGCTGTGGATCGAGCGGCTGCCCTTCCGCGATGTGGACGACCTCTACTACGACGCCGGGCAGGACAGGGTGCTGGTCAGCACGCGAACCAGCGACCAGATATTCTCCATCGAGCCCAAGACGCTGAAGTGGAAGTGGTGGCAGACGGGCTACCGCATCGGCTTGATCCGCGCGGCAGGCGAGCGGCTGGTGGCGGCGACGCTCTATGACGGGGTACTGGTTGAGCCGCAGGGCGCGGGGGCAAACGCCGGCCAAAGGTGATCTGGCGCACCGCATTCTGTATCATGAAACTATGCAGGTTGAGACAGCGGCTCCCCACGCACAAAACGCCCCACGACGCCACGCCTTCCAGACGTACGATCCGCGGCTTGAGCCCATCGCCGCCAAGGTGATGGCAGGTGAACGCCTGGACTTGAACGACGGCCTGGTGCTCTACGGCTCGACGGACGTGTTGGCCGTGGGTTGGCTGGCCAACCATGTGCGTGAGCGGATGCACGGCGACGTGACCTACTTCAACGTCAATCGCCACATCAATCCGACCAACGTCTGCGTGGCCAACTGCCGTCTGTGCGCCTTCGGGCGCAAGAAGGGCGACGCGGCCGGCTATACCATGGCGCTTGAAGAGGCATGGGATACGGCGGCTTCGGGCTATTCCGAGGCGGTCACCGAGTTCCACATTGTTGGCGGACTGCACCCCGACTTGCCGCTGGAGTACTTTCTCGATCTGGTCAAAGGGCTCAAGCAGCGCTTCCCCAAGGTGCACGTGAAGGCGTTCACGATGGTCGAAGTGGCCTACCTGGCCCGGCGCGCCAAACTCACCATCGAGCAGACCCTGATCAAGATGCGCGAGGCCGGCGTGGACTCCATGCCGGGAGGCGGCGCGGAGATCTTTGCCGCGCGCGTCCGCTCCATCATCTGCGACCACAAGATCGACGGCGAGGAGTGGCTCACCACCGCGCGCCTGGCCCACAAACTAGGTTTCAAGTCCAACGCCACCATGCTCTATGGGCATATAGAAAGCGACGAGGACCGCGTAGACCATCTGCTCAAGCTTCGCGCCGTGCAGGACGACACCGGAGGTTTCCAGACTTTCATTCCGCTGGCCTTTCACCCGGACAACACGGCGCTCGATCACCTGCCTGCCTCCACGGGACTGACCGACATTCGCCAGGTTGCCGTCAGCCGCTTGCTGCTGGATAACTTTCCGCATATCAAGGCCTACTGGCAGATGCTGACGCCCAAAATCGCGCAGATCGCGCTGCGCTTCGGTGCCGACGACCTGGACGGCACGGTGGTGGAAGAGAAGATTTACCACGATGCCGGCGCCACCACGCCCCAGGGCATGACGCGCAAGGAACTCTGCCGCCTGATTACTGAGGCCGGACGCATCCCCGTCGAGCGCGACACTCTCTACAAAGCGGTGACGCGCACAGAAGACAGCTTTACCGTGGCGGTGTAAGGGGAGGTCCCAATGAGGCAGCATTCGATCGAGACCGTGGATTGGGTTCGTACGCGCCTCTGGCCTGATTTTGTCGAGCGCGATGGCTGTGTATTCGTTGCATTTCAGGTAGACGAATCAACCACCGGGCCGGATTCTGGGACCCGGACGGATTGGGAACTGTTTGTTAACCATACACATATGTTCGATGAATTCCAGAGCTTGGCCTACGAAGAATTGGCCGAGGAAGGAGCGTCCGCAGATCCCGACGTGGTTGAGCCGAAAATCCAGGAAGACCATCCGGATTTTATGTTGGCAAAACAGTTGGGCGAGGCGATGGCGCGCATGTGGGCCACAAAGCTCAAACAGGATTATCCTAGGGAGCGTTTTCGCGTCTACTACTTGCATTACGATCTAGCCTGTCTGCGATTCCACAAGGTTAGGCCCGAAGAAGGCATCTGGTTGACAGACCATCAGTTCCTAAACGTGGAGGATCAAGATTTCCGCGACGGCGTTCTTTACGATACCGATTATCTCGACAGGCCGGTTCGGCGTTTGGATTCGAAATCGGCTTCGATTATCCGCAAATGCCCCCTCCGTTTCGGGCAATTAAAGGGGAAAATCAAGATAGCCGACGACTTCGATGCCCCTTTGCCACTGGAGGTGCTTGCGGCTTTCGAAGGAGAGCCGGAAGAATGAACGACTTTGCACTCTCCGTCGTGCTCGGCCTCGGCTTTGGATTCCTGTTTGGCATTGGCTGCTCGCTGGCTGTGGTGTACGTCGTGTATTTCCGGGGCTACCGCAAAGCTGTCGCGGACTCCCTGGAACCGGCCAAGCCCAAGATATTCCGCGAAGAGCTCAGGAAGATCGAGGAGCGGCGTTTGCGCAAGGCGCTGCCTGTGCCGAAGGATTCTGGACCTGAAGGCGGTTGAGAGATGGCGAAGCAGCCCTTGGCAGCGGGCGATGCATCAAAACTGCAAACGAATGATCTGTTGACTTCGGACGGACTGAGGGGAGACATGACCGCGTACATTGCTCTTCTTCGCGCCGTCAATGTGCTTGGCACTGGAAAGGTCAAGATGACCGACCTCAAGGCCATGTGCGAAGTGGCCGGCTTCCATTCCGTTCGCACCTACATCGCCAGTGGCAATGTAGTCTTTCAATCCGACTGGACCGAAGCTCGGATCAAAGCTGCACTTGAGGCGGCGTTGGTCAAATACGCTGGAAAACACATACACGTACTCGTGCGCACAGCCGCTGAGATGGCCGCCGTTCTCTCCGGTAACCCGTTTTCTGAAATGCCGGGCAACCGTACAGTTGCTTTCTTTCTCGATGGGCCTCCGGCCTCCGATGCTCTGCAAACGGTCTCGAAGCAAGAAGGGGAACAACTGCACCTGGGTCTGCGCGAAATCTACGTCCACTATGGAAACGGCATGGGGAATTCGCGGCTCAAGATTCCGGCTGCGCGAGACGGAACGGCGCGCAACATGAACACCATTGCTAAACTCGCTGCCATGGCTGCCGAGCTCTACTGCGCGCCATCCGCCTGAGCGTTCTCATAAATTGTGTAGACCATAATTTTGTGGGTCTCCCACCCATTCCGCAGGAAAGCTCGGAATGGTTGGGGCACGGAAGTCCACAGCAAGAATATGACGGCTCTTCTTCCTTGGTCGAGGGGCCGCCTTACAAATTGGCCTCCGGATTGCGCAGGGCTTTTCCCTCCTTGTTGAAGGCATGGCCGCGACATGATTAGCAGGCACCTTGCAGATGGCAACAGTGCCCCTTGTCAACAGAATTGCCCTTGTCTGACCTCCGCTGGTCCCCCCTGTTACACTCTGTACCGTGACAGACTCCTCCAAACCGCCCGTCTTCCTGCTCGACACCATGTCGTTCATCTTCCGCGCCTACCACGCGATGCAGCGTTCGCGTCCCATGTCCACGCGCGGCGGGCTGCCCACGGCGGCCATCTTCGTCTTTGTGAACATGATCAAGAAGCTGCGCCAGGATTTTGCGCCGCTCTACTTTGCCGCGGTCTTCGACGTCTCGGGCGAGGTCTTCCGCGACGAGCGCGCCCGCACCATGGGGCCGCTGCGCAAATGGAACGGCAAAACGCAAAGCTTCGACGAGGTCACGTACGACGGCTACAAGGCCAATCGCGAGTCGATGCCCGAGGATTTGCGCCGCCAGATTCCCTACATCCGCCGCGCGCTTGAAGCGCTGCGCATTCCCATCCTGGAGGCCGAGGGCTTCGAGGCCGACGATGTGATTGGCACCCTGGCCCGCGAGGCCGCGGAGCTTGATCATGAGGTCTTCATCGTCAGCGGCGACAAGGACATGATGCAGCTTGTCACTCCACGCGTGAAGATGCTCAACCCGCAGAAGGATAACCTGATTCTCGACCCCGCCAAGGTGCTTGAAGTGCTGGGCGTGCCGCCGGAGAAGGTGGTGGATGTGATGGCTCTGCGCGGCGATGCGGTGGATAACATTCCCGGCGCGCCGGGCATCGGCGACAAGGGCTCGGTGGATCTGATTCTCGAATTCGGAACCGTCGAAGCGGTGCTCGACCGCGCCGCCGAGGTCAAGCGCAAGACCTATCGCGAATCGCTCGAACAGAATCGGGACTCTGTCCTTTTATCGAAGGAGCTTGTCACAATTGATTGCCATGTGCCGCTGGCGCTGGATCTGGCCGCGATGCAGACCCAGGCGCCCGACCTCGAAGCCTGCCGCGAGCTCTTCACCGAGCTTGAATTCACCTCGATGCTGCGCGAGCTCTCGCCATCCGAGAGTGCGCCGGTAATCGAACTAATCGAGGAGCCAACGCCAGAGCAGAGCGCCGCATTTTACGCAGCCGCGCGCGCGCATGGGTTTGCCTTCGCGCTCGATATGGTCCCGCCCAAGCCGGAGGCGGAAGACGACGCGCACCAGTCGATGTCTTTGCTCGATGTGGCGGAGGCTGCCGAGAAGCAGGCCAGCTTCGCTATCGGCGTTTGCGCCGATCCCGCAACGGCTTTGCGCCTGCCGCTGACTGCGGAACTGCGTACCCTACTGGAATTTGCCGGGGTCAGCAAACAGACGCACGATTGGAAGTCGGCGCTGCATCTGCTCACTGCGCAAGGCATCGAATTGCGCGGCGCGGTGGACGACACCATGCTGCTCTCGTACGCCCTCAACCCCACGCACTCGACGCAGTCGCTGGCCGACGTGGCGGCGCGCAGCGGACAGCCTGCGCCCTCCACGCTTGCCGCGGGCGCGGCGGCGATTCGCGCGCTGGTTCCCGCGTTGCGCGCGGAGTGCGAGAAAGCCTGCGTGACGCGTATTTATGAGGAGTTCGATCTGCCGCTTGCCCCCGTTCTATTCCGCATGGAGCGGGCAGGCGTGCGCATCGATCTCGACGTGCTCGCCGGACTCTCCACGCGCTTCGCCATCGAGCTAAGCCGCGTAGGCGAGCGCATCTTCGAGCTGGCCGGACGCCGCTTCAACATCAACTCGCCCAAGCAGCTCGGCGAAGTGCTCTTCACGCATCTGGGCCTGCCCGCGCCGGCCGCGCGAGGAAAGAGCAAGTCCGTTTCTACCGCGCAAGATGTGCTGGAATTCCTTGCGGAGAAGCATGAAGTTCCCCGCCTGGTTCTGGAGTTTCGCCACTTATCGAAGTTGAAATCGACCTACATCGATGCATTGCCGCAGTTGGCTGATGCGCAGTCGCGCGTGCATACCACCTTCAACGCCGCCGCGGTCGCCACCGGACGCCTCTCCTCAACCAACCCGAACTTGCAGAACATTCCCATTCGCACGGAGCTGGGCCGCGAGATTCGCGCCGCCTTCACCGCCGCGCCCGGCACGCAGCTTCTCTCCGCGGATTATTCGCAGATCGAGCTGCGGCTGCTGGCTCACTTCAGCGGCGACCCACTGCTGGTGCGCGCATATCAGAGCAACGAAGATATTCACACGCTCACGGCCAGCGAGGTTTTTGGAGTGCCCGCCGCGGAGATGGACAAGGAGACGCGCGGTCGCGCCAAGGCCGTGAACTTCGGCATCGTCTACGGCATCTCGGCCTTCGGTTTGGCTACGCAGTTGGGAATTCCGCAAGCCGAGGCGAAGGCCTATATCGAGCGCTATTTCGCGCGCTATGCGGGCGTGCAGGCGTTCATCGAACAAACACTAGAAGCAACGCGCAAGAGCGGCTCGGTACGCACGCTCTTCGGCCGCGTCCGGCCCATTCCCGACATCGAGAGCCGCAACCCCAATCAGCGCGGATTCGCCGAGCGCACGGCCATCAACACGCCGCTGCAAGGCACGGCCGCCGACCTCATCAAGCTGGCCATGATCCAGATCGATCGCAAGCTCACCGAGCGCAAACTCGAGACGCGCATGGTGTTGCAGGTGCATGACGAACTGCTCTTTGAAGTTCCCTTTGAGGAGACCGCGGAGATCGATGCGCTGGTCCGCACGGAGATGGAAGGCGTGGTTCAGCTTGACGTTCCGCTGGTGGCCGATCTGGCTTTTGGCGCCAACTGGCGCGATCTCTAGCGACAGTCTCTACTCCACATCCGGATGGCTGGCATCATTTGCGTGGGGCACCAGTTCCTGATACACGGCGCGAGGCAGTGTGGTCTGCCAGTGACCGGTCGCCTTTGCAAACAGAACCAATCCGAAGAAAATTCCCGCCAGAATTCCGGCCACGGCCAACGGGCTCGCGCTGCGGCGAAACCAGCGGGCCGCATGGGCTGCGTTGCGTCTCGGCGGCAGTGCAAATTGCAAGGCATGATCCGCCGAACAAACTCCAACACACGCCATGCAGCCCGTGCATTCCACTGAGCGAACCTGTACCAGGCGGTCGACAGGGAGATTCGCGGGGCAAGCCTTGGCGCACTTTCCGCAATCGATGCAGGCATCGGCGTCGCGGCGAATCTTCATCGGACTCAGCAGCGAAACCAGCCCCATCAGCGCGCCGTAAGGGCAGAGATATCTGCACCAGAAGTTTTCAACCAACGTGGAGAGCAGCGCCAGCAGTGCAATGACGATTATCGCGGTCGTTCCCATGTTGCGGAAGAAGTTCAGCATCTTCACATCGGCGATCAGACCGTAGGGCGTTTGCATGAAGCTCTGAATCGTCTCGGCAGACATGGAGCCGATGATGAAGACAAAGAAGCCCAGCAGCAAATATTTCAGGCCGCGCAGCGGAATGTCGGCCCACCGGGGAAGGCGCAGATTGCGCCCGAAGATCGTTTTCCCAAGTCTCCATAGATATTCCGAGAGAGTGCCGATGGGGCACAGCCAGGAGCAGAAAGCTTTTTTCAACAGCAGGCTCATCAGCACAAAGGCCACGAAGAGTACCATGGCCGCCGGATGAATCGCAGGTACGCGCCCGGTGAGCAGGAAGGACTTGAAGTTCATCAAGCCGGCGATGGGCAGCCAGCCCTCGGCGCCGGCCGGTCGCGGTACGTACAGCCCCTGGCCAGCGCGTTCGAAGTAGCGAACCCAGAGAAAGAACTGCGCACCCAGCCAGGCGTTCAGCGCCACAAAGGTCCATTGCACAATCCGCCGGATGCGCTGCGAGTTGTCTGTCTCTGCGCGGCGAACGAAGTGCTTCTTTCCGTTCGCGGCGCCTGCCGCTTTCAGCTCGCTGTTCATGGCTGCATTGTCCTTCCAGATTACGAGCTTAGCGATTCCGCGCCGGGATATCTATGACTTATGTCACGCCTGCCGCCTTGCCGGCGGATCGGACCGTCGAGCATCATAAAGTGGGATTTTGCGCTGACTGAAGCGGTTTTTTCTCTGCACGATTTCATACACTCTGGTAGAGAGAGTTGCATTTCGCACCGTAGGATTGTGTATCGGATTCAGACCTGGCTTCAGTTGGAGGAAAAGATGAACACGTTGGTGGTTCTCATTGTTGTCCTTTGTGTGTATGCGTTGGCCTATCGTTATTACAGCGCGTTTTTGGCCGCCAAAGTGCTGGTTCTGAACGATCTCCGCACTACCCCTGCGCACACCTACAAGGACGGACAGAACTATTCTCCGACGCCCAAGTGGGTTCTCTTCGGTCATCACTTCGCGGCGATTGCGGGGGCCGGTCCGCTGGTCGGGCCAACGCTTGCCGCGCAATTCGGCTTTGCGCCTGGCCTGGTCTGGCTGGTGGCGGGTGCGGTGATTGCGGGCGCGGTGCAGGACTTCACGGTCCTTGTGGCCTCGGTGCGGCACAAGGGCAAATCGCTCGCCGAGATCGCGCGCACTGAGATCAGTCCGTTTGCGGGTCTCGTGGCCATGATTGCCGTTCTCTTCATTCTGCTGGTCACGCTGGCCGGGCTGGGAATCGTGGTCGTAAATGCTCTGGCCGCCAGTCCCTGGGGCGTATTCACCATCGGCATGACCATCCCCATCGCGCTGGGCATGGGGGTGTACATGTTCAAGGGGCCGGGCGGAAAGATTCGCGTCGGAGTGCCCAGCATCGCGGGCGTCACGCTGCTGATGGCCGCGCTCGTGGGCGGGCATTTTGTGGCCGCCTCCAGTTGGGCCGGCCTGCTCACTTTCACGCCACATCAAATCACGCTGCTGCTGGCTGCCTATGGGTTCGTCGCTTCTACCTTGCCGGTGTGGCTGTTGCTCACTCCGCGCGACTACCTCTCGACCTATGTGAAGCTGGGCACCATCGCGGCACTGATTCTAGGCATCTTCATCGTGCATCCGGCAATTCAATTTCCAACCGTGACAAATTTTATCCATGGCGGCGGGCCGATCATCAAGGGCAATCTCTTTCCATTCCTGTTCGTGACCATCGCCTGCGGAGCCATCTCCGGCTTTCACTCGCTGGTATCTTCCGGCACCACATCCAAGATGCTCGACAAGGAAACAGACGCGCGCTTCATCGGCTATGGCGCCATGCTGGCCGAATCGCTGGTCGGCGTCATGGCTCTCATCGCCGCTTGCTCCATGGCGCCGGGCGACTACTTTGCCATCAACACAGCGCCTGCGGTCTTCGCCAAGCTCGGATTGCACACGGTCAATCTGGATTACTTTTGCCGCGCCGTAGGTGAGAATCTGGCGGGACGTACCGGCGGCGCTGTTTCGCTGGCCGTGGGCATGGCGCAAATCTTCCGCGGCATTCCGGGGATGAACCAGCTGATCGGTTACTGGTATCACTATGCCATCATGTTCGAGGCGCTTTTCATCCTCACCACGGTGGACGCTGGCACGCGGGTGGCCCGTTACGTTCTGCACGAGTTGCTGGGTAAGGCTTACAAGCCGCTCGGCAATCAGAAGTCCATCCCAGCCGGAGCGCTGATTGCGGCGCTGGTCGTCCTAAGTTGGGGTTACCTGATTTATACCGGGAATATCTCTACCATCTGGCCGCTCTTCGGCACAGGTAATCAGTTATTGGCGACGATTGCGCTGGCGGTAACTTCAGTGTTTCTGGTGAACATGGGAAAAGTGAAGGCAGCCTGGTTCACGGCCCTACCGGCTATCTTTGTGGGCATCACCACGGTGACCGCCGGTGTGCTTTCGATCCAGAACATTTTCTGGCCGCTAACACAGACGCCTGGCAAGGAATTTCAAGGCTATCTCGATTCCACACTGATGGCGATCTTCATCGTTGGTGTGATTCTGGTGGCGGGCGACGCGGGCCGGCGTATTTGGAGAACCCTGCACGGCGAGCCGATTCCGCAGGAAGCCTTTGGCCCGCCGGAACAGGATGGGGCGGTGAAGATGCGGTGTTGCTGAAGGGGCGCTTGGGGTTGCTGCATTCACGGGTATCAAGAGCGAGACCTGGGAGGCCCCATTTCTTCAGCGCCACTTGATGACCGACATCAAATCGGAGTGATCGTCCGTCCACACCTTCGTTTCATGGCGCGCTTCGATAGCCGTCCAGCGAGGGTCTGTTGCGAGACCGCCCAAATTTGTGCGGTTGCGCGCCATCGCCAGCCACTTCGAAGGCATCTTTCCCGCGTCGAGCTCCGATTGCGGAACCACGGTATCGTCGTCAACGAAGCAGACCAGACCGGCATCGCGGGCCAATGCGGCCAGCGTGGGGGCAAGGTCCAGGTGGTTGTTGCTGATGTGGAATGCCAGTATGCCGCCCGGCGCCAGTTTGCGCAAGTAGAGAGCGATAGCTTCCCTGGTGAGCAGGTGCATGGGGATAGAATCCCCGCTGAAGGCGTCCAGAACAATCAAGTCGTAGCTTGCGTCTTGCGCGCCGCGCAATTCGAGCCGCGCGTCACCCAAAACAGTTTGCGCCTGTGGCGCGCATTGGCTGAGGAAGGTGAAGTAGCGCGGGTCAGAGGCGATGCGCTTGACGGCCGGGTCGATCTCGTAGAAGGTGAGCGACTCGCCGGGCTGCCGGTAGCAGGCCATGGCGCCCGCTCCCAGGCCCACGACGGCCCAGCTTGGTTTGCGCAGGCCGCCAGTTCCATCTGAAATCGTCTTGTTCTGAAGGACGCGCAGAATGCTGCCCGCAGGGCCCGAGCGCGTATAGTAGGCCAGCGGTTCGCGGCTGCGCGTGGGCTCGGTGCTCTGTGTGCCGTGGATGACCACGCCGTGGTAGAGAAAGCGAAGATCGTGCGCTGGGTCGTTGGCCACGCGCAAGACGCCGAAGAAACTGCGCTCGGTGTGCATGAATTGCCCATACGGCCCGGTGTAGAGAAGGCTCGCGCTGACCAGCGCCGCAACTCCCGCGGCAAAACGCAGCGGGCGATTGCCAAAGCTCAAACACCAGACCATCGAGTAGCCGAAGAGCGCAATGTTGAGGGGGCGGCTTGGTTTGAATCCGAAATGCGCCAGCGTCAGGATTACCACGGTCATGCAAAGACCGAGAGCGATGGGCAGCAGGAGGTCGTTGCGCCGGGCCTTGGCCGCGGCTGCGCGGCTGGAGGCGGTCTGGTCGATGGGCGGCCGCAGCAGTGCAGCGAAGATCAGCGCGAGGGGGAACTCCGCCACCGTGGAGAAGACCACCGGCGCAATCAGCGCATTGAAGATGCCGCCCAGCACGCCGCCAACTGAGATCCAGAGATAGAACTCAGTGAGACGCGCGGTCCCCGGACGGGCGTGGGCCAGTTCACCGTGGCAAACCAGGGCGACGGCAAAGAGCGTTGAGAGATACAACAGAAAAGTGGCGGCTAACGGAAGCTGCGTTTTGGAGAGAGCCGGGTAGAGCGTCACAAGAATGAGAAAGGGTAATCTGCGCACCAGCCAGGGATGAGAGATCGGCGGGCGCGTCGCGAATACCAGCACAAAACTCAACAGGTACAAGGCCAGTGGCAAGACCCAGAACAGCGGAATCGCGGGAACATCGGTGGTGAGCGCGGTGGTAACACCCATCATCAGGCTGGAGGGAACGAATGCCAGCGCGATCCAGCGCAACCGCTCGCGCCACGGGGCGGCCGTTGTGCCTTCTTGGGTTTGTTCGTCCTCAGCATCGGCTGCTGGAGCCGTGGAGCGGGCTCGCCATGCCAGCGCGGCGCAAGCTGCCGTCAACGCGATGAACAGCATGTAGCCAAAGCTCCACCAGCGGCTTTGCGCACTCAGGCGCAGCGCGGGCTCTACGAGCAACGGATAGCCCAGCAGGCCTACCAGACTGCCCGCGTTGCTGGCCGCGTAAAGAAAGTAGGGGTCCTTTGCGGATCTGTGCCCGGTCTGCGCAAACCAGCGCTGCAGCATGGGCGTGGAGCTTGAGAGCAGGAAGAACGGCAGCCCCACGGCAACCGAAAGCATGGCCAGCATCCACAGCACCGGATTGGACTGCGCGGGCGGCTCCCAGTCGGCGGGAATGTGCATGGGGAGCACGGCAAGCACGGCGAACGCAAGGCAGAGATGCAAGGCGATCTGCGTGCGGCGCTGCAGCCACTTGGTGGACGCGTAGGCGTACAGATATCCGGCCAGCAAGACCATCTGAAAGAAGACCAGGCAGGTGTTCCATACCGCGGGCGTACCGCCCAGCATGGGTAGCGCCATCTTGGCCAGCATGGGCTCGACTAGAAACAACAGGGTCGCGCTGACAAACATCGAAATCGTGAAAACGATCAGTAGCATCGGGCCTCCGCCTCTCCTATCGATCCGGCCAGAATGGACTGCGAGCCGGGGCGACGGAATGCAGGTCATTCGATTGCGCAGCCTGCAAAGTACGCGGACTGCTTCGCTCAGGATGACGGTGTATTTGTTTGGCGGACTATGGACTCAGAATACCAGAGCGATTCCACAATTCACTTACCCATGCAGGCATCGTGCAGGGGGGCATTCTCTTGAGAAAAATGCCGCTTGATTTCAGTGGTCTCTGGGTATATCGATTGGGGAACCGCTTTAGACTCCCAACTCCGCGCGAATGGCGTCGGCGATGGCGTCCGAGTGCAGGCGCATGATCTCTTTGCTTTCGGCTTCGATCATGACGCGCGCCAGGGCTTCAGTGCCGCTGTAGCGAATCACCACGCGCCCTGAATCCTTCAACTCTTCTTCGGCGGCGCGGATGGCGGCGGCTACCGTCGGGATCGACAACAGCGGTTTGCGCTCGCGCACCTTCACATTCACGATGACCTGTGGAAAGACCTTCAAGTCCGCGGTCAATTCGTCGATGCTCTTGCCGCTGCGCGCAATCAAATCCAGCACCACGAGTGCCGTCAGCAGCCCGTCGCCAGTGGTGGCCAGATGCGGCAGCAGGATGTGTCCGGACTGCTCCCCGCCCAGCGCGGCGTTGTGCTCGAGCATTTGTTCCAGCACGTAGCGATCGCCCACCGGCGCGCGCAGCATCTTGATGCCGCTGCGCTTGAGCGCCGCTTCCAGGCCCATGTTCGACATGGTGGTGGCCACAACCAGGTCGCCGGTCAGCAGTCCGCGCGCCTTCAAGTCGCGCGCCGCCATCAGCAGAATCGCGTCGCCGTTGATGACGTTGTTCTTTGCGCCGGCCAACATGCAGCGGTCGGCGTCGCCGTCGAAGGTGAGGCCGAGTTCCGCGCCGCGCGCAACCACCTCCGCCGCGACAACGGCCGAGTGCAGCGCGCCGCAGCCGGCGTTGATGTTGCGCCCGTCGGGAGCGATGTTAAGCAGCGTCACTTCGCCGCCGAGCCGGCGGAACAACTCCGGCGCAACCGCTGCCGCTGCTCCGTTGGCGCAGTCGGCCACGATGCGCAACCCGCTGAGTGACAGCCCAGGCACGCAGTCGATCAAAAACTGAATGTAGTCAGCCTGAAGGGCAGCGTCGTCCTCCATCGGGGGCAGGGAAGCGGGATCGGGGGCAATGTCGTTGGCGGCGTGATGGAGGATCTCGTCTTCCATCGCCAACTCCACCGCGTCGGCCAGCTTGAAGCCGTCGCCGCCGAAGAGCTTGATGCCGTTGTCCTGCCAGGGATTGTGCGAGGCAGAGATGACGACGCCGGCATCAAAGCCATGGGTGCGCGCCAGAAAGGCCACGGCCGGTGTGGGCACAATGCCCGCGCTCTCGACCCGCGCTCCCGCCTGACGCAGTCCGGCGGCCAGCATGGCAGCGATCCAAGGGCTGGACTCGCGCGTGTCGCGGCCCAGGATCACCTTGGGCTGCGCGGTTTTGAGCGAGTGGCCGAGGGCCAGGCCGCAGGCAAAAATCGTGGTTGCATCGAGGGGTTTTTCCCCTGCGACGGCGCGGATGCCGTCGGTACCGAAGAGCTTGCGTGCGTTGGTCGCGGTCATAGGCTCACTTTTAGTGTTCTTTAGATGTTAGTTCATTTGCAGGGGGTACACCTTCACCGGCTCACCCCCGCTGGTGAAGGACGCAATCACGGCGTTTCCCGATTGGCTCATGGCCAGCACCGGAGTCTCATCGAAGCTGGTGCAGGAGCCAATGGTGAACCTGTACCACGGGCATTCGTGGTGAACGATGGTGAGGCTGGGCGATTGAGCAATGGGTTTTCCAGTTTGGCGATTCCAAAGCGTGAATCGCGCATCTTCAATCTTTTTCTGCCCTGTCCCCTTGTTGCAGGATGTGCAGATGTACGATCTCCCTGTATAGGCAAGCATCGTGCGCCCATCCGCCGACATTCCCCACAAGAAGAAATCATCCGCCTGCGGATCGGCAATCGTCTGCACATCGGCCCCAGTGCCAACATCGAAGAAGTGCACGGATGCCCCTTGACCAAGGCAGAATGGCCCGCTGACCGCGCAAGGGCCCGGCTTGGATGGCAAGAGCTGCACGGCCACCGTCGATTCCCCGGCAAATGAAATTGGGCTGGTGTTGTGATTGTCACCGGCTACGAGTCTTATAGTTCTTATCACCCGCTCCGTCTTGGAATCGATGAGGATAACAGCGTGGTCGAAATAGCCGCCTGGCTCAAACTGGGCATCGTGTACTTCGCGGATAATCGCGATGCTCGTTCCCAGCGGAGAAACCGCGATGCCTTCGACGGAGTCCAGCATGGGAATGCCTTCAGAGCCTGGAAGCGGGGCGCCGGTATCCAGGTTGAAGATCTTGATGCCGCCCAGCCCCATGTCGTAGTCGATAAAGAACGCGGCGACCGGTCCATTGGCGGCGCAGGCAACAAAGTGCAAACCGCCCGATCTTCCGTTGTAGTCGATGTTGTGTTTGCTTTGCCGCAGGGCCATAATCTCCGCGGGAGGAGGATACTCCAGGGGATTCAGATCGATCGTGGTTCGCAGTTGATTGGTGCGCGTGTCAAAGACATGGATATGTTCAGCGCGATCGATGGCCAACAGATAACTTCCCTGGTTGCAGAATTGAAGCTGCGTGATCGCCCTGGCGTCACGCGTGCTCGCCGCGGGTGCGCTGCTGCTGGCGGTGGTCTCTGTCCCCAGCACTTGAAAGCTTGCCACTTGCCTGGACGAGCTGACTTCGCGCACATCGATGGTCTTTCCGTCGTACACCGGGGTTGGCCCGAAGCCGGTGCCGGCGTGCGCCACAAGAATCCCATCCGGCGACAGTGCAACCGGATCCATGGGATCGGTTTTTGCAAGGACCTGAATCTCCTTCATCTGCGTAATCGCCGGGTTCCGTGCGGAGTTCTTCGAAGCAAAGTGAAATAGCACGGCGGCACAGAGCAAGAACAGAAGGAGGCCAGAGAGGATAACTCGGTTTTTGGCATTCATCATTCGGCAACCTCGGGAACTTGCATGCTCATATCACTTCTTGCCCTTTGCGACGTTCTCCACGCGGCTCCTGAAGGAGCCGTCGCTGAGGCGCGTGGTCACGGTGTCGCCCGCTGCGAGTTGCGCGGTGGAGCGCACCAGCCCGCCGTGCGCATCCAGCACCAGCGCGTAGCCGCGATCGAGCACGGCCAGCGGCGAGAGGGAGTGCAGCCGCGCATCCAGGGCGTTCACGGTGGCAGCGGAGGCGCGCAGCGCTAGCTCCAGCGAACGGTCGAGCCGTGTGCGGCAGGCGGTCAGCCTTGCGCGGGCCTGGGCAAGTCCCCGCCGCGGGTCGTGTCGCAACACAGCGGCGGTGAGCCCCGCAACGTGGAGCTGCTGCCGGCGAAGGGTTGCGAGTGCTGCGGCCTCCAGGCGGAAGCTGAAATCGTCAAGGCGCTGCGCCAGGCGATGGAGGAGCGCGGTCATGCGTCCTGCGGCGTTGGCGGCCGGCAAGTGCGCGAGCAACTGGCGAGCATGAAGAAGCTGAAAGCGCGCGGCGCGTTCCAGGCGGTGGTCCTGGCTGGCCAGGTATTCGGCGATCTTGTGCTGGGCCTCGGTGATGAGCTCGGCCGCGGCAGAGGGCGTGGGAGCGCGCAGATCGGCGACAAAATCGGAGATGGTGAAGTCGGTCTCATGTCCTACAGCGGAAACAACGGGGAGGCTGCTCAATGCAATTGCGCGTGCGACCCGCTCGCTGTTGAAGGCCGCAAGGTCTTCCAGCGAACCGCCGCCACGCGCCAGAACAATCACGTCCACCAGCTCCGAGGAATTCAGTTCGTTCAGGGCGGATTCGATCTCGGCTGCGGCGGAATCGCCCTGCACGGAGACGGGATACACCAGCACGCTGAGGCCGGAGTGACGCCGGTTCACAATGTTGAGAAAATCCCGGATGACGGAGCCGGTGGGCGACGTGACAATCCCCACGGTACGCGGAAAGGCGGGCAGCGGCTGCTTGCGCTCGGCGTCAAACAGCCCTTCGGCTTTGAGCCGCTCCTTCAGTTGCTCGAAGGCCAGTTGCAGCGACCCGGCGCCGACCGGTTCCATGGTTTCTGCCACCAGTTGCATCTGGCCGCGCTGTTCATAGACGCTGACCTTGCCGCGCACCAGCACATGCAGCCCGTCCTCAGGCCGGAAGCGCAACAGCATGGCCTGACGGCGGAAGAGAACGACGGGCAATTGCGCGTCGGCATCCTTCAGTGTGAAGTAGAGGTGGCCGGAAGGAGCGGGACGGTAATTGGAGATTTCGCCCTCCACCCACACGTCGCCATAGGCCCGTTCCACCAGCTCGCGCGCCTGACCCACCAGCTCGCGCACTGGCCAGATGCGGCGGGTATACTGCGGCTCCTCAAAACTGAGGGCGAGCTGCGGCGCAGATGGTTCTTTCCTCTTCACTTGTCCAAAGTGTAATTGGTGGGCTTATTTCCGGTTTTCAACAATGCTGCGCAGCTCGGCGGCAATTGAGGCAAGCTGTGCGCCCAGCGCAGGGTCGGGCCCGCCGTCGCGGGAGTACATGATCTCCAACTCGCGCCCCAGAACCGTGCCCCTGGTCAGGTTGAAGGTGCCCAGTACGCCGGCCAGCTTATGTGCGGCGGTGTTGGCCGCCTCGTGCTGTTCGAGCGAAAGCTGGCCGCAGGCGAAGGCTCTTGCGGCAGCTTCAAGAATCGCCACCCGCTCGAGCATCAAGGGCAGAAACTGGGCCCACATGCGGTCCAGGGCTCCATCCAGTGCGGCCTTTTCCATGGGGTCCATGGGATACCCCTCAATTCCAGCCCAACACGCCGGCGATCTGCGTAGAGAGTGTCATTGGGTCGAAGGGTTTGAACAGCACCGCCTCCACGCCCAGGTCGGCAAAAGCGCGCTGATCGGAGGCCTGCACCTTGGCGGTCAGCAGAATCACCGGGATGCGGGCCGTGGCCGGATTTTTGCGCAATTCGCGAAAGGTCGAGGGACCATCCATGCCCGGCATCATCACATCCAGCAGGATGGCGTCGGGCTTTTGCTCAATGGCGCGCGCCAGGCCCTGAGCCCCGGAGTTGGCCACCAGCACCTCCCACCCCGCCACCGTCTCCAGGCTCAGTGCGGCCACTTCGCGGATGTCGTCTTCGTCGTCAATGATAAGAATGCGGTGCGACATGGCTTCATCTTCTCCCCGGCCCGTCTGGATGTCCAGTTCGGCCTGTTGCAATTTCAGTCGCGCGGACCTTTATCGGAACAGGCCGGTTTTCCCATGTGCAAATGGCTCGGCGCTACACGTCGCGAACGGCCGCTGCCGGGCGCTTCGCATCTTCCATCTGACGCGAGCTGCGCAGCATGGTCAGTACCAGCGCCTCAAGTTGTTGCGGTTGCACGCGCGCCTTGGTCAGGAAGTGCGTGGGTCCGAGCGTGAGCTGGCGGCGCTCCACCGCTGTAAGTTCGCGGCCAGAGTAGACCACCAGCGGCAGGGCCGCCAGCGTCTCATGCTGACGCAGCCAATCCACCACATTGAAACCGTCCCCGTCCGGCAGCCCGATGTCCAGCACCAGCAGGCTGGGCTGGAAGGCAAAACAGGCGTCCAGCGCCTCCTGCCGGGTGTGCGCCAGCTCCACTTCGATGGTGTCGCGCGCAAAGACCTCGCCAATCATACGCGCCAGGTCGACGTCGTCTTCCACCACCAGCACGCGGGCCTTTTCTCCCGGAATCGAAAGCACCCGGGCCAACTCGCCCAGCAACTGATCTTCTTCCAGCGGCTTGTTGACCCATCCCTCTGCCAGGCCGGGCAGACTCTGCCGGACTTTGCTCGTTCATCACGCTCAGCAGAACGACCGGCGTGCGGGCTTCGGGGTCCAACTGGCGCAGGAGGGGCAGAATCTCCCAGCCGTTCATCCCGTCCAGCGATGTGTCCAGCAGGATGGCTTCCACCCCAGCGTGGGCCGCCGCCACGGTTTGTTCCACGGTCGCGGTTTCCACAACCCGGTAGCCATGGCGGGCCAACTGTGCGGCGATCAAGGGCCGGGTGGCGCCATTGGCGTCGGCCAGCAAGACGGTGCCCTGGCCCGGCTCGTTGTCCACTCTTCCGGGTGTAATCGCCACCACCGGCTGAAAGGGGAGAAAAACGCGGAAAGTCGAGCCGCGAAACCGGATTTCGTTCGGCCCAGATCCGCCCTGAGTGTTGCAGAACGATGGTGCGGCAAATGGCCAGACCCAGGCCGCTGCCGCCTTTCTGCCGGGAGTCCGACGCATCGACCTGCTGGAAGCGTCCGAAGATCGCCTCCAATTTGTCGGCAGGAATGCCCCGGCCTTCATCCACCACTGAAAGTGTGACCCCGCTGACGCCTCGCTGCATGGTGACAGAGATGGTCGAGTTGGCAGGCGAGAACTTGACCGCGTTGGAAAGCAGATTGGTCAGCACCTGCAACAAACGATCGGGATCTGCGGAAATCTCCACCTTGGCGCTGTCGTGGATCAGTTGCACTCCAGCGGCTTCCGCCACCGGCTGCATTCCATCGAAGGCCTGGCGAACGATGTCGCCCAGAAGCACCGGCCGAAACGTCAGCGGCTCGCGTCCGCTCTGAATACGCTCCAAATCCAGAATGTCGTTGATAAGCCGCACCAGCCGGTCGGAGTTGGTGAGCGCAATGCGCAGCAGGTTGGCTGCCTTGTCGTTGACCTGGCCAAGAATACCCGAGGAGAGCAGTCCCAGCGCCCCGCGGATCGAAGTCAGCGGCGTCCGCAATTCGTGGCTGACGGTGGAGATGAACTCATCCTTGAGCCGGTCCAGGGCGGAACGCTGGCTGATGTCGCGAAAGCTGATGACCGAGCCCGAGAACCGGCCCTGATCGAGCAGCGGGGTCAAAACGTACTCTGCCGGAAAAGAGACGCCGTCGCGCCGCAAGACGGTATCTTCGCCGAAGGAGGAGACATGGTGCTCCAAGGCCAGGCGCAACCGGCATTCCTTGCCGCACGTGCAGCCCGGCGTGCCGGTGCCGTGCAGCAGCTCATGCAACGCCTCGCCGGCCAGGCTAGCCGTCGGAATCCCCAGAAGACGCGCCGCGGCGGGATTCGCAAAACTCACTAGACCGCACTCGTCTGCGCTGCAAATGCCGTCGGCTACCGAATCGAGCAGAAACCTGAACGAGTCGCGTTCCGGCGCGGCCGGTTGACCGGTCGCCGCGGGATGCTTCCACAGCAAACGCACCGCCAGAACTGCCGCTGCGCCTGCCGCTGCCAGCATGAGAAAGCCGTCGAATCGCGTTCCGCCAGCCAGCCGTTCCACCACCGCAACCACCACGGCTCCGGCGGTCACACCCGCCAACAATGGCCAGACGAGGGAAAAGCCGCCCCTTGCGGTGCGTGCAGGCTGTCTGGCTCCGGCCATCATCTTCTCGCTTGCCCGGTCCTGCATGAGTCTCCTACGCGGCGTGATTTCCCAGTGCTTCGGCCTGTGCCCGTCCGCATGGGCCCTGAAACATTGGAGGACCGTTCTCTTTCAAAAATACGCCTCACCGCATTCCAGCGGCACAATTGAATGTTCCGTTCAACTTGCAGGTAGTATAAGCGCCCGATTTCAGAATTCCTCCCCCAATCCTCGCTGCGTTTCGTGGGAAGAAACGCCGGAGTTACCGGTGCGCCGACATGCGGAAGGGAACCTCGACAGCCGCGGGCGGTAGACGGCAGCCCCTCCCACGGGAATTGAGGCAATAGAAAAGAGGCTCGCCCAAGCAGAGAGAGGTGCGCCGGATATCCGCATCCCGCCGGCCAAACGTATACTGGGCTCATGTTTTCCACCACTCGTTCTCGCTTTGCCGCAGCCGTTTGCATGGGGCTGCTCTGCCTTGCCATTCAGCCGCCCACGGCCCACGCCTGGGGAAATGAAGGCCATCGCCTCATCAACCGGCTGGCCGCCGCCAACCTGCCTGGAACTGTTCCCGGCTTTCTGCGCACTGAAGCCGCCGCCAACGAAATCGAGTACCTGGGCCCCGAACCCGACCGCTGGCGCTCGCCCGCAGAGCCGGAACTGGCCGCGGCGCAGGCCCCGGAGCACTTCATCGACCTGGAGCTGGCCGATGCGCTCGGGCCGTTGCCGCATAAGCGCCTGGACTTCGAGGCCAAGGTCTTCGCCGCCGGGCAGCGTCCGGAGAAGATCGGCCTGCAACCCTGGGAGGCCACTGAAGTTTGGGAGCGCCTGAAGGCCGCGATGCGCGAGTACCGCAACCTCTCCGCCGCCAACAAGGACACCCGCGCCGTGGAACAGGCGGTGATCTTCTATGCCGGCTGGCTTGGCCACTATGTGGGCGACGCCTCGCAGCCCCTGCACACCACCGTCCAGTACAACGGCTGGACTGGGCCCAACCCCAACGGCTACACCACGGAGCACAAGATCCACTGGCAGTTCGAGGGGCCGTTCGTGGGAGCGAACCTGCACGCACCCGAAGTGCAGGCTAAAATGACCCCCGTCAAGGCTATGGATGGGGATATCTTCGACGCCTACGTTGCCTACCTGCGCCATACCCAGACCTACGTTGAAAAGGTCTACCAACTGGAGAAGGCTGGAGGCTTTGTGGGAGCGGGAACGCCCGAATCGCGGGAGTTTACCGCCGACCGGCTGGCCGCAGGCGCCAGCATGTTGCGCGACATGATCTACACCGCATGGCTTGAGAGCGGCAAACCCGTCGCAGATCCCTACGCTGCCAAATAGCTCAAGCGTTTTCGTGAATTGTGCAGGCCGTCCATCTGTTGGTCTCCCACCCATTCCGCGGGAAAACGCGGAATGGATGGGGCACAGAAGTCTATGGCAAAGCAAAATGCTCTAGTCGCCGCTCTCGGCCTCGGCCAGCGCGGGAACCCGCTTCAGCAGCACAGTCAGCGTCAAGGTCATCAGAGCAACAGCCGGGATGGCGATTACCAGCCAAGCCAGCAAGGCCTCGCCAGCCATCCCGCCAAGCTGCGAAACCAGCGCCAGAGGCGAGGCATGAAGTAGAGATCCAGCCGCAAGCCCTGGCCGTGGGCCGGAGGAAATCAGCCACCCGCCCAGCCGCACAAAAGGCACAATCAATATGACTTGCAGCGGCATCACCACGTAGTTGGCTGCCTGGATGGCTGGCAGATTCAACCTCAGCGCAAACGCCAGCGCGGCGCAGGCCACCGTGGGGATTCCTATCAGGGGAAAGCAGCCGATGGCGAAGCCCAGCGCCAGGGTCAGCGCCAGCCGCCGCGGCGAGATGCCCTGGCACAGCCAGGCCGCCGTCTTCTGCTTCATCGATTGGAGAGATTTGCTCATCGTCACATTCAGGTTATCGGTACGTCTGGCGCCTCTCGATAGTTCCCTTGTGAATTGTCGGTAAATGAATCACAAGAGGAAGGAGGAGATGCACACGGTTCAATCAGGGAAACTCCGCAAGAACCCGCGGTTGCGCAGGACAGTAAGAACCTGCTCCAGCTTCCAGTCGAGTGCATCGGTACCATCCACGGTCAGATCGGCATGGACCGCGGAGGGGCGCACAAAGGCAATGCTGGAGGGGCGCACCGTGGCTTCGTACTGGCGGCGGACCGACTCGGGGGTGCGACCGCGCTCCTCGATATCGCGCTTGAGCCGGCGCTCAAAGCAAACGTCGTCGGGAGTGTCGACATAGACGCGCAACTGGTAGAGGGGCAGCAGTTCCGGGTAGTAGAGGGCGAAGAGGCCCTCCACAAGCAGATAGGCGCCGGGGTGGACTGTCTCCGTTTGCCCATGGATGCGGCAGTGGGTAGAAAAGTCGTAGAGCGGGCGCTCGATGGGGCGCCCTTGAGCCAGCCCCGCAACCTGGGCGGCCAGCAAGGAGCTCTCGATGATCGCCGGGTCGTCGAAGTTCTGCCGGGCGCGCTCGGCCATGGGCAGATGCGAGAGGTCGCGGTAGTAGTTATCCAGCGGGAAGTGGAACCCGCCCAGAGTGCGGGCCAACTCGCGCGCCAGCGTGGTTTTGCCCGAGCCGGAGCAGCCGGCGACACCCAGCACCACCGGGGGAAAGGGAATCCGTCCGCTGTGTTCGGCGATCTCGCTCACGGCTGTGGCTCCAGGGTCGCGGCAATTGCGGGCGCCAGCCGCTCGAAGAGCCGGGCCAGACGCTGTTCCACCTGGCGGCCCGCTTCAAACACTTCCTGGTGGCTCAGCTGAGTTGCGCCCAGGCCGGCGGCCAGGTTGGTGACGCAGGAGATGCCCAGCACCTCCATACCCATGTGCCGCGCGACGATGGTCTCCGGCACCGTGGACATGCCCACCAGCGTTGCGCCCAGGGCGCGGAAGGCGCGAATCTCGGCAGGGGTCTCAAAGCTGGGGCCGCTCACGGCCAGGTAGACGCCCTCTTCCAGCAGAAAGCCTTCCTCGGCTGCGCCCTTTTGTGCCAGTGCCCGCAGGCGGCTGGAGTAGGCCTCGGTCATGTCGAAGAAACGCAGTCCCGCGCCGGGCCGGTAGCCGAAACGCGGCTCGTTGGCGCCCACAAGCGGGTTCCATCCCATGAGGTTGATGTGGTCGGAAAGGGCCACAAGCTGGCCCACCCGGTAGCCTTCGGCGATGCCCCCGGCGGCGTTGGTGAGGATGACCGCCTGCAACCCCAGCGCGCCCAGCACGCGCATGGGAAAGGTGACCTGCTGCGGCGCATAGCCCTCGTAAAAATGCACACGCCCTTGCATGACGACCACCGGAGCGCCGCCCAGCAGCCCGGCCACGATTCGCCCTGAGTGGCCCTCGACGGTGGATTGCGGAAAGTGCGGGATCTCGGCGTAGGGGACGACGACCGGCTCGGATACTGAGTCAGCCACCGCTCCCAGCCCGGAGCCGAGAACGATGCCGATGCGCGGCGCGAGTGCGCCCAGTTTGTGCCGCAGAAAGGCCGCGGCTTCAGAAACTTGTTCGAAATAGGTCATGTGGTTGCCTGACGATGTGCTCTTGAGATTTTACAGGGTGATGATCCCCGCAGGCCGGCAACGCAGGTTGAGGACTCGAAAGAAAAATAGGCAAGTTCAAGAAAACAAGGAAACGAAGAAAGGCCCAAATATACAATTCTGTCGCGTCTCGGGCCTGAATGCCCCCGCTCCCTCCGCCGGGCGCCCCATTCCTTGGCGCGGCATCATCGCGCCAAGGGGGGAGTGTACGAACCTCAACCAGCGGGCCAGCCGTCCGGGGCCATGGTCACCACGCAGCAGCCCAGCGAGTAGTTGTACCAGGAGTGTTCGGTGGTCGGCGTAGCGAAGAAACCCTCTAGATTGTTCCTGCGCACCACTTCCGTCACAAAATCGAGAGGCCCGTAGAAGAGCGTGAAAAAGCTGTCCCAATCGACCGTGAGGAGAAAGGAGCCGTCGGGCGCGGCCAGGGTGCCGCGCCCAGGGAAGGGCTCTTCCCGGCTTCTGAGCCGTGCGACACTGAATTTCTGAATTGGATCAATCTTCGGAAATTCAGGCACAAAGACAAATTCTTCCTTGCCGGCAGCCTCGAAAGCATTGAGAAATTCCATCTGCAGCAAAGGTTCGAAGCGGCCCTCGGTGGGCATCCAAACCGTGCTGGATTGCAGGAAGCTCTGCAGCGCGCCGCAGGCCGGAAAGTCGCAAAATTCATCTTTGAGCGACCGGATCGAGGTGAGCAACGCCTGATTCATTTTGTCGCAGGTGCGGATGCCCGTTTGCGCGGCAACCGACGCCCACGAGCACTTGGACCCGGCGCTCAATATCTGCTCATCGCTTGGATACTGCTTCGTCCTCTTCCAGGCCAGATGCTCCGGGGCGGCCACAAAAGGGTGAAAAACGATGTAGAGGGATTCGAAACGGCCGCCGTAGGCGTCAATCAGGGGCGCATCGTAGGGTGGGTAGACCGAGCTTTCATATTCCACCGAGTCAGAATAACAAAGGCCGAATGCGGCGGAGTGCAGGCACTGCCGGCTTCCCGCGGAATGAGAGGATAGAAGCACCGGCAGGCTCCGGCTCGGGGAGAACTGAGAGATGAAGGAGATTGTCGCCGTGATCTTCGGCCTGGGTCTGGGCTGCAACGCCCTGCTCTTCGTGCCGCAGATCGTGGCCGTGTGGCGCAAGAAGACTGATGAAGGCATCTCGCTGGTAACTTTCGGCGGCTTCAGCATCCTGCAAGCCATTGGCATTGTCCACGGCTGCTACCAGCACGATCCTTCGCTGACACTGGGCATGGCGGCCAGCCTCATGACCTGCGGCACGGTGACGGCGCTGACGGTCTTCTATCGGGTAAGGAGGTTGAGGGCGGCGGCGTTGAAGGCGGATTGATCCTTCGGAGTCTTCCCCTACCTTTCATCTCGATAAGAATGGGTGCTCCACCCTCGCGGCGTCTTTGTTTTCTGCCGCCAGTGGTGTGTCTCACCCAGATGGTCATTTCTCAGCATTTAGAGCATTTTTGCTTTTGCTATAGACCTCCGTGCCCCATCCATTCCGCGTTTTCCAGCGAAATGGGTGGGAGACCAACAAATTTCCGTTCTACACAATTTACGAAAACGCTCTAAAAATAGGGGTTCTCCCTGTGCGAGGCCTCGCTTTGTAACAGTCCGGCACCAGCGCATCTGACCCGCGATGGAAGAAACAGCCCGACTTGGACATGGCCTTGCGGAGGATGTGCCTTCAGATCCCTGGATCGAGTTCAACCCGTTCCGTCCTTTAGGCCCGGGCATTTGCATTTTCACACGGGTTTGTCTTTATTTTGTTGGACTTGATCTTCTGTTTCTTCCTAGAGCATTTCTGCCCAGCCGCAATCCGCTTCGGTTGTCCTAATCTAGAGCCATGAGCGATCCCAATCTGCACGATGTGCTAAATCTGAATCCGGATCCGACCCCGGAGCCGACTGCCGATCCTTTCCCGGACGAAATCTTCGATCTTCTGGTGGTGGGCGCAGGACCCACCGGTCTGGCTTGCGCCATCGAGGCCCAAAAGGCCGGCTTCCGCGCGGTCGTAGTGGACAAGGGCTGCGTCTGCAACTCGCTCTTCCACTACCCCGCGCACATGACGTTCTTCACCACCTCGGAGCTGCTGGAGATTGGCGGCATCCCGTTTCCCAGCCCCAACGCCAAGCCCACCCGCAACGAAGCGCTTCAGTATTACCGGCTGGTTGCGGAATATTACCGGCTGGATGTGCGCCAGTATCAGCGCGTCACCGGGGTAACGGGCGCCGACGGGGCCTTCGCCGTGCACACCGAGGATCGCTTTGGCCGGCCCGGAATCATCGACGCGCACAAGCTGGCTCTCTCCACCGGCTACTACGATCTGCCCAACTTCATGAACATTCCCGGCGAGAAACTAAGCAAGGTGCACCACTACTACGACGATCCGCACCCCTACTTCGAAATGGACGTAGCCGTGATCGGCGGCAAGAACTCGGCTGCCATCGCTGCCTTGGAACTGTGGCGCAGCGGTGCACGGGTCACGCTGGTCTATCGCGGCCCGGAGATTCCCCCGCATGTGAAGTACTGGATCAAGCCGGACATTGAAAACCGCATCAAGAACGGCGAAATCAAGGCATATTTCAATTCCCGGGCAGTCGAGATCTCCCCGGACGCATTGCTGCTGGAAACGCCGGAGGGCCGCCTGACGATAAAGAATGACTTTGTCTTCGCCATGACCGGCTATCACCCCGATTTCGATTTCCTTTCAGCGCTTGGCGTGCGCTTCGAGGGCCCCGACAGGCTGCCGGTCTGCGATCCCGGGACGCTGGAGAGCAATGTCCCTGGCGTCTATCTGGCTGGAGTGATCGTAGCCGGATCGCGGACCAACGAGATCTTCATTGAAAACGGGCGCTTCCACGGCCGCCAGATTGCCAGGGCGCTGGCCCAAAAGTGAGGCAGGGAAAAAACGGGCAAGGTGTGATTCCGCTACACTAGGGCACACATTTCCCTTGAGGATAAGAACGTGCGCATGCGCTGGTGGCCGCGGTCGATTCGATGGCAGATGCTGGCAGGTCTGGTCCTGCTCGAGGCGTTATCTGTGGTGCTTTTTGCGGCGCTGCTGATTCGCCAGCAAACGCAGGAAGCGCACCTGCGCGCCCAGCAGAGGATGGCCCACCACGCAAGGTCGATGGCTCTAGAGGCCAGCGAGGCATTTGCTCAAAAGCGGCCAGGCTTGATCGCCCAGTCGGCAAGAATGATGGACGATGCGCCCGACGTATCAATCGCCAAAGTCACCGACCCGGCTGGCAATATGCTCTTCGTCAGCGAGGGAAAAGTGGAGGGCATGGCGCTCAATCCCATTGAGCGCGCCCAGATTCCGCTGGTGAGGAACGAAGAGCCCAGAGTGTTTGCCCTGGACGGCGAACGCTGGGAAGGTGTGGATGCCATCTACACCGACGGTGATTTGCGCGGCTACGCCTGGGTGGAGACGGATCTGAACTGGGATCATGCGCCCCTCAGTAACATCTTGCATGACGTTGTTCTCTTCGGCCTCATCTGGATTGCCGCATCCGCGCTGCTGGTCTTCTGGATGGCAGGCACCATCTCCCGTCCATTGGCCATTTTGCACCGCGGTACCCGCGCCCTCGTCAGTTCGCCTGAAAGCAGCGGGAATTTTCCTTTACCGGTGGCGGTACATAACGAGGTCGGCGACCTGATTGAGGCATTCAATCGCATGGCTGCGTCGCTGGAGGAGCAGCGGCAGGGACTGAAGAACACTCTCTCGCTGCTGGACTCGATGCTGGCCAATGCGCCTGTCGGACTGGCATTCTTTGACCGCTCTTGCCGTTTTGTGCGCGTGAACCAGGTCTTTGCGGGCATGACCGGGGTTCCGCTCGAACGGCATCTGGGGCGGTCCCTGCCGGAGTTGCTGCCCCAACCGCTGGCTCAGCGATTTGAAGACGCCGTGCTGCGCGTCTTCGCCGAAGATGTGCCAATACGCGACCTGGAGCTAACCGGGCAGAGCCGCGCGCCGAACCAGCCCTTGAC
Organism: uncultured Acidobacteriaceae bacterium; assembly: GCA_963839155.1. Lineage (GTDB taxonomy): Bacteria > Acidobacteriota > Terriglobia > Terriglobales > Acidobacteriaceae > Telmatobacter. The sequence continues at coordinate 123,624 of CAWITY010000011.1, forward strand.
CTGGCAGGCCAGCGCCTATCCGGTGCGGACGACCCCGCAACAAGTGCGCTGGGTGGGTGTCATTGTGCTGGACGCGAGCGAGCGCAAACGCAGCGAAGAAGCTCTGCGCAAGACGGAGAAGCTGGCCGCAACGGGCCGGCTGGCTGCCTCCATTGCCCATGAGATCAACAATCCGCTGGAGGCCATTACCAACCTGCTTTTCCTGCTGCGCAACTTCTGCCAGCTCAAGGACCCGGCTCTGGGCTACGTGGCCATGGCCGAGCACGAGGCAAGCCGCATAGCCGAGATTGCCCAGCAGACGCTGCGCTTTTACCGCCAATCCACCTCACCGGCCCGCGCAAAGATGGGTGAGCTGCTCGATTCTGTTCTCACCCTTTATCAAGGCAAGCTGCACGGCCTGAATATGCGGGTTCAAAAGGAATACGACGCGGAGATGGATCTCTTCTGTTTTGCGGGCGAGATTCGCCAGGTGATGGCCAACCTGGTGGGCAATGCCATCGACGCAAGCAGAGCCGGCGGCCGCCTGCTGGTGCGCGCCCGGCCATCCCGAAGCTGGAAAAATCAGGAACTGAAGGGGGTTCGATTTACCGTGGCCGATTCCGGCGCGGGCATGGAACCCAGCGTGCGCGAACGGATCTTTGAGGCCTTCTTTACCACCAAGGACGTCACCGGAACCGGCCTGGGCCTGTGGGTAAGCCACGAGATCGTACTGAAGCACAACGGGGTTATCCACGTGCGCAGCCGGACTGCCGCGAAGGGAAAAGCCTCAGGAACCGTCTTCCAGATCTTCATCCCGGAAGGCTCTGAAATTGCAGCCGCCGAAGCTATCCGGGATAAGTCCCGGTAATATAGCCCTCCAACGCCTGAATCGTCTGCGCCTGGCCGGATATGACCCATTTCACCAGGTCGCCAATGGAGACGACACCAATCACTTTGTCTTCCTGCAGCACCGGCAGATGGCGAAAATGGTGCTGGGTCATGATGGTCATGCACTCATCCACCGTGTTGAGCGGACTCACAAAGACGACCGGGCTGGTCATGATCTGGTGAACCTGGGTCTCTTTGGATGGATGGCCCATGAGAACCCCTTTGCGCGCGTAATCGCGCTCCGACAGGATGCCAACCAGCCGCTGACCGGAAAGTACCAGCAAGGCGCCGATATCGTGCTCGGCCATCTTCTCGATCGCCTGGTAGACCGACTGCTCGGGTGCGATGGATAGAATCCTGGTCTCGGGTTTGCTTTTCAATAACAATCCAATCGTGTCGGAAATGTTCATCGGACCCTCCTAGAGCGACTCCACAATTCACTTGCCCACGCGGCCATCGTGCAGCGCGGCATTCTCTTGGGGAAAATGCCACTCGATAGCAGTGGTTTCGGGATACACCGATAGCACAACTGCTGTTGCCCTTGGCAGCTATTTGCCGCTATGTGCATCCCATTCCGGATGGTCATTGTCAATGCGAAACAGGTGCGTTTCTCGACCTTTGAGGAACGTCATTCCGTCATCCCTGCCAAAAAACGCGCTCGTCTGGCATGGATGCGGACAGTCGAAGGCTCTGCCGCGCTTCTCCCGATTCAGTGTGTAGTCAATATAGCCCATTCGGAATGCGCGAGAATAGTGCGGAAATGGAGGGGGGCTTTCCCGTAGAGGAAAACTGGCCTTGCGAGAATTTCCGTCCGGCGTCAGTCGACTTTAGAGCGAAACCAGAGTCCCCGTGGCCTCGTTCGCCCTGTGCAGGATCGCCGCTCCCTGGGGGTCGCGTCGACTTGAATGCGACGGCTTCGGGATACATCGACTCTGGTTCCGCTATAGACTGCGCGGCCGGAACAGATCGAGCAGGTCAGAGCCCCCCGGGCGGCTGGCGGCCGGACGCGGCATGCAATGCAGCTTCGACCGCATCGGAGCCATGTACGAGCGGGTGACGTGAAGCCGGTCCATGACGATGTAGCGGACGCGCAGGCCGTCCACTGTCTGCGGCAACTGCGCGGGAACCAGTCTACGGTCAACGTAGACGACCAACGCCGCTTCTTTCGGGTTGTCAAGGCTCTGGCCAACTCCGACGCCGAAAAAGGCGGGGTTGCGCTTCATCAGGGTCGTGGCAACCTTCTGCTTCACAGCCAGCGCCGGGTTGAGAACATTGGCCGGCAAGGCCGGGAGCGCGCCGGCATCGAATGCGGTCTGCGGCGGCGTTCCCATGGCAACGGCGCGCGCATTGGTGGGAATCACCAGCGTGCGCACGCCGCCCACTGTAGCGGGCACGGCGGCGTTTGCGTTTTCGTCCACGTAGAACGTCAGCGCCGCCTCGCTGGGATGATCGTTGCTCTTGCCGGTGACTACACCCAGGATGGCGCCCGAGGAGTTCACCATCATGCGGGCCCCAGCCAGCGCTTGCTGAGAGCGGGCAATCTCCGTGTCACTGAGCGCGAGAGCCTGTGCCGCGCCCATTGCGTTGTTGCCATAGCTGAGGCAACTTACCGCATGGTCTGGGCCGCCCACGAACCGGTACGCAGCTCCGCCGCCCGCTTGGGCGCTTAACTCGCTGAGCACATCGGACGCCGGGCTGGCCACGCCCTGGCCCACGCCATATGCATCGATGCCGCCGGCAAAGAAAAGGCCCACGGGCTCGGCATTGGCAGCGTCCACCACCAGCGACCCCGAGTCGCCCGCATCGCTGAATTGGTTGCCGCTGATGGCCACCTGATTGGTGAACTTCTTGGTCAGGTAGGGCTTGGTCTCAGCGCAATCCTGGAAGTAGTCCACCTTCACGTCAAGGCTGAGCGCCGAGACGCTGGCGCAGGTCAGTCCCGTGGTTCGCCCGCTTTTGGCCACGGTCAGGCGCAAGGAAGCGGCTTCGCCTTTGCCGCCCGTCGAGGAAACGCCGGGAGGCGCGGCGGCCAGTGTGCCTTCCGGTTGCCGGACGCCCAGTTCCAGAATGCTTCCGCTGGGATCTACGGCGTGCGAGGCTACCTGGGCGATGGCCGCATCGGCGTTGGTCTGGCTCGAACTGAGTGGGAGCCAACTGGTCAGCGTTGCCACAGGCGTGGTGCCTGGGCCTTCTCCGCTGGGGGTGCAGTTGTTGTCGATCAGTCCCGGCTGCACGATGGCGTCGCCTACGCTGGCATGGTCGCTGCGTGCCAGGACGTGGTTGTTGCTCAGCAGGTACTGGCGGCCCGCGTTGTCTTCAATCAGCGAACCCAGCGTTCCCCCGCAACAATCCAGCACCGTGTTCTCGGTTGCGTCGTAATCGCGATTGTTGCCGCCGGAACTGCCCAGTTGGACGGCCATCGGCATCTGCGCCTGGTGCGTGGATGGATTGCTCGACACCCCAGCCGTGTTCAAGAGCACCTGGACCTCGGTCTTGGAGGAAGACGCGCCCGCCGTGGCCACTATGTGGGTAACGCCGGTGGCTGGAACCAGCGCCGGCGCGGAGTAGGTAACCGTGCAAACCGTGAAAGCCAGGGGACTGCGCTGGCAGGCCGTGCTGCCCAGCGAGCCTTGCCCGCCATTCGATCCGGTCGCGGTGTTCGACACCGCAAAGTGGATGCCCGTGCTTCCGCCTGCTTCGGCCAGGATTCCGGTGACAGTCACTGTTCCGTTGGCTCCTACGGCCGCGTTTTCAGGAGTGAGCGGCTGCAAAAACCCAGGCGTCACGGTCAACACGGCGGATGCGGCGAGGGTGGAGTTCATTGTCGCGGTCACCATCACCTGCACGCGGTCCGCGGTCAGGTAGCTGGGCGGCGTGTACTGGCCGGTGGCGCTGATAGCGCCAGGGCCGCTGACCGCGTCTCCGCCGGAGACCGACCAGACCACCTCCGCCGCGCCGCCGCCTGCCAGCCTGGCGGCAAATTGCTGCACAGCGTTGCCCTGCTCGCCCACCGCGTTGCAGCCGGTGCAGTTGGTGTCAATCGCGGTGGCGCCGGGAGAGATGGAGAAGACCGCGTTGGCGGAATTTGCCGAGACCATGCCGCTGCCGCATCCGGCTGCCAAAAGCAGCACCGGAGCCAGAAGCACCGAAAGATCCATGAAAAGCGGCTTCCGCACGGACAATGTACCTATCTCTATAGTATCGACCTGATCCAGCGAAGAAAGGTATCAAGGATTCCGCCGAGTTGGAGGCGAGTTTCAATAAGGGCAAGGGGCACGGTTCAGGGAACAGGGGTCAGGGGTCAGTGAACCGCGGTCAGTGACGGCGGAAACAGGGATGGCACTCGCAGGGCTGCCGGGCTCAATCTGCCCAGGATGTGACCGGTCATACACCCCCCCCGGTATTTTGGGAATAAAATCCTTGGTTTCAATGAGATGCGGCATGGGCGTCGCGTTAAATTATTCTTATCATTGAAGTTACACGCAGATTCCTCTCAGCAAAGGAGTTACGGCCCATTTCAGGCCATCTTGCCCCCTCAACGATGCCTGGGCGTTATCCTGTCGCCTTAATTCTCATGAACAGTGTGCGCCAACGGAGGGTAATGATCTGCAGCGAATGAGCTGATTTTTGTGGCTTTAGGCTGGGTCAGGGCAGCTCGATGAGGGACGTGCACTCCCATGTCTCGATGTCGAAACCTGGGGCACCCGGCCTTTGGGTTGGTCTGACGCGGCCGCCCACCGAACGGATTTCAATATGTGCCTGCAAGCCGCAATCAGCCCATCCTACGAGAGCACTCGGCCCAGGAACCCCTTCAACCCCCAGCGCCCCAGCGCGGCGGTGAAGAAGAGCAGCGCCGTGAGAATCGCCCACCACGGCATGTGCGCCATGCCGGGAGTGACCGAGGCGCGCAGCCCCTCACTCATGTAGACGATGGGATTCACCAGCACGGCCAACTGCAACCAGGGAATTTTCCCCAGGCCGGCCCAGGTGTAGTAGACGCATCCCAGAAAGGTGATGGGCACCACGATGATGGAGAAGACCAGGCCGATCTGCCGGGGATTGACCTTGGAGCCGATCACCAGGCCCAGCGATCCGGCCAGCAAGCTGGCCAGCACCAGCACCAGCGCGAAGAGAAACCAGCTATGCACGTCGGCCCGCACCGGTTGCGCCGGGATGTAGTAGGCCATGGGAATGACCAGCAAGGCGGCGATCACGCTTTGCATGGCGCTGAAACAGACTTTTTCCAGAGCTACCGCCCACAGGGGCAGCGGGCACATCACCCGGTCGTCGATCTCGCGGGTGACGCCGAACTCCGACGACAGAGGCAGCGCCACGGCGGCGATGCCGGAGAACATGATGGCTACGGCCATCAGTCCCGGCAGAATGATGACGCCAAAGCTGGCCCCCGAGCCGGCCGCCATCGGGTTGCCACCGGCCATGCGCGGCAGGATGAATGTAAACACAAAAAGGAAGAGCAGGGGCTGCATGCCCACGCGGAGCAGAAAGGGCACAAACTCCCGCGCCAACACGCGCAAGTCGCGCAGGAACAGCCCGAAAAAGGCCTTGAGGAAGAACCCGGAACCGCTCCATCCCACGTGGCCCAGGACCGCGTCCCTGTTCCCTGTTCCCTGATCCCTATTCCCTGTTTCTGAGCTATTCACGCAGGTCCCTCCCGGTGAGTTGAATGAAGACCGATTCCAGGCTGGGCTCGGTGATGGCCAGGTCGCGCAGCCCGAAGCGAGCCGCGGCCTGCACCAGATCGGGCAGCAGGCCATCGGAACCGGCGGCCATCACCCGCAGGCCATCGGCGGTAGCCTCGGCGCTGGAAACATCCGGCCGGGCCTTCAGTGTGGCGATGAGCGGCTCCAGCCCTTCATGGGATTTGAGTTTCAGGTCGAAGACTGTTTTGGCGTGGAAGCTTTGTTTGAGTTTCTCGGGCGATCCCAGAGCCAGGACGCGGCCATAGTCGATGATGGCCAGCCGGTCGCTGAGCGCATCGGCCTCCTCCATGTAGTGCGTGGTCAGAAGCACGGTGATGCCTTCCTTGCGCAGACCCTCCACGGCCGTCCACATGGCCATTCGGCTCTGCGGATCAAGGCCGGCCGAGGGCTCGTCGAGAAATAGGACGGTGGGCCGGTGGGCGATGGCGCGGGCAATCTGCACCCGCTGGGCCAGGCCGCCGGAGAGTTGGGCGGGATACACATTCTTGCGCTCGCTGAGCAGAAACTGGGCCAGCAACTCAAGCGCCCGCGCCTTGGCCTGCCGGTGCGAAAAGCCGAAGTAGCGGCAGTGAAAATAGAGGTTCTCGTAGACGGTCAGGGAACGGTCGAGGGTGTTGAACTGCGGCACCACGCCGATGTGCCGCCGCGCGTGAGCGGGATGCTGCACCACGTCGATACCGGCGATGCGGACGGTGCCGCTGGTGGGCAGGGTGCGGGTGGTGGCGATCGAAATGGTGGTGGTTTTGCCCGCGCCGTTCGGCCCCAGCAGGCCGAAGATTTCGCCCTGCTTCAGTTCCAGGTCGATGCCGTCCACGGCCACCACACGAAGCTTCGACTCGTAGATTTTGGTCAGACCTTCGATTTCGACAATCAAGCGATTCACCCGGCGGGGAAGTGGGAAGTGAGTGCGCTTTCAAGATTATCGCACCGGCCTGGCCGGGCCGCGAACGAAGCCCCAGGCTCTGGTTTTGGTGCATCTTGAGGTGGGAAGACGCCCCCCGGACACATTCCTTGAAAGTTTCAAAGAGTTTGTCCGGAGGACTTGGGAGGGCTTCCTACAGCGGTTCCACAATTGCTGTATCCCGAACCCACCGCTATCAAGTGGCATTTTTCTCAAGAAAATGCCACTTGATCGATGCCGGAAAGGGCGTGTGAATTGTGGAACCGTTCTAGACCTCTACCTTCACCGGCCAGGTCTTCCAGATGTCGGCGCAGTAGTCGCGGATGGAGCGGTCGGAGGAGAATTTGCCGATGCGGGCCACATTGAGGATGGACATGCGGGTCCATTCATCCTGGTCCTTGTAGGCCAGGCTGACGCGGTCCTGGCAATCGATGTAGGACTGGTAGTCGGCCAGCAGCATGTAGTCGTCGCCGTTGAGCAGGGAACTGACCAGGGGCTCGAAGAGAGTCCGGTCGCCGTGGGAAAACTCGCCGCTGGACAAGGCGTCGAGGACCTCGCGCAGGTTGGCGTTGGAGTCGTAGAATGGCCCTGGGGTTATAGCCCTGGCGCTTTTGCTGTTCGACTTCAGGTGTGGTCAGGCCGAAGAGGAAGAAGTTCTCCGCGCCCACTTCCTCGCGAATCTCGATGTTGGCGCCGTCCAGGGTGCCGATGGTGAGCGCGCCGTTCATGGCGAACTTCATGTTGCCGGTTCCGGAGGCTTCCTTGCCGGCCAGGGAGATCTGCTCGGAAAGGTCGGCGGCGGGATAGACCCGCTGGCCGAGCTTCACGCTGAAGTCGGGGAGAAAGACCACCTTCAGCCTTCCCCGCACCAGCGGGTCGGCGTTGACGACCTCGCCGACGGAGTGAATGAGCTTGATGATGAGCTTGGCCATGCGGTAGCCGGGCGCGGCCTTGCCGCCGAAGATGAAGGTGCGCGGCACAACCTCGGCGTCGAGGATCGCGCTGGATGCGCTTGTAGAGGGTGAGGATATGCAGCACCTGCAGGTGCTGGCGCTTGTACTCGTGCAGGCGCTTGACCAGCACATCGAACATGGATGCGGGATCGATAGCGATGCCCAGGCGATCTTGAATGTAGTGCGCGAGCCGTGTCTTGTTGTGCAGCTTGATGGCTCTCCACTCCTCGTGCAGTTCGCGGTCGGCGACCAGCGGCTCCAGGCGGCGCAGCTTCTCCAGATCGTGGATCCAGCCGACGCCAAGGCGCGCGGTCAGCAGTTGGGCCAGGCCGGGATTGCTCAGAACCATCCAGCGGCGCGGCGTGACGCCGTTGGTCTTGTTGGAGAACTTCTCCGGCGTCAGCTCGTAGAAGTCGCGCAGCACGTTGGTCTTGAGCAGTTCGGTGTGCAGCGCGGCCACGCCGTTGATGGCATGGCTGCCGAGCGCGGCCAGGTGGGCCATGCGCACGTACTTTTCGCCGTTTTCGTCGATCAGCGAAAGCCGCTGGGCGCGCTCCTCGTCGCCGGGAAATCTCTGGCGCACATCCTCAAGATGGCGGCGGTTGATTTCGTCGACGATCTCAAGATGGCGGGGCAGCAGGGCGCCGAAGAGGCGGCGCGGCCACTGCTCCAGCGCCTCAGGCAGCAGGGTGTGGTTGGTGTAGGAGAGGGTGTGCTGGGTGACATGCCAGGCCGCGTCCCACTCCATACAGTGCTCGTCGATCAGCAGGCGCATCAGCTCGGCCACCGCGATGGCCGGATGCGTGTCGTTCATCTGAATGGCGAAGTTGCGATGCAGATCGGCGAGCGGACGATTGCGCGTTCACCTGAATCTTGACGATGTGCTGCAGGCTGCAGGAGACGAAGAAGAACTGCTGCGCCAGCCGCAGCTGCTTGCCCTGGAAAGCCTTCGTCGTTGGGATAGAGGATCTTGGAGATGTTCTCCGACGCGACCTTGTCGGCCACCGCGCCGAAGAAGTCGCCGGTGTTGAAGGTGCCGAAGTCGAAGCTCTCGACGGCCTGCGCCGACCACAGGCGCATGGTGTTGGCGGTGTTGGTCTGGTAGCCCAGAATGGGCGTGTCGTGGGGAATGCCGCGCACGACCCTTTGCGGAATCCACAGCACGCGCAGGCGGCCGTTGGCGTCGGTGTGCTTCTCCGTGCGCCCGCCCATCTTGACTTCAAAGGCGTCTTCGGGCCGCTCCAGCGCCCAGGGATTGCCCAGGCGCAGCCACTTGTCGGTGGTCTCCACCTGCCAGCCGTCGCGAATCTGCTGGTCGAAGATGCCATATTCGTAGCGAATGCCGTAGCCGATGGCGGGAATGTCGAGGGTGGCCAGGGAATCCATGAAGCAGGAGGCCAGGCGGCCCAGGCCGCCGTTGCCCAGGCCGGGCTCCTCTTCCTGCTCGATCAGCGTTGCGAGATCGAGGCCCAACTGGCGCATGGCCTGCTCGGCTTCGTCGTAGATGCCGAGATTGATGAGGTTGTTGGCCAGGTGGGGGCCGGTGAGAAACTCGGCGGAGAGGTAGCAGACCACGCGCACATCCTGCGCCTGGTAGTTCTTCACCGTGGAAATCCAGCGCTCCACCAGGCGATCGCGCACGGTGTGCGCCAGGGCCATGTAGAGATCGTTGACCGTGGCCCGTTCCAGGCACCTGCCCTGCACAAAGAAGAGGTTGTCGAGGAAGGAGCGGGCCAACGCCTCGGGTGTCATGGCGGTCTTCTGGTCCTTGATCGATCCGATATTGGGCAGTATGGAAACAGGAAGTTCAGGCATGATTCTCCTCATTGCCGCACACAGAGAGGAGGATACCTCATCCGGGCCGGTGCTCCACAGCATAGGGCTTGGCGGGCCGGGAGGGAATAAAAAACTGGCAAAAGGTTGCGCTGGACCGCCTGTGCTGCCCGGAAGGGGAGGGGCAGGCGGAGATCGGGTCGGAGGGAGCAGGGGACTTTAGGCCCCTGAAACCGGCGCCTCAAGAAGAGTGCCTTTAGGCACGGGCATCACTCTCCGCGCCGATTCGGCCCCGAAGGTGGAGAGGCATGGGGTCCAGCGGCCCGCTTGCGGCGGAGCCGAAGGGATAGCCTTGAGGCGTCGCTACGAGTCCCCTGCGAACGGGGTTCTCCTCGATAGATCGCACACAGTTCATGAACTTCTCTTCGGTCAGGATTTGGCTCTCGTTGAAGCTGCGCTCCCACACATCGTGCTTGCTCTTCAGTCGGAAGGAGAAGCCGCCCTTGATGAACTGCACAGCCTTTTCGAGAGAAACATCGGGCGCAGGAGTTATCAACACGTGGAGATGGTCAGGCATGACGACAAAGGCATGCAAATGGAATCTCCCTTGACTCCGATAGTCGAGGATGGTTCGCCGAAGCAATTCAGACGTCGCCGTTACCTGGAACAAGCGGCGCCGCTGTGCCGTGACAGCCGTGACGAGATATGTGCGAATTTCTTGTGGCGCTAGCCGCACCTGAGCAGCATGATCGAAAAATCCGCGGCTAAAGCCGAAATTATTCTGGCGTTAGGGTCAGGGGCCTAAAGGCCCCTGCTCCCTCCGCCGAATGGCCGGAAAAGAGCCTCCGCCGCCTTCGCCTCCCTGAAGCGACTCTGATGAGTGACTGGCCAGACGCATGGTTTATTGCCTGACGCAGGAGAATGGGAATCGTCTTCTTGAACCGCGCCAGGCTACCAGCGCCTTTCAGTATTGTGTCCTCAAGCCGCTTGATCCGCTCGCAATCTTCGTCCGATTGCAGCGGTTTGGCCGGTTCGCTTTTCGCGGCGCTTCCGTCGCCATTGGTCATGGTGTGCTCCAGGCTTCGGATGCGTTCAATTTACCATTTGGGCTCCGCAGCGGACGACCGGACCGCTCGGTGGCGGTCTCGTGCCTGGCGGATTTCATCTCATGCCTCGGTGAGATTATCCACCTCACCCAACGGTGAGCACCAGCTTGCCGAAGTGGCTGGCTTCTTCCAGGCGGGCCAGGGCTTCGCGGGCCTGGGTCCAGTGGAAGTTCTCGCCGACGGGGCGGAGGACGGCCAGGGTAATGGCCTTGTTCATCTCCTCAAAATCCTTGCGTGAGCCGACGTAGATTCCCTGGATGCGGGCCTGCTTGTGGAGGATGGTGGGGAGCGGAAGCGGATCGACGGAGTCAGAGAGCACGCCCACCTGGGCGATGACGCCCCCCATGCGCAGGGCGCGGAGGGAGCGCGGCAGGGTACCCATGCCGCCGACCTCGACAACCAGGTCGACGCCTTCGCCCCTGGTTTCATCCAAGGCCCAACGATCCCAGTCGGGGGTATCGCGATAGTTGAGGCCGCCGTCAAGGCCCATGGTGTAGGCGCGCTGGAGTTTCTCGTCGCTGCCGGAGATGCCCAGCACCCGCGCTCCGCGGAGGCGGCCAAGCTGAAGAGCGAAGATAGCCACGCCACCGGTTCCCTGAATCAGCACGGTGGACCCCGGCTTGAGGTTGCCCGCAGCCAGGGCGTTCCAGGCGGTCACAGCGGAGCAGGGCAACGTGGCGGCCTCCTCAAAGCTGAGGTGCTCGGGGATGGAGACCAGGCCGGTCTCCTTGAGGACGGCGAAATCCGTCAACATGCCGTCGATGTCGCCGCCCAGGGCGCCCCTGGCCTTGATCGGGGTCAGCGGTCCATCGTGCCAGTTCTGCATGAAAATGCCGGCCACGCGGTCTCCGGGCTTCCAGGCGGCAACGCCCGCGCCCACCGCGACCACCTCTCCCGCGCCGTCGGAGCAAGGGATGCGCGGCAGCTTGAGTTTGGGGTTGTAAATCCCCTTGATCATCAGCAGATCGCGATAATTGAAAGAAATCGCGCGAATGCCGACGAGCACTTCGCCGGGGCCCGGCGAGGGGGTTGGGCGTTCCACAAACTCCAAGGAATCAACGCCAAACGACGAAATTTGCCATGCCCGCATATGAGAATCCTACTCCTTGCCGGACTACATTCTTCATTCCGCGGGACACAAGGTTGCGAAACCCCCGTAGAATGGAGTTATGGCCCGTGGTTAGGAAAGTAAACGGTGGAGGTGCAGATGGCAAATGCCTTGCAGCAACCGGAGGTCGATCCCGGCAACGAATTTGTAAGTGAAGACGCGCGACGTCTGGCGCAACAGATCCACGCGGGTCACGAACGGCAAAAACAGGCGCTCAACCTGCAGAGAGAAAATATTCTCTCGCAAAGGACGTCGCACCCGGCGCGCCGCGCCGCCTTGGAAGCTGCCCTGACGCAGATCGAGGCGCAGATCAAGGCGCTCGGCTAGACTGGACTTTCCTTTTCAAGCATTCCCCAGCCTGTGGCCCTCAAGCGGAACCGGAAATCCTGTACCCTCTTGAGTTTTTAGAGGGCCGCCGCTCCCATGTGGTCGCTTGGGCTTGAATGCGGAGCCTTCGGGGCACACCTACTCTGGTTCCGCAATCCAGGTTGCGGAAGAACCCCGAAAGACAGGCAAATATCCAGGAAAGCATCCCGCGGGGGCTACAGCGGTTCCATGATTGCTGTACCCCGGAACCACTGCTTTCAAGTGGCATTTTCCTCAAGAAAATGCTGCCCTGCACGATGCCGCGAACAGCTCGGATGCTGGAGAACCGTGCTACTCCCGATGGAAGAGCAAGGCGTTGCCCTGGTCCACCGTGGTCAACACGACCCGCGCAATATTCACATGCTTGGGGCGGCTGGCAGCCCAGACGATCACATCGGCCACGTCCTCAGGGGTAAGGGGCTTCAGGCCCTTGTACACCTTTGAGGCCCGATCCGTGTCTCCGTGGAAGCGCACCAGGCTGAAGTCTGTCTCGACCATTCCAGGATCGACGGTCGTGACCCGCACCGGGGTTCCCAGCAGGTCCAGGCGCAAGCCGTCGTTAATGGACCGCTCAGCCGCCTTGCTGGCGCAGTAGACCGCTCCGTTGGGGTAGGTCATTTCGCCCGCCACCGAGCCCAAGTTGACCACGTGGCCGCGGCCGCGCGCCACCATGCCCGGAACCACGGCGCGGGTGACGTAGAGCAGCCCCTTCACGTTGGTATCGATCATCTCGTCCCAGTCGTCGCTGTTGCCCTGGTAGAGCTTCTCCAATCCGCGGCTGAGGCCGGCGTTGTTGACGAGCACGTCAATCTCCGCCCACTCCGGCGGCAGTGCGGCAATGGCCGTCTCGACGGCCTGGCGGTTGCGTACGTCCAGGCTGAACGTGTGGACGGCGGCAGCGCCGCTCTCCAGCGCCTGGGCGGCCACGTCGGCCAATTTGTCGCCGCGGCGGGCGGCTAACAGAAGCCGCGCACCCTCGGCCGCGAAGGCCAGCGCCGTGGCTGCGCCAATGCCGGAGCTGGCGCCGGTAATGAAGACGATATTTCCCTTGAGACTCATGGTTCTATCCTAAACACCCTTTCTTAAACGAGTGTGCCTCTTTTTTGCGCCATGCGGTATTGGCCAACTGCCCAATCCTCGCCGCCCAGGCCGGACTGCTGCGCCTGGACAAAGACTTCGGCAAGATTGTCGGCCAGGCTGAGTCCAGTGCGGCGGCTGGCGGCGGCATCGCGGAGCAGGCGCAGGTCCTTGGCGCCCAGCTCGATGGTTGCGCCGGGCTGCTCGGGCGGATGGAGCATCACCTTGCCGTATGCGGCGTAAAACGGCGACTGGAAGAGCGCGCTGTTGACGGTCTCAAGGAAGATCTCCGGCTCGATGCCCTGGCCGGCGGCGTAGACAAAGGCCTCGCCCAGCGAGTGGATCATGGCGCTGATGAGGAAGTTGCCGCCCAGCTTGAGGGCATGCGCCTGGCGCGGTTCCGTACCGATGACCGAGATGCCGCGGGAAAGCGGTTCGAGCAGCGGGCGCGCCGTGGAGACGGCATCCGCGGAGCCGGCGACGACGATCCACAGGCGGCCTTCCTGGGCCACGCTGGGGCGGCCAAAGACCGGAGCAGCCACAAAAGACTGGTTGCGGCGGTCGTGCTCGGCGGTGAGGCGCTCACTGAGCGCAACGCTGATGGTGGAGAGCGAGATGTGCAGCGCGCCGGGCTTGAGGGCTTCGAGAACGCCCTCCTGGCCGAAGAGAACTTCCTCGTTTGCCGCGTCGTCGAAGAGCATGGTGAGCGACGCATCGGCGGTTCGCGCAGCTTCAGCCGGAGTGGCAGCGACCTGCGCGCCTTCGGCAGCCAGTGCTTCGGCGCGCTCACGGGTTCGGTTCCAAACGGTTAGTTGATGCCCGGCAGCCAGCAGCCGGTGCGCCATGGGGGCACCCATTTTGCCCAGTCCCAGAAATGCGATTTTCATGCGATTGTCCCTCGATGGCCAACCTACGAGGATAGGGCATTTTTCCTGTTCCTGGAGGGTTGATTTTGAAGTCTCCCACGCATTTCACAAAGAGCGCGAAATGGATGGGGCACGGATCTTCGCCTCACCATCAGTAAAATTGCAGTAGCCAGTGCGTGGGGCCTCGGCAAATGCAAATGGCCCACCGGATTGGCGGGCCATGCGGTACTTTTCTGCCGGATTGCTTCCTGGTCGACGCTGCTCAGTCGGGGCAGACTTCAACGCTACGAAGGCTCGACCAGGTGATGCGCGATGGCAAACAGGGCCAGTTCGAGGCGCGTGGAGACGCCGGTCTTGTCAAAGATGTTTGACAGATGGCGCTTCACGGTTTCCTCGCTCAGGCTGAATTGCTTGGCGATGTCGCGGTTGCTGCAGCCTTCCACGATGGTGCCGACGACTTCCAGCTCGCGGGGCGTAAGGCCATAGGTCTTGCGCTGCGGTACGGATGCCTGCACCATCAGCTCGTGAAGCGCTGAAACCAGATTGATGACCCGCTTGCCGCCGATCCAGTAGTCGCCGCTATAGACGGTGCGGATGGCGGTTTGCAGGTGGGCGATTACGGCGTCCTTGAGCACGATGCCGCGCGCGCCGATGTGCAGCGCCTCAATGATCTGCTGGGTGGTGATGGTGGAGGTAAGCAGCAGAATCTTGACGGTGGGCGTGCCGTTCATGATGGCGCGCATGGCCTCAAGACCGGGCAGTCGAGGCATCTGCACGTCGAGCAGCAGAATATCGGGCTGCAATTCGAGAGTCTGGGTAATGGCCTCATCGCCGTCAGAGGCTTCGCCAATCATCTCAAAGCCGTCTTTGGCGGTCAGCATGTTGGCCACGCCAATGCGAACTACCGGATGATCGTCCGCCAGTACAATTCGGATGAGTCGTTCCACGTGAGCGGCATCCCTCTCGATTCCTGCCGACTACGCAGGGAATTCAGCCTCCAGCATACGCTCCAGGTTGAGGGCGGCGGTGCGCAAATCGCCAAGGAAGCGTCTGCTGTTATCCAGTTGGTTACCACCCATGTCGAGCGCGCCAGATTCGATCAGGGCGCCCAGGCGGGCCGCCTGCTGCGCTCCCGCCAAGGCGCAGCCGCCTTTGATGGCGTGGCCGATGCGGCGCACTTCGGCGTCGTCGCCGCGGGCCAGGGCAGCCTCCAGCGCGACCATGCGCCGGACCAAATCGGCGACGATGGCCGCATAAATCTGGCGCGCGCCAGCCGCAGGCATCATCTGGCGAAGCTGGGCCAGTGTTGCGGGGTTGACGACCGGTTCATGGGAGTCGAGGAGGGATTCGCCGGCGACGCCGGATGCGGGGCGCGCCACTGCGGAGCTCTCTTCGAGGGCTTTGCGCAGATCCTCGGCGCCAAAGGGCTTGAGCAGGAATCCGTCGGCGGCGGAGACGATTTCTTCGGGAGGCCGGCTGGCGCTGATGGCAAAGATGCGCGCGGTGCTGCTTGCGCGCAACTCGGCGATCAAGGCGGTTCCGCTGAGCCCCGGCATCTGCGCGTCCATCAGGATGATGGCGGGCAGGATGATGGCGGGCAGGATGTCGCCGGGAACGCAGGCCGCGCCGGACAGCAGCTCAATTGCGGCCTGGCCGCTTGCCGCGGCCTGTACGGTGAAGCCGCTCATCGAGAGTACGGTGGCCATCACCTCGCGGCTGACCTGATCATCGTCAATAAGCAGCAGGGCGGGCAGGCGCTCAGTCTTGCTGGAGTCGAGCATGGATATAGTGTGCCACTTTGTGGCCGCAGACCGCGGAGGAATCACAGATTCGATCAGGCTACAGGCAGTTCCCCAATTTGTGTAAAGGGAGGAATAGGACGGAGGGAGCAGGGGACTTTAGTCCCCTGAATCAGCGATGGAATCATTCGGATTTCAGGCCAGCAAAACTCGCGCCGGTTTCGTGGGGCTGAAGAGGCTGCGGATAAACCCCGCATGCAAGGCGAAGCCCCCAAAAACATCCTGCAGGGGCTAAAGCCCGTGTCTTTATTATCAGCATTTTTCGGCACGACTGAAGTTGTGCCCTGACGCTTCTTACCTTCCAGAAGGCGCCTTTCCGCAGCCTGTGAAGCCCCACGCTCCCTCCGTGAATTCCCCGCGAATCTCCTAGCCCATGGCCGCCAGCACGGCGTCGGCAAACTGGCTGGTGCCGGCCGTGCCGCCCACGTCGCGGGTGAGCGTCTTGCGCTCGGCGTACACCGCCTCCAGAGCCCTCTGTACCTTGCCTGCCGCGATGGGCTCGTCCAGGTGGCGCAGCATCAGCACCGCGGACTGCAACAGCGCCGTGGGGTTGGCGATGTCCTTGCCCGCGATGTCGGGCGCCGAGCCATGCACCGCCTCGAAGATGGCGCAATTCGAGGCCGAGGTTGGCGCCGGGGACCAGCCCGAGGCCGCCCACCAGGCCCGCGCACAGGTCGCTGACAATGTCGCCGTAGAGGTTTTCCAGCAGCAGCGTGTCGTACTGGTAGGGATTCATCACCAGTTGCATGCAGGTGTTGTCGATGATGTGCTCGCCGTAGACGATGTCGGGAAATCCCTCGGCTACCTGGCGCGCGCAGCGCAGAAAGAGGCCATCCGAGAGCTTCATGATGTTGGCCTTGTGGATGGAGTGAATCTTCTTGCGCCCGTGCTTGCGCGCATACTCGAAGGCGAACTTGGCGATGCGCGTGGAGCCTTTTTCGGTGATGACCTTGATGCTCTCGACCACGCCGGGAACCACTTCGTGCTCCAGGCCCACGTACTCGCCCTCGGTGTTTTCGCGCACGATGATCAGGTCCACGCCGGGCCAGTGGGTCGCCAGGCCGGGAAGATTCTTGATGGGCCGGAAGTTGGCGAAGAGGTCGAACTTCTTGCGCAGCGTGACGTTGATGCTCTTGAAGCCGCCGCCGATGGGGGTGGTCACCGGTCCCTTAAGCGCCACGCCGTTGCGCTCGATGGACTCGATAGAGCGCGGCGGGGATGTATTCGCCGAAGATTTCGAAGGCCTCGGCGCCGGCGGCGAAGCGCTCCCACTCGAACTTGACGCCGGTGGCTTCAAGGATGCGGAGCACGGCTTGGGTGACTTCGGGGCCGATGCCGTCGCCGGGGATGAGCGTTACCTTGTGGGTCTTCTGATCGGCCATGGCGCTCCTTCTGTTGTCAGTGAACAGTGAATCGGTGAAAAGTGAGTAAGTGAATGAGTGAACAGTGGGCGGTGTTCACTTGTTCACTTCTTCACTGTGCTTACTTCCTGCCTTTCCTCGCTGCATTGCCGTTCAGCAGCCCTTCCAGTTCTTCCTTGAACTCGCGCACGTCCTTGAAGTCGCGATAGACCGAGGCGAAGCGGATGTAGGCTACGGTGTCGAGCCCTTTCAGGTGCTTCATGATCAGCTCGCCAATCTCGGCCGTGGTTCGCTCGCGCTCCGGGGCGTCCACCAGAAAGGTCTCGGCGGCGTTCACAATGGCCTCCAGATTGCTGAGGGGGACGGGCCGCTTCTCGCAGGCGCGCAACAGGCCGCTCAAGACTTTCTGGCGGTCGAAGCGCTCGCGCCGGCCGTCCTTCTTGACCACCATGTAGGGAATTTCGTCGATGCGCTCGTAGGTGGTGAAGCGGCGGTTGCAGCGCTCGCACTCGCGGCGGCGGCGGATGGAGTCGGCCTCCTTGCTCTCCCGCGAGTCCACCACCCGGTCCTGCCCGAAGCCACAATAAGGACACTTCATATACGGGCGATTCTACGGTAGGAACCTTGGAACAGGGAACAGGGAACAGGGAACAGGGGGCAGGGAACAGGGGGCAGGGAACAGGGACTAGGGACTGAGAGGCTGGGAGAGCGCCAAGGCCAACGCGCCCGTCGCCAGCCAGCCACAAATACTGGGTACCCCATCCTTGGCGGGCTCTATCGCCAAGGGTGGGAAACCGATACTCTCAACCCGCCTCATCCAGGAGCCGCTCAGGTTTGGCTCACGCCTCGGCCTGCTTGGCCCTGGCTCCACGCCAATAAAGGACCAGGCCCAGCAGCACCGAGGCGGCCGTGCCTGCCACCAGCGTCAGGAAAAATCCCAGCTTGCTTGACGTCCCTCCCGGAGGCACAAGCGAAAAAACAATGCCGATCAGGACCACAATGAATCCCAGGCCGCCGCAAATCCACACTCCCGGAATCCCTCCTGGCACCAGGACGGCGTGGGGATTCTCTCTGCGGTCTTTGCGGCTGGCCAGCTTGATGACCGCGGCAAACATGTAGAGAAAGGGAATGAAGTAGAGAATGATGCCGGCATCGATCAGCTTTTGATAAGCGCCCTGGGTGGTCTCGTTGATCTGGCTTCCCAGCAGAATGGCGGCGGAGATGCCGGCCTGGACCAGGATGGAGATATACGGAGTCTTCCATTTGGGATGGATCTTGCCGAAAGCGGCAGGCAGGTAGCGGTCAACGCCGACGACAAAAGGCACACGGGCAATGCCGGCCACGGTTGAGCCCACGCCGCCGGCGTTGCCCGCGGTCACGAGGATGGCGGCAAGCACGCCGAGGAAGCCGACTTTCAGCGCGATCGATCCCACGGTGATGGCGTTGAAGACGCCGCTCTGCGGGTCCAGATTGGCGGCGGGCACCAGGGCGAGAATGGCAAAGGTGCCGACGATGTACATGATGGCGATCAGCGCGCCTGCGCCGAAAACAGCGCGCGGCAGCGTGCGGCGCGGGTCGCGCACCTCTTCACTCATGGCCGAAACCAGTTCCAGCCCGGTAAAGGCGAAGGCAATCTGCGACCAGAAATTCACCGTGTCCCAGTTCCACGTGGGCATCATGTTGGCCACCGTGAAATGCGTAGCGGAGCCGTGCTTCAAAACAACAAGCGCGGCGATGCCCACCAGCATCATCAGGGGCACATAGGTTCCCACGCCGCCGGCGTTCTGCAGCCATTTGCCGATGTTGAGGCCGACGATATTCAGAACCACGGCGACCAGCAGGATGGAAAGAGAGACCGTGAGCAGAAAGGTGCGGTTCTGCGCCAGGGCTGGCGCCGTGGCCGCCCATGATGTAGGCGGCCATGGAGGCGCTGGCCAGCAGCAGCCCCGGAAAATAGAAAAACGTGTAAATCCAGTAGGTCCATCCGGCGACAAAGCCGTGAAAGGGGCCAAAGGCCTCCTTTGACCAGGCGTACAGCCCGCCCTCCTCGGGAAAGCGCGAGGAGAGCTCGTTGATCACCAGCGCTCCGGGCACGAAGAAGAAGACCGCGGCCAGCACCCACAGGCTGATCGACGAGGTGCCGTTGTGCCCGGCGGCGGCGATCCAGCGGGGCCCGAGCACCGTGGCGATGTTGAACAGCAGCACATCCCAGAAGCCCATCGTCTTGCGCAACTGCGATTTTGAATCCAGCGGGGTTGGAGCAGAAGCCGTCATAGGGTCACCTGGGGCCGCGGAGAGAATCTAACGCGCCTTGAAAATCATAATGTACTGCGCGAGGGAGGGAGTCGACTGCGGAGTCTCTCGGCATCCAAGCCCCAATGTTTCAGATTCCAAAAGTGCGTAGAAGAAATCCTGACAACTGCCGATGAACCTAGTACACCAGCAGCGGCAGAGCAGAAAACAAGAGGCGCAGCCGATGCGGTCAGGCGCACGAACGTGCGGAGGTAAGAGAATGGAAGGCCGATTTCATGGGGTGCGCGGTGCTTGCTCGACGGCGCAGGAATGCGACGAAGCTGTAGCAGCGTTCGAACCGAATCGGCCCCGCCAGGCCTGGCAGTTTGTGAGCGAATTTCAGATGCGCATGGGTGAGAACTCCGAGCCCGACCCGCAGTTTTTTGTCGAGAGCTGGACCGTGGGCGTGCCCGCCGCGATGGAGAACCTGCGCCAGAGACGCCAAACCCAGGCGATCCGCGGACGCCAGAACCCCGCGCCGCTTGAGATCGATAGCCTGGGAACGCAGCGTTTTGTCCAGCAGCGGGAGTTTGGAGCGGAATTTCACGCTTCAGCCCGGCTGGAGACCTTCGAGGAACAGTACGAATCCAGTCTGCCGCGCTTTGCCGAGCCAGTTTCCGCGCGAAATGCTGTGCCTGTCGAACCGGAGTGGGACCCTCTCGCGGAGCTCACAGAGAGCGCCGGGGAGTTGGCGCAACCCATGACGCGGCCGCGCGCCTGCCGTCTGCTCGGAGTGGTTGCCGGCAGCACGCGGACAGAGATCAAAGCCGCCTATCGGCGCAAAGTCAGCCAATGGCATCCTGACCGCCTGGCGCACCGCGGCGAAGAAGTGCGCCAGCTGGCAACTCGACAGATGGCGGCGATCAACGACGCCTATCGCTTGCTGCGGGATTCGGCGTAAGAGGCTGCGGAAAAAACTCGGCCTGCGCATGTCTCCGGGTCGTTGATGCAGGGTCTTGCCGGGCGCTTTCGGTTGACGTTCGGGGATGATTTGGATGAGGCAAAGCGCACAGGTAACTCTATTTATAATGTGCGGCTTATATGTGTTTTTTGTGCGATGAAGCATGCGCGGAGACGATCAGAAGCAGAGTTCGATGTTCCGCTATGTCACCTGATCCCAACGGATTACAGTCCCTCATCCGGCGCGTCGCATCCGCGTGCTCGCTGACCGGGCGTAGGAGCGTCTGGACGCCGGCTTCGAGAAGCTCTATTCCTCCACCGGTCGCCCATCGATCACGCCCGAGCGCCTGCGGAGGCTGATTCCGATCGAAGCTGCGGCCTGTTAGAGCACCTCTCTCGATGGCATAGAGGAGATTCGCGGGGAATTGACGGAGGGAGCGTGGGGCTTCAGCCCCACGAAACCGGCGCGAGTTTTGCTGGCCTTCAGGCCCGGGCCTGAAGGCCGAATGATTCCATCGCTTATTCAGGGGACTGAAGTCCCCAACTCCCTCCTAGGGCAAACGCACCATCTCAGTGGAACGGATTTGAAAGGGCACGGCTTCAGCCGTGCCAATGGAAATGGCTTGAAAAGGGCGGGCTTCAGCCCCTGGGGGAAGTCTGTCAACGAAGAAGGCCGTCCCTCAGGGCCTAAAGGCCAAGGTTCGAGGCGGCTCTGGGCGGCACGACTGCAGTCGTGCCCTTTTCAAAAAAGACGAACGGCCATGTGTGCGGCAGAAACACTAGCGGAGGAGGTCTTCGAGCGTGGTGCTGAGGCTGGTCTTGTCGTCGCGGTACTTGACGATGACCGGCGCGTAGAGGCTCAGACCCCACTCCTGCCCCTTGCCTCGGGTGACGGCCCGCGAGCCGGGCACGACCACCGCATTTTCGGGGACGATGAGCGGGAGGTCGCCGGTAGCGCGCAGAACCGTACCGTTGACCAGGTCGAAGACCGGCGTGCCCCGCGTCAGGATGGTTCCGGAGGCCAGCACCGCACCCTTGCGCACGATGGTTCCCTCGTAGATGCCGCAGTTGCCGCCCACCAGCACGTCGTCTTCGATCACCACCGGGCTGGCGTTGACCGGCTCCAGCACGCCGCCGATCTGCGCCGCCGCGCTGAGATGGACGCGCTTGCCAATCTGCGCGCAGGAGCCGACCAGCGCGTGCGAGTCCACCATGGCGCCTTCGTCTACGTAAGCACCGGCATTGATGTACATGGGCGGCATGCAGACCACGCCGCGGGCCACATAGCAACCCGCACGGATCGAAGAGCCGCCGGGAACCAGGCGCACGCCGTCCTTGGCGACCAAATGGCGCACCGGATAGGTGTGCTTGTCGACAAAATGAGAGCTCGCCCGCCGGAAAGTCTCGCAGCTCGCCCAGGCGAAAGCCGAGCAGGATACCCTGCTTGACCCAGGGGTTGACCCGCCAGCCGGTGGGCGAGGTGGCGTCCGGGCGAGGCGGCGCGCACTTCGCCCCGTTCAATGGCCGTGCGCAGTTCGAGAAAGGCCTTCATGGCCGAGGGCTCGCCGATGGCGTTCGGTCCGGCGGCAAAGAGCTGCTCAATTGTTGGCTGGAGGTGGGTGATGTCCATTGCATCCTGAGTCTATCAACTCGGGAGGGCAGGGCGCGTCGGGATGCAGTTGAATAGGGATCGCCTCACCGCCGCGGCGCGCGCATCGGCGGCGAGCGCTCGTCTCAGCCAAAGGCGATGGGGCCGGCGATTGGCTTGATCCTGGCGTGGCCGTTGGGCACCGGCTGAAGCCGGAACGCGTTCTTGCCGGCGGGAATCATGGCCAGGGGGATGGGGTTGCGATTCAGCTTTCCGTGCATGTGCTTGGATTCAAGCCAGGCGCACAGCCGAGGGTCATGGATCTCTGGCTCTCCTTGCCAGAAATCGGGTGTCAGGCCACACTGAATCTGCAAATGATCCAGTTGCAACTCGATCTCAGAGACATGTTTTGGGAAATAGCGACGGACATTGTTAGCACCCACGTGCAGTCCGGTAACTCCGCGCGACTTGCTTTGCGTTTTTACCACCATGACGTACCTGCTTTTCAACGATGGATGAGGTCAGTCTAGGGACCCGGCTTTGGGGGAAGCTGTTCTCTGTGCACGAAATCCGCCGCGCGGATTCCTGATGCGGAACTCATCGGCAGAAAAACCGTTTTGGTTAGATGCTTGCCGTCCTTTTCATGCGGATTTCTTGAGCAAAGGGATATTGCCTGGCTTGAGCGTTCCCAGGGACGCTCAACCCTGTCTGGCCGGAGAAGCCAGATGGTTGGGGAAATAGAAAGAAACCGCTGCTCAAGGAGGAGTGACCCTGCCTCTCCAGGGACCAGGCGGCGAGGCGCTGGCCAGCGGGCCAATCGGCCAGCGCCTGGAGTCCGGGCAAGGAAGCGCGCAACCGCCCGCACAGGGACTCCAGACGGATTCTTCAGTGCCTTTGGAGATCTGCACCAGCGGCCAAGAGATGCCCGCCGCCGCAGCTCAAAGGACGATTCACGCCACCGCGACAGGACGCGGCTGGGGCTTGATTGCGGCGGTTTGCTCCAAAGCCAATGGCTGCAGCCGGAAAGCATTCCTGCCTGCGGGAAGCATCACCAGAGGGATGGGGGACCTGTCTCGCTTTCCGTGCATGTACCTGGTCTCAAGCCAGGTGCAGAGGCGGGGGTCGTGAATCTCCGGATCGTCTTGCCAGAATTCGGGGCCCAATTCGCACTGAATGCGAAGGTGATCCAGTTGCAACTCGATGATGGAGATAGGCGAAGGAAAATAGCGCCTGACATTGCCTGCACCTATATGCAGTCCGATGACTTTTCTACCCTTGCTATGCGTTGTGACCATCATGAGGCACCTGCTTTCCCATGCCGGAAAAACTCTTTTCAAAGAGCCGGCCGCAGAGGAGCCAAATTCGGCACCCCACACCGGCAACTTTGGCTCTTCACTTGCAATAGACAAGCAAAAGAGCTATTTGCGGTCGATATTGGACCCCTCAAGTTGACACTGTCAAGGCGTTTCTTCCGTGGTTTCCCTTGAAAACAGTTACAAGGAGAAATATCTCCCGGAAGCGGGGTACCAGACCGCTGGTCTGGATGATCAAGAAAGGGGCTGCACGTGTTTTGCCTCTTGGAAGTCGCTGGATTTTAACTCGTCCCCGCTGCGCATGAGTCTTGTTCATCGGGAGAGCCGGGGGCGGGGCGGATAAACCCTCTCTCGCAAACCCTGAAACTGGCCGGGACCGAGTTATAGGCTATGGTTCCCGGCCTTGGGGCGGAGTTTCACTTTTCGGGCGATTGGGGTACGGCCTCTTCAGCCAGCGGAGCAGGCCGCTTGATGAGCAGGCCGTCGAGCGGCACGCTGGCCAGGACGCGGGCGATGGCCGTAGCCGCGGTTCCGCTGCCGTAGGGGTTGGCCATGCCGCGCAGGCTCTGCCGAAACGCCGGATCGAGTGCGCGTTGCAGGGCGGCGAGGATGGCTGCGGTCTCCGCGGGCGCGTCGATCGTGTTGCGGGCGCGTTCGCGGCCCTGCTGTCTCATGCCGACGTTCACCGTGGGCAGGGCGAAGGAGGCCGCTTCCATGATGCCGCTGGAGGAGTTGCCGATCAGGGCGTCCACCTGGCCGAGCAGGCTCCAATAGGTGACCGCGTCAAGGTTGACGAAGATGTGCGTGTCGCGGCGTGCCGCAGCCAGGGCGCGGGCTCGCTCGATCAGGGCGTAGCTGCCGGCATCGGCGTTGGGGTAGACAAAGACGAGTTGGCCTCCGGCCTGGGCAAGCGACGCGAAGAAGGCGTCGGCCTCCTGGGTCGTGTCGCGCAGGATGGTGACCGGATGAAAGGCAACCAGCACCGAGGGCGGCGCGAAGCTGAAGCCGAGACGGGCTTGGAGCGCCGCGCGGTCGAGGAGGCGGGAGCGCGTGAGGTGGTCGAGCGAAGGGGCCCCGGCGTGGTGGACGCGCCAGGGCTCCTCGCCCATGGCGATGACCCGGCGGCGGGCCGCCGGCGTGGAGGTCAAGTGAATGTGGGCCATCTTGGTGAGGGCATTGCGTACCTGGTCGTCGATGGCTCCCTGGCTCACTTCTCCTCCTTCGATGTGGGCGATGGGGATGCGCAGCGCCAGCGCCACCGAGGCGGGGGCGAGCATCTCGTAGCGGTCGGCGATGAGCAGCAGCAGGTCAGGCCGCCAGGCGCTGAGCGCGTCGGCGAGGCCCAGAATGGCCATGCCGATGGTCTTGGCCATGCCGGTATCTGAATCGGAGCTGAGCAGGCACTCGATGCGCGCCTGGATGGGAAAGCCGTCGCGCTCGATCTGCGCAGCGGTCAAGCCGAATTCGGGCGAAAGGTGCGCGCCTAGAACGAAGACTCCCAATTCCACCCCGGAGTGGGAGGCCAACTCCCTCAGCGGCCAGTAGAGGTGGCTATAGTCGGCACGAGAGGTGGTGACCACGCCGATGCGGCGCTTGGCAGGCTCTGTCTCTGGGAGAGGAATCACAGGGAAAGTATAAATTGGAGGGCGTTTGCGGACTGAAGACCCCAGGGCAAACGCACGATGTGGTTGAGCCCGCAAGGACAGATGTTTTGAACGGGCACGGCTTCACAGGTGGCGGAAAAACTCTGGCATGGCCCATTTCTTGAAAGGGCACGACTTCAGTCGTGCCGCAAAATGATGATAATCAGTGGCGGGCTTTAGGCCCTGCGGGATGTTTGTGGGGGCTTCGCCTTGCATTCGGGGTTTTTCCGCAGCCTGTTCATCCGTGCCCTATCAAATCCGTTCCATTGAGATGGTGCGTTTGCCCTGCGGTTAGCCGATGCTGGCAGCCTGCGACCCCAGCCGTCTGGTATTCTTGCCCTAGAACCGGTCTCATCAATCACCTGCATCGATGCGCGCAGTGCATGAGCCCCGCCTAGCCGGCAGGTCTCCCGTCGATGAGGCAGGCCGATTGGCCTTGATGAGACCGTTGGTCGTTTGCCGCCATGCTCTGGTTAATGATTGGCCTTCTCGTTTCTCTCGCCGCGCTGCTTTTTGCCGCCGGGGCCGGGGCGCGCCATATCCTCATCCGGCGGGCGCAGTTGCGGGCCAAGTCCCTTGGATACACCGACCCCAACCTCGATTTCGCCGCGAAACCCGAGGAAACCGACGTGGAACCATAGAGTTAAGAGGAGGCATGTTGAGCAAGGAACTTCCCCTGCCGTTGACCCCTGCGGCCTTCCCCGCTATGCGCGCCGGCTCCGGGCTGCGCTCGATTGCCACTATCCTCGCCGGCAGCGCCCTGGTGGCCGCCTGCGCCCACATGGCTTTGCCCCTGTTTTTCACGCCCGTGCCGCTCTCCATGGCGCCCTTTGCCGTGTTGCTGCTCGGCCTTTTGCTCTCACCGCGCCTGGCTGCGGCCACACTGGCTGCCTACCTGGCCGAGGGTGCGCTGGGCCTGCCGGTCTTTGCTCCCGGCCCGCTCATGACGGGCGGCCTGGCTCATCTACTGGGACCCACCGGCGGATACCTGCTGGCCTATCCCTTCGCTGCCGCCCTGGCCTCCCTGCTTTGGCGCAAGACGGGGCGCGGATTCACCGCGGCCCTGCTAAGCGCTGGTGCCGGAAACCTCACCATCCTCTTCTGCGGCGCCCTCTGGCTGGGCGTCCTCACGCATGCCCCGGCCCGTATGGCCGTCCCGCTCGGCGTGCTCCCCTTCCTGCCCGGCGACGCTCTCAAGATCGTCGCGGCCGGCGCTCTTGCCGCTGGATTCCATCGCCTGCGCCGCCAAAGGGCCTAGCCGCATCCAAGAATCGCCGCAGTCTGCAACCCGAAAGGACCTTGGTTCATCGTGAATACTCCAGAATCCGCAATCCCCAATCCAGCCGCCTTGATCGATATCTCCATCGCCCATAGCCCCGACTCCGACGACGCCTTCATGTTCTATGGCCTGGCCACCAACAAGGTGCGCGTCCCCGGCTACCGCTTTACCCACACCCTGTGCGACATCGAGACCCTCAACCGCCGCGCCCTGGACGAGGCCTTCTTCGACGTGACCGCCATCAGCTTCCACGCCTACCCCTACCTGCAGGAGAACTACACGCTGATGGGCTGCGGCGGCAGCGTGGGCGAGGGCTACGGCCCCATGATCGTCTCCAGCAAGCCGCTGACGCCAGACGATCTGGCGCACATCAAGATCGCCGTTCCCGGCACCCTGACCACCGCCTACCTGGCGCTCAAGATCTTCAATCCCGAGATCGAGACCGGTCACCGTGCCCTTCGACCAGATCATTCCCGCAGATTCAGGCCGGCAACTTCGACGCCGGCCTCATCATCCACGAGGGCCAGCTCACCTACTCCGCCAGCGGCCTGCACAAGATTCTGGACCTGGGCGTGTGGTGGCGCGAGACCACCGGCCTGGTGCTGCCCCTGGGCGGCAACGCCATCCGCCGCTCGCTGGGCGCCGAATCGCTGCGCATCGTCACCAAGGCCGTGCGCGACAGCATCCAGCACGCGCCTGGACCACCGCGAGCAGGCGCTGGAGTACGCCATGCAGTTTGCCCGCGACCTGGACACCCGCGATGGCCAGCCGCTTTGTCAGCATGTATGTGAACGAGCGCACGCTGGACTACGGCGCGGACGGCCGCCAGGCCATCCACAAGCTGCTCGACATGGGCCACGAGCGCGGCATCATCCCCGTCGCGCCCAAGATCGACTTCATCGACTGATCCAGGTATTGCCCGCGTCCCTGTTGGAGCCTCTGTACACGACTCCAACAGGGAGGCTGATTCAGGTACCTTGGGCACCTCAAATTTGTCTGAAGGTCATTGGAAAAAACTCAACACCTCCCGCCTGGTTTAAGTTTTTCCTCATTTTTGCCGATAATCTCCGCAGTGAGGTCTCCTGCGGTGCTCACCCATGCGAATGCAACGTTCCTCGTCGCTTCCCCTGACACCAGCCTGCTGGCCGTCCTTGAGCCGCTGCTCTCCGCTTCGGGAGCGCACGTGGAAGTCGCCCATTCCGCAGCGCCAGTCCTTGCGGTTCTCTCCGCGCCCCAAACGCTCCACCTGATCCTGCTTGACGCCAAGCTGTGCAACACCGAGCCCTGGATCAACCTGGGGCAGTTGCTGGCCGCCGCCCGTTCGCTGCCGGAATCAAGACGCGGCCCCATTGTGCTGATTGCCGATGCGGTGACCGAAGAGTGGGTGGTGCGCATGGCCGAGGGCACCATCGATGATCTGATCCCCCGCGCCACCGAGCCTGCCTTCTTGCAGCTTCGCCTGGAAACCATCCTGCGCACCCACAGGGTCACGCGCGAGTTCAGCATGTTGTGCGAAGCAGCGGCCGTGGATGCGCAGATGGATCAGATCACCGGCGTCTACAATCGCGAAACCATGCTGGGCATGCTGTTTCGCGAAACGGACCGCGTGCAGCGCATGAAGAGCTCGCTGTGCATGATTCTCTTCGACCTGGACGACTTCACCCACTGGAATGCGCTGCTCGGCGCGGCGATCTGCGACGAGTTGCTCCGCCAGATCGTCTCCCGCACCATGCGCCTGCTGCGCAGCTATGACTTGATGGGCCGCGTTGGCAAAGATGAGTTCCTCTTGGCGCTGCCCGGCTGCAGCAATGTCAACGCGCTCCTCCTTGCCGAGCGCCTCCGTCTCGATGTCTTCTGCATGCCCTTCAACCTGGCCGGCGAATCCATCCGTCTCTCGGCGTGCTTCGGCATCGCCTCCAGCCACGGACGCTCCCCGGTTGTGGTTTTGCGCGAGGCAGAGCAGGCCCTGCAATCGGCCAAGGCCGCCGGCCCTGAGACGATCGAATGCATCGGCGACTACCCCCAGCCCGCCCCGCCCATGATCCCCCTGCTCTCTCCCAACGCCAGCAACGAATCCTTCGGCTGGTAAGCAGGAAGCCGGGCATGAGGAATGGGCGGCGCTGGCGCCATCCGCGCGAGCTTATCCAATTTGCATGTCATTGCGAGTGTGCGCAGCGTTCCCAAGCACCTGCCGACGCGATTGAAGCGAAAGGCAGTTCAGCTCACGGGCTCCTTGTCCGCAAGGTCCAGAAACTCCTGGAAGACATTGTTGGAAAGTAACTGTCCCCTGGCAGTCAGGCGGATTTTACCGCCGTCGAAAGACAGTAGGCCGTCTTTCGACAAGTGACTCACAACCTCCAGCGCCGGCGACACCATCTGAGCGCCAAACTCGCGCTCCAGCGCGGCCACTTCCACGCCCGCATTGAGACGCAACCCAAGGAACCAGGCCTCTTCGTGCTGCTGCGCGGGCGTGAGCCAGGTGGTCTCCTCGGGCTCGCGTGTTGCGAAGAATGCCTTCAAGTCGCTGGCGGTCGTGGAGCGGAGCACCCGGCCTTGCCCGTCGCCGTCTGCTTCATGCAAAGCCCGCAGCATGGACGACGCATCCAACCCCAGCCCCAGATAGGGCCGGCGCTGCCAGTAGCGCAGATTGTGCCGCGACTCAAATCCCGGCCGGCAGAAATTCGAAATCTCATACTGCGCCAGTCCTGCGCTGCCCAGCGCCTCCATGGGCCATTGCATACATGCTCACAATGGCGTCGTCGGTTGGCACCAGGCCGGCATGATAGCGCGCCCCTCCGGCCAACATCTCCCGGCCCAGCCGCGAGTCCTCGTCCACCTCCAGCATGTACACGCTGGCGTGCGGAACACCAGTCTCTGCCAGCACCCCCAAGCGACTCCTGCCAGGACGCGAAGGTCTGCCCCGGCAGCCCGGCAATCAGGTCCACGCTGAGGTTGGCGATGCCTGCCGCGCGCAGCCGCCGGATATCCTCAAGCACCACCGCCCGGCTGTGCAGCCGCCCGCTGACGGCTGCCTCGCTGTCAATGAACGACTGCACGCCCAGGCTGACGCGATTTACCCCGGATGCGGCCAACGCTTCCAGCGTCTCGTCCGCAAGCTGCCCCGGCGCGCACTCCACGGTGATCTCGGCATTCGGCGCAAAGGGCGAACTCTGCCCGCAGGCCGGAAAACAGGCGCGCCAGCAGCTCGGGCGCCAGCAGGCTGGGCGTTCCTCCGCCCAGGTAGACCGTGTCCACCTGACGCGGCAGTTCCACGCCTATTTGCGCGGCCCAGGCGCCCGTGCGAGCCATATCTTGAATGAGGCGGTCTACATAGCGTGCGTGTTCGCTGGCCGGGTAGACTCCCGAGGCGAAGTTGCAGTAGGTGCACTTCGACCGGCAAAACGGGATTGAGAGGTAAAGCCCCAGCGCGTCTCGGGAAACAGCCATGAGGGGATTGTTTCACGGACGCAACTCCCCAGTCCCCTAGTCCCTAGTCGCTTAGTCCCTAGTCCCTCAGTCCCCTGCCAAACATCGCCGTTCTCGATCGTGCGATCATTGAAGCAAGGAGTTCCCCCGTTTTGAAAGCCTGGCCGGTTTTGGGCATCAGCTTGATGCAGGCCTTTCTGCTCGCTGCCCATTGGTTCATCTATCGCACGGTAATCGATTTCTGGCCGTCTGTCAGCCCCGCGGCGGCGTTCGCACTGCGAACCGTGCTCCTGATACTCGCCTTCAGCTTCATTGCCGCGGCGTTGCTGGGTTTTCGCTACGATAACGGGCCCGTCAAGCTGCTCTACAAGCTGGCGGCTGTGTGGCTGGGCTTTCTCAACTTCTTCTTTTTCGCGTCATGCCTGTGCCTGCTCACCGGCTTCGCTTCGCTGCTGTTGGGCTTGCAACCCAACAGGCCGCTGATCGCCGCTGTGTACTACGGATTGGCGCTCTTGACTGGCGTCTATGGCTTGTTGAACGCCCGCTGGGTGCGTGTTCGGCGCGTTATGGTCACCCTGCCGGGGCTACCCGGGCAGTGGCTTGGCCGCGCAGCCCTTCTACTCAGCGATCTGCACCTGGGCAATGTGAACGGCCCCAGGTTCAGCCGGCGCATAGCCAATGTCGCCGCTCGCTTGAATCCCGATGTCGTCTTCATCCCCGGAGACTTGTTCGACGGCACCGGGGTCGATCCGGACCGGCTGCTGGCGCCCTTCAAGGAACTGGCCCCGCGCTTCGGCATCTTCTTCGCCTCGGGGAACCACGAGGAGTTCGGCGACGAGGCGCACTACGAGGCAGCGCTCGGCCGCGGCGGCATCCGGGTGCTCACCAACGAGATGGTCACCGTAGACGGATTGCACATCCTTGGCGTTCCCTACCGCGACTCCACCAGCCCCATCCGCCTGCGCGCCACCCTGGAGGGGCTGCTTGTTGACGCCTCCCAGGCCAGCATTCTGCTGAACCATATGCCCAGCCGCCTGCCCATCGTGGAGCGCGCCGGGATCAGCCTTCAACTCTCTGGCCACACCCATGGAGGCCAGTTGATTCCCTTCAACTGGCTCACGCGCCGCGTCTTCGGCAAGTTCACCTACGGATTGCAGCGCTTCGGAGATTTGCAGGTCTATACCTCAAGCGGGGCGGGAACCTGGGGCCCGCCCATGCGCGTCGGAACACATCCGGAGATCGTCTTGATCACCTTCACGTAGGCGTGTTTTCATTGTTCTTCGAATTGAAAAAGAGGAAATCGATGCGCCATTCGAGCAAACGCTTTCTTGCATTCCTTGCAGTTTCCCTTCTGGTCACCACCGCGATCGGCGCGCAAGCCCCAAAGCCCACGCCCGCCCAGCAGGCTCTGGACTTCCCGACTGTCCTCTACGGCGTGGCCTACTACAACGAGTACATGCCCCAGGACACACCCACTGCGCAGGCCGACCGCCTCGTTAAAGACGTAGCCATGATGAAGGCCGCCGGGCTGACCGTGGTGCGCATGGGCGAATCCACCTGGAGCCTGTGGGAGCCCGAGGATGGGCGCTTCGAGTACGCTTGGATGGATCGCGTGGTCGATGCCATGGGCAAGGCCGGCATCAAGGTCATCCTGGGCACTCCCACCTACTCCTTGCCCGCCTGGATGGCCCACCAGCACCCTGAGATTCTCGCCCGCCGCATTCCCCCAGGCATGTTCGGCGGTCCCGCAGCCGAGGGCGCCTATGGCCTGCGCCAGAACATGGACACGGATTCCCCTGCTTACCGGTTCTACGCCGAGCGGCTGATCCGCCACATCGTAGCCCACTACAAGGACAACCCCACCGTCATTGGCTGGCAGCTCGACAACGAAACCGGCGCATACGGCGCTGCCAACCCCGATGTCTTCATCGGTTTTCAGCACTATCTCGAAAAGAAGTTCGTCACCCCCGAAACGCTGAGCAAGGCCTGGTTTCTCAACTACTGGGGCGAGAACATCCACACCTGGGAAGACCTGCCACGGCGCGACGGCACCATCTCTACCGGTTACAAGCTTGAGTGGACCCGCTGGAGCCAGATGCGCGTCACCGACTTCCTCCACTGGCAAGCCGCGCTGGTGCGCGAGTGCGCCGGAGCGAGCCAGTTTGTCACCACCGACTACGGCGGCATGATGAAGCGCGACGTGAACGAAGAAGCCGTCGGCCAAGCCCTGGACATCGTGGCCGACAACATCTATCACGACACCCAGGACCACTACGACGGCTCCCACCAGGCTATCGAGAGCGACTTCTCCCGGTCGCTGAAACATGCCAACTTCCTGGTGACCGAGACCAACGCCCAGACCATAGGCTGGAGCTCCGGCGGGCAGTTTCCGCCCTACGACGGGCAGATGCGCGAGGACGTCTACACCTATCTCGCCAACGGGGCCAACATGGTCGAGTACTGGCACTGGGCCTCGATCGCCGCCAACCAGGAGACCTACTGGAAGGGCGTGCTCTCGCACGATCTGGAACCCAACCGCGCCTACGCCGAAGTCAGCCGCACCGCGCACGAGTTGCAGAAGGTTGGCCCACACCTCGTCGGGCTCAAGATCCACAACGACGTGGCCATCCTGTGGAGCCGCGACTCGGCCAACGCCATCAGCTTCATGCCTTACGGCGGCGGCGTGCCTGCGCGCAGTTGGACGGGCGAGCCCGACGGTTACGCCTCGGTCGTGCAGCAGATCCACCGCGCTTTCTATGACCTCAACATCGGCACGGACTTTGTTTTTCCCGAGACCCAGGATTTCTCGCAGTACAAGCTGCTCATCGTGCCCGTGCTCTACATCGCGGACGACGCCCTGTTGCAGCGCATCTCGGACTACGTGAAAAACGGCGGACACGTGGTGATGACCTTCAAGAGCGGATTCGCCAACGAAGATTCAGCCGTGCGCTGGGTGCGCGCTCCGGGGCCTCTGCGCGAGGCCGCCGGCTTCAGCTACCAGGAGTTCTCAAGCCTGGAGCGGCCGCTGCAACTGAAGGGCGATCCCTACCACGCGGGCGAGGACAACAAAGTCTCGTACTGGGCCGAGTTTCTGATGCCGGAGCACGCAAAAGCCCTTGCCTACTACGATCACCCCTTCTTCGGAAAATGGCCGGCGATCACCGAAAACCAATTCGGCGCGGGGACCCTGCTCTACGAAGGGACCTATCTCTCTGACAAGCTGCAAACGGCGGTGCTGCGCGGCACACTGGAGAAGCTCGGCCTGACTGGACCCGATCAGCAGCTTCCTGCCTCCGTCCACGCGCAACATGGCGTCAACCGCCTGGGCAAGCGGCTCCACTACTACTTCAACTACTCCGGCGCTGAGGTCAAGGGCACATATTCCTACGGCGCGGGAACCAGCCTGCTGGACGGCAAGGCAGTGGCCCGGTCGGCCACGCTCACCCTTGCGCCTTGGGATTTGGCTATCATTGAGGAGCAGTAGCATGCAGAGGAGTCTTCTCCTCTGGCAAGAGAACATCCCCTCAAGGAGAAGACCACCGTGACCACTGAATCATCGGCGAAAAAGCCGGCAAAAGAAGCAGTAATTCGCACCCGGCTTTCCGGCTACGATCTGCTGGCCGATGCCCGTCTCAACAAGGGCACCGCCTTTACCGAGGAAGAGCGCGACGAATTCGGCCTGCATGGCCTGCTGCCGCCCCATGTGGGGACCCTCGAAGACCAGCGGGAGCGGCGCAAGCTCGCCCTCGATCACCGCGACACCCCCTTCGGCAAGTACCACCTGATGCGCGATCTGCAAGATACCAACGAGACCCTCTTCCACTCGCTTATCGCCCACCACACCGAGGAGTTGCTGCCCATCGTCTATACGCCGGTGGTCGGCGAGGGATGCCAGCGCTTCAGCGAGATCTGGCGCAAGCCTCGCGGCCTCTTCATCAGCTATCCCAACAAGGGCCGCATGGACCAGATGCTTGCCGACCCCCGCTATGACCACGTCCGGTGCATCGTGGTCAGCGACGGCGAGCGCATCCTCGGACTGGGCGACCAGGGCGCCGGCGGCATGGGCATCCCCATCGGCAAGATGGCCCTCTATACCGCGCTGGCCGGCATCCCACCGGAGCATTGCCTGCCCGTCCTGCTCGACGTGGGCACCGACAACGAGACCCTGCTCAAAGACCCCATCTACATTGGCTGGCAGCACAAGCGCGTCCGCGGCCAGGAATACGACGACTTTGTTGACGCTTTCGTCTCCGCCGTCAAACGCCGCTGGCCCAACATCCTGCTGCAATGGGAAGACTTTGCCGGCGCCAACGCATCCCGCCTGCTGGAGAAGTATCGCGACAAGCTCTGCACCTTCAACGACGACATCCAGGGGACCGCCGCCGTCACCACCGCGACTCTGCTGGCAGCGGTCAACGCCAGCGGCGCTCCGCTGAAAGAACAAACCATCGCCATGTTCGGCTCGGGCGCCGCCGGAGTAGGCATCGCCAACCTGCTGCTGACCGCCATGCAGGAAGAAGGACTCAGCGAAGCGCAGGCCCGCCAGCGCATCTACTGTTTCAATCGCTACGGTCTGGTCATCGAGGGCGGCCGCGGCATCCGGCCCGACCAGCAGCCTTTCGCCCGCAAGCGAGCGGACGTTGAGAGCTGGAAGCTCACCGGCGGCGAAGATATCTCGCTGCTCGATGTGGTGCGCAACGCCAACCTCACCATTCTGGCCGGCGTCTCTGCTCAGGCCGGCGCCTTTACCGAGGAGATTGTGCGCGAAATGGCCCTCCATTGCCCGCGCCCCATCATCTTCCCGCTCTCCAACCCCACCTCCTGCGCTGAAGCCACGCCCCAGGACTTGCTGCGCTGGACCGAAGGCCGCGCCGTGGTGGGAACCGGCAGTCCCTTTGCGCCCGTCGAGGTCAACGGCAAGTTCATCCGCATCGCCCAGGTAAACAACTCCTACATCTTCCCCGGACTCGCTCTCGGCATCCTGGTCTCCAGGGCTCGGCGCGTCACCGACAGCATGATCATGGCCGCCGCCAAGGCCCTGGCACTGCTGTCGCCCGCGCGGGAAGACAGCAGCATGCCTCTGCTGCCTCCGGTGGGCGACTCGCGCCGCGTGGGTTTGCTGGTGGGAGAAGCTGTGGGCCGCCAAGCCATCGCCGACGGCGTGGCCGGCGTCGGCGATGCCGAGGCGCTCAAAGAGCAGCTGCGTGCCTATGTCTGGGAGCCCGTCTACCTGCCCTACGAGCGCATCAGCTAGAGCATCCCTCTTAACCGTGTAGAGGAGAATCGCGCGGAATTGACCGGGGGAGCGTGGGGCTCAGAGCGGTTCCGCAATTCACATGCCCTTTCCGGCATCGAGCAAGCGGCATTTTCTTGAGAAAAATGCCACTTGATACCGGTGGGTTCGGGGTACAGCAATTGTGGACCCGCTGTAAGCCCTACAAAATCGGGACGCAAGTTGAACTGGCCGTCAGGCCCGGAGCTGAAGCCCGCCTGATTTTCTCGCTTATTCAGGGGACTGAAGTCCCCTGTTCCCTCCGTTGTGCTCTTCCCTCTACACAAATTGGAGAGCAGCTTCAAACAACTCACGAAGACGCACTCATCGTTCCGTGTGACGCTGACCATAAATGGTGGGCGTTACAGGCTTGGTGGGTTTTGCAGGCTGCGGAAAAACCCCGAATGCAAGACGAAACCCCCAAAAACATCCCGCACGGGCTAAAGCCCGTCCCTTTATTTTCAGCATTGTGCGGCACGCCTGAAGTCGTGCCCTTTCAAAAGATGGGCCATACCAGAGTTTTTCCGCAACCTATCTAGCCGCTTGTGAATGCTTTGGGAGATCCTCGCCTATTCCTCAGGCTTTTTCCGCAGTCTGTGAAGTCGTGGCCTGACACTTCTTTCCATTCAGAAGGAGTTCTCATGCAACCTGTTTAGCTGTGTTGGCCTGCGCCAGAGATCAGTGCCTGCGCGGCTCTTTCGAAGGCACCTGGCCGTCAGCCAGCTTGCAGCCTGATCAGCGAAATCTCCGGCGGGCAGTCGATGCGAAACGGCAGGCCGACCGTGCCAATGCCGCGATTGACGCAGAGTTGCAAGCTTTCCAGGCGATACCATCCCTGAACGTATTTCCTGCCCAACTCGGGCAGAGCCAGCGGTCCCAGGAACGGGAGGCGAACCTGGCCTCCGTGCGTGTGCCCGCTTAGCATCAAGCCGGTGGCCTGGCCTGCCGGATGCGACCTCAGGTGGTCGGCGTAGTCCGGTGCATGGCACAGCAAGACGACGGGCTCATTCGGCAGGTTGCGGATTGAAGGCGGGATGGCCAGGTCCAGGTCCGGGTGACCCAGCAAAGGGTCGTCTACCCCGGCCAGCCAGAACCTGCCGCCCGAGCGCTCAAGGGGCAGACAGGCGTTGTGGAGCACGGTAATGCCGTTGGCCGTGAGCGCCGCGCTCACCCTTCTCCTTCCCACGGAGACGTCATGGTTGCCGAGCACGGCATAAAGCTCCCGGCATTTCAATTCGCTTAGAATGTTGGCGCAATGCCATGCGGCGCCGGCGGCAAAGCCCCTGGAACGAGGCCCATCACTGATAAAATCACCCGTGAGAAAGACGGCATCCGGCTGCAACTCGTCAATCTGCCGAATCGCTTTGCGCAAGAAGAACGGCTCAGTGAACTCATCCAGGTGGATGTCGCTCAGTTGTGCGATGCGCATTCCGTTGAAGGCAGGCGCGAGGCCGCGAAGATGAATGTCGCGCTCTGTGACCTCAATCCAGTGACGCTCAATCTCGCTGGAATAGAGCGCAAGCCCTGCCGCGCCGCACAAACTCGTCTTCAGAAAGCGGCGCCTGCTGATCGGCAGCCGGGCAAGAGAATCGAAAACAGCCATGTTTCATCGTATCCATTGAAGTGAAGATGCGGTGGGCCTGCATTGCGCTTGATTGCCGGCGCATTTACCCGTCAGGGTCATGCGGCTGCCAAGGGACGGGCGCTGCCATCTCACGAACCAAATTCGAGATCGTCGAACCTGCGCCACTTGTAGATGGCAATCGAGAGAATCCAACTGGCAGCAAACAGCGCGACAATGCCGTAGCCGAGCATGCCGAAGTTCTCATTGAGCTTGCCGACCAGATTCCAGAATCCGCCCGTCAGGTGGAATTGTCCCGCCAGCAACCCCAGCGCCTCAATGCCGCCGACCGCCAGCGCCACCACCACCGAGACGGAGGTAATGGTGATGTTGTAGTAGAGCTTGCGGATCGGCTTCACAAAAGCCCAGCCATAGGCGCCCAGCATCAGTACATTGTCAGTCGAATCGATCAGCGACATGCCTGCGGCAAACAGCACCGGAAAGACCAGAATCGAAGAAAGCGAAAGTCCCTTGGACGCCTCGGCCGCCGAGATGCCCAGCAGCCCGATCTCAGTCGCCGTATCGAATCCCAGGCCAAACAGAAGACCCAACGGATACATGTGCCAACTGGTGCGGATCAGGTTGAACATGGGGCGAAAGAGGCGGGAAAGAAATCCGCGATTGCCCAGCAGAAGATCAAAGTCCTCTTCCACATA
Source organism: uncultured Acidobacteriaceae bacterium (assembly GCA_963839155.1). GTDB lineage: Bacteria > Acidobacteriota > Terriglobia > Terriglobales > Acidobacteriaceae > Telmatobacter. The sequence goes on from CAWITY010000011.1 coordinate 160,512, forward strand.
TGGTTCTCCGCGCCGCACCCGCATGAAGCTGCGGCAAACCGAGTGGAGCACAACAAGATTGACCAACGCAATGGCGAAGAGAAAGAGGCTCGACACCAGTGTGCCGATGACTCCTCCAATCTCCCTGACGCCATCGATGCGATGCTGCAGCGCGAGAGCGGTGGCCGCAATGGCAATCGATCCGACGATGACGATGGTGGAGTGCCCGAGCGAGAACATCAGCCCCACGGCGACAGGCCGCTTGCCCTGGTGGATCAGCTTTCGTGTGACGTTGTCGATGGCTGCAATATGATCGGCGTCCACTGCGTGCCGAAGGCCGAAACTGTATGCGAGAAAAGCCGTGCCCAACAGCACCGGATAGCGGTGAAACGCCGCGAAGGCCCAGCACCACGCCGCCAGATTGAACGCCCCCAGCATGGCGAACATGGCCACCACCCTGGCCTTGGTGCTACCCGGCTCGTCGTTGATCACGCTGATCAGCATGGATCGCATGGGGGTTTCCTTCGAGGGGTGCGCCGATCTGGGTGGATGAAACCGAAACCGTAGCACGTATTCTAAAAATGTATCACTTTCCGCAATCGCGCAACAGGGGGTCCCGCAATAAGCGTTTCCAGCCAGCTGAAACGATTTCGCTGTCGCAGCCGGCATCGGAACAATCAGTGCACGGAAGCTCGCCGCGGCATTTGTCAAAAGGATCTTCCTAGCGAGAATCGCACCAGAAATGGTTCGGTGGGGTGGTTCACGCGTCCGAATCCCGGCGCGGCTGTGGGAGCGGTCTGGTAGACATAGGCGTAGTCGATGTCGGCATCTTTGCGGTTCAGCATATTCAGGAACTCGGCCGTAACGTGCCACTTCCTGAAGAATTGATAGCCGACTTCCCCATTGAGCAGCACCGTTTGACTTGACTGATAAAGCCCGTCGGATGTCAAATCGCGTGGGCCAAAATAGCGCAGGCGCAAACTCGACGAAAAGCCTTTGTAATCGTGCAGTGCGATGCCCGAGGAAATCACCACCCTGACCGCTTCGGGCACCAGCTTGCCCCCAGGGCCGTTCTGTTGCGCATAGAAGGAGCCAACTGGGTTGCCATTGATTGTGATGGAGCTATTTGTGACGTACTGTGCCGCATCCTCCGGGTCTATCTGGGTGAATTGGGCTCTGGAGTCCGAAATATCAAAATCAACAGCCAAATGTTCCGTTGGCGTGTAGTAGTTTGCCCATTCGAGGCCATAGCGGTTGCTCGACTGCTCGGAAGCAGACGTGCCGCCGGTGTCCCCATCCTGCAACAGTTCGGAATTGCTGCGCAGATACCAGAGTGCAAGCGTGCTTTGCAGATGAGGGGCGGCTACCGTGCGGACGCCGATCTCCCCGCCTTTGGTTTGGACCAGGGGGGTAATTCTCGTGTTGAGTGTACCGTGGTAAGGATTGTCCGGCGAAACCGGTTCCACCTGTTGCGTTGCGCCACGCCCGTCGTTCGAGTGAAAACCGAATCCGCCCTGCAAATAGAACTCCGTGTTGGACCACGGGCCGATGATCAAACTGGCTTTGGGGCTGGGCAGGAACTTGCTTGCGGAGCCGGAATTGGCCGCGTTCACGGTGCTGGTGGCGCCGTCGGGCAAAGTAACAAGATCCGAGGGGTATGCCAGGCTGGTGACGACAAATTTCTCGTCGTCGCCGCGCAGTGCCACGACCGAGCGGAATTTGTTCGCCCACTGGATTTTGTTTTCCACATAAGCACTGCCTATCGTGTCCGTAAAGTTATCCCGCTCCGTGGTCGCGGGCAAAGCCGGGCAAGCGCTGGCAAAAGTGGTAGGGGCGCCACCGTCCACACTGATACTGACAGTGGATGTGTAGGCGTTGCAGATGGCGTCGTTGAAAGAGATGCCGGTGGCGGAGTAATCGGTTTTGATCGTGCGCTTGCGATTTTCCGTCCGGTAAAGGCCGTTGTCGATCCAATCGTTGCGGAGTTGCAGGCCGAAAGTATTGGACATCTTGCGGCCAAAACCTGTGCTGAAGACCGTGTGATGTGCGTCAAACCCACCCACCCAACGCCTATCCTGCTGTTCGAACTGGTCGCCTCTGTTGTGGTCCACCAGATAGTAAGTAAAATCGGAAAACAAATCCATATCGTAATAAAATACGTAGGCCGCGATCTTCGACTCGGAATTTGTGCCTTGGCGATGCCACTCGCCCTGCAAGCTATAACGCTGGCTGTGGCCGCCGTCAGTCGGGTTCAGTGTGCCGAAAAAGCCAACGACGGATTGGGCGGTAACGGGGATCTGATCGCTCGAGTTCCATTTTCCGTGGTAGGCGTGGGCCGTGATGCTCGCGCCATTGTCGTCGTCGCCCCGGCTGTAGGTCAGGATGCCGTTGATCTTGTTGAAACCGTCGGGGTGCACCCAGGGACCGTCGTAGTAATACTCTTCTGCGCCATAAAGCAGTTGGCCGTTGCCGAGGTTTTGTGATACGCCGAAAACGGCGCGCCCATAGGTATGCGTGCCGCCTTCCACCTTGAAGAAGTTCTCGGGCAGCTTCTTGAAAAATTCCACGTGGGCGTTGGCAGCCGAACTGAAGTTGCCGACATTCGCGTAATAAGGGCCCTTCTCGAAATCCACTCGCTTCACAAACTCCGGGATCACGGTGTTCATGTCCGAGTAGCCTTCGCCGTGCGCGTGCGAGGGCAGGTTCAGCGGCATATCGTCGAGAAAAATGGCGATATCCGTGCCGTGGTCGAGATTGAAGCCGCGAAGGAAATACTGGTTGGCTTTTCCGCCGCCGGCGTGTTGCGTAATGATGAGCCCCGGAACCGTCTCCAGAACTTCTCCTGAACGAAGAATCGGGCGATCTTCGATCTCCGTTGCGCCCACCGTTCCCTGGGTGCCGGATTCGGCAATTCCGATGAGATCGTCCTCCCGGCCCTGCACGTTGATGGTGGTGCTCACGGAGCCTACGACCAGAGAGATGCGCAGCGGGGCCGGCGCCCCGGCGGTCCCGATGGAGACAAGGATTTCCTTGGTTTCAAAACCGGGGTTCGTGACGACGAGCCGATAATTGCCTGCCGCCAGTCCAGTAAACAGGAAGACGCCATTCCTGTCCGAATGTGCCGTCCTCAGAACAGAGCCGCTTGCGCTCAGAACATGCACGTCTGCCCCGGCAATCACCGCGTCAGACGTATCGACGACAGTCCCCGACAGCCGGGACGAAGAAGCCTTATCAATCGTGGCGACAGGGTGGCCCTGCGGATCGAGCACCGCGCCGCCGCTGCGCGCCCCGCCGGATTGCGCCGCGAGCGAAGAGGTGAAGGCGAGAATTAAAAGTAAAAGTGCTACTATTTTATATTTCGTGCTACTGGATGGCATGATTCTTCCTTTGATGGCAGTTGAGTCAGAATCTCAGTGCTTGTGGCTGTGCTTGTTTCCGTTCTCGTGAGGGTGTTCGATAGCATGCGAGGGCACGGTCATCACCAGGCGCCCGTGTTGAACGCCCTTCAGGCCGACGATGCGGTCGGCAAATTGCTCCACCTTGGCCGACTTGCCGTGCACGATCAGGACTTCCAGGCAGGAGTCGTGATCCAGGTGAGCATGGCTGGTGGAGACGACCAACTCGTGGTGTGCATGCTGCAACTCGGTGAGCTTCTCGCTGACTCCGTGGGCGTGATGGTCGTAGATGAGGGTAATCGTGCCGACGACGATAGCGTCCGGAGCAGCGGTCTGCTGGGTCACCAGCCGGTCGCGGATCAGGTCGCGAAAGGCCTCGGAGCGGTTGGTGTAGCCGCTTTTCTCAATCGAGCGGTCGAACCGCTTCAGAAGATCCGAGTCGAGAGCAATCCCGATTCTGCTCAAAACGCCCATATGTACTCCCGCGGCAATTCGCCGGTTTTCCAGGGAAGAATCAGAGTAGCACGAAGATCGGAATCATGCTACGACTGCTCCCGCACTCCGGGACGGAGTGAGCATTGAAGCGCGCCAAGCGGGAAGGTACAAGAGGAAGCCAAATCAGGCAGCAGCGGAATCGTCCTCGGCTTTGGCCTGCTCCGCCTTCACTTGCTCAGCCTCTTTGACGGAAAGGCGCAACCCCACGGCTTTGACGACGGCCAGCAACGTCTTCAGCGTCGGATTCCCCTTGGGCGAGAGCGCCCGGTAGAGCGATTCCCGGCTGATGCCCGCGGAGGCAGCTACAGCAGCCAGGCCGCCATAAGCCTCGGCCAGGGCGCGCAGAGAAAGCAACGCGCCACCGCGTTCCTCCGGGTTATCGAGGGATTCCATGGCGACTTGCAGGTACCCGACAGCAAACGCCCGGTCCTCGCGCAATTCTTCAACCTCACGCTCGTGATGGGACACTGCTCCTACAAGTTTTCTCATGGCTGCCTCCTTCTCCAGTCTGCCCAGAGCATTTTGGCTCGGGCTATGTCCTTTGATTGAGAGTCTTTGTCCCCGCCGCAAAGGAGAATGACAAGGCACTGCCCGTGCTGTCCGCAATATACCCGGTACCCTGCCCCCACATGAATTCGCAACTCGATCACGCCTCCGCCCACCGGTTTCGTGTCGCCCAGGTTGCCGGACTCAATCTGTCGCATTCTGGCGGCGATGCGAATCTTAGCCGATTCGTCACGAATGCCACGGAACCATTCGGTGTACGGTTCGCGCCCATCCACGTGCTGGTAACGGACGAGTTCGATCACGGAGGGATTGTAGCATAAAAGCTACAAGCCAACGCCTCCCGGAGGGAGGAGGCGAGAATAGCCCAGGATGAAATCCTGGGTTGGCGATTATCCAAGAGAATTCCGCCCTGGAGGGGCGGTGCGAGGAATTCAGCAGCAAAAACATTCTGCAACCAAGAGATGGAGCCTTCGATCCGCCCCTACGGGGCGGAATTACCTCTTCCTTGCATCTTACCCAGGGTTCCGCTGTGCTCCACCCTGGGCTATTCTCGACGGCTCCCTCCGGGAGCGCCCCCTGGGACAACCGATCCTGCGAGAGCCTCTCGCTTGCTTCGTCCCATTCGTGCACGAAATGGATTTTACTCCTGTTTCAGATGGGACGATTCATCTAACAAGTCTTTTTCGCGGCCCTCGGTTCTTCTACCAATCCGCAGCCACATCATCTTTCCTGAAACTGGCTTTTCGCCCAGTTCCGCTCTGAGATTCTGCCGAATGGTTGTAAGAATATCGTCGAGACTAGCTGTCTCTTCAGCGACCATTTCATGGCAAAACTGCTGCGCTAGATTGATAAGTTTCTGAGAGCCAAGAAACTGAATGTCCGCGACAGCACGCTCCAGATCATCCGCCACCTCATACAGACGGGGGTGATGATTTGCCTTCGCAAATGCTCGATATGCCTCAACCAGATATTGGATTCGCTGTTGCTGGAGCCTGCTCTTTCGCTCCCTTCGTGCCGTCAGCAAATGACCGATATATGCGCCGACAACTCCAGCGACGAAAGATGAGGATAGAATCGAAAGCAAAAGCTGCGTATTCATCTGAATCTTCCCAGGAAACACTCAGTTCAAGAACATCGTCCGATAGAGCGTGTCGCGCTGGACGGGCTTGAAGCCGGCGTCGCGGATGATGCGGCGCAGTTCTTCTTCGGTGGTGCAATTGCTGGTGCCCGCGGCCTTGACCACGTTCTCTTCCAGCATCACCGAGCCCACGTCGTTGCCGCCGAAGTGCAGGCCCAACTCCAGCACCTTCAAGCCCTGAGTTACCCAGCTCGCCTGCACGTTCTCGATGTTATCGAGATAGAGGCGGGAGATGGCCAGCACCTTCAGGTATTCGACGCTGGTGGCTTCTTCCCAGCCGCGGCCGCCGAGGGCGGTGTGTCCGGGCTGGAAGCTCCAGGGGATGAAGGCGGTGAAGCCGCCGGTCTCTTCCTGCAGGCGGCGCACCACCTCGAAGTGGTTGATGCGCTGCTCGAAGGTTTCGCCTACGCCGAACATCATGGTGGCCGTGGTTCTCATGCCGAGCTGGTGCGCGGTGCGGTGGACGCTGACCCAGTCCTCGGTGTTGCACTTGATGCGGGCGATGCGCTGGCGCACGTCGTCGTCGAGAATCTCCGCGCCGCCGCCGGGGATGGAATCCAGGCCCGCGTCGCGCAGCCGGACGATGGTCTCGCGCAGGCCGATCTCGCTGTACTTGGCGATAGCCAGAATCTCAGAGGCCGTCAAACAATGCAGCCATATCTGCGGGAAGCGCTGCTTGATGCCGCTGAAGAGCCGCTCGAACCAGTCGATCTTCAGGTCGGGATGGATGCCGCCCTGCATGAGCACGCCGGTGCCGCCCATCTCCAGGGTCTCGGCGATCTTTTCGTAGATTTTCTCGAAGTCGAGGATGTAGCCTTCTTCCGACCGAGGCCCCTTTGCAGCGGCCGGTAGAAGGCGCAGAAGGTGCAGTACTCGGTGCAGAAGTTGGTGTAGTTGATGTTGCGGTCGATGATGTAGGTGACCACGCCCTCGGGGTGCAGGCGGCGGCGCACGGCATCCGCCTCGAAACCCAGGCCGATCAGGTCGGGGGAGTGGAAGTGGTCGAGGGCTTGTTGGCGGGTCAGCGGCATACTTTCGATTCTAGCAATTGAATGGTTGCGGAGCGAGCAGGCTCTATTTGCCGGTCGGTTTGCGAAACAGGAACAAGCCTCGGCCGCGGACCGGGCTGCCTTGCGTTCGGGAGAGGTTGGAGGCCGTCGAGACGCCGCTGAACAGGACGAAGAAGTCCCAGAATATTCGCAGCAGGCTTTTCTTCTTGTCGGCAGGCATGGGAAAGAACCTCGCAGAGCGCCGGGACTGTCTTTCCTATTGGAGCAACAGAGAACGCCCTGGGTTGCACAAGTTTCGCGTCAGGGGTATCTCCTGGTGGGACGATCCGATTCCTGGGCGGTGGCTGATAGATGCCAATTGCGGGAGTCGTCCGGGATTGTGTTACCTCACGTAGTCGGAAGAATCGGCAAAAGGATGGGCACGGTGCACAAAGCGCCGTCCCTACGGGACTCCGGTTCCTTTTTTGCATTCTTCCCCAGCGCTGAAGCGCTGGGCTAACAAACGCTGCGCCTGCGGCGCGGGATTTGTGGGAACCGATCCAAGAGGGATTTGCGGAAACCGAACCAAGTCCGCGCGGGATCTATTGAAACCGCTCCACGCGAGATTGTGGAAACCGGTCCAATCAAAAAGCGCTCTGTGAAGCTTTCCAGTGGGACGTTTATTGGCCGGGGTCCGGCTTGGGCGCGGGTTTCGTCGCCGGGCGGGGCTTTTTCGCCGGGCTGGAGACGCCGAAGCTCATCAGCAAAAAACCGAATCCCTTGCGCAGCGAGTCGAGTACGCTCATCGTTCCATCCCTTTCAATTCACGTCATTTCCAACCCAAGCCACGCGGGCGGAACCCGGCCCGGGCCTATTTCTTTCCTGGAGCGGCCACGGTGACAGGCGCTGGCGCCAGAGTTGCATCGCCGCGGAGGATGGCAAGAGCAGCCGGAGGCAGAGGCTTATCTGCGTTGGCCAGCAAGACACTTACCTGCCACATCTCTGTGTTGGTGAGGACCTGCTGATAGCTGGGCATGCCGGTCAGGCGGATGCCGTTGGCGACCTTCCAGTAGGTCTCGCCCGGCGGGTCGTCGCTGACCCCCACGACATCGTTGTTGTGGTGCTTTTCCCATAGGGGCGGCGCAGCAGGAAACATGTGCGCGCCCAGGATGGAAGGTTTGCCATGATAGCCGTGGCAAACCGAGCACTGGTTCCGGTAGACTTCCGCGCCGGCAATCAGGCTGGTTTCGTCGGCCTGGACAGGCGGAGTGCCGAGCAACTCACGGTCGATGCGCGCGTGCAACGGGACGCTGGTCAGTTGTTTCTCCTGGGGCAGCGGGGGGTCGGCTACCGCGACGGGCGGGTGGCCGAAGCGCAGCCATGCCAGCACGGTGAGGGGAACGAGAAGGATTCCGACGACAACTCCAAGCAGGATGCGGCGCATTTTGGTGACGTCCTCCGTGCCTCCATCGTAGTGCATTCTTCGTCTTCCTGCGGGGGAAGACGGAGTTGATTCCTTAATCAATACAAAGATTTGCTGGACAAGAAGAGCAGAATTTGACACTGTTTGGCCAGAGCCACAACGGCAATCGCCGGCTGCGGTCACCCCCCTACCGACATGCAAGGAGCTCCCCCAATGGTTGATCACTCGAAAATGAAACTGGGCCGCAAGGCCATCAAGACCGATTCGCGCACCCTGGCCCTGGCCGACTACCTGACGCCCAGCCTGCCAGCGCCGCCGCCCACCGCCGACTGGACAAAGGGCATTACCTCCTGGGGCATGATGCTCAATGACACGCTGGGCGATTGCACCATCGCCGGCGCCGGTCACGCCGTTCAGGTTTGGTCTGCCAACACCGGAGGCATGACCACCCTGCCCGACGCCACCATCGAAAGCTACTACGAGAAATGGGACGGCTATGTCCCCGGCAACCCCAGCACCGACCATGGCGGCGTGGAACTGGACGTATTGAACGACTGGCAGAAGCAAGGATTCGCCGGCAACACGCTGACGGCTTTTGCCGACCCCAAGCCGGCCAACCTGGTGGAGATTCAGCAATCGATTGCCCTTTTCGGCGGCGTATATATCGGTCTGTCCCTGCCGCTTACCGCACAGAAGCAGGACGTGTGGGACGTGGTTGCCCGTGGCGGCCCCAACGCCAAGCCGGGTAGTTGGGGCGGACACTGCGTATTTGTTCCCAAATACGACCAAAACGGTTTCACGTGCATCACCTGGGGCGGTTTGAAGGTGATGACCCTGGCCTTTTGGAGAAAGTATTGCGACGAAGCGCACACTTTGTTCTGCCAGGATTGGCTGGGCGCCAAGGGCGCACCCAGCGGCTTCAACCAGGCTCAGTTGCAAGCCGATTTAAAGGCCATAAAATAGCGCTGCGCGGAGGCATTCCGTTCGCCGGAACGCCGAATCCGGGCCCAGTCCGCCCACAAGGCTCCCTCCAGGTGTTTTAATACCTAATGGGGGGAGCCCTGCCTTGAGCGGTATTGAGCTTCCGTACTCCCATGGAGGTAACCCGAAACCGATGTCTTCATTTCGCCGTCTTGCCCTCTTGCTGGCGCTAGGTCTGCCAGCCATGCACGCCCTACAGGCTCAGAGTTCGAGCAGTAACCCCGCGACTCCGGGTCAGGACCAGGCGCAGCAGCCCGCAGCCCAAACCGCGTCGCCGGTGAGCGTGCAGGCCCGCATCAAGGCCCGCCGCGAGATGCGCCGCGCCCAGGCCATCCGCGACGTCTACGGGCACCTCTATGAGGCGTATGTGGGCGCGGGCTATCTGCGCTTCACGCCCGGCGCTACCTTGCAGCGGGTCAACGAATACAACTGGAACGTCGGCTTCACCCGCTATTACAGCGAGCGGCTGGGCGTCTCTCTCGATGGCCGGGGCTACTCAGGCTCGCCGTTTATTGAGCCCAAGGCTGGCAATCAGAACATCACCCAGCCGACCATCAGCGAATACGCTGCGTTGATTGGACCTACCTATCGCTTCTACTTGCAGCCCAAGTACTCCGTCTCCGGCCGTGTGCTGGGCGGGTTTACCTATGGCAACTTCTCCGGTGACACCAGCGGCAACCAGGCCCTCGCTACCCTTCTGGGGCTCTATCCGAATGGGTCCACCTACGCCGCCAGCGCCTCGGTCATTGCCGAGTACAACGTGACCCCGAATGTCGGGCTGCGCGTCGCCCCGGAGTACTACCTTACCGGCTTCGGCTCAACCTCGCAGAACAACTTCGGCTACACCGCAGGGCTGGTGGTTCGCTTTGGCAAGCAGTGAAAAAGCGGGGACTTAGGGATTAGGGACTAAGGGGCCAGGGAAAAGCCTGGCCTTGGTCCTGCAACAAAAGATGGGCGCAGTCCGCACAGAGCGGTTGCGCCCATCTTTAGGTTCGCGAGCATCTTACCGAGTCCCGAGTCCCGAGTCCCGAGTCCCTCAGTCCCTCAGTCCCTTAGTCCCTCAGTCCCTTAGTCCCTGTAGTATCGGTATTCCTGCAATTCGCTGCTGCCACTCCGCCGGGCCGGTCTGGTGAACGCTGGCGCCCTTCGAATCGACGGCTACGGTCACCGGCATATCCACCACGTCGAACTCGTAGATGGCCTCCATCCCCAGATCCGCAAAGGCCAGCACGCGCGCGCCGTGAATGGCCTTCGAGACCAGATACGCCGCGCCGCCCACCGCCATCAGGTAAACCGCGCCGAACTCGGCAATCGCCTCAATTGCCGCCGGACCCCGCTCGCTCTTGCCCACCATGCCCAACAGACCGGTCTCGGCGAGCATCTGGCGGGTGAATTTGTCCATGCGCGTGGCGGTCGTCGGCCCAGCCGGGCCCACGACCTCATCGCGCACCGGGTCCACGGGTCCCACGTAGTAGATGAAGCGGCCGCGAAAGTCCACCGGCAGCTTCTCCCCGCGGTTCAGCATCTCGGTCAGTCTCTGGTGCGCGGCGTCGCGACCGGTGAGCAGCTTGCCGGTCAGCAACACCACCTCGCCCGGCTTCCAGGTTGCAGCTTCCTCGCGTGTCACGGTGTCCAGATTCACCCGTCGCGCCGCCGAGACGTCGTAGGTCAGCTTTGGCCAAAGGTCGAGGTTGGGCGGGTCAAGATACACCGGTCCCGAGCCGTCCAGCACAAAGTGGGCGTGGCGCGTGGCTGCGCAGTTGGGAATCATGGCTACCGGCAGGTTGGCGGCGTGGGTGGGGTAGTCGCGCACCTTCACGTCGAGAACCGTCGTCAGCCCGCCCAGCCCCTGCGCGCCGATTCCCAGCCGGTTCACCTTGTCGTAGAGTTCCAGGCGCAGCTCTTCGGCTCGGTTCGCTGCTCCGCGCGCGGCCAGCTCTTGAATGTCGATGGGGTCCATCAGCGATTCCTTGGCTAGAAGCATCGCTTTCTCCGCCGTGCCGCCGATGCCGATGCCGAGCATTCCCGGCGGACACCAGCCCGCGCCCATCGTCGGCACGGTCTTCACCACCCAATCCACAATCGAGTCTGACGGGTTGAGCATGATGAACTTGGCTTTGGCTTCCGATCCGCCGCCCTTGGCCGCCACAATCACATCCACCGCGCCGCCCTTCACCAGATCCACCGACACCACGGCCGGAGTGTTGTCCCTGGTGTTGGTCCGCTTGCCCGCCGGGTCGGCCAAGATAGAGGCGCGCAGCTTGTTGTCCGGATCGAGATACGCACGGCGCACGCCCTCATCGACCATCTGCTGAACGTCTTTGCGTTCCTCGCCGGGACCGGGCTCGAAATGCACGTCCATGCCGACCTTGAGGAAGGCGGTCACGATGCCGGTGTCCTGGCAGATGGGCCGGTGACCCTCGGCGCACATGCGGCTGTTGATGAGAATTTGCGCAATGGCGTCCTTGGCTGCCGGCGACTCTTCGATCTCGTAGGCCTTGGCCAGGCTGGTGATGTAGTCCACGGGGTGGTAGTAGCTGATGTACTGCAACGCGGCGGCAACGCTGGCGATGAAATCTTCCTGGCGGATGACGGTCATGGGGAAGCACTCCTCTGAACTCTGACGCTACTAGGGTAATGGATGCGTGGCAGGGCTGGCAGGGGAGCCTTCTGGGTGCATGGTGCCTGAATCGGAGGTCGATCACTCGCCAAAAGCAGCTTTTGCAGGTAATCTCCGGGTTGGCGACGACATAGCCGGAATGCCGAAAAGTTAGTTGGATGGCGACTCCAGGAGCCGCTCGCCGTTTCGTCAACAGCGGGGAATCATCTCTTGGTGAGGTTGCCAGTTCCGCGAAAAGCCGCATCGCTTTCCCGGCAATCTCATCGAAGTCGAAACGCGACGGCCCGCACAAGGAATTCCCTGGCGAGCTCGTCTACTTGGCGAGCTTGTCGAGGTCCAGGTTGAGTTCGAGGACGTTGACACGAGCTTCGCCGAGCAGGCCAAGCTGGCGGCTGGTGATGTGCTGCTCGATGAGCTTGCGCACGCGGTCTTCGTTCAGGTTGCGCGCATTGGCCACGCGAGCAGCCTGAAAGTAAGCGGCATCGGGGGTAATGTCGGGGTCCAGGCCGGAGCCGGAGGCGGTGACCATGTCGATGGGCACCGGGCCGTGCGTGGGGATGCTCAGCTGGTTGATGGAGGCCTGGATGCGGTCCACGAGAGCCTTGCTGGACTGAGCCAGATTCGATCCGCCGGATGAGGTGGCATCGTAGCCGTTGCCGGCGGCCGATGGACGGGGGTGAAAGTAGCGGTCGGAGATAAAGCTCTGCGCCAGCAACTCGGAGCCGATGACCTGGCCGTCCTTGAGGATGAGGCTGCCGCCGGCCTGGTGGGGAAAGAGCACTGCGGCGATGCCGGTAACGACCAGCGGATAGCCCAGGCCGAGGAGCACTGCGGTGACCAGGGTGAAGCGAATCGAAGTTCTCCAGACGGAATGCATGTTCTTTCTCCTTGAGGGCCGGTGTTCGAGCCCCTCCCCTAAGAAGCAAGCCTCAGGGGCTAAAGACCCGCTTCATTTTGCTGCTTCATGCGGCGCGACTGAAGTCGCACACTTTCAGAACGCCTGTCGCCGGATCGATTGGCGACAGGCGCCAGAACGATCAAGCCAGGTGTAGCGCTACCAGGAACATGTCGATGGCCTTGATGCCGAAAAAGGGCAGGATCACGCCGCCCAATCCGTAAATGAGCAGGTTGTTGCGCAGCAGGATGTCGGCAGCCTTGGGCTCGTACTTCACGCCCTTGAGGGCCAGCGGAATGAGGGCCACAATGATCAGCGCGTTGAAGATGACCGCGGAGAGAATGGCCGACTGGGGCGAGTGGAGAACCATGATGTTGAGCGCGTTGAGTACCGGGAAGACGCCGGCGAACATGGCGGGGATGATGGCGAAGTATTTGGCCACATCGTTGGAGATGGAGAAGGTGGTGAGCGCGCCGCGGGTCATGAGGAGCTGCTTGCCAATCTCGACGATTTCAATCAGTTTGGTGGGATTGGAGTCGAGATCGACCATGTTGCCGGCTTCCTTGGCGGCTTGCGTGCCGGAGTTCATGGCCACGCCCACGTCGGCCTGGGCCAGCGCCGGGGCGTCGTTTGTGCCGTCGCCGGTCATGGCGACCAGCTTGCCCTTGGCCTGCTCGCGCTTGATCAGATCCATCTTGTCTTTGGGCTTGGCTTCGGCGAGGAAGTCGTCCACCCCGTT
>CAWITY010000012.1:0-17345 GCA_963839155.1 uncultured Acidobacteriaceae bacterium
AAGCGTCCCGGGCCGCATCCGCGGTGGCGGATGCAGCAGAAGATGGCGTAATGACTGCGCGGCGCGCCGCAAAGCGCGGCACCTACGCCGCGACCGATCTCCTCGATGACACAAGAAGGCGGGTCCAGGTGCGCCCGATTGAAACTGTTGCGATGACATTCGCGGCAGGTATCGCGGCCGGAGCGGCCATCAGTTGGATGATGAGGCGAAAGCAGCCAAAACAATCGAACGAATGCACTGGGTGAGGGTCCATACTTCGGGCCCTCTTCACCAAGTTGTGCCTTAACGGAAGGGGATTGATCGTCGCGTGCATCGTGCTCGCTTTGCCTCGGCCGTGCTCATCGCCGGAAAGACCCATATTGCTCAGACTGAGGCCAAGCCCTCTCCATAGGGTCAATACGTAAGGATCGATAGACAAGCGCCTCCAGCATTTGGACATCCACGAGTGGCTTGACATCCTTATCGCGGCGGCTGTTTCAGAACTGTTCTTGAAAACAGCGGAGCATCCCACGCAACTCAAGGAACAGCAGTCATCTTAGCCATTGGCTGCGGTACCTTTCGATCTGTTCAACGAGCCGGAAGGCATGAACTACTCCGGAAACACTCGATCCGTTGGAGAATCATTTCACCATGAAGAAGACTGCACTGGCAGTATTGCTTGCTCTCACAATGTTGCCTGCGATTTCGTTCGCGCAGGTCGTGGTTCGCGTCGGGCCGCCGCCGCCGGTTTACGAGCGCAGGGGTGCGCCACCGGATCGGGGCTACGTGTGGATCTCCGGGTACCACCGCTATGAAGGCGACCACTACGTCTGGACACCAGGCCGCTGGGACCGTCCGCCGCGCGAGCATCAGCGCTGGGTTGCGCACAGGTGGGTCCACCGTGGCGACCATTGGGAAATGCAAGAAGGGCACTGGCGTTAAACCGGAAAGCAAAATGACGAAGCAGGGTTGAGACCTTGCTTCGTCAAGCTACGGATGGACCTGTCCCGGGTTCTTTCACGGAGACAGAAGTTCAAAGATGTAAGCACTGGAGAGCATCCAGGAACTGACGAGCGGCTAAGGTGAAGGTCCAATACGCTGGGCTTTCTCTGCCGTAATGCATCAGCATGAAACCCCATTCACAATCGAGTGCATTGAGCGGACCTGTCCCTTGCCAGGATATTCGCGGGACAGATTCATATTGCTCAGACGCAGGCCAAGCCCGACTCCTAGTGTGAATACGTAAGGATCGAAGACATGTGCACGCGGCAATGTGTGCGACATCTACGAGTGGCTTGAGATCTTTATGGTGCCTGGTATTTCAGATTGGTTCTTGACAGCAACAGAGCATCCCACGCAACACAAAGAACCGCAGACACCTTAAGGGGGTCAAATATGCGCGGACTCAAGTTTCTTCTGGGCAGTACAGTATTGCTCGCCGGTCTGGCCCTGGCGCCAGCGGCCCAATCTCAGATCTCCGTCAGCCTGGGCGTTCAACCGGTTTGCTCGTACGGCTACTACGACTATGCGCCCTACGGTTGCGCGCCCAGCGGCTTCTACGGCCCTGGATATTTCTACAACGGCATCTTCCTGGGCATGGGTCCATGGGCTGGTTGGGGCTACGGCCACGGCTGGGGCAGCCATCGTTTCGTGAATGGCGGAGGGGGCAGGTATCGCGGCGGCGGCGGCGCGGCAGCGGCGCGCGGTCATTATGGCGGCGGGCAGGCAGTTCGCACCAACGGAGGGAGCGTACGCGGCAATGCTCAGGCAGCTCATGGCGGGGCGGCGCGGCCCTACGCGGCACGCCCAGCAGCTCGTCCTGAGGCAGCGCGCAGCCAACCCCACGCCGCACCCTCGCATAGCGGCGGCGGTGGTGGTGCACGCCCGAGCGGCGGACATGAGGGCGGCGGCGAAAAGCGGTAGTCTTTCGCGTCCACAACCCGGTCGTGCGACGCGTAAAGAGCGGCGAGGCTTCAGGCCTCGTCGCTCGTTCATTTTGGCGGCGCACGAGAACAGCAAGGCATTCTGCAATGAGCAATACGGAGCATCCTGCCAACCGCGGATTCAGCGATTCTGCGATCAGCGCGCTGCCAAATACACGTGGAATCGGAGCCCTGAATGCCAGTGAACGAAGATCAACCGAATGACCACCACATTGGCGCCGAGCACCAGTTGCCTGCGCCGCAGCCATGGTATCGAAAGCGCGGGGTATTGTGGACGGGTGCGATCCTTGTGCTTCTGCTGGGCGTGATCGCTTTTGCGGTCGTCCAACACAACGACGCCAAGGCAGCCGCCGCGAAACGCAAGCTGGCCGGTGCGAAACCATCCGTCACGGTTACAGCAGCCACGGCAACGAAAGGGAGCATCGGCGTCTATCTCAATGCCATCGGCACGGTGACTCCGGTCTATACTTCCTCGATTACGGCGCAGGCCAGCGGCGTTCTGTCCTCCGTGCATTACAGCGAGGGGCAATTTGTTCAAAAAGGCGACGCGCTGATCGACATCGATCCGCGTCCGTACCAGGCGCAGTTGATGCAGGCTGAAGGCGCGCTGGAGCACGACACAAATGTGCTTGAGCAAGCCAGGATGGACCTGGACAGGTATCGTGCCGCATGGGCGCGAAACGGGATTCAGAAACAATTGCTGGATGACCAGGAGAAACTGGTACTCGAGGAACTGGGCACCGTAAAGAACGATCAGGGTACTGTGAGTTACGCTCAGGTTCAGCTAAGCTATTGCCATATTGTCGCGCCCATTGCCGGCAGGGTTGGTCTTCGGCTGGTGGATCCTGGCAATGTCTTGCAGTCCGGCGGCGCCACTGTTCTTGCGGTGATTACCCAGATGCAGCCAACGACTGTGATCTTCACGATGGCTGAAGACAGCCTGAAGCAGGTTCAGACGCGGATGCGGCTGATGCACACACTGCCTGTCGAGGCGTGGGATCGCGACCAATCCTCCAAGATTGCGGCGGGTAAGCTGCAAACCATCGACAACCAGATCGATACGACAACGGGGACAGTCAAGCTTCGCGCTCTCTTCGAAAACAAGGACGGCGCGCTCTATCCGAATCAGTTTGTGAACACCAGGCTGCTGGTCAACACGCTTGACGGAGTCACGCTGGTTCCTGTCGGGGCCGTTCAACACAACGGACAGGCAGCATTCCTTTATGTGATCGCGAATGGCATTGCGAGCGTGCGCAACGTGACAACGGGCGTTGCCGACGGAAGCATCACCTCGATTACGGGGATCAATCCTGGCGAGGTGGTGGCCACCAGCAGCTTTGACAAGTTGCAGGCCGGCAGTCCAGTCGTTGTGGCCAAGCAGGCGCCCGCTGCGAATCCCGTCGAGAGTAACACCCCGTGAATCCTTCCGGGCCTTTCATTCAGCGACCCGTAGCCACTTCTTTGATGATGGCCGCAATCCTGCTGGTAGGAACAGTTGCTTACACTCTGTTGCCCGTATCCGCGTTGCCTGAGGTCGACTATCCGACAATTCAGGTGTTGACTTTCTATCCCGGCGCCAGCTCCGATGTGATGGCGACCACGGTGACTGCTCCTCTTGAGCGTCAGTTCGGCCAATTGCAGGGACTGAGTCAGATGACGTCGACAAGTTCCGGCGGATCGTCTGTCATTGTGCTGCAATTCGAGCTCAGCCTGAACATCGACATTGCGGAAGAAGAGGTTCAATCGTCCATCAATGCCTCGCAGAGCTTTCTGCCCTCGAACCTTCCCTCACCGCCGGTTTACAGCAAGACCAATCCGGCGGATGCCCCTGTCTTGACGCTGGCGATTACTTCTGAATCCATGCCGCTTTCGCAGGTAGAAGATCTCGTGGATACGCGCCTTGCGCCCAAGCTCTCGCAGTTGAGCGGGGTGGGTCTGGTGAGCATCAGCGGAGGACAGAAGCCGGCGGTGCGCATTCAAGCCAACCCGGCTGCGCTGTCATCTTACGGGCTGAACCTGGAAGATTTGCGCACGGCGTTGGTTCAAACCAGTGTCAATGCCGCCAAGGGCAGCTTCGATGGGCCTCATCAGGATTACCAGATCAATGCCAACGACCAGCTGGTAACAAGTGCGGACTATCGGAAGGTTGTGGTCGCATATCGTAACGGAGCGCCCATCATGCTCACGGATGTTGCGCAAGTTGTGGACGGCATTGAGAACAACAAACAGGCAGCCTGGATGAACGAAACGCCGGCGGTGATTCTGAATATTCAGAGGCAGCCTGGCGCCAATACCATCAGCGTGGTGAAGGAGATCAAAGCGATCCTGCCTCAGCTCGAAGTGAACCTGCCCGCTTCGATCAAGGTGACGCCGCTTACCGATCTCACCACGGCGATCAATGCATCTGTTGCCGACGTCGAGTTTGAATTGATGCTGACTGTTGGGCTGGTGGTCATGGTCATCTTCCTGTTCTTGCGCAACCTGTACGCCACGATCATCCCCAGCATCGCCGTGCCGGTCTCCTTGGTGGGCACCTTCGGAGCCATGTATGCGCTTGGCTATAGCCTTGACAACCTCTCGCTGATGGCGCTCACCATCTCCACCGGGTTTGTTGTCGATGACGCGATCGTGATGATCGAGAACATCACGCGCTATCTTGAGGCAGGGGATTCACCGATGCAGGCGGCGATGAAGGGCGCGGAGCAGATCGGCTTCACCATCATCTCCCTGACCGTGTCGCTGATCGCGGTGCTCATTCCGCTGCTTTTCATGGGCGATGTTGTGGGCCGTCTCTTCCGCGAATTTGCCGTAACCTTGGCGGTTACGATCATTCTCTCGGCTGTGGTTTCCCTCACGCTGACGCCGATGATGTGTTCGCGCATTCTGCGCCACACCCCGCCCAAAGAGCAGCAAGGCCGAATCTTCAAGGCTTCCGAGCGTGCTTTCGATGGAATGATCGCGTTTTACGGCCGCACTCTGAAATTCGTTCTGGGGTACCAGACGATCACGCTGTTGGTGGCTGCCGCCACGCTGGTGCTTACAATCGTGCTCTACATCGTCATTCCCAAGGGATTCTTCCCCACGCAGGATACAGGTGTGATTCAGGGAATCTCCCAGGCGCCGGAGACGATCTCGTTTGCGGCCATGGCGCAAAAGCAGCGGCAACTCTCTTCCATCATTCTCAAAGATCCAGCGGTCGAGAGCCTTTCTTCGTTCATCGGGGCCGACGGAACCAACACTACGCTGAATAGTGGGCGAATCTCCATCAACCTGAAGCCGCTAGGTGAGCGCGATCTGAGTGCTTCCGAGGTGATCCGCAGATTGCAGACGAGCATCGAGCCGGCAGAGGGAATCACGCTTTTCATGCAACCGGTGCAGAACATCACCGTGGACGACCGTGTGAGCCGCACGCAGTATCAATACACGCTGGAAGACCCGGACGCCAACGAGTTGAACCTGTGGACGGGTAGGCTGGTCGACAAGATGAAGCAGTTGCCTCAACTTGCCGATGTGGCGACTGATCAGCAAACCGGCGGCTTGGCGGTGTCGCTGGTGATCGACCGCGTCACCGCATCCCGGTTCGGCATTGCGCCGTCTACAATCGACAGCACGCTTTACGATGCCTATGGCCAGCGACAGATCAGCACGATGTACACGCAATTGAATCAGTATCACGTGATTCTTGAGACCGCTCCGAGCGCGCAGCAGGGCCCCGGCAAACTTCAGGAGTTGTACATCCAGACTAACGCTTCGTCTGGAGGATCAGGTCCTGGAGCATCCTCGTCCTTCGCTTCTTCGGGGTCTTCTTCAGCGGGCTCGAATGCAACAACGACTACCGTGGCATACACTCCGTCCTCGGCGGTGCTCAGTGCGCCTTCGAGTGCGATCAAGTCGGGCGTTGGCGCCAACGGCACCTCCTCAAACGCCAGTGCAGCGACCACCACGGCTCCGGCCAATTCCGTGCCTCTCAGTGCGTTCACACATATTGAGAAAGCGATCAGACCGCTGTCGATCAATCACCAAGGGCAATTCCCGGCAGTGACTGTGTCTTTTAACCTCGCTCCCAACGCAGCGTTGGGCGGGGCAATCACTGCCATTGAGAAAGTGCAGAAAGATCTGAACATGCCCGCGAGTGTTCAGTATGGATTTCAAGGTACCGCGGCATCCTTTCAAGGCTCGCTCGCCAACGAGGGGCTCTTGATCCTTGCCGCGCTTGCCGCTGTGTACATTGTGCTCGGTGTGCTCTACGAGAGCTTCATTCACCCCATCACCATTCTCTCCACATTGCCCTCCGCGGGCGTGGGTGCGTTGCTGGCCCTCATCCTCTTCAAGCAGGACCTGAGCGTCGTGGCGATCATCGGCATCATTCTTCTGATTGGCATTGTGAAGAAAAACGGAATCATGATGGTCGACTTTGCGATAGAAGGGGAACGGGAACACGGAAAGAGCGCAACGGACGCAATTTACGATGCATGCCTCTTGCGGTTCCGGCCCATCATGATGACCACCATGGCTGCACTGCTTGCGGGCATTCCATTGGCTGCCGGGCAGGGCATGGGATCGGAGCTACGGCGTCCGCTGGGCATTGCCATGGTAGGAGGGCTTTTGCTCAGCCAGATACTTACGCTGTATACAACGCCGGTCATCTACATCTTCTTCGATCGCATCGGACATCGCTTCAGCCTGGCAACAAAGACCAGCAATACGAGTGCTGAGCCGCGGCCGGCGGAGGGAACATGAATCTCTCCGCGCCATTCATCCAGAGGCCCGTGGCCACCACCCTGCTGACGACGGGCATCATTCTTGTTGGGGCCATCGCGTTCAAGGTCCTTCCCGTGTCTCCCTTGCCGCAAGTAGATTTCCCGACCATCTCTGTTTCCGCAGGCTTGCCAGGCGGCAGCCCGGACATTATTGCCTCATCTATCGCAACTCCACTGGAGCGTCAGTTCAGCCACATCGCTGGCGTGACGGAGATGACCTCGTCGAGTTCGCTTGGTAGCACTTCGATCACGCTGCAATTCGATCTGAGCCGCGACATTGACGGAGCAGCCAGAGATGTTGAGGCGGCAATCAACGCCGCTCGCACTTACTTGCCCGCGAACCTGCCTGCCAACCCGACCTATCGCAAGGTGAACCCGGCCGATGCGCCGATTATCATCCTTGGACTTACCTCTGACAAGTACGACAAGCCAACACTTTACGATGAGGCGTCGTCGGTCATTGCGCAGAAGCTCTCGCAAATTGCGGGCGTCGGCCAGGTCTCGGTCGGTGGAGGCGCGGGCCCATCCGTGCGCGTTGAGGTAAACCCCACGTTGCTCAACAGCCACGGGCTGACTGTGCAAAACATTCAATCCGTATTGAGCCAGCAGAACGCCCATGAGCCGGCAGGCCAAATCGTAGACGGTGCCACCACTGCGGACATCGTCACCAACGACCAGATTAGCCGCGCAGACGATTTCAAGCCCCTGATCGTCGGGTACAACAACGGAGCAGCGGTCCGGCTTTCAGACGTGGCAGACGTATCGAATGGGGCGCAGAACATTCGCACCGCCGGGTACCTGAATGGCACGCCTTCGATTACCATCCTGATCTTTCGCCAGCCGGGCGCCAATATCATCGACACCGTCGATCGAGTGCGGGCCGAATTGCCGTCGATCCAAGCGTCCATTCCGCAAGGCATCAAGACTACCATCGTTCTCGACCGCACCATCACCATCCGCGCATCTGTCAGCGACGTAGAGCATACGCTCATTCTCTCGGTCATTCTCGTGATTCTCGTTGTGTTCATCTTCCTGCGCAACTGGCGGGCCACGTTGATTCCCACGGTTGCGGTTCCCGTTTCGCTGATCGGCACTTTCGCCGTCATGTATCTGTTCGGCTTCAGCATTGACAATCTGTCGCTCATGGCCTTGACCATCTCAACCGGTTTCGTTGTAGACGATGCCATTGTGGTGATGGAGAACATCTCTCGCCTGCGTGAATCTGGTATGCCTCCCATGAAGGCCGCATTTCAAGGCTCCAAAGAAATTGGTTTTACCATCTTTTCCATTAGCATGTCGCTGATAGCTGTGTTCATTCCGATTCTCCTTATGGCCGGCATTGTTGGCCGGCTTTTCCGCGAGTTCGCGATCACGCTTTCGACCGCAATTCTTGTATCCATGCTCATCTCCCTGACTACGACACCAATGATGTGCGCTTATCTGCTCAAGGATGAGAGGACGATCGAACACGGCAGAGCATACCGGATCAGCGAGAAGGGATTTGCGTGGATGCTCTCTTCGTACAGCCGGTCGCTGGCCTGGGTGCTGAAAAACCCAATGCCGATGTTGGCCGTGCTGCTGCTCACCATAGCGCTGAACTTCTATCTCATTGTCGTCATTCCCAAGGGATTCTTCCCGCAACAAGATACAGGCGCGATTACGGGCAGCGTACGGGGGTCGCAGGATGCATCGTTCCCAGTGATGGACAATTCTATTAAGCAACTGGTCAACGTCATCAAGGCCGACCCGGCCGTGGCCGACGTCATTGCCCATACCGGCGGGGGCGGCGCGTCGAACACCGGCAACACATACGTCGCGCTCAAGCCATTGAACGTGCGCAAGGTCTCGGCTGCGGCCATTATCGATCGTCTGCGCCCAAAAATGAATAGGCTACCAGTCGCATCTGCCTTCCTCCAGGCCGCGCAGGACCTGCGCATCGGAGGGCGATCGAGCAACGCGCTCTACCAGTACACTATCCAGTCAGACAATGTCGTAGATCTGGCACATTGGGGTCCGATCCTGTTGGCGGGAATGCAGAAGCTTCCCGGATTTCAGGACGTGAGCAGCGACGCGCAGAATAACGGCCTGGAAGAGTCTCTCAATTACGATCGCCTTACCGCGGCCCGGCTTGGCATTACGCCGTCGTCATTGGACAGCGCTCTTTCCGGGGCGTTTGGACAATCGCAAGTCTCTCTTATCTATACGCAATTGAATCAGTACTACGTTGTATTGGAAGTTGCACCGCAATATTGGCAGGGCCCCGACGGCTTGAAGAACATTTACCTCGACACCAAGGGCAGCGGCATTGTTCCGCTCTCCGCCGTCAGCACCGCGCAGGCAAGCACAACGCCGCTGATCATCAACCACACCAGTTCGTTTCCATCGGTCACGGTGTCGTTCAATTTGGCGTCGAACATGTCGCTGAGCGATGCCACCCGCATGGTTGCCCAGATGCAGGAACGATTGAATATGCCGCCCACTGTTCGCGGCTCCTTTGCCGGAACGGCTTCGGCGTATCAAACTTCGCTGAGCAGCGAGCCTCTCCTCATTGGAACCGCATTGCTCGCTGTCTACATCGTCCTTGGCATCTTGTATGAAAGCCTGATTCATCCTCTGACCATCATCTCAACATTGCCGTCGGCAAGCGTGGGCGCCATGCTCGCGCTTATGCTGTTCAAAATCGACCTCAACGTGATCTCGATTATCGGCATCGTTCTGTTGATCGGAATCGTGAAGAAGAACGCAATCATGATGATCGACTTTGCCCTGGCGGCCGAGCGCGAGCAAGGCAAGACAACGACTGAATCCATCTTTGAGGCTTGCAAACTGCGATTTCGTCCCATTCTGATGACCACCATGGCTGCATTGTTCGGAGCGCTGCCGCTAGCCTTCGGCACAGGGACTGGTTCCGAGTTGAGGCGCCCGCTTGGCATCACCATTGTGGGCGGGCTCATTGTCAGTCAGATGCTGACTCTCTACACCACACCCGTCGTCTATCTCTTCTTCGACCGCCTGCGCCTGCGATTCAGAACCAAAGAACGCGCGGTCTCAACCCAGGGAGCCGCGGAAGCGCTCAGCAATGAATGCTGATGGAGAGTCCGTTATGAAGCAGTCGTTCGTGCAATCGAAAGGGCAGATCCCAGCGCACTCCGCACTCTGTATCGCCGTGTTCTGTGCGATGCTGGCAGGATGCAACGTGGGGCCCAAGTATCTTCCTCCGGCGATGACGGCGCCGGCGGCCTTCAAGGAGTCTCCGGTTCAATTCAAGGAGACGGACGGGTGGAAGGTGGCGCAACCTGAGGACGCGGCTCTTCGCGGCAAGTGGTGGGAAATCTACAATGAGCCGGAATTGAACTTGCTCGAAGACCAACTCAATATCGATAACCAGAACATCAGGCGGGCTTTCGAGAGCTTCATGGAGGCGCGAGCCATTGTGCGAGAGGCGCGTTCGCAGTACTTTCCCATGGTGAGCGTCGGCGGCTCCTACACACGAGCGCAGACTTCCTCCAACGTTGGGTCTGCAACTGGCGCTGGGACAACAGGCGGGAAGCAGACGCAGGTGTTTTCCTTTCCGGCCGGTGTATCCTGGGAGCCCGACCTTTGGGGAAGAGTTCGCAACACCGTACGCGCCGGCCAATACACCGCTCAATTGACCGCTGCCGATCTTGAGAATGAACGCCTGACTGAGCAGGCAAGCCTTGCCGAGTTCTTCTTTGAGATTCGCGGCCAGGACGCACTGCAAAGAATCCTCAATGAAACTGTGGAGAACGACAAGAAAGCACTCGATATTGCGCAATCTGCCTATGACACCGGGGTTGGCGACCAGATCACGGTGGTTGAAGCGAAGGCCGCATTGGAGAGCGCCCAGTCGGCGGCAATCAACCTTGGAATAGCCCGCTCGCAGTATGAGCATGCGATCGCCACACTCGTAGGCACGGCGGCCTCGACGTTCTCCATCCCGGTCGAGGCTCGAACGGCTGCACCTCCGGCCATACCTGTCGGCTTGCCCTCGCAACTGCTCGAGCGGCGTCCTGACATCGCTGCCGCGGAACGCAATATGGCCGCTGCCAATGCACAGATCGGAGTTGCATATTCGGCCTTCTATCCCGCTTTAACTCTCTCCGCCAGCCTCGGTGGGGAGAGCTCGGCTATCAAGAACCTTCTCGAATGGCCAAGCCGCTTCTGGTCTGTCGGTCCGGCGATCTCCGAGACAGTCTACGATGGCGGCCTGCGCCGTGCCGCCGTAAATCAGTACATCGCAACCTACAACGGGAACGTCGCGGCATATCGCCAATCCGTACTAACAGCGTTTCAGCAGGTTGAAGACTCGCTC
The DNA here is from genome assembly GCA_963839155.1 of uncultured Acidobacteriaceae bacterium. Taxonomy (GTDB): domain Bacteria; phylum Acidobacteriota; class Terriglobia; order Terriglobales; family Acidobacteriaceae; genus Telmatobacter. The sequence continues at coordinate 11,016 of CAWITY010000012.1, forward strand.
GCTGCCGTTCGAATTCTCTCGCAGCAGATCCTGCGCCAAAGAGAAGCTGTCGATTCGTCCCGGATGTTTCTTCGACTCGAACTGGGACGGTACGAAACCGGCATCGATCCATATATCGATGTGGTCACCGCGCAGAATACGCTGCTAGGCAGTCAAGAGTCTCTGACGCAACTTCAAGTCCAGCAAATGACCGCGTCGGTTCAACTGATCGAAGCCCTGGGCGGTGGTTGGGATCAGTCGCAGTTGCCCTCGTCTGCCCAGATCTCGCGGAAGCCCTCAGTGTCTGAGACCGCAATTCAGCATTAATCTGAATTCAAGAGTTGTGGAGGCGAGGAGGATCCGGAATCTTCGCAACGTCCAAGACCGCGCCGAATGCGATTGCAGCGGCAGACGGTGGGCGTGAGTGCATTGGTGCAATCTCAACTCCCAGCATCGCAAGCGTTGCAAGGAGGATTTCTGGCGCGGAAGCGCTTGGCTCGTACTCACTACCACCATTCGATCGAGCGTTCCGATGGGGTCTTCAGGCCGTCCGACGGCTTGGCGGAACGAGGCAGCAAGAGCGGGCATTGTACGAGCTTGACAATCTTTGCGGCGATCGATCCAAACACCAGCGGATGCCAGCCGGAGATGCCGTGTGTGGAGATCACGACCATGTCGATATGCTCGCGCTCGACGACTTCCATGATGTTTCCCGCTATGTCGTTTCCGACTTCTACGCTGAAGGTCGCCTTGATTCCTCTCGACGTAAGAACTTCTTGGCACTTTGCGAGATGGCGCTCCGCAGTTCGCCTCCCCTTCTGAATGAACTCTCCCTCGGGAACGAGATCGGGAAAAGTCGTGACGGGAAACATCGGGATTACATTCACAAGGCAGAGTCCGGCATGAAAATGCAGAGCTAGATCGGCAGCAATATCCAATGCCGCCTGGGAAGATGGGCTAAAATCGATGGGCAGCAGAATCTTCGTGGGGATAGAAGAAAAAGCAGGAACTTCAGGCATGACTGTCTCCTCGCCGAATAGGGTCCTATTGTCGCCGGTAATGAACCCTGGGGCTGTGCTCTTTTGGTCATGTGTTACGCCGTCAAAGACGTCGCCGAGACCGCTCCTGTGCGCGTGTCCTGCGATTCCTTGCTTGCCCTCCTGTGAGCAGGGCATTCAAGTTCGCTGAAGTTAAACTGGACACGGTTTCTCCTCTTGATACGAGATGCGCCCCAAGAGCAGCCTGGCGAATTGCTCGGCTGAGACAGGCCGGCTGAAATAGAACCCCTGAGCCTCGTCACAATCGTGTGATCTCAGGAATGCTAAATCCTCAGCTGTTTCGACTCCCTCGGCGATGACACGAAGATTGAGACTTCTGCCCAGACTGATGATTGCAGTCGCGATGGCCGCATCATCGGCCGACTCGCTGAGTTGGCGGACAAACGACTGGTCGATCTTCAAGGCGTCGATCGGGAGCCTCTTGAGATAGCTCAAGCTGGAGTATCCGGTGCCGAAGTCGTCGACCGACACCATCACTCCCTTGGCCCGCAGATCCTTAAGAATTGACGAGGCAAGTTCAGGTTGATGCATGAGTACGCTCTCGGTCAACTCCAGTTCAAGAGACCCAGGGTCCAGACCGGTTTCGGCGATAACGGAGAACAGATCTTCCAAAAAGTTCTCGTTCCGAAACTGGACCGCGGAGACATTGACCGCCACGGTAGTTATAGGAAGGCCTTGATCGATCCAAGCCTTGGCTTGAGCACAAGCTTCCCGCAAGACCCAGGCGCCGATGGCAAGTATAAGGCCTGAGTCTTCCGCCACCGGAATGAATTTGGCCGGTGGCACAGGCCCGCGAAGGGGATGCCTCCATCGGAGCAGCGCTTCCGCTCCGGTGATGGCACATGTTCGGAGATCGACGATGGGCTGGAAATGCAGGGTGAGCTCTTTTCTTTCAAGGGCGTGCCTGAGATCCTCCTCAATAGATTGGCGCTCCACGGCTCGCACGTTCATGGACGGCTTGAAGAACTTGTAGCATTGGCGCCCATTGTCCTTTGCCTGGTACATCGCGGTGTCTGCGTTCTTCATTAGAGTCTCCGCATTCAATCCGTCGTCGGGGTACATGCTGACGCCGATGCTTGCAGTAACTGTAAGGTCGTGTTGGTCGATGGAGTGAATCTCCGATACTGCCTGTAGCACTCTCCGCGCGGTTACGGCCGCGTTTTTCGGCTTTTGCACCTCCTGAAGCAGCACAACGAATTCGTCCCCTCCTTGCCGGCTCACCGTGTCCGGAGAACGCACGCACTCCTGCAGCCGCTTTGCGACGGATTGAAGCAGCTTGTCGCCGGTCAGGTGTCCCAGCGAGTCGTTGATATGCTTGAATCCATCCAGATCAAGGAACAACACGGCGACCTGGCTCTTGTGTCGCTGCGCCAGCGCAATCGCCTGACTGAGCCGGTCATTCAGGAGCAGACGATTGGGCAAGCCTGTAAGAAAATCATGCTGGGATGCGTGAACGACCTGTTCAGCCAACGCCCTTGCCGGGCTCACATCGCGGAAAACGATCACCGATCCAATAATCTCCCCGTCGCGGTTATGAATGGGAGCGGCGGAGTCGTCTATGAAGATTTCATTTCCGCCCCGATGAATGAGGAGGCAGTTCGGGAGCAGGTGGCCTGTCCGGTTTAGTCTGATGGCTTCCACCAGCGGGTTGGCGATGGCCTTTCGGGTCGTAGGGTCCAATATCTTGAAGACATGGTCCATCGCCAGCCCGGTGGCTTCATTCTGCGACCAGCCTGTCAATCTCTCTGCGACCTGATTGAGCAAGGTGATGTTCCCCTCAGAGTCCGTGCAAATCACCGCATCGCCGATGGAGTCGACAGTAACCCGGTAGGCTTCCTCACGTTTCCATGTCTCGTGCAGGTATCTCTCGCGGAGGTTCATCTCAAGAAGGATGAGGTACGCCAGAGCGATCAGACCCAGACCGCCGAGACTGCTGGCAAGATAGATGATAGCGATGATTGCCCGAATGTTCCTTCGCAATGTGCCGGTCTGCGAGAGCTCCAGGGATGCCTCTTCCTCCTTCATCTCGCCGATGAGGTTATGGATCTTCTTCATCGCCAGAAGTCCCTCATCCGACATGACCAGCGCCTTGGCCTCGTCGGGCTCATCTGAGAAATGAAGAGAGATGGTCTGACCAAGCTCTTCCAGCTTTTCCTGGGTCAGACTGCGTAGCTCAGGAATCCTGGCCTGCTGACGCGGATTGCGTCAGGGTGGCTAGGATCGCATGATCGCGCTTGCCTTTGAGCCGGCTGCGGTCCGGCACCGCGAGCAGGTTCCGGGTCTGCTCGACGGTGAGCCACCGGCCCAGGCGCACGCCCTCTGCCGGGACATTGGGCACCGAAACGATGCGCCCGGCCGCGGAAGGATCGACCAGGCCGTTCTCGCGCGCTTCGTTGACCAGCTTGCGCACGCCCGACAGACGAACATTGATGGTCGAGCCGCCCAGACCGGCATCTACCATCTCCGCGCGGTACTGCTGGAAGAGCTGTCGGCTGATCGGCTGGCCAGTGCGTATGGTCAGCGCGAGGATATCGTCAAACGCCTTCCCGTATGCACGCCGCGAGTGCCCTGAAGGAACGGAGTTGGTAAGCATCGTTCTGAGCGCCGCCACTGAAGCTGCACCGGTCGGTCGAGTTGGCGCCGGAAGAAGGGAAAACGGACTGAAAGCGGAGATAGAGTCGTCCATAGAATGTCTCCTGGTTGAGTTGCTTGATTGAGTCGGGTGCCGTCAGACACAAAAATGGCGCGCACACGCGGGTCTTGCTTCGTACGCGTGGCGCGCCTGGCCGATCATCGGAGGAGCTTTACGGGCGCAAGCTCATCGGGAGGCCTCGCTTCATGAGAATGCGACAAGGTGCAGGTGGGAACCGGAATTGTCGTTGCAGCCTTCGGCGTGGCAACTGGCCAAGTTGAACCGACACGAGCCGCAACTGTCGAAGGTGAGTGCACGATTGCAGCGGTCGAGGTACCGGCAGTCAACGAAGGGCGCTGGGGTGAGTGGGAGGAGAACGATTGCGGAATGGGACACGGGTGCTCCTTTCGGCCTTGCGGCAGAGCGAGGTGGATTGAGATGTGCGTGGATGTGAAAGTTGCGAAGGGGAATCGGCGGTTGGTGGGATTTGATCCACATCTGAGGAAGGCGAGATTTCAGGTCGCGGTCAATGGTGTCGAGAGACTATTCATCCAAGCCCCAATCGAGATCATCGAATTCGAACTCGTCGCCGTCATCGAGGAGCCTGGGCCAGCAGTCCGGTTCTCCGCACCAAGGGCACACAACCTGCGACTCGTTGCAATCGTCGAGGCGGCCGCCGCAACTGGTACATGTATCCATAGGATCCTCCTTTCTTTGGGTTTGCGACGGGTGAGTGGGAGCGAGTTCGTGTCGGGACGCCGGAAGCGGGCAATTCGAACTGCGCCGGCGCGAATTCCAGCAGGTGAAATGGGCGACCGGCAAGCCCAATGCCGATTGCCGTTAGCTAGCTATCCTTCTCTGGGCACCCGGGATGACATCGGCGCCATCGCCCCCAGCCGCGCCCATGAGACCCGGACCCGGCACCTAGGTCAGCGACTGCCCTTGAGTTCGCCCATGCGCCTGCCAATCCACCAGGCCGACACAGTGCACCACACGAAACAGCAAACTAGTTCGTGCAGCATGGTGAACACACCCGCGGCGAAAGCGATCGCGATCGAGTGCGTGCGGGACGGATGCCAGTAGACACCGACGATAATCCCGGTCAGGAACATCATGGAGGACCAGAAGAACATCACGACGGGATTGCCGAGACGCACGTTGAGTCTTTCTTCCATATCGCCACTCCTTTGTGGGTGAAATGTGGTTGCTGGGTGGAAAGGGCTACACTGCGGCGGCCTGGCGAGGCTGAAGAATGAAGGCCGCCCGTTCCGCAGGTGCTGGCGTCAGTGCGAACGGTCGTACTGGCTCAATCTCTCGCCCGCGGTGAGCGATGGAATGCAGATCGAGTATCTGGAAAACTAAGCCGGAATGTTCAGGCAATTAATGTGTTAAGGAACACAACATTCCCGCCCAACCGAAAGTACACTCGCGCTATGTCTCGTCGCCCAAACCGGAATCCGAGCGCTGATTCGGTCGTGAAGCGCGCCTTGATTCTTGATGCGGTCCTGGTCACGGGGATGACAACACCAGTCGGCGCGGTAATCGGCGATTCGGCCAGCTGGACTCTGCAAAAGAATCTTGGGGCTTGGAAGACTTCGGATGAGGCCTTGACGCAGATGGTCATGAACTTGAAAGCTGCTGGACTCTGGCCGCACGTTGAAGAGGATGAGCAGAAATTGCTACTGTCCGACCGCATCAGCAAACAGCAACGAATCAACGCAAGCTGGCTGGGCGAATCGATCACAAGCTTGCTTTGGGCACTCCGGATGATTCCAGATTTGCCGTCCTATGATCAGCAGACGGGCCCCACACTTGCCATTCGGATCTGCTCGAAATCCATCCCAGAACTCATCAGGCAAGCAAGGCTCCGCCCGAGAAGGGAGATTCTGAAGCAACGGCAAATTGCGGAACTCTGGAATTGGCGGGCGCGGACTCGATACCTGCAAGAGCAAGGGCGTCTCGTTGACGAATCCGTCGCCGGTCCCACAATCGAGCAGATCATCGAGCGGATCGCAACACGGTATGCTCGAATCGGACGATTATCCGCGCCATACAGGCATACGAACGTGATGGCTGGAAGGCGGTGGCGGTTCCGATTGTCGGTCGCCTATGGGGTTCGGGCCGACAGTTGACTGCTGAGCAGGGCAACAGGATTCAGCAACTGATTCAGGCTCGCACGCCCGATCACTTGAAACTGACCTACGCGCTGTGGACGCGGCAGGCAGGAAGCGAGTTGATCGAGGGAGTCTATGTCCCCGGGCTCATCCTGGTGCACAATCATCAGGCCGGTGAATTGGGGGAGAAACTTGAAGTGAGATCCGTCACGCAACTGCCCCAACCAACCACCCAATGCCGGCCGTCATCGCCATTGCCAGACCGCCCCAGAACGTCACGCGAATTGCTCCCATTATCACTCTTGCGCCACCGGCGCGTGCAGCCAGGCCGCCCATGAGTGCGAGAACGGCCAGCGACGATAATGAGACGAATGGGATCAATCGCGCCTGTGGCGCGATCGCAGCGACCATGAGTGGCATTAAGGCTCCGAGAGCAAAGCTGCATGCTGCGGCAAGGGATGCCTGCAATGGGCGCGCGCGGAACTTTTCAGAGATTCCGAGTTCGTCGCGAGCATACGCGCCCAATTCATCAAAGGCGATCAACTGC
>CAWITY010000013.1:0-102200 GCA_963839155.1 uncultured Acidobacteriaceae bacterium
GTTCGCCGCCGGTTTCCGTCAGTCCAGGCGATAGCTATGAGCGGCGCTTTCAATGGTGATGAGGTACCTTCTGGCGTTGCCGCCGACGCTTTCTACCAAAAGGGCAGCAGCATCGGCTCATTACTGAGGATTATGGAGTCTCTTCCTCCTCCGGATCGGATATCATGCAGGCGCCCTTCTCCTTTGGCGCCCGTCTTGATTCAGCGAAACGGTCTCGATACTTCGAAAATGGAAGCCGTTTCCATCACTTGTCCGGAGTGCTGGGCGGACTCTCCCTTGGATTGCGGCGATTCGATTAACCTGATTCTGGAGACAAACTGAAAGCATTGCCAGAGCTCGATTCATTACGCTGTCGTCCATCCTTCTGATCCGACCTCTGTGCATATTCTTCCAAATTGTGGTCGTGATCTGAAATCTGAGTGTCCTTTCCCAGCGATCTGAATATTGATCCCGGGAGAAGGGAAGTCTAAGCGCAGTTTTGCCCCCTTCCAATGGCATGAGCGCCCACCCTGGAGAAGGTATTGAAGGCTTCCTTTCTTGTTTCTAATGTCCCAGGCCTTCAGCCATTCAATCTCACCATACCCGCGTATCAGGGCCAGGACGGCTGCGTCCACCTGTTTCTCGTGAATTGAGCAAAGCCCGTTCGGCCCGCTTGGATTTTCATCGAGCGTTGCAGTAACCTGGACCGGATTATGACATGCCCGTGCCAGTAGCCCTCCATAGGCATCATTCGAGAATCGCGTCACTCGTGGGTATGGTCAAAAAGGACCACTGCCTCAACTGCGCAAAGGAGCAGGCAGCCCGAGTTAGCTCATGGATATATCGCTTGGGCCTGTCCTTTCTTTCTCGTTCAGGTGAAATTGCTCGCCATGGGTTCATCAACTGTGGGTCGAGAATCCTCATGCAGGCGGTTTGAATTCAGGAGGCGACCACAAGCCATATTGCACAGTATGGGGAGGGGGCTCTCTCGTAGTGCTCAAACAAAGAGGTATTCGCTACGTTGGGTTCCGGGTGGGGTCCAGCCAGAACGATGTGCCGGCCCTGGCCAAGGCATTCGGTCTTCGTTCAGCGCCCGAAGACTACGAGACCACCACCAACCTCGACAGCCCGGCACGGCTGAATCACATCGGAATTCGGGTATGCTGGGGGGATTCGCACCGCGCCAGCCCAGAATGGCATCAGGTCGCCGCTCTGGCCGCGGTCACGGAACTGTGGCGCTGCGTCACCGCCTGAACTGGTTCAATGGTCCGGTGTAACGGTGGCCCCGCGGATTCGGATTGCCGGCAAGGAGAAGCTCTCACTGGAAGCGGAAAACTGCATTTCCGGCCGCGGTGAGAGCCGTGATGAGGAGTATCCCTTAGAAGCCGCACCAAACTCGCCTCGTGCATTCAAATGCGCTTGAGTGCGCGATGGTGCAACCCGGCGCAGCAAACCACGGGTTGAATTTGGTTGAATTATTAGGGGTTGGAATACACGCGGTTGACGCGATTCTAAGATGATGCCTGCGAGAGACTCCTTTCACGGGCAAGGCATAGACCGGTCCAGACTGCTGCGACGCGCGACGAATAAGGGGAATTGATCGCGCATGTGGGTGAGGATCTCAACGCAACACAAGCGTCCCGCGGGATCCATGAGATTCTGGGCGCTCCTTTGAGCAGCGCTCGTTGATTTCGGCTGCATTCCTCTCGCATGGAAGGCAATTCATAGCATGGGTGCATTTCAGAAGCCGCTCATTACATCAAATTCAGAGCGATTCCTGGATTCCGCTCAGACAAGAAACTGATTTACAAACCGATTGAGAGAGGCGTTCAGAGTGAAAAAGCTGCCCGGATACAACTTGCAAGGCAGATCATCGCAAGAGTCAAGAAGGAGATGCAGGAGCCGCGATGGACGGAGTCTGTCCGCAACTGCAGCCGCGGCAAGGTCGCACCTTATTCAACAGAACAGACGATCCGAGTCGAGAAAGTGTCAAGCGGCCCTACATTGGCCTGCTCAATGGTTCGCCATAGAGGCTGCGGAGTGAGCGGGAAAGCGGCAGAATGAGAGCGACCCTTTCATAAAGCTGCAATGTGCTCTTAGGTCAATCTTGCTCAACAGATTGTGCAGTTCCAGGTCACAATAGGCTATGAACAAGTTCTGGACCAGTGTAGTTCTCCTGTTCTGCTTTGCAGTGCCCTATGCGGCGCAGAGCCAAGTTGTGGTGGTCGTACACCACCATCATCATCGGCACCACCATCACCACCACCCCCATCTCATTCAGTAGCCAGTCCAGGCTGAGAACCGGAAAGGCTAAGGAGCCCTCGGAGCATGGACAGATCACTATCCCACTCGAGGACGAGAAAGGTCAATACGCAATGGAGCAATCAGGATTCGAACACGTGGGTCAACAGATTGACGATACAACGCATAAGGCGACCCGGGCGGTATCTGCCGTTACGGATGCGCTGGAAGACAGTGTCATAGCAGCTCGACGCGTGGCAAGAGACGGCGCCGACGCCGCGACGGAACTTCTTTACAACACAAAGAGGCGCTTGCAGCGGAACCCGATTGAAAGCGTCGCAGTAACATTTGCGGCAGGCCTTGCGGCCGGTACAATGATCGGCTGGATGATGAAGCCAGGAAAGTCGCAGAAACAAAGCGAATAACCTGAAATAGTGTCCAGTAGCCTGGGTTGGGCTGCGCGGTCATCCTGTCGACGACGATTCGGGCAAGTTTCGTCGGCACTTGTTCGTATCTCAACTCAGAGTTTCGAGCGTGGTCCGGTAAGGGGCCTAACAAATGGAGACACCTGAATCGAATCGCGCCGTCGAGAGTGCTCTCGCGAAGGTGAGCGCCGGCGCTCTAGGCACTGCGGCGGCTCTTCCCGCTCCGGATGAGTCTCAAATCCCCGCTAAGGCAAGGCAGCATAACATTCGCGTCTCCCCCGCTGTCCTCGATGCAGCAGGAAAAGACGGGGATGAACTGCTTCGCTCGTTGCACTCGGCATCTGCAGGCCTCACGCAAAGCGAGGCCGCCTCGCGAGCGCGCATTGCTGGGCCGAATGAGGTTGCGCAGGAGCGCCAGCGTGGCTGGTTCATCACTCTCCTGATCATCCTTCGAAACCCGCTGGTCATTCTGCTGGCGGTTCTTTCATCCATCTCCTTTGCCAGCGGCGATCCGCGTGCTGGAAGCGTCATGGCGGGCATGATCGCGTTGAGCGTCACTCTCCGATTCTTGCAGGAAGCTCGTGCGGGCGCCGCTGCGGCGAAGCTCAAGGCGATGATCCACGTAACCGCCACGGTAGTTCGGGATGGCAAGCCGCAGGAGATCCCCCTTCGCAACCTCGTTCCCGGAGACATCATCAATCTATCCGCTGGAGACATGATCCCAGGCGACGTACGGATTCTGTCCGCGAAAGATCTGTTTGTGAGCCAAGGAACGCTGACTGGAGAGTCGCTCCCTGTTGAGAAGTTTCACGATGCGGATCCGAACGCATCAAACTCACCGGTCGAGCTCAAGAACATATGCTTCATGGGCACGAGCGTTCAAAGCGGCACCGCGACCGCGGTCGTTGTCGTTACAGGAGTTCATACCTATCTCGGCACCATGGCGAGTTCCATCACGCAGGGGGGAACACCAACAAGCTTTGACCAGGGCCTGAGCCGCTTCACATGGCTCATGATTCAGCTCATGGCGATCATGGTGCCTCTTGTCTTCTTCATCAACGGGTTTACCAAGCACGATTGGAAGGGAGCATTCTTCTTCGCGATGGCCGTTGCCGTATGCCTGACCCCGGAGATGTTGCCCATGATTGTCTCCGTCTGCCTGGCCAAGGGTGCACTTGCGATGAGCCGCAAGAAGGTGATTGTCAAGCGCCTCAACGCGATTCAGAATTTCGGCGGAATGGACGTGCTCTGCACCGATAAGACGGGCACGCTTACCGAAGATCGCGTTGTCCTGCAACGGCACTGTAATGTCGCCGGCCGGGAAACGGATGAAGTGCTGCGCGATGGCTACCTCATCAGCCATTTTCAGACCGGCCTGAAGAACCTGCTTGATACCGCGATTCTGAATAGCTCCGATTTCCACGAGAAGGCCCTTATAGAGAAATACAAGAAACTCGACGAGATCCCATTCGACTTCACGCGTCGCATGATGTCCGTGCTCGTCGAGAATCCTGAGGGCAAGGCCATCCTTCTGACCAAGGGCGCCCCGGAAGAGATCTTCCATCAATGCTCGCAATTTGAGCTCGACGGGAAGTTGTCACCGATGGACCCCACACTGATGAAGGGGCTGAAGGACGAGTATGCAAGCCTGAGCAATGATGGATTCCGGGTTCTGGCTGTTGCGGTAAAGGAGTTGCCCGGGAAGACTGCCTGCGCAAAAGAAGATGAACACGATCTTGTGCTGAAGGGATATGTCGCATTCCTCGACCCGCCCAAGCCCTCCGCTGCAACAGCAATTGAAGCGCTGCACAAACATGGTGTTGCAGTGAAGATTCTTACCGGCGACAGCGACTTGATCAGCCGCAAGGTGTGCCGGGATGTCGGGCTTCTCGCCGACCCGATGCTGTTGGGCGATGAGGTCGAGAAAATGTCCGACTCCGAATTGGCCGAGGCGGTAGAGAAGACAACACTCTTCGCCCGCCTTTCTCCCGCGCACAAGCAGCGAATCGTACGTGTCCTGCGCAGCAAGGGTCCCAATACTTCCCCACGGTAAGGGTGCGTACCCCGTTGCTTGCAATCGGTTCCGGCGCAATTGTGCTGCGTGGAGTTCTGAGGTTGTCCGTTAGCAGCCATCGTGTGGTCAGGTTTCTAGAATGCAGCCTGCTTGCAAGTTTGGCCGGCCTCCTGCCTCTAACCCGTCACATCTTGCCAATCCAGGGAATCTGCATGCTGTCGGTCTATTGTGCGGGAGTCGCCGTCCTTGCATGGTGCAAGTTCCGCCTTGATGGCCTGTGGCTCTCGGTCTTCGCATTCTCTATTGTGGCTGTCCTCTATCTGAATGTTGTTTCCGTGTCGATTCGATTGTTCACAGACTTCGCGCAGCTCGCGATGGCGTCAACGAAATCCGGCTCGCTCTTTGAAATCGCGCAATTCGTCTTTGCATCAGTCTTTGCCGTGTTAGCGGTACTGATATTAAGAAAGTGCCACACTCAGCAGACACACTCCTTCTGATCGATGAGCTGGCTTTCGGCGGAGAAACACGAACAGCGGAATCCGGCCCGCTCGCGCCTGCGACCCACCTCTCAACGTCATTGCCGAACTGCGCCAGGACGGAGATCGCTTCGGTTTTCGATATGCTTCGGCATTCCTCGTGTCGAGTGTGTTTCGCCAGTTTCGACAATGCTTATAGGCCACGAGTAGTCCCCTAGCCCAATCAATGACTTGTACACAAATTGGTTTGGCATTCCGGATGCCTCCTAGTGCAGTGAAGGCAAGAGAACAGAGAGCGTATATGTACGCCCTGTTCACAAACGTGAAGGAGAAGGAATGAAAAGCGCGCTCCAGTTCCACAGCAATCAGTTCAGACTAACCGAGGAAGACACTTACGCGAAAGCAGAGGATTTCCAAAGGCTATTCGCGAGAGAAATGACCGACCTCTTTCGCTTGTCGCTGCTTCTCACCGCAGATGCCGAAAAGGCGGAGAGATGTCTCACCCTTGCCATGAGGGATTGTATGACCAACAGCACAGTTTCAAAGGGATGGGCCTTTGTCTGGGCTCGCCGGACAGTCGTCCGCAACGCAATCCGCTTGGTTCTAGAAACGGAGTACACGATTCCCAACGATACTTGCAGCGAGGCCGGACCTGACTTCCATTTGCAGCCCCGCGAGTATCGGATAGAAGCACTGCGGGACTCTCTCGCGATTCTTGAGCTGCCCGACTTCGATCGCCTGGTTTTTGTGACCTGCGTCCTTGAGCGATATTCCATCCTGGATTGTGCCCTGCTGCTAAAGAGATCGCCGAAAGACGTCGACAGTGCGCGCGCGCGCGCAATCAACCAGGTCGTTTCTGCTGAAGAACGGAATCGCTACGAGCCCGCTACAACATCACCAACTAGCCCATATCGCGCCTGGAGCAATGAAATAGGAGATCTCGATGATCTCTGTGGGTCTCTTCTTGACTAGCAATCCTCCAGCATTGTTGGGTGCCACGATCGTCTTCGACCAGGCAGGAGTACTGCATCATACTACCCCGGTTTGATCGCGATGGAATCCTGAATCGTCATGTCCTGCGCAATTGGCTATAGGGTCTCGTCGTGATGCGGTTTCTTGCGTGACCTTTCAGCGATGTTCGTTGCCCGGTGACCTCTTTGCTTGTTGAAAATGTCTTAAACGGAAGCGGTTTCTATGGCCTACCGAAATACAAGAGCAATAGAGTTGCGCAAGGATGGGCGACGAAGAATGCTTCTGGAGGCCGCAACTCGGCTATTCAGCAGCTGCGGCTTCCACGCTGCTACCGTGCCCATGATCGTTGCTGAAGCCAATAGTTCCGTCGGTAGCTTTTACATGTACTTTCGCAACAAGGAAGGCGTCTTTGCGACCATTCTAGAGGCGATTGGAGAGAAGATCGCAGCTGTGATCCGTGAGGCTAGGGAATCCCGATCTGATCCTTTGCTACAAATCCAGAGTGCCCTGGAAGCAGGGTTTGTCTATCTGGCCAAGAATCCGCGGGAGGCTCGCATTCTGATGGTTGAGTCTTCTGGTCTAGGTCCTCGCTTGGAGCAACTGCGCCGAGCCATCTTCTGGCAGCAGGCCGACGAATGCTCCAAGACTCTGCTTGCGAATCCGGAGGTCTTCTCAACTGTCAATCCTGTTATTGCTGCACGTTGCCTGGTCGGATCGGTTTTTGAAGCACTGTGCTGCTGGCTTGAGGAAGCGCCAAATGACCGCATGTCAGTTGATGAGGTTGCTCACGCAGTTTCCGATTTCAATTCTCGGGCGTTGTCGCGTTCAGGAGGGCACAGTTGATGAGGGGTCTAGGCATGCTCTTAAGCTCGAATGGTGTCAGTGCTGTACTCGACCTTTGTATCGGTGCTGGAAGGCGAGCCTTGGCAAACATCAAATGCTGCCACGTGTTCTCGTTTTATGCTGCCACCTGCGTTTTTGGGGATTCCGGCAGGCCCGTCCTTTCCACATCTCGTCGCTCATAATTGCCCTGCCGCCTTCAGGTCGGCGGCAAACGAGGCGAGCGACATTACGAGCGTCAACGGCTTGCAGTTCAAAGCCACAGCGCCGTAACTGGCGTACCATCGGGCCGCGCGATCGTTCTTCGCATCGATAATGAGCACAACGCCGCCGACCTCAGCCGAAGCGCGCAGGCAGCGCCGCGCTGCGGCTGCGAGGAGTTGGCCGCCGATACCTTGGCCCTGGCAACGCAGGTCTGTAGCAATGCGCGCGAGCCGGAACCCTGGCACATCGTACCGAGCGAGGCCGCGACGAACCGTCTCCGGCGTGTCAGCGTAGGCCAGAGCGCCCGGAGCCAGGCTATAGAAACCAAGAATGCTCTTGTTGTCTGCGTCGTCAATTGCGAGAAAGGTCTTCGCGGCACCAGATTCATGGCTTTGGCGGGCGTAACGCTCGAAGAAGTCATTCATGGCTGGATCGCCGCAATCGAAAGACTTCCGGTCATGCTTTTTTGAGATAGGCTCTTCGTGCCAGGCGGGAGCACTCATCCCCGTTTCCGCATGGGCTTTGGCATTGCAGCGATGGCTGCCCGCAGCTTAGCATTTGGTGCTGGCGGATTCTCGAGCAGGTTCAGCACCAAAAGGCTGTCACGCTCGGACAAGACGATACGTTCCGACTCCTCGATCACCGCCTTGGCCTCCCGCAAGGCGGGCTGGAGAACAAACTCTGTCAGGTCCGTGTGCCTCAACGCCGCAGCGCGCACAAGCGTAGCCTTTTGTTCCGGTCGCAGCCGGAGGTTCATTCGTGGGTTGTCGTCCACGGCCACTCTAGGCATAGATTCCTCCTTTTGTACTTATTAAAAGCGTACATCGTCCTGAGGAACTTGTCCAGACCCGCCTCCAGCGCGGATGAGGCTGCTTATACTTCACGCTTGCTGGTGGCTGGCGCGATGAGAATAGGCGGCCGCAGGCTATAAGAACGGCCGGCAGAGTTCCTGAGAACCAGTACGGGTATGTACAGTGCGGCCGGCAACCCTCAAACACGGTCTTAGTGTTCGAACGTTGGCATTGCGTAGATGTGCTCTCTGATTGGATTGGAATCGAAGTCAAGCTGATGTACGATGTTGTTGTTCCGCGCGGATCCGTTCGGCGGAACACACGAGTTGCTTCCGTGCGGGCTGCTTGGGGGTGATCTCGTGGAACTGTTCAGAAAGAACAAGTCGAAGTATTACTGGTATGACTTCACGGTGCGTGGCGAGCGCTACCGCGGGTCGACCAAGGAGACCAACGAAACGAGAGCGCAAAAGGCTGCAGCTCTCAAACTCGCTGCCATTATTAAGGGCAGCGACCCGCTCGACAGGAAGCCGCCCACGCTTCGCGATTACTCGAAGGATTTCCTTCAATGGGTAGAAACGGGACGGCTTGAGGCCGACAGCCGCCGCTATTACAGAAACGGCTGGCGACTATTGGAGCAGACGAATATCGCAGGAATGCGCATGGACCAGATCGCCAAAGACGAGGTCGAAAAGCTGCAGTTTCCCGGATCGGCCTCGAACGGCAACAACGCGCTTCGGACGTTGCGGAGGATGTATTCCAAAGCCAAGGAACACAAGATGATCTCTGAGGTTCCCGACTTTGCGCTCTTCAAGGAACACGGGAGGTCGCTCCGCCTCAATGACGAAGCGGAAAGGAGGCTGTCAGCGGTGATCGCGCACCGTGCCTGGAGATTCAGCACAGTCGCCTGCTACTGCGGGTCCCCCCTGAGACGGCCGAGGAGAGGAAACAGGAGATCGTTGCCCAATGGTACCGGAACCAGTTGCGGGCGGCTGTCCCCTCCGTGATTGCTAGGTGGACGACGGTCATGGGTGTCGCGGTCGCGAGTTTCCATATCCAGAGAATGAAGACGAAATGGGGAAGCTGTAACCCCGGCGCCAGGACCATCCGCCTGAACACTGAACTGGCGAAGAAACCGAAGGAGTGCCTGGAGTACATCGTGGTTCACGAGATGGCGCACCTGTTGGAGTCCACGCACAACGCACGCTTCGTTTCGTTGATGGACGGGTACATGCCGAACTGGCGGCTCCGCCGTGACCAGTTGAACCGGCTGCCGGTGCGGCATGAAGAGTGGGCATATTGAACTGGCCGCAAGGTTCTTGGGCATTCTGCGAGCCAATGGCCGATCGACTGACCAAACCGCAAGCCGGGCATTTGCAAGGGATTCAGAAAACCTTGCCACATGGCGAACTCACGGTACGCAAAGCGCATGCAGCACGTGCCGGCGAGGCCGAGCAGAGCGATGTCGATCTGATGGTTGTGGGCACGGCTGGGTTCGCGGTGTGGTCGACCGGATCGCAGATGTCGAAAGTAGCGGAATCAGAAAAGCAAGAAGGATACTGGCGGCCAAGCCATAGATGCAAACGGGAGAGGCAAGGAAGTGAGTAGTGGTGCAGTGGTGTCGGAGTTGGCAGCGGAAGCGGAGAGGTATTTGTACAGAAGGAATTCAAGTAGAAGAGCGAAATAGAGAGTCTGAGAAAAGCAAAAGAGAATCTGGCAGCCAAGGCACAGATGCAAACGGGAGAGGCTAGGAGGTGAGTAGTGGTGCGAATTTGAGAGCAAGTAGCGACCAGGGTGTACGAGGAATATGCAGCAAGATGTGTAGAGTAAGCAGCAGGGAACAGGGAAGAAAAGCCAAAAAGATACTGGCAGACAAGGCAAGGAATTCGACGGTAGAGGCAAGTAAGGTGCAGAGCAGAGTTGAAAATGGCAGGGGGAAAAGGACTAGGAAGCAAGCAATGGAAATGGAGATAGGGGTCAAGATGAGGAACGACTACTGCGCAAGGGAAAAAGGTATGTATAGAGGGGTATGTCAGCAATAACGCCCTCTGGCTCCCGAATTGGGCATGGGTTATAAATGCAAGAAAATAGGTTGTTTATGTGGCACCGGTCGGCATTTTATGGGGGCGAACCTCGAAAAAGGAAATCCGTACGGGCAGCGTACTGTGTCCGTACGGAAAGTACACGATATCCGTACCATTTCCGGATTAGGAGGAAGTGAAGTTCTCAGCGCGAAGTTGGCCGGCTGGCGTGTACTGGGGCGCGGCCGCTTGCTTACAAACTTCAAGATTCCGAGCGGTGGGCTGCCACGTATCACTCGCCATTGTGAGGATCCTCGACGTTGTCGGACTCGCACAGTTGACGTTCGCTCATGATTTCTCCCCCTTGCGAATGCGCTTCGGCTTGGGTGCTCCGAGTTTTTTGATCTGCTCCACGGTTTGGTCGAAGTCGCTGACGGGTTGACTCGCTTCAAGCAGGCACCGCTGCTCTTCATACTGAGCAAACTGCGAGTGGGCGTGGTCCTCGGCCAGGGCGTGCGAGATTCTGCCGGCGTTGGCTAGGATTTCGCGGTCGCTCAGGCGGATGAAGTCATCGAGCTTGGTGATCCAGTCGCGCATGTGCATGGGCCGGTGGCCGCGCGCCTGCAACTCGGCAAAGTCCAGATAGGCAGAGACGATCAGATTCAGCGCCTCCAACTCCTCCTTTTGCAGGTAGTTCTTGGCGACCGTGACATCGGCCTTGCGCACCGGCCCGGCGGGCGCATTCTTCCAGGTGGTAAGGCCCATGTGCAGTTGACTGGCGTCGGCCCGCTGGCGAACGATCTCGGCGGCGGTATGCCCGTGCGCGGCCCAGTGCATCTTGTTCTGCACGGTTTTGAAGAACTGCTGGGTCAGGTCTGCGTTGCCGTCATAGTCGATGCTGGTGGCGTAGATGTCGGTGATCTTCTGGTAGAAGAGCCGCTCGCTGGAGCGGATGTCGCGAATCCGCGCCAGCAGTTCGTCGAAGTAGTCCTGCCCGAGGGTGCGGCCGGCCTTGATGCGTTCGTCGTCGAGCGTGAATCCCTTGACCAGCAGTTCGCTGAGCCGGGCGGTGGCCCACTGACGGAACTGGGTGCCGCGCGGCGACCGCACACGGTAGCCGACGGCCAAGATCATGTCGAGGTTGTAGTGCTTGAGCGAGCGCCGAACCTGCCTCCCGCCCTCAGTTTGAACTAGTAAGTAATCCTTACTAGTTGCCTCAGGATTGAGTTCGCCCTCGTCGTAAATAGCTGCTACATGGAGGGTTATGTTCTGGGGCGTGGTCTGAAACAGCTCTGCAATCTGGATTCTGGAGAGCCAGACCGTCTCTCCGTCCAGACGGACTCGGAGGTTCAGCCCGGCATCCTTGTAGATAAGGACCTGGCCCGAGGAGGGCTCAGAGTCGGTGGGCGATTTACGGCCCTTCTCATTCGCCATAGCCAAGCTCCTTGAGGTTGGCTGCGATTGCGGCGTCCTGCCGGGCCGCCTCGACCTGCTGGTGGCGGAGAGTGGCGGCGAAACGGGCCATCTTACCCGCGAACGGCTCTCCGTCGTCTTCGACGGCTTCAGCGCCGACGTAGCGACCGGGTGTGAGCACGTGACCGTGCTTGCGAATCTCATCGAGCTTGGTCGACTTGCAGAAACCGGCAACATCCTCATACTTCCCAGCGCCTTTGTCCCCGCGCCAGGCGTGGTAGGTGCCGGCGATGCGGGCAACGTCCTCATCGGTCAGTTCTCGGTGAACGCGATCGGTGAGGGTTCCCATCTTGCGGGCGTCGATGAAGAGCGTCTCGCCGCGACGCTCGCGGAAGCCGTTGCGCTTTTTGCTGCGGGTGAGGAACCAGAGGCAGACGGGAATCTGCGTGGAGAAGAAGGGCTGGCCGGGTAGGGCGACCATGCAATCTACAAGATCGGCCTCAACGATGTTCTTCCGAATCTCGCCCTCGCCGGACTGGTTCGACGACATGGAGCCGTTGGCCAGCACAAAGCCGGCCTGCCCGGTTGGCGCCAGGTGATGGATGAAGTGCTGCACCCAGGCAAAGTTGGCGTTGGCGGCGGGCGGCAGGCCGTAGGTCCAGCGCTTGTCCTCCTTGAGTAACTCGCCGCGCCAGTCGCTGTCGTTGAACGGCGGATTGGCGAGCACGTAGTCGGCCTTGAGGTCGGGGTGCCGGTCGGCGTGAAAGGTGTCGCCGTGGGCGATCTGCGCGTCGATGCCCCGGATGGCGAGATTCATCTTGGCCAGCCGCCAAGTGGTGTAGTTGGACTCCTGCCCGTAGATGGAGATGTCGCCAATCCGGCCGCTATGCGCCTCAATGAACTTTTCGCTCTGCACGAACATGCCACCGGAGCCGCAGCAGGGATCGTAGACGCGGCCCTTGCAGGGCGCGAGCATCGTGACCAGCACGCGCACCACCCAGGAGGGGGTGTAGAATTGCCCGCCCTTTTTACCTTCCGCGCTGGCGAATTGGGAGAGGAAATACTCGTAAACACGGCCCAGGATGTCCTTGGCACGGTCGGCGGGGCTGCCCAGGCCAAGGTCGCTGATCATGTTGATGAGTTGGCCGAGCCGCTGCTTGTCCAGGCCGGGGCGGGCGTAATCCTTAGGCAAAACGCCTTTGAGCGATGGGTTATCACGCTCGGTGGCGACCATGGCGTCGTCTAAGACGGTGCCGATCTTCGGCTGGGGCGCACTGGCCCGCAAATGTGCCCACCGAGCCTCTTTTGGCACCCAGAAGATGCTGACCGCCCGGTACTCGTCCGGATCCTCTGGGTCAGCACCCTGGGCCCGTTGGCTCTCCAACTCGGTGTGTTTGGCCTCAAAGGCGTCCGAAATGTACTTGAGAAAGATCAGGCCCAGGACGACGTGCTTGTACTCCGCCGCGTCCATATTGTTACGGAGTGCGTCGGCGGCGGCCCAGAGCTTGGGCTCAAAACCAATGGCGGTAGACGTTCCCACGAATCAGGCTTCTTTCCACTAGTAATTGGTGGTCGCTTCCGATGGTAAATCAATTCCGGCTTTCGCCCGGCCAAAGGCTAGGCGGCAGACGAAGGATACCATTTCGCCTGTACCGCTACACTCCCTTTGCTCTTAGTCCCGGTGGGCGTATCATGCTTGCCTGAGCCGAAAGGGGTATACCAGATGAAAGCCTTGGTTCTAATCCTTTGCCTGACAGCCTTTGCTGCAATCAATGCCCAAACTCCAGCCGCCTCGATGCCCGCATCTGCGCCGGTCTACCCGAACTACTCGATCATGCTGATAAATCCAGCGGGGGGCGGTGTAGTTCTGATGCACAATCCAAAGAATCAGATGGAATACGTCGATGTGGCGAAGACCCAGGACGCATTCAAAGCGGGATATGTGCCTGTACGAGTAGCCGAAATCGCCGATGTCATCAACTACCTGAAAGGAGAAAACGACCGTCTCACCACAGAGAATGCCCGCCTGTTAGGTTCTCCGGCGACACCTGCTCCCGTGATAGTCATTGCACCGCAAGCCCAGCCAGCCGCTCCATCACAAGCGCAGATTGAAGCGCAGCAGCGCGCTGAGGCCGCCGCCCGTCGCCAGCAGATAATTCAGTCGTTTTTGATGATGCAGAACGCGAACCGGCCCAAAACACAGAACCTAAATGTAAACATCACAGATTGCACGCGGTACCCTGCCTTGTGTGCGGGAAGGTAGCCCCCGTGAACGACTTGGCTGAGAACCACGCCCGGCCCCTCACTGGACCTTCTCCTCGTTCCCGGTACTCACGAAGTGAACCACGACGCTGGTTTGAACGGGGCCTCCATCCTCACCCGCGAACTCAACCTGTTGCCGGGGCTTGCCGTATGCTCTATCCGCCAGGGCAGAGAACACCTTGGCATTCCCCTTCTTGAGTTCAGCCGCGAGTGCGCGGGTAATCGCCTCCGAGTCCTGCTCAAAGATCGTCCTTGTAATCTCGGCCGCCAGATCGCGCTTTGGCCGTCCTCCGGGGTTCCCGCTTTGCCCCGGCTTCCAAGGCCTCAGATTCCCATTGCGTCCTGTCACTGTTCCCCCAGTGTTCTGACTGAAAGCGCGCGCCTCCGCTTGCCGCTATTGTGGCACAAAAAGCGAAGCCCCGGAGACATTGCCAGAATCGGCCTGTGTACCAAACTGTGTACCACGGAACGCGCTATTGTGACCAAACACGCGCTAGGAGGATTTTCGGGCAAAGCAAAAGCCTGCTGATTTAGCAGGCTTTTGCGGATGATGGTTGGTAGCGCTACCGGGAATCGAACCCGGGTTTTAAGATTGAGAATCTCACGTCCTAACCCCTAGACGATAGCGCCACACACTTGCGGGGGCAGCCGTCACCGGCCACTCTTCCTACTTTAACAAAAATCCTGATATATGCCAAAAGACGCGGCGGGTGTTTGCCCTGGGCTCAGATGCCCAGCTTGCGCACTTCGTCGTTGTAATACTTGCGATAAAGAATCTCCCACTCCTGGGAGCCTTCCTGGATGATCTTCCGCTGGTTGGCGATCTTGAACCGGGCCGCGGCGTCGATCTTGGCTTCTTCGCCGAGCAGGGTTGTGAGCGCCTTGCGCGCCTCCTGGCGGATGGTGTTACGATCCTCCAGAAACCCGACCTCGTCGATGTCGGCCAGAGTGTCCGCCACGGTGTGGGCCAGCTTATTGAGCTTATCCGGGCTGATCCTCATAGCACCGCCTTGTATTTCTTGGCCAGTTCGGTCTTGACCTTCTTGAACATTTCGGCATATTGCGCGCCGGATTTGCGCATCTCCTCGGAGTAGGCGTCGAGAATCACGCGCACCTCTTCGTTGATGCGGTCTTCGAGAGAAAGTTCCTCAATCAGACCCTCAGTGACGCGCGCTTCGACCACCTTCAAGTCGCTGGTGGTGATCATCTTGGCGTCGAGGAGGTGCTTGACCGTGCGGCGGGCCAGATACCCGATGTAATCGCGAGAAAAGATCATGGGCTAAGGGTCAGGATACCCCATGGGGCGGCATCCTGTACACCAGGAGTCGAATGAAGCGAAAAGCGGGCCGCTGGGATGCGGGTTGGTACCGTTGCTGAGAGTGCGGGCGCCTGATCGGGAAGGGAAAACGCCCGAGACGGAGACAGGCCGGGAGCAATCCCCCGGCCTGCCTTTTGCTGCGTCTCAAGGTCCATCTGCCGAAAGGGGCAGGGGCCTCCGCGGTTAGAACGAAACGGTGACGGCGATGGGGAACTCGGGATGCATGCGGTTGATCAGGTAGTAGCCGTCGCCGGTGTTGTCAAGATAGACATCGTCGGTCTGGTACCAGTTCGGTCCCCAGGATTCGGGCCAGGGGTCCATCAGCGTAACCCAATAGCCGTCGTACTGGAAGCGCGGCTGTCCGCCGACAAAGACCAGGGGAAGGCCGAAGATGCGGAAGAAGTGGTCGCGTCCGAAGTACATGCGGAAGCGCGCGTCGGGAATGCGGAAACCAACATAGCCGCCCCTTTGTGCCCAGGTCTGATGCTCGTCTTTCCACGAGCCGGCGCGGGATTGGCCGAAGCCGTCATGCACCTGACCCTGGTGCTGGGGAACACCGCTGGGATGGACGCCTCCATTGGTGGGCACATTGGACTGCACGCCGCCGTGGTAAACGCCGCCGTAGGTTTGCTGCGGCCTGGCTTGTGCGGGTGCGGGCTTGGCGGCAGGCTGCGCAGCGCGCGCCGGCTGAGCTTGTGCCGCGGGTTTGGATCTTTCCCGGTCGTTTCCCTGCTGGGCATTGGCTGTGGCTGAGGCGGCGATGAGCAACGTGAGAAGAGTTGCGCTGAGAACGGTAACTCGTTTCATCCTGGGGAGGCTCCTATTGGGCGCTTCTGTTGCTTGGGCGCTCAGTCCTTTATCTGTTACAGACAGGAGCAGAATACACCTGCTTTGCGGAGGTGCACATGCCTATTTGAATAAAGTTGGACGCAGGTTCAGGGGCTTTTCAGCTTGAGGCGCAAGAACCGATTTTAGAGGGCGGGGAGTTATCCGCGGTGGGGGCAGCCCTTGGTATTCAGGCACTCGTCGGCCACGCGCAGGCGCTCGACGGGCCGGCCGCCTACCAGATGCTCCGTGACAATGGCCGCGGCATCTTGCGGCCGGACGTTGCCGTACCAGACGGCCTCAGGGTAGACCACCACCATCGGGCCATGCTCGCACTGGTCAAGGCAGCCGGACTTGTTGATGCGCACTCTGGCGCCCAGGCCGGCGGCTTTGGCGAGTAGCTGCAACTGGGCGTGAAGGTCGCTGGTTCCATTGGAGGTGCAGGAGGGCCGGGGTGCGCCTTCGGGGCGGACGTTGTGACAGACAAACAAATGGCGTTCAAAGGGCGGCAAGCGGTGATCCTCCTGGGAACGGCTCCGGTTGAGGGCTGTCGCATCCCCCGGTCCGAGATACGACAGCCTGGAGGAGCGGGCGGCACTTGGCCAGCCTGTTCCAGAGTAAAGCCACGGGCTGCAAAGGCAAAGTTTCCACAATCCCGCCTATTTGGGCCGCCCGCATCTGAGAAAATAAGAGCTTGACTATGAGCCAAGATAATCTTCTCTCTCTGAAAGACGACATGGTGGCCTTTATTGAAGGCCACGGACTGCAACGCCTGCCCGGTTACGTCACCGAGGACATTCCCTCCATTGTTTGGGAGGGTCAGGACAACCCCGACGCATGGAAAGACTTTGTGGAGATGGCCAAGCACGTGGGCGCTCCCTTTGTCACCTTCAGCGAAATGACGCTGGAGCGCGAAGAACTCGACGCGTTGATCGAGGAAGCCGGGGAGATGAATTTTCCCGACGAGGAAGCCACCGAACTGGTGGAGGCACAGTGGCTGCGCAAGTACGCAGGCATGGTGGGCTACATCCAGTTGGGCTTTGTGTACCAGGGACTGGTGTTTCTGCACGAGACCACCACCGAGTGGTACGAGCGCTTCCAGACGCTGCTGGAGGACATTGAGAGCTTCCAGGACATCGTGATCGACGACCACGACCACGAACACGACGTCGAGGACGAGTAAACAGAGTGAGCCCAGCAGGGGGCGCGGCAGAATCCATTGCAGCACCGGCGCGGAGAGTTCCGCGCCAGCGCTGGGTGATCGCTGAGCCACATCCTGCCGAGGCCGCGGCCCTGGCAAGGACGGCGCGTCTGCCCTTGGTGCTGGCGGAACTGCTGGTGGGCCGGGGCATCCTCGATGCCGCCCAGGCATTTGCTTTTCTCAACCCTGAAACCGCACATCTGCACGATCCCTTTCTGATGCTGGGCATGACGGCGGCTGTAGAGCGCCTGGAAGCGGCCATCGCGCGCCGCGAGCCGGTGCTGCTCTACGGCGACTACGACGTGGACGGCACAACGGCGGTGGTGCTGCTGAAGACCACCATCGAGATGCTGGGCGGCGTGGCGCGCTTCCATGTGCCGCACCGGCTGCTGGAGGGCTACGGGCTGCAATCGAGCGTCCTGGAGGCTGCCTACGCCGACGGCGTGCGGCTGGTGATCACGGTGGACACCGGCATGAGAGCTTTTGCCGAGGCGGAGACCGCGCAGCGCCTGGGGCTGGACCTGATCATCACCGACCACCACCTGGCGCAGGCCGGCGATGCCGTGCCGGTGGCGCTGGCGGTGTTGAATCCCAACCAGGTGGGCTGCTCGTACCCGGAAAAATCGCTGTGCGGCGCCGCGGTTGCGCTCAAGCTGGCCCAGGCCCTGCTGGAGCGGCGCGATCTCTCCCGCACCAGGGAAAAGACGTTGCCCAGTTTTCTGAAGATGGCGGCCATTGCCACCATCGCGGACGCGGTGCCGCTGAAAGGCGAGAACCGCACCATCGCAGCGCTGGGAATGAAGGAGTTGCGCAAACCGGTGGGCGCGGGGTTGCGCGCCCTGTTTGCCGTGGCGGCGCTGGACCCGGCAGCAAAGGAACTGACCGGCTTCGACGTAGCCTTCCGGCTGGCGCCGCGCATCAATGCCGCCGGGCGCATGGACGTTGCTTCAGAGGTGATCGAGCTTTTCTGCACCCGCAATGCCGTTCGCGCCCAGGAACTGGCGGCCAAGCTGGACCGGCAGAACCGCGAGCGGCGCGAAACCGAGGCTGCGGCGCTCACCGCGATTCTGGCGCGCCTGGCCGGCGATGCCGAGTTGGCAGCCGACCGCCTGCTGTTGGTGGATGGCGATGGCTGGCACCGCGGCGTCATCGGCATCCTGGCATCGCGGGTGGTGGAGCGCACCGCCAAGCCGGCCCTGGTGGTCAGCGTCGAGGACGGTATTGCTTATGGCTCGGGTCGCTCGGTCGATGGATTCCAGCTACTCAACGCCATCGAAAGCTGCGCCGACCTCTTTACCCGCTTTGGCGGCCACGCCTTTGCCGTGGGCTTTGCGCTGCCCGCAGAGCGGCTGCCCGAACTGAGGCGGCGGCTGCGCCTCTACGCCGAAGTGCATTTGGCGACGCGACAACCGGAGCATCTGCTGCGCATTCATGCGGAGTTGCCGCTGGATCGCATTACGCCCGTGCTGGCCGGCTGGCTCCGCAAGCTGGAACCGCTGGGGCACGGCAACCCAGAGCCGGTGTTCTTGGCCCGCAATGTGAGGCTGGTTTCTGCCCCCCGTCCAATGAAGGAACGGCACATCCGGCTGGAACTGGCGCAGATCAGGACGGACCAGCCGGTAGCGGCGCCCACCGGACAGAGCGGCACCATGCGCGCCGTGGGTTGGGATCAGGCCGCACGCGTGGCTGCACTCGGGCTCACGCAGGGCAGCCTCATCGACCTTGCCTACCGCATCCGCGAGAACGACCATCCTCAATATGGCGGCCTGGAAGTGGAGATCGCGGGCATCGAGCCGGCAACCGCCTGAACCGAGAAGGCCCACGGCGAACCGTGAGCCTTGCCGGCTGAGTGTCGATTCTCTTCCTCAACAGCTTTCTACTTGTGCTCGTGCTCTCCCTTGGCGGCAGGCGCGGGATGCGATGCGGGTGCCGGGTGCACAGCCGGA
This sequence comes from uncultured Acidobacteriaceae bacterium, assembly GCA_963839155.1. Taxonomy (GTDB): domain Bacteria; phylum Acidobacteriota; class Terriglobia; order Terriglobales; family Acidobacteriaceae; genus Telmatobacter. The sequence goes on from CAWITY010000013.1 coordinate 18,926, forward strand.
CCGGGGTGCGCAGCGGGTGCGGGGCGGGGTGGCGCCACGGGCGTATTGTGCTGTGTGTTCGAGCGTGTGGTGGTGTTGTTTACGGCGCCTGCCCTGGCTGGTCCCGGCGTTTGCCCTTGAGCGTTTGCATGCGCCGTCACATTCCCCGTATTCGACTTCGAAGCGTTGTAGTTGATTTCGCTGCCCCTTCCCGGATTCGCCGGGCCAGCGGCGGCGTGTGTTTGTGCGCCCAGCGGCCGGGCTACGACCAGGTTCTGCGGGCGCCCGCCGTTGTTCTTCACATACGCGCCCCGGTCAGCCCGGAAAGTGGACTCGTGCTGCGCTTGGAAGTTTGTTTTGGCCATGTGCTGCTCGTGCTCGGCAATCCGTTCCTCGGGACTAGCCTCGTGGCGGATGCCGCCAGGCCCGCCGCTGAAGGCGACATGGCTGTCGCGGGCGACAAAACCTCTTTCGACCGCTGCGCGGTCCTCGTAGGTGGAGTGGATGTACCGGCCGTCCACGTGCATAACTGCCGTGTTGTAGGCAAACTCGTGGCCGCGCCACATGCCGCCCACAAAGCCGATTCCGCCGTAGCCGAAGCCGTAGTTCACTCCGCCGTAGTAGCCCACGTGGCGGCCCCAATAGCCATCATGGAAGATGAACTGGCCGCCGGACCATCCCCAGTAGCCTGGAGTCCAGAGCGCGCCTTCATAGGGAGCCGGCACCCAGGCGCCGGGAACCCAGAAATAGCCATCCGGGCCATAGGCCCAGTAGCCGGGGGTCCACATCAGGCCGGGCTGGGGGCAGACCGGCTGCTCGTATACCGGCAAGACCGGCGGAGCAAAGCCCACGCTGATGAGAACGCCCGCAAACGAAGATGCGGGAATCGCAGAGAGCAGCAGCGCCAGCAGGAGCCAGCGCACAGAGCGGAAGATTGACATGGGAAAAGCCTCCTGGTGCATATGTTCCGAAAGAATCGGCGAGACATTTGCGCAACTACAGCCGTTCCACAATTGCTGTACCCCGAACCCACCGCTATCAAGTGGTATTTTTCTCAAGAAAATGCCACCTTGCAAGATGCCGGAAAGGGCAAGCGAATTGTGGAACCGCTCTAGACTACGCCAGTTGGAACCCGCTCCGGAAAGAGAAGTTGTGGGGAAATGCAGGGCAGGGAAGCAGATTCGGACCAGGAGGCGAAGGAAGAGCGATGGAGAGCGCTCGCGAGGCCGCGGGCGCTCCCCATCGCTCCAGTTAGTAGCGGTAACTGATGCCCATGCCAAGCACCTTGCGGGCCTGGAGATTCACGGGGATATAAACGACCGGCGGGTAGCCCGCGGGCAAGAAAGTCGGCGACGGGATCGATCCGATATTCCCCGCCACCTGGCCGATGCCGATATCGAAGCTGAAGTGAGGATTCTCTCTCTGGGTGACGCGCACGGCGTAGTCCAAGGTCGTGGGCAGGTCAGCTTTTCCGGCCACGAAAGGTATCCCCGCAGGTGCGTTGGGGCCCAGTCCCTTGGATGTGCCCGGTTCCTGCGAGAAGCCTGCCGAAGGCACGGCCACGACTCCGTGGCCGATAGGCAGCGGAATGCCCAAGCCGCCGAAGAACCGTCCGCCAAAGCGCGTACTCTGGCCGCCGATGCCGATGATGGTGGCATTGGTGGCCTTCCAGCCGAAGGTTGCCAGGAACGGTACCGGCTTCTTGGCCCAGGTCTTGGTGACGGCAATGTAGACGTCGCCATTGGTGTAGGACTTAGCAGCCGGGATGGGCAGAAGGTAAGTTGGTGCACAGCCAGGTGTCTGCAAGCAACCTTGATCGTAGAGCGCGACTGCCTGCACGCCGGCCTCGCCGGTGACAAACTTGTCGCCGGTGCGCACCACGCCGCCCACCGCCAGACCCGGCGTCCAGGGCCCGAACTGTCCGTCCTTGATGCCCACCACCTTGCCATGAAAGACGTTCATGCCGCTGGCGTGCCAAAGCTGGCTGAAATCCGGGTTGACCGACACCGCGCTGGCCGACGCTGTGGATCCCAATACCGCATTGGCCATCACCGCAGTGCCCGGACCGCTATTGCCGAACTGGTGAAAGCTGCGCGTATAGCCGGCTTCGGCGCGGTTGCCGAATCCCTCGGTAATGCTGAGGGTCTCAATATTGCCGATGACCGCGGAGGCGTTGATGAAGTGGATGCCGACCGCAGGGTGAGAAAAGACCTGGCCCTTGGCGGAAGGAACGACATAGGCGGTGGGTGTCAGGAATCCGCCGGTTTGTCCTTCGAGCGTTAGATGTTGGGCGTTGGAGTCTGACTGGCGGAGAGCATGGCGACCGAGAGGGCGCCGCATAACGAGAGTCTGAGGAGGGTGCGAAATTTCACGTGCTTTTAAACTCCTGGGGGAGCGCAGTCACCTGCCTCCGGTTTTCGTAGAATGTACGCCCTCTTTTAACACAACGCAAGCAGCATCGTCTTTCACCTCAGTTACGGTGGTAGACTCAGCCCATGCCGCGCGGTCTTTTTATCACGCTCGAAGGTCTGGATGGTTCCGGTAAAACCACGCAAATCAAGCGCTTGGCTGCCTGGCTCAGGAAACGGAATCGGACAGGCGCATCCTGGAGCCGGTCGTCACCCGCCAGCCCGGCGGCACTGCCACCGGCGACCGCATCCGCGAACTGCTACTCGACTCCCGCGCGACTGCTCTGGCGCCGATGACCGAGATGGCTCTGATGTTTGCCGACCGGGCGCAGGCCATCGCGGAAGTCATTCAGCCGGCTCTGGATGCGGGAAAAATCGTTCTCTGCGACCGCTTCACCGACTCCACCGAGGCCTACCAGGGCGGCGGGCGTGAGCTGGGCTCCGAGATCGTGCTGGAGATGCACCGGCTGGTCTGCGGTGGCTTGCAGCCCGATCTGACCCTGCTGCTGCTGCCTTCGCTGGATGCCTCGCTGGAGCGCGCCCGCCGCCGCAATGAGCGCCACAGCGCGAAGACCGGCCAGGACGAAAGCCGCTTCGAGCAGGAGCAGGACGCCTTCTACCGCCGCGTCTGGGAGAAGTACCGCGAGATCGTCAAACGCGAACCGGAGCGCGTAGTTGAAATCGGCGGCAACCTGGGCATCGACGAGGTCCACGAGCAGATCGTGGAAGCTGTGGCCGAGCGGCTGCTGACCATGACGGCCAAGGTGTAACAAGACAAAAGAGAAGACGGCCGCAAAAAGACTCGTCCGCCTGCGAGACGGCCGACCCGAGCCAGCACACCGCCAGCCCCACGAAACCGACGCGAGTATTGCCGGCCTTCAGGCTCGGGCCTGAAGGCCGAATGATTCTATCGCTTATTCAGGGGACTGAAGTCCCCTGCTCCTTCCGTTTTATTCCACCCTCTGCACAAATTGGAGAGCTGACCAAGCTCGCATCTCCACACTAGTGTCCTGAGTCTGAAATTCGGATCGGAAATCGGGCGTGAGAAAAAGCAGATTCTTCGCTCACCACCTCCGAACTCCACCCCAAAGAGCAACGACCGCTCTTTGGGGACCCCTTAACTGAGAACCGTTCGGGGCCCCGTTTGCTCCCAATGAACGGGCCGCAGTGGCCGTGTTTCGCATCGCCCTTATGGGGCTAGAACTCCTGTTCGACTTGCAACCCAGGACTGCGCTTCGCTTGTCCTCCACCCCGCGAACGAAGACCTGTTCGCGGGGACCCCGGCCTGGGCTATTCTCCTGCGCTCCCTTCGGGAGGCTTTCGACCAGTTCACTCCCGGCCTAACTCGCATCGCGAGTCATTTGCTCAGAATGACAGTGTTTTTGTTTAGAGAACTATGGACTCAGGACATTAGAGCGGTTCCACCATTCACATGCCCTTTTCGGCATCGAGCAAGGTGGCATTTTCTTGAGAAAAATGCCACTTCATAGCGGTGGGTTCGAGGTAAAGCAATTGTGGAACCGCTGTAGCCGGCCAGGAGGCATTACAGGGCGTCGATCTGGCCTTGAGACATGCGAATCAGGCGCGGGATGCGGCTGCCCAGGCCTGAATGCCCAGGCTCTGGCAAGAAAGCGTGGCGATGGCCGAAGCCTGCCGAAGAGCCTCTTCGAAGCTCTGGCTTAGGGCGAAGTGGTGGCAGAAGGCCCCGTGCAGGACGTCTCCGGCGCCCAGGGTGTCGGCGGCGGCTACCGGGGCGACCTCGATCTCGAAGCGGCGGCCGCGATCCCAGGCGAGGAGGGACTTTGCGCCGCGCGTGATGGCGATGTGCAGAACACCCCTGGCGGCAAACCAGGCAAAGAGGGCCTCCTCTCCGGCGGGTTGGCCGGGAATGGAAAACCGCTCGCTGCAAATGGCTGCGGAGAGCAGCGGAGCCAACTCTCCGGTGCCGGGCTTCCAGCTTCCGCCATCCAGGCAGAGCGCGGCGCCGGCGTTCTTGCAGGCGGTCAGAAAAGGCAAAGCTTCCAGCAGAAAGAACCCGTCCGTCAGAACCACGGGCGGCACCGCTCCCCAGGCGGCCGGGACCGACGTTTCCCAGGAGGCGGCCAGAGCAGGCAGGCGCACGGCAGAAAGCGGCGGATTGACGATGGTGCGGGTGCTTTTTGCGGTATTCACCAGCACAGTGCACAGCGGCGTCTCGTAGGCCGTGCCCTGGGCCATGTCCAACAGGCGAATGCCATGGCGGTCGAGTTCCGCGCGAACGGGCGCGGCCCAGGGGCCGGAACCGACGGCGCTGACCAGCATGGCCTCTCCGCCCAACAGCGCATGGGTAATGGCGGCGTTCACCGCGGGTCCGCCGGGCGCGGCCTGAAGCTGGCTGGCGTAGACCTTGGTGTCCTCTTCCGGCAGGTTGTCGAGCCGATAGAGAACATCAAGCGTGGTTCTGCCGAGGAAGAGGACGCGCGGGGGATTCATTGGTTCCAGCCCCTCACGGCGTTTCCATCAGCGCGTCGGTGGCTTTGCTCATTTTGGCGGTGCGTTCCAGCTTTTCCCAGTTGAAGGGCTTGCCGTCGATGGCCCGCTTGACCGTCTTGAACAGAACGACGGAGAAGACCTGGCGGTAGGCGAAGCGCTGCAGCCAGATGTGGAAGAGCAGCCATCCGTCGCCCTTGTTGGCGGGGTGGCGGCGCTCCAGGCTGAAGGCCACCGACGAGGTGATGAAGTCGATCAGCAGGAAGGCGCCGAAGTAGGCCAGGAGTTTCTCGAAGCTGGCCGCGGAGGCGGCTTCGGGGTGGAAATGCCGGTCGACGAAGTAGTGAACCACGCCGGCCACAAACATCAGGTCGATGAACGGCGAAACCAGGGGCAGAAACATCTGGAAGATGAGGATGTTGGGCAGGGCGAAGAGGCCCATGGCCTTGTTGCGGGCGAACGCGGCGCGATGTTTCCAGATGGCCTGTAAGGTGCCGAAAGACCAGCGGAAGCGCTGGCGCATCAGCCCTTTGGCGTCTATGGGCGCCTCGGTGAAAGCCAGCGAGCGGTCTTCGTAGACCACTTTCAGACCCATTTCGAGCAGCGCCATGGTCAGGTCGGCATCCTCGGCCACCGTGTTGATGGGATAGCCGCCAGCCTGTTTGACGGGTGCCGTGCGCCAAGCGCCGATGGCTCCAGGAACCACCGTGACTACGTTGAACAGGTCCAGGGCGCGGCGCTCGAAGTTCTGGCTGGTGATGTACTCCAATGCTTGCCAGCGGGTCCAGAGGTTCACGCGGTTGCCCACCTTGGCGTTGCCGGCGACTGCGCCGATGAGCGGGTCCTCGAAATGGGGGATGAGCTTGCTGATGGCGTCTGTGGCGATGACGGTATCGGCGTCGATGCCCACGTAAATATCTTCGGTGAGCCGGTCGAGGGCGTAGTTGAGCGCGGCGGCCTTGCCTCCGTTTTCCTTGGTGAGCACCTGGACACGGCCGGCGGCGATTTCAGCGGCGTAGGCCTGACGGGCAATCTCCAAGGTCTTGTCGCTGGAGCCGTCGTCAATGACGATGACGTGCAGGTTCTGGTAGTCGGAGTTGAGCACCGAGCGTATGGTGCGCACGATGACCTTTTCTTCGTTGTAGGCGGGCACCAGGACGGCCACGCGGGGATTGAATCCCGGCGATGCAACGCGGTGGGGCCGGCGCAGGCGGTCGATGATGGCCAGGATACCCACCAGGATCAGGCGCGCGCTCATCAGAATGTCGCCCAGGAAAAAGATCAGCACAATGAGCTTGCCGACAACAGCCAGGCCAGAGAAGGCAATGGAGTCGGGCAGGGCGCGCACGTGCTGATAGAAAGTCAGCTTGGGCATTACCTCGGCGGTGGTCTTGCCCATCAGTGCGGAGACGGGAACAATGGTATAGCCGTTTGCGCGCAGGGCATCGATGAGCACCGGCAACGCGGCCACGGTGGCTGAGCGGTCGCCGCCGCCGTCGTGCAGCAAAATGATGGAGCCGCGGAATTGCGGCTTGGACTTCATCAGGTTGAGCCAGTAGAGAGTGGTGGCCGTAATCTCCTGGGGGCTCTTGCGGGGGTGCTCATCCCAGTCGTCGGTGTCGACCTTGTCGCCGATGATGGTGTATCCGGCCTGCTGGATGCGCTCCACGGGAGCGGCCTGATCGTCGGTGTCGGGCTCCTGGTCAATCGAGTAAGGTGGGCGGAAGTAGAGCGGCTGCACGCCGAGCTTGCTGGCGAAGAGCCGTTCGGTCAGGCTGAGTTCCAGGTCCAACTGCTGCTGGGTGATCTCGCTGATGTCGGGATGGCTCCAGGTGTGGTTGCCGATTTCGTGGCCCTCGCGGACCACCCGCTGCATCAGTCCCACATTCTGCGCGGCCTCGTCGCCGATCAGCATGAAGGTGCCCTTGACGTTCTTTGCTTTCAAGATGTCGAGGATCTTGGGCGTCCACTTGGCGTCCGGGCCATCGTCAAAGGTCAGCGCCACTTCTTTGGGATGGTACCCATACTGCTCCACAGTGTAGGTGCGCGGGTAGACATCCATATGCTCGTCGACGATCAGCTTTTTGCGGGGGTCGGGCTCGTCGGTGTCTACCGAGACGGTGCGCTTGCCGGGCGCGGGCAGTCCCACCACGCGCAGAATGTCTCCGTCACCCTCGGTGTCCACGTCGTGGCCGGGCTGCACGGAGGCCAGCTCCTGCAGCGAACCGGGATTGCTTGGCTTGTCCCACACGTTCCACAGTGAGCTGTCCTCTGAGCCCAGCCGCCACAGTGCAAAAGTCTGCAAGCCAAGGCCGCGCGCGGCGCGCAGCTCGTTGAGCAGCGTCACGCCATCCAGGAACCAGACCACGTGGCGCTGGTTGGAATCCTCGTCGATGTACTCGTAGTGGGGGTTGAGCGAGGTGTAATCCAGATCCAGGTCGGCGTCCGCGTCAGAAGCGCGCCGCCAGGCATCGGAGACCGGCAGCACATCGGTATTCAGGACACGCGGCTTGGAATGCCTGCGGTCTTTGGGGTTGGGGATGGAGAGCGTCCAGTCGTATCCGTAGTTGCCCAGAGCGCAGATCAGCTTCTCCTTGGGCACCACTTTCATGACCCTTTTCAAGTTGTTGACAAACCAATCCTGGCTGGCGATGGGGCCGGGTTCGCTGTCTACCTCGTGCTCGTCGTAGTTCATCAGCAGGATGCCGTCGGAGTTGGCGGCAATCAACTTGAGATCGTCGTCCTCGGTAGAGACCGCGGTGTTGACGTAGAGGCGCAGGTTGCGCGCATGCAGGTCTGCGTAGAGCTCCTGGATGAAGCTTATGTAGGCCTGATCGGCGTTGTCGGGCAGGTTCTCGATGTCCAAGGAGAGGCCGGGATAGGCCCAGTCGCCTTTGGGACCTTTGAACGCGGTGAGAAAACGGACAATCTGCTGGCGCAGAGCCTTGCGCTGGTTTACATCGGTGAGCAGGTTCCCAATAGCCGGATCGAAGTTCTGCAGGTGCGGGTTATAGCTGGTGAGGTGAGGGAAGATTTCAGTTTCTTCCTTGGCCCCTTGGATGACCCGCTTGATCTTGTTCAACTCGTCTGGATCGTGGACCGTGGAGCCATCGACCACGGCGTACTCGCGATTGTCGCTGGTCGTGGCCAGCAACGTTCCCGAGGGCGCGCTGACGTGGAGCCACTCGGGGAAGAGCATGTCGATCTGGTGCACATGCTCCTTGAATGAGGAGTAGCTGGCCGCGTCGTCCTGAACGTAATAAGCCGCGCGCAGACCTTCACCAGTGTTGAACGGAATCTCAGAAGCCTTGCGGTCGGTCTTGCGCCGCGAAGGGCGTGGGGCGCGGGCGCCGTGCAGCAACGGAGCGCGGTCTGGCAGGGCTTTGTAATTGTGCTTGGGCGCGGGCAGCAACAGCTCGGGCAAATGCTGGTTGCGCAGCACATTGAAGATGAAGCCAGACAGAACCAGGGTGGAAATAACGGCCGTAACGTCCAGGATGCGGCGCAGGCGCCTCCATCGCTTTCGTTGCGGGTCGAAGAAAATCTGTTTGTCTGGCATGGTCTCTCTCGTTTCCGGGTCGGCGAAAACCGTGGAAACGGTCTACGCTATACAGTACGAATCGTATGGAAGCTGCCCCCGAGAGTCAATTGACCGTCCCGCGCCAGAGCACAGGCCGCGTGCGCCCCGTGCTGTCTGTTGCCCTGGCTCTGGCTGCCGGGCTGGCGCTGCGCCTGTGGATGATGGCGAAGTTCTTTGAGGTCACCGGGGACTCGCTGATCTATGGCGGGTTAGCCAAGAACCTGCTGCTGCGCGGGAGCTATACGCTGACCACGGCGGCCGGAGCGACCTATCCCACGCTGATCCGGCTGCCCGGCTATCCTCTTTTTCTGGCGGCCTGCTTCAGGGCCTTCGGGATGGAAAACTACGCCTCGGCGGCGTGGGTGCAGATTGCGCTGGAACTGCTGGGTTGTTTGCTGCTGGCGGACTTTGTGAGGCGCATTGCCTCGCCGGCAGCGGCACACTGCACCCTGTGGCTGGCGGTGCTCTGCCCCTTCACTGCCATTTATGCCGGCCAGCCCATGGCCGAGTCTCCTACCCTCTTTGTTCTGGTGCTGGCTTTATGGGCCGCGGCCCACTTTTGTGAGCATCCGGGTTGGCCGGGCGCGCTCTGGTTTACGTTTGCCATCACTGTCGCGGCCCTGCTGCGGCCGGATGGCGTCTTGGTGGGGGTCGCTCTGCTCCCGGCGCTGCTGGTGGGATTGCGGTGGAATCGGGTAAGGGAATCAAGGGATGAGCTCGTTTCCCACGGGAATGAGCGTGCTTTGAAGGGCCGTTGGAAAGCTCTCTCACAGCGGCAAAAAGTGTCAGGGCACGACTTGAGTCGTGCCGCGGCCTCTTCAGTTGCCGAGAGAACCCGAACCGCTGAGAGTTCATTCCCTCAGAGGCTAAACAGGCTCAAAAAAAACCCCCGATGGGCCGAGTTTTGTAACAAGGCACAGCTTCAGTTGCGCCATGACACAGCGCCAGGTCCTCACCTGAGCTGCGAACCACCCAAATTTGTCCGCATGGCGATTGTCTGCTTGTTCCTGGCGCTGGTCCCGTTTGCCGTATGGACCGTGCGCAACTGGCAGGTCTTTCATGTGTTCCAGCCCCTGGCGCCGCGCCTGGCCACCGATCCCGGCGAGGACCAGCATCTGGGTTGGGAGAACTGGATCAAGAGCTGGTGCCTCGATTTTGCCTCTACCTACGACATCTATTGGAATGTTCCCGGCGGTCCGCTGGATTTGACCAAGCTGCCCAGCCGGGCCTTCGACTCGCCCGCCCAGTATGCCGAGACTGCCGCACTGGCCACCGATTACAACCGGAACCAGGTTTTCACTCCGGAGATCGATGGGCGCTTTGGCCGCCTGGCAGAGGAGCGCCGCGCCGCCCACCCCCTGCGCTCCTACGTATGGCTGCCGATGGGGCGGCTGGCCGACATGTGGCTGCGCCCGCAGAGTAGAGAATTTGCCCATCGATCTGGACTGGTGGGTCTATGCGCATCACCGAGCGGAGACCCGCTTCAGTTGGGCTTACGCCGGACTGAACGCCGTCTATCTGCTGTTGGGCATTGCCGGGCTCTGCCTTCGGCCCCGCTTCTGGCCATGGATGCTGGCCTATCTGGCGCTGCGCAGCGCCCTGTTGCTCACTGTGGAAGCCCCCGAGACGCGCTACACGCTGGAGTGCTTCCCCATTCTGTTTGCATTGGGCGGCGTGGCGCTTGGGGCGGGGCGCCGAAGGATGATTGGCCTGAAGAGAGGCTGATTTGGGGTCGAAGTCCCCCACCCCTGACGCGATAAAACTGCTCCAAGGATGGGGTGCCCGGCTCAGTGGCTGACGTAGGTGGGGTTGGGGTCGGTCTTGAAAGTAAACGCGTCGGCCGGCAGCGGCTCATTGGTCTTGATGTTGAAGTACACGCTTACACGGTAGGTGGTTGCTCCCTGGTCAAAGAGCTGCTTCAGGCTCACGCCGTTCTCGGGGTTCACCCACATGGTCACTTTGCGAATGTTCTTGCGCACGGCTGGATCCTTGGCCACCATCTCCATCTTTTCGGTCTTGACCCCGTCCAGCGTCTCCTGGCCCAGATACTTGATCTCCCATTTGGCGGCCAGATCCTTGCCGCTGGCGCCAAACCCCAGCATGAACCAGCTTTCGTACTGGCTGAGCTTGCTCAGCGTGGTCACCTGATTGGTCAGCTTTTCGTATAGCTTGAAGTTCCCGTTCGCGTAGACGTAGACCTTGGGTACCAGTTTGCGGTTCACCTCGCGGATGTGCGCCGCCATCTTGAAGGCGCCGTCCTTGCGTTCGTAGTAGACCGTGCCCTTTTGCACGTCTTTGTCGAAGACCGGGTCCGTCTCGACCGAGTCAAACTCGAAGTCTGCCGAAGTGGAACGGAAGTTTGCCGCGGCTTCGTCCAGTTTGCGCAGAACCCTCTCCAGGTCCTTGTCATCGGAGGGAGCGGCAAAGACAATGCAAGCCGGCAGCAGAATGAGCGCGAGAATAACGCCGGAAAAGAGCTTTCGATTCGCGAGCATGAAGGTCCTTATCTTGTTGGACGAGACTCTTAGCCAACAGGAGTCTCAGTAGTTGTAGGAAGTTTCCGCTAAAAGCGTGGGCGGAATGCGGCGGGCCCAAGAAGGCCGATTTCAATGCTCCATCCTGAATCGGACCCCGCTGAGGCATCACAAGCCGCCGCGAATTCATTCCAGTCTGCGGGAGATTTCAGGGCGCGATTTGAATCGTGCCGAAATGCTACAGAATCAACGGGGATCTTGCCCCGGAGGGATGCTATTCAAAAATCTGCGCACGAGTTGTTCGTTTTCCGCAGAGTACTGCATCGATCGAAAGGTCCGGCACGCCTTTAGCGGTGGGCCCAGACCCGCCAGGCCAGCGGATTTCCCTGGTCGTCTCTTGCCAGTTCCCAGTGCTCCACAAACACAGCGTCGCCGGTAACCGGCTCGATGGCCCTGCGCAATGCCTTTCTTACCACGCGGTCCGATGCGGCCGCGCCCACAAACACATCCGTGGCCTGCACGGTGATAATCAGCCCATGGTTGCCGTTGGTGACCACCTGCATGGGCAGCGAGGGCCCCTTCACTGAAGAGGGCCGGTCGCCGTAGTCCCACACGTGCGGCGTGATGAAGATGAAGAGCAGGATCAGCGTGACCATCACGTCATAGTGAAAGCAGCCGCGCGGGTAGGTCCAGAAGAAGTAGGTTTTCAGAATGTTTTTCATTTCGCCTTTACCGAAGAATCCACGCCAGTGATGCGCTCCAGGCCGCCCATGTAGGGTCTGAGAGCGTCGGGAACCAGGATCGAGCCGTCGGCCTGCTGGTAGTTCTCAACGATGGCCAGCCAGGTGCGTCCCACGGCCAGTCCGCTGCCGTTGATGGTGTGCACGAACTCAATTTTGCCCTTGCCGCCGGCGCCTTCGGGCCGGTAGCGGATGTTGGCCCGCCGCGCCTGGAAAGCGTCGAAGTTGGAGCAGGAGGAAATCTCCCGGTAAAGCTGTTGACCGGGGAGCCAGACTTCCAGGTCGTAGGTCTTGGCCGAGGAGAAACCTGTGTCAGCCGGTACAAAGCAACATGCGGCGATAAGGCAGCTTGAGGGTTTCGAGAATCTCCTCGGCGTCGCGGGTGAGCCGCTCGTGCTCGGCGTCGGAGTCCTCGGGACGTGTGAACTTGACCAACTCCACCTTTTGGAACTGGTGCTGGCGGATGATGCCGCGCGTGTCCTTGCCCGCCGCTCCGGCCTCGGCTCGGAAGCAGGGCGTATAGGCGGTGAGCGAGATGGGCAGCCGCGCGTCGTCGAGGATTTCGTCGCGGTAGAGGTTGGTGACCGGAACCTCGGCGGTGGGAATCAGCCAGTGGTCGGCGTCCTTGAACTCCCCGCGGCCCACGGCTTCAATATCGGCGTCGGAACAGCGGAAGAGGTCCTCGGCGAACTTGGGCAGTTGCCCGGTGCCGAACAGCGACTTGCTGTTAACCATGAAGGGCGGCAGCACCTCGGTGTAGCCGTGGCCGCCGGCTTCGCGCCTGGCAGTATGCCGGTCGAGCATGAAGCTGATCAAGCGCCCGCTCCAGCCGCGCGCCCGCGCCCATGTAGACGGCAAATCGCGCGCCACTCAGCTTGGCCGCGCGTTCCAGGTCCAGAATGCCCAGGGCCTCGCCCAGTTCCCAGTGCGGCTTGGGCTCAAAGTCGAGCACCGGCTTTTCGCCCCAGGTTTTCACCGTGAGGTTGTCAGCCTCGCTGCGTCCGGTAGGGACCTCGTCGCGGGTCAGATTTGGAATGCCGGCGAGCGACATGCGCATCTGCTCCACCAGCGCCGCGGCAGACTTGTCCAACTCGTCTAGCTGGTCCTTGAGCGCGCGGGTCTCGTCCATCAGGGTCGAGGCGTCCTGGCCGGACTTTTTGAGCACGCCCACCTGCTGGCTCAGCTCATTGCGCCGCGCCTTCAGGCGCTCGGCGGTGGTGATGGCCTCGCGCCGGCTTTGATCCAAGGCGCGAAAGTCACCCAGCAGCGCGGCGGGGTCGGCTCCGCGGGCGCGCAGTTTTTCTTCAACCAGTTCCAGGTTCCCCCGGACAAATCCCAAGTCAAGCATCGCACCCCTATTTTACGCGAAGAACAGCCGTTCGCTTCCATCCCCAAGCTTCTAGCCCGCGGGAAGGCATGTTCCAGGGAGCGGGGGGATGAGGGCATGGGGGCGGTTTTTGTCGTGCTGCGTTCCGGTTTCCTTCCAGATGAGGCTGTTTGAGCGTATCGGTTTCCCACCCATTCGCCAAAGAAACTCGAATGGGGCACGAGGCTGTCTGGCTTGCGGACGGTGGCCGTGTTGGTTTTTGAGCTGGCAGCTAATCAAACGGGAGTTCCCCCGGCTCTGCCGGGGTGGCAGTAGCAGTTTGACATTTACTGGAGTCCATCCAAGAAACTCCGAGAGGTGAGCCGCCAAGCACACTTCAAGGAGAATCCAGGATGGACGAATATGAGAGCTTAAGCCACTCCAAGTGGGAGTGCAAGTACCACGTCGTTTTTATCCCGAAATGCCGGCGCAAGGTGCTGTACGGGAGCCTTCGCAAGCATTTGGGCGAGGTGTTCCGAAGACTGGCCGAGCAGAAGGAGTGCCGCATTGAAGAAGGGCATCTTCTGGCCGACCATGTCCACATAATGATCTCGATCCCGCCGAAGTACTCCGTGTCGTCGGTGGTTGGGTTCATGAAGGGCAAGAGCGCGATCCACCTAGCACGGGTGTATGGGGAGCAGAAGCAAAACTATGCCGGGCAAAGCTTCTGGGCGCGCGGATATTTCGTGTCGACGGTTGGCCGAGATGAGGCCACGATTCGCGACTACATCCGCAACCAGGAGCAGGAAGACAAACGAATGGATCAGCTCAACATGTGGAAATGACCTGCCACCGAAAAGGTGGCCCAACTCAACCGGGGTCGCGTTAGCGACCCCGCTCAAGCCGCTTTGAGCGGCTCACACAATGAAGCCCCCGGCTCTGCCGGGGGTAATCTCACTGGATAGAAGCTAAGAGGCTTTCAAGGATGCCGCTCGATGGCGATGTTGACCGTAGCAGTGTTGCCGCTGGCGGCCAGGGCCACTAAATTGGTGGCCACGCCGGGCAGCGATGCGGGCACAAAGCTGACCGTGCCATCGAGCGCGGAGTTGGCAGTGGCCGTCTGCGTGGCCAGCAACTCGCTTTGATCGCAATTGCCGTGCGGAGGGCAGGGTGGCGCCCAGGCGTAGAGCGCCTGGTAAAGGCTCACTGTGCCGCCGGCCATGGGGTTGCCGTCCATATCCAGCAGGCGCAACACGATCTGATTCGCCGTCCCCGCGACAGAGAGGCTCTGTGCGGTTCCGCTGACGGCTTTGAGAAGTGCGTATTCCGGGCGAGCTCCGAAAACGGTGAAGGTGACGCACTGGCTGGAGCCGTTGAGGCAAGCAGTCGAGGTCGCCTGCTGGCCCTCGGTCAGCGGCCCCACGGTGAGCGCCTTTTGGGCGATTCCGCTGCCGTTGGTGATGGCCGCAGTGCTGCTCTGGGCGACAATGCCGCTGCCGGTGTTTTGCCAGGCCACCGCCTGACCGGCCATGGGAATGCCGTTGTTGAGCACCAGGGCCTGCGCTGTCCAGGTGACCGTGGCGCCCGCGGCCACTGAGAGCGTGGGCGAAAGGGCCGTGAGCACGGGCGGAGTTCCGCCGCTAAACTGCGCCTGCAAGCTGGACCCGTTGGTCAGCGATGCCTTGACGATGGAGAGCGTGCCGTCCGCGGCGGTTACATTCAGGGTGGCGCGGCCGTCGCCGCTGGCCATGACCGGGCAGGCGGTTTGGCCGCAGGCCAGCGTGGCTGTTCCGCTCACCAATGTATAGGTGACCGTGACTCCGCCGGCCGGGGTCAGGTCGGGCCCCAGCGCGATCACCGAGAAGGCGATGGGCACGCCGATGGGCACTGTATTGGCGGGCGCGGTGACCAGGGTGAGCGCGTCGCCTGTGCCGGAGTCATAGCTGACGCCGCCGGAGAGAATTGCCGCTGCGTAGTAGATGGGCTGGTCGTCGATCTCCACATCCACCGAACCGGTGACGCCCGAGGCGGCAGGGGGAGCGATGGCGGTGATTTCGTTGGGCGAAATGCTGGTAACCGTGGCTGCCCGGCCGCCCACCAGCACCGTATCCTGGGGGCGGAAGCCCATGCCGTGAATCGTGATCGGGCCTCCCGTGGCGGGCAGGCGCTGGGGCGACACCGTGTCCGCGTAGAGCACCCAGCCCTGGTAGGCGTAGTCGGGCCGGCCGTCGCCGCGCTGGTCGGCAATGCCCAGGCGCACCACGTCGTCGCCTGAACTGCTGACCCGCAGCCAGCTTTCCCCGGTGGCCCAGCCATTGAGGCCCGGTCCCGCGCCCACTGCGGCGGCGCCGACAGGATCGAAGGCGTCCCAGACGCCGAGCGCGGGCATGGCTTTCAAGTTCGTCGGCGTGCCAGTCTCGTCCAGCGCCTCGGTGACGATGGTGAAGGTACGACTGCCTCTGACAGGGAAGTTGAACCAGTCGCTTTGACCCACCTGACTCAGGCGCCCGTACCACTGGCCGCTGGCCGGCAGCAGGCGCGGCGTGGCCTGGGTGCCGATGGCGTCCTCTTCGCCTCCCGCAGCCGAGTCGGCCACGGTCACTGTCAGCGTCTGCGAACTGCCCGCCGCCATCGCCGGAACCACGATGGGCGCAAGCGTGCCCGAGGGCTCCGGCGTGCCATCGAGGTACGGGCCTACCGAGGAGGTGAGCAGGTACATCGGGCTGATCGCCTCAAAGGTGACCTGATAGGTGGCCGTGGTCATCCCTGGGGGCAACGGCATCCCGCTCAGGTCGAAGAAGCCTTGCAGCGTAGCGCCGCTCGATCCCCACATGGTCAGCGGATTGCCGTTCACGTCTTTGTCCCCGGAGATGGGGTTGCCGTGGTTGCCGTTGAAATAGGAGCCGGAGACGAAGCTCACCGTGTACTGGTAGAGCGGGTTGCCGCCGGAGTCCAGCGGGCGCGCCACTACGTTCACGCCCTGCATGCCCACGCCGGTTCTGAAGGCGATGGTTCCTTGAATTGAAACCGTGTTGGCCGCGGTGATCTGCTTGCCCAGGAAGCTGGCGAGGTTCGAGCTGGTGATGGGATACATGCGATTCAAGGCGGCGATATCGTCGGCGCGGAGAACGCCAGGGTCCGGGATGCAGTTGCCGCCGCTCGGGCCGCAGACGCCGCCCAGGGGCTGCATCACCGGCCAGCCGAGAGTGCCGTCCGGCTCGCCATTCGTGAGCGCGCCGGGGTTTACCTGCGCGTAGTCCAGGCCGAGGATGCGCCCGAAGGCCCGCTCCAGCTGGTAGCTCATCATGGTAAGGAGATTTGTGTTGGTGGCGCACCGGCCGTTGAGCAGGATGATGCCGTGAGCGATGGTGGCATCGGGATTGACGTTGTCGAGCCAGGTGAAGACGCCATTGTTCTGGCAACTGATGGGGTCGCTGGCGCCCGTGCCGAAGACCGCGTCGATCACCGAGCCGTCCGCGTCGTAAATGATCCCCAGCGGATAACCGGCGGCCGAGGGCGTCACGTCGGCAGGCTGGGTAATGACGCCCAACTGGTTGATCTGTTCGTTGGTCACCGTGAAGTTTGTGCCGCTGACCACGATGTTCGATCCCGAGACGTCCTCGTTCAGAGCGCCCTTGTCGGCCAGCGTGACGCCCGCGGTGGGGATGGCGCTCCACAGGGCCGCGGCCGCATCCACCATGGCCGTGGCCTGCTGGTGGGTGACCGAGCTGTTTAACGGGCCCTGATCGACGTAGTAGTTGACCTGCCCGCCTGCCCAGCGAACCGGCTGGCCCAGGACACCTGGATTGAAGTAGCTGGCTCCGGCGACGAACCGGGGCCCGCCGGCCAGGAGGGCAGATGGAGCAAAAAGCAGGATCGAAGCGAGAAAGGCGGTGTGGCGATGGGGACTGAGAAAGGCAAACACGGCGGGCGCTCCAGACGGTTACAGCTTTCTTGTATCCGCTCAAGGGGGCCGTAGATTGGATTTTTCTAAGGCATGGAAGGCGGGCTTGACCGTTGTGGGCAGGGTGCCGAAATGGGAATTTCAGATCTCCGGGTAGAAATCAAAGAAGGCGTCCAGGCTGCGCTTGAGCTGGGCCTCGATCTCCTCGCGCGAGCCCTCGATGGTGTGCATGGTGACGTGGGCCTGGTGGCCGTTGGCCAGCTTGAGGGTGGCGTCCTCAATCCCGGCGACCTCGCCCTCAGGGAGCAGACGCAGTCCGTAGATAAGAGTCAGATTGGCCATGTGCGTCATCATAAGGAAGAGCGCGGCGGCTGGGAAGGACAAAAGGCCGCTCGATCCAACTAGAATTGACACAGGAAGATCAATGACAGAGATTCGCGATACCGTTATCCTTGGCTCCGGTTGCGCCGGGCTCACTGCCGCCATCTACACCGCACGCGCCGGATTGAACCCGCTGGTGCTCGAAGGCCACGAACCCGGCGGCCAACTCTCCATGACCACCCTGGTTGAGAACTTTCCCGGATGGCCAGAGGGCATCCAGGGGCCGGAGCTGATCGACAACATGAAAAAGCAGGCGGCCCGGTTCGGCGCCACCTTCCAGTTGGCGCATCTCAACGCCGTAGACCTGAACAAGCATCCATTCAAGCTGCAAACTTCGGCTGGGGAGATTTGCACCCGGACACTGATTGTGGCCGCGGGGGCCAGCGCGCGCTGGTTGGGGTTGCCCAGCGAGCAGGCGCTGATCGGCCATGGCGTCTCGAGCTGCGCCACCTGCGACGGCTTCTTCTTCCGCGGCAAGGAGATTGCCGTCGTGGGCGGCGGCGATTCGGCCATGGAAGAGGCGCTGTTCCTGACGCGTTTCGCCTCCAAGGTGACGCTGCTGCACCGGCGCGACGCCTTCCGCGCCTCGAAGATCATGTTGGACCGCGTGATCGCGCATCCCAATATCGTGCTGCGCACCAATACCAAGGTGGAAGAGGTGCTGGGCGCTGAAGAGAAGGACGTGAAGGGCCTGCGCCTGCGCGACGTGACCAGCGGCGAAGAGAGCATACTGCCCATCAGCGGGCTGTTTCTGGGCATCGGCCATGAGCCCAACGCCAAGATGTTTGCCGGGCAGATCGATTTGGACGGCGACGGCTACATCCTCACCTCGGGCAATGTGCTCACCACGCTGAACGGCAAGGTGGTACCGGGCGTGTTTGCCTGCGGCGATGTGCAGGACCGGCGCTACCGGCAGGCGATTACCGCCGCGGGCTCGGGCTGCATGGCGGCGCTCGAGGCGGAGAAGTACCTCGAAGAGCACGCACACTAACCACCTGCCACCTGCGGTGGGGCCACACGCTCGCTAGTCGCTCGCAATGCCTGGTTGCCAAAGGCCTCGTTTTTCTGGACTTTTGGAGGGCATGAATGCCGGCTCGCCCGTTTCGGAATCTGCCACGAATCTCAACCAGCCTAGTTTGCGAGATGCGAATAGGAACCCAATGACGGCGCTTGCCGAGAATCTCGAACGGCTGGAAGAGGCGATTGCGGAGGCGTGCCGCAGGGCGGGACGTTCGCGCGCCGAAGTCGAGTTGATGGCCGTGTCGAAGACCTACCCGGCAGCCACAATTGCCGAGGCTGCTGCGCTGGGGCTGACGCTTTTTGGCGAAAACCGCGTGCAGGAGTTCGCGCTTAAATCCGCAAATCTTCGGCCAGAGCCCCACGGTGCGAAGTACCATCTCATCGGGCATCTTCAATCGAACAAGGCCCTTCGCGCTGTGGAGCTTTTCGATGGGGTTGACTCGGTAGACTCCGTGCGGCTGGCCGAGCGGCTGAACGACGCGGCGGGCAAGCTAGGCAAGCGGCTTCCGATTTTGATTGAAGTGAAGCTCAGCCCGGAGGAGACCAAGGCGGGATTGGACCCGGATTCCGTCGAGGCCGCGCAATTGCTGGAGCGGTTGCCTTCGCTCACTCATCTGGAGACACGCGGGTTGATGACCATCGCTCCCTGGGGTGTGGCGGAGGATGTGACACGCGCCTGCTTCCGCGGCTTGCGGCAGTGGAGAGATCGCTGGGCAACCGCCTATCCGCGGCTGTCGCTCGATGTCCTGTCGATGGGCATGAGCGGAGATTTCGCGCTAGCCATTGAGGAGGGCGCGACGCGGATTCGAGTGGGGACGGCGCTGTTTGGCAAGCGCAGCCCGTACATGGGGCCGGCCTGATGCTGCGGGCCTCGAAGGACGGCGTGACCCTGGCCGTGCGCGCGCAGCCCGGCGCGAAAAAAACCGCCATTACCGGCATTTACGGCGAAGGCGCGGCGGCGCAACTGAAGATCGCCGTCCATGCGCCTCCTATTGAAGGCCGCGCAAATGCGGCGCTGATTGGGTTTCTGGGGGAGACATTTGGCGTGGTGAAGAACGCCGTCGAGCTGACCACGGGCGAGCTATCGCGCAGCAAGGTGTTTCTGCTGAGAGGGGTCCCATTGGCACGAGCAGAGGCTTTGCTCGCCCCGTGGATTCAGCGCACCTGACTTACAAACAAATGCGGTCAACCCGAGCGAAGGCGAAAGGGACCTGCGCTAACATCCTTCGGCCCCTCCGGGGCGAATGGCTCCGCGCGGTTTTCATGCCCTTTCAAAACACAAGCGGTTCATGGGTGGCGGGTACCACTCGGGTCGGGCATTATGGGCACCGCGGCAGCGCATTGTCCGCAGGGGCCTTACAGGCTGAGGAAAAACGTTTCATGGGCCGAGCCGTGCAACAGGGGACGACTTCGTTCACGCCAGAAACGTTTGAAAATAAATATTTTATGAAGCCAATGAGGCACGCTTTTCAGGAAGGTCCGGTGAAAAACTGTTGGATTTTCGCGCCGGCCACTCTTTTGGCAGGTTTTAATCCGAATGCCGGCCCTAACGGCCCCCGCGATGCTTGCTGGCATTCACGGCGGCGCGGGCTTCGCGGTCGGCCTCCCGGCGCTTTTCCGTCTCCCGCTTGTCCCAGTCCTGCTTGCCCTTGGCCACGGCCAGTTCGCACTTGACCCGCCCATTGCGGAAGTAGAGGCGCGTGGGGATGAGCGTGTGGCCTTTGATCTGCGTCTTGGAGAGTAGCTTGCGAACTTCTTCCCGATGCAGCAGCAGTTTGCGGGTGCGGGTTTCGTCGTGGTTGGCGATGTTTCCGTGGGAGTAAGGACCGATATGCACGTTGAGCAGAAACGCCTCGCCGTCTTTGATGAGGCCGTAGGAGTCCTTGAGGTTGGCCTTGCCCTCGCGGATGGACTTGACTTCAGTGCCGCGCAGCGCGACGCCGGCCTCGAACTTCTCCAGGAGGAAGTAGTTGTGGCTGGCCATGCGATTGTGCGCGGCGTCCCGCTCGCCGGTGGCCACCGGGTCGCGCGGGCGAACCGCGCTTTTGCGGGCCGGTCGCCGTCGGCTGAACAATCACGTGACTGGTTTGGCGCGCCATGGGGAAGTATCCTCGAATCTTCATCCTAGCATCGGAGCGAGTTTTGCCGTCTCCCCAGTGGGGCTTTGCTAAAATGAGGGATCGTTGGTTGGGGAAAATCACCGAATTGGAATTGCGTCCGGGGCAGCCAAGGCGGCCCGCAAGTGCCCGGCGCGGATTGCGGGCCGGCTAAGACGCTTGGGAGTTCGATGAAACGCCCGCATTGTTGTTCCGGCTGCCTCGCAGAGCCGCTTTCTGGATCGCTCTTCTGGCTGTGTCTGGCCTTCTTCGGCCTCTCCAGCGTCAAGCTGCGCGCCGAGTCGGCCAGCGCGCTTCTTCAAGCAGCGGCCAGGCGCCGAGGCGCGCGAGGACTACGACGCCGCCTTCGACCAATTACCAGAAGGCCTACGCCAAGGCTCCCAAGGATCTGCGCTACCGCACCGCGCTCTATCGCGTGCGCGTCTCCGCTTCCTCGCTGCACGTGACCAAGGGCCGCAAGCTCTTCCAGGCCGGCGACGAGCAGGGCGCGCTGGTCGAGTTCCTGCACGCCGCCGAGATCGACCCCGGCAACGAAGCCGCGCAGCAGGAGATCGCCAGGGTGCGCGCCAAGCAGGGACAGGCCGCCCGCATCGCCGAAACCAGCCTTCCCGAGAGCGACGGCAAGCAGCAGGAATTGGACTCCATGGGCGCGCCCGCCGAGCTGAAGCCCGTCTCCAACGAGCCGCTCACCCTGCACATGACCGAAGACGCCAAGGTGATCTACCAGGCCATCGGCAAGGCCGCCGGCGTCAACGTGCTCTTCGATCCCGACTACACCTCCAAGCGCATCCAGGTGGACCTGAACAATGTGTCGCTGCTCGACGCGCTGCGCATTGTCGGCACCATGTCCAACACCTTCTGGCGTCCGGTCACCGCCAACACCATCTTTGTCGCCCAGAACACCCGCGCCAAGCGCACCGAACTGGACGAGCAGGCGGTCCAGACCTTCTACCTGACCAACGCCTGGCAGCAGAACGACCTGAACGACGTGCAGACCGCCCTGCGCAACGTGCTGCCCAACGCCAAGGTCTACGGCGTGGCCAGCCAGAACGCCATCGTCATGCGCGGCACGCCCGACGAGTTGCTGCTGGCGCAAAAGCTGATCAACGATCTCGACAAGGCGCGCGCCCGAAGTGGTGGTGGACATCGCCGTCCTCGAGGTCAGCAAGAACTGGGAGAAGAACACTCGGCATCTCCTGGCCCAGCAGCGTGGGCGTTGCGCTGCAGACCAACACCACCAGCAGTTCTTCAACCAGCACCACCAGCACCACGTCGACCACCTCGACTACGGCGCCCACTCTCTACGATCTGGCCCATCTCAAGGCGACCGATTTTGCGGTCACCGTCGGCTCGGCCACCGCGAACCTGCTGCTGACCGACTCCAATACCAAGATTCTGCAGAACCCGCGCATCCGCGCCACCGACGCAGCAAAAAGCGACCATGAAGATCGGCTCGCGCATCCCCATCGCCACCGGTTCTTACCAGACCGGCGCGGCCACCGCGGCGGTCAGTTCGCTGGTCAATACGCAGTTCCAGTACCAGGACGTGGGCGTCAACATCGAGATGACGCCCACCGTCCACTTCGACCACGACGTAACGCTGAAGATCAAGATCGAAGTCACTTCGCAGAGCGGCTCGGTCACCATCAGCGGCGTCACCGAGCCCATCATCGCGCAGAAGACCAGTCGAGCAGGTCATCCGCCTGCGCGAGGGCGAGGCCAGCATCCTCGGCGGCATTCAGAACAAGCAGGATCAGCAGGGCTGGACCGGCATTCCCGGGCTGAGCTCGATTCCCATCCTCAAGTACCTCTTTGGCTCCAAGGACCACACCATCACCGACGACGAGATCGTCTTTCTCGTGGTGCCCCACATTGTTCGCTCGCAGGATCTGACGCCGGTCAATCTGCGCACCATCGACACCGGCGTCGGCCAGTCGATTGAGCTGCGCCGTGTTCCCGCTGAAGCGCCCACATCCACTCCGCAGACGCCCGCGCCAACGCGCCCTGCGCCAGCCCCGCAGTCCAGGGTGGGCACGGTGCCCGGCCAGACCGCCCAGGCAGCCGGGCCGGCGGCGCTGGCCCAGTTGCGCGACGCCGCGGCGTCGGCCCAGGACGCACTCCCGCCCATGTCCCCGCCCTCGCCAACGGCCGCCGCCCCAGTGGCCCTCGCCATGGCTGCGCCGCGCGGTCCCGTGCCGATTGGTTCTACCTTCCAGATCCCCATTCTCCTCAGTCATGGCGTCGATATTGCCTCCGTGCCCATGCAGGTGCAATACGACGTCGCCAAGCTGGCGCTGGTCAGCGTGGATGCCGGGGACTTTCTCAGCCGGGATGGGCAGGCGGTTGCCCTGGTCCATCGCGACGACCCGCAGGGCGTTGTCACCATCAACTCCTCGCGTCCGCCGGGCGCCGCCGGAGTGAGCGGTTCGGGCTCGGTCTGCGTCTTCAGTTTCCAGGCCAAGGCCGCGGGCGCCAGCGCCCTGGAGGTCTTCCATTCGTCGGCGGTCAACAGCGCTCAGCAGCAGACTCCCGCCCAAGGCGCCAAGATCAACGTGGTCGTGCAGTAGAAAGCGATGCGGATGAGCTCAACCCCCACAACCCGGATGCGTCCTCGCCGCGAGCGGGGCCTCACGCTGGTTGAGCTGATTGTGACGGTGGCCATTCTCTCCATTCTTGCTTCCGTGGCCGTGCCCTTCGCGCGTTTCAAGATCAAGTCGCGAGCAGGAGCGCGAGCTGCACCGCGATCTGTGGGAGATGCGGGACGCCATCGACCACTACAAGGATGCCGCCGACAAAGGCGCCTTCCAGACCAAGGTGGATAGCCAGAACTATCCGCCCGATCTGGAGACGCTGGTGAAGGGGGTCGACGTGCAGAGCAAGAAAGTGAGGTTTCTCCGCCGCATTCCCGTTGACCCGATGACCGGCAAGGCCGAATGGGGCTTGCGTTCCATGCAGGACGACCCCACGTCGGACTCCTACGGCGGACAAAGCGTCTTCGACGTATATTCCAAGTCCACGGGCACGGCCCTGGACGGCACCAAGTATTCAACCTGGTAGGTTGTAAGCGGAGCGAGCGGGGTTGGCAAAGGCTAGAGCGGTCTCACAATTCACATGCCCTTTCCGGCACCGTGCAAGGTGACATTTTCTTGAGAAAAATGGCACTTGATATCGGTGGGTTCGGGGTAAAGCAATTGTGGGACCGCTGTAACTCCGCTAGCCCCGCCACCAAGGACAAGAGGATTCAGTGAACATCCGACGCAAACAGGACGAGGGTTTCACGCTGATCGAGTTGCTCATCGTGATGACCATCATTGCCGTGCTCGCCACGCTGGCGATTCCCAGCTATGTCGGCGCCATCAAGCAGGCCAGGGAAGCGGTTCTCAAAGAAGACCTCCACGTCCTGCGCACCGCCATCGACTCCTATACCGAGGACAAGCAAAAGGCTCCGCAGTCGCTTGACGACCTCATCCAGGACGGATACCTCAAGGCCATCCCGCTAGATCCCATCACCCACAGCACCTCCACCTGGGTGACCAGCACGGGCGACGCCTTGCACTCCATCGACCAGACCGACCCCGGTATCGACGATGTCCATTCCGGCTCGGAGGAGCAGGGCTCCGACGGCCAGCCCTACTCTGCCTGGTAATTGCGCTCGCCGTTGTGGGCATCCGCGGAGCAACCGAAACTCGAACGTTCAGCTCGGATGGTAAAGATCGCTTGGAGTTGACGCATGCGCCAGCGGCGCAAAATCATGCTGCTGCGAGAAATGCCGGTTAGCCGCTGCGGGATGCTTTTCGGCGACTTCGCAGGCATTCCGCGCGAGTCCGAAATCTGGAATTTCCGCTAACTTCACCCATGCCGATCGATCCTCAACTGCCGGGCCCGTTTCCCTTCATCCTCCAGGTGGAGCGCCTCTACGCCGCTCTGCTTCCTCCTGGCCCCGACCTTGGCCTGGGCGACAAGCTGCTCTACGCGGCCGAGCTCGATGCTCAGGGCCGCGCTCTGGTCGTAGCGGGGAACATTGCCGGAGCTGCCACGCTGGCTGCAACTGCCGATCCGGCGGCTCAGAGGCAGGCTATTCGCGAGGGGATTGTCGACTTCCTGGTGACCTCGCTGAACGAGGCGCTGCGCATTCTGAAAAACGAAATCCGCAAATGCGAGACCGTCGCGGTGTGCGTGGGGGCGTCGCCTGAATCGGTCGAGCGGGAGATGCGGCAGCGCGGCGTCCTGCCCGATCTGCTGCCGCCCAGCGCCGCTGGCTTGCCAGACCTAGCGTCTTTTCTCATCCAGGGATCGCGCGCTGTCGAGTTAGCAGACGCGGAGGCGGCCCAGGCCCTGCTCGTCTGGAGCGTGGCTTCCGCGCCGGCTCTCTGGCTGCCCAAGCTGGACGCCATCGCCGGCGAATGCCTGGGACCGCAAGAGTGGCTCGCGCGCCGCTGGCTACGCCTCGCCCCGCGTTATCTGGGCCGTCCGGCGCAAGCCGCGCGCCTTTTGCGCTGCAACGAGAAAATCGCTCTGGAGTTCATTGAACAGGCGCGTCAGCACGTGGAGCGCGCAGAGATTGCGGTGCAAGTGGAGATGCATCTGATCCGCGAGAACAAGCCGGAGTTGCACCGCTTCACGCCAACGCGCTGACCTGCCTGAAAGGACAGGCTGCCCGATCTGGCAGCCTTCTGGGCACCGCATTCTTGGTCCTGTCGAAAGGGTGGGAGAGCGGGAATCTCCACCGGGCGTGGGGAGATTTTACCCTTCGACTCCGCTGGTCGCTTCGATCCGTCCCCACAATTCCTTGATTCCATACCCGGTCTTGGCTGAGACGGGCAGCACTTCGTCCAGTTCCAGGCCTTTCTTCAGGGCCAGCAGGTTGCGGGTCCGTTCGTTGCCGCTCAGCCGGTCGATCTTGGTGGCTACCACGGCCAGCGCGCGCCCCTCGGCCCGCAGCCAGTCGATCAGTTGCTTGTCGCTCTCCTGCGGGGGCACGTTCGAGTCAACCAGGCAGATGCACAGCTTGAGTGAGGAGCGGATGGACAGATACGGCTCAATGAACGCCGGCCAGCCCGCGGAGATGGACTTGGAAATCTTGGCGTAGCCGTAGCCGGGCAGATCGGCAAAGATCATACGCGGCCGCTGGCTGGGGTCAAGCAGGGCAAAGAAGTTGATGGCCCGCGTGCGGCCCGGCGTCTGCGACACCTTGGCCGCTTTCTCGCCCACCAAGGTGTTCAGCAGGCTCGATTTGCCCACATTCGAGCGGCCCAGAAAGGCAAACTCCGCCGCGTCCGGCGCGGGAAACTGCTCCGCCGCCATGGCCGAAAGCAAAAACTGTGTCGTATAGCGCATAGGGTTTTAGGGGACAGCGAACCGCATGTCCTGTCCCAGATCTTCCTAACATGATTGCCGTTGTCATTCTGAGTGAACGGGGCCCCAAACGCTCTTCAGCTTGGGGAGGGTGAGCGAAGAATCTGCTTTTGCATTCTCCTGATCCCGACTAGAACCTCTGGGACCCTACACGAGCTGGCAGGTCAAAAAGAGACCTGGGAATCCGGCCATCTGTCTTGAGGATACAGGAGCGGGCCATCTCGCTCAGGGCAATCGCATTTGAATCGTTGAAGTGTCTTGAACGTGCCCAGCTTTACAGACTGCAGGGAAACCACAGTTGAAGCAACTGTTTTGAAAGGGCACGGCTTCAGCCGTGCCGTAACGGGTTGATTGGGATCGACGGGCTTTAAGGCAGCTCTCCAATTTATGTAGAGGGGGAATAGAGCGGGGGGAGCAGGGGACTTCAGTCCCTTGAAGAAGCGAGAGAATCATTCGGCCTTCAGGCGCGGGCCTGAAGGCCAGAAAAACTCGCGTCGGTTTCTTGGGGCTATAGCGGAACCAGAGTCGGTGTATCCCGAAGCCGCCGCATTCAAGTCGACGCGACCCCCAGGGAGCGGCGATCCTGCACAGGGCGAACGAGGCCACAGGAACTCTGGTTTCGCTCTAGTGTCCTGTCTCCAAAGTTCTTGGCATGAATCCCGAAGACCAGCCGCAGATCCTTCGACTCATCACCCCCAGACTCCACCCCAAAGAGCAAAGGCCGCTCTTTGGGGTGGAGTCTGGGGCCCCGTTCCCTCAGGATGGCATCCAAATTAGGGGTTGAGGGTCGTCGAATGATGATGCGAACTTTTGGGACACCACATGAGAGCGATTCCACAATTCACGTAGCCATGCAGACATCGCGCAAGGCGGCATTTTCTTGAGAAAAATGCCACTTGATAGCGGTGGGTTCGGGGTAAAGCAACTGTGGAACCGCTGTAGCCACGGGGGCCGTGGACTCCCACCCATTCCGCGGAAAAACACGGAATGGGTGGGGAACAGAACTTTATGGCAAAAGCAAGAGTGCTCTAGTCCTGGGCGGGGGCGGGCTTGGCGAGCAGGACGCCGAGGGCGCAACTTGCCATGCGGGCCAGCTCTCCGTCGGCGCGGCTGGTGAGGACGACGGGAACCTTGGCGCCGACGACCACGCCCGCTGCCAGTGCTCCAGCGAGGTATTGCAACTGCTTGAAGAGGATGTTGCCGGCTTCAAGGTTGGGAACCATGAGAAGATCGGGGTCGCCGGCGACGGGAGACTTGATTTTCTTGATGCGGGCCGCATCGCTGGAGATGGCATTATCAAAGGCCAGTGGACCATCGACGATGGCGCCGGTGATCTGACCGCGATCGACCATCTTGCACAATGCAGCGGCATCGAGCGTGGAGGGAATGGCAGGGTTGATCGACTCGACCGCCGAAAGAATCGCCACCTTGGGGTTGACGACTTCGAGGGTGTTCATCATGTCGATGGCATTCTGCAGAATGCTGATCTTGGTCTCCAGATCGGGCTGGATATTGATGGCCGCATCGGTAACGTAGAGGGCCTTGTGATAGGAGGGCACATCGAGCGCGAAGACGTGGCTGATGCGGCGTCCGGTACGCATTCCTCCCTCGCGGGAGACCACGGCGCCCATGATCTCGTCGGTGTGCAGAGAGCCCTTCATGAGCATCTGGACCTCGCCCTTGCGCGCCAGTTCGACGGCGCGGACGGCGGAGGTGCGGCTGTCGGGTACGTCGACAATCTGGATGCCGGTCAAGTCGAGCTTCAATCTTTCTGCCACGCCGCGGATGGTGGCCTCAGAGCCGACAAGGACGGGAATGATGAGCTTGTCCTTGTAGGCCTGAATGGCTCCGCCGAGAGAGACGTCGTCGCACGGCCAGGCGATGGCGGTCTTGACGGCCGGCTTGGCGGTGGCGCGGGCGATCATGCCGCGGTAATGGCGATAGGGATCCTTGACGATGAGCGAAGGCACGGGGAGTGTGGACCAGCGCAGCTTGGCTTCGGGAGCGAGCAGGTTGGCGGTCCCGGTGAAGATCTGGGTGCCGGTGCCATTCTCTGCCGAGCAATCGAAGTGGATGGTCTTGGTTGCGTCGTCCTTGGCGGTAACCTGGGCCTTGACCAGAATGCGGTCTCCCACCCGGATGCGATTGAAGAAACTCAGCGAGATGTTGGTCAAGGTGCATCCGGGGCCGGGAATATTCATGCTGAAGAGGCCGGAGACCAGCGAGGCGCACCACATATTGGGGCCGGTGGGAGGCACGCCGCCGGCGCGCTCAATCAGCTCATCGGTGCTGAGCACGGAATCGAAACCGGAGATGGACGCAAAGGCCATCGCGTCATCGGTGGTTAGCACGTGCTCGGTTCTGGCCATGTCGCCAACAGCAATCTCTTCGTATGTCTTGCTCTCAATAAACCCCAAATTCATAGAAATCCCTTCTCCACACCATGTGTTGGCCAATCTTCAGCCCGGGAGACATCGTATCGACTGGAAGCACGGCACAAAGTGACCCCAATCACGGATGCCGGCCAGCCGTGGATGGGAAGTGGTCAATCGAGCTGGCGCGATTGAGGGGATTGCCGCCGCCTAGCCGCCGGGCTGTTTGACGATTCAGTGGCGCGGGCTGCTCAACTCCTGAACTTTACAGTACTTTCACTCTCGATGCCATTAAGGTGCGATGGCGGACCAGGGGAAGGGGCATGTTCGGCGAGCATCGACTGAGCGCCTGTGGGCAAGTGCATAATGCGGGATTGGGCGGCTGGCGAAGGCAGATGGTGGTATGGCGCCCTCAGGGCGTGGGCAGGTTTCGTTCACGGCTGGCGGCGCCGGATTGCGGTGCGGGCAAACAAATTTTCCGTCCAAAGTGCGTTGAGTGGAATCGAAAGGAGGGAATGAGTTTATGAAGGAACGAAAGGATGTAAACGTTGACAAATCAAGTGAACCGCCGTGTTGTTCTCGCTTCCCGGCCTTCGGGCGCGCCTGTCGCCAACAACTTCCGCATCGAGGCTGAACCGGTTCCCACCCCGGCAGAGGGGCAGGTCCTTCTTCGCACCGTGTATCTTTCACTGGACCCCTACATGCGCGGACGCATGAGCGACGCGCCGTCCTACGCGCCTCCGGTGGGAATCGGCGAGGTGATGGTAGCTGGAACGGTGAGCCGGGTGGCGGCTTCGAAACATCCGGACCATGCCGTGGGCGACTGGGTGTTGAGCCAGGGAGGCTGGCAGGAGTATTCATTGGCCGACGGCAAGGCCGTTCTGAAGCTGGGTTCGAAACTGGAGCATCCGTCGGCGGCCCTTGGAGTTCTGGGCATGCCGGGATTCACGGCCTATATGGGCCTGCTGGACATTGGGCAGCCGAAGGCCGGCGAGACGGTGGTAGTTGGCGCGGCCACCGGCGCGGTGGGCTCGGTGGTGGGACAGGTTGCCAAGATCAAAGGGTGCCGCGTGGTGGGCGTGGCCGGCGGAGCGGAGAAATGCCGTTATGCTGTCGAGGAATTGGGCTTTGATGCCTGCGTGGATCATCGCGGTCCCGAATTGGCGGCCGAACTGGCAAAAGCCTGCCCCAAGGGCATCGATGTGTACTTTGAGAACGTGGGCGGCGCTGTCTTCGAGGCCGTTCTGCCGCTGTTGAATGCCAAGGCAAGGATTCCTCTGTGCGGGCTGATCTCGCAATACAACGCGAGTGAACTGCCGCCGGGGGGCGACCGCACTTCAGTGGTGATGGGCACCCTGTTGAAGAAGCGCGTGCGGGTGCAGGGCTTCATCGTCTTTGACGACTACGGCCCACAATATGGCGGGTTCCAGAAGCAGATGTCCGAGTGGCTTGCTGCCGGGGCGATCAAGTTCCGCGAGCAGGTGGTGGAGGGCATTGAGAACGCTCCCGAGGCGTTCATGGGGCTGCTGGTGGGGAAGAACTTTGGCAAGCTGGTAGTGCGGGTGAGCAGCGAGGCCCAGTAGGGCGGCTGCTTCAGTCGGTATCACTGTTTTGGGAGATCCGGCCGCGCGCCCGGCGCCCGGCTCTCTTGAGGGGCAAAACCTGTGTGGCCGCTTGCCTGGCTGCCCTGACCATCGGTCAGGTACCCAGCTGCCGACGCATACTTACTTGGCGTTCGTCCTCAGCGCTGAAGCGCTGAGGAACGGCTGTTCTAGGATCCGATTTCAGAGTCATGCTCCCTCAGGGGCCAAAGCCCGCCTTCATTTTGTGTTCCTTAGGGCACGGCGAGAAATCGTTACCTATCCCCTTTAGAATCATTGCGGTCATTTCGGTCACCCCTACAGGGCTTTGGAGCTTTGCTGGTTGGCATACCCAGGGCTGTCGCCCTGGGCTATTCTCGTACCGCCCCTCCGGGGCGGATGCACAGAGGCGTTTTCACCCGCTTGGGTGGGCCGCAGGCCCATGGAGGCACGACTTATGTCGTGCCCTTTCAAATCGGCTACTTCTTCAGAGGTTCCCTGACGACCGCTGCGCCTACGGTGCGTGTTGCTCGGGTCGCTCCGGTTGGTGAGGTTGCGATTTCGTGCACCGGACGGGCCTGGCGGCCTGCCTTGTGCCGGAGGGTGAGTCAGCCTGAGCCGAGATGGAGGCTCCTGGGATAGCCTTCTGTGCGCCGAATCGCTCAACGCCGGAAACCGCTGCGTTGCTATACTGCTGGTTGGCGGTAATTGCCAGGAAGGCCCCGGTCGCGCGGTGGCTTTTTTTCTTGGATGCCCGGCTTTTTTCCGGGGGAAGGAAGACCATGGGAGCACTGCTGGAGTCCATCCAGTCGCCAGCCGACCTGAAGCGCCTGAGTGCGGTGCAGATGACCGCACTGGCGGAGGAGATCCGCGAATTTCTGATTCAAACGCTTTCGAAGACCGGCGGGCACCTGGGTCCGAACCTGGGAGTGGTAGAGCTGACGCTGGCCCTGCACACGGTGTTCAATACACCGGAAGACAAGCTGCTGTTCGATGTGAGCCACCAGGCCTATGTGCACAAGATGCTGACCGGGCGGCTGGACCGGATGGAGACCATCCGCCAGCCGGGCGGGCTGAACGGCTTTATGCTGCGCACTGAGAGTGTGCACGACTGCTATGGAGCGGGACACGCCGGCACAGCGCTTTCAGCCGCGCTGGGCATGGCCGTGGCGCGGGACCTTTCGGGCGGCAAGGAACACGTGGTCGCCGTGGCGGGAGATGCCGCATTTACCAACGGCATCTCGTTCGAGGCGCTGAACAACATTGCCGAACAGACCAAGCGGATGATCGTGGTGCTGAACGACAACGAGTGGTCGATTGACCGGAACGTGGGCGCAATCGCCCGCTACTTCCACAAGATTGTGACCAACGAGCACTACAAAAGCCTGCACGACTCAGCACGGCGGATTATCGAAAGGGTGGGCGGCAAGACAGCGGTGGAAGTGGCGCGGCGCGCCGAAGAGGCCGCCAAGAGCATGTTGTGGCCCTCGATCCTCTTCGAGGAGTTCGGGCTGCAGTATTTCGGGCCCGTCGATGGGCACAATTTGCCGCTGCTGATTGAGACTTTCAAGTTTCTCAAGGCGGAAAACCGGCCGGTGCTGCTGCACGTTCTTACGCAAAAGGGACGCGGCTTTCAGCCGGCGCTGGACAGGCAGAAGAAGTTCCACGGGCTGGGACCGTACGATCCCGAGACCGGCCAGACGGAGCCTGCGGGCCTGCCGACCTATTCCGAGGTCTTTGCCAAGACGCTGGTGGAGCTGGCCCGGAAGGACGAGAAGATCGTGGCCATTACCGCGGCCATGCCCAGCGGCACTGGGCTTGACCTGTTCCGGCCACACCATCCAACGCGCTACTTCGACGTGGGCATCGCAGAGGAACATGCGGTGGTCTTCGCTGCCGGCATGGCGACCAAGGGGTTCCGGCCGGTCTGCGCCATCTATTCAACGTTTTTGCAGCGGGGTTTCGATCCCATCGTGCACGACGTGGCTTTGCAGAATCTTCCCGTGCTTTTCTGCATGGATCGTGCGGGACTCTCCGGAGACGACGGACCAACGCATCACGGGTTGTTTGACATCGCCTATTTGCGCAGCGTGCCCGGCATGGTGCTCATGTCCCCCAAGGACGAAGACGAGTTGGCAGACATGATGAAGACGGCTCTGCAGCTTCCCGGTCCAAGCGCCATCCGCTATCCGCGGGGAGTGGGGGTTGGCGTGGCGCGCAAAGCAGAACCGGAATTGCTGACGGTGGGCCAGGCCGAGGTATTGCAGGACGGCTCGGACGTGGCCATTCTGGGATTGGGTCCCTTGCTGGGCATGGCGAAAGAGCTGGCCCAGCGGTTGGAAAGCGAGGGATACTCCGCCGCGGTGATCAATCCTCGCTTTGTGAAGCCGCTGGATCGCGAAATGCTGGAAGTCTATGCGCAGCGGGTGGCGGCCTTTGTGACCTTTGAGGACCATGCGAAGATGGGCGGTTTCGGCACGGCGGTCTTGGAGGCCTTGCAGGAGATGGGCTGCCCGGTTCCGGTGGTGCGCATTGGCTGGCCCGACCAGTTCATCGAGCACGGCAAGGTGGACGAACTTCGCGTCCGCCACGGGCTCAGCGTAGACGGTGCGTACGAGCAGGTTTTGCCGCTGCTGACTCGCCGGGTAAGGACCGCAATGGCGGCCGGTTCCTAATGTCCTGAGTCTGAAATTCGCATCAGGGATCGGGGGCGAGAAAAAAGCAGATTCTTCGCTCACCACCCCCGAACTGAGAACCGCTCGGGGCCCCGTTCACTCAGAATGACAGCGTATTTGTTAAGCGAACGATGGACTCAGGACACTAGAGCTTTTTTGTGAATTGTGTAGGCCGTAAATTTGTTGGTCTCCCACCCATTCCGCAGGAAAAGGCGGAATGGAAGGGGCACAGGAGTCTATGTCGAAGGGAAAAACGCTCTAATTCTTTAACCGCTTGGAGGGGTGCTTTCCGGGTCTTGAAAGCGAGATTCGGGGCGCCCCGCGCCCTATCATCGGAATCTTCGGACTGCTTGGCGGTGGCGCCAGAGTCCCAGCCTCAGCCATGAAGGTAATCCCCATTGGTTTTTCATGTGGCAAGTCGTTTCATCAATGCGTTCAGCCCGTTGTGCGACAATCCACCAAAGCCCGATTCTTCTATGCGCACTGTTGGTTCCGTTCTAATAGGTATTTGCGGGTCCCTGCTGGCCGGTCATCTGGCCTGTGCGCAGGCTCCTCCGCCCATCCCTTCCCGGCTCACTGCCTCGCCCCCTCTAGTCCTTGCCGGCGGTACGGTTGTGGATGTGACGGAGTGGGGCCACTCCGCAAAAGACCTGCCGGACGCCATCGTAATTGTGCGCGACGGGCGGATCACCGATGTGGGTTCAAGAATGGCGGTTTCCATTCCCAAGAACGCCCGGGTGATCGACTGCACGGGAAAATACCTCATCCCAGGGCTGGTGGACGGCTATGCGGGGGTCAACAGCGAGGGGCAAGCCAGGGCAAATCTCTACATGGGTGTGACCACGGTGGTGGTCTCCAACGACAGCCGTCACGGCCCAATCGATTCCTCAGCGTATCCCAGTCCGCACCTGTATCTGCTGGACTCAATCGGCACAACAGACAACACCAGCCTGCTGAGAAGGCTCCCGGAATGGGCAGCCAAGCTGAAGGAGGGTTCTCACCCCGCCGAATTAAGCCCGGAAGACACCGCGCGCCAGTTGGTGGATACCGCCCGGCTGGGAACGCGGGTCCTCTGGCTGGGGCACAACCTGACGGCGGCCAATACCCAGTGGATCGTGGCGCGCGCCCATCAAATGGGGATTGTGACCTACGGGGAGTTCGTGGCCACGCCTTACAAAGTGGGAGTCGAGGCCGGGGTGGACGTGCTGCTGCATATGGGCCGGTACGAGTTGGGTGTCGTTCCCGGTGAGCTGCAGCGGCCGCTGGTGGAAGATCCCGAGGGAGCCGCAGCGTCCACTGCCTACGACTATTCGCAGCGCCTTCCCGCTACATCAACCCAACTGCGCTCCTACGCGCACTTTCTGGCCACGCACCATG
Source organism: uncultured Acidobacteriaceae bacterium (assembly GCA_963839155.1). Taxonomy (GTDB): domain Bacteria; phylum Acidobacteriota; class Terriglobia; order Terriglobales; family Acidobacteriaceae; genus Telmatobacter. The sequence continues at coordinate 52,663 of CAWITY010000013.1, forward strand.
CGGCTCTTATGCCCACGTTCAGCCTTTCGTTCCTGCAATTGCCGGGGCATCGGAACCTGTGGAAGGAGCCAGCCGCACGGTTGCTCGATCCGGCGCATATGTTTGAACCCTCGGACCGCGCCACCGGGGAGACTTTGTACCCGCCCTTCCTGTGGATGCGCCGCCTGCCCGCGGCCTCGCAACGCTGGCTGGAAGAGAATCAACGCAAGAAGGCCGATCAGTCTGCCATGCGGCTGTGGCAGATCAACGAGACCATCTTTTCCGACTATCCCCGCTACCTGGCAGCTTCAGGCGCCCCGGTGGGAGGCGCGATGCCCGGCATCTCCCTGCATGTTGAGCTGGAAATGCTTGTGCGTTTGGGGCTTTCTCCGCGCGAGGCGCTGGCAGCAGCCACAAACAACTACTCGATGCAGTTCGGCTGGAATGAGCTGGGGCTGATCTCTCCCGGCCGGCGCGCCGACATTCTGGTGGTGGACGGCGATCCCACGGCGAACATCTGGAATGCGCGGCGCATCTCCGGGCTGATCATGGACGGCAACGTCTACGACCGCGAATGGCTTTTGAATTTGAAGAGATAGGGGCTGAGCATCAGGCCCGGCGAGCGGCTTGCCGGGCGGCAACAGCAAGAATCTCTGGCAGGCGCTTTTGGCGATGCGCGAAGGCTTGCCGCAGGGAGCGTTTTACAAATACCGCACCGATCTTGCCGAGCACGCCCCAGGGCAGGGCAAAGTCGATCTGGTCGGTTACCAGCGTGCCTTCCACGCCATCGCGCACCTCGGGCTGGATGCCATGGCGATGGCGGAATTGGGCGAATGGGCCGCGGACCTGCTCATCGCAGAAGTAGCTGTTCCATGCGAATTCGGTGATGCGCGCCATCCAGCTCATGCGCCTGGGCACCCAGGCTAGGGGAAGAAAGCTGATCAGAATCTCGGTCCCCACCCCGGCCGCCACACTCAAGAAGCGGCGAGCCGGGTCCTGAGCCACCGGTCGCGCAGGAGGAGCCTTGAGCCGCACATCCTCGATGCGGACCTTCTGCCGGGGAGGCATCAGGTGGGGCAGATTGGCCGGATTGGCGAAGAATGCGAAGACCAGCTCGACCGGAAACGGCACCCACTGGCAAGTCTCGAAGCGCTGCATCATGGATCGATGGTAATCGCCGCGGCTTGCGACGCAGCCCCGGCAGACTGAAAACCGCCTCCCGCAAACCCGATAGTTCCCGAACGGGGTCGGCAGAACCGGAGCGATTCAGATAACGTAAAAGGAAGCAGGTATTGTACGCAGATTGCCCCAAACCCGATGAGCGACTCCCCCGCCAGATCCCTATCCAAACCGCGCCACCACAATCAGTGGCTCATTCTGATTGCGGCTTTCAAGCTGGCGCAGGCGCTGCTGTTCGTGGCGATCGGCGTGGGCGCCTTGCGCCTGCTGCACAAGGATGTAGGCGACGTGCTGGGACGGTTGGCCGATCACCTGCGCTTCAACCCGGAGTCGAAACTGGTCAACTTCGTACTGGAAAAGGCCGCACTACTGGACGACCGGCTGCTGCGGCGCATTGGCGCGGTGGTCTTTATCTATGCCGGTCTGGACCTGATCGAAGGGATCGGGCTGTATCTTGAGAAGACCTGGGCTGAGTACCTGACCCTGGCCATTACCGGCTCGTTTCTGCCCTGGGAGATCTTCGAGGTTTTCCGCAAGGTTACGGCCATTCGGGTAGGCCTTCTTGCGGTCAATGCGGTTGTGTTCTTCTATCTATTGAAGCTGGTTGTGGAGCGGGGCAAGCGTGTGCGAAACCCTGCGGAGGATGTAGATTGAATGGGTTGAGGCACTGAAAGGGGGCAACTATTGGGCGGGGTGTCAACTCTTCGCTTTTTGTTCGCTACCACTGATTCTCTCTGCTGTCTAGCCCCGGAACCTCATTCGTAAACACAACATCTTGTGGTATCCATAATTTTTTCATCTACAGGTAGATTCCACTCGGACCACTCCTGTCTGCCTTGACCCAAAGCCCATTTTTTTCTTGGCGGAAGCAGCGAAGCGAGGTACTATCGAGTCGTGGTGGTCAAAAGTGGGAGAAAAGGGAAAATTTGTACGGGTTACTAAGCAAGTTTACCCACTTTTCTCCTGAGCGGTGAAGAAACCGGGCTACCAAGAGGCTGGAGAACCAGCCTGGGAAACAGTGGCAGGGCAGTAAGGCAGCGATCCGGCGGCGAACGATGAGTGGTTGGCCGCAAGAGGCAAAAGAGCATGGAAGCATTTCGCGGCAATCATCCGGCGAAGGTGGACGAAAAGGGGCGGCTGAAGCTGCCGGCTGCGTTCAAGGAGTTGCTGGATGAAGCGAAGGTGACCAAGTTCTACATCACCTCGACGGATGGTGAGAGTGCGGAGATCTGGCCGTTGCCGGAGTGGGAAAAGCAAGAAGCGCTGTTGGCCGAGTCCAGCACCATGGACGACGCGGTGGACAAATACCTGAACCTGACCAGCTACTACGGCCAGCAGGTGGAGTTGGACAGCCAGGGGCGGGTGCTGTTGCCGCTGATTTTGCGGGGAACGGCCAAGCTTGACGCGGAAGTTGCGGTACGCGGGAAGATCTTTTTCCTGCAAGTTCAAAATCTCCAGAAGCTGGCAGAGAGTTTGCCGGCCAACGCATTGACGACGGAGAATCGCCAGTCGCTGGCAACCGTTCTGAAGCGGCGGAGCTGACCGGGATACCCCCCAGGGGGAGCGCATGACGAAGACGACGGAACGCCATGTGCCGGTTCTTTTGAAAGAAGTGCTGGATTTTCTTTCTGTGCGGGCGGGCGGCACGTATGTGGATTGCACGCTGGGGTTGGCGGGGCACAGCGAGGGGATCGTCAGGCAGCTGGGAGCGCAGGGCCACTTGATCGGATTTGACCGGGACCCGGAGGCGCTGGAGCTGGCCAAAGCGCGGTTGGAGAGGGTTTGCGAGGAACTGGGGAGCGCGGCGCCGACGATCACGTTCGTGGACCAGGCGTTCAGCACGATTGCCAGCCATGTTAAGGCAGCCTCGGTGGATGGCTTGTTGGCCGATTTTGGAGTGAGCAGCCTGCAATTCGATGAGGCGCACAGGGGATTCAGTTTTCAGGGGGACGGGCCGTTGGATATGCGCATGGACATGCGCTCCGGCCCGACCGCCGCACAAGTGGTAAATGAGGAAGACGAGGGAGAACTCGCCAACCTCATCTACGAGTACGGAGAGGAAAGGAGGTCGCGGAGAATCGCCAGAGCCATTGTTCGCGGGCGGCCGGTGACAACGACAGGGCAGTTGGCCCGGATCGTATCATCGGCAGCCCCGACAATGAAGAGCGATCGCATTCACCCGGCAACAAGGACGTTTCAAGCGTTACGTATCTATGTAAACCGCGAATTGGACGAGATTCGGGCGTTGCTGGAGGCCGCGCCAAAACTGCTTAAGCCCTCCGGACGGCTGACCGTCATCAGTTTTCACTCACTGGAAGATCGTATTGCAAAAGACAGTTTGCGCGAAGGCGCGCGGCAGGGAATCTGGCAGATTCTTACCAAGAAGCCAGTAATGGCCAGCGAAGAAGAGACGGACAGGAACCCGCGATCGCGCAGCGCGAAGCTGAGAGCGGCGGAAAAGCAGGGAACAGGGACTAGAGAACAGGGAATAGGGCATAGGGAACAGAGGCGAATTCAGCGGGATTGAGCGGATCTCTGACGACCGGTCCCCGATTCTTGGCAGCGCGGGAGGGAACCATGGCGGCATGCACCACAACCTACTTTGAAGCTGGCCGCGGCTGGTCTGCGCGGGTTGCCGAACGGAATACACAGTTGCTCGCCCAGCAGCAGCTTCGCCGGCGTGGCGCTCGGACTCCGGAATTCTACTTTCTCAAGAGCTTCGACAATTCGCGCCTGGTCAAGGCGGCTGATCCGGCACGGGCGCGGCAGATGCGTGTTTTCTCTGCGGCGGTTGTGGTGTTCTTTTCGCTGGTCATGTTCTATGGATTGCAGCATTTCAGCGCCATTGAGGGCGGCTATCAGGTGGAGTCGGAGAAGCAGACGCTGGACCAATTGCGCGAAGAGAACCGGCAACTGAAGCTGACAGAGGCGCAACTGAGCCAGCCAGGGCGGATCGACACGCTGGCCCGGCAACTGGGTCTGGTAGAGCCGCAACCGGGTCAGGTGGTTCATCCGGATGCTCATGCCGATGCAGGCACTCCAGCCATGGCGCAAGTGACTCCGCCGGGGCCTGCCGCGCAGTAGGCTTAAAGCAGCTCGGAGCTGCCAGCTTCCCGCCTTGGATTGGAAGCAACTAGCTTTTGTGTCGTCCTCGACCGTCGCGATAGCCAGTAGCAAGAGGCGAGCCAAGTACAAAACGGGCTACAGGCCAAGGGCTAGTGTCCTGAGTCTGAAATCCGCATCAGAAATCGGGGGGAGAAAAAAGCAGATTCTTCGCTCACCACCCCGGAACTCCACCCCAAAGGGCAAAGACCGCCCTTTGGGGACCCCGGAACTCCACCCCAAAGAGCAAAGACCGCTCTTTGGGGACCCCGGAACTGAGAACCGTTCAGGGCCCCGTTCACTCAGAATGACAGTGTATTTGTTTAACGAACTATGGACTCAGGGCACTAGCTCGATTTCGTGATTTGTGTAGACCGTAATTCTGTTCGTCTCCCACGCCTTTCGCAGGAAAACGCGGAATGGCTGGAGTACAGAAGTCTATGGCAAAAAAGCAAAAATGCTCTTGAAGCTCGGAGCTAGAAGTGTCATGCAGCCAACCGTTCGACTTAACCGGAACCGGATGAATGCGGCGCGCTCCCTGCCTCTGAAGCGGGCGCGCTTTTGGATCATCTGCCTGTTCTTTCTGGTGTGGGTTCTGGTGATTGCCGGGCGGCTTTTCTGGCTTCAGGTGGTGCGTTTTGCGGAGTTCAAAGACCGCGCGGAGAAGCAGCAGCAGCGCAGCATCGAAGTGCCGCCGCGACGCGGCGTTCTGTATGATCGCAACCTCCACGAACTGGCCATGACGGTGCAGGTGGATTCCATCTATGCCATTCCCGGCGATGTGGAAGACAAGCCCACGGCCGCGCATCGCCTGGCCGTGCTGGTGCACATCGATCCGGACGATTCGCAGACAACCGAGGAACAGATTGCCGCGCGGCTGGCATCCGGGCATAACTCCATTCGCGTGGCCCGCGGAGTGAGCGCAGACGTCTCAGGCCGTGTGATGGCGCTGGGCATCAAGGGAATCTACATTCAGAAGGAGTTTCAGCGCTTCTACCCGGACAATGAGATTGCCGCGCAGGTGCTTGGTTTTGTGGGCGTGGACGATAACGGCCTTGGTGGGCTGGAACAGAAGTACGAGGCCCTGCTGCACGGCGTTCCCGGACATATGAACAAGGCGCTGGATGCGCGCCGGCACGTGATGGGGTCGAGCGAAAGCGATCCCCAGCCGGGACGGAACCTGGTGCTGACGATTGATGAGAACATCCAGTTTCTGGCCGAGCGGGCGTTGGACCACGCCATGGAGCGGACCCAGGCGGCCAATGGGACCGTGGTGGTGCAGGACGTGCACAGCGGGCAGATTCTGGCACTGGCCATCCGGCCCACGTTCAACCCCAACTTTTCTCGCCGCACCACGCCGGAGCTGCTGCGCAATCACGCGGTGAGCGACGTCTACGAGCCGGGCTCGACCTTCAAGCTGGTCACCTATTCGGCGGCGCTGGACCAAGGTGTGGCCCGGCCGGACGATATTGTGGATTGTCAGGGCGGTCAGATCAAACTGGCCGGGAGAACCATTCACGACGACAAGGGAGAGCACTTCGGGCGTATTACGGTGCATGAAGCGCTGGAGCACTCCAGCGATGTGGCAGCCGTGAAGCTGGCGCTGAAGGTGGGCCCGGACCGTTTCTACCAGTACCTGCACGACTTTGGCTTTGGCGCGCGCACGGGCGTGGAGATGCCCGGCGAGACCCGCGGATTGTTGCAGCCGGTAAAGAAGTGGGGAGGGTCATCGATTGGATCGATTGCCATGGGGCAGGAGGTGGGTGTAACGCCGCTGCAACTGGTTTCGATGGTCTCGACCATCGCGAATGGGGGAATCTATCTGCCACCGCATGTGCTGTTACCGGGGCAATTGGAGGTCCAGGCGAACGGCCAGGGCGCCGCGCCGGCTCAGGTAGGCATGGCCCAGGTTCCACCATCGCCCTTCAAACCGGGAGGGGAACTGCCCAATCCGCTGCCGCCCGGAGCGCATCGTGTGTTGTCTACGCTGACCGCTGCCCAGATGCGCAAGATGATGGAAGGCGTGGTCCTGTACGGAACCGGCAAGGAAGCGCAACTGAACGGCTATTCGTCCGGAGGCAAGACGGGCACGGCGCAGAAGATCGACCCGGCGACGCATCTGTATTCGAAGACGATGCATGTGGCGTCGTTTGCGGGGATCGCGCCGGTGAACAACCCAGTGATTTCGGTCGCGGTGATTATCGACACACCCAGGGGAGCGTCGTACTACGGCGCGGAAGTTTCGGCGCCGGTTTTTGCGGAAGTTGCGCAGCAGGTGCTGGAGTATCTGGGTGTGGCTCACGACATCGAAGTGCGCACGCCACGCACTGGAGTAAAGGCCGATCTGCATGTGGTGGAGGACGACGCCGGGGAGCATACCGGCAATATCGAGGCGCTTTACTCGGCGGCCAATGAGTTGCCCAATGACGATCCGTTACGGGGGATGCCGGCTCAGCCTGTCGCGCCGGAACCCGCGACGACGAAAAGCGCAACGGGCAACTCGCAGGCTCCAGCATCGTCTGGCGCGCCTGCGGCGGCCGCAAAGCAAGCGCAGCAGACGGGCGCTGAAGTAACCATAAGTGAAGCCAAGAGACTGCGCGTTCCTTCTCTTATCGGGCTGCCGGTACGTAAGGTCATCGAACTGGCCGCGGCTGCGGGGCTTGAGGTGCAGATCAATGGCAATGGTACGGTACGCGAGCAGGCGCCGGCAGCAGGGTCGCTGGTTCCTCCGGGAACGAAGGTTGTTGTGCGCTGCGGCCGGTGAGGCGGCCTCAGATGCTCTTTGGAGTCTGGCCCGTTCCTGGCAGCGCTTCGCCAGTCTCAAGCAGACTCTTCAAGCTCGACAGGATGACGGGCCAGCCGGTGGAAACCGCCTGGATGAACTTCGACTCGCTCGTATCCATCCGATGCGTGACCGTAAGTTGTACGTACCCGGCCTTTTGCTCGATCGCGTAGGTCAGTCGGGAATAGCCTTCGGCGGTCATTTCGGGGAAAATCTCGTTGCGCCACTTAAGGAGCAGCCTGCGGGCGGGCTCGATCTCGATGACTTCGCCGCTGTCGGCAACGCGTCCGTCGGAAAACAAAATGCGCCAGGAAGCTCCCGGCATCCAGGCGCAGTCCTGCGTAGTGCCAAACCAGAACCGCCTTGTAAAGTCGGGCTCGGTGAGCGCCTGCCAGAGTGTCTGCGGCGTGGTGCGGATACAGGATACATACACAAACTGAGAATCAGCCATCGGAATTTGCCTCCAGTGTCGTTGGCGATTATGCAACATGCCAGTAGCGGTTCGATAGGGGGAACGGCGGCGGAAAGAGGGTTGATCTCAGGAAAAATGCACGAAAAGCATACCCAGGGAACCTCTGCAAAAGTTGCCGTTTTGGATGGGCACGACTTTAGCGCATCTCTCTCGATGGTATAGGGGAGATTCGCGGGGAATTTACGGAGGGAGCGTGGGGCTTTCCAGGCTGCGGAAAAGCCCCGAATGTAAGGCGATGCCCCCAAAAAACATCCCGCAGGGGCTAAAGCCAATTTTTATTTTCAATCACTTACGGCACGACTGAAGTCGTGCCCTTTCAAAAGATGGGCCATACCAGAGTTTTTCCGCAACCGGTTTCTTTAGCCCCTGCGGGAACCTGATTTGGAAATCGGACAGTTGATCAGTGGTTCCTCAGGGGCCTGAAGCCTCGCATCCTTTCTATTTGCCGTGTGCCGGGCCTACAGTCCCGGCCTATCGCCCGAACGAGTCATCCGCAGCCTCTGAAGCCCGTAGCTTTACGCTGGAGATGTTCCACAGCCCGCAAAGTCGCCTTGATTCTGTGCCTGTTTGCAGCCAGCAACAGCCCGGTATGCGCTAATCTCGGACCATGACGGAAACATCGTGGTACGCGATCGACAACGGGGCGACTCTTGGCCAGAAGGGCTCGGAGGATGGAACGATTTTTCGCGACGAAGAGCATCCGCTGGAAGCGCGGATCACGCTGGAGCGCGATGGCCGCGCCGCGCCCTTCGCCATCACCTGCGGCATCTACGGCTGCATGTTGCATACGCGGTTTTTCAGCCTTGAAGGCGAGGCATGCGAACAGTACGACCGCATGAAGGAAGCACTGGCGGTTCTGCTGGCGACGGAAGATGAGGGCGGTCCGGAGGGATGCGGGTCATTCATGGATGGAGTGGCGGCGTTTGTGGAAGAATACCCGTGAGGGCAGGCGAGAGCATGGTCTACTCCCGGCGTTCCAAGATTTGCCCCGAATTGCGGTTCTTTAGTGGCGTCCAGGCAAGGAAATGCCGATAGCCTCCAAGACACCGGATTTCCCTCTTGCTGGGAAGCCCTGGTATGGTTGCCGCGAGCCCGCCAGGTTTCCGGCTAGAGCAGAAGCAGGTCCTATCGATGACACGCACGTTCAAGCGGCGCGTAATGGTTGTTCTTGGCGCCACCGCGCTGGCTGTGGCCGTAGGCGCAGGGTGCGGCCATCTGGCCGGGGTTGCCATGACTCTGCGCCTGAACGAGGGCAGGCTGCAACAATACGCCCTGCACATGAACGACTTGTTTGAGACCTACTCCATTGAGTCGCGCACTGTTCTAGCCAAGATGAATGCTTCGCCCCATGCGTATTGTTCTGAGGCCGATGTAAGCTATTTTCGCAATCTGCTTTCAGGCTCGGTGTATATGCGCGACGTGGGACGGATGCGCAAGGGGAAAATCGAGTGCTCGGCCCTGCTGGGCCGGTTGGAGCGCCCGCTGGAGGTTCCCGCGCCGAATGATGCGCAGAGGGATTCTGCCGGAGGGTATCGGAACTTCGCTCTACCCCTGGCCGGCAGCCTGAAGGGAATCGGCGTGCAACAGGGCGATTCCTTTGTGGTCTTCAACAACTTCATTCAGTCACACCTCGGCTCGACGCCAATCCACTACTCCAACACTGTGCCTGACGCGGTGAGCGGGCGATTGGTGCCATTGCGCGGGGAGTCGCCGAATGTGGACCGGCTGTGGCTCACCAGAGACGGCGCTTTCCGCGTCAATGGCAGCGTTTATGTTACTCGCTGCTCCATCCCCTACTCCAACTGTGGAACGGCTTCGATCTCCATTCGAGAGGCGCTGAAGGCCGACGAGGAACAGATTGTTGTCTTTACGGCAGTGGGCGGACTGATCGGCGGCCTGGTGGGATTGCTTTGCTCGGTGTTCTACCGGCGGGGCATGGGAATGGAGGGACAGCTTCACAGGTGTATTCGCAAAGGCGAGTTGCGGGTGGTCTATCAGCCGATCGTGGAACTGGCAACTGGACAAATCGTGGAGGCCGAGACTCTGGCGCGCTGGACGAATGAAGATGGCTTCGAGGTCAGCCCGGAGGTCTTTGTGCGAATCGCCGAAGAGCGGGGCTTTGTGGGCGAACTGACCGAACTGGTAGTGCGGCGCGCGCTGCGCGATTTTGGCGAGATGCTGCGCAGTCATCCCGGCTTTCGCGTCAATGTGAATGTAACCGCCTCGGACCTGGCCGATGCGAAATTTTTGCCGATGCTGGCGCGGTCACTGGATGAGGCTGGGGTTGCGGCGCGTAGTCTGGCGATTGAGGTGACAGAAAGCTCGACGGCCCGGATACAAGTGGCCCTGAAGACGATCCGCGAACTGCGCAAACGGGGCCATAGCGTGCAGATCGACGACTTTGGGACTGGGTACTCGAGCCTGGCGTATCTGCACGACCTTTCAGTGGATGCGATCAAGATCGACCGGGCCTTCACGCAAGCCATTGGCACAGAGGCGGTGACGGTGGGCATCCTGCCCCAGATCCTGGCCATGGCCAAGGCGTTGAACCTGCAGGTGATCGTGGAAGGGATCGAGACGGTGGAGCAAGCCGTCTATTTTGCCGGGGCTGAGATGCCCATCCTGGGGCAAGGTTGGCTGTTTGGGCGCCCGGTTCCGGTGGAAGCATTTCATCTGCTGCTGGCCGAAGCAGAGAGGGCACCTATTCTGGATGGGTAAGTGCCCGGACGACACCTGGGCGAACACGTCGTTATTTGAGTCCGTTTGACGGGCGCCGGCGTGTGGAATGCAGGCCGCTCTCAATCCTTGAGAGGCATATGCCGTCCAGCAATCTACAATAAACACAAGATGAAATGGAAAGAACTAATTGAAGAAGTGACGGCAGTTGGTGCTGGCGGAGACTCCGAACAGCCGGTGACCGGCGTGGAATACGATTCGCGCAAGGTGCGGCCCGGCTCGGTTTTTGTGGCCATGAAAGGCGGATCGACCGACGGAAACCGCTTTGTTGACAAGGCCATCAAGGCTGGCGCCTTAGGCATTATTACCGACTCCGCACCGGCGTTCGACCATCTGCTGGTATTTCAGGCCGGCCTGCCCTTGCTGGAAGTGGAACACGGGCGGCGAGCATTGGCGCAGGCCTCGGCGGCGTTCTTCGGGCATCCTGAGCGCAAGCTGGCGGCTACGGGCATCACCGGCACCAACGGCAAGACAACCACGGCGTTTCTGCTGGAAGCGCTGCTGAACGCGGCTGCTCGCACCACCGTCCTGGTGGGGACCATCGAGTATCACCTGGCCGGCGAGGTGCGCCCCAGCGTGCATACCACTCCCGAGTCGAGAGATTTGTTCGAACTGATGGCCGAGGGCGTTGCGCGCGGAGCCAGCGAATTGGTGACCGAGGTATCAAGCCACGCGCTCGACCAGGGCCGGGCGACGGGGGTGAACTTCGATGTGGCAGTCTTCACCAACCTGACGCGCGACCACCTCGACTATCACGAGACCATGGAGAAGTATTTCGCGGCCAAGCGGCTGCTTTTTGACGGGACGGTCTATCCGGCTCCCCGCGTGGCGGTGATCAACGCCCACGATGAGCGCAGCGAGCGACTGGTGAAGGTGTCCCTGAGGGCGGGCGCGGAAGTGAGGACCTATGGGATTGGCCAGGGTGACTGGCGCGCAGCCAGCTACACACTGACGCCGGGCGGGGCGGTCATTGACCTCGAAACCCCGGCAGGCTCGGCCAAAGTGACTTCGAAGCTGGCGGGCGAGGTGAACATCTTGAACCTGCTGGCGGCGTTTGCGGCGGCCCATGCGCGCGGCGTTTCCTTTTCCGATCTGGTGGAGTTTGTGCCGCGGCTCAATCCGGTTCCGGGGCGGTTTCAGCCGGTGGATGCGGGGCAGCCCTTCACAGTGATTGTGGACTATGCGCACACCGACGATGCGTTGCGCAATTTGACAGCGCTGGCGCGGCAGATGACGGCGCAATCGGGCGGGCGGGTGATTACGCTCTTTGGCTGCGGCGGCGACCGCGACCGGACCAAGAGGCCCAGGATGGGCCTGGCGGCAGGTGCGGGCAGCGACTTTGTGGTGGCTACCAGCGACAATCCGCGCAGCGAGGACCCGCTGGCGATTCTGGCGGAGATCGAACCCGGATTGAAGTCGAGCGGCGTCCAATACACCATTGAGCCGGACCGGACGGCGGCGATTGCCGTGGCGCTGAAGGCGGCCAAGGCCGGGGACGTGGTTTTGATTGCCGGCAAGGGGCACGAGAAAGAACAGATTCTTGCCGGGCGCACGATTCCCTTCGACGACGCGCAGATTGCTCTTACCGCGCTGGCCGAATTGGGATACGGTGGAGTGCAATGAAGCTCACATTGGCAGAGGCCGCGGTAGGCGCAAGCGCCCTGCTTGAAGCTCCGGCGCGCATCGAACAGGCCGGGGCGCTGGTGGTGCGCGGCTACTCCATTGACTCGCGCACCGTGGCCGCCGGCGAGCTGTTTTTTGCCGTCCGTGGAGATCGTCTGGACGGGCACGACTATGTGGCGGCCGCCGTGGAGCGCGGCGCCTTGGCTGCGGTGGTTTCGCGCGAGCGGGTGGCTGGGCTGCCGGATGCGGCGCTGGCCGTTCCGCTGCTGATTTGCGAAGACCCGCTGCTGGCAATGCAGGCGCTGGCCGCGCATGTGCGCCGCCAATGGGGCAAGCGCGTGGTGGCTATCACCGGGTCCGCGGGAAAGACCACGACCAAGGAAGCAGTGGCCGCTGCGCTGGGCGCAAAGTTCAACGTGCTCAAGTCGCAGGGCAACCTGAACAACGCCTTCGGGCTGCCGCTGCAACTGCTGCGGCTGAAGAATGAACATGACATTGCAGTGGTCGAGATGGGCATGAATCATCCCGGCGAGATCGCCGCGCTGGCCCGCATTGCCGCGCCAGACTGGGGCGTGGTGACCAATGTTGGCACGGCGCACATTGAGAACTTTGCCGAGGGGCAGGCAGGCATTGCCCGCGCCAAGTTGGAACTGGTGGAGGCGCTGCCGCTGAGCGGTGTTGCGTTTCTGAACTGCGACGATCCGTACGTCTCGCAGTTTGGCCGCGACTTCCTTGGCCGCGTGGTTTATTTTGGCGCGGGGCCTTGCGCCGACCCGCAGTTTCTAGAGGCCCACGAAGACCTGGGGGGATTGCATCTGAAGTTCCGCGCCGGGGAGCGTGAGGCGGAATTGACGCTGCACCTGCTGGGCGGACACAACGCATCGAATGCGCTGGCCGGGCTGGCCGTCGCGTTGGAGGCGGGAGTGGATCTGGATGCGGCCGTGAAGGCGCTGGAATCGCTCACTGCCGGGGACAAGCGCGGCGAGGTGATTGAGATCGGCGGGGCAACAATTCTGAACGACTGCTACAACTCGAATCCTGAAGCGCTGCGTTCGATGATTCGGACCCTGGCTGGGCGACCGGCCCGACGCCGCATCCTGGTGGCCGGGGAGATGCTGGAGCAGGGCGAACAAGGCCCAGCGCTGCACGCGGCTTGCGGACGCGCCGCCGCCGAGGCCGGACTCGATCTGGTCGCCGGAGTGGGCGGCAATGCCGTGCACCTGGCGGCAGCCGCCTGCACGGGTGGGGTAGCGGCGATCTTTTTGCCAGATGCGGAGGCGGCTGGCCGCTGGCTGCGCGGCAGGCTGCTCCCAGGGGACGTGGTGCTCGTGAAGGGTTCACGCGGCGTGCATCTGGAGCGGGCCATCGAGGCGATGAACGTCGATTACAAGGAATCGGAGAACCGGTGAGGCCCGCGAGGGAATCGAATGTTGAGTAAGGCTCTCACTCCGGGAACAGGATCGCCTCGAGCAATTCCCGGGCGTTCACAATCCTCGTATCCTGCCATGTTGTGGGGAAATGCCGCTTGTTTCCCGTAACCAGAAACTCGGCATTCGCGGCCTGCGCGCATTCCAGGAATCGGTTGTCCGGCTGGTCGGGTGAAACAGCCAAAGAAAAGGCGGGCCGAACCATCAGCCCCTGTCCAAGGCCGGCCAACACACCGCAAACTTCATTCTGGTCGAGGACCTTGAATTGGGGGCGATGTAGTACCTCGTCATACTCAGCCAATATCTCATTCGTCACACAAGGAAGCAGCCTGCCGGATTGCGCTAGCCAAACTACGCGCGCCTCGTTGCCGCGCCGGGCAAGCATCGCGGAGACCACAACATTGGTGTCCAGGACGACCCGGGTCATTGGCCTGTGGTCGCATCCTGGCGGGCCCGCCGGTCTCGGCGCACATCGGAAACAATGGCATCAATCTCTTCCATGGTCATCTTGTCGAGGCCGGCTTTCTCTGCCGCAGTCCAGGATTCATTCAGCCAGTCGGGCGCGGGCGCTGCGAGGTTGATGTAATCTTCAATGCTGATCATGATTGCCTGGGTTTTTCCGCGCTGCTGGATGAGGAACCGCTCATTTCCACTCTTGACTCGGCGCAGAATCTGGCCGAGGTTGGTGCGCGCGTGAAGGGCAGAGACGATCTTCGGATTCGATTTTGGCAAGACTGGCATCGCCCCTTCCTTCCCGTCCAATTATGCTTGAACTATAGCTCTGCCCCGAGTCCAGGTCAAACGGCGCGTATCGGGTTCTGCGGCGCGATTTCCACGTCTGCGGCAGTCCCTGGGCCTGTAAAATGAAGCTGAACCCTGCCTCATTCCGGCTCTGGAGGCCACTTGCTTTACTGGCTGCTCTACGAAAAGCTGTTTCCGTTCTTTCACCCGTTCCGCATCTTCCGCTATCTCACCTTTCGCACGGCCTTTGCCTCGGGAACGGCGCTGCTGATCGCGCTCTTCATCGGCCCCTGGGTGATCCAGAAGCTGCGCGAGTTTCAGATTGGGCAGTTTGTGCGCGAGGACGGGCCGCAGTCGCACTTGAAGAAGACGGGTACGCCGACCATGGGCGGCGTGTTGATCTGCATCGCGATTTTGCTGCCCACAGTGTTGTGGTCCGATCCCTCGAATCCGTTCGTCTGGATCACGGTCTTTTCCACGCTGGCATTCGGCGCCATCGGATTTGCCGACGACTACATCAAGGTGGTGAAACGGCGCAGTCTGGGCTTGACGGCGCGGGCCAAGTTGCTTTGGCAGGGATTGGCCTCGGCTGCTGTGGCGATGGCCCTGGTGGGGCTGGAGCAGTTCAAGATGTTCTCCACCAGAATGACGGTGCCTTTCGTCAAGACACTGCGCCCAGACATGCTTTGGCACTGGCCTACGACGGTTCCTCATTTGGGACTGCTGGCCTTTTTGCCGTTTGTTCTCTGGGTAGTGGTGGTGCTGATGGGCTCGACCAACGCGGTGAATCTGACCGACGGACTGGACGGGCTGGCCATTGGCTGCACCATCATCGCCGCCGGCGCGCTGACCGTCCTCACCTACGTGAGCGGGCACGTGGTTTTTGCCGATTATCTCGAACTCCAGCGCATGCCGCTGGTGTCGGAGCTGACGGTTTTTTGCGGATCCATGGTGGGCGCATCGATTGGATTTCTCTGGTATAACGCCCATCCGGCAGAGATTTTCATGGGCGATGTGGGGTCGCTGGCGCTGGGCGGAGCCATCGGCACGGTAGCCATCGCCATTCGGCAGGAGCTGCTGCTGCCTTTTATCGGCGGCATCTTCGTGCTTGAAACGCTCTCGGTGATCCTGCAAGTGGGCAGCTTCAAACTGCGCCGCGGGAAGCGTATCTTCAAGATGGCCCCCCTGCATCATCATTTTGAGCAGTTGGGCTGGCACGAGTCCAAGGTGATTGCCCGCTTCTGGATCGGCGCTCTGGTGTTTGCATTGTTTGCACTCACCACCCTTAAACTGCGTTAGACACGATCCGCGCCTGCGCCATGCGGTGCAGAATAGAAGAGTCGCGGGAGCCTGAGGAAAAGACCCGAATGATGGAACTCAAAGGTAAGAAGGTTCTGGTCGTGGGACTGGGAAAATCCGGTCTGGCAGCGGCCCTGTTTTTGCGCCACCGCGGCGCACTTGTCACTGTCTCCGATGTGCGCTCGGCCGAGGCGCTGGCCAAGGATATTCCGGCGCTGCTCGAAGAGGGCATCATGGTGGAGGCTGGCGGCCATGGACTGCTGACCTTCCGGCGTCAGGACCTGATTGTGGTAAGCCCCGGCGTGCCGCTGGAAACGCCCGAACTGGCGCAGGTGAAGAGTTTCGGCCTGCCGGTGATCGGCGAACTGGAACTGGCTGGGCGGTTTCTCAAAGGCAGCGTCATAGCCATTACCGGCTCGAACGGCAAGACCACCACCACCACGCTGCTGGGCGAGATTCTGAAGCAAGCCGGCCTGCCCACGCTGGTGGGCGGCAACATCGGCGTGCCAGTGATTGCGCTGATCAACGAGAGTACTGAAGCATCGTGGTCGGTGCTTGAGGTTTCGAGCTTCCAACTGGAAAGCACCGAGCAGTTTCATCCGAAGATTGCCGTGATCTTGAACATCACGCCCGACCACCTGGACCGCCATGGCACATTCGAGAACTACGCGTTGGCCAAGGAGCGCATCTTTGCGGAGCAGACCGCAGAGGATTTCCTGGTGCTGAACGCGGATAACCCTCCGGCGGAGGCAGCAGCCTCGCGCGCGAAGGGACAGGTCTATTGGTTCAGTGTCGAGCATCCTGTTCCGCAGGGCGCATGGCTTGAGGCCGGGGCGGTGGTCTATCGTCACGCCGCGGATGCGGAGACGGAAACAGTCATGCCGCTGAGCGGAATTACGCTGAAAGGCACGCACAACGTGGAGAACGTGCTGGCCGCGGTGGTTGCGGCCCGCCTGGCCGGCGCCTCGGTGGAAGCGATTCGCAGCGCGGTAGAGAGTTTTCACGCGGTAGAGCACCGTCTGGAGTTTGTGGCTGCCGTCAATGGCGTGGATTTCTACAACGACTCCAAGGCTACCAACGTGGACGCCACGTCGAAGGCGATTGCCGCTTTTTCGAAGGGCATCCATCTGATCCTCGGGGGCAAGGACAAGAACTCAGACTATACCGAGCTGACGCAACTGCTGCGCGAGCGCGTATGCGCCGTCTACACCATTGGCGCGGCCGCGGCCAAGATCGAGTCGCATCTGCGCGGGGTTCTGCCCATCTACTCCTGCGTGACCCTGGATAAGGCCGTAAGCGCCGCAGCGTCCGCGGCAAAGCCGGGCGAGGTGGTGTTGCTGGCGCCGGCCTGCTCCAGCTTTGACCAGTTCGAGAGCTACGAGCACCGCGGCCGGATCTTCAAGGAACTGGTGCACGAATTGCGGAGTTAGAGTGAGATGCCAAAGCAGGTAGGGGTCGACAAGTGGATGTTTTTCACCACGGCGCTGCTGATTGTGGCCGGCCTGGTGATGGTCTTCTCCGCATCTGCCGTGGTGGCGCAGGAGCGCTATCACTCGCCCTACACCTTTGTCGGCAAGCAGGCTGGCTGGGCGCTGGCCGGGCTGCTGATGATGGTGATCCTGATGAATGTGGATTGCAGCCGCTATAACACTCCACGATTCATCTATCCCGCGCTCGCTGTCACCACGCTGCTGCTGGTCTCGGTGTACTTCTTTCCCGGCTCGCACAACACGCACCGCTGGATTCGCTTTGGAGGCTTCTTCACCTTTCAGCCGTCGGAGATCGCCAAGCCGGTGCTGATCTTGTTTCTGGCCTGGTTTTTGCACTCGCGCCTGGACCAGATGAACGACTTCAAGCGCACCCTGTTGCGCGCGGTGATCATGCCGGCGGTCTTCATTCTGCTCATCGTGCGCCAGCCCGATCTGGGCACAGCGCTGGTGCTGGCCGGTATCACCGCCATGATGCTGATTCTGGCGGGCATGAAGTGGAGGTATTTCTTCGGCGCCTTTGCCGCCGTGCTGCCGTTTCTGGGAGCGCTTCTGTTCTTTGTTCCATGGCGCTGGCAGCGCATTCTGGTCTTTCTCAATCCCGACTCTGACCCGCAAGGGCACCGGCTTCCACATCAACCAGTCGCTGATTGCCGTGGCCACCGGCGGGTTGACCGGGCGCGGCTACATGGAGGGCGTGCAAAAGCTCTTCTTTCTGCCCGAAGCGCACACCGACTTTATCTTCGCCAATATCGCCGAGGAACTTGGATTCTTCGGCGCGATGACCATCATCCTGCTTTTTGTGGTGCTGGGAGTACGCGGCATGAGGGCGGTTTTTCGCTCCCAGGACTCCTTTGCGCGGCTGACGGCCTTCGGTATCATCACTGGACATTCTCTTGCAGGCGTTTTTCAACATCAGCGTGGTGCTGGCGCTGCTGCCCACCAAGGGGATTCCGCTGCCGCTGATCTCTTCGGGCGGAACGTCGCTGTTCTGCACCCTGGCCAGTATCGGGATTCTGCTGAATATCAGCAGAAAAGTGGAGTAAGGAGAATCTGCGGTGTTCTTGGATCCGGGTGGGCCTTATATGTGGTTACTGTATGCTCTGATCCTGGTTCTCTACAGCTTTGTTGCACTGGGCGTTTCACTGGATGGTTCCAAATCGCCAATTCTCTCCGCAAGAAATGTAAAGCCACGAGAGGACATTTTTCTCATCCATGTAGTTTTTCTGGGAGTAATGTTCAACCTCCTGCTCATAGCGTCTCGCCTCTATCTTGCTTCTTCTCAGACGGCTTTGTCTTGGCTAGCTTTCCGGGTCTATAGAAGGCTGACACTTTTGGATTGCGGGCTAATAGCCACAGCTTACGTAGTTGCTTTAATCGAGCAGCGATTCATCTATGTCGATGGAAAGACTGGAAAGAAGGACCTCCCAGGAGACCTTGATTACTACTGAAAGGCAAAGTTCTTGGCACAACTTCGCGTTTTGATTGCCGGTGGGGGCACCGGCGGACATATTATTCCGGCGCTGGCGGTGGCGCGCGAACTGGTTGCGCGGCATTCGGCCGAGGTGCTCTTTGTGGGCACGGCGCGGGGGATGGAAAGCCGCCTGGTGCCCGAAGGCGGCTTCAAACTGCGTCTGGTCGAAGTGGGCCAGCTCAAGAATGTCTCGCTTTTGACGCGGCTTCGTACTCTGACGGATCTGCCGCGCAGCATTTTTGCCTGCAAGAAGCTGATCCGCAAGTTCAAGCCGGATGTGGTCTTTGGCGTGGGCGGATACGCCTCAGGGCCGGCCATGGCGGCGGCGGTGGTGATGAAGGTTCCCACCATGGCCTTTGAGCCCAACGCCATGCCGGGGCTGGCCAACCGGCTGGTGGGCAAATGGGTGCAGGCCGCGGCGGTGAATTTTCCCTCGGCGGCGAAGTGGTTCCGCAACTGCGAGGTCACGGGCATTCCGGTGCGGCCCGAGTTCTTCACCATTCCGGCTCCCAGCGGCGTCGCGCCGCACCTGCTGGTCTTTGGCGGTTCGCAGGGCGCGCGATTGTTCAATACTTATTTGCCGCAAATTGCGGTGGCACTGTTTGAGGCCGTTCCCGGCCTGACGATTCTGCACCAGAGTGGGGTGCGCGCCGCCGACTCGGCCCAAGCTGCCTATGCTGCCAGCGGGGCCGATGCAGCGCGCTGGCAGGTCAGCCCGTTTCTCGACGATATGCCGGCGCGCTTTGCGCAGGCTCACCTGGTGATGGCGCGGGGCGGCGCGTCGACCGTGGCCGAGTTGGCCGCCGCCGGCAAGCCGGCGCTGCTGGTTCCGTTTGCTGCCGCCGCCGACGACCACCAGAAGCGCAATGCCGAGGAGATGGTACGCGCCGGTGCGGCCGTGATGCTGGAAGAGCGCGAGTTGCCGCAGCCCGGCAAACTGCTCGATGCGCTCACCGGGTTGCTCAATTCGCCTGAGAGGCTGGCGGCGATGGCTGCCGCCGCGCGGACCCAGGCGCATCCCGGCGCAGCCGAGCGCATTGCAGATCGGCTGGCGGGGCTAGCGAGGTGAAAACGGTTCTCCCGTGGATGGAACCGGTTGAGGATTGGGGCCTCAGAGCGATTCAAGAGACAAGAATCGAAAGGCCGGGGCGCCGGGCTTTTGTGTCCATGCGGAAGGGGAACGTCCAGAGCGGAACCAGAGTCCCCATGGCCTGGTTCGCCCTGTGCAGGATCGCCGCTTCCTGGGTGTTGCGGCGACTTGAGCGGTTCCACAATTGCTATACCCCGAACCCGCCGCTATCAAGTGGCATTTTTCTCAAGAAAATGCCACCTTGCTCGATGCCGGAAAGGGCATGTGAATTGTGGAACCGCTCTAGAATGCGGCGGCTTCGGGGTGCATCGACTCTGATTCCGCAAACATCTCGCAGAGGCTAAGCCCGTCCCTTTATTATCAGCATTTTGCGCCACTACTGAAGTCGTGCCCTTTCAAAAGACGTGCCATACCAGAGTTTTTCCGCAACCTGTATAGCCGTAGCTCAAATCGTTGGTTCAGAAACGAAAAGGCCCGCCTGCCGAAGCAGACGGGCCCTTGAAGAAGCATTGATGAGATTTAGCGGTGTCCGCCGCCGCCGTGTCCGCCGCCGCCGGAATGGCCACCACTGAAGCCGCCACCGGCATGTCCGCCACTACTGTAGCTGTGAGCGCCAGAGCTGCCGCCGCGAGGGGCCGCGTAACCGCGTGCGCCACCGCTGTAAGCACGGGCTCCACCAGCGTAGCCGCGTGCGCCGCCGCCATAGGGGCGCAGTCCGCCGCCGCTCACGCCGCGATAACCGTACCGCCCGCCGAAGCCGTATCCGCCGCGGCCATACCAGCCACGGTGAAACCAGGGGCCGGCGCCAATGAAGATGCCGCCGTAGAACCAGTCAGGCCCGTAGTAGCCGTAGGGCGCGCAGGCATAGGGGGCATAAGAGTAGTAGCCCCACTCGCAGACCGGTGGACCGTAAACCATGGGAGCGGGCACGACCGCGGGGCCGACCCCAACTCCGACATCAACTTGGGCATTTGCCCTTGCCGCAAAGGGCAGAGCAAAGAGCATCGCGAACATAACCAGCCGTAGACTCCGCATGACATCCTCCTTGTGCTGCCCCGTCCATTTCGATTCGGACCTGGGAACCGGAGGCTAGCTCCGTTCTCAGCACCTGCCGGCTACTGGGTTTCTCTTCCCATCCGGCCTCTGCTCATTCAGACAGCAATTCCGCGGTTAAGTTGCGGTGTTCCCTAAAAAGAATCGCTCCCCGATGGGCCCACTGGCAAGCGGCTTGCGCGAGTGCGACGCAAGATGCTCAAAGCGCATGAGATGCCGAAGCGCCGCGGGCGGAAGAATGCGCCTCAAACCCTGTGGAGGTGATTGGGGAGATTACCACCAGTCAGCCGCTGATCGGGCGCGGATTGCACTTGGGCAGTTTCGCGGGCAGCAGCGGCGCATGCAGGTGATTTGTCTGCATGGTTTTAGAAGCAGGATGATGGCTTGAGTACGCACAAAAATGCGGCCTCTCCGGTTGGGAGAGGCCGCCAGGAAGCAGGGGCAGAGAGCTACCTGCGGAAACGGTCGTGATCGCGGACAAAATGCCGGTCGAAGGCCGGGCCACGGTCAAAATGCGCGAAGGGCCCGTGTTCGTGTCCACCGATGAAGTTCCAGCGCCCTGGAATCCAGTAGCCATTGGCCTGATAGCCGGCTACCCAAACGTATCCCGCTCCAGGGCAAGGCGGAACGTAAGCGACCGGTCCGCGCGCATAGATACCAAACTCAGCCGCCTGGGCTGTTGCCGCTCCCATGCCCAATCCGCCGGCTACCACAGCCGCACCCAACATCCAGCTCTTCATGCTGCGCATAACGCCTCCATCCCAGCCGGCCTTTTCAGAGATCAGAGATCAGAGATCGAGTGCCAGCCCGGCTTCGTGCCGCCGGAGGCTTGTCTGTTTCTGCCTCCCCGGTGTGCCGTTTATGGACTGATTCAACAGCGGTTGCGCTGAAAGGTTGCGCCGCGAGGGAGAAATATATTTGCGCGACTTTCTTGAATAGCGGGGTTTATGGCGGGTTTTCTTGCAGGTTGAGAAGCGGGCTGTTCGAGAATGTTAAAGTGGAGTTTCATCTTCTCACCATGTTTGCTACCTCCCAACACGCGCATTTCATTGGTATCGGCGGCATCGGCATGAGCGGCATTGCCGAGATTCTGCTGAACCTTGGCATGAAGGTATCGGGCTCCGACCTGCGCCGCGGCCCGGTGACTGATCGGCTGGCTACCTTGGGCGCGACCATTTACGAGGGTCACGACGCGGCCAACGTTGCCAACGCCACAGTGGTGGTGACCAGCTCTGCGGTCAACGCGGCGAATCCCGAGGTGGTAGAGGCCCACGCGCGCAAGATTCCTGTGATTCAGCGCGCGGAGATGCTGGCTGAGCTGATGCGCTTGAAATACGGCATCGCCATCGCCGGGATGCACGGCAAGACGACGACAACCTCGATGGTGGCCAGCGTTCTAGCGGCTGGCGGGCTTGACCCGACCGTGGTTGTCGGCGGCCGCGTGGACGCTCTGGGCTCAAACGCACGGCTGGGGACAACGCAGTATCTGGTGGCTGAGGCGGACGAGAGCGACCGCTCGTTCCTGAAGCTCTCGCCCATCCTCGCCGTGGTCACTAACCTCGATCGCGAACACATGGACTGCTACCAGGACATGGCCGACGTAGAGCGCGCCTTCCTGGCCTTCATGGACAAGGTGCCGTTCTACGGCGCCGTGACCGCCTGCGTGGACAATCCGCTGCTGGCGGCGATTCTGCCCAAGGTGCATCGGCGCGTCTTCACATACGGCGTCTCAGAGGCGGCGGATTATCGGCTGGAGTTTGTTGAGGCCGGGCACGGGCGCTTTGCGCGGTTCCTGGTGCATACCGCGCATGGACCGCTGGGGCCTTTTGAGCTGCACGTGCCTGGACGCCACAATGTGCTCAACGCAACAGCCGCAGTGGCCATAGCCCACCAGCTTGAGGTTTCCGGGGAGAAGATCGCCGAGGGGCTGAATCACTTTCGCGGCGTGGACCGGCGCTTTCAATTGCGCGGCGAGGCGCGCGGCGTGACCGTGGTGGACGACTATGGGCACCATCCCACGGAGATTCGCGCTACCCTTGCCGCGGCTCGCGAGTGCGGCCACCGGCAGATTCACGTGGTTTTCCAGCCGCATCGCTACACGCGCACCAAGGACCTGCTGGCTGAGTTCAGCAGTGCTTTCAAGGATGCGGATACCGTGATTGTGCTGCCCATCTATGCCGCCAGCGAGGAGCCCATCCCCGGCATCACGGCGGAAAAGCTCGTCGAGCGGATCGAGGGGCCGCGCGTGCAGTTTGCCGCGGACTTTCCCGCTGCCGTGGCTGCTGTTGCCGCGCAGGCAGGGGAGAGTGACCTGATCATGACGCTGGGCGCGGGGAATGTAAGCCAATTGGCTCCGCAAATATTGATCGCACTGGAAACGATGCTGTAACGAAAAGCCGCACGATGGAACTTAGTTCCGACATCGAGATGAAGAAGGCCGCGCGCGAAGCACAGCGATTCTTCAAGGAAGTTTTGTATGACGAAGAACCTCTGTTCGTGAGCGATGAAGCCAGCATCTTCGATGTGTCGACCTGGACAGAAGAAGAACTGTCGAGGCGCTGCTCGAAAGCCTACGGAAAGTCCGTCTCCGCGGAAGACCTGAAGCAGCCCCTGCGGCAGCTTCTTCGGTACCTGAATCGTTGACCGGAAATCTCTGCGGCGGGGAAATGAAATATCGTGGTGCGGCGCAGGAACCGGGCAAACGCACCATCTCAATGGAGCGGATTTGCAAGGGCACGGCTTCAGCCGTGCCCTTGCAAAACATTTGTCCTTGCGGGTTCAAATACATGGTGCGTTTGCCCTGGGCGAAAGTACCGGGCCAGCCCCTGCTGGCCCTGCGCTAAACTACAATCTTCACTGGCCCAGGTCGCGAAGAGGAACCGCCGTTGACACAATCTGAATCGCAAATCCAGGTGAGAGCGCCCAAGCGCCGCTGGCGCATTGCCTGGCTGCTCGGCCTGGGCGTGCTGGTCAATTACTTCGACCGGGTGAACCTCTCCGTTTCGCAAGCGTCGCTGGCCACGGAGTTCGGCATATCGGCGATTGCCTTCGGCTATCTTTCCGGCGCATACAACTGGACCTACGCGTTGTGCCAGTTGCCCATCGGCGTGGTGCTCGATAAGTTCGGCGTCAAGCGCGTGGGGCGCGCGGGTTCGTTCCTGTGGAGCGTTGCGTCCTTTGGCGCGGCCGTTACTCCAAATCTGGGCGGCCTCTTCGCCGCGCGGCTGCTCTTGGGCGTGGGAGAAGCGCCGACATTTCCCGCCAATGCCAAGGCCATCGGCCACTGGTTTCCGGCCAGGGAGCGGGGCCTCTCGACAGCCATGTTCGATGCCGCGGCCAAGTTCGCCTCGGCCATCGGCGTCCCCATCATTGGCGTGGTCCTGCTCATGGTGGGCTGGCGCTGGAGCTTCGCCCTCACCGGGCTGGTGAGCTTTCTTTTCTTCCTGCTCTTCTGGCGTATCTATCGCGATCCCGCGGACGACCCGGAATTGAGCGAAGAGGAGCGACTGTATATTGCGGAGGAAGCTTCTCCCGCCTCGGGACTGCTGGTTGCCGAAGTGCCAGCGTCCCTGGGTCACCTGTTAAAGCAGAAGAAAGTCATCGGCCTGGCCATCGGCTTCGGCTCGTATAACTATGTCTTCTATCTCCTGCTGACCTGGCTGCCGAGTTATCTCTCTTACACCTTCCACATCGATCTGCTGCACTCGTTTCTCTACACCTCCATGCCCTGGCTGGTCGCGGGCACAATGGATCTTCTGGTGGGCGGCTTGCTGGTGGATGTGCTCATCCGCAGGGGTTGGAATGCAAGCTGGGTACGCAGGATCATTCTCGTGGTAGGCACGACGTGCGGCCTGGGGATTCTGGGCGCGGCCCACGCGCATACCGCAACCCAGGCTTTGATCTGGATCAGCATTTCGATCGGAGGCCTTTCCGCGGCTGCGCCGGTCGGTTGGGCGCTGCCGGGGCTGATTGTGCGCGCCAAGGATACGGGAAAAGTGGGCGGCATTATGAACTTCTCGAACCAGCTCTCGGGCATCGCCGCGCCCATCGTGACCGGGTATCTGGTCCAGGCGTTGCACTCTTTTGCGTGGGTTTTCGGCGTTCCGGCTATCTATCTTGCGATTGGAATTGCTTGCTACATCTTCCTGCTGGGCAAGATCGAGCGGGTGTCCGAAGAGACGCGCACGGCGGATGGTCTATCCTGATGAGTTGCGAGGTGCGATTCAATGAAGGCCCTGGTACTCTCCGCGTATAAGCAACTCGAACTGGTTGACATGCCCAGGCCACAGCCCGCGGCGGATGAGTTGCTCATCCGCATCAAGGCGTGCGGCATCTGCGGCAGCGATGTGCATGGCTACGATGGCAGCACGGGCAGAAGGCTGCCTCCCATCGTGATGGGTCACGAGGCCGCGGGCATTGTTGTGGGGGTGGGCAATGCTGTTGACAATTTTCGCGCGGGGGACCGAGTCACGTTCGACTCGACCGTCTATTGCGGCAAGTGCTTCTTCTGCCTGCGCGGGCAGATCAATCTCTGCGACAACCGCGAAGTGATCGGTGTTTCCACGCCGGGGTTCCGGCGCATGGGCGCGTTCGCCGAGTTCGTCACCGTGCCCGCGCGCATTGCCTATGCGCTGCCTGACAACATGTCGTTCACTCATGCGGCGCTGATTGAGGCGGTTTCGGTGGCAGTTCATGCCGTGTCTCTCACGCCCATTGCGCTGGACGATACGGTGGTTGTGGTGGGCGCGGGGATGATCGGGCTGCTCACGTTGCAGGCGGCGCGGTTGGCCGGCGCGGGGCAGGTGTTTGTGGCCGATCTCGACGATGCGCGGCTCGCGATGGCGCACAGCCTGGGAGCAACCGAGACATTCAACTCGCGCAGCGGCGATGTGGTTGCGCAAATTCTGGAGCGGACCGAGGGGCGCGGCGCACATGCTGCGCTGGAGTGCGTGGGTGTGACCAGCGCGGTGAAACTGGCCATCGACAGCGTGCGCAAGGGCGGAGCCGTCACGCTTGTGGGCAATGTTGCGCCGGTCATCGAGCTTGGTTTGCAATCGGTGGTCACGCGGCAGATTCGCTTGCAAGGCTCGTGCGGATCGTCGGGCGAGTATCCCGCATGTATTTCGATGATGGCGCGGGGCGCGATTCGCGTGGAGCCGTTGCTCTCGGCCGTGGCTCCCCTTGAAGATGGGGCCAAGTGGTTCGCGCGGCTCTATGCGCGCGACTCCGGGCTTATCAAAGTTGTTTTGGAGCCATAACAGCCTGTGGTGAAAGTCGAAAATGCCGAAAACCGTCCCTCGGGGGCTAAAGCCCGCCTTCATTTTGTGCTGCTTACGGCACGACTAAAGCCGTGCCCTTTCAAATCCTGACTTTCATCGCAGGCAGATAAGGAAGAAGATTATGAGTGAGCTATTCGACTTATCGGGAAGAGTAGCCCTGGTTACCGGCACAAGCCGCGGCCTGGGACAGTATTTTGCGCGTGCGCTGGCTCGCGCCGGGGCCGACCTGGCCATTACCAGTCGCGACAAGAGCACGCTGACCGCGTTTGCCGGCGAAATTGAGGCGCTGGGGCGCAAAGCCTTTTCGGTGTCGCTCGACGTGCGCGACCACGCCAGCATTCAGCTGGCTGTGGCAGCGGTGGAGGAGCACTACGGCAAGATCGACATCCTGGTGAACAACGCCGGGTGCAACATTCGCAAGCCCGCGATGGATGTGACCTGGGACGACTGGAACACAATTCTCGACACCAATCTGCGCGGCTCGTTCTTTGTGGCGCAGGCGGTAGCGCGCGGCATGATTGAGCGCGGCTACGGACGGATAATCAACATCGGATCGGTGACCAGCGTATGCGGATTCGCGGGGCTCGCCCCTTACGGCGCCAGCCGCGGCGGCATCAAGCAACTGACCATGAGCCTGGCTGACGATTGGGGCAAGCACGGCGTCACGGTGAATTGCCTGGCGCCGGGCTGGTTCCAGACGCAGCAGAACCGGGTGCTCTACGAGAATGCCGAGTGGGTCAAGTACATCTGCGACCGGATTCCGGCGAAGCGGCCAGGGCTGCCCGACGATCTCGACGGGGCGGTGGTGTTTCTGGCGTCGGAGTCGAGCCGGTACATCACCGGCCAGACGCTGCTGGTGGATGGCGGCGTGTCTACAGGGGCGACCAAGGCGACGGTGTAGGGTTCTTGACACTCCCCTTGAATGGGGATACGGATAGGTATGCTCCAAGTGCGCGCCGAGACCATGAAGAAAGGTAATACAGAGCCGCTGACGCCGGAGTTGCAGGCCGAACTCGATGCCTTGGCCGCGATGCCCGACAGCGAGATCGACACCACGGAGATGCGGCCCTTCACCGACTGGAGCAAGGCTGTGCGCGGGCTTATCTATCGCCCGATCAAACGTCCACCATCTTTGCGGCTGGATGCCGGCAGCAGGTAGTTGGCAGGGTGGGATTAAGGCGCGGATTGGCAACTTATGGAATCAGGTTCCCTTTTGCACTGCCATTTCGCGTCTTTCAAAACATCCTTACTCAATTCTCCTTGGAAAACGACGGAAAACGTGCGTTCCTTCGCAGTTCCTATGGCGGTGTTTTCGGACTCGCAGACGAGAAAGCTCCCTGGACCATTCGACAAGCATTCCCGATATTCTCCGGTGAGCCAATTGCCATCGCTTGTTACGCCGATCACTCGAGTGTGTTCAATCCAGCCAGCCCGGTCTACGAATCGCCACCCTCCCCAAGCGAGGGAAATAGACCAATATGCGAGGATCAGCACTCCGAGACCTTTCCCCGTGGCTACGATCCAACCAGGAACTGGCATTTTCGCAGAATATCTCCAGGCCTTCGAGAGAGCTGACTCATGCCATTGTTTTTCGGCCTCGTTATTTTGAGACTTTTTCATCCAATGCCTCTTCTTTGCTGTCATTCAGCACGAGGGCGATCAAACGCGCAGCTGTGTCATGGGCGTTGGTGCTTGGATCAGGTCCAAAGGCATCTTGAATAGCCCTATATGCCCTTTGCGCATTGCCGATGCCATATGGCCACGACCCAAAGGTCCGGCGCGGTATCGATCTGTTTGCTATCGTCTCGAAGAAATCCTTGATCGTGCGTTCAGTTGCATCTCTTCCTTGCACTTCGTTCCTCCTGCACGGAAGTTTACACCCTCTCCTCCTAAGTTATTAAAATAATGAGCAGTTCCACACCAGTTTGCGACCGGGCGTCGGATCCCCGATGTTCGACGCGGAGACCTTGGAATCCGCCCTCTTCAGTCTCAGATCACACCCCGGCGTAGGACTGCATATCGCGCTCAATGGTGCTGCTCAATTCGTGCCCTGCATTGGAAAGGTTGTGCATCTGCTGAAGGTTCAGCCAGAACTCCGGGTTCTTCGAGAGGAAGGGGGACGGGCGCAACACGGAGTCTGGACGAAGAGCAACCGCAGGTCCTTCGACTGCGTTTGGTGCAAAAAACGCACCAAACTTCGCTCAGGATGACAGTTTTTGGGGCAATTCATCCGGCTTGGATCGGCTTGGAGGGGGTGCCTGAGCTCCGACTGCGGGCTGGTCGATGGTCGGGCCCTGACCCCTGATCCCTGATCTCTGACCCCTGTTTCCCCGTAACGGCACTGATTCCTCCCAGCCGCCTGCGGGGAAAAGCCCTCGGTCCTGGGGCTATAGTGGAGGCTGGCGATTCTCACGACCTTGCTCAGGGCGTGATCAGACAAAGTGACACCACAAACCGTCCCTCGGTTTGGGAAGACGAAGCGCCCGCGGAGACCCGTTACCGGCGCGTGCAGCAGGGTGTGTCCCCAGTGGGGCGCGGATTACCCGGCATGCCGCAGGAAACGCAGGACTCCGGCGGCGACGAGTCATCGCGCCCGGACGGAGCCGGCTTCGGCAGGCAGCGCTTCGACGGCGTCCGCACCCACTGGTGGCGGCCGGCGAGCACGTGGGGCCGCGCCTTCATGGTGTTGGGTACTCTGATCGTTCTCGGCGGGATTGCCGCCTCCGCTTTCCTCCTCAAGACCTACCTGGGGCGCGACGGGCGCTTCCGCATTGCCGGATCGGGCAACATTGAGGCCTCAGGCCTCAGCGAGGTGAGCCGGGCAGAGATGCTGCCGGTCTTCGGCGAAGATATCGGGCGCAACATCTTCTTTGTGCCTCTGGCCGAGCGGCGCAGGCAATTGGAGCAGATTCCCTGGATCGAGCGGGCCACGGTGATGCGGCTCTTGCCCGACCAGATTCGCGTGTCGGTGGTGGAGCGCAAGCCGGTGGCGTTTGTGCGGCAAGGGTCGCAGATCGGCCTGGTGGACTCCAGCGGAGTTCTGCTTTCCATGCCTGCGGCCTTGATGGCCCAGCATCAGTACTCGTTTCCGGTGGTGACGGGGATCGATCCACACGACCCACCCGAGGGACGAAAGGGACGGATGGCGGTGTACGGGCGGTTACTGGAGGAACTGGACGCCAACAACCAGCACCTTTCCGAGCAAATCTCGGAGATCGATCTGACCGATCCAGAGGATGCGCGCATTCTTATGCCGGAGCAGGGGACAGACATCCTGGCCCATTTTGGCGAAGACCATTTTCTGGAGCGCTATCAGCGGTACAAGGCGCACATCGGCGAATGGCGGCAACAGTATCCCAAGCTGGCGGCTGTGGATTTGCGTTACGAGCAGCAGGTGGTGCTTGAAATGACGCCAGGCAGCGGTCCGGTGCAAGCAGCGGTGAGCGGGGAGAGCACATCGGGCACGGATGAAGGGAAGCAGCCGGCCGAACAATCGGCGTCAAGAGGGAAATCGGCCGACGAAATCTCCGGCAAGAAGACGCCGGCAATCAAGGCCGCGGCCGATTCCTCCAGATCGGATGGCAAGGCGAAAGCCGGGGTGGGGCCAGCCAAGGCAAAAGCCCTAAAGACCGCGCAAAAGCCGGGCGTCAAGCCCTCGGTAAAGCCCAAAGCCGTGAAGACGTCTGCCGGGGCGGAGCCCAAGGGGACGCAGAAGTCCAAGACCAGCGCGGCGAACGAGAGGGCCGCGAAGGACAAGAAGAAGCGCGCGGAGGCCAAACGCGCCGCGCTTGCACTGAGCAGGAAAAGGAAAGCCCGCCTTGCCGGCAATGTCAGGCAGGGTCAGTGAGCCCGAGACGATGAGCCAGAAACAGGACAACCTGATTGTCGTGCTGGACATCGGCAGCGCCTGGACGCGCGTGCTGGCGGCGGACCTGAATGAAGGCGCGCTGCGCTATCGCGGGCACGGGCAGGTGGAGTCGGCGGGGATGCGCAAGGGGCTGATCTCCGACCTTGGCCCGGCGTTCAAGGCGGTGAAGGCGGCCAACGAGCAGGCCGAGCGGGTGGCGCGGGCCAACATCGACGAGTGCGTGGTGGGCGTGGGCGGGCCGCATATTCGCGGCCTGAATACCAATGGCGGCATCGAGCTGGGCAACCGTATGCGGGAGATCACCAAGGAGGATGTGCGCTACGCGGTGGAGCGGGCGCGGGCGGTAGAGCGGCCTCCGGACCGGGAGATTCTGCACCTGCTGCCCCGGCAGTTCATTCTGGACGATCAGCCTGGAATCTTCGATCCGGTGGGCATGGTGGGCGCGCGGCTGGAGGTGGACCTGCACATCGCCACCTGCTCGGGCAGCGCGCTGCAAAGCACGGTAACTTGCGCCAATCGCGCGGGGCTGGAGGTAAGCGAGGCGGTGCTGGAGTCGATTGCCGCGGCAGAGTCCACGCTTTCGGCAGACGAGCGGGAACTGGGCGTTTGCCTGCTGGACATCGGCTGCCACTCCAGCGATCTGGTGGTGTTTTTCGAGGGCGCGGTGGCGCACACAGCTTCTGTTCCCATCGGCGGGGCGCATTTTACCAACGACCTGGCGATGGGTCTGCAAATGCCGGTGGCGCAGGCCGAGGAACTGAAGCGCCAGTTTGGCAATGCGGTGGTGACGGCAGTGCCGCAGAACGCGGAAATTGAGATCGGCAATCCGCACCCGCAGATTCTGCGTTTGCGCTCCATTGCGGAGATTCTGGAGCCGCGGGCGCGAGAGTTGTTCTACTACGTAAGGGAGAGTCTGCGGCAGGGTGGCGTTGTGGATGCTCTGGGCGCCGGTTGCGTACTGACGGGCGGCGGTGCGATGCTGCCGGGCCTGTTGGACGTGGCGGAGAGCCAATTGCGCGTGCCGGCGCGCACCGGGGTGCCGGTGCGGCTGTCCAATATGCCCGCGGATCTGGTCAACCCAGCCTTTTCAACGGCCATCGGAATGCTTTTGTATGCCCACCGCACCAGGGTGACGCGGGCGGCGGAGAACAACAGCTTGCGCTCCAAGTTGCGCGCCATTTTTGCAGCCAGTTTTTAGGATTTTTGAATTTTCAAGTGTTTCAGCCATGAATCAGGAGGCCGTAGCCCATATGGAACAGCAGAGAAATGAAGCCGGAGAGATGCGCATTCAGTATCACGACGAGAGTCGTGCGCGGAGCCCGCATCAAGGTAATCGGCGTGGGCGGCGGCGGCGGCAACGCCGTCAATCGCATGATTGCAGCCCACATGGAGGGCGTGGAGTTTATCGCCGCGAATACCGATGTGCAGGCGCTGAAGCTGTCGCAGGCCCCGGTGAAGCTGCAACTGGGCGTGCGGCTTACCTCTGGATTAGGCGCCGGAGCCAACCCCGACGTGGGCCGCATGGCCGCGCTGGAGGATTCGGAGAAGATCATCGAGGCGCTGGAAGGCGCGGACATGGTGTTTGTGACGGCAGGGCTGGGCGGCGGCACGGGTACCGGAGCTGCTCCGGTGATTGCCTCGCTGGCCAGCGAAATGGGCATTCTGACGGTTGCCGTGATCACGCGCCCCTTCGGCTTTGAGGGCAAGCGGCGGCTGCAGCAGGCCGAGCGTGGCCTGAAAGAGCTGCTTGAGAGCGTGGATACGATGATCGTGATCCCCAACGAGAAGCTGCTGGCAGTGGCCAAGGACGCCGGCTTCTTTGAGAGCTTCCGCATTGCCGACGACGTGCTGCGCCAGGGCGTGCAAGGGATCAGCGACATCATCACCATCCCCGGCATCATCAACCGCGACTTTGCCGACGTCAAGACCACCATGGCCGGCATGGGGCACGCGGTGATGGGCACGGCAGTGCGCTCGGGCGAGAACCGGGCGATTGAAGCGGCGCAGGCGGCCATGGCTTCGCCCTTGCTCGAGGCCGGGGCCATCGACGGTGCGCGCGGCATCCTGATCAATATCACCGGCTCCAGCTCGCTGAAGCTTTCCGAGGTGAATGCGGCTTCGTCGTTGATCCAGTCTGCTGCCCATGAGGATGCCAATATCATCTTTGGCGCGGTGCTGGACGAGAAGATGGGCGAAGAGGTCAAGATCACTGTCATCGCCACCGGCTTTCGCGACCAGATGCCAGAGCGGCGGGCGCGCATGTTGAGCGTGGAAGAAGCTCCCGTGGTCTCAGTGCCGGTGATGGCGCCGGAAAACTGGCTCAACGAGGCCGCCCCCATCTCCGATCCGGGGCCCGCGCGCTTCCAGAGTCAGGACGAAGATCAAGGAGAGGAGACGGTCGAGGACGACAAAGCGGTCTTCTTCTCGGCGTCGGCAGCGGTCGAGGAACCATTTCCAGAGCCGGAGCCCGAATTGGTGGCGGCAGCCGCCAGACCGCGCTACAACGAGCTGGCAGAGGACCCGGTGTACACGCCTCTGCCCAGAGACTACGCCTCGGACTTCGGCGGCGGATTGCGCGGTCCGGCCATGCGCGCGCCAGAGCAGCGCGGCGCTCAGGAGGATGTTTCGCTCTTTCCCGAGCCCGATGAGCAGGCGCAGCGGGATTTGGACGTGCCGGCCTTTATGCGGCGCTCGCAATTTTAGGCGCTTCGAGCGCCTGGGGAGGATAGGCATTCAGCTTTCAGGGCTGTATAGTGCAATATAGCTCTGGAAAAAATGGGCAGATTGCGGACTTTCAGTGGAGCACTGTTGTCGTTCCGGGTAATGTGTTTGAAATCAACGTCTTGGATTCCATGGCGATATGGATCACATCTGGAATCTCAGGATTTTCGGCCTGTTTGCGAAAACACCGCAAGTGGCCCGCAGAATGGCCGATAAGTACGATAGGCGGGGAGTGTGCAGTCCAAAGGGCTGGTGCGCGGCACGAGATTCATAGTTGAGAGGAATAAGCTGGATGATGGTTTCTCGCGTTTGGGCATTCGGGTTGGTTTTCACGGGATTGGGCGCTGGCGCCCTGGGCGCGGCTGCTTTGAATGCGCCGCACACACTGCATCGCGCCAAGGCAGCAGAGCATCATCTGGTGGCGCCGCATCATGCCAGCGGTCATCGCGCCGCAATTGCTCCAGCCGCCAAGTCCGGCAAAGCCCAATCGAAGGCGCGCGCAGCCTCCTCCAGTACTGAGCCCAAGCTGACCGCAAGAGGCACGGCACGCGCCAGTGCTCGGCGAGCTGCACTGACCACGCGCCGCCATCACTCGTATGAGCGCTTTACGGCCAGTTCTTTTGCTCAGGGTGACATCTTTGCCGGCGACGTGACGGCTGGCGAAGACCCTGTCGTTCGCCAGGCCGCCATTGACGCCCTGGGCGACATGAATGGCACCGCTGTGGTGATCGACCCCTCCAATGGGCGCATCCTGGCCATGGTCAACCAGAAGCTGGCGCTCTCGCCGGGCGCGGAGCCTTGCTCCACCATCAAGATCACCGTGGCCATGGCTGCTCTTTCAGAGGGATTGGTCACGCGCGACACGCCGGTGCAGCTTGCCGGTTTCCGCATGAACATGACCGACGCCCTGGCCAAGAGCAACAACCTGTATTTTGAGGAGCTGGGCCGGGAATTGGGCTTTGAGCGCGTCCGTCACTACGCCAATCAATTTGGTCTGGGCGAGCTGGCAGGCTACCACATCGAAGGCGAACAGTTGGGCGTCTACCCCGACAAGGAGCTGCCTGCCTCAGAAGGCGGCGTGGCCCGCATGTGCAGCTTCGGGCAGGGCGTGTCCCTGACCCCGCTGCAACTAGGCGCATATGTGGCTGCTCTTGCCAATGGCGGAACACTCTACTACCTGCAACATCCCACCAGCCAGGAAGAGGCCGCCAAGCTGGAGCCCAAGGTGAAGCGGACGCTGGATATCGCCAAGTACGTTCCCGATTTGCAGGATGGCATGGCCGGCGCGGTCGAATACGGAACCGCCCGCAGCCTGCGCGCTACCTTCCACGATCTGCCGGTCTTCGGCAAGACGGGAACGTGTTCCGACAAGGGAACCCGGTTTGGCTGGTTTGCTTCGTATTCCGATTCGCCTCAGGGCAGCCTGGTGACGGTCTTCTTCCTTGAAGGCGGACGGCCCACTTTTGGCCCTCGCGCCGCGGAACTGACCGGGGAGTTCTACAAAAACCTCTGGGACCACAACTACTTTGCGGTAAAGGGACAGCAGGAAGCCCAGGCCGTGCAGCCGACAGTTGAGCCGCCTCCCGCGCAACCGTCTCCCGCGACGCAGGTTACGCAGTAAGACAGCAGTTCAAGCAGATTCGCAGCAAAGAGGCCGCCTTCGGGCGGCCTCTTTGCTGCATCCATACCCTGGGCAATCGCGCGAAAGCTCCTCGGATAGGCGGGAGCGGCTGACGCATGTCTCTTTCCACATTAGAGCATCTCTCTCGATGGTACAGAGAAGATTTTCGGGGAATTGACTGAGGGAGCGTGGGGCTTCAGCCCCACGAAACCGGCGCGAGTTTTGCTGGCCTTCAGGCCCGGGCCTGAAGGCCGAATGATTCTATCGCTGATTCAGGGGACTGAAGTCCCCTGCTCCCTCCGCTCTATTCCTCCCCGTACACAAATTGGAGAGCTGCCTTAGTATCTTGAGTCCATAGTTCGCTAAACGAATATACTGTCATTCTGAGCGAACGGGGCCCCGAACGTATTCCTGTTCGGGGGTGGTGAGCAAAGAATCTGCTTTTCTCTCGCCCTGATTTCTGATGCGAATTTCAGACTTAGGACACTAACGGCTGAAGAACATCCGGCCGCCGATGACGACCAGCATCACGGCGAAGACGCGCCGCAGCCAGACCTCGGGAATGTACTGCGCGCCGACGCCGCCGAAGTATCCGCCCACCAGAAAACCGGCGGCCAGCAGGAGCCCCACACGCAGATCGGCATTGCCGTTGCGGTAGTACTCAAGGAAGGCGAATAAGCCGACGGGGGCCAGCAGAGCGGCCAGGGAGGTGCCTTGGGCCTTGTGCTGGTCCATGCCCAGCAGCCAGATCAGCGCGGGGATGAAGAGCACGCCGCCACCAATGCCCACCACGCCGGAAACGGTTCCGACCACCAGGCCGATCAGCAGGATCATCCAGGTCATGCAAGCCTCTTTGGGGACGCGCCAGGATTGAACGCCGCGCCCGCACTCTCAGCGTAAATCATGGGCCGCGGGGACGGGCCGGAATGGTTGGCGGGCTGAAGATACAATGCTCGCTGGATAGACTTGGCAAAATATTTCAAAATATCTTTGCAAGACCGCTTGCTTTCTTCGATCGAGTTATGGCAAAGTACTAACTGCGTAGGAGAACGCCCGATGAAACATAGAACGCAAAACTCGATGCGTGGGCTGGAGCGGCTGAACCCAAGCTGCATCGGCCGCCGGGCGCGGTTGGTCTATTTCCAGTAATACCCTGGTGTCTGCTTCCTACGCAAAAGCATGAACATGGGCATATCCCGAGTGGTGTAGTAGACAGGTTTATCGACTGATAACCGATCAATACCCTGTCTTCGTTTGTTCCCTCGGGGAACTTCTTCCGAGTTAGCGGGCCCCCGCCTGTTGTTTTGACGCCGCGATAAGTCAATCGCGGCGGACGGGAGAGCCTTGTCTCTAACTCCGATTGACAAACAGTTAGCGCCGGTGGCGAAAGAAGAGAGTTACTTCCACAGCATGGACGGGCAGGGCCGGAATCCCTGCCGGAACCGATCGCTCGGCGGGGCGGGGGCGTAGTCCCGAACCGAAAGGCACCGCAGAGCAGAGGTTCCGATCCGACTCTTTTCGCCCATTCCCCGGCGCAGTTTTTGGGGATTTTTTTGCACGATCCACCTTGGCCGGTGGTGT
The DNA here is from genome assembly GCA_963839155.1 of uncultured Acidobacteriaceae bacterium. GTDB lineage: Bacteria > Acidobacteriota > Terriglobia > Terriglobales > Acidobacteriaceae > Telmatobacter. Next base: position 88,177 of record CAWITY010000013.1, read on the forward strand.
AGGGGGCGGATACTTCGCCTGTTAAGCCGGTGGTCGCGGGTTCGAGCCCCGCCCGGAGCGCAAGTTCCGGTAGCTCAGAGGTAGAGCGCCGCTTCCGCAACCGCTTGTTCCCCGGCCAGCATTCTTCTGGGTACTGCTCAAATTGAGCGTGCCAGAAATTCCACCCTCGCCGGTGGCGTAGGTCGCGGATACTTCTTAAGCCGCTGGTTGCGGGTTCGAGTCCCGCCCTGGGATGCAAATCCCAGGTAGCTCAATGGCAGAGCATCGGAAAACGCCGCAACCGCTTGTTCCCCGGCGAGACTTTCTTCTTTGGCTTCGCTCCTGTTGAGCGGGCCGCAACCTCCACCTTGGCCGGTGGCGTAGGCAACGGATACTTCGGGAGCGGAGAATGCGGGTTCGAATCCCGCCGTACTCTACACAGGAGTGCGTCGTCCAAGGCAGGACATCCGAAAAACTCTGCTGCCGCTTGTTCCCCGGCCTTGATTTTCCAGCACCGGTTGTACACGGGCTGGTTGAGTGCATTGCTCTCCCACCCTTGCGACAGGAAAAACTCGCAAGGATGGGGCACGGAGCTTTTTTAGCGCAACCGGCAGGGCAGGGCGCGCCGCAACAACCATCTTGGCCGGTGGTGTAGGCAACGGATACTTCGTCGCTCCCCAACGAGGGGGCAGCGGGTTCGATTCCCGCCCGGACCGCAAGGTCCCGGATGCTCTGTAGGGAGAGCACCGGAAAAAAGACCGTCGCCGCTTGTTCCCCGGCCAACAACCCTCCGGCGCGTCCGGATACAAAGCGGTAGGCAACAGATTCCTGCCGGTGGCGCAGGGCACGGATACTTCGGGCAGAGCACCGCTTTCGGGCGGAGGTCGCAGGTTCAATCCCTGCCGCCAGCCTTCTGGTTGGCCGTAGCTCAGGGCAACACCTTCCGCGTCCGACTTTTCCCCGGCAGGGAGTTTCACCCTTGTGTTGTCCACGTGCCTCAGAGCTTGTGGATGGCATCGACTTCAACCTTCAACATGAGCCTGCCGGTGGCGCAGGGTACGGATACTTCGGTAGAGCGCGGCCGTTGCGGCCGAGGAGCAGGTTCGATTCCTGCCACCAAGGGAGTATCTTGGTGTAGCTATTCCGCACTCGACTTTTCCCCGGCAGTTTTCTTTTGGTTCTCTTTTTGAAAGGAGGCGTTATGCGCCTGAACATCTTCAAGTCCAAGCCCCGCCTGCGCACTCACGAGGGCGCGCCGGCCAGGGTAATCACCCCGGAGCAGATGCTCCGTCGCAGCGTTCTCTCCTGCATGTTGTGGGAGAACGAGTTCTACGAGGACGGCGTGCAGATCGCGGGCCGCATCCACGAACTTGTGCCCAAGGTGGCCGCGGAGAAGGTGGCCGCGCTGGCCGTCGAGGCGCGGGAGCGGATGAAGCTGCGCCACGCGCCGCTGTTGCTGGTGCGCGAGATGGCGCGTCACGTCACGCATCGCGCACTCGTTGCCGAGACGCTGACGCGGGTCATCCAGCGCGCCGACGAGCTCAGCGAGTTTGTGGCCATCTACTGGGCCGGGGGCCGTCAGCCTCTCTCCGCGCAGGTGAAGAAGGGGCTGGCCGCGGCCTTCGCCAAGTTCGACGAGTATGCGCTGGCCAAGTACGACCGCGCCGGCGCAGTGCGTTTGCGCGACGTGCTTTTTCTGTCGCACGCCCGTCCTGTGGACGAGGCGCAGGCCGCCTTGTGGAAGCGTTTGGCCGAGAACGAGCTGGCCACGCCCGACACCTGGGAGGTCGCACTCTCGGCTGCGGGACGCGGCGAAGGCGCGGAGAAGAAGGCTGTGTGGGAGCGTCTGCTGACCGAGCGCAAGCTGGGCGCGCTGGCGCTGTTGCGCAACCTGCGCAACCTGCACACCGCAGGCGTCGAAGATCAGCGGGTGATCGAAGCGCTGGCGGCTCTCAAGACGGATCGCGTCTTGCCGTTCCGCTTTCTGGCTGCGGCGCGCAGCGCTCCGCAGTGGGAGGAGGCACTGGAGCAGGCCATGTTCCGCGCGCTGGAAGGACGCTCGGCGAAGCTCGCGGGCCACACCGTGCTGCTGGTGGACGTCTCCGGGTCGATGGAGTCGACCATCTCCGGCCGTTCGGAGATGCGCCGCACCGACGCTGCGTACGGTCTGGCGATTCTGCTGCGGGAGATCGCGGAGAAGGTGACCGTCTTTACGTTCTCCGAGGCGGCCAAGCGGGTGGCGTCGCGTCGCGGCATGGCGCTGCGTGACGCTCTGGATCAGAGCCAGTCTCATGCGGGGACCTACCTGGGTGCGGCGCTCGAGCAGGTGGTGCGCGAGGTCCGCGAGGGTTTCGACCGCCTGGTAGTGATCACCGACGAGCAGTCGCACGATCAGGTGCCCGCGCCTGTCGGTCTGGGCTACGTGATCAACGTGGCCAGCGCCCGCAACGGCGTGGGATACGGCAAGTGGACGCACATCGACGGCTGGAGCGAAGCGGTGGTCGACTATATCGCCGAGCTTGAAGCCGCCGGAGGCGATCGAATCGCCTGACAGGCGTATACAAACCAACGACAGGGCGCACTCTCATCCGCGCCCTGTCGCTGTAACGCATCTTGCGAACTGACCGTCATCCTGAATGTTCCATATCCCGCTCGAATTCACACAACGTTTGCAAAATCTTTGCCTGGCTGCATTAGTCTGTTAATGGAACCGTGCGGCCACAGGAGTGGGTTCAAGACGGCCGCCGGACGAGGGCTGACCGGTTGAGCCAAACCATTTTTGTTCTGGAAGACGACACGGATATTGCGCGGCTTGTGCAGCATCATCTGGAGGCAGCTGGGTTCCAGGCGCGCCTGTTTACCACTCCCACCAACCTGATTCCCGACGCTGAGCGCCAAGCGCCGGCCCTGTTTCTGCTGGACATCATGGTGCCCGGCGGGGACGGCTTGGATGTGTGCAGGCGGCTGCGCAATCATGCCGCGCTGTCCACGATCCCGATCATCTTTCTCACCGCGCGCGCGGGCGAAAACGATCGCGTGCTGGGCCTCGAGATGGGCGCGGACGATTACATCACCAAGCCCTTCGCCACCCGCGAGCTGGTGGCGCGGGTCAAGGCTGTGCTGCGGCGCTTCGAGCGGCCGACCACTCCGTCGGTAATCAGTTTCGAGCAGGTCATCATTGACGCCAACGCCATGCAGTTGATGGTGCGCGGCGAACTGACCACTACCACGGCCACTGAGTTCAGGCTGCTGGATTACCTCGCCCGTCATCCTGGACGTGTTTTCAGCCGCGATCACCTGTTGGATGCCGTTTGGGGCGACGCGCGCTTTGTTACTCCTCGCTCGGTGGATGTTTATGTGCGGCGCATTCGGGAGAAGATCGAGATCGATCCGGAAAACCCTCGCTATCTGAAGACGGTGCGGGGCGCCGGCTATCGCTTCGAACTTCCCAAGGGCGAATAGGCGCAGAGTGAAATCGAAAATTTTCACGCGGTTGCTTGGCCTCTTTCTCCTGCTGCTGGTCTTCCAGGCCGCGGCGATGGAGTTTGTTTTCATTCCGCTGATTGCGGGCAAAGTCCTGGAGCTTCCTCCCAGTAAGACTGTTCTTCTGTTCGGGAATGAGATTCTCTGGTCCGGGCTGATCGCGCTCGCCGTGGCGTTGTCTCTGGCTGTCCTGGTTGCCAGCCGCATTTCCACGCGGCTGGGGCGGGTGATCGCTTTTGCGCAGAAAATCGCCGCTGGCGACTTGAGCGTCCGCCTGCTGCACACCGAAGATGATATGTTCTCTACCCCGGAAGCCGCGCTCAATCAGGCAGCGGAATTCCTGGATACGCGTTTTGCAGAGGTCGAGAGCCGGCGCCAGGAACTGGCGGCGATGCTGGACGCGATGCAGGAGGCGGTGGTTGCCATCACGCCTGAAGGACAAGTGCGCTGGTCCAACGCCCAGATGCAGCGCATTGCAGGAACGCAGATTCACCTTGGCCGCCCGCTCATCCATTCTGTCCGCGATCCGGATGTGCTGGCATGCGTGCGTGCCGCGCTCGACCGCCACGAGGTCCGTTTTGGCCGCGCAAATTCGCTGGCGCCGGGGCGCATCTTCGAGATCAATGCCGCGCCATTGCCCAGAGGGGGCGCGCTGGCAGTGTTTCACGACGTGACCCGCATTGAGGCCGCCAAGAAGTCCAGACGGGACTTCATCGCCAATGTGAGCCACGAGCTGCGCACGCCGCTCACCTCCATCCAGGGCTATGTCGAAACGCTGATCGAAGAACCGCATCCCAGCGTAGAAACGACCCGCGAATTCCTCGGCATCATTCTCAAGAACGCCACGCGCATGAACCGCCTGACTGAAGACCTGCTGGCCCTGGCCAGTGTGGAGGGCCCCGACTACAAGTTGGCGTTGCAACTCACGCGGGCCAGCGCATTGGTTCACGATGCAATCGATTCGCTGGGGGGGATCGTGCTGGACTCCGGGGTCGAACTGGAGTGGGCAGGCGCGCCCGACTCTATGGTTTTGGCCGACCCCGACGCCATGAATCAAGTCTTCGGCAACTTCATCGAGAACGCGCTGAAGTATGCCAAGGCAGGCAAACGCATTCGCGTGGGCGCGCGGTTGCAGGACAGTGAGGTAGAGTTCACCGTTCAGGACTTTGGCCCCGGCATTGGCTCCGAGCACCTGAGCCGGATATTTGAACGCTTCTACCGCGTGGATAAGGCCCGTTCGCGCGAGTCCGGCGGCACCGGTCTGGGGCTGGCCATCGCCAAGCACATCGTCCTGGCGCATCGCGGCCGCATTTGGGCGGAAAGCGAACTGGGTTCGGGCGCAGCTTTTCACTTTACCCTGCCTTTGGCGACGGGAGCCTAGACGGATCGCCGATCTTGCCGCCCTTTTCTGATGTCCCAGATTTAGAACAATGAGCGCACGGGATGAGCGCGATGATTTGAGGTGGAAGTCCTGGCGCCCCGATATGCTGGTCCTTCGACTGCCCGATCTCACCCTCACTGAAGATATTTCCCGCGGAGACGACCCCGCATGTACTTTCGGCGCAAGGCCGCGGAGAGGGCATTTCACATAATCCTGCTTTGCGTTGAACGCGCTCAAGCGGCCGCAGGCGGTCGGCAATCTTACGATAGGTAGACCGTGCAGGTGCGCTGCAACTGAATGCCGCGGTGGAGCGAACACTACGACAGTCATCAGCTTTGCGCGCGATGGCTGCCGAAATGCAGTGCCTGATCGAACAGGTGTCAGATGCGTCGGAGACGACAATCACCGGTGGGTTCCGCGCCCGATGGGCGCGGAAGCAGGCAGCTTCTTCGCCAATTGCGAATATTTCGAAGCGGCGGTGGCGGGCATCATGGGCGGGCAATCAATAAATCTGCAGGATGTAGTTGAGAACTTTCTGGGCGGCGCAACGGAGCCGGCAAACGATCTGGTTTACGGCACGACGGTCTCGGGGACATCGGCAGCGGTGCACGATCTTGCGGGAACCATCGCGCTCAACTGCGACGGGACGGCCAAGAGCCTGTTGGACGAGTTGTTGGAGTACCTTATGGGGAAGTTGCGCCTCGAGATCAAGTGGAGCGCCTGGTAATGCGAGAGGATCAGCGAGGGCAGAGATGCGCATTCTGCTTGCGCGCGGATCTCCTTCCGGTCCAGAGGCTTTCAGATAGAGCTGCCGCCACCACCTCGCACATATGTTCGCTGAGAAAGGGTGAGGCTACAGCGGTTCCACAGTTGCTGTACCCCGACCCCACCGTTATCAAGGGGCATCGTTCTCAAGAAAATGCCACCTTGCACGATGCCGGAAAGGGCATGTGAATTGTGGAACCGTACTAGGTGCATCACAATTGTGTCCGGCAGCTCTTCTTCGGGGTTGAGACGATTATGTAGTTAGCGCTAACGTAAATGGACCGGAATCTGGCAATTGCGAGTGTTGGCAACAAAGCGGGAAGCCGCGAATCTGCGGGCTCGGCGCGCGGTTTACTGGATGAAGCAGGCCTTGGCCGCCGCCATTGGCTTGTGCCGAGGTTCACAGTATATGACTTCCGTGCTTAGTAAATAGTGCGAGGCGCAACCTAATTGCGCCAATCGATTCGCTGCTTCTGATAACGTATATCGTGACTGTCTGCATAGGGACAGGTGAGGAGCTGAATGTCTACGATATCGTCAACATCTCCATTGGAAAGTCCGTTGCATCCCATCCGCGTGGGCGTGGTTGGTCTCGGGAGAATGGGCATGATTCACGCACTGCACATTCACGAACTTGCGCTCGAATCCGATCTCTGCAAACTTACATGTGTCTCAACCACCGACCGACCTGCCGCGGACAGGTTTCTGTCTCTCTGCGGTACTTCCACACCTGTATTCGATAACATCGAGGCGCTGGTGTCCTCGGGGCTGTGCGACGTTGCAGTGATTGCGACGAATACAGAATTGCACCGCGAACACGCGATGATGATGATCCGGGCCGGACACCGCGTTTTTCTTGAAAAGCCGCTCACCGGGACTCTGGAAGGGGATCGGGAATTTGCAGCCCTGCTTGAGCGGGAGCATCCGGATGCACTGATGCTTGGCTTCCAGAGGCGGTTCGATGCGCCCCTGCTCTATGCGAAGCAATTGGTGGACGAGGGCGTGATCGGCCGGGTATTCAAAGTCTACTCGGCGCTCGAAGACTCAACACCGGCGCCGAACGGATTCTGCAGCCCCGGCATTCTGCCCGACATGGCCGTGCACAATGTGGACGAGATTGTCTGGTTCACTGGCCGGAGGCCGCAGCGGGCTCTTGCGATCGGGTCGCGCATCTATAGCCACCGGTACACCACATGCCAGGAGGACTTCGACGATGGCTTGATGCTGCTCGATTTTGGCGAGGAACTTATCGGCCAGCTTCAGGTGACGCGCAACCATGTCTCCGGCTATCGTGGGGAGACGATCATCTACGGCGAGCGAGGGCAGATTCACATCGGGCGCTTCAACCAGAAGCTTCTGGAAGTGATCGTGGAGGCCTACGGGAGCCGGGAGGCAGCGCAACCAATCGCTTGCAAGACCTTTGAAATGCGCAAATACGATCAGCCTCTGCCGGAGTTCATCGATCGATTCGGCGCGGCATACAAGGAAGAGCTCAAGGTCTTCCTCGAATGCTGCCGCAGCGGCACGGCGTTTCCCATTACGCATCGCGATGGTCTGTGTGCGCAAGAGATCGTAGCCGGAGCGATGAGCGCCATCATTCGGCAAGAGGATATGGCCAAGATCGACTATCTGCCACTTGGTCAGCAAGGCTAACTCTCTGACCGCGCGGCGTTGTGTGCTGGGTTGGTGCTCTCTCCGCTTCGAAGAGCGAGGGCCGCCCAGCAATGCAATGCCGAGGCGGGGCGGGGTTGATTGCGGTTGTTCGTTTGGGTTGGGGGCGATGGTACACTTCTACCATGGAAGTGTTGCGCGATGACTAACAAGGATAAGGTGAAAGTTACCAAAGCCGCGTCTGGAGCAGGGTTGAAGCCAGGTCTTCGGCAGCCTTCAATCAAGGACATTGCGAAGCTTGCCCGCGTATCGCACCCCACGGTTTCCCGCGCGCTGCAGTACAGTCCACTGGTGAATACCAAGACTGCGGAGCGTATCCGCAAGATTGCGGAAGAGTCGGGTTATCGGGCCAGCGCGGTGGCGCGTGGTTTGGTGACACGCAGGACGCGGACCATCGGCCTGGTGGTGACAACGGTTGCCGACCCTTTTGCCGGGGAAGTAGTTTGCGGAATCGAGCAGACCGCCAACGATCACGGATACAGCGTTTTTCTGGCCGACTCGAATGCCGATCCTGAGCGGGAGAAGCGCGTGGTGCAGGCGTTTGCCGAGCGGCGAGTGGACGGCATCATCGTTACTTCTTCGCGTGTGGGCGCCTTGTATCTCCCGATGCTCTCGGAGATGATGGTGCCGATTGTGCTGGTGAACGACCAGCATCCGGGCGCATTTGTGCACTCGGTGATGATCTGCAATCTGGAAGGTGTTCGTTCCGCGACCAATCATCTGATCGGGTTGGGCCACCGGCGGATCGCCTATCTGGGCGACCAGCTTGGTTATCAATCGGACGTGGAGCGGTATGCCGGATACCGGGCGGCTTTGGAGACAGCCCGGATTCGTCTGGCGCCTGAACTTGTGGTTCACGGCGACGGCTTGCCGGAGGCGGCCATGAGAGCGATGGATACTCTGCTGGCGCAGCCTCATCCACCCACGGCGGTGTGCTGCTACAACGACATGTCGGCTTTCGGAGCGATGCGATCGATTTGCATGCACGGGCTGCGCGTGCCGGAAGATATTTCGATTGTGGGCTTCGACGATCTGTTCTTGTCCAGCTATACGCAGCCGCCGCTGACGACGGTGCGTCAGCCGATGCGGCGCATGGGGCAACTGGCGATGGAGCATCTGCTGATGCTGATGTCGGGAGAAGAATCGGTAGTGCAGATCAAGGTGCCCGCGGAGTTGATTGTCAGAGAGTCGACGGCGCGGGTGAAGGAACGCGAAGCCCGCGACAGCAAAGCGCCGAAGAGCAAGGGCAAGGACTAGAGTGTTTTTGCGAATTGTGCAGACAGTAATTCTGTTGGTCTCCCACCCATTCCGCAGGAAAACGCTGAATGAATGGGGCACAGAAGTCTACGGCAAAGTTGTCGAGGCGATGGACCGGCAGGAACGTCTGGTTACGGCGTGCAGACTGCCGAGCCTGTACAAGCACGGCAGTCTGCACAGCGGAGAGTTCAAGCCGTGATTTCGTCGATGCGCACGGGCCGGTGTTCATCGTATGATTTGCGCGCGGCCAGCGCCATGGCGACGGGAATGCGTCCGTCCATGCCGTTGACTTCAGTTACGCGGTGTTCGAGCACGGCGGTGACGAAGGAGCGCAACTCGGAGGCAAAGCTCTCGGTATATCGCTCCATGAAGAAGTTGAGCGGCAGGTCTTTGTAGACGGCGTCGCCGGTGCTGATGGTGGTCTGATTGGGATAGCAGTTTTCCGTGGCGATCTTTCCCTTGCTGCCCAGAATCTCAACGCGTTGATCGTAGCCATAGACGGCCTTGCGGCTGTTGTCGATGGTGCCGATGACACCGTTGCGGAAACGCAGGACGATGAGCGCGGTGTCGAGATCGCCGGCCAGTCCGATCTCCGGATCGACCATGACGCCGCCGGCCGTGTAGATTTCTTCCACTTCGTCGCCGATGAGGAAGCGCGCCATATCGAAGTCGTGAATGGTCATGTCGACGAACATGCCGCCGGAGGCGCGAATGTAGCTGATGGGCGGTGGTCCGGGATCGCGGCTGATGATGTGCATCATGCTGGGCACGCCGATTTCGCCGGTGGCCACGGCTTGACGCACGCGGGCGAAGTTGGCATCGAAGCGGCGATTGAAGCCGATCTGCAATTGCACGCCGGCGGCTTTGACGGCCGCGAGGGCGCGGTCGATCTGATCGAGATTGTGGGCAATGGGCTTTTCGCAGAAGATGTGCTTGCCGGCTTTGGCCGCTTCGACGATGAGATCGGCGTGGGTGTTGGTGGAGGAGCAGATCAGCACCGCCTGGATCTGCGGGTTGGCGAAGATTTCGGCGGCCGAATCGGCAATCGTGGGAATGCCGCAGCGCGCCGCCACGGACTGAGCGGCGTCGCGATTGACGTCGGTGATGGCGACGATCTTGGATTCAGGCAGGCGGAAGGCCAGTGTTTCGGCATGCACGCGGCCGATGCGGCCGGCGCCAATGATTCCGATGTGAAGCTTCTGGTTGCTCAAAGTTTCCTCTTGTAGAATGACTGAACAAAGGTTGTTCGCCGTATAACTCAGGCGAAGTTGCTTTCGATGGACTTCAGGTATTCGCGATTGCGGCGCGCGCTGTCTTTGGGCGATCCCATGCCGGGCAGGATGTCCTGCTCGACCAGAGCATAGCCTTCGTATTTCCGCGTTCTCAACTGGCGCAACAGAGCGGGGAAGTCCACGCATCCCTTGCCCAATTCGCAAAAGACGCCGTGACGCAGCGCGGTGAAGTAATCCCATTGATTGGCGCGTGCGTTCTGGGCGACCTCGGGCTGGCAATCCTTCAAGTGGATGTACCAGACGCGGTCGCCGAAACGGTTGAGCGCGGCGGCAATGTCGCATTCGTTTTGGCCGGCGCCATAGCAGTAGTGTCCAGAGTCGAAGACCAGGCCAAGATAGCGCGGGTCGGTCAAATCGAGCAGCGTGGCAATTTCTTCCGGTGTCTCAACATATCCGGCGCAGTGGTGATGGAAGACCGTGCGCAGGCCGGTCTCTTCAAAGACCGTGCGTGCCAGGCGGTCCGCGCCGCCGGCAAAGACTTTCCACTCAGCGGCGCTGAGCCCGGATTTTACAGTGGCCCGGCCGGCCAGTGCGGTGCGATCCGGTTCCGATCCGTTGTCGTCGGCCAGCACCAGATAGGGCGCGGGCGACGTGCCCACCGCGGCCAGCAGGCGCGCGACCTTGACGGCATTGTCGATCCCGGCGGCATGCGTGGCGGGATGTTTGAAGGCCACCGGAACGAATGCGCCGAGCATGACCAGACTGCGCCGCGTGAGCTCAGCGCTCAGTTTGGCCGGGTCAGTGGGCATATAGCCCCAGTCGCCCAGCTCTGTGCCGGTGTATCCGGTTTCTGCAAGTTCGTCCAACATGCGGTCGAAGGGGATTTGCTCTCCCTTGACCGCCTCGAATTCCAGCGTGCCCCAGGAACACGGGGCATTGCCCACCATCAGCTTTCCCATTCATCCTTCTTTCACAACTGCCCGCTCCAATGTTTGCGCGGCCATCGTTGTATTTCCAATGCGAAGACTCAGAGGTGGTGGCGCTCGCGTTTGCGTGTGGCCTCGTAGCGGACACGCGCTTCGCGCACACTGTCCATCTCGGAGACTTCGGCAACCGCGACATCCCACCAGGATTCGTATCCGGGCACGCTGACTGACGGATCGGTCTCGACAACGATGACGGTGGTGCGATCGAGCGTCTTGGCGGTCTGCAATGCCTGCTTCAATTCAGCGAGTGTGTTGGCCTTGAGCGCATGGGCGCCCAGGCTGCGCGCATTGGCGGCAAAGTCCACGGCCACCGTGTCTCCATCCAACTGCCCGGATGTTTTCGAGCGGCCGCGATAGCTGGTTCCGAATCCCAGAGAGCCCAGTGAGCGGCTCAGCGCGCCGATGCTGGCAAAGCCGTGATTGTCTACCAGCACGATGATGATTTTCACGCCCTCCTGCACGGAGGTGGTAATTTCGTTGGGCATCATCTGATAGGTTCCATCGCCGAGGAACACATAGACCTCGCGCGTGGGATCGGCGATCTTGGCGCCGATAGCGCCGGGAATCTCGTAGCCCATGCAGGAGTAGCCGTACTCCATGTGATAACCGTTGGGAGTGCGCGTGCGCCACAGTTTGTGCAGGTCGCCGGGATGGCTGCCCGCGGCCGAGAGCAGCACATCGCGCGGGCCTGAGGCCTCCCAGATGGCGCCGATCACTTCGCTTTGCGCGGGCCGTCCGGGATTGTCGAGATGGAAGAGCCGATCCACTTCCGCTTCCCACGCCACCTTGAGCGCGGCGGTCTCGGCGGCATACTCCGCGCTGACACGATATGCAGAAAGCGTGGCTGTGAGTTGTTGCAATGCAACACGCGCGTCGGCCACCACCGGAATCGCTCCGACCTTGTACGCATCGAACTCCGCCGTGTTGATGTTGACAAAGCGCACCTGGGGATTCTGGAACGCGGTCATGGAGGCGGTGGTGAAGTCGGCGTAGCGGGTGCCGATGCCGATGACCAGATCGGCCGAGTGCGCCAGGCGATTGGAGGCCAGTGTGCCGGTGGCTCCGATGGCTCCCATGACTTGCGGACAATCCCAGGGCAGAGCGCCCTTGCCGGCTTGCGTCTCTGCCACCGGAATGCCGGTCTGCTCAACGAATGCGGCAAGCGCCGCGGAGGCTTCACTCATCAGCACGCCGCCCCCGGCAACAATCAGCGGCTTGCGGCAGGAGCGGATGGCCTCAGTTGCGCGCTCGAGCGATAACTCGTCCGGCTGGCCGCGGCGAATCAGCCACACGCGCTTGCGGAACATCTCCTCCGGATAGTCGTAGGCTTCGGCCTGCACATCCTGCGGAAGCGCCAGCGTGACGGCGCCGCAGTCCGACGGCGAGGTGAGCGTGCGCATCACTTCGGGCAGCGCGCAAATGAGTTGCTCGGGCCGGTAGATGCGATCCCAATAGCGCGACACCGGCTTGAAGCAATCGTTGACGCCGGTGTCTTGCGAGGAGGGCGATTCAATCTGCTGCAGAACGGGCGCCACATTGCGGCGGGCAAAAATATCGCCCGGCAGCAACAGCACCGGCAGGCGGTTGATGGTGGCCAGCGCCGCGCCGGTAATCATGTTGGTCGCGCCCGGCCCGATCGACGAGGTGCAGGCAAAGGCGCGCAGCCGGTTGCTGGCCTTGGCATAGGCCGAGGCCATATGCACCGCGGCCTGCTCGTTGCGCACCAGAATGTAGGGGAAGTCAGGGTTTTGCTGCAGAGCCTGCCCGACGCCCGCTACGTTGCCGTGGCCGAAGATGCCAAGCACTCCGGCGAAGAATGCGTGTTGTTGTCCGTCCCGCTCAACATACTGATTCTTCATATAGGCGATCAGTGCTTGAGCCATCGTCATGCGACGCGTTTCCATGTCTCTCCTTCAAGCCTCGGCGGTTGCTTTCGATCCGCCGTATCTCTTCGCCTGGCCGCGACCGCTTGCTGGCCAGGAAGTTCTTACTTCTTTACCAGCGGGAGCCGGGGATCGATCTCTTTCCAGGTGCCCCTGACCCACGCGTAGTTGGGATCGTCGGAGGCGGCCAAAGACCGCGCCGAGCCTGCCAGCACGTTGAGGTAATACACGTTGTAGCCGTGCGCCGCGACCACTGGGTGATAGCCTTCCGGCACCTTGACCAGCTCGCCGTCGCGCACCGTGAGCGTCTCGTCGATGTGCCGGTCGTCGGTGTACACCTTCTGCACCGCAAAGCCCTCCGGCCGCTCCAGCCGGAAGTAGTAGATCTCTTCGAGGTCCACTTCCGTGGGCGGGTTGTGGACATCGTGCTTGTGCGGCGGAAAGCTGGACCAGTTGCCGGCCGGCGTGAAGACCTCGACCACGATCAACCGATGCGCGGGAAACGCCGGGGGAATCATGCTGTTGATCTGCCGCGAAGCGTTGCCTCCACCGCGAATCTCGATGCCCACGTCGTCGGGCGTCACCAGGCGCGCGGGGTGTTCTTCCTCGGCGCGGCAAGCACAGAAAGCCAACTCGCAATCGGTGTCGGCAAGGATGGAGAAGCTGCTGCCGATGGGCAGATAGAGTGTGTAAGGAAGGCCGTCGAAGACCGAGGCGCGGCCGCCGATGCGGGGCCACTCGCCGCGCGAACTCTTCACCGAGCACACCCCGCCCAGAATCACGATGGCCAGCTCGTTGTTGCCGGTTTCTCCCTGATGCCGGGCGCCCTTGGCCAGGCTGTGCACACCAAAGGACATGAACTCGAAACCCAGGGTTTCATCCCGATCGCGGAATGCCTCCGGCCGAACAAGCAAATCACTCATCGTTAATCTCCTCGCGCGCGAAAGCGCTGCGTCACCCACTGCTCTGCACGTGGCGTTCAGCCGGCATCTCCAACGCTTGCTAGCAGCGACTCGCGCTGCGAAAGCGAACAATCAGCGTCGCCGACAACCTAATGCACACGTGTGTATCGTATAGATAATCGCCCGCCACGGCAAAATTGTCAAGCGAGAAATGAATCTTGATTCTTCATGCCGGGTTCATCATGGAGAGCTGGACTGAAGGTTCGGCATCCAGATCGAAGCAGGTACTCGCATACATTCAGACAGGGAAGCCCGGCGGGGCCGAAGGCTCTGTCGCTAGGTACAGACAGGTGCAGGAAGTCACTTATTGGTGAACAACGGAAAATGCGTCCATGCCCAGCTTGCTGGCGTACCTGCCGTCGTAAGGGAATTGCCGGGGCCTCGGGGAAAAATCCTCAAATCGTCTTGCCTGAACACGCCGCTGG